>NZ_JAUORV010000009.1 GCF_030548205.1 Aliiglaciecola sp. 3_MG-2023 | reverse complement strand
TCAAAGGACACTTAGTTTGATAAAAATGGACCAGAATTCAATTGACCTACTGGCTCAGTTTTATATTGAGGTTAATACCAACAGCTAAACATGGGTGTCCATGTAATTGTGGCTGGTGTCCATGTAATTGGAGGTTAATACCAACAGCTAAACGTGGGTGTCCATGTAATTGTTCCCAGCTAATGATCACTATTTATCTAGCCAAATGTGGCTGTCTATTAAAATCCGTCCCAAATCGCCGCCTCTCAAAGGACACTTAGTTTGATAAAAATGGACCAGAATTCAATTGACCTACTGGCTCAGTTTTATATTGAGGTTAATAGCAACAGCTAAACATGGGTGTCCATGTAATTGTGTGGGTGTCCATGTAATTGATGTAATTGATGTAATTGTTTAGTGGTTAATACCAACAGCTAAACGTGGGTGTCCATGTAATTGTGGGTGTCCATGTTGAAGGAATATGCTGTGTGAATAAAAACAACCCTGTAAATTAGATTATTTTACAGGGTTGTTATGTGCTTTTTTAATTAGTAATGAATGGTATAGGAAGGACTATTCTGCAGCGCGTAGAAGTGCGTTGATACCTACTTTAGAGCGTGTTTGCGCATCAACTTTTTTCACGATAACCGCAGCATAGAGGCTATATTTACCATCTTTGCTAGGCAGGCTGCCAGAAACAACTACTGAGCCTGCAGGAACACGACCATAGTGCACTTCGCCCGTTTCGCGGTCATAGATTCTTGTACTTTGACCGATGTATACACCCATTGAAATAACACTGCCTTCTTCAACAACTACACCTTCTACAATTTCAGACCGTGCGCCGATAAAGCAATTGTCTTCAATAATGGTCGGATTCGCTTGCAATGGTTCTAGAACACCACCGATTCCAACACCGCCAGATAAATGCACATTTTTACCAATTTGTGCACAAGAGCCTACAGTTGCCCATGTGTCTACCATAGTGCCTTCATCAACAAAAGCGCCTATGTTAACGTAAGAAGGCATGACCACTACATTTTTACCCACAAATGAGCCGGTTCTCACCGCTGCGGGGGGCACGATACGCACACCTTCAGCTTCAAATTGTGCTTTTGTGTAGTCTGTGTATTTCAATGGTACTTTATCAAAAAAGCGGCTTTCTGCGCCTTCCATAACGTCGTTATCATTGATGCGAAAATACAACAGCACTGCTTTTTTAAGCCACTGGTGAACAACCCATTCTCCGGCTATTTTTTCTGCTACTCTGGCTTCACCAGAGTTCAATAAATCTATGGCGCTAATGACCGCTTGCTTAGTTGCGTCATCTACTGACGCGGCTGTAATTGATGCTCTATTTTCAAAAGCTGCTTCTATTTGGTTTTTTAACTCTGACATGCTTCACCGCTAGTTGGGGGTTGATCTAATAATTGGGTTAATCGTTTTTTAAGTTGAACTTGTTGATCAGTGGTGAGGGCGTTATCTTGTTCATTAGCAATAATAAACAAATCTTCTGCACGCTCACCAATGGTCGAAATTTTTGCCATATGTAAGGTTAGGTTTAACTCGACAAATAAATGGCCTACTTTGGCAAGTAAACCAGGGGCATCTAATGCTTCGAGCTCTACCATAGTGACATCACTGTTACTCTGATAGAAACGAACTTTAGTGGCTACGTCTAATTGCTTCATTCGACGTGACATTTTGCGCCTGTTGTTATGATCTCTACCCGGTTTAGCAAGTTGGTCTTCTATTGCTTCAACCAAGCTTTTTAAACGACTTGGGGAGGATATGCGAGAGCCATCTTGTTCTAACAAAATAAAGCTATCGAAAACATAACCATCATCGGTAATTGTTATTTGCGCATCGTGAATGGAACAGTTTCGACTATCTAAAACCGACGCTATTTGTGCAAATAATGCAGGGCGATTTTTACCGTAAACTAATAACTCTGTGCCAGCTTTAGCGGTTGTATCGTTTAACGCAATGGTGATGGTATTTTCATCTTTGCTTTCTGCTTTCGCCACTTCTTTTGTGTGCCATGCCAATTGCTTAGGACTGAATCTAGCAAAATAATCATTATTTAACCGATGCCAAAATTGGTCTATCTGTGCAGCAGTAATGCCTTGCTTATTCAGCATCTCTCTGGCTTCTATTTGATGTTTATTCACTCTTTCTAGCAAGGTAATGCCGCACTGAAGGCCATTATCTAATGCCTTTTGGGTCAATAAATACAACTCTCTGATTAAGGACGCTTTCCAATCATTCCAGAGGTTATTATTGGTGGCTCGAATATCCGCTAAAGTTAAGGCATATAGATGTTTTAAATGATTTTGACTTTTCACTGCACGAGCGAATTCACCAATAATTTCGGGATCATAGATGTCTCTTCGTTGAGCAACCACAGACATGAGAAGATGGTTCTCTACCAACCAACGAATTAATTCCGCATCATCACCATCGATGCCATGGGACTGGCAAAACGTAACGACATCTTCTGCACCCAATACTGAATGATCGCCGTTTCTACCTTTTCCAATATCATGGAAAATAGCGGCCAAATATAATAATTCCGGTTTATCCGTTTCTCTTACAATCTTTTTGCAGCGGGGGAAATCTCTATTTTCTTCACTGTGATAACTATATACATGTTTTACTAGTCTGTGAGTATGCTCATCCACCGTATAAGCATGAAATAGGTCAAATTGCATCATACCTACAATGTTGTCCCATTGCGGTAAATACGCTTGAAGAATTCCGTGCTTATGCATTAAATCCCATCCTAATCCAAAGAAATTAGGATGACGCATAAGCTGCATAAACAACTTACGACACTCGGGGATTTCACAATAATACTGGCCATTGAGTTTTCGGCGTGCATTGCGAAGTTGACGCAAACAGCTGGAATGCAATCCGGTGCAATCTGGAGTGTTGGCTATGAGTAGCAAAAATGAAAGTATATCTTTTGGCGTGGTAAAAACGTCGTCTTGAAGAGGGCTGATTAAGCCATCTAACAATTCAAATTTGTCATCAATTATCTGATGGTTTTTAACTTTTAACTCGAGAATATCCTGTTTGAAATATTGCAGCAACATGCCATTAAGCTCAGACACTCGGCGAACGGTTCGAAAAAATGACTTCATCATTCTTTCAACTGCTTGCTTTCCTTCACCATAGCCTAGTCGTTCAGCAACATCAGTTTGGTAATCAAACAATAATCGATTTTCACTACGTCCAGATATTAAATGCAGGGCAAAGCGTATTTGCCAAAGGTGAGAGCGAGATTCAATCAATTCTGCCCATTCTCGTTCTGTAAAATAACCGTGTTCAACTAATTCGTGGCCATTCCAAACATTAAAGTGTTGCTTTGCAACCCAACCAATAGATTGAATATCCCGCAAACAGCCAGGGTTTTCCTTTACATTTGGTTCGAGATTATAGGAGGTATCGTTGAATTTTTTATGGCGTTCTTTTTGCTCTTCATACTTGGCGGTGAAAAAATCTTTACTGGACCAATAGCCTTTACCTTTTATTTTTTTCTGCAGGGTGTCAAAGCTAGATTCACTGCCTATCAATAACCTTGATTCAACTAAGTTAGTGGCGATAGTTGTGTCGCCTTTGGCTAAATTAAAGGTTTCTTTAATCGTGCGTACTGACTGACCCACATCTAACTTAATATCCCACAGGAACGTAATAAAAGTGCTAATTTTTTCCTGCAACTTAGCATTGATAGTTTTATCGCTGAGAATCAACAGATCCACGTCAGAGTGAGGCTGAAGTTGACCTCTACCGTAACCGCCCACAGCAACTAAAGCCAAGCCTTTTTGATTGTCTAAATCAACTAATTTCCAAGCGCGTAAAAGCAAAGCATCGATGAAAACAGCTCTTTCGTGAACTAATTGGTCAACCGGAACTTTAGTGAACTCCTGAGTTAACCATTCTACGCTATCACTTACGCACTTTTTAAAACTGCTAATGTCATTTATATCAGTTATTTTCTGAATATTTTCAATGAGCTGATCTAATGACAATGTTAGTACCTCTAAAAGCTAGAATAAGACGACCGTACGCCAAATATAAACAGACTAAAAATCTCACTCTGTAATGCAAAGTGTCCGTTAACCGAAGTTGTATAGCAAATAACTAATTTACGTTAGTCATAATCATTCATAATAAGTAAAAAAATACTCTGAATTAATGACTTATCACTCTATCAATGGTTTCATCGTCTCGCAGAGTGAGAATTTCGACGCCGTTTTTCGTCACTAATAAGGTATGTTCCCATTGTGCACTTAAACTGCGATCTTTGGTGACCACTGTCCATTGATCAGGAAGGATTTTTGAATAACGTTTACCGGCATTAACCATAGGTTCAATGGTTAAACACATTCCTTCTAGCAACTCAACGCCGGTATTAGGCCGACCATAATGAACTACTTGGGGTTCTTCATGAAAATTCGCACCGATGCCATGGCCACAATACTCGCGAACGATCGAGTAATTATGGCTTTCTGCATGTTGCTGAATCACATGTCCAATATCCCCAAGGCGGGCACCGGGTTTGACGAGTTCAATGCCTTTATACAAGCATTCTTGGGTGACTCTAATTAATCGCTCAGCCAAAATACTTGGTTTACCTACGACAAACATTTTTGAGGTGTCACCGTGATAACCATCTTTAATAACAGTGACATCAATATTAATGGTATCACCATCTTTTAGCTTTTTATCAGAAGGAATACCATGACAAATCACATGGTTAACTGAGGTACAAATAGATTTAGGGAAAGGAGGATGCCCGTAATTTAACGGTGCGGGGATACACTGTTGCTCATTGACAATATAATCATGACAGATTTGATTGAGTTCATCGGTGGTCACGCCCTTTTTAACGTGAGGGCCAATCATTTGTAATACGTCTGCGGCTAGTCTGCCTGCGACACGCATCTTTTCAATTTCATCTGGTGTTTTAATCGTGATTGTCAATTTTGCGTCCTAAAAAATAACTGATTGCAATAATGGGCTGAATTGTATCTTTTCAGCTCAAAAATGTATAGACGAGTGAAAGAAATGGGTATTTAGTTTATTTGAGGTGATTTGCATGGGCTAACTAACGCTTTTTACTTGCGTGGATGAGGGGAGCATGGTATAAAGCGCACCGCAAATTCAATAGCATTATTTTAGTGCTCTGGATGAATGCGAAATTAACTAATAACACACATACATCGACACATTTGTCGGGGTGTCCGCTTCGGGTTTGCCGCCTGAACGGATCGATAGATGGGATGTATGGAGGCCTAACCCCAATTTGAGGAAATTAATAATGGCAAACGTATCAATGCGTGACATGCTCCAAGCGGGCGTGCACTTCGGTCACCAGACTCGTTACTGGAACCCAAAAATGAAACCTTTCATCTTTGGCGCTCGTAACAAAGTTCATATCATTAACCTAGAAAAAACAGTACCTTTGTTCAATGAAGCATTGAACTACATAAGCGGTGTTTCTGCTAAAAAAGGTAAAGTTCTTTTCGTCGGTACTAAGCGCGCAGCTAGCGATGCAGTTAAAGAAGCAGCACAGAAATGTGACCAATTCTACGTTAACAAGCGTTGGTTAGGTGGAATGTTGACTAACTGGAAAACAGTTCGTCAATCAATCAAGCGTTTGAAAGAGCTAGAGCAACAGTCTCAAGACGGCACTTTCGAAAAGTTGACCAAAAAAGAAGTACTTATGCTTCAACGTGAAATGACTAAGCTAGAAAGTAGCTTAGGTGGTATCAAAGACATGGGCGGTCTTCCAGACTGTTTATTCGTTGTTGATGCAGATCACGAGCACATTGCAATTACTGAAGCACGTAACTTGGGTATCCCAGTTATTTCAGTAGTTGATACCAACTCTAACCCAGATGGTGTTGATTACATCATTCCTGGTAACGACGATGCAATTCGTGCTGTTCAATTGTACTTGAATGCAGCAGCTGATGCTGTAAGCCAAGGCCGTGAACAAAACCTTGAAGTACAAGCTGAGCAAGACGATTTCGTTGAAGCAGCTGAGTAATTAAAAAGGCACGGCTTAGTTGTCGTGACCCTGTCATCTTTCTGTGACGTAAGTACATTAAAATGACGAACATCTCATCAGGGGCGGTAATTATTTACGGCCCCTGTTTCTTAAGTTAAGAACCATTTATATATGCTGAGGAAACCAAAATGGCAGTGACAGCAGCCCTAGTAAAAGAACTTCGCGAGCGCACCGGCGCAGGCATGTTGGATTGTAAAAAAGCATTGGTAGAAACCGACGGTGATGTCGAGCTAGCAATTGAAAATATGCGTAAATCTGGTCAAGCAAAAGCCGCTAAAAAAGCTGGCCGTATTGCAGCAGAAGGCGTGATTATGACTAAAGTTGCTAATGGTGTAGCAACTATGATGGAAATTAACAGTGAAACTGACTTCGTTGCTCGCGATGATGGTTTCTTAGCCTTTGCTAACAAATTGGTTGATGTTGCTTCTGCAAATAAAATCAACGACATGGATACGCTTAACAATAGCAAAATCGATGGCGTGACTGTTTCTGATGCCCGTGACACACTAGTTGCAAAAATCGGTGAAAACATCTCTCCTCGTCGCGTTATCTCTGTTGAAGGTGACAACCTTGGTGCATACGTGCACGGCGGTCGTATTGGTGTAATCGCTATTTTGAATGGCGGTGACGAAGATTTGGCAAAAGACATTGCGATGCATATTGCCGCAGCTAGTCCTCAGTTTGTTAAGCCTGAAGATGTACCTGCAGAAGTTGTAGCGAAAGAGAAAGAAATTCAACTTGAAATCGCTATGCAATCAGGCAAGCCTGCTGAAATCGCTGAAAAAATGGTTATCGGTCGCATGAAGAAATTCACTGGCGAAGTTAGCTTGACTGGTCAGCCTTTCGTTAAAGATCCTTCAAACACTGTTGGTCAACTTTTGAAAGCTAAAGGTGCTGACGTTATCAATTTCGTTCGTTTCGAAGTTGGTGAAGGTATCGAGAAGAAAGAAGAAGATTTTGCAGCTGAAGTAGCAGCGCAAATGGAAGCCGCAAAGAAATAATTGAGCCTTTCGCTTTTGCGAAAAGCCAATGTCATATAAACTATCGGCACCTCAATACGAGGTGCCTTTTTATATGTACTATTTACGCGGATAAATTTAGCGGGTTTGAGCCCCTTATCCAATTAACTAAGGAATAGCCAATAAATGAGTATTGCACCAAAATCTGCATATCGAAGAATTCTGCTAAAGTTAAGTGGTGAAGCCCTGATGGGTGACGAAGGATTCGGTATCGACGCCAAAGTTCTAGATAGAATGGCCCAAGAAATCAAAGAATTAGTTGAAATGGGCGTGCAAGTAGGATTAGTCATTGGTGGCGGAAATTTATTTCGCGGTGAAGGGTTAGCGAAAGCTGGAATGAATCGAGTTGTGGGAGACCACATGGGCATGTTGGCCACTGTAATGAACGGTTTAGCCATGCGAGATGCGCTACATCGCGCATTTGTGAATGCACGTTTGATGTCAGCGATTCCCCTCAACGGTGTGTGTGATGCATACAATTGGACTGAGGCAATTAGTCTTTTGAAATCTGGACGGGTAGTGATTTTTTCTGCGGGCACAGGTAACCCATTTTTTACCACAGACTCAGCAGCCTGCTTACGCGGTATTGAAATAGAAGCTGATGCAGTACTTAAAGGTACTAAAGTGGATGGCGTATACAATGATGACCCGGTCACCAATCCAGAAGCGGTATTACTTAAAAACGTAAGTTACCAAGAAGTTCTCGAAAAAGAACTTAAAGTTATGGACTTAGCAGCCTTTACTTTGGCGCGGGATCATAGCTTGCCAATTCGTGTTTACAATATGAACAAACCTGGCGTATTACGCCGTGTTGTTTTAGGCGAAGATGAAGGGACAACAATTTCCCATCAAGGCACAGACAATCAATAACAACGATTTTAAAAACGATTAGTATAATAAGAATTAGGGAGATTGCAGTGATAAATGACATTCATGATGATGCAAAACAACGCATGGAAAAAAGCATCAGTGCACTGAAGAGCCAATTAAGTAAAATTAGAACTGGTCGCGCTCATCCAGCGCTTTTAGATAGTATTATGGTGCCATATTATGGCGCTGATACACCCCTTAAGCAGTTAGCCAATATCTTTGCTGAAGATGCAAGAACACTAGCGTTAACGGTATTTGATAAAAGTGCCGCGGCGGCAGTTGAAAAAGCGATTATGCAATCTGACCTTGGTTTAAATCCAATGAGTTCAGGTGCCGCTATTCGCATACCATTACCGCCACTAACAGAAGAACGTCGTAAAGACCTAATTAAAGTGGTTAGAAACGAAGCTGAACAAGCACGTATTGCCGTGCGTAATATTCGCCGCGATGCCAACGCTGATCTAAAAGAGTTGGTAAAAGAAAAAGAGCTGAGCGAAGATGAAGGCCGTAAAGGCGAAGAGTTAATTCAAAAATTAACCGACGAATTTGTAAAAACCATCGATAGCGCTTTGCAAGATAAAGAAAAAGAGTTGATGGAAATTTAACCTTTACGGTTGATTCCTATTACCTTATGAGTAATCTAAATATCCCCAAACATGTTGCCATTATTATGGATGGCAACGGCCGTTGGGCAAAAAAGAAGGGTAAGATCCGCACCTTCGGGCACAAAGCTGGTGTTGAGTCTGTGCGGTCTGCTGTTCGCTTTGCTCGTCAAAATGGCATTGAGTCACTTACCTTATTTGCATTTAGCAGTGAAAATTGGAACCGTCCCGCAGAAGAAGTGGGGGTTTTAATGGATTTGTTTAATTTTGTACTAAATAGCGAAGCCAAGAAGTTGAATAAAAATGATGTTCGCTTAAAGGTCATTGGTGACAGATCTCGCTTCGATAGTAAACTTGTTGAAAAAATTAAAAAAGCCGAAAAACTGACGGAAAACAATCGCGCATTAACCCTTAATGTTGCTGCCAATTACGGTGGGCGTTGGGACATTCTGAATGCCGCTAAATCATTTGCTAAACAAGCCGTAGAAAAAGGTTTGAGTATCGACAGCGCTAATGAAGCCGATTTTAATCAGTTTATGGCTTTAGCCGACCAAGCGGAACTTGATTTGCTCATTCGCACTGGTGGAGAACACAGGATCAGTAATTTTTTGATGTGGCAATGTGCATACGCTGAACTTTATTTTACTGATACCCTTTGGCCAGATTTTGATGAGCAAGCATTTCAGCTTGCAGTTAATGATTATTCTGAGCGTCAAAGACGATTTGGTATGACAGGAGAGCAGGTGGAAACTAAATGACAATGTATTCACCTAAGCTCAAAGGCTAATTATGTTAAAACAGCGAATAATCACAGCAGTTATTTTAGCTCCTCTGGCGATAATTTGTATTTTATTTCTACCCCTACTTGGTTTTGAGTTATTTATTGCTCTGGTAGTAGGGTTAGGTGGTTATGAATGGGCTAATATGTCGAGTATTAAGCCTAGGCTTCAAAAAGCAATTTATGCGTTTTTTATCCTCTTTTGCTGCCTTTTCTTAGTTTACTGGGTACCCACTGATTTTATTTGGTACCAAGGGGCGTTAAACAGTCTGTACGTCTATATTTTAGGTGTGGCTGCAATATGGTGGTTTGTTTCACTTCTTATGATTATTGCTTATCCACGCTTTTCAGCGATATGGCGAACGAGTAAAGCCATACGTTGTTTATTTGGTGTGTTTACACTTATCCCTACTTTTGTGTCTGTTGTCTCCCTCCGTTCTCATATGTACGATATCGACCCCTTTTACGGTGTGTCGCTAATCTTTTATGTGCTAGGTATTGTTTGGGCGGCAGATATCGGTGCTTTTTTTGTTGGTGTAAAATTCGGACGCCACAAATTGCGACCTAATGTGTCTCCAGGAAAAACCCTCGAAGGTTTGGCTGGAGGTATCGCTGCTTCTACTGCAATTATTGCCTTTGCTGCTCTGCACTATCAGGTAGATCCAGGTAGAATCTGGATGCATGTTTTGATTGGCGGTTTAACTGTCGGGGTTTCTGCATTGGGCGATTTAAACGAAAGTATGTTTAAACGCTGTGCGGGTATTAAGGACAGCGGCAAGATACTGCCTGGTCATGGTGGTATTCTAGATAGAATTGATAGTCTCACTGCTGCATTTCCAGTATTTGCTTATTGTTACGTGATGTGGATGGCTTAATGCAAAATATTGCGATTTTAGGTGCCACAGGATCCATAGGACAAAGCACGTTAGATGTTATTCAACTGCATCCAGAACAGTTCAACGTGGTTGCGTTAACTGCTCACTCCAATGTTAATAAGCTTATTTCTCAAGCCACTAGATTTGAGCCTGACTATTTAGTCATTTCAGATTTAGCCTCTTACGCTTCGGCTCAACAGGCCGTTAAACATGCAAATCTAAACTGTGAATTGTTGCTAGGCGAAGAAGGTTTGTGTCAAGTCGCATCGGATCCTAAGGTTGACAGTGTTATGGCTGCAATCGTAGGTGCTGCCGGGTTATTACCTACTTTATCGGCAGTGAAGTCGGGGAAAAAGGTGATGTTGGCGAATAAGGAAGCACTGGTTATGTGTGGTGATATCTTCATCCAAGAAGTAAATAAAACCGGCGCGCAACTTTTACCCATCGACAGTGAGCACAATGCTATTTTTCAATGTCTACCACAAGACTTTCAATATGGTGATTTGGCTGCTTCAGGGATTGCCAAAATATTGTTAACCGGTTCTGGTGGACCATTTCTAAATCGTCCTTTAGACAGCTTTAAGGATATTACTCCAGACCAGGCATGTGCTCATCCTAATTGGGATATGGGACGCAAAATTTCCGTTGATTCAGCCACCATGATGAACAAAGGTTTAGAATTCATAGAAGCGAAATGGTTGTTTGGCTTAAACGGGGCAGATATTCAAATTGTATTGCATCCCCAGAGTATTATTCATTCTATGGTGCAATATGCCGATGGCTCGGTACTGGCGCAGATGGGGAATCCGGACATGAAAACCCCCATTGCCCATTGTTTAGCCTTTCCGGAGCGTATTAATGCAGGCGTGAAACCGTTAGATTTTTCTGCTTTAGCGGATTTTAGTTTTCAGATGCCAGACTTTCAGCGTTATCCAAATTTGAAGCTAGCCATTGATGCGTGCGACGCGGGACAACATGCTACAACAGCACTCAATGCTGCCAATGAGGTGGCTGTGGACGCCTTTTTATCAGAGCAAATTGGCTTTTCTCAAATTGCCCAGGTTAACGAAGAAATGTTGCAGCGCATTGAAAGCCAGCCGCTACACGATATCGAAGGAATTTTAGCTGTAGATAAAGAAGTTAGGATCCTTGCAAAACAGTTTATAGGAAGTTTAGTGTGATTTTCGAGTTTGTTCGTAACCTGTCGGCATTTGTGGTTGCCCTAGGAATACTCGTTGCTGTCCATGAATGGGGACATTTTTGGGTTGCACGTCGTTGTGGGGTGAAAGTTGAACGCTTCTCCATAGGTTTTGGTAAAGCGTTGTGGAAACGCACTGATAAACTCGGTACTGAGTACGTTATTGCGGCTATTCCTTTGGGTGGCTATGTAAAAATGCTTGATGAGCGGGTTGAGCAGGTCAGCGATGCTGATTTGCCTTACGCATTTAATCGCCAACATGTTCTCAAGCGCATTGCCATTGTAGCTGCCGGTCCTATGGTGAATTTCTTATTCGCAATTTTTGCCCTTTATTTGATGCTGTTGATAGGCGAACAAGCGGTTAAACCTATTGTTGGAAATGTAGAGGCCAACTCAATTGCTGCCCAAGCTGGTTTTGAGGAACGGGATCAGATTACCCACATATCTGGCCATGAAACTAAAGATTGGCAAGCCGTTAACTATGAAGTTATGCGTCTAATTGGTGATTCTCATACGCAAGTCCAAGTAACAACTAAAGACGGTTACAACAAAGCACTGGATCTTGATTTAACGGGGTGGCAATTTGACCCTGAAACCACGTCACCCATGGCAAGCTTAGGCTTTGCTCCATTTCGAACTAACCCAACCAAACAGCTTGCGCTAGTGAGTGAATCTTCACCGGCAGCACAGGCTGGTTTGCAGGTGAATGACATTATTCTCAAGTTTAATGGAACTACTGTGGCAAATTGGGAACAAATAGTTGAGCTGATTGAGCAGCACCCGAAACAAAATGTTACTATCACTATCGATAGAAATGGCATTGAACAACAGGTAGCCGCGACTATTGGCGTGAAGCCAGACGATCCTGATACGGGTCTATTAGGTGTAGTCACCTATTTAGAACCTTATCCTGAAGAGTATTTATTTCACAAACAATACGGTCCAGTTGAAGGTTTATCTGAAGGAGTAAGTGAAACCTGGCGACTTATAACCTTAAGTTTCGACATGATTGGTAAGCTTTTTACTGGCGATGTATCGGTAAAAAGTTTAAGTGGCCCTATATCGATTGCGCAGGGCGCAGGGATGACAGCGAGTGCTGGAATTGTCGCATTTTTAAGCTTTTTAGCGCTTATTAGTGTGAATTTGGGAATTATTAACCTTTTCCCTCTTCCAGTGCTTGATGGTGGGCACTTACTCTATTATTTTATAGAGCTTTTAACTGGGCGACCGGTTCCAGAATCTGTGCAAGAAGTCGGATTTAAAATTGGCGGGATCATCTTGTTACTGTTAATGACAGTAGCGTTTTATAATGACATTGCGCGTTTATAGTGTGGATGACACAAACTACATTGCCGAAGTAGGCTATGAGTGCTTAGGAAGAATATTAATAAATGAAGTTTAAACAGTTAGTTGTAGCCGGATTAATATGGTCCAGTGCTAGCTTTGCATTTGCTGCTACAGACCAAGAGTTTGTCGTATCCGACATCAAAGTTGAAGGTTTACAAAGGGTTGCTTTGGGGGCTGCACTGACCTATTTGCCGGTGCAAGTCGGCGATACCATGAACAGTTTCCGCTCGGCGCAGTTAATTCGTAGCCTGTATTCATCTACTCACTTTGAAAGCATCGAAATTCTTCGTGACGGCACCACTTTGGTTGTTAAAGTGAAAGAGCGCCCCACGATTAGTAATATTATCTTTGACGGCAACGACGATATTAAAGATGAGCAGCTACAAGAAAGTTTGGATGGTAACAACATTCGAGTTGGTGAACCTTTAGATAAAACCGTTTTGACCGGTATCGAAAATGGTTTGAAAGACTTTTTCTACAGTATCGGTAAATATAATGCTGACGTAAGTGCCATTGTCACGCCATTGCCCCGTAACCGCGTTGATTTGAAGCTGTTGTTTGAAGAAGGTGACTCGGCAAAAATTCAACAAATTAATATTGTGGGTAATGAAGTCTTCTCTGATGCAGAGTTACTTAGACAGATGGAATTGAAGTTTGATACGCCATGGTGGGATTTCTTATCTGAAACTCGTTATCAAAAACAAACGCTATCTGGCGATATGGAAACCTTGAGAAGCTACTATTTAGACCGCGGATATTTGCGTTATCAAGTGGATTCAACTCAAGTTTCCATGACCCCAGAAAAAGACGGTATTTATGTAACAATGAATATCTCTGAAGGTGAGCAATATACCATCTCAGAAGTAGACCTAATCGGTGACTTGCTAGGCAACGAAGAATACATGCGCGCCGTTTTGCCGCTTACAGCTGGTGAGTTATACAACCAAGCAGAGGTTACTTATACTGAAGAATTCTTCAGTAAGTACCTAGGTCGCTTTGGATATGCTTATCCTACAGTCACCACCATTCCTGAAATTAATGATGAAGACAAAACTGTTAAATTAACCTTATCGGTGGATCCTGGTAAGCGGATTTACGTGAACCGCATTACCTTTGAAGGAAACACTGTGACAGCCGATGAAGTGTTGCGTCAATCTGTGAGTCAGATGGAAGGAACTTGGTTGTCTAATAGTTCACTGGAGTCATCTAAGAACAACTTATCACGCTTGACCTATATGGAAGAAGTGGACTTCGAAACCGTCCGTTTACCAGGTGAAGATGATAAAGTCGACGTCGTCTATAAAGTTAAAGAGCAACCGTCAGGTTCGTTTAACGCGGGTGTAGGGTACGGTGATAGAACAAAACTGAGCTTACAAGCGGGTATTCAACAGGATAACTTCCTAGGTACGGGTAAACGAATAGCATTTAATGTGAGTACGGTATCCTATCAAAAGAGTATTCAGCTATCCTATACTGACCCTTATTTCACCATTGATGGAATCAGTTTAGGTGGCAGTATTTCATACAGTGAGTTTGATGCGGGTAGTGCAAACCTCGTTCAATACAACAGTAAACAATACAGTATTGGTGTAAATGCAGGTTACCCAATCAACGAATTTAACCGAATTAACTTTGGTCTAAGCTTTAGTGATGTCGAGCTGTCTCGACGCAGTAACTATGAACAGACTGATCGTTTCTACAATCAATTCGTAAATGAAGATGATCCAGATGCTCCTATTGATTACTCAAGCTTTTTAGCATCAGTATCTTGGACACGTAGTACCTTAAACCGAGGGATATTCCCAACGGCAGGTTCGTCACAAAGTGCATCTTTTAGCATTACTACCCCTAATTCTGACGTCAATTATTTCAAATCGATATTTGATACTAAGTTCTACTTCCCTCTTAGTCGTGACCAACGTTGGTCTGTACTGACTCGATTACGTGCGGGCTACGGTAATGGCTATGGTGAAACAAATGGGATTGAACAAATACTACCATTTACTCAGAACTTCACCGCTGGTGGTAGCGATACATTACGTGGCTTCGAAAATAACACCGTAGGACCACGTGGCGTGCAATTATCTCCAACCAGTATTGTTGGTCCCGACGGAGAAACTATCTTGTTAGGTCCTGAATCTGACCAAGTTGCCGTTTCTTCTCGCTCCTTAGGTGGTAATGCTATGTTACTCGGTGGCGTAGAGTTAATTGTACCTACTCCCTTTGTGGGCGAAGAGTTCGATAATTCAGTACGCTCAAGTCTATTCATTGATGCCGGTAATGTGTGGGATACTGAGTTCGACTATAGCTTGTATCGCGATTTAGACCAGATTAGTGAAGACCCTGTAGCCGATTACAGTGATTGGACTCGCTATAGAGCTTCTTATGGAGTTTCTGTACAATGGCTTTCACCGATGGGACCAATGGTGTTTAGCTTCTCAAGAGCTCTACAAGAACGTGTTGGAGATGACGTTAAATTCTTCTCTTTCAATATTGGACAAACATTTTAAACACGACTTTAATCAAAGATTATTAATCATATACTTAGCTTGAGCTAAGAACATAATTTAAACCAGGAAGGAGTTTCCCTTGAAACAAATATTTAAAACCTTAGTTGTTACTGCACTTTTCAGTAGTGCTTTATTAAGTTCAGTTGCTTACGCAGAACAGAAAATTGCAGTTGTGAGTCGTGAAGCGGTTATTCAGCAAATGCCGCAAGCAATTGCTAGTCAGCAAGCATTACAAATTGAATTTAAAGACGAAGGTTCAAAGGTCGATGCTATGCGTCAGAAAATAGCGACTGACCTAGAAACACTTAAGAAAAACGCACCTACAATGAGCGAAGCGCAAATTAAAGCGGAGCAGGAGCGTTTACAAGCTGCTAATACTGAATTTGAAGCATTAGCAAAACCATTGCAGGAAAAATTACAAAAACGTAGACAAGAAGAAAACACTAAAATCGTGACTATTCTTCAGCAAGCTATTCAAGCGGTTGTCACTGAAGAGAAAATTGATATGGTTTTAGACAGACAAGCGGTTGTTTTTGCTACTCCTCAATACGATATCTCAGAAAAAGTATTGAAAAAAGTTAGTCAAATGAAATAACCACCGGAGCCTGTATGCAGTCACTCAGTTTAAAACAATTGGCAGATCTTATTGGCGCTACCATCCATTTATCTGGCAATGATACTGAAGATACCCAGATTAATAGTTTGAGTACCTTGGCGAATGCAGGCATTGGTCAGATTTCCTTTTTATCGAATAGCAAGTATCGTAGTCATCTAGCTGACACTAGAGCACAGGCGGTTATTTTACATCCAGATGAGTTATCCCATTGTCCTTGTACAGCGCTGGTTCATGCAAATCCATATGTAGGATTCGCGTTAGTTGCACAGGCCCTTGATACGACTCCTGATGCCGCATCAGGTATTCATCCATCAGCTGTAATAGCAGATGATGTGATTATGGGTGAAAATGTAAGCGTGGGAGCACAAGCCGTCATTGAGTCTGGGGTTGTGCTGGGTGACGATGTTCAAGTAGGAGCGGGTACCTTTATTGGCAAAAACTGCCAATTAGGAAACAAAACCAAGCTTTGGGCAAATGTTACTATCTACCACAACACTGTCATGGGGGAGCACTGCTTAATCCAATCTGCTACCGTTATTGGCAGTGATGGTTTTGGCTATGCTAATGATAAAGGTAAATGGATTAAAATTCCGCAATTGGGACGTGTTGTCATAGGTAACCGTGTTGAGATTGGTGCTAGTACCACCATCGATCGTGGTGCCCTAGAGGATACGATTATTGCCGATGGCGTGATCATTGATAATCAAATACAAATTGCCCATAACGTTGAGATTGGCGAAAATACGGCTATGGCAGCATGCTCAGTGATAGCTGGCAGTACTAAATTGGGTAAAAATTGCAGCGTTGCAGGGCTGTGTGGCTTTAACGGACATATTGAAGTCTGCGATAACTCGCACTTTACTGGAATGAGCATGGTGACCAAGAGTGTAACCGTACCTGGTTTATATTCTTCTGGTATGCCGGCGGTACCAAATTTAGAGTGGCGTAAAAATGCGGTTCAACTCAAGAAAATTTCGTCTATTGCTAAACGTGTCAAAGTTTTAGAAAAACAACAAACTACAAAGTAATTGGGGCGACACCATTACTTCATAAAGGAGATCAGCCTTTGGCCGACAATTTGAACACTATCGAAATCGAAGAAATTATGGCGCTTTTACCCCATAGGTATCCTTTTCTACTGATTGATAGAGTGACTGAATACGTTCTAGGTGAAACCATCAAAGCCTATAAAAATGTAACCTTTAATGAGCCGTGTTTCACTGGCCATTTCCCTGGCAAGCCTATATTTCCTGGTGTTTTAATTCTTGAAGCCATGGCCCAAGCGGCTGGTATCCTAGGGTTTAAAACGGCAGGCAATAGCGATGAATTATACCTGTATGCAGGAATAGACAACGCGCGTTTTAAACGTCCAGTGGTTCCTGGTGACAGATTAGATTTTGATGTGTGTGTGGTTAAAGAAAAACGCGGTATTTGGAAATTTAAGGGCGTCGCCAGTGTCGACGGCCAAGAAGCCTGTGTTGCTGAATTTATGTGTGCAATGAGGAAGATGTAACCTGTGATCCATGATACTGCTATTGTGCATCCGTCTGCTAAATTAGCAAAAGACGTTCAAATAGGACCATATTCCGTTATTGGTGAAGATGTTGAGATTGACAGTGGAACTGTTATCGAGTCACATGTGGTTATAAAAGGGCCATGTACGATTGGTAAAAACAATCGTTTTTTCCAATTTGGCTCCATAGGTGAAGAATGCCAGGATAAAAAATATGCTGGCGAGAAAACTCGCCTTGAAATCGGTGATAATAACGTTTTTCGGGAATCAGTAACTATCCACCGTGGTACTGTTCAAGACAAATCCCTTACTAAAATAGGCTCTAATAATCTGTTTATGGCTTATGCCCATGTGGCCCATGATTGTGTGATTGGCGATGATAATATCTTTGCAAACAATGCAACCTTGGCTGGTCATGTGCATGTTGGCAGTTCTGTTATATTAGGTGGTAATACCGCTGTGCATCAGTTCTGTAAAATTGGTTCTAATAGCTTTACCGGTGGCGGTGGGATTATATTACGCGATATTCCTCCCTATGTAATGATCAACGGAATCGATAATACGCCTGCCGGAATTAACTCTGAAGGTTTACGTCGCAGAGGCTTTGATAAAGAGGTGATAATGAGTATTAAACGTGCTTATAAAGTACTTTATCGAAATGGTAATCGAGCCGAAGAAGCTGTGCAAGAGTTACGCAAGATGGCAGAAACCACAAAAGAAGTGGGTTTAATGGCCGAATTTGTTGCGAACTCTAATCGAGGAATTATCCGCTAAACTTAGTGTTTAGTTTTTATCGCAAACTGCGAGCCAACCTGATATGTCTGAGCGTCCATTAAAAATTGCTATCGTTGCCGGAGAAGCCTCTGGTGACGTTTTAGCTGCGGGTATGATAAAACAGATCCTTGCCATTCATCCTGATGCGCAGTTTACAGGGATCGCTGGGCCAAATATGCTTGAACAAGGTTGCAAGACCCTGTTTGATATGGAAGAGCTTTCGGTAATGGGAATAGTCGAAGTACTGTCTCGCATTCGACGACTGTTATTCATTCGAAAATCCGTTTTGCAACATTTTACGGAAGATCCGCCAGATGTGTTCATAGGCGTGGATGCTCCAGATTTTAACCTTCCCTTAGAAAAGAAACTCAAAAAACTAGGCATTAAAACCGTTCATTATGTCAGTCCAACCGTTTGGGCTTGGCGTGAAAATCGTATATTTGGTATCGCTGAGGCAACCAATTTGGTACTCAGTATTTTCCCATTTGAAAAAGCGGTTTACGACAAACATGGCTTCCCGTGTCAATTTGTTGGTCACACTATGGCGGATGACATCGCCCTTTACCCCGATCAGGCACTGGCTCGTCAACAATTAGATGGCGTGGAACTAAGTGAAAACGCAAAAGTATTGGCGTTATTACCTGGCAGTCGCGGGGGGGAAGTGAGTATGCTGCTTGAGATATTCTTGCTAAGTGCAAGTAAAGTCTGTGCCACAGTTGATGATTTGCATGTGATTATTCCAGCGGTAAACGAGTCGCGAAAAAATCAAATTGAAGCAATAGTAGCGACATTTAAAGATTCACCAAAATATCCTAAAAACATGCATATATCTGTAGTCATGAGGCAGTCTCGTAACGTTATGATAGCGGCGGATGGAATTTTACTTGCTTCGGGTACAGCTTCTTTAGAAGCCATGTTATGCAAACGTCCAATGGTGGTTGCCTATCGGTTGAAATGGCTGACACACCAAATCATGAAAGTAATGTATAAGCCTAATTATTTCTCATTACCAAATGTGTTGGCAGATAAGCCCATAGTCCCTGAATTGTTGCAAGAAGAGGTCAATCCAGAGACTATCTCCAAGTACCTGATCCCCATGTTTAGCGGAGACAGCTTAAAGGTCCCGGAGGAATTCGTAGGGTTGCATAAAATGTTGAAACAAGATGCAGATAAACAAGCCGCTGCGGCAGTCCTAAAATTAATTGGTGCCCAATATGAATGATGCTTTGCGGATTGCCGGAGTGGATGAAGTAGGTCGTGGTCCTTTAGTGGGCGATGTGGTCACTGCTGCGGTTATACTTGATCCCAATAAGCCTATTTTAGGATTGAATGATTCTAAAAAGCTAAGTGAAAAAAAGCGCAATCTCCTTTTCGATGAAATTATTGAAAACGCATTATCCTGGTCGGTGGGGCGAGCAAGCCCCAAAGAAATTGATCATCTTAATATTTTACATGCCACCATGTTAGCCATGAAACGAGCGGTAGAAAGCTTATCAATACAACCTGATCTAGTTAAAGTCGATGGAAACCGATGTCCTGATTGGCAATACATTAGTGAAGCTATTGTAAAAGGAGATGGCAGCGTTGCTGAGATTTCAGCTGCATCTATTATTGCTAAAGTTACCCGTGATAGGGAAATGGCGGAATTACATTTACAATATCCAGAATATGGTTTTAATCAACATAAAGGCTACCCCACCAAAGCCCACTTGCTACGTTTGGCTGAACTGGGTCCAACACAAGAATACCGTATGAGTTTTAAACCAGTGCAACAGGTTTTGATACAACAAAATGGAGTTATCCGTGCAGTCTGAAGTCAGTCAAGACCCAGTAAATTTTATACATTTGCGCGTCCATTCCGATTATTCGATGATGGATGGTCTGAATAAGATCAAGCCTATTCTTGGAAAAGTAAAAGAAATGGGCATGCCCGCAGTGGCAATTACCGATCAGATGAATATGTGTGGCTTAGTGAAATATTACGATGCCGCCCATGCTAACGGGATTAAACCCATCATCGGCGCTGATTTTTGGGTCCAAAGCGAAGAATTAGGAGAGGAGTTATTTAGACTCACTTTGCTGGCAAGCAACAACCAAGGCTATAAAAATATTACCTTGCTCATTTCTAAAGCTTATCAGCGAGGTCATGTGCAAAACCGAGCCGTCATTGATAAACAATGGCTGGTTGAACATAAAGAAGGGGTGATTATACTTTCGGGTGGCTTGTCGGGTGATCTGGGGCAAGTACTAACCAAAGGTAATATGCCTTTAGCTGCACAAATTTCCCAATTCTATGAGAGTCACTTTCAGGATTGTTACTATTTAGAACTTAATCGCACTGGTCGCCCGGGTGAGCAAGAATATATTCAACGCGCTACCGATTGGGCGTTGGAACATGATCTGCCTGTGGTTGCCACCAATGAAGTTTGTTTTATCGCCAAAGAGGGGTTTGCCGCCCATGAAATTAGAGTGTGTATCCATGATGGTTATACACTCGATGATAAACGACGACCTAAACTCTATAGTGAGCAGCAATACCTGCGCAGCCCTGAAGAAATGTGTGAGCTGTTTTCCGATATTCCAGAAGCGTTGCAAAATACCGTTGAAATAGCCAAACGCTGCAACGTAACCGTGACCTTGGGCGAATACTTTTTGCCTAAATTCCCCACTGGCGGCATGTCTGATGCTGATTATCTCGTTAAAGTTTCCTGGGAAGGATTAGAAAGACGCTTAAAGTTCTTGTTTCCCGACGAACAAGAACGAGCAGAAAAAAGACCCGAATACGATGAGCGTTTAGAAATTGAATTAACCGTTATTAACCAAATGGGGTTCCCCGGTTACTTCTTGATCGTAATGGAATTTATCCAATGGAGTAAAGATCATGGTATTCCTGTAGGGCCAGGACGTGGGTCAGGTGCAGGTTCTCTTGTGGCCTACGCCCTTGATATTACCGATTTGGATCCCCTAGAATTTGATTTATTATTCGAAAGATTCCTCAACCCTGAACGGGTATCCATGCCTGATTTCGACGTTGATTTTTGTATGGACCGACGTGATGAGGTGATTGATCACGTGGCCGATATGTACGGTCGTCAAGCCGTATCGCAAATAATCACATTCGGTACCATGGCCGCTAAAGCGGTAGTTCGAGATGTAGGACGAGTATTAGGCCATCCCTATGGTTTTGTCGATAGGATTTCGAAGTTAATCCCCTCTGATCCAGGTATGACCTTAGAAAAAGCGTTTGCCGTTGAGCCAAGGTTGCCAGAGCTTTATCAAGAAGATGAAGAAGTAAAAGATCTAATTGATATGGCTAGGATCTTAGAAGGCGTCACTCGTAATGCCGGTAAACATGCCGGAGGGGTGGTCATCTCCCCAACTGAAATTACCGATTTTGCGCCACTATATTGCGATGATGAAGGTAAAAATCCGGTTACTCAATTCGATAAAAATGACGTTGAAACAGCCGGGCTGGTGAAGTTCGATTTCTTAGGATTACGTACACTTACCATTATTCAGTGGGCCATCGACATGATTGCCGAAGGTCGCGGCAAGCAAATCGATATTACTGCGATTCCACTAGAGGACCCTAAAAGCTTTAAAACCCTGTTGAATTCCGAAACAACCGCAGTATTCCAATTAGAATCACGGGGGATGAAGGATTTAATTAAACGTCTTAAGCCTGATTGCTTCGAAGATATTATCGCATTAGTAGCACTATTTAGACCTGGTCCTTTGCAATCAGGGATGGTAGATAACTTCATAGATAGAAAGCACGGTAGAGAAGAAATTTCCTATCCAGATGCAGAATATCAACATGATTGTTTAAAAGAAATATTGGAACCGACCTACGGCATCATTCTGTACCAAGAACAAGTTATGCAAATTGCCCAAGCCATGGCGGGCTACAGTCTTGGTGGTGCCGATATGTTGCGCCGAGCAATGGGTAAGAAGAAACCTGAAGAGATGGCGAAACAACGTAGTGTGTTTGCCGAAGGCTCTAAAGGCAATAATATCGATCCCGATCTTGCTATGAAAATATTCGATCTGGTGGAAAAATTCGCTGGATATGGTTTTAACAAATCCCACTCCGCGGCTTATGCCCTAGTGTCGTACCAAACTTTGTGGCTGAAAGCCCATTATCCTGCCGAGTTTATGGCCGCGGTAATGTCAGCTGATATGGATAATACCGACAAGATTGTTACTTTGGTGGATGAATGTAACCGGATGGGATTGACCATTCTGCCACCTGATTTGAATGCCGGACAATATAAATTTACGGTAGATGAACAAGGCCGTATCGTTTATGGCATTGGTGCAATTAAAGGGGTAGGGGAAGGTCCTATCGAAGCGATTATTGCTGCTCGTAAAGAGCATACTCAGTTTTCTGACTTATTTGACTTTTGTGCTAAGGTTGATTTGAAGAAAATAAACAAACGAGTCCTTGAAAAGTTAGTGATGGCTGGCGCTATGGATAATTTAGGGCCTCATCGTGCCTGTATCATGGCGACCTTGCCAGAAGCGATTGCAGCGGCAGATCAACATGCCAAAGCTGAATCTCATGGTCAATCTGATATGTTCGGTTTATTGACCACAGAGCCGGATCAGGTAGAACAGGCGTTTGCAAATGTACCTGAATGGCCAGAAAAAATTTGGTTAGACGGAGAAAAAGAAACTCTTGGCCTATACTTAACAGGTCATCCAATAAATCAGTATGAAAAAGAGCTGAAACATTATAGTTCAGCTCGTTTGGTGGACTTAAAACCCACCAACAAGGATACTACCTCTGTCGCCGTTGGCTTAGTTATTGGCGTTCGAGTGATGACTAACAAAAAAGGGCGACGTTGGGCAATTGTTACTTTGGATGATAAAAGTGCTCGAATGGATGCGCGCTTTTTTCCAGACATGTTTGAGAAATACGAAGAACTGCTTCAACCTGACCGAATTCTGCTGATTTCCGGACAGGTCAGCTTTGATGATTTCTCAGGTGGCAATACAATATCCGGTCGTGACGCTATGGATATCGTGCAGGCTCGAGAGAAAAATGTAAAATGCCTAGGGTTAGAAGTAGAATCTGACTGGTGTAACGATGAAAGAGTGGCTAAACTGCAAGCAGTTCTGCAAAATTATCAAGGTGGAAGTTGTCCGGTTAATATGCGGGTTGTTCATCCCGATGCAGAAATGGTTTTAGCATTTGGTGCGCAGTGGTACGTGACACCAGAAGACCAATTAATTTATGAATTGCAGCAAATGCTACCTAAACAAGCGGTAGAGCTGCAATTTAGTTAACACCAATAGTGTGTTTGTAAACAAATATAAGGTTTGGAATGAGTTTGAATTATCTTGATTTCGAAAAACCTATCGCTGATTTAGAAGCAAAAATTGAAGAACTACGGTTAGTCAATCAAGGCGGTGAGTTTGATGTCGGCATTGAAGAGTCCATCACTAAGTTGCGGGAAAAGAGTGCAGAACTGACTGCTAAAATTTTTTCCGATTTGGGAGCTTGGCAGGTTTCACAAATTGCAAGGCACCCAATGCGACCTTATACACTGGATTATATTCCGCGCCTTTTTGAAGAGTTTGATGAGTTAGCTGGTGATCGTGCTTTTGCAGATGATAAAGCTATCGTTGGTGGGTTAGCAGACTTTGATGGTCAACCCGTTATGGTGATTGGTCATCAAAAGGGCCGTGATACCCATGAAAAAATCCGCCGCAACTTCGGTATGCCTAAACCTGAAGGGTATCGCAAAGCCCTACGTTTAATGCATATGGCGGAGCGATTTAATTTACCTATTATTACCTTCATCGACACCCCTGGAGCCTATCCCGGAGTTGGTGCGGAGGAACGTGGACAAAGTGAAGCCATTGCCCGTAATCTTAAAGAAATGGCGGACTTGAATGTGCCTATTATCTGTACGGTGATTGGTGAAGGTGGCTCAGGTGGAGCACTTGCCATTGGTGTTGGTGACAGAGTAAATATGCTGCAATACAGTACTTACTCGGTTATATCTCCTGAAGGATGCGCGTCCATACTATGGAAAAGTGCCGAAAAAGCGCCGTTGGCAGCTGAAGCTATGGGTGTCAGTGCAGGTCAGATAAAAGACCTCGGATTGATTAACAATATCGTAGAGGAGCCCTTAGGCGGAGCCCATCGTAATCATGACGCCATGGCTGCAAACCTTAAAGCAACCCTCAAGCAACAATTATCACAATTGATGAGCTTATCTAAAGATGAACTGCTCGAACAACGTTATGAGCGAATCATGTCTTTTGGTTATTGTTAAGCTAACCATTAATCGCGTTTCCAAACCGTCTTGTTTTTACAAGGCGGTTTTTGCCTTATGAAACTACAAAATCGTATCACAGAATGTGTTTCTCAATTTCTTGAAGGATCTGGCAGGCAAGTTGTTGTTGCTTACAGTGGTGGGGTGGATTCTCATTTGTTGCTGGTAACGGTGGCAGAACTGATGGGCCAATATCCCGCACACAATTATTTGGCAATACACGTTAACCATGGCTTAAGCCCCAATGCGGATCAGTGGCAACGGCATTGTCAGCAAGTGTGCGCAGATCTAGATATTTCGTTTAAAGTTCAGCAGGTGAAGGTGGACGCTAGGGCAAATGGCGGTCTGGAAGCTGCTGCTCGAAAAGTTCGTTATCAAGCCTTAGAGGCCATGACGGAACATGATGGTTTGATCTTGCTAGGTCAACATGTTCAAGATCAACTGGAAACAATTTTGTTGCAATTAAAACGTGGTGCAGGCCCTAAAGGGCTCTCAGCCATGGCCCAATCAGCAGTAAGTGAAAATAGCATTACACTGGCTCGACCGTTTCTTGAATTGGAAAAACGTGAAATATTGCAATTGGCGCAACAAAAAGGCTTGCAATGGATCGAAGATGAGTCAAATCAAAATACTCGATTCGACCGCAACTTTTTGCGCTCGGAAGTCATTCCAACGATGTTAGAACGCTGGCCAAATCTAGCCTCTGCTGCCAGCCGCTCAGCCCAATTATGTGCACAACAGCAGCAACTTCTTGATGAAGTTAATGCTAAACATTTGCAATCAATGATAAATTCACGGTTTGCCATTGATATTAATAAGTTACTCGATCTTTCAACCCCTTGGCAGAATCAAATAGTACGATATTGGCTTTCTGAACAGAAAGTCGAGATGCCCTCTCACACCGCCTTAGGCGAATTACCAAAACTCTTATGTGCCAAACAAGATGGCAACCCGATGATTGATATCGGCCTTTATCAGCTGCGACGCTTTAGAGAACACTTATATTGTGTAAAGAAGCAAGTGTTAGAATCTGAAGTGGATCTTGTTTTAACTACAGCGAGCACAGATTTACCCAATGATTTAGGGCATTTACGCATTGCAGAGAAGTACGTCGGGCAATTGATGATTAAATCTCGTGCTAACAGCCTGAAATTCAAACCACTTGGTTCGAGCCATTCAAAATTGTTGAAACAATGGTTTAAACAGTGGGATGTGCCAGTATGGGAAAGAGAGCGTAGTTTGCTTCTATGCTGGCAAGATAGAGTGATTGCAGTGATATGTGAACAACAAATTATTTTTGCCAATGACGTGCCTGTTGAGCTCACTTCAAGTATTCATTTTCGGGTCAATCCACCACAACTTTGATGTATCTCTGTGCATTTTTAGTTCAAAATATGAGCGGATATGGATTGCTAAGCATTAAAATATATTTTTATCCTTACAATGCTAGTGTTTGCCCCTGCTTCTAGCGTAAAATCGAATATATAATCCTTGATGGGATTACTTTTAATTCTATCGGTAAATTGATCTTATTAATATTTTGGAGATTTGAGACTGTTATGGCTGCATTTGGAACTGTTTTTATGCCTGAAATGGCACTTACTACCTTTGAAAATGATCACTGGAGTAAGGCTGAGTTTGTCAGCGCTGAAAGTATTCAGATGCATCCTGGGGCCCATGTTTTACATTATTCCAGTACATGTTTCGAGGGACTAAAAGCATTTCGACATAAAGATGGCAGCGTGAATATTTTTCGTATGGAAGAAAATATTAAACGAATGGTACAAAGTTCCAAATTATTGTTTTTACCGGAAGTTGATGAAAATCAATTGTCGCAAATGATCGTTGAAATGGTAACGAAATACGCTGACGAAGTGCCGCAGCCTCCTGGTTCTATGTATATTCGTCCAACCCATATCGGTACAGAACCTTCTATTGGTAAAGCAGCAGCACCGTCAGCGACTTCAATGTTGTATGTTCTGTTATCACCAGTGGGTGATTACTTTGCGGGAGGAGCTCGTCCATTAAGACTGCTATTGGCAGAGGATGGTATGCGTTGTGCGCCTCATATGGGTATGATCAAAAGTGGTGGCAATTATGCTAGTGCTCTAGGACCCATACTCGAAGGCAAAGAAAAATTTGATGCTGACCAAATTCTATTTTGCCCGGATGGTGATGTACAAGAAACCGGCGCTGCAAACTTTATTTTGATCGATGGTAATGAAATCATCACCAAAGCTTTGGATAGCTCATTTTTACATGGAATTACACGTAGTACGCTACTGACTCTTGCCGCCGACTTAGGTATGAAAGTGAGTGAACGTAACCTTTCTGTAGACGAACTCTTAGAACGTGTGGCAAAGCCAGGCACTGAAGCTGCACTTTCTGGTACGGCTGCGGTTTTGACTCCAGTGGGCACCTTAATCCATAAAGGCCAAGATATTAAAGTCGGTACTGGAGAAGCGGGTCCTAAAGCCATTCAATTGCGTCAAGCGCTAAATCAAATCCAATGGGGTGAAGCTCCGGATACCCATGGTTGGTTAACAAAAATTTAATTGCCGGGGAATTCAGGCTAACTTACCTGAACTTGATAAGCGTTCATTCTATGCAGCTGTAACCAGGCTGCATTTTCATTTAAGGCTTCTATGCTTATGGTTTTAATGACGCGTTGATAAGCAGCTAAGCTATCAATTTCAAGCGCGCAAGCTTTATCTAATAATGCCATATTATTCATTGCTTGTTGAAAAATAGCCCGTTCACAAGTAGCGTTGACTAAGTTCTGCAAACCCCCTCTATTCCACATATTTTCCTTCTTTTGACTCCGTGCCAACGAAAAAAGCCAACATATGAAAATCGTCACAGCAACTAAAACCCATGGATTAAAAATCGCCCAATTGATAAGGCTAACAGCGTTTTTAAATGCCCCGCTAATCAAAAATGTTTAATGTGGTCCAGCGGATGAGGTTTTCCTTATGAGCTCAATAACATCGTTAGGCTGAAGGGGCTGTCTCCACAGACTCGACGATTTTTTCGTTGTTACAACATAGCCAGTGGATCTGATGCTACGCGACAAGCTAAGTAAACAAGAATAGGCGACAAATTCATCCGTCTGAATCACCACACAGTCAAAATGGCAGCAGTCATTTATATTAGTGGGTTTGCGAAACCCGCATGCATAAATCTGAGCTCTTAACTTTGCTAATTGTGGTGCTATACAGGCAGGCTTAACGGGATTTTTGTGACTTAATATCTCGCCAATCAGTTATTTTAATATTAGCAGTAATCTGTGGCACAGTGATTGCTAATTAACCAGTAATAAGACTTTTCTAATTAACTAAATGGGTATTAAGCCCTTTATTCGCCAAAAAATTGGCAGGAGCACTGGTTTTGGAACACATGACACCGGTTTTTGACGCTGGGTTGAAAGATAATAATCTGTTCAGCTCAGGTATGCATAATAGTGGCTTAAGTCATACTGAGTCGCACCAAATCATGTTGCAACTATCAACCAGTATTGATTTAGAAGAAATCGCACAACTGTTTTATCGTCAATTGAAGGCAAAAATAAATCTACAGGGCTTATCGATTAAATTTCCTGATGGTTTATTGACCTTTGGTAATACTGAAAAATCTAAAAATAACAAAACATTAGATCAAGTTAGTCAGCATAAAATCTTTGCTACCCTAATCTACTCATTTTCGAATGTATTGAGTTTACGAGAAACGGCAATACTCACTGATTTACATCGATTATTTAAATTTCCTTTAAAAAATGCACTGGAATTTCATAGTGTTAAACAACTAGCGCTCAAAGATCACCTGACATCACTGGGCAATAGAGTACACTATCAAGAGTCTTTATTAAGACTGCTTAGTCATGCTAAACGTGCCAGTGAAAGCTTTGGTTTACTGGTGATTGATTTGGATAAATTCAAATTAGTAAATGATACTTTTGGCCACCAAGAAGGTGATCAGGTATTGATTGCAGTTGCGAATGTATTAAATCAATCCTTACGCAATAGCGATTATGCTTTTCGCTTTGGTGGTGATGAATTCTGTTGTTTGTTGCCGGGTAGCGATGAACTGACAAATAGTAAAATAGCTAAACGTATTCAAGGGTTTATGAACCGAAATACAGTTTTAGCTAAATACAATATTTCCTGTAGCATCGGCAGTACCATGTATCAATTTGGTGATACTGACGAAACCTTGTTTAATCGGGCAGACAAAGCCTTGTATGCAGCGAAACTGAATGGGAAAAACTGTTATAAAGCGGCGTAACTTAGTCATTTAGCGGCAAAAAACTGCAGGCTTATTCCTTATATTGGCAACTTTCTTACATATTCGGCATAGTTTACATACCTTTTTAATGTTAAACACATTAGACTAATGTTTACTCCAAAATTATTTTTTCTCTTTTGAAGTAAGTGACCCATGGATTGGCGGTTCGAATTCAAGTAAATCCGTAGGCTTATTTTTGTTGTACGAGACTGTTTATGCTTAGCGATTTTGATCATAATACCGAATACCGCCGCAAGGTTTTACTAGTATTGTTGCTGATAACCTTTGTGGGCGGCTTTGTTTTTGGTTTGATTAATATTTATCGCGGGGTTTACGCCTTAGCTTTTCTTGAAATTGTGTACGGAATTTTTTCGTTTTTCGTGTGGCGACGTGTTGTCCGCACTGAACATTTTCAAATATGGGTAATGGCTTATCTTTTACCATTCTTTTCGATAATGATGTACGCCTTATCAGTGCCTAATTCTTCCCAATCTATTTACGTATGGATTTTGACGATCCCTGTGATCTCCTATTTGCTAATGGGACGAAAAATTGGTTTCTACTTTTCGATTTTTTTTATGACCTTAGGGATTACGATATTCCATTTAAAATTTCTAACAGATGATATTCCATTGAATATTACGGTGTCTTTAAATGTGATATTGAGTGGCGTGCTTATGATTGCCTTAGCTCATGTTTATGAGCGTAATAGGGAGACTAACGAAGAGCGACTAATGCAATTGGCCGGCACTGATAAATTGACTGGGCTAGCAAATAGAATGAAATTGTTTGATTCTTTTGCATCCACCAGTGACTATGCAAAAAGGCATAAAGTTGATATGTCTGTGGTGCTTTTTGATTTGGATTATTTTAAAAATGTAAATGACTTATACGGCCATCATGGTGGGGATGCAGCTTTACGTTTTGTGGCTGAATTTCTGAAAAAATATACCCGAAAAAGCGATTTACTAGCGCGCTTTGGTGGTGAAGAATTTGCATTAGTAATGCAAGCGTCTAAATCAAAAGATAGTTTTCAACAAATTGATTCATTACGCAAAAAGTTAATGGAAACGCCTTTTATTTATAATAAACAAAAAATCAATATTACCTTCAGTGCTGGAATATCCCATTACGGTACTGATGGCACCGATTTGGATGAATTGCTAGTTAAAGCCGACGAACGTTTATACTTTGCTAAAGAAAAAGGACGAAACTGCGTTGTCGACCAAAGCATACCGCAAAATTAGACTGTAAACCTGATGGTTTCGACAAAGTAAGAACATTACTTTACCTCTAGAAAACTATGGTCTTTCCTTCTGCAGCAGCAAATACTTGTAGATCATCCTCTGCAATGGCTATGACTTCCTGACAATGGGATTCAATGGCAGCAATATCATCGTCAGTTCTAATATGATCATGACTGTAAAGTGCTAATCGTTTAGCCCTGCAAGCTAGCGCCAACTTAACTGCTTCTTCTGCTACCGAGTGCCCCCAACCGGATTTTCCAGGCATATCCGATAACATATACTGAGCGTCATGGATAATAATATCCGCACTCATTGCAAACTCAACCCATTGTAAAAAATCAGTTTCTTTGACGTAGGGGGGATAAAGTTCATTATCCGTTATGTAGGCCACTTTAGCGCCATCGGCTTCTATTAAGTATGAGCTTCCACTACCAGGGTGATTCATAGGGTGACGAGAAATTTTAGCGCTGCCAATTTTCCAACTATTGATGCCCTCTGGTATTGATTTTAATTCGATATTGGATTGCAATGTGTTGTGATGAACCGGAAAATAACTACCAGACATCTGTTCTAAAATGGCATTACTTTCATCTAATGTTGTCATACCCGGGGTGATGAATATGTTTCTATCCGGCTGATATATAGGTGCAAAGAACGGAAACCCTTGAATATGATCCCAATGATTGTGGGTTAGCAATAAATGTACATCCGATTGCTTGGATATTAATTTTTGACCAAGGTTTTTGATGCCCGTTCCGGCATCTAGAATAATGTCCGTGCCATCATCCAACGCAATGTGCACACAGGCTGTATTGCCACCATATTTTACATATTCTGGACCCGGCGCTGGAATTGAACCTCTAACACCGTAAAACGTTAATTGCATATGCCATCTCTTTTTTGCCGTTTGTGCACACGAACCTGTTATGCGTAAATATTAGCATAGACTATCACTGAGAAATTCAAAAAATAAGATGTAAACTTATTCAAAGTTATTGAAAAGTATATGGAAATAGAACTTAGTCAAAAGAGTACCAAGCATGATCTTGGTACTCTTATTTTTTGACTACTGTTTTTGCAATAGGGATAAAACATCTTTGATACTAACTATCTGCTTTTCGCCTGTACGTCTATGTTTATACTCAACGTTGTCTTCGTCTAGGTTGCGTTCACCTATAACAATAGTGTGAGGAATACCGATTAATTCCATATCATTGAACATCACGCCTGGGCGTTCTTTACGATCATCAAAAAGTACATCTATTCCTGCGGCGACGAGTTCTTCATAAAGTGATTCCGCTACTTGCTGAATACGGTGGGATTTGTGCATGTTCATTGGGATCAATGCAACTTTGAAAGGCGCTATAGCTTCAGGCCAAATTATGCCGTATTTATCATGATTCTGTTCTATGGCGGCGGCAACAATTCTCGATACACCTATGCCATAACATCCCATAGCTAATACTTGGTGTTTGCCTTGCTCGTTTAACACCCCACAGCCCATGGCTTCGGAATACTTATCACCTAATTGGAAGATGTGACCAACTTCAATACCACGTTTGATTTCTAGTGAGCCCTGTCCGTCGGGAGAAGGATCACCAGCTTCAACATTGCGCAAATCGGCAACTTGATAGTCAACAATGTCTCTATCCCAGTTCGCGCCTGTGAAATGGAACCCTGTTTTGTTCGCCCCACATACAAAATCCGTTAAGTGGGCTGCACTTTTATCTACAATGACAGGGATTGATAGTTCAAGGGGCCCAATAGAACCGGCTTCACAATTTAAGTCTTGGAATATTTGTTGGTCGTTTGCCATTGTTAAAGGTGCATAGACAGAATCAAGTTTTTCGGCTTTGATGTCATTTAACGTGTGATCACCGCGAAGCACCAGTGCTACTAATCCTTGCTGACCTTTATCATCTTGCTCACCAAGTACGATTAGCGTTTTAACCGTTTTGTCTGGGCTGATGTCAAATTGCTCGCAGACTTGCTCAATGGTTTTCACATTAGGCGTAGCAACTTGTGTTTTAACCGCCATAGCGGGAGCTTTTTCTGTTACGGGTGAAATTGCTTCGGCCATTTCAATATTGGCCGCATAGTCAGACCCATTACTGAATGCGATGGCGTCTTCGCCTGATTCTGCTAAAACATGAAATTCATGGGAAACTGCACCACCAATGGAGCCAGAATCAGCAATTACAGGGCGATATTCCAGACCGAGTCGTTCGAAAATATTACAGTAGGCCTGAAACATTTTATCGTAAGTCTGTTGCAATGATTCTTCAGATGTATGAAATGAGTAGGCATCTTTCATGGTGAATTCGCGACCACGCATTATGCCAAATCGAGGACGTACTTCATCACGAAATTTAGTTTGTATTTGATAAAGGTTAATGGGCAATTGTTTGTAACTGCTAATTTCGTTTTTGACTAACGAGGTGATAACTTCTTCATGAGTTGGACCCAAAACAAAATCGCGGTTATGGCGATCTTTGATGCGCAGGAGTTCAGGACCGTATTCATCCCATCGGCCACTTTCTTGCCATAGATCAGCAGGTTGAACAACAGGCATTAACATTTCAATTGCCCCAGCTTTGTTCATTTCTTGGCGAACAATATCAGCCACTTTATTAAGCACACGTAATCCACTTGGCAGCCATGTATATAAGCCAGAAGCAAGCTTACGAACCATACCCGCTCGTAACATCAATTTGTGACTAATGACTTCCGCATCGGCAGGAGTTTCTTTTTGGGTAGATAACAGATATTGGCTGGTACGCATCAGCTTAGTAGATCCTTATTTTGCTGTTAAATCGAAAACGGACGACATTCTACCAGCACCCTCTAAAAGGCAAAAGAGATATTATCCCCGTTGTGAAAAAAGGCGTTGATTAAGCGATGAGTATTTAGGGGATTGAGTAATTAAAAATGAGAACGGCTCAAGGTACTAGCCCTTCGTTTTGTACTTTGTTGATATGCTCTACTACGCACGTTTTGCCGTCAACACGCCATTGGATGTTTAAATTATACAGTGTGACTCCGTATAGACGTTCACTGGGTTTATTTTTGTGATACGCAGGACGAGGATCCTGTCCTAAAATTTGTTCAATCAAGACAGTTAGTTGTGGATATTGCGGTTGGTGGATAATCAACTGCTCATTGGCAGCTTGGGAAAATTTAACGACTAATGAGTCTTGAGGTCTAGTTTGTCCATAACCCGCTTCAGCTAAAGGGATACTGTCTGAGTAGGGAATATAGGGTTTAATATCGATAATTGGGGTGTTATCCAACAGATCCATTCCTGAAATCAGTAAACTCTGTTGCCCATCTTCGCTGATTATCTTTTCTAGTTTTACTGCGCTCATTCCTAGGTTGTTGGGACGGTGTGTACTGCGGGAGGCGAAAACGCCAACTTTTGCATTTCCACCAAGTCTCGGTGGCCGCACCAATGGCGAGGTGGATTTATTGGCAGTTTGATGAAATTGAAATATTAACCATAAGTGGCTGAATTGTTCGATACCTCGAATAAAGTCAACAGAATTAAATGCTTGGTAAAAATGTATCTGCCCCCTGGCCGCAGTTACCAGGCCTGGCTGCCTGGGAATAGCAAACTTCTCTTTGTATGGGGTGTTAATATAGCCAATGGGGCTTATTTCAATAGACATGTAGACCTTTGTATTTCATGGGGTTTATTTTTGGTGGGGGAAGGGGAAAACACATTTTGCAACACAATGACATTAAATTGAAACCTCAATAACAAAGGATTTCTGTTATGCTTTAGTTGTTCACTTCCCGAACCAACCTTAGACTTAAACTTGGATTAAATTAACATTTTACCGAGTTTAGGTCTTTTTTTTTGGTACTCTAAAAAATATTGGCATTAGATTGCATTTTTAATACACTTTTTTGCAATGAAGTGTGAGATTCTGACGTCTTACATATAATAAAAATTTTTCTTAATTGTTCGCGTAAATTCTTGATTTCTTTTTTCTGAGTACCATATTCAATAGCAATGTGGATAACTCACTGATCATAATGGGAATAGCATGATCTATGTAAAAAATTTAACGAAGATTTTTGGTGATTTTGTCGCTGTTAATCACCTTAGTTTTGATATCCAGCCAGGCGATGTAGTTGGATTTTTAGGTCCCAATGGTGCGGGCAAATCTACCACGATGAAAATGCTTACGGGGTTTATCACACCTGATGATGGCGACATCTTAATTGACGATTTATCAATTTACGAAGACGCCAAAAAAATAAAACAGAAAATAGGTTACCTGCCAGAGGGCGCTCCTGCATATGGGGATATGACACCTTTGCAGTTTTTAAATTTTATTGCCGCGATTCGAGGCTTAAAAGGAGACCTAAAACGGCAACGCATTAGCCATGTTATCAATAGAATAGATTTACAATCGGTGTTAGATAAGCCCATTGATAATTTGTCTAAAGGATTTAAGCGTCGTGTGGGATTAGCTCAGGCGCTGTTGCATGATCCACAGATATTGATTTTAGATGAACCTACAGACGGTCTGGATCCCAACCAGAAACATCAGGTACGTGAACTTATACAAAATCTTGCCAGAGACAAAATAGTGATTATTTCCACTCATATACTCGAAGAGGTTTCGGCCTTGTGTAATCGAGTGATGATCATTGCGGCCGGCCAGATGAAATTTAATGGTACGCCAAAAGAACTCATCCAAAAATCCAAATATCACAATGCCATCACCTTACACTTAAGCTATCCATCTGATACCTCTGGTTTTCTAGATGTACCAGGCATCGTTGATATTTTATCAGATCGCGCGTCTGGAAAAGTGACCTTATTGACTGAACCGGGCAAAGATATTTTGCACGATGTAAATAAGCATATTCATGAACGGCGTTTGCCAGTAGATACCTTGTATGTTGAACCAGGTCGTCTTGATCAAGTGTTTAGAGAATTGACACAGGGAGGGAAAGATTAATGGGCATGATTTTGACGCTATTTAAACGGGAAATTGCAAGTTTTTTTGCTACGCCTGTTGCTTACGTTTTTATTACAATATTTCTGATTTTATCAGCAGTTTTTGCATTTTTTATAGGGAGTTTGTACGAACGGGAACAAGCAGACTTACTCCCATTTTTTAACTTCCATCCTTGGTTATATTTATTTCTAGTACCAGCAATTGCCATGCGTACTTGGTCTGAAGAGCGCAAAAGTGGAAGTATTGAACTGTTGATGACTTTACCTGTGAGTAGTTTGCAAGCAGTTATAGCAAAGTTCTTAGCCTCATGGGCTGTCCTGGGCTTATCACTGCTGCTTACCTTCCCATTGTGGCTAACGATTAATTATCTCGGCGAACCTGATAATGGGGTGGTCGTTGCGGCTTATATTGGCAGTTGGTTAATGTCAGGTGCATTCCTAGCCATTGGAATGTGTATGTCAGCGATGACTAAAAATCAGGTAGTGGCCTTTATATTGGCAGTGGTTGTGTGTTTTTTGTTTGTCGTTAGCGGTAGCAACATTGTGTTGGATGCATTTAAAAATTGGGCGCCATCTATGTTGATTGATACGGTGGCCTCGTTTAGTTTTTTAACGCACTATGAGTCACTTGCCAAAGGGGTAATTGCCCTCAATGATGTGGGCTATTTCTGCATTTCAATTGTAATTTGGTTGTACGCCAGTTTATTGATAATCGAACGTAAAAAGGCGGATTAATAGTATGAGTAAATTTTCCACCTCTATAATTCTAATTTTATTGGCCGTTTTATTTTTTGCTTTAACGGTACTTAATAATCAGTTGTTGAGTCCATTTCGCCTCGATTTGACTGAAAACCAGGTTTATTCTTTATCTGATGGCAGTAAGGAAATTGTTTCTCACATTGATGAACCCATTAATTTGTATTTCTTCTTCTCAGATAAGTCATCTAAGAGCATGACGGCTTTACGCAATTATGCGAATCGCGTGGAAACCATGTTGCGAGAATATGAAAAAGCGGCGGATGGTAAAATCAAGTTACACATTGTTGATCCAGAACCTTTTTCAGAAGCAGAAGATCAAGCCAATGAATTTGGGCTTACTGCTGCAACTTTGGGTAATTTGGGAGATGCTGTTTATTTAGGGTTAGCCGCAACCAATGCTTTAGATGATCAAGAAACTATTGGTTTCTTTGATCCACAAAAAGAAAAATTTCTCGAGTATGAAATCAGTAAATTAATTCACAAGTTGTCTCAACCTGAGTCGGTTAAAATAACCTTAGTGACGGATTTACCCCTTGCTGGTGGACAAAATCCCATGACAGGACAATTCGACCCGGCTTGGACGTTTTACAGCCAGTTACAACAATTGTATCAAGTGGAACAAATCTCAAATAGTGATGAAACCTTTCCCGAGGATACCGATGTGCTGATGTTAGTTCATCCTCAATCGTTAAATGAGAAACTATTGTATGCCATTGATCAATTCGTCATGCACGGCGGAAAATTGCTTGCTTTTGTTGATCCAAAAAATGAATCTGATCCCATGGCAATGATGGCCGGTATGGGAGCATCGGCTGAAAATAGCTCGAATTTGGCGACCTTGTTTGATGCCTGGGGACTGCAGTTCGATGATAGTCAGGTTTTACTTGATGCCGAGCTAGGGTTAGATATTCGTACAGCTGATGGTGGGGTTGCCAGGCACTTTGGTTTTGTTGGGGTTCAATCTCAACAACTTGACCGTGACGATGTTACCACTGCAAATCTGGAGATTATTAATGGAGCTTCATTTGGCACGTTCAGTAAATCTAATGGTAGCTCTCTTTCGTGGACCCCCTTAATGCGTTCTTCAGCAAATTCTGGTTTTATGGACGTGTTTACGTATTCGTCGTTGCAAGATCCCAATGCGTTGGCAAGGGAGTTTAAAAACCAAAATCGAAACCACGTATTGGCTGCGAGATTACAAGGCAGAGCGTCTTCGGCATACAAGCAAGCGCCAGATGACGTCACACTTGATAGCACACACATGTCTTCTACTCATCAAATAAATGTCATTGTGGTGGGAGATACAGACTTGTTGGCTGACCGATTCTGGGTACAGCAGGCCAATTTCTTTGGGGAAACGGTTTATACACCTTTTGCCAATAATGGCGATTTTGTTACCAATGCGGTAGAGAACTTGAGTGGCAGTGATGCGCTTATCAGTATTCGCAGCCGAGGCACTTTCGCGCGTCCGTTTAACACTGTAGATGCATTGAAAGTAGAAGCAGAGCGCAAGTTCCGAGAGCAAGAGCAGCTTTTGCAGCAACAATTGGATGAGACGGAACAACAACTCGCGCAATTGCAAAATCAACAAGTTGAAGGCGCTGGTCTGGTGATGACGCCAGAACAGCAACAAGCATTAGATGAATTTGTTGAAAAGCGTACCGAAATCCGAAAAGCGTTGCGCGAAGTCCGCCACCAATTGGACAAAGACATAGAGGAGCTTGGCAATTGGTTGAAGTTCATTAACATTGCGGTAGCTCCCATAGTGTTAATGCTTGTTCTGATGTTGCTTGCAAGGCTAATGAGGACGCGTTCTAAAGGTGATGAGGGTTTACCCTATGAATAAGCAATTGATGTCGTTAGTGGTTATTATTGCTGCTTTAGTGGCGGCTATCTACTTTTTAGCAATGGGGGAAAATCAAGCTTCTGGAGAAAAAGTGAAGTTGTTTCCTGAGCTGGCTAAACAAGCACAAAAGATTCAAAAAATTCATCTTGCCAATGCAAATGGAATCTTAGTTGATGCTCGTCAGGATGCCGATGGGTGGGTAACGATACTGCCAGTCCGTGAACGTGAGTACCCACTACAACAAGAGGCTTTATCTGAACTGGTGGATGGTTTATCAAAAGCGGTACTATTTGAAGCCAAAACCGCCAAGAGTCAAAACTTTGCACGCTTGGGGTTGCAAGATATAAACGCAGTAGACAGTCAAGCCACACTGGTAAAAATAGCTGTAGGCTCGCAAACTTATCAGGTCCTAATTGGCTTGCGGGCGAGTTTAGGGCAGGGCTCCTACGTCCGATTAGTGGGGGAAAAGCAAACATGGTTATTGGATCGCATCATAAGCTTACCAACAGATCAAAATTCTTGGCTCAAGCAGCCTATTTTGGATATCTCCTCTAAGCAAATAAGTTATGTCCGCCGTGAAGGGAACTTAGGTTTTGAAATTGTCAAAGATTTCCAGCAAGAAGATGAGTTCCAATTAAGCGAGATAGGTGAAAAAGAGCAACTTAAATATGACAGTATTTTAAGTGCTTATGTAGACAACCTGGTTAATCTGAAATTTGAGAAAATAGCAGAAGAGGTTGTATTTGATCCTCAGTCGGTGACAGCTACGTTTGAAGTTGGTTTAGAAGATGGCAGGATAATTAATATCTGGCTGTGGGCAGTCGAGGGGGCCACTTTCGCTCGCTTTGAGGGGGATGCGGGCAAGTACTGGTATGACGTGAATTATCAGTTGTCTAGCTTTTCTGCAGGGCAAATACAAAAAGAGTACAACGATTTCATCGAAGACAAAAATACTCAAATTCAACAGCCCCAGGAATTTCCAATTGATGAAGGTGAGTCGCCTCAATAGCGCATTTTGCAAGGGGGACGAACAAAACTCAGAATGAAATCGTAACCCTAAAAGTCGAGGCTTTGTTATTTTGCTGTATTTTAATGGGTCATCTAAAGACTTAGGGTTTCATACAGGATAACAGCAATGCCTTCAGTGCGGTTTCACCCATATTGTGCGCTTTATTGATGTTGTTTTGTGGTATTTGTTCAGGGTTTTTATAAGAGCGAATTGCTTTGTCTAAGCCTTCTTCTCGAAGCAGGTGCAACATGGGGTAGGGTGAACGATTAGTGTAATTTGCTGGGGAGTTTTCAGGCTCCCCTTCAAAAACATAATCAGGATGAAAGCTGGCAATTTGATAGACACCTGAATAGCCGTTTTCATCTAACCAGGTCTGGGTTAAATCTACTATGTCTAGATAACTAAAAAATTGCTTAAAGCCGCCAGTAAGTATCATTAACGTGGTTTCAATTTGCGCATTTTTGTCTAAACAAAGCACTTCTTGAGCAAAAGAGCTGAGCACCTCTTTAGATTTTTTTGTATCGCAATCGGTGAAGCGAATCGAATTACGTAGCACTTCGCGCTTGGCAAACGGGCAAAAATTAAGGCCGATAACCACTTGATTTAACCAGGCTTTGGTTTCTTCAATCCCTTGGTTAGCAAACTCTTCACCTAGGTCCGTCACTAGCTACGGTACTTCACATATGCTTCTAAGGTATTTTCAATTAAACTCGCCACAGTCATTGGGCCCACACCGCCAGGAACCGGGGTAATCCATCCGGCATGCTCTTTAGCGACGTCGAATTCCACATCGCCCACTAAGGTGCCGTCCGCTTGTCGATTGATACCCACATCGATGACAATCGCACCAGGTTTAATCCAATCACCAGGAATAAATTCTGCTTTACCTACTGCGACTACTAGAATATCAGCACGCTTTACATGGCTTTTTAAATCTTGGGTGAATTTATGACAAGTGGTAACTGTACAACCCGCCAACAGTAGCTCAAGAGACATAGGACGCCCGACGATATTTGATGCCCCTACTATGACCGCATCTAATCCTTTTGCTGGACGTTTAGTTGATTCAATTAGGGTCATTATACCTTTTGGTGTGCAGGGCCTCAGGGCTGGCATACGTTGCACTAAACGACCGATATTGTAAGGGTGGAATCCATCTACATCTTTATCAGGACGAATACGTTCTAATACCTCTTCGGCATTTAAACCCGCTGGAAGAGGCAACTGCACCAGAATTCCATCGACTTGAGGATCCAGGTTGAGTGAGTCAACTAGCTCTAACAGTTGTTGCTGGGTAATATTAGCTGGTAAATCATGGGCCTTATCAACAAAACCCACTTCATCACAGGCTTTACGTTTATTGGCAACGTATACACCAGAAGCTGGATCATGACCGACTTTAATGACTGCAAGGCCGGGAGGTCTCTTTCCTGCCGCTGTTATAGCTTCTACTTGGGAAGCAACATTTTCTCTTACCTGTTTGGCAATTGATTTTCCATTTATCAGTTGTGCTGGCATGTGTTTGGCTTTTATAACTTCGATTGTGCATATTGTCCCATAACCTTGCTAAGCCAAGCAATCGTGAGTTGATATTAATTATGCTTAGTTGTTAGGTGGGCGGCAATTATTGTTTAGATAAGCAGGAATTGCCGTTGAACTCACGTATAATCAAACTATGTTTAATTGAAATGGTTTTAAAACCGACTACAAGAATAGGATATTACCCTTGCAACTCACTGGCGTAGAAATTTTTGGCTACTGTGCATCTGCTTTAATTGCGTTTTCACTTACTCGAGATTCCATTGTAAGGCTGCGTTGGTACAATTTATTTGGCGCATCTTCCTTTTGCATCTATGGAATAATCATAGGGGCATCTCCTGTGGCATTCTTAAATGGTTTTATTGCGATCACCAATATTGTCTATTTGCGTAAAATGCTAATGCAAGCCGAGCAACATTTCTCTGTATTAGAAGTGAGCATGCCCTCCAATTATGTGGATTTTTTCCTTGAATACCATCGTCAAGATATTGAATTCCACTTTCCGCGTTTTTTCAAAAAAATGCAGCAAACCCAACGTCGTTATTATTTTATGATGGAAAATACGGAAGTGGCGGGTTTACTTTCAGGCTATGCTGATGAAAATAATAATTTTATTGTTGATTTTGATTTTGTTATACCCGCCTATCGAGATTGTCGAATTGGTCATTTTGTTTTGGGACAGGGACAACGTTTAAAGACTCAGTTTGGCTATGGGGCGGTTTTTGCAAAGGCAGACAGCCTAAAACATGAAAACTATTTGCAGCAATTGGGTTTTTCCCCGAAGAAGAATGGGATATGGTTTTACCCTGATTGAATCAAGAGCTCAGAATAAGCCATCTTAACAATCTGAATATCTGAGCTTTGGCGTTAAGGAATTATTTTTGAAAAAAATAAAAAATGAACAGCAGTTGCTTAAAATGGCCATTAGCGTAGGGGAAACCTATGCTAAGAACCGGGGCTTTGACGGTTTTAGCGAAACCATGGGCCAAAAAGAGAAAGTTGAAATTATTTACCGGCTACTCGTGAATGATAAATTAATTGCTTCCTTGGGAGAGGATTCAGAAGATTTACTCAGTATGAAGCATAGGTTGGCCATCTGGATAAAAAACAAATTACCCGCAGATCACGCGTTATTAAAATAGTTTTTTCGATTCTACAATGAATTGCTTTTTATTTTTAAACTGGACAGTCAAAAAGCATATTTTATAAACTAATTGTTTCATAATTAGCCAGTTAGAAAAAATCTCTAAAAAAGTATTTGACGAGGTTGGGGCAAGTGGGTAATATGCGCCCCCTCGAAGCGATGAGGTTTTATCGCAACGATTGTTCGGTGAGTAGCGCAGCTTGGTAGCGCACTTGGTTTGGGTCCAAGGGGTCGCAGGTTCGAATCCTGTCTCACCGACCATTTTTTACTTGTTCAGATTCGTAGAGCGTCCGTAGCTCAGCTGGATAGAGCACCCGCCTTCTAAGCGGGTGGTCGCAGGTTCGAATCCTGCCGGACGCGCCAGCGGAACGGTTGGATATGGATTTGATATCTGGGAATACTTTTCAATAATGTGTATTTGAGAAAAGTAGAAAAGAGTAAGCAGATAGTTATTTATCTGGCAAGTAAAAATAATTTAGTGTAAAAAGAGTAACACAGTGGTGGACGTAGCTCAGTTGGTAGAGCCCCGGATTGTGATTCCGGTGGTCGTGGGTTCAAACCCCATCGTCCACCCCACTTGCGGAAGTGGTGGAATTGGTAGACACGCTGGATTTAGGTTCCAGTGCTTCACGGCGTGAGAGTTCAAGTCTCTCCTTCCGCACCATTGTTAGTCATCTATCTCCCAGTATTATTCAAATAGTAGGCTCTATCCCATTAACGGGGGATCAGCCTTCATCTCGTTCTATTGAGGCTCTATCTTCAAAGTTAAATTCCTAAGTAACCAAATTCAAAACATCCACGGTCTGTAGGCGGTGGCTTTAGCCCTGCATTTATTGATATCAAATTCACGGCCTAAAGACCGTGCTACAGGTGTGGGCTCTATCCCATTAACGGGGGGGATAAGCCTTAACTTCTAATTTCTTTGTATATTTAAGTTTTCTGAGGGAATATCTAAATACAAACTAATCACCTGACCACCCCGCAATACACTAAACATGAGTGTTTGAGCTGTGGGTAATAAGGTTTGAACGGCCTCCAGCCCCTCATCAGTGGTAATATCGTTACCGTTAATCTTTTGTAGTACGTCGCCTTCTTTAAATTTTGCGTTTCGATATAGTTTAGGATTCAAACCTGGGAGCACATTAAAACCAGCAGATGGGTCATTGCGATCAAAAGGTGAAATAGTGATGATATGCTCCAGTAGTTTAGGTCGGTTACCAATGGATTTGGCAACGTCCTGAGGGTGAGTATTTTGATCATATCCTTCAGTCAGATTCTTGCTTGTGTTTGCTGCTAGATTATTTTCTTCAGATACCGTGCCCCTGAGTAATAATACTTCTCGCTGCCCTTCATTTAACAATATAACCCTATCGTTTCTAATTTCTTGTATTACTGCGTTAGTGTATGCGATTTGATCATTAACAAAATAAGTACGAACTTGTAAACGAGATTGGATGGTTGCTGAGGCCTCCATTTCCTCATCACTTGCCACAACTCCTATTAAAGAAATATTCAGAGGACTGGCTGGTAAGCCTTGCAAATCGACTTCGGGTGTTGCTGTCTCAGCATTGGGTAACTGCTCCATATCGGAGTTGTCAGATGTATTTAACAACTCACCTTTGACTTCCTCTGAAAGTTCAACTGGTTCGTGATCAGATGGACCAAACATGACATAGCACAACACGGCTATTGCAATGCAAAGGAAAGAGAGGATTAATTTACTATTACTCATGGGGTCAGCTCGTGAGTTTGATATTGTGTCATATCAGCAGGATACCCATCACTAGCCCTGTTCTCAATGCTTAATTTAATCCTCGTTTTAATCCACTAACGTTCATTTCTGCTCTTTTCTTAAAACCACTCAACCTAGCAGGTTTTGCTGATATTTAGCTAAGTCATGGATAGTTTCAATCTTGTTTGACCGCACTACCTAGGTTTACGCAAAACAACATAGGTTACTTTGAGTTTCTAAAATGAAAAGGTAATTTAATTAGACTAATATATGTGACTTAAATTATGACCATTGGTTTTTATTTTAATTCATATTTTAAGTTGGTTATTCATATTTTAAGTCGTCTTTGGTCGATGATTGTAAAAATCATTTAAATACAACAAGTTAATTTGAAATTAAGAGTTGGCACACATTGTGCATTTAGGTGTGGAGAGATTAAAATTTATCCGAAGTGGAGTGATAAAATGAGTTTTTTTACAGATAAGAAAACATTGTTAGTTGGAGCCCTTTCCTTCATCAGCAGTGTTTCAGCAGTGATGCTGACAACTCAAGCCAATAGTAGCAGTGTGCCTTTCTTTACTGAATCAGGCAGTACACCACAAATGGTAGTAAGCCAAAACGTAGCAAAAGAACAAGCCTACATATTACAAGGGTTGGGCCGTGATGCTTTGGTATCCGCAGTTGAGCGCGTCGGCGGTGCAGTTTCGCGAGAATTTCCAATTATCAATGCTATTAGTGCCTACTTATCTGTTAAGCAGGCCGATGAACTAGCCAGTATTTCTGGTATACAGGTTACTGCAGATAGAAACGTGATGACTATGGGGAATGGCAATTCAGCCAATGCTGCAGGTCAATTAAAAAAATTCGCTATCGACAATAATATTGCAACTCAAACACAGGCAGATTTATTACATGAAAAGGGAATTACTGGAAAGGGCGTAACAGTTGCTGTTTTAGACAGTGGCACGTTAATGGGCGGCGAACAAGGTAAATACCTATTACAGAATCAATATGAACGTTCACGCGCGTTTTATAAGTATGATGCAATTAAAAGTAAAAAGACACGGGCTTTAAACGATGATCAAAATGGTCACGGAAGCCATGTTACGGGTATTATTGCCAGTAGTCTCAAAACGGATGAAGGTAAATTTAACGGTATTGCTCCGGATGTGTATTTGTTGTCAGTTAAAGCCTTTGATGCTTCAGGTAATGGTAGCTATACCGATGTGTTAGATGGATTAAACTATATTTATCAGAACCGTAATCGCTATCGTATCCGTGTATTGAATTTATCTATGGGGGCAAGTGTACAATCAAACTATTGGAATGACCCGATTAACCAAGCAGTAATGCGCTTATGGGACGCAGGTATTGTTGTTGTAACTTCAGTAGGTAATACAGGCTCGGATTATGCGACTGTGACCGTACCTGGAAATAATCCTTACATTATTACTGTTGGCGCACTAACAGATAGTTATACACCTGAAGATTATAGCGATGATCGTATGACTACCTTCTCATCAAAAGGCCCCTCAGTAGAAGGCTTTGTTAAACCTGAAATTGTTGCTTTTGGTGGGCATATCGCTTCTAAAATGAACAAAAGCTTGTTGAAAAACAAAAATTTTGTAGAGTCTGAAACAGGTGAGGATTACCACCTGGTGTCTGGTACTTCACAAGCCGCAGCTGTGGTAACGGGTACGATTGCACTTATGCTGCAGTACAACTCTCGTTTGTCCCCTGATGATGTGAAATGTCGCTTAATTGATTCCGCTACAGCGGTAATAGACCCTTCTACGGGTGAAAATTACGGACCTTTCACTCAAGGTGCTGGCTTAATTAATGCCTATGAAGCGGTGACCAGTGACGCTTTTGGTTGCGCCAACGTTGGTTTAGATCTTGAAGCGGATCTCAATGGAGTGGCACACTTCAAAGGCCCAGCTCGTGTGACTGAGCAAGGTCAGTTGTTATTAGCCCTTAACAATGGTGAATTTGTAGCAGAAGGGTCTATTTGGGACGGTAGCAGTACAATAGAAGGTTCAATTTGGGACTCTACTAGTAGAATTGAAGGTTCAATTTGGGACGGGTTAAGTTCAATTGAAGGATCACTCTGGGATGGAAAAACAGCTCTTCAGGGTTCGATTTGGGATGGTTCTACTTCAATTCAAGGTTCAATTTGGGACGGAACTACAGCTATTGAAGGTTCAATCTGGGATGGTTCGACAATTCTCGAAGGTTCCATCTGGGACGGATTCTCAGTGTTAGAAGGTTCGATTTGGGATGGAACAACCTCACTTGAGGGATCGATTTGGGATGGCTTATCCAGTCTTGAAGGGTCCATATGGGATGGTACTACAGCGATTGAAGGTTCACTTTGGGATGGTTTATCATCGATTGAAGGTTCCATTTGGGATGCATTAACTTCCATTGAAGGTTCAATTTGGGATGGCAACATGTCTATTGAGTCTGTAGATCAAGCGTTGTTAGATGAATCAGTGGTAAACGATGATGAAGAGACCAACAAGCTTCTAGAAGTTGAGCTGGATTAATCTAATCTGTCCCTAAATCTATAATTAACAACCAAAGCTAAGCTGCATTCTTTGAATGCAGCTTAGCTGTTTTAGACAAAGAGTGTTAAATTTAGTTGCTCAAGTAAATTTGGACATCTAAAATGCTTCAGCCTTAATCAATTAGGATAATATGAGTTCATGAAGTCATTGATGCTAGTTAAACTTTTAACATTGCAAACAATGCTCGCTTTAATTGCTCTAGTCAGCACGTTTAATGCGGTAGCAGACAATGAAAACATTAAATTTCAGCGCATTACTCTAGATCAGGGGCTATCCCAAGAAAATATCCTAACCGCGTTTCAAGATTCCGAAGGTTATATGTGGTTTGGTACTCAAGAAGGACTAAATCGATATGACGGTTACCAATTTAAAGTATTCACTTATAGTCCAAGAAGTAAAGAGTCGTTAAGTTCTGATTGGATCTACTCGATAATTGAACCCCAGGAAAATATGCTGTGGATAGGGACGCGCAATGGCGTTAACGTTTTTAATAAGGGTACGCAATCCTTCAGTCACTATCGATATCGAGCAGGTGATAACAGCAGTATAAACTCTGATACAGTAAGAGTACTGTTTCACTCATCAAAAAATCAAATATGGCTGGGCAGTGACAAAGGGTTAAATATATACAATCCCGCAACCGATGATTTTACAAATGTGCCAATTACCTCTGATCAATCAAAACAGGTTGTAATCCAAAGTATTGCCGAAGATCAGCAAGGTTATTTGTGGATTGCAGCCTCGGGTTTAGGCGTCGTAAAACTTGATCCCAATAGCTACCAAGTTTTAATTGATGCCACGGAAATGAACAATATTACTAGTATTCAATCTTCGCAGATTAAAACTCTCACCGTGGATCATCAACAAAGAATTTGGCTTGGCGGTGATAACGGCGTGACGGCGATCACGTTTTCGCAATTAGAGGGTGAAGCACCTGAGGTGTGGCGACCTGAAGCCTTATCGGATCAAAAAGTCAGCCATATATACCAAGATCGCAATGATCGAATTTGGTATGCAACCTCAGATGGGCTATTTAGGCTGGAAAATGACAAACGAACGTTTTTACATATCAAACCAGAAAAGCAAAATCCTTACAGTCTTTCTGATGGCAAGTTGACGTATTTATTTCAAGACCGCGGCAAGGTGTTTTGGGTTGGTAGTATTAAAGGCTTAAATAAGTGGAATACGGCGACGTCTAATTTTGATCATATTCGTGAAGGAGCGGATAAGTCGAAAAGCCTAAGTGGAAGTTATATCAATTCGTTCGTTGATGGTAAAGACAATGAGATATGGATAGGGTCAATTGGGGGCCTAGATAGGTTAAATGTGGAGACTGGGGATATTCAACATTTTGTTGCCAATGAAGAAGATGACAACACTTTGCGTAGCAATACCGTTATGTCACTTTACTCGGAAAATGGTAATGAGCTTTACATTGGCTATCAAGACCAAGGTATGAGCAAACTTGATACTTCCACAATGACGTTTACCCATTACCCAGCAGATAAAACAAACCCCAATGCCCTTTCAGCACCGGGTGTTACAGCGATTAAATCGGCAGGCAATAATAAACTTTGGATCACTACTTTCTCTGGTGGCTTAAATTTATTCGACATTAAAAACCAAACTTTTACTCGCTATTTGTCAGATGATACAGACCTACAAACGTTAAGCAGTAATAGTTTGATGAGCGTTCACAAAGCGAATAATGGTTTGTTATGGATTGGTACCTGGGGAGCAGGTTTAAATATATTCAACCCTACAACTGGCACCGCTATGCGGATACCAAACGATGTTGATGATCCCGCATCCTTAGGCAGCCAAGAAGTGTGGACGATTTTTGAAGATTCTCAGGAAAACATGTGGATTGGAACAAGGGGCGCTGGTGTCGCAAAACTTTCTGCAGAGAATCGTAAATTAGGAAAATTTGAGTTCGAACGGATCTCTCGATACGAAGGTCTTCCAAGTAGCAGTGTCTTTGGCATTCTTGAGGACGAATCTGGATTCCTATGGTTAAGTACCAATCGAGGTATTAGTAAGCTAAATCCAGAAACATTTGAATTATTAAATTATGATAGTTCCCACGGACTTCAAGGTAATGAATTCAATAATGGTGCCTATTATCGTTCGAAAAGTGGCAAGCTTTATTTCGGCGGAACTAACGGGGCAACTTCATTTTATCCGTCACAAATCGCGCCTAATCAACATGTTCCTCCCGTTGTATTAACCAAGTTTCAGAAGTTAAATGAGGTCTTTTCACTAGACTCTTCTGGACAAAAAAGTAACCACATACAAATTTCTCACAAAGATTATTTGATTGCTTTTGAGTTTGCTGGGCTGGATTTCGCCTCTCCAACGAATAATCGTTATTTGTATAAATTGGAAGGCTTCGATAATAACTGGATAGAAGCGGGGGATATTCGCAAAGCGACATATACCAACCTGCCGGCTGGCAGTTATATATTTCGAGTCAAAGCATCCAATAATGACGGTATTTGGAATGAACAAGGTGCTAATGTGGCACTAACTGTGTTACCCGCGCCATGGTATTCATGGTGGGCTTATACCATTTATGGTTTGTTGGTTTTGGGAAGTTTATACCTTGTCTATCGTTGGTACATCAACAAGTTAGCCAAAGAAGCAAACTACCGTCACGAACTTGAATTAGAGGTAAAAAGTAGAACTGCTGAGTTACGCGAAGTTAATGAACAGTTGCTCAGTGCGAGCGTCACCGACCAATTAACTGGGCTGCATAACAGACGTTATTTAAATAGTATTGTTGAACAACAATGCGCTAGTGTTTTTCGTGATTTTGAGCAAGCTCTCAGCGCTGGGAAATTCGACGCAGACAGTGGACCAAGGCTGTTTTTCCTTATGTTTGATTTAGACGGATTCAAACCTATCAATGACACCTATGGGCATGATGCTGGAGATAAAGTCATTTGTCAGGTGAGTGAATTATTAAAAGCTGTTTGTCGCAAATCTGATACTGTAATACGGTGGGGTGGAGACGAGTTTTTAGTAATGGGCAGAGTTGAAGAGATAAAGGAAATTGAGCTTTTAGCTGAGCGTTTAAGAACAAAAATTGCTGATTATGGTTTTGACATTGACCTTAAGCAGAAAATGCATCTATCTTGTTCTATAGGGTATAGCACTTATCCATTTTCACATCATTACCCCGACTCTTTAGGTTGGGAGCAGGTGCATTTACTGGCAGATAATGCTTTATATAAGTCTAAAGAATCTGGGCGCAATCAATGGACAGGAATTATACAATCTAAAGAAATGCCACCAGTTGGAATTATGAATACTCTGACCCAAAATATCGAGAATGTAATTGATGAAGGCTATGTGCGAATTGTACAAGCCAACCTTACGAAAGATTCCAAAATTTTAGATATTAAATCTCGGCGCAGATAAAACTTCCTTGCCAACTTAGTATTTGTAAGCTCTGAACTATACCAAGGTTGGCTTCAAGTTAACCTTGTGAGCAGGTTAAGCCCGTTGCGACATTCAAAATGTCAGTTGAAGATTAGACATTTTTAATGACTACTGTCTAATTCCCGTTTCAGTTTATAAAAAGTGGGTTCGCTTACCCCTAGCATTTCCGCGGCTTGTGCCATGTTATAAACAGGGGTGTGCAAAATGGCTTCTAAAACAAGCAGCTTTATCTTAGCTACGCAATTGGCAATGTGAATTTCTCCTGTGGCAATGGGCATCAGCACTTCACTTAACTGCTCCCACTTTGGCGGACGTTCTAATGAGCCATTATTCATGTCCTTTAGAATTCTATCTACTTTTCTACGCGCCGTACTTTGCGATATGGATAACCTGGCTGCGGTCAGTCGCATCTTACGATCCGTTGCCAGATAGGTTTTCAATATCAATTCATCTTCAATCCAAATTCCGTAGGGCGCATTGAAAAATTGAGGATGCTGCCCTGAGGTCGTAAGCAGGTGTTTGACTATTTCTAATAATTCCGAAAGATACAGTTCGGGGGTAAGGTTTTTCGAATCGAAACTATCGCTCTGCTGCAAAGCCGAGGTTGTTTGTGTTGAAACGTAAGCCGATTGCTCAACAGCAGCTGAGGTTATGCTTGATTTGTTCGGGAAATGGGACGCAAACGAGGTTTGCTGTTCTTGGGGGGGAAGTTTATTTTCAGGCATAACAGCATGAGTGGCAGAAACGGCATGTCCATTTTCATGGATATTCAATAGTTCCCAATCAATTGTACTGTTTTCACTAAGCAATGTTGCTTGCATCAAGCGATTTTCTAGCTCGCGAATATTGCCTGGCCAAGGGTAATGTATCATTTTTTCGAGTGTTGCAGGAGCCAGGGTGCGTTTTTCCACCTTAAATTGTTCAGCAAATTTCTTTAAAAAGTGTGATGCTAACAAGGCGATATCTTCAACTCTTTCTCGCAGTGGAGGATTGTGCAAGGTCAGCACATTTAATCGATAGTACAAATCTTTTCGGAAGTGACCTAGCTCCACTTCCTGTGCCAAATCTCGATTAGTAACCGCAATAATTTTCACATCAACATTGATGACTTTATTTCCACCAACTGGGGTGAAGTGCTTTTCTTGCACAAAACGTAACAGCTTAGTTTGCATATTGAGAGGGAGTTCACCAATTTCATCTAACACCAATACCCCCCCGTTGGCATCTAGAACCTTTCCTGATGTGGTATTTTGAGCACCGGTAAAGGCCCCTTTTACGTGACCAAATAACTCAGACTCAATCAAGGTTTCAGGAATTGAGCCACAATCTACTATCACTAACGCTTTATCTTTACGGTTTCCCATTTGGTGTAGCGCATTAATGAGCCGCTCTTTACCCGTACCACTTTCGCCAGTGACTAACACAGTTGTGTCCGTTGTCGCTGCGCGTTTTGCATGGCGCATCAGGTTTTCCATGGCTTGAGAGCGATAAATAATACTACTAACCTGCAGACCTTCTTTAAGTTGGGCTAATTCATTTTGAAGTTGTTCATTTTGAGTTTCGAGTTTTCGATTGAGTTCCTCTTCCAAACGGCTTCTGCGCAACGCTTTTCCAAGTTGCCGAGTTAACCCCGACAAGAGCACTTTAGTATCGTGTTTAACTTCAAATCGTTGTGCATTTCCGCATATGAAAAAGCAATCTTGCGTTTCGATTTCTAGGGGTAAAACTAATAAAAGTGCGTTGCCCATATATCGCTCAGACGGTTTTCGACTTTCTATAGCGACTTTTTGCATCTGTTTGATTTCAGCTAAAAATGCGCGATCCTTGTTGCTTAAGGAAATTGCGTTATCGTCAGAATTTATTGAATACTTATATTCATCTTGGTCTTGCTCTGGTGTGCTAACAATGCCGGCACACATAAAATCGAAAGTTTGCGCTAAGCGCTGAACAACGCTTTGACACAATTGGGAAAAATTGTATTTATCTGCAATTAATGAAGATATATCCCACAATAACAACATGTTACGGTAGTCGGTTACTGTGTCTGCGGTAAAAATACCGCCGAGGTAATTAAACTGCTGCTGATACAAATTGAAATCATCTTTGTGCCAGGTAATGATGGATGGTTGATTTTCTTGCTGTGCAACTTTCAGTGCCTGATCTGCTCGATTTATCAAAGTGTTGGCGTTCTCATTTTCATCGTTTTGTTCTTGTTTGTGCTCGACAATTGCAGCACCTAAATCGAAAAGTAAGTTGATTGCTCCTTCTAAATATTGTTTTTGTTGTAAAGAGTTCTGTAACTTTTTTGCCAGACTGGCAACATCTGTGTGCTCATTAACGGGAAATGCAACGCCAAATAGCGCACCACCAAAACGGCATAAGATGTCTTCTTCGCGTGTAACATCTTTAAGGTTACTGGCAATTTCCTGAATGACATTATCGCCAAATTGGTGTCCAAATTTTTTGTTGATTTGATGGAAATCGATACAGTGAACCATCACTAAACCAACTGAATAGGATTGACTCAGCTGGGCAATTTTGTTTTGTAAAACCGGCCTCGAGCATAAGCTCGTTAGGGGGTCTGATAACAAATATAAGTAATCACTCATTAATTTACTTTGCATACCTGCTGCTACAATCAGTTGCTGCAAAGCCGTAAATCTATAATTCGATTTATCAAAATGGTTATCTGTTCGGCTCAACCAGCTAGGTAATCTTTGCCGAAATTCTATTTTTATAAAATAATATTGTTCACTATTTAATGCTCGTAAAGGTGCACGACGCGAGTGTGTTGGTTTCGTTGAGTTTGTGTCAGCATCGTTGTTACTACCGAAACTACTTATATCTGAAATAACAAGGTCGGAAACTTGAATTAATAAGCTAGTTTGATCTAACTGTTTGAACTGCAGTTCGTTGTTTTTAGATGATGGCAGTGTGTCAATATCGTTAAATAAACCAACTTCAGCGTTTGAAAGAGGAGAGGTAGGTTCAATTGAATCTGCTGATATGCGATCTGATTTCCAATTAAATTGGGGGTGAAACATACTAATATGTTGTGCTTCGGTAATCGTTAATATGCATCGTAAATGATGCAATAGCATATCTTTGGGATTCAAATTCGGCTCGAAGTATAGTCACTTTCTTGAAAATAATATTCCACATATTAAGACGTTATGCAATCAAGGAGGTGTTCCCCTTGAAATAAAGCCTTTGCTGAGGAAAAAGGCCCCTTTTGTAAATAAATTCAACACATATGCCAATGAGCGCATTTAAATTAATTTTTACCCTCGACTATACAACGCACAGCCTGTATACTGTCGCGTCTTTTTTAACCGAGGTGGACCAACTAGGTCCGCAAAATGCGGCAGTATTGGTATCTAAAGTAACCTGTTATTTTTACATTAAATAAACACATTAAATTAATAGGTTATTTATCAGTTGCTGCGAGTTCGAATTACGCGTTGTGTGACGCATAGTTGAGGAATAATAATGCAAGTGTCAGTCGAGACGACTCAAGGCCTAGAACGCCGTTTAACCATATCTGTTCCTGCTGATTCTATTGATTCAGCAGTAAAGTCACGTTTACAGCAGTTGGCTAAAACCCAACGTATTAATGGTTTCCGCCCAGGTAAAGTGCCCGTCACCGTAATTAAAAAGCGCTTCGGCCAAGCGGTTCGTCAAGAAGTAGCTGGCGAAGCCATGCAACGTAACTTCTATGAAGCAGTGGTACAAGAAAAATTGAACCCAGCGGGTATGCCTAGCTTTGAATTGAAAAAAGATGTAGACGGTGAAGATTTAGAATTTGTCGCGTCTTTTGAAGTTTATCCTGAACTAGAAGTTCAAGGTATTGATAAAATTGAAATTGAAAAGCCAGTTGTTGAAATTAACGACAAAGATCTTGAAAACATGATGGAAACGTTGCGTAAGCAACATGCTGATTGGAAAGAAGTTAAGCGTAAAGCGAAAAAAGACGATCGCGTAACAATTAACTTTGTAGGTACTATCGACGGCGAAGAATTCGATGGTGGCAAAGCTGAAGACTTTCCGTTAGAGCTTGGTAAAGATCGAATGATCCCTGGTTTTGAAAAGCCATTGGTTGGCGCGAAGAAGGGCGAAGAAGTTGTTTCTAACGTTACTTTCCCTGAAGATTACCATGCAGAAAACCTTAAAGGTAAAGACGCTGAGTTTACTATCACTGTGACTAAGGTTGAAGGCTTAGAACTACCTAAAGTAGACGAAGAGTTTGCTAAGTTATTTGGTATTGAAGATGGCAGTATTGAAGCCCTTCAAGTTGAAGTTCGCAAAAATATGCAACGTGAACTTGATCAGACCCTTAAAGCTAAGTTAAAAGAAGATGTGATTTCTGGTTTGCTTGAGCAAAATAGTATTGATGTGCCTAAAGCGCTTCTTGACCAAGAAGTTGACGCTTTGCGTGAACAGGCGAAGCAGCGTTTCCAACAACAATCTGGCGGCAACAGTGCAAACATGCCTGAACTACCGGCTGATTTGTTTGAAGAAAATGCTAAACGTCGCGTTTCAATTGGTCTAATTTTAGGCGAAATTATCAAAACCAACGAAATTAAGGTGGATGACGCTAAAGTTGAGCAGTTAATTGAAACGACTGCTTCTGCATACGAAGATCCATCAGAAGTTATTGAGTACTACAAAACAAATAACGAATTACTTCAGCAAATTCAAAACGTTGCCCTTGAAGAGCAAGCCGTTGAATTGGTTCTGAGTCAGGCTAAAGTTAAAGAAGTTGACACCGCTTTTGACGATATCATGAACAAACAGCAGTAATTTAGGCCTTTGGTAATTGACTTCAATAGTCAGCACCTGATTAAATGCTCGGTAATTACCGAGCATTTTTATTTTTGAAGAATTAATTTTATGTTGAATAATCCAATCGATCCACTCAATGCACTTGTCCCAATGGTAGTAGAACAAACTGCAAAGGGTGAGCGTTCTTACGATATATATTCTAGACTGTTAAAAGAGAATGTTATTTTCTTGGTCGGTCAAGTTGAAGATCATATGGCTAACCTAATCGTAGCGCAGATGTTGTTTTTAGAAGCTGAAAACCCAGAGAAAGATATATTTTTATATATTAACTCTCCAGGTGGTTCTGTTACGGCAGGAATGGCCATATATGATACTATGAACTTTATAAAACCTGATGTAAGCACTGTATGTGTAGGACAGGCTGCTAGTATGGGTGCATTCTTATTATCAGGTGGAGCTAAAGGTAAGCGTTATTGTTTGCCAAATTCAAGGGTGATGATTCATCAACCATTGGGTGGTTTCCAAGGACAAGCATCTGATTTTGAAATACATGCTAAAGAAATCCTGTCTATTAAAGAGAAGTTGAATCGTTTAATGTCTGAACATACTGGTCAGGATTATGAAAAAGTATCGCAAGATACAGATCGTGACAACTTTTTGAGTGCTTCTGAAGCTAAAGAGTACGGTTTGATCGACCAAGTGTTGACAAATCGAACAGATGCGCTAAATACCAAATAGTAAATTAAGTAGTATATCGTTTAGCCTGTATCGTCAATATAGGCTCGTTAGTGAAACATGAAACGATAAGACGAAATGGAAGGGGCAATTGTTAAATGAGTGATAAGCAAAACACAGACGGCGACAACAAGCTATTGTATTGCTCGTTCTGCGGTAAGAGTCAGCACGAAGTGCGTAAACTTATCGCCGGACCTTCGGTGTTCATTTGTGACGAGTGTGTCGAGCTTTGTAACGATATTATTCGTGAAGAAATTAAAGAAATTTCACCTAAGAAAAAGCAAGACGCACTACCTAAACCAAAAGAGATACATACTCATCTGGATGAATATGTAATTGGTCAGGAACATGCTAAAAAGGTGTTATCGGTTGCTGTTTATAATCACTATAAACGACTGCGAAGTGGTGATGTTCACAATGGCATCGAGTTAAGTAAGAGTAATATCTTGCTTATCGGGCCAACAGGTAGCGGAAAAACGCTGCTTGCTGAAACACTAGCAAGACTATTAGACGTGCCGTTTACTATGGCTGATGCGACTACCCTAACTGAAGCTGGTTATGTGGGCGAAGATGTTGAAAACATTATCCAAAAGTTATTGCAGAAGTGTGATTACGACGTGGAAAAAGCCCAACGTGGCATCGTTTACATTGATGAAATAGATAAAATATCTCGTAAGTCTGATAATCCTTCGATTACCCGTGATGTGTCAGGGGAAGGTGTTCAACAGGCATTGTTAAAACTAATTGAAGGTACAATTGCTTCCGTTCCGCCTCAAGGTGGACGTAAGCATCCACAACAAGAGTTTTTGCAAGTGGATACTTCAAAAATCTTATTTATCTGTGGTGGTGCTTTTGCAGGTCTAGACAAAGTGATTGAACAGCGAGCAGCTGTGGGTTCAGGCATTGGTTTTGGCGCGACAGTCAAAAATAAAGACGACAAAAAAGCAGCCAGCGAACTGTTCAAAAAAGTAGAACCTGAAGATTTAGTTAAATACGGACTGATCCCGGAATTTATTGGTCGTTTACCTGTACTAACCAGTTTAGAAGAGTTAAACGAAGAAGCCTTAATTCAAATTCTTCAAGAGCCTAAAAACGCGCTAACTAAGCAATATGGTGCGTTGTTCGCAATGGAAGATACTGAACTAGAGTTTCGTGAAGATGCCTTGCATGCCATCGCTAACAAAGCAATGCAACGGAAAACAGGTGCACGTGGTTTACGCTCTATCGTTGAGGGAGTGTTGTTAGAAACCATGTATGATTTACCGTCGATGACAGGTGTTAGTAAAGTCGTTATCGATGAAACGGTGATCAAAGGCGAATCTAAACCGATTCTTATCTACGACAGTGGCGGCGATAAGAAAGCTGCATCAGAATAACGTTATTTTAATACTAAAGGCTCTTCGGAGCCTTTGTTATTATTTGTGCTGTCTAAAATATTTTGGTCCAGCTGATCTTTTACTCATTCTTCAAAGTAAGTCTATTGGTAAATAAATAATTAATTTATTTCATATTATGAGTTTATTTAACATTTTGATTTTTAAAGATAAAAATTTAAATTGAATAAGATTTAATAGTATCGTAATGTTATTTAATTGAACTTTACTGTGTTAACCCCATATACATAATCATTACCTTTCTAGCAGTTAACTAAAACGAGATGTAGCATGACAGATGAGCGAGTTGATCGCATTGAAATGCCAGTATTGGCATTGCGTGATGTGGTGGTGTATCCCCACATGGTTATTCCATTATTCGTTGGCAGGGAAAAATCTATTCGTTGTTTAGAAGCAGCAATGGACAAAGATAAGCAGATTTTCTTGGTTGCCCAAAAAGACGCTGGTGTAGATGAACCAGAAACCGATGATGTGTATCAAGTAGGTACCATTGCCACTATTTTACAACTTCTAAAACTACCTGATGGCACTGTGAAAGTGTTGGTTGAAGGTAACGTTAGAGGTCAAATTCAAACCTTTTTACAAACTGATGAATTCTTTGTAGCAGAAGTTGTGCGTAAAGAAGATGAAGATGTTGCAGAAAACGAGCAGGAAGTATTGATACGCTCTGCAATTTCGCAGTTCGAAGGTTACGTTAAACTGAATAAAAAGATCCCGCCAGAGGTGCTGACCTCCTTGAGCGGCATTGAAGAAGCGGCACGCTTGGCTGATACAATGGCAGCGCACATGCCGCTGAAATTGTCTGAAAAGCAGAAAGTACTCGAAATGGAAGGCGTTAATGAACGTTTAGAGTATTTAATGGCTCTCATGGAAAATGAAATTGATTTGCTTCAGGTAGAGAAAAAAATCCGTACTCGCGTTAAGAAGCAAATGGAAAAGAGTCAACGAGAGTACTACCTAAACGAGCAAATGAAGGCAATTCAAAAAGAGTTGGGTGAGCTTGATGAGACACCTGATGAATTTGAGGCTTTAGCCAAGAAAATCGAAGATGCCAAAATGCCTCAAGAGGCAAAGGATAAGGCTACCGCTGAACTACGCAAGCTTAAAATGATGTCACCTATGTCAGCTGAAGCTACCGTGGTGAGAAGTTATATTGACTGGCTCGCGAATGTGCCTTGGCATAAACGTAGTGCAGTGAAAAAAGATTTAGCCAAAGCCGATGATATTCTTGATTCCGATCATTATGGTTTGGAAAAAGTGAAGGAAAGAATCCTTGAGTATTTAGCGGTTCAACAGCGCGTGAAAAAACTCAAAGGACCGATTTTGTGTTTGGTGGGACCGCCTGGTGTGGGGAAAACCTCGCTTGGGCAGTCAATTGCTAAAGCTACTGGCCGTAAGTACGTAAGAATGGCCCTTGGCGGTGTGCGCGATGAAGCTGAAATTCGAGGTCATAGACGCACCTATATTGGCTCAATGCCAGGCAAGCTAATTCAAAAAATGGCGAAAGTAGGGGTTAAAAACCCGCTATTTTTACTTGATGAAATTGACAAAATGTCTTCGGACATGCGAGGTGATCCGTCTTCAGCCTTACTTGAAGTACTCGATCCCGAGCAAAACGGAGCCTTCAGTGACCACTACTTGGAAGTGGATTACGATTTATCCGATGTCATGTTCGTTGCCACTTCGAATAGTATGAACATTCCAGGTCCATTATTAGACCGTATGGAAGTGATTCGGTTATCCGGCTACACCGAAGATGAAAAGCTAAACATTGCTACCCGTCACCTTGTTGAAAAGCAAATGTCTCGAAATGGACTTAAAAAAGGTGAGTTGGTAATCGAAGACTCTGCCATCATAGGTATTATTCGTTATTACACGCGGGAAGCGGGTGTACGTAGTTTAGAGCGAGAAATTTCTAAAATTTGCCGCAAAGCGGTGAAAAATATCTTACTCGACAAATCCTTGAAACAAGTCGTTGCGAATCAAGAAAACCTAAAAGATTTCTTGGGTGTTCAACGTTTTGATTATGGTAAAGCTGAAGGAAGTAATCAGATAGGTCAAGTTACCGGTTTGGCGTGGACTTCGGTCGGCGGGGACTTGCTTACAATAGAAACGACCTCTGTTCCTGGTAAAGGCAAAACAACCTTTACTGGATCTTTAGGTGACGTAATGCTCGAATCAATTAAAACGGCAATGACTGTGGTTCGTAGTCGAGCTGAAAAATTACGCATTAACGAAGACTTTCATGAAAAACGTGATATCCATGTGCACGTTCCAGAAGGCGCTACACCAAAAGATGGCCCTAGTGCGGGTATTGCCATGTGTACTGCGTTAGTTTCTTCGCTAACGGGTAATCCGGTGAAAGCAGAAGTGGCAATGACAGGTGAAATTACACTTCGTGGAGAAGTACTCGCCATTGGTGGTTTGAAAGAAAAATTACTTGCTGCCCACCGTGGTGGAATTAAAACCGTGGTCATTCCAAAAGATAATGAACGTGACCTTGAAGAAATCCCTGATAATGTAAAACAAGACTTAGATATCCATGCAGTTCAATGGATTGATGAAGTTTTGAACTTAGCATTACAGGAAAACCCAGAGGGTTTTAGCACTGAAAAAGTGCAATCGAAGAAAAAATAGCCAATAACGGCTATTTTTTTTATATTTTTTGAATTTTAGGGCTTCACTAAGTTAAAAGATATGGTAGCCTTTAGCACAGATTCGTCAGAAGCCTTATCACAAAAGGGATTGAGACGATTCATTAAGTGTAAATAAATTGTAAATCAATGCTTGAAATTAAAAATTAAGCTTGCTATAACGTGACCGTACTAAAAAAATTTACGGAACAATAAATAAAAACAAATGAAGGGGATCTATTGTGAACAAGTCTCAACTAATCGATAGTATTGCTGCTGGTGCAGATATTTCTAAAGCAGCTGCTGGTCGTGCTCTTGATTCATTTACCGATGCAGTTACTGCAGCTCTTAAAGACGGCGATCAAGTAGCGCTAGTTGGCTTTGGTACATTCTCAGTTCGTGAGCGCGCAGCTCGAAGTGGTCGTAACCCGCAAACTGGTCAAACTATCCAGATTGCTGCAGCGAAAGTACCTTCTTTCAAAGCAGGTAAAGCTCTTAAAGATTCTTGTAACTAAGAATTTTAGTCTTTTGAAAAAGGGCGATGAGTGATCATCGCCCTTTTTGTATGTGTAATATCGCAATTCTGAAACGTGCAAAGTCGAGTATTTTAATAGAGATAGATAAGATAAATAGGCTGAAGATCCAGATTATTCACAAGGGATCATTATAAACAGCTATTGAATCTCCTTTACTTGGGTATATCACTGGTGATCAAACCAATTTTCACGTTATAATCCTGCCGCTTTATTACCGTTTTAAAAACCTTAATACGGTTGAGTTCATTAGTCCGTCGGAGATAAAAGACGCATATGTTGGAAAAAATCAGAGAAGGATCCCAAGGCACTTGGGCTGTTGTGATCCTAGGTTTAGTTATTTTAAGTTTCGTCTTTGCGGGCGTGGGTGGTTATGTATCTTCATCAAGTAATGCGGCTGCATCAGTGAATGGAAGTGAAATTTCCCAAACCACATTCGATAGAGCGTATCAAAATGAACGTGCACGAATGGAAGCACAGTACGGAGAAAGCTTTAGCATACTTGCTGCTGATAGTGGTTATTTGAGCCAGTTTCGCAAAAACGTTCTCGATAGACTGATTGCCGATAAATTGATGGAACAAGCAGCCGAAGAGATTGGTTTGCGCGTAAGTGAAGAGCAAGTTCGTAAAAGTATCGTGAATATGCCTGAGTTTCAGGTAGGTCAATCATTCGATAATGAGCGTTTTAAAGCAACCTTGCGTCAAGTTGGTTTCCAGCCTAGTACATTTAAAGACTACTTACGTAGCGAAATGACGCGCCAACAATTCGTTAGTGCGATGCTCGGCAGTGAATTTAGTTTGCCGTCTGAAGCATCAAGAATTCTTGCCTTGCAATTGCAGACCCGTGATATTCAATATTTTACCGTGCCATCAAAGGGTTTTTCAGATTCAGTAGAAATTAACGATGAAGAAATAGAAATTTTTTATCAGCAAAATATTGCGGCATTTGATACCCAAGAAAAAGTGAGTCTAGAATATATTGAACTCAATGCAGATGACTTGATGGCGGGAATTGAAGTTACAGATGAAGAAGTAGAAGAGCTATACAATCGTTCTTCTAATGATTTTCAATCAGAAGAACAGAGAAGACTTTCCCTCATCCTTATCGAGTTTGGCGAAGATGAAGATGCAGCAAGAGCTAAAGCAGAAACTACGTTAACACGTCTACGTGGTGGTGAAGATTTTGCTAAAGTGGCAGCTGAAGTGTCTGATGACGCGTTTTCTGCGGAAAACGGCGGCGACCTTGATTATATCGCTCGCGGTGATATGGATGAAGAGTTTGAAGAGGCTGCGTTTAATTTAGCAAATGTGGGTGATATCACCGACATAGTAGAATCAGACTTCGGTTTACAAATCATTAAGCTTACTGATATCAAAGATCAGCAAGTCACTCCTTTTGCTGAGGTGAAAGAGACATTGACTGAGCAAGTAAAACGCGAAAAAGCGATTGAGGAATTTTTTATACTGCAAAATACAGCAGCCGAATTAGCGTTTGAGATGCCAAATGATCTAATAGAAGTTGCAGACGCCTTAGACACTGAAGTGAAAACTACTCCACTGTTTACGCAAAGTGCACCTCCAGCAGAAGTATCAAGTCCACTGGTTGTTAATCAAGCGTTCTCCGATGAGCTAATAAGTGATCGAGTCAATAGTGAAGTGATTTCAATTGGTGAAAATAACGTCATGATTATTCGTGTTAAAGAGCACGAACCTGAGCGCACTAAGTCATTGGAAGAAGTTAAATCAGAAATTGTTGTTCAGCTGACTGCTCAAAAAGCACAGGAAGCGGCTAAAGCATGGGCAGAGTCAGTGTTAGCAGAGTTAGAGAATGGCTCTGACATCACGGATAAACTAACTGAAAAGAATACTGGCTGGGAATTGCAAGGTGATATTACTCGGTTTGGCAGCGAAGTACCTGGCGATATTGTAAACAAAGTATTTCAATTGTCTCCTAACCCTGAGCAAAATAGAGCGGTGGTTGTACAAGCCAATGGTGACATTAGCGTTGTTCAACTAAACCATGTTAACAGCTCACACGTATTGCCAGCTGAACAAGTATCTGCAATGCAAAGACAATTGGGACAAATGCAGTCACAAATAGAGATTACCAACCTCATTGAAGCGTTGAAAGTGGATGCCGACATTGAAGTGTATATTCAATAAATTACAGTCTCTAAAGTAAGTTTCAAGAAGGCCAGTCTCGTACTGGCCTTTTTATTAATTTAAATTTATGGTCTTCTGGCTTTTAAAGATCGAGTTGGAGCCTATTATAGAAGATAATTGCTACTTGCTGTCTTAAGCTAGCCTCATCGCCTTTATCGTAAAAAGTTGCAAGTTATCTTTACGCCAGTTTTTAATTAACTTGTAAATTCAACAATCAGCCAATACTCAGAGTTTGATGTTTTCTCTACAGGCTCAATTAAGGTTAGTTTTTTGCCTTTGCTGATCTTGTCGCTCGGATACTTGAAATAAAAATTCGCCTCTGCCTCTAACTTTGAACTATCAATAGTGATTTTACCCAACCAGCCATTCGGTATATTCGAGCAACTGAAAAAGCTCGTATTAGGTTTCGTCAGTTCTTCAATGGTGCAGCTAAACTTGCCTTTTTCTGGGTAAATTTTTAACGTATCAAGTTTTTTGAATTGATTATCTGAGCAGGGTTGCTCTATGTCGTCTACGGAAGAGACACAATATATATCCCCAGCTAGGCCATGAAATTTGGTTCCTAACACCTTCAACTGCAATGGCGGGCTAAAGATAATTTGCTCTTGATTAAAAACGGAAATCGCAGGTGAGTCGATTATTCCCTCATTCCCTGGGTTTAGACTATGAGATAAATGAGCATCTCCGGCTGTCAGTGCAACTAATCGGCCTCTACTATAGGAAGCGTATTGTTGCTCTTTGGGAGAAAACGTAGTTTGTTTAGCTTGATTACTTATGTATGCAATGCTTGTATCACTGCTTTTCCAACTACCATGGAGGGTCAATTCAATATCTAAAAACGGTGTTAGTTTTAACCAATCTGGGGAGTCTTTTAGGATCATTTCTTGAAGCGTTTCCATGTCCTCTTCCTTTAGCCTTTCCATATAAATACTTTGTAATTGGAGTTGGCTTGCTGACGGCGCAACTGTCACATCGGTATTTAGTGTAGATAAAGGTAGCTCCTTGCCTAAAATATGTGCTTTCAGTAAGTTGCTAACCTGCTTTTGATATTGCACATTGAACGTTTTTGTCATTTGCGTCTTAGGGAATGAGAGTGTTTGCAGGGCCTGTAAATCTGGCAGTAATTCATACTCACCATTTACCCGCTGAAATCGGCATACCTCGTCATATTGATCATCCAACTTGCTTGCCTTGATGTATTTGCCGTCGTCCTTGCGTTGGAAATGGGTATGAGGAGAATCAGACTCTTTTCGATAGTAATTCTGAGCTTTCATCATTTCCTCAGTATCGTGGTGGTCTCGGCAACAGGTAGAGCACAAGGGCGACTGTTCTGGTTCAGCGGTACCAGTAAGCTTATTGATCCATTTACCTGTCAATATTGCTAGCTGATTTCCATTTAGGGTTATCTGAGCCGGTGTTTTGGCGTTGCTTTCTACTGATAATCTACAGCGACATTGTGTAAAGGCGAATTCCCTTTGTTGTTGTACAATTGCGAGTTTAGGATCTTCGTTGTAAGTTAGCTGAAAAGAACTCAGTTGGGTGACTTGGGTTTTACTATCGTATTTCATAGGAGAACTGGTTTGCAGGGTGTTCTTATTCAGTTCATGCAAAATCGGCTGGTGATGAGGGGCTAACATGAGTTGGGTGTTAGGAGTCAGCTCTATATCTGAAATCTTATTAAAAGCGTGAAAACTTCTATGGGCGGGAATGGGAGCAATAAAACTACTTAACTCGTATTTCTTTGCTTCACCTTCTGCGTTTATCCAACTAACCTGCACTTTTGCTTCTTTCCTCGGGGGCAAATCTGGCACAGGTAAGGGTAACCCTTCAAACTCCTTAGTAACCCATTTATCAGCTTTTCCATCGTCATCTGAGTCAACGAAATATTGTTCGCTGACTTCCCAATGCAGGTTAAATGTATGGGTATTTTCAGTGTGAGTATTTTTGACTACTTCAATCTCACCGGGATCAGAAGCACCGCCTTGGTCATCGGCGATAGATTGAAAGTTTAGTTTATCTTCGGACGTTCTGTTTTGTTCGAAATGTCGTAGTTCTATCATTTTTTGTTTTGCTACTTGGACAGCGATAGCGTGGAGATCAGTAGCTTGTTTATGGCTCATTACGTGGTTTTGCATTGTGGCAAATCCGGTTACTCCCACAACCAGTATTAAAGAGGCGATCATCACTTCTATAAGTGAGAACCCATGGCTAATGGTAAGGTCTTTCTGGTGTCGGTAAGGCATCAGAAATTCCGCCAGCTATTGGGCACTCGAGCAACTCGCCAATTCCCAGGGTTTTGAAGAAAATTGTTTATGATTTCTGTATCATATTTGATTGTCAGTGGCAGTTTGTGAAATGCAACCGACTCACTAGCAATTAGGGCTCCTTCAATGGCAGCAGGCCCATTGACATTGATTTTGGCGGCTATAATAGAGTCAAATGGCATCAACATAATCACTAAACCGGTGATCTTTGAGTTCTCAGAAAAGGTCAAACTCCCTTCATCAATGACTAACATCACAGGGTTTGCTGTTGTGCCGACGGAGGTGTCTTTTGTGAGCTCGCAATTGCCTTTTACCCACACTAAGCCATGACTTATATGGTTGAGGCTTTCACAGTGGGAAATGACACTATCGGCGTCGTCTAATAGCTGCGCTCTGTTTTTCTCTGGTAGGTTGGTTAGGTAAGCAAATATGTCATTAGGGAAAGCATCGGGGTTATCAATTATGTCGGCACTTTTATTCGCTTTTCCACTCAAGGGGGATAATTCACAATAGTCATTTAAGTACTCATACAATTGACAGGTCAATAGCCCTAAGGTAGTGGTGTCAACCGTGTTACCTGTCCATAGAGACAATGGTAAGCCTTCGCCTGCGCCGTTAGGGTTAGCCACCAAGGTTAATGTGTTGTCGATAGCCAAAGACTTTCTAACAATAAGGGGGGCTTTAGGTAGCGCGCGAAGTAAGGGATAGGAAATGACAAATTGGGTTAGATTTACACTGGCTAATTTATCTTCCGATGTGCCCGTGGAATTAATTTCAATAACGCGCATGTGCCCATTAAATCGCTTGGTTTGAGTGCTTTGCGTGTCAATTGTATATTCTCCCTGGCCTTCTATGTTTATGGTTTGAGTCGTTATTTTTTCTTGAGGTTGTCTGCTAATTTGCGATAGCAATTGGACGTTGCCTATTGCAGCCATATTTTGTGCGGTGACTTTATTTTGTGTATTTAAGCTAATTCTGTTCTTTACCATGCTGACTCTCGCTGTATAAACTAAGACTATTGAGCTAAGCAGAAGCAATAATGTTACTGTGGTTAACACTATCGCTCCTAATTGATGGTTAGGGGAGGAGTTACACATCGTATTGACTCTGGAGAAATACATCTCGAACAATCTGTTGGCTTATGCTGCTATGCTTTTTCACTGAAGCAGAGAGATGTATTCGAATAGCCATGCTTGATTGAGAGCTAAAAATAATAGTAAATTGTAAATCTTCCACCTTAGTTACACTTGTGTCGGTAAGGTCTTGCCAGCCACCTGCTGTACAATTGGCACCATCTTGTCGCATTTCTACGGCATTATTATGCAGCCTGAATCCGTAATCCTCGCTACTTCCTTCAACATTGATAACACCATTCTTGTCTTTATCGTATGCATATAAAATGCAGCTATGACTGTTTTCTTTCGGATGTTTGTCTATCACAACAGGGTAATAAAATTGACTTAGGTAAATATCTGGGTCTTCTATTGCCTTGCTAATATCGGCATTAAAGCCTGCTCGTTGTAAATCTGCTGCGATCAGATCTGCAACGGTATTAAGCTCTTCATTCAAGCGCATTAACATTAGATATTTACTGTTTATTGCGGCGCTATTACCGACAAATCCAGCTAAGCTTGCCACTGCAGATAAGCCAATAGTCATAGCAATGAGTAGTTCAACTAGTGAGAAACCAAAGGATTTTGGACCTGAACTTAACATGGCTGGAATGCGCCAAGTTGCCCAGATTGCATGCAAATTCTCACCCGCCCCAAGTTGCTAATAATTAGCTTGGCAGCTTCACTACCGTTGCTAAACAAACCAGAGCCAGCATTACCAATAGCGGTGCCTCGCACGCCATCAAATGTAATGGCTTGATCTTTTCCCATGGTGACATTTGAGAATGAGATATTGGGAAAGTCTTCAGCTGATACACGATATTCAATTTCATCCACACTACACATTGATTTCGATTGGCAATCACAAGGGCCGGCATCACTGAGTGCTATGCACCAGTTATCCCCTTTTTTAAACTGAACTGTTATTTTTTTGTTTTTCGTTATCGCCGTTGATTTGGCTTGCTGCAACAAAAAGTAACTGGTTTGCAATGAACCCTTTAATTGCTGATGCCGCAGGGTTTGCATGATTGACGGGGCGCCAATTGCGCTAAGTAAGGCAATAATGGAAAGCACAACCATGACCTCCAAAATCGTGAACCCTTGAGAATAACTTGTTTGATGTCTTCGTTTGTATTTTTGCACTTTCAATACCCTTTGAAATTTTCCATGTGCTTTACTGATATTGAGTATATGAAAATTTAAAAAAGAGGGAGTACAGTTTTATGAGCAAGGGAGTTAGCTTAATTGAATTAATGGTCACCTTGGCAATGATTGCCATTCTGGTGGCGCTATCGGGTAATGTGTTTAGCGGCAATATTTTAAAGTCCCGCAGGCAACAGGCGCAGAATGAGCTAGTTGAAAACACCCTTATGCAGGGACAGTTTCGGCTAACCCACGGTCGTTATGCCAATGCTGAGGAATTGGGTTTAAAAAACTCTGAACACTACATTTTCAGTACAAAAAACAAAGGTGGGATAACCTTTACCTTAACCGCAAAGGCACAAAATAATCAGAAAAAAGACTCAGCTTGTAGCACCTTGACCATTAATCAATCCATGCAGCGTGAGCCTAAGGCATGCTGGTAAACTGCACAGGTAAGGGCAGAGTAAATACCAGCATATTATAAAAACAAGCGTTGTTGGGTAAGCCCTACTGTCATAAGAGCCACATTAACACTAGGTATGTAAGGGCAATTCCTAATGAAATGACGAGAATTTTAATAAATCCCTTTTTACCATCATCCAAGCTGTAACCATGGGTTTTTAGGTAAACTATCCAGATTAGAAATAGTGCAATAGGTATTAAAAATAAGAAGCGAAGCAACGTTTTTCTCCTAGCATCAGCGTAGATTTACTCAGGATATAAGTAATATGCTTAGCAGCAACGATATAGCGATTCAGTTGCAATAGTCAATGGTGAATCGCTAATATCCGTTGCTAAGGTGCTAGATGGTTTATTAGAAGTTGCTGCTATCGGGTTTTCTGATCCTTGATTGTTAGTGCTTGCTTAGCTTGCTTTTTTGATATCTTGCTGTAAATAACGCTTTTGTTTTTTAGATTTCATTTTCGAAATGTCTCCTAATGCTAACCCATCAATGCAATCGTTGAAATCAGGGTCGATATTAAAATCTAAAAATTGTAGCCCGTTATCGTCGTAGGTCTCAGAATATTGTTTATACAGGGTTGGCACCAGCATGCCCATATTCGCCAAAAGGTGTTTTAGGGTAGTGAAATCTTGTTTGTAGTTATCACCGGTAAATGGTGAGCTGAATTGTTCGCTCATTTCAAAGGGGAGCTTCGAACTCGCTAAGTTGGCTTGTGCGGGAAAGTACAACTGATAAAACTGCACAATTACACTTTTAGCAGCACTTGGATATGAATTGCTTAAACTCACAGGGCCGAATAGATACCGGTATTGCGGATTTTTCTGAATAAAAGCGCCAATTCCATACCATAGATAATCTAAGCTACGTCTACCCCAATAGCGAGGTTGCACAAAGCTGCGACCTAATTCCAAACCTTGTTCGAAATAAGGTTGCATGCTGTCGTTATAATTAAATAGCGTACTCGAATACAGACCGTCTACACCGTATTTCTCGATAATTCTTTTTGCGTCACCTATGCGATAAGCACCAGCAATTTCTAAATCATCGCTATCCCACAAGATAAGTTGTAAGTAGTGGTTGTCAAATCTGTCAATATCTCTGCGGCGATTACTACCTTCTCCTACCGCACGAAAAGCAACTTCTCTTAGGCGTCCTATTTCACGCATTATGGGCGACGATTTTTTGTACTGATATAAATATATCAGCTTGCCATCACCCGTTTCACCCAACAATTCGCATTCTGATTTGATGGCTTTGGATAATGTTTTACGATCCTCCGGCATGGCAATGGCCGTTTGTGTTTTATACACGCCACGTTTACCCGATGCGATTTTATATAAGTGTTTTTTAAACAATTTGACATGTTGAGTGCGCGACAAAGTGTTGTGATTGTAGGACTCAACGGGCACGATTTCACCGATTCTAATGGGCAGGTGTTTACGCTTTTGTTTAAACATTTCTTTTACTAGTAACGCAGTGGCCAGTGGTTTATACAACATTGATACCCCGTAGAATAGAGGCGAATTTTTAGCATCAATAAAAGTTGGAAGGATAGGTGAATTGGTAGATCGGGCAATTTTTAGAAAACCAGAATTCCAACGAGTATCCCTTACCCCTTGCGGACGCAGGCGTGATACTTCTCCGGCTGGAAAAATTAACACTGCACCTTCTTCTTTTAGGTGTTGATGTATATTTTGCAGGTGTTCTTTGGGGGTGCCGCCTTGCATATTATTGACCGGTAACAACATGTCTTGTAGGGGATCTAAAGTCATTAGCATCTGATTGGCGACGACTTTTACATCTTGCCTAATTTCACATAATAGCTTTAACAATGCTAATGCATCTAACGAACCTATGGGATGGTTGGCAATCACCACAACCCGTCCGGAACTTGGGATACGTTCTTTTTCAATATCTCTAACTGAGTAACTGATATTAAAATATTCTAAAACTTGTTCTATAAAATCTATGCCCTGGATATTTGGATAGGTTTGTCCAAATTCCAACATTTCTTTTTCATGAAGTAAGTGTCTTAAAGCGAATTGCAGGGGTTTCGAAAGCCAAGGGTTGTTTTCTGCTTGTGGGTAATGTTTTTTAATGACTTCTTCAACAGTGAACATATTCAAACCTTAATATATCTGCATTTTTGCGGATGTTACGTTGGAAATATGACAATTTAACGCCACATTTCTTGCAAATTTGTGACGTTAAATTTTCTGTGGAAGGAATTAGGCAGCTTGTGAATCTTTGGGTTTATCACTAGATTTAATCGGTATTACGTTGGCGCTTTCAGCTAATTTCGTCCAATACACTAATTCTAAGTGACCCTCTTCATTTTCAGTGAGGGCAGAACAGTTTTCAATCCAATCACCATCGTTGAAATAAGTAACCTGCCGTTTTGAACATATTTCTGGGTGATGAATATGGCCGCAGATGACGCCATCTAGTCCCCGACTTTTGGCTCGGTTACAACAGGCTTGTTTATATCTATCTATGGCTAAATTTGCCCCTTTAATATGCTTCTTAATATGCCCTGCGAGAGACCAATAAGGTTTTCCACGTAGAGTTTGGATGCGATTGAACCATCGATTTATAAATAACAACAAGTCATATGCTTTGTCGCCAATCCAGGCGTGAAATGGACCAAAACATACTTCTTCATCGAACTGGTCACCATGCAATACCAGCAGTTTCTTGTCATCTTGGGTGACATGTATGGTCTCACGTAGGACTTTGATATGACCAAACTCCATACCGTTGTACTTTTGTAATGGTTGGTCATGGTTTCCAGGTAGGTATATGACATTGGTTTCTGTCCGCGACAACTGCCAAATTTTGTGTAACACCTGGTTGTGGCTGTCTGGCCATCGAAATTGCTTGCTCATCGCCCACATATCAATAATGTCTCCCACCAAATAAATAGTTTCGAATTGGTGGTTACTTAGGAAGTCGAGTAAATATTCTGCTTTGCAGTCTTTGCAACCTAAATGGATATCTGACAACCAAACTGTTTTGTATTGTTTTTTCATGGGCGCACCATAAACGTGAAGTAAAAACCAGCCAAAATAAGTTTCTTGCAGTTATTTCAACTAACAAGAAATTTAAGTTTGTTTATGGGGTTTGAAAGTTAACCCAAGGGATTGACAGAATAGTGACGTTTATTTGAATAAATGATGACAGATTGAGCAATATTGAGGTAAGTGATAGTTACAATTCGATAAGTATAGCTATATGAGTACAGCACAATGAGTAGAAAAACAGGCATAAAAAAAGCGCCATAAGCGCTTTTTCTAATGTATTACTTAAAACGCGTAATTATAGAGCTTTGATCTGTGAAGCAAGGCGGCTCTTATGACGAGCAGCTTTGTTTTTGTGGATCAAACCTTTGGTTGCCATACGGTCAAGCAAAGGAGTAGCTGTAGTGTAAGCAGCTGTAGCAGCTTCTTTATCACCAGCAGCAATGGCAGCGATTACTTTCTTAAGGTAAGTACGAACCATTGAACGACGGCTAGCATTATGCTGGCGACGTTTCTCAGCTTGGATTGCGCGTTTCTTAGCAGACTTAATGTTAGCCAATTTGAAACTCCCGAAAAAAATCTAGTCAAAATTCAAGGGCGCAGATTGTGCCTATTTGCTAAGGCTTTGTCAAACAGTTTTGACGGAATAATCGATATTTACAACAAGTAAGCTAATTTCCCGAGGATTAAAGGCTGAGTGTAGACTCAGTTCACCTTTATCACGCATAATATCATCACCCATTTTAGATTACCCCCAGAGTTTTTACCGGATACGGTGTAAAGGAATCACTTTTGTCAAAAAAACTGCTTAAATCCGGTGTTATTGTCTCGTTCATGACCTTTTTATCTCGGATACTTGGTCTAATTCGCGATGTTGTGGTTGCCAACATGCTTGGTGCAGGCGCAGCAGCAGACGTGTTTCTTGTTGCCAATAAAATCCCTAACTTTTTACGTAGACTGTTTGCCGAAGGGGCCTTTGCGCAAGCATTTATTCCTGTGTTGTCGGAAGTAAAGGGTGAGGGGGATGAGGCACACTTAAGACTATTTATTGCAAAAGTGTCAGGTACTTTGGGTGTAATAGTTACTATAGTGACGATTTTAGGGGTACTAGGTTCGCCCGTTGTTGCCGCGATTTTTGGCGCAGGTTGGTTTGTAGATTATATCAACGATGGTCCTCATGGGGATAAATTCGAACCCTTTGCGTTGATGTTAAAAATCACCTTTCCTTACTTATTCTTTGTTTCTTTAACGGGCTTATCCGGGGCTATTTTAAATACCCTTAATAAATTTGCCGTTGCTGCGTTTACACCGGTTTTACTCAATGTTGCCATTATCAGTTGTGCCTTATATCTATCTCCTTACTTTGACAACCCTGAGTTTGCTTTAGCATGGGGAGTGTTCATCGGTGGATTGATGCAACTTATGTTTCAAATTCCATTTTTGTATCGAGCTGGTGTATTAGTTAAACCTCAATGGGCTTGGTCGGATCCTAAAGTTCGCAAAGTAAGAATGTTGATGATTCCCGCTTTGTTTGGCGTCTCGGTTAGCCAAATTAATTTACTTATCGATACAATGATCGCCACCACTTTAATGACCGGTTCGGTGAGTTGGTTATATTACTCTGACCGATTGTTAGAGTTTCCTCTAGGACTTTTTGGTATTGCTATCGCAACCGTCATTTTGCCCACCTTGTCCAAGCAATATGTGAGTAAAGACCGACAATCGTTTAGCAATAGTATGGAGTGGGGAATCAAAGTCGTGTGTCTACTGGGCGCACCGGCCGCAGCGGGCTTGTTCGTATTAGCTGAACCTATGTTGTTGACCATTTTTTACGGAGGAGCTTTTACATCCGAAGATGCAACTATGGCTTCTTACAGTCTAATGGCTTATTCAACGGGATTGTTGAGCTTTATGTTGGTAAAAGTATTGGCACCTGGTTTCTACTCTCGTCAAGATTTGAAAACGCCAGTACGCTTCGGCATCTATTGTATGGTAGCCAACATATTTTTTAATATTGCCTTGGCCATCCCCTATGGCTATGTTGGGCTAGCGATTGCAACGGCAATGTCGGCAACGATGAATGCAACCTTATTATACGTGCAGTTACACCGTTTAGGGGTGTTTCAAATTACCGCTAATACCTTAGTATTCTTGCTTAAAGTTCTAATCGGTTGCGTAGTCATGGTGTTAGTCATAAAGCATTTCAATTCTGATATCGCTGTTTGGCGAAGCATGGATACTTTATCCAAAGCACTCGAGTTAGCTAAGTTAATATTATCCGGATTCTTTTCATTTGTTGTAACGTTACTTTTGGTGGGGGTCAGAGTGAGTAGTTTTGTTGGTACTCACAAAGTTCGATAGAACCATTAAGTGACACAATTGTCAGATTTCATACCACTAAATTTGCGGATTTTTGTGAGTTTTATCGACTAATACTTACTTTTGCTAGTATATAACACCTATAGGCTTTCTTTACGTGCACAGTTCGTTATAATTCCCGCCTTTGAACGAAGTGAAAATTTAGTTTTTTGAATTGAGGAAAGCAGTGGAATTGATCCGAGGTTTACACAACATCCGCGAGAAGCACAAAGGATGCGTGTTAACAATAGGCAAATTTGATGGTGTCCATTTAGGCCACCAAGCAGTTTTGCGAAATTTGGTTCTTCAGGCCAAAACGCTTGGGCTACCATCCACTGTCATGGTATTCGAGCCTCAGCCAGAGGAAGTCTTTAGCCCTGAAGATGCGCCTGCTCGGCTTAGTAGATTGCGAGACAAGTTCGAACAACTTAGGTTGATCGGTGTGGATCGTTTGTTATGTATTAAGTTTGACCGCGAGTTTGCAAGTCAGAGCGCAAATTACTTTATTAAACATCTCCTCATTGAAAAACTAGGTATTAAGTTTCTCGTAGTGGGTGATGATTTTCGTTTCGGTCAAGGACGGCAGGGTGATTTCGAGTTGTTACAACAGAACGCCGACGAATACGGTTATAAAGTCGTCAGTACGCGAAGTTTTTTACGCAAAGATTGTCGCATTAGCTCAACTGAAATACGCACTGCTTTAGTCAATGGAGATATTGCAGAAGCTGAAGCGATGTTAGGTCGACCTTTTGCTATTGCTGGAAAAGTGGTGCATGGCGCAAAACGTGGACGAACCATAGGTTTTCCCACTGCAAACGTTTTATTGAAGCGATGTCAAACACCTATCCAAGGTGTTTTTGCTGTGAAAGTAAGGTTTGCTGGTGGCTATTTTAATGGTGTCGCTAATGTCGGCACGCGTCCAACGGTCAACGGCGAGCGTTCTCAACTTGAAGTGCATATGTTTGACTTTAATAAGCAAATTTATGGACAACTGATTCAAGTAGAGTTTATTAAAAAATTAAGAGACGAAATTAAGTTCGAGTCATTCGAACTACTGAAAAAACAAATAGAGTTTGATGCACAGATAGCTCGCGAGCTTTTGTGCGCTGATTAAAATAGATTTAAGAATTGGATTTTAGCCTTAATGAGCGATTATAAACATACGTTGAATTTACCCGAAACCGAATTTCCCATGCGCGGAAACTTGGCGAACCGGGAACCGCAAATGCTGAAGCAGTGGACTCAGAAAAAACTTTATCACGCTATTCGCGATGCTAAAAAAGGTAAAACACCTTTTGTTTTGCACGATGGCCCTCCCTATGCGAATGGGGATATTCATATAGGTCATGCGGTTAATAAAATTCTTAAAGATATTATTGTTAAATCTAAAACTTTATCTGATTTTGATGCGCCATATGTACCAGGGTGGGATTGTCATGGACTGCCTATTGAACTTCAGGTAGAGAAAAAAGTTGGCAAACCTGGTAAAAAAGTTACTGCAGCGCAGTTTAGACAAAAATGCCGTGAATACGCTGAGCGTCAAATTGCTGGACAAAAAAGTGATTTTATCCGTTTAGGTGTCTTAGGTGAATGGGATAAACCTTATAAAACCATGGATTTCACCTCTGAAGCCGACATTATTCGTGCATTAGGCGGGATAGTTCGTTCGGGACATTTGGAAAAAGGCTTTAAACCGGTTCACTGGTGTACGGATTGTGGTTCAGCATTAGCTGAAGCTGAAGTTGAGTACCAAGATAAGCAATCACCATCTATAGATGTGCGCTTTAGTGCAAAAGATCAAACAGCTATTGCGGAAGCCTTCAAGCATCCTGAAAATCATGTGGGAGAAGGGCCAGTATCTGTGGTTATCTGGACCACAACGCCTTGGACCTTACCCGCGAACCGTGCGGTATGTGTGAGCCCACAACTTGAATATACGTTAGTGCAAGTTGAAGGGGATAACCCAGAAAGGTTAGTGATCGCCTCTGACTTGGTTAGCGCTTGCATGGATCGATTTGGTTTTGAACATTATCACGCACTTGGCTACTGCCATGGTGACGCATTAGAAAATCAACAAATTTGGCATCCTTTCTACGACTTCACCGTTCCTGTGATTTTAGGTGACCACGTCACTACCGAGTCAGGTACAGGTTGTGTCCATACTGCGCCGGGGCACGGTGTTGACGATTTTAATGTGGGTGCTAAGTACGGCCTAGAAGTCGCCAACCCGGTCGGTGCAAATGGTGTGTATTTACCGGGTACTGAGTTGTTCGAAGGTGAGCATGTTTTAAAAGCCAATTCGCACATTGTTGACGTGTTGGTTGAGCGCAAAGCCCTTGTTCATCACCATGCTTATACTCATAGTTATCCCCATTGCTGGCGTCATAAAACACCTATCATTTTCCGTGCTACTCCCCAGTGGTTTATTAGCATGGACAAAAATGGTTTACGCCAACAGTCGTTAGATGAAATTGCTAAGACCCAATGGATCCCTGAGTGGGGACAAAACAGAATAGAAAGTATGGTGGAAGGTCGTCCTGATTGGTGTATTTCTCGCCAACGTACTTGGGGCGTGCCTATTGCTTTATTTGTGCATAAAGATACCGGTGATTTACATCCAAATACCGACGAACTATTGGAAAAAGTCGCTAAATTAGTCGAACAAAGTGGTATTCAGGCGTGGTGGGATATAGACACACAAGCATTTTTGGGGGATGACGCAAGTGAATTTGTAAAAGTTCCAGATACCCTAGATGTGTGGTTTGACTCCGGGGTCACTCACCATTTTGTGGTGGATAGTCGTGATGATATTCCCGCTTCTGCCGACTTATATCTTGAAGGTTCAGATCAACACCGTGGATGGTTTATGTCATCATTGATGACCAGTGTGGCCGAAAAAGGGCATGCGCCGTATAAGCAAGTATTAACCCATGGCTTCACCGTAGACGGTGAAGGCAAAAAGATGTCAAAGTCTATTGGTAATACCGTTGCTCCTCAAGAAGTGATCAACAAATTAGGTGCCGATATTTTGCGTCTGTGGGTAGCATCTACTGATTATCGAAGTGAAATAGCCGTTTCGGACGAGATACTGAAACGCTCTGCTGATTCTTATCGCCGTATCCGTAATACCGCCAGATTCCTCTTAGCGAATCTAAACGGCTTTAATCCAGAAACCGACTTGGTGCCTTTCGAAGAGTTAGTTGAACTGGATAAATGGGCTGTAGGACGTGCTGCAGAAATTCAAAAGGACATTATTCAAGCTTACGAAAAATATGATTTATTGGTCGTTAGTCAGAAAATGATGCAGTTTTGCTCCATTGAGCTAGGTAGTTTTTATCTTGATATCATTAAAGATCGCCAGTACACAGCTAAGGCTGACGGTCACGCTAGACGTTCTTGTCAAACAGCCTTATATCGGATTGTTGAAGCCCTAGTGCGCTGGATGGCACCTATTACCAGTTTTACTGCACAAGAACTTTGGCAGCAAATGCCAGGCAAACGTGATGAGTTTGTGTTTACAGGTACTTGGTATGATGAATTACCGAAGCAATCTACCTCTGGTAAATTCGATAATGAATTTTGGTTGCAAGTACTTGCTGTTAAAGAACAAGTTAACCGAGCGTTGGAGCAACAACGTAAAGATGGAAAATTAGGTGCCTCTCTGGAAGCTCAGGTAACCCTGTATGCCAGCAAAGAGTTAGCCGATAAACTGTTACAGTTACAAGACGAATTGCGCTTTGTCTTGATAACCTCTACTGCGAAAGTTGTCGAAGTGAGCACTAAGCCGGACGACGCCATTAGTACGGACATTCCTGAACTTTGGTTAGACATTGTCAAGTCTGGGGATGCTAAATGTGTGCGCTGTTGGCATCATCGTGAAGATGTAGGCAGTGATGAGAATCATCCTGAATTGTGCCATCGCTGCATAGACAATGTCGAAGGTTCCGGTGAGTCGAGGCAATATGCTTAATTCAATCTCGCAAACCGGTTTACGCTTTTTATGGCTTGCTGTGTTGACTGTGGTGTTAGATCAGTGGAGCAAACATGCCGTGCTGGCAGGCATGGAGTTATATCAATCAATTCAAATTACATCTTTTTTTAATTTGACCCATACTCGCAACTACGGTGCCGCATTTAGTTTCTTAAATGACGCGAGTGGATGGCAACGATGGATGTTCACGGCTATTGCGCTAGCAGTTAGTGTGGTGATTTTACGATGGCTAAAAGGCGCTAAAAAACCTCAAGTTATGTTGCCTGTGGCTTTTTGTCTAATTTTAGGCGGCGCAATTGGCAACGTTTATGATCGTATTGTGTATGGTTACGTCATCGACTTTTTACACCTTTATTATCAACAATATGAGTGGCCGGTATTTAATGTCGCGGATAGTGCCATCTGTTTAGGTGCGTTCTTATTGATTATTGATATGTTTAAAAATAAAGAAAAAGATGGAGAAACAGATAATGCTGGAAATTAATCAATCCAGTGAGGTGTTAATGCACTTTGATCTTAAATTATCTGACGGCTCAGCTGCAGATAGTACTAGAGTGAATAATAAACCCGCTAAATTGCAAATGGGGGATGGTAGTTTAACCGCGAATTTTGAATCTTGTCTATTGGGTTTGAAAGAAGGTGATAAGAAAGCATTTACCTTACAAGCAGACGAAGCCTTTGGTATGCCTAATCCTGATAATATTCATCATATGGATAAGTCCCGATTTTCTGCAGAGACTCCCATTGAAGTCGGCGCTATAATTGCTTTTAGTCAGCCTGATGGCAGTGAAATTCCAGGGATTATTCGAGATGTGGCTGGAGATTCTGTCACCGTCGATTTTAATCACCCCTTGGCCGGTCAAACAGTCATTTTTGATGTGGAGATCCTTAGCGTAAGCTAAGCGAGTAATTTATGCAGATTCATTTAGCCAATCCAAGAGGTTTCTGTGCCGGTGTTGACCGCGCTATTACGATTGTTGAAAGAGCGTTGGAAATGTTTGCTCCGCCAATTTATGTGCGTCATGAAGTGGTTCATAACAAATTTGTGGTTGACGGTTTAAAACAACGAGGTGCGAAATTCGTTGATGAGCTAAGTGAAGTTCCTGATGATAGTATCGTAATATTTTCTGCCCATGGTGTGTCACAAGCAGTGCGTAATGAAGCTGATAGCCGTGGCTTGAAGGTGTTTGACGCTACTTGTCCGTTAGTGACCAAGGTACACATGGAAGTAATGCGTGCGAGTAAAAAGGGAACGGAATGCATTTTAATCGGTCACCAAGGACATCCTGAAGTAGAAGGTACTATGGGGCAGTATAATAACGACGCTGGTGGCATTTATCTGGTGGAGTCAGTGGACGATGTTGCCAATGTGCCGGTAAAAAATCCGCAAAAATTATATTATTGCAGCCAAACTACACTGTCAGTTGATGATACCGCGGATGTTATCGATGCCCTACGCGAAAAGTTTCCAGCCATTGAAGGTCCCCGTAAGGATGATATTTGTTATGCCACGCAAAATCGTCAAGATGCGGTGAGAGAGCTTTCAGCTGACTGTGACGTTTTACTCGTTGTGGGAGCGCAAAATAGTTCCAACTCAAACCGCCTTCGCGAGTTAGCGGAAAAAATTGGCGCCCAAGCCCATTTAATCGACAGCGCAGAGTGTATTCAAAAAGAATGGCTCAATGGCGCAAAAAATATTGGCGTAACCGCAGGAGCATCAGCGCCAGAGGTTTTGGTTAAAGAAGTTATTGATAAGCTATTGAGTTGGGGGGCAAGCAAAGCACACGAGCGTCCAGGTCGAGAAGAAAATATCGAGTTTGCTGTGCCTAAAGAGCTCAGAGTGCGTCAATTATAATAGCTGTACATCACCCGCTGTCTCTGATTTGGCGGGTGATTTGTCTTTTTCTATTCATCATCGTTAGTCTTTAAGTATGGGAATGCATAATAAAACAAGTCTCGACCTTGCTATACTTGCTAGCACCTTTAACGCAACCCTCTGTTTTAGCAAATAATTTTATTTAAGTTACAAGTAACTTGAAAACTAACTATTACCTTTATTTTTGGGTAACCACCTTATTTTCATACCTAAGCCCTACATCAGATAACCAAAACCTGTCTTAACTAAGCTAAATTTACTACCATCAATAAAGCCTTTCCGTAGGAAGCAGGTTAACTAACGAGATTAGTTACTTAAAATAGCTCAAAACGACACGAAATATGAGAATTGAAGAATGAGTGTGATCTATAGCAAAACGTATCAACACGGATCTCTGCGTCAATATGGCGTCGGAATGATTGAAGTGTTAGTGACGCTATTTATACTGTCAATTGGCATATTAGGAGTTGCTTCCTTACAGTTTATTAGCTCGTTTTCAAACTCAGACGCATTAAATCGTTCGCAATCGGTGATGGTTGCACAACAACTAAGCGAGCGTCTTCGTGCGAGCGCACGGATGTCATTAATTGGCGATGGATTGGTCGTTGACGAAAAATACTTTGATAATGATATTTATAACTTTGATAACCTTGCATGTGCTTCTACTGCATCAGAGTACAATTGTTTTTGTTTATCGAAACCTGCTGACATTCCAGATTGTGCTGGTGGTCAATGTAGCGCTGCTGAATTTGCTGTTTATGATGGATATGAAGTTTCTTGTTCGGCAGTTTCATCCAATCCAACGGTTACCCTTAGTGTAAGTTGCGACGATAACAATGCAGTTGACGGCGAACTCTGCAGCACAGGTTCCAGGGTGAGTATTGTTTTATCCTGGCCAATAGAAAATTGGAAAAATATTGATCGTACCTTAAACGAAGAGTGTTTAAGCGAAGATGAGCCGCGCGATTGCGTCAAGTTGGATGTGTTGTTATGAAACCATTCAATCGTTTTCAAGGTGGCTTTAGTTTAGTTGAAATTATGATTACGTTGACCCTGGGGTTACTCATCACCGCAGGGATCATTCAAGTTTTAGTGAGCAACAGTTTAACGGAAAGGCTCAATCGCTCATTGTCATCTACCCAAGAAAGCGGTCGTTTCATTATCACGCGATTGCGCAACGAATTTTTGATGGCGGGTTTATATGATGTGTTAGATCCCGCGTTAAATACCGATCAAGATGTGGTCTTAGAAAGTGCATTCGTCACTAATCATCCGGTTATTTTACCTGGCGACTTTACTGCCTTTGCTGACGTAGGATCAGCGCAAGGAGTGGATGGTGCTAATGATACGGTAGCAATAGCACTCCAGGCGCAAACGGACTGTCGGGGTTATAAGTTAGGTTACGCTGATGGCGAGGAATTTTTCGTCGTCAATGAGTATTTTGTGGATGGAAGAACCCTTAAATGCAGAGGCTTTGATGGACGCGTGTTACGTGGTCAACGAGTTGCTGTAGGACACGATGGGCATTCGGCAACGGTTATCCTGGACGAAGTTGAAAATTTTCAAGTTCAATATGGCTACACCAATAATTTATTAACGGGAGATAACTCTGGTCGACCCGTTAGCTATGTGACAGCCGACCAATTGCCTGGAATATTAGCGAATAATGGGCAGGTCGTCGCAATTCGTATAGCTGTATTGCTTAAAGGGGACGCGGAAGTACCATTAAACTCAACCCCAAGCTTCAAATTATTGAATGAAACAGCAATTTCACCCACAGATAAACGCTTATTTAAATTATTTGAAACCACAATCACGTTACGAAATGCGAAGAATTTGATGCGAAGTAGAAAAGTATGAAACAACAAGGTTTAGTCATGGTGTTTGCACTATTGGTGCTAATGAGTTTAACCGTTCTTGGTGTGGCTTCAGTATCCAGTAGTTTAATGCAAAATAAAATGGCGGTATCAATGGAAAAGCAATCACTGGCTTTTGATGCTGCTGAATCTGCAATTGCAGGTGTTGTATTTGAATCCGAAGACGAAGTATTGCTTTCTGATCCCGACAAGCTCGATCCCTTATCCCAAGCCAGAATGGGGGATGCTGTGGACCTAGTGAATGATGATATGAGTTGTTTCAATGATGAAGACTGGACCAACCGTGCCGTTACTGCCGCTAATGGATTATCAACCAATACTGTCCACGTAGCTGAAGGGCTTTACGATGATAATCCAGCGATTAGCAGTTGGTCTAGAACCGCTTTTATTGCAGAACGCGCATGTTTAGGATCCAGTAATGTGATAGGTGGAAGTAACATTAATTGTCATGTTTTTATTATTAAAGGTTGCGGAAGAATGGAAGGATCCAAGTTTGCTGTAGCTAACACGTTAAGTGCATCGGTTTTTGCGCCGGCGTCACAATAGCGAGGTTGTATTTATGTCTATTCAAAAAACGCTGCATACCGGTTTAGCTTGTCTATTTTCCTGCATGATAGTGTTCTCAGCCTTTGCTGATGATCTAGAAATTTACCTTGGCAGCTCTGATGCCGCCGTTGAATATTATCCAAATGTTTTATTTATCATGGATACATCCGGCAGTATGGACTCTAAAGACGGTACGGGTGAAACGCGCATGTTGCGGGTACAAAATGCGTTAAAAGAGACCTTAGGTTCGGTTACTAATATCAATGCTGGTCTAATGCGCTTCTCGGATTATGGTGGCCCTGTGCTGTATCCGGTAAGTCAGATAGATTCTAGTGTATTACCTGTGTTGACTAAAACTATTGTTGGTGGGAATGATGATGCTCACGAAATTTCGGGCAGCGTAAACCTGACTAGCTCTGATGTACGACTTTCCTATGGAACCGAAGTAGTTACCAGCGGCTTTCGTTTTCAAGAGTTGAATATACCCCAAGGCGCGACTATTACTAGCGCTTATCTGCGCTTTACTTCTGCCCAGTTAAATACCTCAGCCACCACCTTCAATATACGGGCAGAATTGGTGTCCGATGCGACTGAATTCAGTGATACTAATTACGATATCTCTGACCGTACTCTTACTGCCAACGAGGTTGAGTGGAGCAGCGATAATAGTTGGCCATTAGCGGGGGAAACCATTCCCTCGCCAGATATAACCAATGTGTTACAAGAAGTGATTGATCAATCCAGTTGGTGTGGTCAAAATGACTTGAACATTATCATTGAAGGGACAAGTGTTGATAGTTCCAGTAACCGCAAAGTTGAATCTTTCGAAGATGGTTCGGGTTCAGGTGTGCAACTCGTTGTTGCCTACGATAGTTCTTCGGCAGCTGGATGTGTAAAAGGCAACAGTACGTACCAAGTTGCTTCGAATGATGATAATGCTGAAGAGCGCACCAACGGCTATGAATCTACAGGAACGGAGTTAACCTTTAATCCATCTTACAATGCCTATGTTGGCATGCGATTTAGAAGCCTAGCTTTGCCACAAAATGCTGTTATCACAAACGCTTATATTCGATTTACGGCTTATCAAAATCGCACTGGCAGCGGTGCATCTTTTGTCATCAGAGGGATTAACCAAGCTGATCCTGGAAATTTTAAATACTATTCACGATATAGACTCAGAGACGATCCAAAAACGTCCGCATCGGTGACATGGGGAAGCATTCCTAGCTGGTATAAAAACTATACTTACGAAACTCCTGATTTGTCTTCAATTGTTCAAGAGTTAGTCGACCGAGGAGATTGGGAGTCGGGTAATGATATGTCTTTTGTGGTGTCTGATATCACAGGTAATAGAGGTGCTTATGCATACAAAGGGAAGCCTTCGGCCGCTCCGATATTAGTGGTGGAGTATCAAGGGTTATCAACTCCAGGAGCGACTTCAACGGTCAGGGAGCATTTAATCGGTAAAGTGGATGAATTAACAGCAAACGGTTACACACCTATTGTTGATACCCTATTAGAGGCGACGAATTATTATGGTGGGCGAGCCGTGGACTACGGTTTACAACGTGGCCCAAGTTCTGTGTCTTCCTCTGTGCGAAAAAGTACCAGAGTCAGTCATCGATTATCTTACATTGGTGATAACTCTGTGCTCCCGTATGGCTGTACTGAGGATAATTTAAGTTCTAGCTACTGTGTTAGTGAGTACATACCTTCTGGCGCGGTCTATGATACGCCTATACAAGATCAGCAATGCCAGACAAATAATCATATTGTTCTATTATCTGATGGTGAAGCTAACTATAACCACAGTGTATCGAAAATTCAGGCGTTGTTGGGTAAGAACTGTACCGGTAGTGGAGGGGAAAAATGCGGTGTTGATTTAGTGGAAAACATCGGCGATTTGGGCGACTCAGCCATTGATACGCGGATCATCACTCACACCATCGGCTTTGCAACTAGCAGCAGTGCCAGTGCTTTTTTAAATCAGCTCGCCATCAATGGAGGAGGGGGGTTTTATGAAGCTGATAATTCCGCAGATCTGGTCACCGCATTTTCATCCATTTTGAAAACCGTTAAAGATGTGAATACTACGTTCGTGTCTCCAGGGGTTGCCGTGAACCAGTTAAATCGATTAACCCACAATGATGAACTTTACTTTGCCTTATTTAAGCCCTCCGAAGGGGCAATTTGGCCAGGAAATTTAAAGCGCTATCGTATAGATGGCGATCAAGTCTTAGATCAAAATGGTTTAGAAGCGGTAGATGAAGGCACTGGGTTCTTTTCTGAAAATGCCCATAGCTACTGGTCTGTATTGGCTGATGGCAATGATGTTAGAGAAGGTGGTGCCGCCAGCAGAATGAATCTGACCCGCAACATATACGCCTTCGAGGGCAGTGGCGCTATTGCCGTGGATGCAAATCAATTACATGAAAGTAATACCAGTATTACTGAAAGCGACCTGGCAATATCAGCTTTACCCGACTCAGGGGTACTACGCAGTGATATTCTTAAATGGGTGAGAGGCGTCGATGTCAGGGATGAAGATGGTGATGGAGATTTTACGGATGTTCGCTTAGCCATGGGAGACCCGATTCATTCTCAGCCTATTATTGTTAATTACTCTGATACCGATAGTGCAATTTTAGTGGCGACTAATCACGGTTTATTGCACTCTTTCGACCCAACTTCTGGCAGTGAAAATTTTGCAATTATGCCCAAAGAATTGCTTTCTAACCAGTATGATTTATATAAAGACGGTTCCTCTTACAATCATATATACGGTTTAGACGGCGATATGGTCTTGCGTACTACCGATAATGATATCTATCTTTATGTTGGTATGCGAAGAGGCGGCAGAAATTATTATGCCTTTGATATTACGAATAAAACATCACCACTTTTAAAATTCGAAATCCGTGGTGGCAGTACAGGCTTTGAAAAATTAGGACAAAGCTGGTCAAGACCTACAGTGACAAAAGTTAAAATAGGTTCAACAACAAAAGATGTACTAATTTTTGCTGGTGGTTACGATGACTCCCAAGACGATAAAGAACTACGTAGCGCTGATTCAGTCGGTAACGCTGTTTATATGGTCGATGCAGATACAGGAAGTTTATTGTGGAGTGCCAGTAATTCTGATGCAGATTTGGTGTTAACAGATATGCAGTACAGCATCCCTGCTAGAGTCTCAGTGATTGATAGAGAAGGGGATGGTATCGCTGATCACATGTATGTTGCCGATATGGGTGGCCAGCTATTTAGATTAGATATTCATAATGGTAGTGGGGTTAGTGAGCTGGTTACTGGTGCGGTAATGGCTAAATTTGGCGGTGACACAGCTGAAGATAATAGACGTTTCTTTTATGGCCCAGATGTCTCAGAGATTAACCTCGGCAATGATCACTATTATGCGGTAGCCCTTGGGTCAGGCTATCGTGCTAAACCGCTGAACAGTGTTATTCAAGATCATTTTTATATGATCAAGGATGAAGGTGTCTTTACCCTTGATGAAGATGGTAATTACACCCTACCTGCTTCGCCATATCTTATTTCTGATTTATACGATGCGACCGCACATTCGTTGACCGCAAGTGATGAAACGACCAAGGAAATTGCTACATCGGAATTTGCGAGTAAACATGGCTGGTATTTGACCTTAGGAAGCGGTGGAGAAAAGGTGTTGGCCTCCCCTTTGATCATTGACTACAAGTTGTTTTTTACAACCTACCTACCAGCCACCGCCAGCGATAGTTCCTGTGCGCCTCCAACCGGTAATAGCCGCGCCTATCTGGTTAATTTGGTCAATGCTAATGCAGTGACTGACTTAAATTATGATGATGAGTTCTCTAATGAAGACAGGTATGCGCAATTGCAGCAAACTGGTATTGCCCCGGAAACAAAAATTCTTATTGAAGATATCACAACTCCTGTTGTGTGTTTAGGAACTGAATGTACCTCCGCGGTGATTGATGTTGACGAAGATGGCGATCCACTAGCATGTGGAACCGCATTTGAATGTTTAGCTGAAAATATTTATGGGCGTTTTGAACGCGTGCTGAAAAACAGTTGGAAAACTGAAATTGAGCGAGAGTAATAAGAGGAATGATGATGCATAGTAATTGGAACAAGGGTTTTACGCTTATTGAATTAATGATAACGGTGGCAATTGTCGGTATTATTACCAGTATTGCTTATCCAAGTTATCAAGGTTATTTGAAAACCAGCAATAGAGGAGCTGCGCAGTCTGATTTAATGGCGTTAGCTGCGGCCATGGAACGTCATAAGGCATCAACTTATAGTTACAAAGGCGCAGCAGAATCTGCAGCTGATACAGGTAAACCTGCCATTTTCCATAGTTATTCGCCATCCTCTGAACCCGCAACGAATAAAAAATATGATCTCACTATTGAAAGCGTGTCAGCATCTGGGAGCAGCTATATGATAACCGCTACCCCTGTTTCAGGCACATCGCAAGCTGGTGATGGCAACGTTTATTATTATAGTGATGGCAGAAAAGCGTGGGATAAAGACAATAGTAGCTCTTTGTCATCTAGTGAGTATTGCTGGGGCTGTTAAAAATTAGTCTGATACGAGAAAGGCTCAATATTCAAAATATTGAGCCTTTTAAATTTTGCTATTAGCTTGGTAATTAAAAGTTAGGGAACGGTAGGGGTAACTTCGGCTTCTCTGCGCCATTTTTCTAATTCCGCCACCCGCCGAGTTAATGCTCCATTTACCTGGTCTAGGGCAACCAATTTGGCCTGTATATCGCCGATTTCTCGTGCGCTATTGTTACTTGTTGATTTCACTTCGGCTAACAGTGTACTTAATTGGGATAACTCATTCGCCTGCTGAGATAACTGTTCTTCCAATATAGCCAAATTGGTTGTTAACGTGGAGTAGTCACCCTCCATCACCCCCAGCGTCTTCTGAGTTTGACTATTTTGTTGTTTTAACTTTTCAGCAAGTTGGTTAATGTCAGTTTGATTTCTGCGCCAAGCGGACGCCCAAAGCTTATCCATTTGCTCCCACAACTCATCTGTCTTTTCCGTTAGTTCAGACACTGTGACCCTAAGGGCTCCAGCGGATTGATCCATTTCCTCGCCAGTTGCAGACAAGCGTCTTTCTAATTCCGATACACGGTCGATGGCATTAGCTAGTTCTGCATCGCTTTGAATTTTTTGCTGATAAAGCCAATAACTTGCTCCGCATGCCGCCAAGGCTATAAGCATAACTAAAAAAAGCCAAGCGCCTGAAACACCACTTTTGGGCTCTTTGTCGGGGCTACTGTTCTTTTTGGTTTTGGTTTTCTCTTTCGCTCTTGTGCGCTGAAAAGCTTCTCTATCTTCTTTATCTAGAACGATGTTGGGAAGATCGTTTTCTAATCGCTCGTTTGCCATTACGTCTCATCCAGCCTTTTAAATCTTGGGTTTTTCCATGGGGTTAGTATTGAAATATTGCCTAAACAATATTCTTCACTGTTAATCTTGATGGTAGCGTTTTTTTATGGCTGATGCTATCAATGGCGAAATTATCCTGCATCAGATTTTCATTTTTTAGATAAACTCGGCGCAAATTAAAAAATTAAGCAAAAAAAAAGCAGATATTTCTATCTGCTTTTAAAGTCATAGCCGTTGGACTACCTGTGACAACACATTTACTTATGCTGCGTCAGCTTGCTCCGATTCAGCACTGTTATGAATATCAACTAACTCTAAATCAAAGGTATATTCGTCAACTCTTACTGCGAGTTTACGCTTATCGTTGTAATCCATAACCAAGGTGACTTCATCTGAAGTTAATAAACCTCTATCAGCAAAAGTATTCACAATATGCTCGAAAGTTAAAGCAGGTACAACTGGAGTTTGACGCAATTGTTTTTGAATCTTTTTAAGAACTGGCATCGCTGCGTGTTTGGCATCAAATGCTTGTTCATTAATATAATTTCCATCACCTACATTAGACTTCACTAAATGGGTAAGCTCGCTCTTAATGCTAGATTGCTGCATAGTTGCTGCTGAAAGCTGACGAACTAAATCGTCAGAAATGCCTTTTACTGAAGTGCTATAAGTATTGGTGAGTACTCTCATCAAACCACGAGTTGCGGTATTTGGGAAGTTACTTACGAAATTAACTAATGCTTGCTCACCTTGCTGTAAACACCATTGAATTGCATATTCAAAGTACGGCAATGCTTCAGCACGATTAGACACTTTTTGTTCATAGAAACGTATCACCGCCATTGCTGCATAGGTGTAGCTCATAACGTCGCCTAGACGGGCTGATAATAGCTCGGCTTTTTTCAGGTCTCCACCTAAAACGAGTAATGACAAATCGGCTAGTGGTGCAAGCTTTGCTGACATTGCATTTAAGCGTTTTTCGTATTTTTTCACTTCCGGCATTGCACTTTTGGCTGAACGTGCAAAAGGTACATAGCTATTCAACATAGAACGGAAAGAATTAGCCACGCTGAATTTTACCGTTTTTCCTAACACTTTATTAAATTCGGCATCAGCGGCATTGTCTTCACTGTGGATCAAATCAACCATTTCTTTAAGGTAAGGATGACAACGCATTGCCCCTTGGCCAAAAATCATTAGGTTGCGAGTTAAAATGTTTGCACCCTCAACTGTAATTGCAATTGGAAGAGCAGAATAGCCATTTGCCAGGGTATTTTGAGGACCACGTTGAATCGCTTTTCCTGCCTGTACGTCCATGGCAGAGTTTAAGACATCACGACCTAATTCTGTCATATGATACTTGGCAATGGCAGTAACGACAGAAGGTTTCAGTCCTAAACCAAGTCCTTCAGTTGTTAAAACTCGCATAGCTTCTAGAACAAAAGTTTTACCAGCAATATCCGCTAACTTTTCCTGAATACCTTCGAATCGTCCAATAGGTACACCAAATTGCTCACGAACAAAGGAGTACTCTGCGGTTGATTTAAATGCAGTTTGCGCAGTAGCTACACCCATTGCAGGAAGTGAAATTCCGCGTCCGGCACCTAAACATGCCACCAACATTTGCCATCCGCGCCCAATATTTTTTTGGCCACCAATAATAAAGTCCATGGGAATAAACACGTTTTCACCGCGGGTGGTTCCATTATAAAAGCGCACACCCATAGGATCATGGCGATTGCCTAGTTCAACACCGGGATGACTTTTAGGAATTAATGCGCAGGTAATACCCAATTCAAGTGAATCACCTAACAGTTGGTCGGGATCAAACACTTTAAAAGCCAAACCTAGTACGGTAGCAATTGGGGCTAAGGTAATATAACGCTTGTCCCAACTAACGCTAAGGCCAATCACTTCTTCACCTTCCCAGGTACCTTTAGTGACGTAGGCAGCGTCAGGAATTGCACCCGCATCAGAGCCGGCTTCAGGGCCTGTTAACGCAAAACAAGGGATATCTTGCCCGACACTCAGTTTGGGTAGCCAATGGTTTTGTTGTGCTTCTGTACCGTAGTGCATCAATAACTCACCAGGGCCTAATGAGTTAGGTACCATAACCGTTACTGCAATCGCACCACTGGTAGCGGCAATAGTCGCCACTATCGTTGAGTTTGCATAAGGACTGAATTCTAATCCTCCAAACTTCTTAGGAATAATCAAGGCGAAAAATTTATTTACTTTTAGAAAGGTAAGTATTTCATCTGGGATATGCTTGCTATTTTGCAATTCAAAATCGTCAATCATACCTAATAGTTCTGTAACCGGCCCATCTAAAAAGGCTTGCTCGTCTTTACTTAGCTTCGCTGCCGGAATATCTCTCAAGGCCTGCATATCTGGCTTACCTTGATAAATTGAAGATTCAATCCAAACATCTCCAGCATCTAATGCTTCTTGCTCGGTTACTGAAATTGGGGGTAACACTTTCTTTAAACTTGTTCTAATACTCATAATTAACACATCCGCTCATCTGACCAGTTGAAGTTAATACTACATGTTTTTAACAAAAGATCAAAAAAAACTGCAATAAAAATCATTGAAATAACTGTCTTTGAAAGGGGGGGATGAACGTAAAGTTCATAATAAACAATATCTTAAGTTGAGTTTTTGGCGTAGCAGGGACTACCAATAAATACCCTTTCGAGCAATTGATGCCGTTTGAGGTGGCCAAATTAGGTGTTTGATGAAGGAGTAAACTATTATCTTATACATCTACCGAATCAAGAATTTGTCGTTATATTGATGTATTGTTAGCAACCAATATTGTATGTTTGCAAAGCGACCAACTTACCCCCCTTTAGAGGATGATAAATGCGCAGTTTGTGGTTGAATATCGTTTTAAATAGACCTTGGTTAACAATTTTCTTAAGTCTTTTGTTTGTTGCTATATGTGGTACAGGAGCCCAGAAATTAGCGTTCAATGGTGATTATAAAGTTTACTTTGAGAAAGATAATCCTCAGCGAATCGCCTTCGAAGAAATGCAGGCTATTTTCAGTAAGAACGAGAATGCAAACATTTTAATTTCGCCTAAAAGCGGAAGTGTTTTTAATCCGGTTACATTAAAATTAATTTCTGATTTTACCGAAGATGCCTGGCAAACGCCTTTGTCTAGCCGTGTCGACTCTATTGCTAACTTTCAGCACACTTGGGCTGAAGAAGACGACATGATCGTTGAACAACTTATACTCGACTCTGACAACATCGATGACGAATTAGTTGAACGTGTAAAACGTGTTGCTTTAGTCGAGCCTAATTTACTTAACCGTTTAGTGGATGAGCAAGGCAAAGTTGCCTTAGTGTCGGTAACTGTTAATCTGCCTGAGGGCGATAAAACCAAAGAAACCGGCGAAATTGTAGACTTTCTCACACAGTTAACCAGCAAATATCAGGCGTTATATCCAGATCACGAATTCCACCATACTGGAATCGTATTTATGAATGCTGCTTTCGAATCGGCAGCAAAAGGTGATGCATCAACCTTAGTACCATTGATGTTTGTTGTTATCTTAGTGGTTTTAGGCGTGTTATTAAGATCTTTTATCGGTACCTTGGTGACACTATTAGTCGTCGCTTTCTCAATCGCTGCAACAATGGGAGTGGGTGGTTGGGTAGGCTTTGATTTAACGACTGCTACCGTAAATGTGCCGACCCTTGTTATGACCCTTGCCGTAGCGGATTGCGTTCATGTTATTGCTTCCTTGTTATATGAGATGCGACAGGGCAAGGAAAAAGTAGAAGCAATACAAAGCAGTATGCTATTAAACGTTAAACCTATTTTCATCACCAGTGCAACAACAGCTATTGGTTTTTTGACCCTAAATTTTTCAGATGTTCCCGCATTAGCGGATTTGGGAACATTGACCGCAATGGGGGTGATGATTGCGTTTATCATGTCAATCAGTTTTCTCCCTTCAATTTTACGACTTCTGCCCCTTAAACAGACAAAACAATCAGACTCCAATAATGATAGCTTTGTAAAGATTGGTGAGTGGGTTATTCGTCATCATAAACGCATACTTCCGTTTACTATCGTCGTTGTTGTCGCGGCTGTTGGAGCGTCTTTTATGAACAAAATAAACGATACTCCCGTTGAATATTTTGATGACAGCGCAGAATTCAAAATTGCAGCAGATTATCAAGAGCAAGTTTTAAGTGGCATGACAACCATAGATTTTGCTCTATTTACCGAACAAGAGTCGGGGATAAATGAACCTACTAGTCTGAAACACATTCATGAGTTTAGTCAGTGGCTAAAAGCGCGCCCTGAGGTCGATAACGTATCTACTATCAGTGATGTGTTTTTACGACTTAACAAAAATATGCATGGTGATGATCCCGCGTATTATCGCTTACCTGAAAGCCAACCCATGGCAGCACAGTTTTTGTTGTTATATGAGATGTCGTTACCTTTTAATTTAGACCTAAACAACCAGTTAAATATTGATAAATCAGGAACCCGTATTTTTGTCACCATGCAAACCTTAGGCAGTAAAGAAATTACTGCTTTTGAACAGCAAGCTTATGGGTGGATAGAGGAAAATGCGCCAGAATTACGACTGACTGCGGGCAGTCAAAATTTAATGTTTGCTCATATTGGTGAAGCCAATATGAATAGCTTACTTAAAGGTACAGTTTTAGCGCTCGTTTTAATTAGCGTTATCTTAATGTTTGCACTGAAATCTTGGAAAATGGGAGCCATTAGCTTAATACCAAATCTGTTACCTGCGGCAATCGGTTTTGGTATTTGGGGCGTATATTCTGGTGAAATTAATATGGGCTTGTCAGTCGTATTAAGTATGGCTTTAGGTATAATAGTGGATGACACAGTTCATTTCTTGAGTAAATATCAGCACGCACGGCAACAGAACGAAAGCGCCGAAAATGCAGTAAGATATGCCTTCGGAAGTGTTGGAAAAGCACTTTGGGTTACAACTGTGGTGTTAACTTTAGGGTTTGCAGTGCTCACTTTATCTAGCTTTGCACTAAACTCTGATATGGGGCTGTTAACAGGTATTATTATTGTCGTAGCTTTAATCATCGATTTCCTGTTTTTACCCGCGTTTCTACTGATGTTTGACAAACAAAATTTGTCTGAGGAAGCCAGCAATGAAAATTAATCAAATGCACATTAGATCTCTAAGTATTTATTTAACGCTATTATTTTTGTGCACAATCGGCAAAGAAGGCTTAGCACAAACGCCACAGGAAAAAGGCTTAGAAATCGCCAAAGAGCGTAAACTCCGCGACCGTGGCTGGGAAGATTCTGTGGCTGAACTGACTATGGTTCTGCGTAATTCACAAGGTCAGGAAACTGAGAGAGCGATGCGCTTGCAAGGACTTGAAATATTAGATGGCGGCGATAAATCTTTGACTGTTTTTGATGAGCCTAAAGACGTTAAAGGAACCGCATTCCTAAATTTCACCCATGCACGAGAGCCAGACGAACAGTGGATTTATTTGCCAGCTTTGAAACGTGTGAAACGTATATCTTCACGCAATAAGTCGGGTCCTTTCATGGGGAGTGAATTTGCCTACGAGGATATGACGGCCTTTGAGGTTGAAAAATACACCTTTAAATATTTGGAGGATGACACCTATAAAAATCGGAAAATGTTTGTGGTTGAGCAAACGCCAATCGATGAATTCTCTGGTTATACAAAACAAATAGTATGGATAGATCAAGAGCGTTATATCCCATATAAAATTGAATATTATGATAAGAAAGACAGCTTATTAAAAACCCTTGAATTGGATGAGTATGAGTTATATTTGGATAAATATTGGCGCGCTATGCGTACTGAAATGTTTAATGAGCAAAATGGTAAAAGTACAGAGCTCATTACCCACGAAATCGAGTTTAAAACTGGACTAGAGGACAGTGATTTTGACAAGAATAGTCTCAAACGGGCAAGGTAGTTCTGCAGCTTTTGCGTTGCTGGCATTGTTATGCGCCGGCTCAAGCTCTGCTGCCAGTGACATTGAAATTCGTGGTTCGGCAGTGATTGAACAGCGTTATTTTTTGCAAGATGCACTCTACGATGAACAGGAGCGCGCAAACTTTTCTGTTTACGGTGAGGCCGAGATTTATAAGGCATTCAATGATGGTGATGACAGCATCTCTTTCAAGCCTTTTTATCGGATTGATCAAAATGACGATGAACGTACTCATGGAGATATTCGTGAGCTAATCTGGTTACACGTGGGTGACAGTTGGGAAATGCGTACGGGCATTGGTAAAGTATTTTGGGGGCAGACTGAATCGTTACATTTGGTTGATGTTATAAATCAAACAGATTCAATTGAAGCGATTGATGGAGAAGATAAACTCGGCCAACCAATGGTTAACTTTTCGTTGATTAAAGACTGGGGAACCACCTCCATTTTTGTTCTGCCTTACTTTCGAGAACGCACTTTTGCCGGCATAGATGGGCGACCTAGGTTTGCTTTAAATGTTGATACTGATAACCCCATATTTGAATCAAGTGATGAAGAAAAAAATGTCGATTGGGCAGCTCGGTGGCAGCATTCAATTGGCATTTGGGAAATAGGCCTTTCCTATTTTGACGGTACATCTCGGGAACCTATTCTCGTCCCTGAGTTAGATGAAGAGTCGGCATTGCTTAGACCTTATTACCCGCAAATGCAGCAAGCTGGTATTGATTTGCTCGCAGTGATGGGATCTTGGTTAATTAAGTTTGAAGGGATAAGTCGCAATACAACGGCTGAAGATTACAGTGCCTTAGTCGGGGGCTTTGAATATACTACCGTGGGTGTATTTGATAGCCAATTTGATTTGGGCTGGCTGATGGAATACCAGTATGACGGTCGAGACAATACCCTGCTTACTCCTTCCCAAAACGATTTAATGTTAGGAACGCGTGTTGTTTACAATGATATTGATGGCACTGAAATTTTGTTTGGTATTATACAAGACTTAGATGAAAGCAATAGCCGTTCAGGTTTTATCGAAGCATCTAGTCGTATCAGTGACAGCTGGAAATGGCGACTTGATGCTTGGTTTTTCTCTAGTAACTCGCCTGAAGAGCCTATCTATCAATATCGACGTGACGATTTTGTGCAGCTCAGTATGGAGTTCTACTTCTAATTGCAGGCCGCCAATTTGGGCGGCTATTTTCTAATTGGACCAATGTAACTTGATGCAATTACGATGTTATCCAAGTACATCTGGAAATTATGTTTAGGCTTAGCGACTCCACCAAAATAGTAATTCATCCACACTTTTTCTATTTTAAGTTTATCGGTATCTCTATAATACATATTTTTTCGCTCATAAATGAGTATCCCATCAATCCACGCTCTAAATATACCATCTTGTTTTCCCGGCGAATTTAATTTTATATATTGTTCGATGGAATACCAGCGGCCTGGTTGCATAGTCGATAACTCATCGCCCCAAGATACTGTTTTTCCGTATTTGTTTTTGGTGTCTACTTCATAAAAGTAGCTACCAATTGGCATTCGTCCGGCCCAATCAGGGTTTGAAGGCGTTACCGTCTTGAAAAATGAACCACGGGCAGACCAACCGTTTTTACCATTGTTTGCGCGACCACCCCAGCCAGCCTTGTTATAGGTTCCAGCGAATCCTGGTAACTTTCCGCCGCCGCTAACTTTTGCACCTGGGGCTAACATAGAGTAATACCTAAAGTAGGCTTCTTCTGGTTCAGATCCTGATTGCGCAGCAAAGTAGTAGTCTAGGTTACCTGCTAAGTTATGGGAGGTCCTAAACGGAAGCTTGACGCTATTACCTGCTTGGCCACTAAAATGTCTGATTTTTTGATGCTCTTCAAATTGCAATTCTCCCGTGTTTTTCCACACAGCTTCAGAGATACCAATGCTGTGTTTTATATTGCTTAACCAATTTTGATCATCAAAATCATCGGCGTAGTAGACTGCATTATCTTGTTTGATCCCCTTATCTAGTGTGTATTTGCTTGCTACCCCATCCGTATTTGGCTGCCGAGGAGGCTGAGCATAATTTATTTGTTGAGTTTGCAAAGAAGATTTACCGTATTGACGGTTAGTCGTAGTTAGAAGGAGTTTAAGATTTTTAAGAGCTTGTAAATCGATATTTTCTTCAAATTGAAATTTTAATAATACTGTATGGCCACCACCAGCCTTAATGATTGGTTTGGAACCAACTGGCTTGCGATTTTTTTTAGCCACAAAGGTATCTATTTCAGCTAATAGTAAGCGTTTATTATTGTCTTCTATAAAGGTTAATTGAGGGGCTTTGTAACCCCCTTTTTCAACACTGTGGAAATCGGCTACCCCTTTATTTCCTTTGGCCGCTGAAATAGTAAGAATCAGAGGGTTAGTTAGTTTAACTGACGATAGGTCAATGCTAATGGTGTGCTCGCGGTCTACATCCTGGACTTCAAACTTATTTATATATTGGGCGTATTGCTTATGAAACTTCGCAAAATTACCTTCTGGCCAATAAATATGGGCTAGATTACTTGCGTAATTGTAGCTAACGCTGTTGTCGAATAATTTTGCACTAGAAGGTAGAGCAAGAAATATTAATAAAAAGCTAGGTACAAATAGATTTTTCATAGTGACTAGATTAGCTGCGAGAGTTTAATTAACCATAACATTGTCACGCTCACTTATAAATGCATTCTCCCGAGCTTTTATTCTGCCTTCTAATCTATTGTTATTTATTTTCACTGAAGTTTGCTTATAACGGGCATCGATACCCAAAGAGTTTAATAGGGTGTTACCTGAGATTTCTGTTTCAGAGGCTTTGTTTAAATAGATACTGACATCATTGATACAGTTGAGCACTAAATTGTTTTTTATTTTTCCCTTTGAATGCTCATAGAAACAATCAGTATTTTGGCAAAATTGTTGTTGTGTTCCACCGTCACCAAATGAAAGTCCCACTCTGACATCTATGCTTGATTGATAGGGCAAGTGCCAAGCACAATTCACTACATTGTTACTAAATACCCCGCCAGAGCCTCCGCCTTTCATAAAGCCTCCATAGGTTACGGATATGTTTCCAGTGGACTTACGTGCAAAGTCCGCAATAAAGTTATTATCAATAAGCCAATTATTTCCTCCCACTATATCGATCGGCGTTGCAGGAGTTGCGGTATTTCGTATGCTTTGATTGTAAAAGTCGTTTTGCTGAACCAAAACGTTATCGGCAAATGTTGCAGGTGAGTGTTGATAATTACCATTGGCTTTTAAAGCGGCGTTAAAGTCGATAAATTGATTGTTAATTAATTTTGTTTGGTCAGCGTTGCCATACATATGAATTGCGTGTTCACAATATCGTTGTTCTCTACAGGCTCCTTTAAATACAATATTTTCGATCTGCCAATTACTTTTGTCTAAGTAAATCCCTTCTGTATTTTGAATTTTCAATACACTGCTACCTGGTACACGGCTTAACAAGCGTATTGGCTTATTGCTAGTACCATGGTGTCTAACCTCAAGACGTTTGGGAATGGAATATTGGCCAGGGGCCAATAGAATGACGTCTCCTTTTTGTGCCTTCAGCATTGCGGCACGCAACTCTTCAACATTCTGCACCGGATAAAAATGAGAGGCTAAAAGCGACATTGCCTTAATACTGTGAGAATCAATCGCTTTATTGTTATCGAAACCGACCGCAGATCCTGCTTTATCATAGGGAAGAAGAGAAGGTTTTGGAATGAGATTTAGCAGCAAGTCTACACTTTGTAATATCTTTAGCCTAACCCCCCAATTTTTATGCAAATTGATCTGCACATACTGACGTCCTTTTATCGTCAATTCTTTCCCATAGTCTGTTTGCAGCAATAAAATTGCGGCTACGGTTCCAATAAATACTAATGAAATTGTAGCAATGACGTATTTTCTAACGTCTAATGTAATGATGTTCATTAGTTTTTAAAGTAATATTTCGACTACATGGGGGTGTCCAAGGAAGTCTTGAGGGCTTGCTGTTGGTCCATAAGCGCCAGATTGAAACACTACCAACCAATCACCTATTTGTGGATCGGTTAACATCATTTTATCGGCTAAAGTGTCCAGTGGTGTACACAAAGGGCCAACGGCGGTAACGGCCTCTGTGCCCTTACCTAGGTTCATTTTGTTACCTATTGCGACTGGATAGTTTTTGCGGATTACTTGACCAAAATTACCTGAATTAGAAAGATGATGATGGAGGCCACCATTGGTCATTAGGTAGGTGTGGCCCCGTGAGACCTTTTTATCAGTGATTTTACTCACGTAAATTCCCGCTTCAGCAACAATAAAGCGGCCTAATTCTATGATCAGTTCCAGTCTTGCCAGGCTTGGGTATTTAGATAAAAGCGCAGCGAGATTATCACCTATTGACGCTAGTTCTAACCTTGTTTCCCCCGGAAAGTAGGGGATACCGAAGCCACCACCCAAATTCACCGTTTCAACATCAACGGGTGTTACATCAAGTAGGCGCTGTGCCAATTCAAACGTATTGTTGTGCGCGTCGATAATGGCATCTTGCTTGAGGTTTTGAGAGCCCCAAAATATGTGGAAGCCGCGAAATTGTATTTTGCTGTAATCTAACGTGGGCAATAATTCAAACAGACGCTCTTCGTCAATGCCGAATTGCTTCGGACCACCTCCCATTTTCATACCTGATGCTTTTAATTCAAAAGCAGGATTCACTCGGAAGGCGATAATAGGCAATATTCCAACTTGCTGACCTATCTCAATGGCTCGTGAAAGCTCTAGCTCTGATTCCACATGCAATGTAACTCCTGCACAGATAGCGGATTTAATTTCAGCTTCTTGTTTTGCTGGGCCTGCAAAGCTAATGTCTTTAACAGGCATCCCAGACTGCAGAGCAATTAGCATTTCTTTTTGTGATGCAACGTCAAACCCTTCAACCCATTCACACATGGCATTCACTAGTGGCGGGTAGGGATTGGCTTTAATCGCATAATGCAATTTAATGGCATCGGGAATTGCTTGATTAAATTTGTCAATTTGTGCTTTTACAACTTTTTTATCGTAGGCGTAAAACACTGATTTATCGAGTATTGCCTCTATAGTGTCAAGATTCTTTCCACCCACTAAAATGTGCTGATCTTTAGTGTCGAATTGATCCATGGGGGCGTGTACAGGAACTGGCTTAGACATTTTCGTACTTTTCCTTTACTTCTTTAGTGAGCAAACTGCGGTCAACCTTCCCATTGGGATTGCGTGGAAGGGAGCTTCTGAATTCGACATATTTAGGATGCATAAAATTAGGCATGGATTTTTTACACATAGCTAAAATCTCTTTTTCGGACCGCTCTACGTTTTCTTTAAGCACAAGCAGCAGTGTAATGGCTTGGCCTAATTCTGTATCTTTTACTCCGCTGGCGATAGCCTCAGCAATATCGCTACATCCTTGATAGCAGGCCTCTTCAACTTCCATTGGACTCACTCGATAGCCTGAGGTTTTAATCATTTCATCTTTACGGCCGACAAAATATAGGAAACCTTCAGCGTCTCGCTTAACAGTGTCTCCCGACCAAACAGCCATTTCTTGCAATACTAATCCGTTTAACTGAGCAGGCACGGGTTTGAATCGTTCTGCAGTTTTGGCCGGATCATTCCAATATCCTAGACTAACATGGGGGCCTCGGTGCACCAATTCACCTGGTTCATCAACATCACATTCAGTGCCATCTTCACGCACAACCATGACTTCAGCATTAGGAATGGCTTTGCCCATTGAGCCAATTTTTTCATCGACTAAGGCAGGATCCAAATAGGTACTGCGAAATGCTTCGGTTAAACCGTACATTAAATATGGTTTAGCTTGGGGAAATGTAGCACGAATAACATTTAAGGTTACTTGTGGCATAGCGCCACCAGAATTAGTGAAGTAACGCAAATTTTCAGTTGCTTCTGTTGTCCATTTCGCTTTCATTAATTGTTGCCAAAGTGGGGGCACAGCAGCTAGTCCGGTGACTTTGTGTTGGGCCATTGCTTTGACTACATCACCCGCCAAAAAGTAGTCCATTAACACTACGGTTGCGCCACGCAAAAAGCCGGTAGTAATCTGGCTTAATCCATAATCAAAACTCAAAGGTAGCAGCGCTAAAAGTACATCTGATTGATCATTCTCAACATACTCGGCGACGCTAATTGCACCTACAACAATATTTCGGTGCGACAATACAACCCCTTTAGGTCTACCGGTACTTCCCGAGGTATACAAGATTGCAGCCATATCATTGTCAGTGCGATGCACATGCGTTAATGGCTTAGTTTCTAAATCCGAAAATAGGCTGAATTCTATCCCTTCAATACTAAAGTTGGGTAGCTTGTCAGTTAGAATCACTCGTTGCAGGGCAGGGCAGTTTGATAATACTGGCTCTAGGGATTTGAGCCTATCACTGCTAGTCATTAAAACTTTCACGTCGCAGTCGTTTAAGATGTGTCGTACCTGGGGGCCTTTCAAAACCGAGTTTACTGGCACGAACACGCCATTTGCTCGACTTATGGCGAATAGACTAATAATAGTTTCAGGTAATTTAGGTAAGAAAACTGCAACGCGATCATGGCGTTTAACGCCAATGCATTGGAGACCTGAGGCTAATTTTAAAATATTGCTTTCAAGTTCTTCGTATGACATTTTCGTTCGTTTGAAAATTAAAGCAGACTTTTGAGCATATTGCTTCGCGGATTCAGATACTAACTCATCAAAAAACGTTACCATTTTTAATACTAATCTCTTGTTTATGGGTTGCAACTATTTCTTATTACTTTAAATAATGGAACAATACATCAACGGATGATAGAAGTTTATGTACGATCTATCTAAAAAATACAATAATACAGGTACTGAGAGTATGAATACAGCCGCGTCTGTGAAAGAAATTTTAATTGATGTTTTACAATTATCTAGTGATGTTGAATTTGATGAGGATACACCTCTACTGGGAGCAATTCCTGAATTTGATTCGATGGCTGTGGTAACAGTGTTAACGTCTATTGAAGATACCTTTGGTGTTGAAGTGGATGATGATGAAATAAGTGCAGATATATTTGAAACCTTTGGAGCATTGTGCGGATTCGTTGAAACCAAAGTTTAATTCTCTCCTATTACTAAAGAGTCATTATGAAATATCAAAATATCATGCTGGTGTTTGGGACTCGTCCCGAAGCTATTAAAATGGCGCCGTTGGCAATTGAACTTAAAAAGCACAGTGAATTAAATGTTTCTGTTTGTGTTACAGCGCAACACCGACAAATGCTTGATCAAGTATTATCGCTTTTTGAACTTACCCCTGATTTTGATTTAGATTTAATGCAGCCAGGGCAAGATCTCTATGATATTACCACCAGAGCATTGTTGGGATTACGGGATGTGTTTAGTCAAGCTAAACCCGACCTTATTTTAGTTCATGGTGATACCACAACCACCTTTGCCGCCTCTTTAGCTGCTTTTTATCAACGCATACCAGTAGGTCATGTAGAAGCTGGGCTTCGGACCGGGGATATTTATAGCCCTTGGCCTGAAGAAATTAACCGTAAGTTGACTGGGGCACTCACAAAATTGCATTTTGCTCCTACTCCAAAAGCTGAAGCTAATTTGTTGGCAGAGAATATATCTTCGGATTCTGTTTTTGTGACAGGGAATACGGTTATCGATGCGTTGATTCAAGTCGAAAGTAAAATTACCACTGATAACTCTTTAAACCGTGAACTAGCCAGCCGTTTCGAATTCTTAGATCCAACTAAAAAGCTTATATTGGTTACCGGACATCGACGTGAGAGCTTCGGTGATGGTTTTGAAAATATTTGTAGAGCGCTAAAAACCCTGGCTGAACAAGAAGATGTTCAAGTTCTTTATCCGGTGCATTTAAATCCAAATGTACAAGAACCCGTCAATCGTTTACTTGCCAACACGCCAGATGTATTTTTAATCGACCCTCAAGATTATCTTCCTTTTGTTTACCTAATGAGTCGGGCACACATTATTCTTACCGATTCTGGAGGAGTACAAGAAGAAGCTCCATCCATTGGCAAACCGGTTTTGGTAATGCGTAACACAACCGAAAGGCCTGAAGCCGTAGAAGCTGGAACAGTTAAATTGGTTGGAACAGATTACAACAAAATAGTTGAAAATGCGTTTTCGCTATTAAATGATGAAAAAGCGTATCAGGCCATGTCTTTTGCCCATAATCCATACGGAGATGGGAAAGCATGTCAAAGAATAGCGAATTTAATAATAAATAACTAAGGGATAAACATGGCATTTGCTAAAGTTTCAGTTATTGGTTTGGGTTATATTGGTTTGCCCACCGCCGCGGTAATAGCTTCTCGTGGTGTCGAAGTCATTGGTATAGATGTTTCTGAAAAAGCCGTTGATACAATTAATCAAGGTAAGGTTCATATTGTGGAGCCAGACTTAGATATGGTTGTTCAAGCAGCTGTGACCATGGGGAAACTTCGAGCTTCTCTTACACCTGAACCCGCTGACGCTTTTATGATAGCCGTACCGACCCCCTTTAAAGAAGGTAAAAAACCTGATTTAAGTTTTATTGAAAAAGCCGCTAATGCCATTGCTCCTGTGTTAGAAAAAGGCAATTTAATCGTTTTAGAGTCAACATCACCGGTGGGGGCAACAGAAAAGCTGACAGCTTGGTTACAGGCATTACGTCCAGATTTGCACTTTCCTGGGCATAGTAGTCAAGAGCCTGATATGTTTGTTGCACATTGTCCAGAACGAGTATTGCCAGGACGAGTATTAGAAGAACTGGTATCAAATGACCGCATTATCGGCGGGATGTCTGCTGAATGTAGTGATAAAGCCATTGAGCTTTACGATATTTTTGTGCGTGGTAATTGTTTAAAAACCACTGCTCGGACGGCGGAAATGGCAAAGCTCACTGAAAACAGCTTCCGCGATGTGAATATTGCATTTGCTAACGAGCTGTCGATGATATGCGACGAGTTGCACATTAATGTCTGGGACCTAATCGCTTTAGCGAACCGCCATCCAAGGGTAAATATCTTAACGCCAGGGCCAGGTGTCGGTGGACACTGTATAGCTGTTGACCCATGGTTTATCGTAGATTCAGCCCCGAAAACTGCCAGAATGATCCGCACCGCTAGGGAAGTGAATGACGGTAAACCGGGATTTGTCATTGATAAAATAAAAAAAGCTGCTGACGAATTTAAACGGCCGGTTATCGCATGTCTGGGATTAGCGTTTAAACCCGATATTGATGATCTGCGTGAAAGCCCTGCACTAGACATTACCCTTAAATTAGCGCAAATGGGCTTAGGTAAGGTGCTTGCTGTTGAGCCTAATATAAAAGCCTTACCCGAAAAACTGGTTGCTGCAGATATAGAATTGCTACCCATTGATTCAGCGTTAGAGCAGGCAAATATCGTGGTTGTATTAGTTAATCATAAGCAATTTAAAGGTCTTGATAAAACCCATTTAAATACCAAAGTACTAATAGATTCTAGTGGGTTAATTGCCTAGTTGTTGAGCTATTTCAATGCTAACATCATCATAGTTTGACCCTTTTAAGGGTCTTCTTGTTTATTAAATTTCATACCAACGTTAAAGAGAAACATATGTGTTCAATTAAAAAATACGGAGTATTGCTTGTTGTTCTGGTAATGATGGGGTGTAGTCAAAAAACACCTTCCGAATACATCGATGAAGCAGAAAAAGCGATTTTACAAAATGACACTGAAAGTGCCGTAATCGTCCTAAAAAACGCTCTGTCATCGGATCCAAAAAACTTGCGTGCACGATTTTTATTAGGCTCGGTGTATTTTCAGCGTGGTAACTCTGAATCTGCGGAAAAGGAACTTAAAATAGCCTTCGAAGGCGGCTATTTTAAAAACGAAGTTTTACCGCTTTATTTGGGGACACTTAATTTCTTACATCGAGATGATGAAATCATCCAAGAGGTAGAGCGTTTAACCGGACTGACAAGTGAAACAGAAGCCATTGCTCAGATGTATAAAGGTTTGGCTTTATTCCGTAAAAATGAAGTTTCTCGCGCTAAATTAGCTATCAAGCGAGCCACAGAACTTTATCCTGACTCTTCATACAGCCGGTTAGGAAGAGCTCACCACGCATTAAACGATGGTGAAGTGACAGATGCATTAATTATTCTTGAAGAGTTGTTGGCTGACGATCCTAAGTTTATGGAAGCGGTGTTGTTGCAAGGGCAACTGAGTATGCAGCAACAAGATTATGCAACTGCTATTAAAGATTTTACAGAATACGTTGCGCAAAAGCCGGGTGATGCCCAAGGAAACTTCTTACTAATTGATGCTTTATTGAGAGATGAGCAATATGATAAAGCTGAATCACTTACTGTCGATTTGCTTAAAAAGCTGCCTGATAACCCTAAACTTAATGAGTTCATAGGCATCGTACAATTCCATAATAAAGACTACTCAGCAGCAAAAACGTCGATGGAGCAAGCAATTTCTTCTGGTTCTAACTCGCCTACTTCTCGTCTTATCGCAGGTGTATCTTCTTATAACCTGCAGAAGTTGGAACAAGCGCATAACCATTTAGCCGCAGTGCAGAGTGTACTTCCTCAATCACACCCAGCAAAGAGACTCTTTGCTGAAATTCAATTGCGTTTAGGCTATAGCACCGATGCTGCTCAGACGCTTGGAGGTATGGGCAATTATAACTTGAATGATGTGACATTGTTTACCCAGGCAGGCTTTGATTTAATTAAAAGTGGAGATAATTCAAAAGCCAAAGAAATGCTTGAGTTGGCAAAAAAATCGGTTCCTAACAACGCTGAAGAACTCACTCGTATAGGCATTTTAAAGTTATCTTTAGAAGATCGAAGTGGTAAAGACAACCTTATTAAAGCTATCAAATTAGATCCTGAAGTTGAAACCGCTAGATTGTTTTTAGCTCAGGCGTATTTAGGGGATGAAGATTTTGAGAGTGCCGCTAATGTTGCAAAAGAATGGATTGCTTTCGACCCAGAACAAGTAACCGCCTACAATTTATTAGCAGAAATTTATGAAATATCTGGTCAAACAGTTTTAGCTAAACAAACTCATAACGATATTCTTAAGCGCGCTCCTCATAATCCTGCATCGTTAAAATTTTTTGCAGATGAAGCGAATAGCAACGGGAAACCAGAAGAAGCACTGAGCTTACTTAAGAGTGCTGCTGAAAATAATCCAGAGTATGTACAAGGGACATTTGATTATCTCGTACAGGCAATAATGCAAGGAGATCAAGAAGCCATAGAAGCCTTCTCTTTAATTGAGTCAATCTATGAGAAGCAACCCGATGACTTAATGAAAAAGCTTAATTATGCTAGAGCCTTAATATTACATAGGAAGCCACAACAAGCCCTCACGATTCTCGAAAGTATCGAACCAATTAAAGATATGCCTCTTTTCTTTTGGAAGGGACAAGCTGATAGTTATCTGGCTTTAGACAAACCTAAAGATGCACTCAATGTATATTCTCGCTGGCAACAATTAGAGCCAAACCGCAGAGAGCCTTGGTTAGCAGCAGTGCATATCAATGATAAAATTAAAGATTTTTCTAGTGCATTAGATACCGTCAAGCGAGCACTTAGCTTCCATAATGAAGATGGTGAATTCCGAGTGATGGAAGTACATTATAGTTTAGCTATTGGTAAGGTACTGGTAGCACAGAGGTTGTTAACTAACTTACCAGAAAAGGTTAAATCCAATAGCATAGTAAAAGGACTGGAAGGTCAGATTTATTTTGCACAAAAAGACTTCAAAAACGCTATTCCGTTGTTGGAGTCAGCATATGATGCGAGTCTAGATGGACGAATGGCTTTACTAATAGCTGATGCAAAACTTAACCTTAATCAAGTTAGTGATAGTTTCGCGGTTCTCGAAAAACACTTAGTTAAAGTTCCGACAGACCTTAATACTCGTGCTTTTTTAGCCGAGCGATACATGGATTCTATGCCTGAGAAAGCCATATTTCACTATGAGATTGTTTTAAAGTCACTGCCTGAAAATTTTATGGTGTTAAATAATTTGAGTTGGCTACATGGAATAACTGGCGAGACGTCAAAAGCAGTCAAATATGCAGAAAGTGCAGTTGTATTACGCCCCCAAAACCCTAAGTTGTTAGATACCCTTGGTGTTGCATTGCTAAAGAATGGAAACGTTGAAAAAGCGATTGAGGTGAGTAAAAAAGCCTTTGATCTTGAGCCGAGCAATCAAACTTACCGTATTCACTACGAAGAAGCCCAGAAGAGCCAGCTATAATATTTAGTGCTTCGCCTAAAAAAAGTGTCGGATTTTTTAACACTTACTAGTTCGATGTTTTAAAAAAGCTATTAAAATCAGCGGTTTATTTTTTGGCACGGGAAGTGCATTGTGTAGAGTAACAAGTAAGGGTGGCAACGTTTGCTACTTTACAACACTAAAAATGTTAAGAGCAATGGAGATAATGATATGAAAACTAAATCCGTATTGGCAGGGATCATTTTAGCAACAAGTTCAACTGTTGCCTTCGCTGACCAATTTTACATTGACGCTGGTATAGATTTCGGCGGCAACGCAAACACAGCTGCTGGCGCAACTACTACTGGTTGGGTAGATGAAGCACTTTTCAAGTATGAGTCTGTAACTCTTGTTACTGATTCAGATGGTAACGGCCCTGATAATGGCGATGCTATATCAACTATGGGTGGTTTTGTTGATGGTGATCTTTTATCAGTACAAACTAACTTGTTTTCAGATTTAAGCCCATCTCCTGTTTTTGGTGGACCAAGCGATAATGATATTGGTTCTCCTTGGGGTGTTACCTTTCAGTTCTCTTTATCTGGTTCACTTGGCCCAGCTCTAGCAACTGACTATACGTCTGGCGACGTTACATTTTTCTACTATGATAGTGGTATGGGTGCAACTACTGACTTTATAGAGTTGTTTAGTGTTGATTTGCTAACTGTGACTCAAAGTTTAGGTGGTCCATCTCTTAAAACTTTAGTTAGTTCGGTTGGCGCTGGGTCTGTTAACGGTGTTGCTGCTGGTGATGTATTTAACTTTGCTGATGGTTCAATGACTGATCTTTTAGGCAACATGGTTGATATCTTTGAATTCATTGACTTTAATACTAACCCTGCAGATGTTACAACTGTTAATAACGGTGACGGTACTTATACACTTACAGGTAACCATGACGGTTCTCTTTCATTCCAAATCCCTGAGCCTTCAAGCTTAGCGGTATTGAGCCTTGGTCTTCTAGGTCTTGCTGGCGCAGCTCGCAGACGTAAAAGCTAAGATTGCTTTGAAACTTTATAAAAACCCGGTTTAATACCGGGTTTTTTTATTGCTTCAATATTATCATAAAAGCAGATTATCAACTTCACCTCGTCCATTCTATCGCTCTCCTGTCAATTTAATTGGCATGCACATCCATTGTTCCAATTAACTCTAAATAGCCTAGGTTTGGGGCATAGCTACACCCACAAAGGCTTGAGTGAAATTAACTTATACTTCTGAAGCTGTGACTTATAGCTTGGTTGGTTTAATAACTCTTTGTTGAAGCGGATTATTACTTACGAGGCTTTCTACCTTTAAGTATAAGGCTGGCCTTAAATATATCTATTAGCTAATATTTTGAAATTTGACTGGAGCTTAGAAGGTTGCAAGCCCAGTGTCAGAACGACGGAGGGCTAATTAAACAGTGCTGAATGATGTTAAGGTTACAGAACGTTTTAGTGCTCAAGGCATCGCAAAATTAGTTAGGCTTTGCTTTACCGACTGCTTTTTTCACCATTGGAAACATAATGTACTTTTGAATAGGGTTTTTGTTTCCCCAAGGACGCCACGTTTTCTTCGCCTTATTTTTATAAGCATCAACATGCCATCCCCAAGGAGCATGAAGTACCTCTCCGCGTTTTAGTATTATTTTCACTACATTTGAATTTAACACACCCGCTGCCATCGAGATTCCCATGGGAGTTGAAGGCACTTTCCCTGCCCAAAAGTCTACTTTACTTTTATCAACCAAATAACTTAATTGCAGCATAGCAGGGGACAACCCCATGATTAGATTATAGAACTGATCTTCAGGTTCTAATCCTTCAAGGCAAAAATATTCTTCAAACGACATTTTTCCAGGCATGAAAACCAACATAGCCGTTCCCATTCCCATTGGTGCTGCAGTAATACAGGGGATATTTTTTTCATAGCAGCGTTTAAAAACCTTTCTACGAATATCCATGGCGAATATATCCAAGCTATCAATATAGAGATCCACGCCGTCCAAAAAGTCTTCAAGGTTTTCATCATTAATTCCCTTGTCGAAATTTTTTACACTTGATTCAGGATTGATATTCGCCAAGATATCTTCCATAACTTTAGACTTTTCTTGACCTAAAGTTTTCATTGACGCACCGGCTTGACGGTTGAAATTAACTAAATCGTATTGATCCATGTCAGAAATGTGAAAGTTACCAATGCCAAGTCTTGCACAGACTATGGCGTGGTCGCCACCTACGCCACCCAAACCACCAATAGCGACCTTCGTATTCTTAAGAACTTCTTGTTCTTGTTCGGTCATCCAGCCTATATTACGTGAAAATGCTTCTTTATAATCAAACATAACTCTTACTCTCAAAGTATAAAGTTTCGTAGCTCGTTAACGGTATTTTTCAATTTCCCGCTATGTATTTGCAAAGCGCCAATTTTAGGAGCTTAAGTTTCTATTAGTAATTTATATCTGTGGGGTAACTTCAGCCGTAATATTATTCAATAACGCTTTAAAATCCGGTTTAAGATTACCTTCGACAGACTGTGGTTGGATATAAAATGGCGCGCGTTTTCCATGGTAATCGATCACGGGGCCAATTTGTTCGAAAGGCAACCCAACAAATCGCATACTTCTGGCTAACCTAGGTTCCACCATGACGTAACAATGATGAATGTTTTTGTTCAATAGAATTGCTGTAGCTGATAGATATAATCCAACGGCGATAAAAGGAAAACAGCGAAGTTCTGTTTCTGAATAAATTTCTTTATTAATAACCCCTAGAGCTGCACCATCGAAATTATCCATTTTTCTTCGTCTGAACTCTAAAGGGACAGCTAAACGTGATATTTCACAAATATCATCTCGATCAAAATTATTCGGGAAAAGTTCTGGCCGCTGAATCGCATTTTGGCAATAAAGCTCAATGGGTAATTTCTGGGAGTCGTTTGCTGAGGTGATTAGTCTCACCGTGCCTGCATATTGCTGACTAGATTTATGTTGGATTAAACAATGATATGCATGATCATCGAAATTATCGGTTTCAATTTTTTGTTCGTTTTCAGGTTCAAAGTGCAGTTCTTCACAGTACACCTGATGGCGTATACCATAAGAGTGCTTTTTATGCTCTTCGGACTCTGAAAATACCGGTTTTAAATAATCGGAAAAATGACCCGAAATACTGTCTGCAGAAATTTCTGTCATTACAACTTTCCTTTGTTATGTTTATTGACCATTATTAATAGGGAAACTATATAAAATGTAAATTACGTTAATACTAAAGTGTCGGGTTAAAGTCCTTAATTGTCAAACAAATACCGCATTTTCTGTGTTATACCTTAGTTTAAACATCGTCTGGATATAAATTCGAGAGAGGATTTTAATTGAAAAGCTATCAGTTATCTCAAATTCACATTGAAACAGCTAGGAACTCAACTGACGATTTTAATCTGTTTCATGATAAGAACCGTTGGAACTGGATTGTCAATAATCCCTTTGCGGGACCTATCGCTTTAGGATTTCAACTTGGGTGTTTTATCGAGACTCAATTTCAGCATAGACAAGTTGAATTGAATATCGACGCGGACACTAAAAGGCTACCTTTCAGTATTTTTGAATTTACTTTTGCAGGCGTTGTTAACCCTGGTGATACCCTAAGTTTAGATATTAAAGCCACTAAAAAGACCCAGAGTAATGACGGAGAGTTGCACTCTAATCGTCTTTTGTTAAAAGCAAACGACAAAGCGGTGATTTTGGGATTTAAGCGTGAGTCTGAATTTAATCCTATTCAACTGCCAGATAATTTTCCAGAAAGCGTTGATTGGGGAATGCGCGCTGACCGCACATTTGATCAAGCAAGCCAATGCTTTTTGAAACGCAAATATATGATTGTAGGCAATGCAAAAAACTTCTTAACCAGTGCTTTTGGAGAGCAATCAGAATATATAGATGAATTTGCTGATAAAGTTCGCTTTCCACAAATGTATCCCATGAGTTTACTATCCTCCGCATTGTTGGAGCGCGCCCAAGCCATCGGTCACGACTTAATAAAAGATCCGATGATTTATTCGTCACATAAATTATGTATTGATAAACGACAATTGGAAAGTTTACGTAGTAACGACGTTTTGAATATTGTCGTCACGCCAGAGATTGCCATGTCTGGTAATAGCGCTAAGGTGAGCCACATCTGTGTTGGTTATTTAAAAGGAAATGTCCCCCTATTTATGGCGCAAATTGTGCTTTTGCCACTAAGTGCTATGTTAGATAAGTAACTTCAGGTTTTTTACGTTTTGAACTGAATAACGCTCAAGGGAAAATTAAACAATTATGTTTACTGTATCGGAGTGATCTTTTTGGGTAAGAATTCATGGGCAGTGTCATAGCCAATTTGGTAAAGCTCTTTTTTTTGTTCTACCGTTAACGAAAAATCGACTGAAGAGTAGGTTCCTGTTTCAACAATTATCGTGTTATGCCAATGCTCGGCGTGCACATACTCCCTTGATAGGGCTGTCATAAACGTTTTTATCAACATAAAAATATATTCCGGTAAGTGGAAAAAAGCCTGTCTTTTCCGTACCTGCTGTATTTGTTGGCTTTTTAACCTGAAGCAAACATTTTTTGCATCGCTCTGTGTCCAATTTCGAAACAGTGCATCTTCCGCTAAAATTGCGCCATCAACGAGTAGATGATCACCATAGGTTTTAAAACTAAAAATCAGTGGAATAGACATTGAGAATCGAACGGCTTGTGAAACCTTTAAATCCGGACTGGTTTCTTTATTGAAAATAACCGGACCTCCTCCGTTGACGTCGGTAGCAACAATGCTGAGTTCTGTCGATAGTTGCGAAAATGTCTTGCCTTCTAGCTGTTTATCCATCCATTTCTCGAATTGGTTTCCTGAACTCAAGCCTCCTTCTTTTAATAAGCGAAATAGCGAGTAGCCCTTAAATTGCTTAAAATCAGTTTCTAAAGATAAGGATAATATTTTTTCCAATGGCATTCCGCTACAATACAAAGCACTGATAATTGAACCGCCTGATATTCCTACTATGTGGTTAAAAGATAGATTCATTTCAAGTAAAGCCTGTAGTATCCCAATATGGCAGGATAGACGAGTGCCTCCTCCTGAGAAAATAGGAACGATTTGGGTCTTAAGGGAGTTGATTGAATAAGACATGGTTACTTCACTTGGTTTAAAGCTGGTTTTCATTCAAATATGGCTTAGAATTCAGTTTTTTGCACAACTTATTTATTGGAACAAGTCTGTTATGTCTAATTTGACGAAAAGTTTGTTTGCCTTTGCAATTTTATTTTCACATTCTGCAAGTTACGCCCACAATATTGTCGATATTGTCAAGGTTGCCAAACAATCAGTGGTTGGTATTGGGGTATATGACCCAATTAAAGCGCCGCAAACCAGTTTACATGGTACTGGGTTTGCTGTAGCCAATGGGCAATATATTGTGACTAATAATCATGTTATTGCTAAACCTTTAGATGAGACGGCTAAACAAAAGCGAGTGGTTTTGGCTGGAGTAGGCCGCTATCCAAAAATGTATGAGGCATACGTAGTTAAAGTTGATGAATTACATGACTTAGCATTATTGCGAATTAGTACGAAACTAAAGCCTTTTCAGTTAGCGGGTAGTAATATGATTCCTGACGGAACAGAGGTCGCGTTTACGGGGTTCCCCATAGGTGCTATTTTAGGACTATATCCTGCAACCCATCGCGGTATTATTGCATCGTCAACGCCGGTTATTGTGCCTACTGAACATTCGAGTCAATTAGACGCAAAAACACTAAGACGGCTACGAGATCCGTATTTGGTTTACCAAATGGATGCAACAGCGTATCCAGGTAATAGCGGTAGTGCAGTATACGAAGTAGAGACGGGGAAAGTCGTTGCAGTTATTAATAAAGTGTTTGTAAAGGAAACAAAAGAAACTATTTTATCCGAGCCTAGTGGAATTACTTACTCAATACCTGTAAAATACGTCAAGCAGCTTTTACGATCGGCTAATATAGATATAAATTAGCTTGTCGAAAAAATTTACAGTTCCACTATATTACACAAATTAAACATATATAAATCAATGGATTGTTGTGTTGGCGTGGTTTTTGCTTCTACGATCTCAATAAAGTTAATTGCGTTTTAGAAGTCGCATAAAAAGGGTTTTAATCAATGAATGAATTCGATAAGTCGTATAAAAAGGATGTTTCTGCTGTGAACAAGCGCCGTAATTTTCTTAAAAAGTCGGCCACCGGAGCAGTGATTGTTAGCCTTCCAGCTAAATCAGTATGGGGAACTACCTGTAATGTGTCAGGTAATTTGTCAGGTAATTTGTCTACAAGTACCCATGAAAAAACATGTACTATTCCAGATTTGAATTATGGTTGCCGTCCTCACAAATGGAAAGACTCAGACAGCAATTGTGATGACATGTTTGATAAGTTGAAGGAAATGAATCATGGTCGACACAGAAGAGACGACGATGATTGTAAAAAAGAAAGAGAAAAGTATAACGCTAGTATCGACGCAGTTAAAAGTTGCTCGCTAAATTTACCAAAAGAATTTTTCCGCTATAGCGATGATAGTTGTGGAAATTTATTGAGCGGTAACTGTGGTAGCAGTTATCAAAAACTGGGTGCGGTATTTTTGAATGCGTGTTTTGGTTTTTATCCAGGTTATGAAGGTCTCTCTCAAGCTGAAGACTTGTGCAAGGAAGTATTTGTTTACTTGTACGTGAAAGATAAAACCGGCTCTTTGGTTACTGATAATGAATTAGGTATGACTGACAACCATAGGTTGAGTAACTGGGAACCTTCCTAAGAAATTAAAAAGACGTGAGTTACTATAGTCTCACCCCAGGTTCGCGGGTTTATCTTTTTGAAGATGGAAGCGGTATCGGGATTTATTCTGGTTACGATAGTAATACCTTTTTCATTAATTCTAGACAGTTAGAAAATGTCAAGAAGGTTGAACTCAATTTAGAGTCAACCTTCGATGCAAGTTTACTTCAATCCATTCTTGGACTAGATCAGTCTGAAGCAGAGTTCGTTTTCCACGATTTAGTTGAGAAGAAAGTTCTTCGGGAAGTAGTGGAGTTCGATGCAGATTATTGACACAGGTCTTTACCGTTTTTCGTTAAAATCAGATGTGAAACATGTTTCAACCGTTGCTAAGAGTCTGTACTCAGATTCTTGGGATTTAGACGGTCCTGTTGATTTCTCAATCCGTCTCGTTTACGAGTCTTTATTAAGACGATTTATTAAACCGCAAATTAGTTTTTATTCAGATCAACATTCCCCCTTTAAACCTTTACCAATATCTCAAGCTGCAGCTGTTCTTGAATGGGGAATGAACTGGTGTATAGCTGCCCATGAGTTTGAGCGTTTATTAATCCATTCAGCTGTGCTAGTCAAAAACGGCAAAGCTATTATTTTTCCAGCACTCCCTGGCTCGGGGAAAAGCACACTAACTGCTCACTTGGGGTTGTCCGACTGGGATATTTACTCAGATGAAATGGCCATCATAGACACATCGACTTCTATGGTTAATCCACTTTTTCGACCAGTATGTTTAAAAAATAACTCAATTGATCTTATAAAAGCTTGGCATCCAGAAGCATATTTTTCACCTATTTGTAAAGATACGCAAAAGGGGGATGTGGCCCACGTAAAAGTATTAACATGGGAACAATATCAAAAGTTTGATAAGGCCCAAATTGTCGCCGTAGTTTTCCCAAAGTATGTGCCCGAATCTGAACTAAAAATTTACCAATTAACACAGTTAGACGCTTTCAATACCTTAAGTAAAAATGCATTTAATTATAATGTGCTTGGAGCTGATGGATTTGATGCTGTTGCTAGAGTGATTAAATCTTGTCGACTGTTTGAAATTGAGTATAGTGATTTAAACGAAGTGAATGATTTTCTCAGTGAAGATGTGATTGGGTAATTAATTGTTAGACACTAAAGTATTATTTCAACTGCTACTATCGCCTCGCTTAGGGCTAACCTTTACGTTGCTTCAATGGCAGAAGGTTATTTTCATTTTTCGTGAGAGTAAATTATTGGCGAGCCTATATCATGTGGCTTTGCGAGATGGATGTTTTGACGATTACCCCGAATTTGCAAAACGCCATCTCGGTTCAGCGCAGATTTACGCCAAGCGACAAGCCCAGCAAATTCTCTTTGAAGCTACTGAGTTTCGCTTACAATTGGAACAAGTTGGTATTACCGCCGTATTTTTAAAAGGGGCAGGTTATACACTGCGGAACAGTTTAAACAGTCACGGAAGAGTGTGTTCCGATATTGATGTCTTAGTAAATAAAAAAGACTTGAGTGTTGCAGAGGCACATCTTAAGAACAATCGATGGCAGTCAGAAGTGCTAAGTGATTACGACGAGAAGTACTATCGTCAATGGGCTCATGAAGTGCCGCCTTTAATTCATATAAATCGAGCCACTGTCGTTGATATGCACCATAATTTATATCCTCCAATTAGTGGACGAACTACAAACATAAGTCAATTCATTTCATCACGTTTAAAGACGTCCTCCGGTTGTTTTGTATTGGAACCTGCAACCACAGTAATGCATAGCATTATCCATTTATTTGCTAACGAAGATAGTAGTAGTTGGATAAGGGACTTATTTGATATTACCTTACTCATAAAGGAATATGAGAATGACGAATTTTGGCAGGCGTTAATTGATTTGTCGAAACAGACAGATTTTGAATTTGAGTTTGTATGTTGTATGAATGCGCTTAAATTGTACTCTAATATCGCTATTCCTGATATAGCAAAGTCTTACTTAGCTCATTATAAAATGACTAAGACGCAAGCTTGGTTAATGAAACACGCTATTTTACCCGCTATTTGTCCTGAGCATGATTTGCTATTAACGCCTAAAATCCGTTGGGCTAAAAAGCTGGTTTATTTTCGTGGTCACTGGATAAAAATGCCATTTAACGTGCTTATTAAACATTTTGCATTTAAGTCATTTTTTGCGATTCGAGATCAAATAATGGGGAAACACCATTTTGACCCTAAATTGCCTGAAAACCCCAACTGGTGAATTCAATTTTTAGGATTCACCTAGCGTTAACTTCGCATTTTATTAATCAAGTACAATTTTAAACTTAATCATATACTTTCAATAACATAGCTAAAGCTAACCGCGGAAGATTCTAATTGTTGGTCAGTTAAAATAGATACCTAGGTATTTCAATTAGCACTACTAATTCAGTTAATTTAAGTGCAAACTATGGGGATAATAGTAATCATTTTCTGGGCGTAAAAGAGAGGTTGGGTTTGACGGATAATATCTATGAAAAGCGCATAGGCATCATTGGGTTAGGATATGTAGGCTTGCCCCTGGCAGTATCATTTGGTAAAAAATTTTCGACCCTTGGTTTCGACATCAATCAACAGCGCATTGAAGAGCTCAATCGAGGTGAAGATCACACTCTTGAAGTGTCGCCTGAAGAATTGCAAAGTGTTACCTCATTAACTTTTTCATCTACACCTGAAGACTTGTCCCTTTGTGATTTTATTATTGTTACCGTTCCAACGCCAATTGATAAAAACCGTCAACCTGATCTAACGCCTTTGAAAAAAGCCAGTGAGATGATTGGCAAAGTGGTTAAATCTGGGGCCACTATTATCTATGAGTCTACGGTATATCCAGGTGCCACTGAAGAAGTCTGTATTCCTCTTATAGAAGCGCATTCTGGCTTAAAGTTTAATCAAGATTTTTTTGCTGGTTACAGTCCTGAGCGGATTAATCCAGGGGATAAAACTCATCGCCTGGAAAGTATTATTAAAGTTACCAGTGGATCTACCCCTGAAATTGGTGATTTAGTTGATCAATTATATTTAAGTATAATTGAGGCAGGCACCCATAGAGCTTCTTCCATTAAAGTCGCTGAAGCGGCCAAAGTGATTGAAAATACCCAAAGAGATTTGAACATTGCCTTAATCAATGAATTGGCAATGATATTCGAGCGGCTTGGGATAGATACAGAAGAGGTGTTACTGGCAGCCGGCAGCAAATGGAATTTTTTACCATTTCGACCAGGTTTAGTCGGCGGTCATTGCATTGGTGTTGACCCTTATTATTTGACCCACAAAGCAGAAGAAATTGGTTATCACCCAGAAGTGATTTTGGCTGGACGTCGCATAAATGACCAAATGGGCGAATATGTAGTCAGCCGATTAGTCAAAAAAATGCTAAACAAAAAAATTATGGTTAATGGAGCAAATGTTCTATTAATGGGAATTACCTTTAAAGAGAATTGTCCTGACATCCGCAATACTAAAGTGGTGGATATTGCCACTGAACTAGATAACTATCATGTCAATGTTGATATCTACGATCCATGGGCAGAGTCAGACGAAGTGGATGATGAGTATGGATTGAAATTAATAAAGCAACCAGAGGTTGGCAAGTATGACGCAATTATTGCGGCTGTTGCTCATCAAGAGTTTAAACAAATGTCTAGTCAAGAACTGCGAGGGTTAGGTAAAGACAATTGTGTCGTGTTTGACTTGAAATATATTATTGATAAAGAAATTGTTGATTTAAGACTTTAGGAAAAGTAAATGAAAATTTTAGTGACTGGGGCAGCTGGTTTTATTGGATCTCATGTAAGTTTATATTTGCTTGAACGAGGTGATGAGGTTGTAGGATTAGATAACCTCAATGATTATTATGACGTGAACCTCAAATTAGACAGATTGAAACGAGTAGAGCAACATAAAAATAGCTATAACTTTACCTTTGTTAAAATGTCTGTGGAAGACAAAGAGCCTATGGCTGCGTTGTTTGAAGAACACCAGTTTGACAAAGTTGTACATTTAGCAGCCCAAGCTGGCGTGCGTTATTCCCTAGAAAACCCTCATGCCTATATTGACGCTAACATTGTTGGCTTTATGAATATATTAGAAGGTTGCAGACATAATAAAATTAAACACCTAGTGTACGCATCGTCTAGCTCAGTTTATGGCGCTAACGAATCTATGCCTTTTTCTGTGCACGATAACGTTGACCATCCTGTATCTTTATATGCTGCGAGTAAAAAAGCCAACGAACTAATGGCCCATACCTATAGTCACTTGTTTAACCTACCGACAACGGGATTGCGTTTCTTCACTGTGTATGGTCCTTGGGGGCGTCCAGACATGGCGCTGTTCTTATTTACTAAAGCAATTCTAGAAGATAAACCCATTAAGGTATTTAACTACGGTAATCATAAACGTGATTTCACCTACATTGATGACATAGTCGAAGGTATTATCCGTACTCTTGATCACACAGCTGAGTCTAATCCAGATTGGTCTGGTAAGAATCCAGATCCTGGCACAAGTAAAGCCCCTTGGCGGGTTTACAATATTGGAAACCAATCACCTGTTCAGTTAATGGAGTATATCGAGACCTTAGAAGATAACCTTGGTAAAACCGCAGAGAAAGAGCTTTTACCTTTGCAAATGGGCGATGTTCCAGATACTTATGCTGATGTGGAAGCATTAGTAAAAGATGTTGACTACCGGCCACAGACCACAATTCAAACCGGTATTAAAAACTTTGTAGGTTGGTATAAAGATTATTTCAACGTAAATTAAACAATAGCTTAATCTGCAATAAAAAACGCAAGGTACTTAATATAAGTCACCTTGCGTTTTTATTTGTCTCTCAATCAGCCTTATGAAGCTAACTGCTGTTTCATTTTACGACGCATTTCATGCAGCAAGGGTTCGGTGTATCCATTCGGCTGAGCTACTCCTTCAAATATCAGTGCTTTTGCTGCTTCAAAGGCGATAGATTTATCCAGATCTGGACACATATTAATATACTCAGGATCTCCAGCATTCTGTTCATCTACTAGTTTTGCCATTCTGTTTAAAGACGCATTTACCTGTGATTCATCAACAATGCCATGTAACAACCAATTGGCAATATGTTGACTAGAAATTCTAAGAGTCGCTCTGTCTTCCATGAGCCCGACATTATTGATATCGGGAACCTTAGAACAGCCAATACCTTGGTTTACCCAGCGCACAACGTAACCTAGAATACCTTGAACGTTATTATCTAATTCGCGGGTTTTAGCTTCATTATCCAAATTTGTACCGGCTTCCATTAATGGAACCGTAAGAATATCGTCTAAACCGTCACTATGCTGTTCTTTAAGTGTCGATTGAACTGCAAATACGTCAACTTGGTGATAATGCAAGGCGTGTAAAGTGGCTGCCGTAGGCGAGGGCACCCAAGCCGTGTTTGCACCAGCTTTAGGATGTTGTATCTTCGCTTTCATCATCTCAGCCATATGATCTGGTATTGGCCACATGCCTTTCCCAATCTGCGCTTTGCCAGATAATCCCGCAGCTAAACCATGACCAACATTATCTTTTTCATATGCAGTGATCCAAGGTAGTGTTTTTAACTGACCTTTTAAACCAAACGGGCCTAGCTGCATAGAGGTATGAATTTCGTCACCTGTACGGTCTAAAAATCCAGTATTAATAAAGACTACCCGTGTTTTCGCTGCTTCTATGCACGCGCTGAGGTTAACAGAGGTGCGTCTTTCTTCATCCATAATCCCCATCTTGATGGTGTTTTCCTGTAAGCCCAGTATTTTCTCTACTTTTGCAAAAAGGGCATTTGAAAACGCGACCTCTTCAGGGCCATGCATCTTAGGTTTCACTATATAAATACTGTCTTTATCACTGTTGGAAAATGGACTATGTCCTAATAAATCATGTTTACCAATCAAAGAGGTGATCATGCAGTCCATAATGCCTTCTGGTATCGCCTCACCATTAAACAAAATTGCATCGTTTGACATTAGCAAGCCAACATTTCGAATAAACATCAAACTGCGACCTTTCAAGCTAGTTGTTTTACCATCTAAATTGGTAAAAACTTTATCGCTACTGAGGGTTCTTTCAATGGTTTTTTGGCCTTTTTGCACTGAAGTGGAAAGTGTTCCTTTCATCAAGCCTAACCAATTTCGATAAACCAGGGTTTTATCTTCAGCATCAACGGCGGCAACTGAGTCTTCGCAATCCATAATGGTAGTTAAAGCCGCTTCAAGTACGATATCTTTTAAGCCACTCGGATCTGCAGCGCCTACTGGGTGAGAGCGATCGAATTGTAACTCAATATGCAGCCCGTTATGGGTTAGAAAAACAGATGTTGGATTACTTATATCACCCACAAAACCAACATATTGTTTAGGGTCACTAAGACCAGTCTGTTCGCCATTACTCAAAGTACACGTAAAGGTTGAAGCTTCAATTGAATAGGCGGTTACATCTTGATGGCTGCCAGTTTCAAGGGGGGCCGCAACGTCTAACCATTGACGGCCATGCTCTATAACTTTTTGACCTCTAACACTATTGTAAGGCCCACTTTTATGAGCGCCGTCTTCTTCACTAATTACATCGGTTCCATAAAGGGCATCGTAAAGGCTGCCCCATCTCGCATTTGCCGCATTAATGGCATAACGCGCATTGTTGATTGGCACAACTAATTGTGGGCCCGCCATCGTTGCGATTTCAGGATCAACATTTTCGGTGGTAATTTGAAATGGTTTAGGTTGAGGTAAAAGGTAACCAATTTCTTCAAGGAACGCTTTGTAGTCAGATAATTTATATTGCGGGTTTTGCTGACAATAATTGTCTATTTTTACCTGTAAATCATCACGTTTTTTTAAGAGCTCTTGATTTTTTGGCATGAACTCAGTTAGCAACTGTTCAAACCCATCCCAAAAAACATCCAACTCTACTTGGGTTTGTTTTATTGCTTCATCTTTAATGAAACAATCTAACTCTTCTGCAATTTGTAATTTTCCGCGTGATATATAATTTTGCATGGTAATACTCCAAAGCTGTCCAATGGATTAATACTACCCACATCTAACGAATATGTTTAATTTATGGTTATTATCTTTGCGATAAGCTCTGTGAATGTGCGAATTAAAATAGCCAATTAACTCAGTTGATTGGCCACTTCACTAATAAGACGACGAAACCAAATATGCCCTGCATCGTGATGTAACAGTGCGCTCCACGCCATTTTCAAACCAATGGGAGGAATATCAAAGGGAGGTTCCAAAATTACAACGTCGGGATCACTACGGTAAAGGTTGGCTGCTTTGCTGGGCAAAGTTGCAATCAGATTTTGTGCTTTAGCTAACTGTAGGGCGACGTGATAATGTCGAGTAAATACCCGAATATCCCGTTTCTTGCCTAGTTTGGTTAACTCTGCGTCAACCCAACCAAGCTTTTGAACTTCGTTGGGATCTACTCCCACACCCACACCAAATCCAGTTTTGCTCACCCAAATATGTTGTGCCGACAAATAACTACTCAAGTCGAAATGGTCCACCATGGGATTATTACTTTTTAACACACAGGAAAAGGCATCATACCAAATGACTTTTTGATGAAATGAAAGGGGAAGTTCGTCGAAGCGGTTAATGGCCATGTCTACTTTACCATGTTCAACATCATGGAAAGTTACATCACTAGGTGTAATTACATCTAACGTGATATTGGGCGCTATTTTTCCCAATTGACGAATGACTTCAATCAATAATGTAGATTCAGCATAATCACTGGCCATAATACGGAACGTCCGTTGGCTACTACTGGGAATAAATTCGGTTTCAGGTTGAATGGTGGTTTCTAGCTTGGCCAATACATCACGAACTACAGGTTGAAGCTCTAATGCACGTTTTGTTGGGGTCATCCCTTCACTGGTTCGCACTAAAAGTGGATCATTAAACAAATCACGAAGACGCTTAAGACCATTGCTCATAGCGGGTTGAGTGATACTGAGTTGATTCGCGGCTTTGGTTACGCTTCCTTCCCGTAATAACACATCCAGATATACCAATAAATTTAGATCAACTTTAGCAATATTCAAATTAACTTCACTTCTAAATAGAGTTGTCATTGATTATACCAATGGTTATAAGGGTTGCCACAAAAAAAAAGCAAGACATACGTCTTGCTTTTGCATTGAGTTAAAAGTTCGCTGAATTAAGCAACATCAAATTGATTCATGGTGTTATCTTCACCCGCTGCTTTAAGCGCCTGATCACCACTGAAATATTCTTTGTGATCATCACCCATGTTTGAACCTGCCATCGCCTGGTGTTTAACACAGGCTAAACCTTGACGCAGTTCTTGACGTTGCACACCTTTTACATAAGCCAGCATACCTTCGTCACCGAAGTAACCTTTTGCAAGGTTATCAGTAGATAACGCGGCAGTGTGGTAAGTTGGTAGAGTAATTAAGTGGTGGAAAATACCAGCTTCGCGGGCAGCATCTGCTTGGAAAGTACGTACTTTTTCATCCGCTACTTGGGCCAATTCGGTGTCATCGTATTTAACTTGCATAAGGTCGTCGCGGTTATACTCGCTAACATCTTTACCTTCTTCAACCCAAGCATCAAACACTTGTTGACGGAAGTTAAGCGTCCAGTTAAATGAAGGTGAGTTGTTGTAAACCAACTTCGCATTCGGAACTACTTTACGGATTTCGTCAACCATTGCGCCGATTTGACCAACGTGAGGTTTTTCAGTTTCAATCCATAACAGATCAGCCCCGTTTTGAAGTGAAGTAATACAATCAAGCACTACACGGTCAACACCGGTATTGTCTTTGAATTTAAACAAGCCATTAGGTAAGCGAATAGGTTTAACCAGTTTACCGTTTTGACGAAGGGCAAGATCACCTTCTTGTAAATCTTCAACAGATTTTACTTCGGTAGTATCTAAAAATGCATTGTACTTAGACGCAAGATCGCCCTCAGAAGTCGATACGGGGATTTTTTGCGTCAAGCCAGCACCCAATGAATCAGTTCTTGCCACGATAACTCCATCATCCACACCTAATTCAAGGAATGCATAACGAACAGCGTTAATTTTTGCGAGGAAGTCTTCATGGGGTACGGTTACTTTCCCGTCTTGGTGACCACATTGTTTAGCATCAGATACTTGGTTTTCGATTTGAATACAGCATGCACCGGCTTCAATCATTTGCTTAGCCAATAAATAGGTGGCTTCTTCGTTACCAAAACCGGCATCTATGTCTGCAATAATAGGCACCACGTGGGTTTCATAGTTATCGATTTTTGCTTGGATCTCTGATGTGCTATTGCCTGCAGCTCTTGCCGCATCAAGCTCATTAAACAATTCACCTAGCTCTTTTGCATCGGCTTGTCGTAGGAAAGTATAAAGTTCCTCAATTAACGAAGACACGGTGGTTTTTTCATGCATAGATTGATCAGGAAGAGGACCAAACTCTGAGCGCAAGGCTGCAACCATCCAACCTGACAGGTACAAATATTTTTTGTTAGTTGTACCTTGATGCTTTTTAACCGCCAACATTTTTTGTTGACCAATAAATCCATGCCAGCAACCTAAAGATTGAGTGTATTGGCTAGAATCTGCGTCGTACTCTTCCATATCTTTACGCATAATCGCTGCGGTGTATTTAGCGATATCAAGTCCGGTTTGAAAACGATTTTGTGCTTTCATTCTTGCAGCATATTCAGGGTTAATCGCATTCCATCCAGAACCATTTTTTTGGCAAAGCTGGCTTACAGCGTTTAGGTCAGTTTGATATTGAGACATCATATTTTCCTTCTTTCTATTACTTGTGTAGGGAACTGAGGTCTAGTGCATAATTATTGTGAACACATCTAGACGACCGGTATCGATTCACCTGATTATTATTTTGTGTCGATGCAATTATCCTAGCCCCACAAGCTTAATAAAAAAAACGTATATTAATGATTTTCGAAATAGATTTGGTGAATATTGCTTTGTAATTCTTTATAATTCAGAGAGTAAAGTTCAATCTTTCGATTATTGACACCGTCATAAAAAACTTGTTTAGCGCAAAATAAGCCCCTTAAATAAAGTATAGATATCACTTGTTAGTATAAAAATTCGAAATCTGAATCCCGTAGTAAGGATTTAGGTTGGTAGGTCAGGCTGGATATTGGTCTAAATCAAGGTTTTGATGAATGTTTCCTATAGAAGTTTGTGTAAACGATTAGAAATCAGTTTAATTGCGTAAATTTTCACGTATTATTTCGACAATTATTATTTTGAAATTTGGAGATAAAATGAAGTGGCTACCGGCTGTTACATTATTGCTGTTTGTTTCCGCAGCGCAGGCTAATCAGGAAAAACCGAAAAACGTGATTATGGTGGTTGGGGATGGCATGGGACCCGCTTACACCACGGCTTATCGTTATTTTGCCGATAAAAAAACATCACCAGAGATAGAATCAACCGTGTTTGATCGTCATCTGGTGGGAATGGCAAGCACTTATCCTGCAAGAGTGAGTGGTTATGTAACTGACTCCGCTGCCGGAGCAACTGCATTGTCTGCAGGTGTTAAGTCGTATAATGGTGCCATTGCTGTGGATGAAAACAAACAATCCGTCAAAACTGTTCTCGAACAAGCACGCATTAATGGCTTAAAAACTGGCGTTGCGGTCACTTCACAAATTAATCATGCGACACCTGCGGCATTTTCTGCGCACAATGAAAGTCGCCGAAACTATAATGCCATTGCAGATAGTTATTTTGATGACAAAGTGAATGACCAGTTTGCTCTAGATGTTATGTTAGGTGGTGGTTGGAAATATTTTATTCGAGATGACCGAAATATTGTTGATGAGTTTAAAGCGGCGGGTTATCAATATGTTGATGATTTAGCACAATTGAGCAAGCTTAAACCTGGGCCTGTGATTGGTTTATTTGGTGACGAAGGCATGCCTTGGGCCCTAGATATGCCAGGAAAGCAGCGTCTGCCAGTATTAGTTGAAACAGCAGTTAAACAACTAACGAATGATAAGGGATACTTCCTATTAGTGGAAGGCAGCCAAGTAGACTGGGCTGGACACGCCAATGACATTGCCGCGGCAATGACCGAAATGCATGATCTAGCGTTAACCTTAGAATGGTTGGAACAATATGTACAAGAAAACCCAGATACGCTAGTGGTGGTGACTGCCGATCATAGTACAGGTGGTTTTAGTATTGCGGCCAACGGTGATTACCAATGGGATCCAGAACCGTTAAAAAACCTGACACAATCTTTAACCACTTTGGCAAAATTAATGACAAGCAGCGATTCACCTCTTACGCTTGCTCAGACTACCTTGGGTTTTGAGTTAACTGAAACTGAAAAGTCACTTTTGCAAAGTGTCGATATGAATAATCAAAAAGCACTTTACGTGCAACTTAAAAAGTTGCTGGATATCCGCTCAAATTCTGGCTGGACAAGCTCGGGTCACACCGCGGTTGACGTTCAAATTTTTGCTATGGGCGCTGGAAAAGAGCGTTTTGTTGGGCACATGGATAATACTGAGATTCCGAAAATAATTTTTGAATTAATGCAATCCCAGTAGCCGAAAGGTGTTTAACTTAGCAGTCGGATTAGGGCACTGATTTGACTGCTAATATCCTGTTAATTCCATAAAACCTATGCCTTTATGACTGCCTTCAACCCTAATCGCCCCCTCATAATAGGGAAACACTCCCGGGTTATATTGATTTTGTTTAAAGGGGGAAACGCGAATATGAATTTGCTGTTGTGGCACTGACAAAGACCAATTAAGCGGTATTTGAACGCTATCAACCTTTGAATAACCATCAATTGACCCTTGAATATCATTTTTTGTTAAATGGGTTTTATCGCCCTGTGGGCTGATTAAACTGCCAAACCATGAATTCCCCAGTTCCCTATGTCGAACCTGATAAAGCATTAACTTGCGACCATCATCAAAGTGTATAGAAAACCAGTCCCACCCTTGTGTTTTTTGATCAGAAAGCCCTGCACTCCATTCGTGGTCAAACCAACCTTTTCCCGAAACATCAATGGTTTCACCTAAGCGTTCAATCGTTCCGCTGATATTGATAAAAGGCTGACTATAATACATCGAAGCATGCTGTCCATTGGCCAGTTTAATGCTGTAACCCTTATTACCATTTAAAACGTAGGGGCCAGTAGCACGCATGTTCAGCGATAATTTAACTTGTTCGTTGAGGGTGAAATTAAGTGTAGCGGGAAATAATTCAGTTGATAATGAACGCCATATCCAATTATCCAAATAAGCTTCAAAATGGCCTGATTCAGCTGCAAGTGATACACCAGCATTACCCACCCCACCTCTGGCAAATATTTCTTCAAACCAATCCTGTTTATAAGAGCTTAGCTTGCCATGACTCATGTATAATTGGCCGTTACTCCAATTGGATTGGTTGCCTCCCCCTGAAAAACGAAATAAGGTCCATTGCAGGGGATATTGATTGCCCTGTTTATCAAACAAATTAGCCGTTAAATACCACCATTCAATGGCAAATTCAGGGTGACTTAAGTGATCCTGTGGAAAAGTGATAGGGGTTTGCTCTGTTGCTTTGGCACTGGAAAAGTTTTCTTGATCTAATAAGCCTCCATACATGCCTGTCGATGAATTGCTTTTCAATGAATTAGCAGGCTCTGAACAGGCGCTCAACATAACGATGGTGGATAACATGCTTATTATGAGCGCGGAAATTTTGACTAGCCTTAACCATTGAGCCATTTTATATCCTCAATAGGTGGTATTAATATTGTTCGAGCAGCAGGCAATAACACCGCTAAAAATACCACCATTAAGGCGGATAAGATTAGCTCGACTAGGGTATTCGACTCAATAACCAACGGATAAGACCAATAGAAAGCCTGCACGTTTACTAAATGGATCAAAAGCCAACTGAGTAAAATACCAAATGGAATTGCAAGAGCACATATGAATAAGCACAACAACGTGTATTGGAACAAGGTTAGCATCAATATTTTAAGTGCAGGTACACCCATAGCTCGGATCAATGCTCGTTGGGGTCTATTATCGTAATCAATAACGATGAGGGACGAAGCTAAAGAAAATGCAGCGACTAATAAGGTAATTATATTCAGACCCTGGGTTACCACGAAGGTGTTGTCGAAGGTTTGCATTGAGCGTTTCAGTAGGTCCTGTGTCTCCACTATTTGCGCGTCTGGAAATTGTGTCGATATTTGATTTTTCAGTTCAGGTAGCCATGATTGATTAACCCCTTGATTATATAAGGCGATAACTTGATTGCCAGATGAAGGATTTAATATTAATGACTCACTAACCAATGCTTGTGCTTTAGGGTTGCCATAATCATAGTAAATACCAACAATTTGCACCGTAAATGTATGATTATTTTGCCTTCTAAACACTATTTTTTGGCCTAAGTTAAGCTGTTTTGATAGGGCGAACTGTTGATTAATAAAAATCCCTTGAGCTTTTGAAAATGTGTCCCAAGGGGTCGCGATACTCTGTTCTAGCATTAACGCTTCTTGGTGCTCAAGATTACTAGGATAAGAACGAAGTTGAATGGCATCTCCCTGATAATTGCCAGTTTCTGATTGCCTAACAAAGGTTGTGGTTTTCGGGAAGTTCGAACTGAGCAGTGTGACAACTTGCTCGGCATCCTTGGTATTGACATAAGCATCTGCGTCAAGTCGTTGGGTTATCCAAGTGTCTGTGGCAAGACGAAAACTATTTACCATTAAATTCATGCCTACATTCGTGGCCACGGCAATGAAAAACGCGCAAAATGCGATACTACTTTTGTTCGATATCCGCTTAGCGTCGGCTACACTCCAGCGCAAGTTGGGTGTTGTTAGTGGAATTATGGGGATTATTAAGCAAAGTAATCTAGGTAACATATACAAAACCAAGAAACAGCCACTGATTATCACTAAGCCGATAATCAAAAATGAACTAAAAATACTTTCGTTGCTAAAATAAATAATCAAACAAATAAGCAGAAGAAGCACACAAAATGCTAACCATTTGTTCTCACTATGAGCGGGTGAAGCCACTGGTTGTATTGAAGTTAGGTGCTGATTCAGCGAACGTAAGGGTAACGCTGCGGCAAGACTCAAACCAACAACACTTGCCAGCAATACTTGAGCATACAAATTAAACCAAGAAAAATTCTCAAAGTTAATTGATACATTATATAAGTTCGCGAGGGTCTGGGTAACAGAGGGAGATAGCCACTTGGCGATTTCAATGCCTAAAGTAACACCGATTGCGCTACAAGCTATGGCTAAGGTCATCATTTCAATGATGATAGCACTATAGATAGCAACTATTGGGATACCCAGTTGCCGCAAAGTCGTCAACATGGGTACACGTTTTATAATCAATAAATTTAACGCATTTAATACCACAAACATGCAAACAACGAACATCAGCAAACCCATGGCGAAAAGATTAAGGTGAAAACTAGCGGTTAGTTGGTCTAAGTCTTCAGTTGAGGTTAATTTGATTAATTTGAGGTGGGAAGGTAATTGCAATTGCAAAGGGGAAGGCTGTTTGTGATTAAATTTACCCGCCACTAATATATAAGAAATCCCCTGAGGATTGAATTGACTATATAAGGTTTCAATGTCGCATACAATTTGCTCACCTAGACCTGCCGCCTCGACGATGGCAACTGGGCCAATGGATAGCTGAGAATTGAGCTTTAGAAAATTATCTGTTGTAAGTTGGTTTTTAGCTCCTAATGTTTTTGCATATTCAACATCAATAACAAACTTGTGTTCTGTGGGGGTTGAGTTAGAAGAATGGTTGTTTGCGGCAAATAGGGGAAAGCCGGATTTGCTATTATCCTTTTCTAGCCTAGTTCGGTTTAAGCTCATCAGTGCATAGTAATCGACCCCTAGGAAGTCTAATTTGTGATTGTCTAAGCTTTCCACTTGTTGTGTCGATACTGCAATAAGGTTGCGGTTTCCGTTTTTGCGTAAATCGGCGTAGTCAGCTTTGCTTATCCACCCGCTTTGGGATGGATAGATTGCGTACTCAACATTGTCTAAAAAGGGAAAAGCGGTTTGGCTGTAGCTGCGCTTAGCGGTTTCATTAATAACTAAAACTGAAGAAAGTCCTGCACAGCCCATTATCATCGCTAATAATATTAAACATAGTCGATACTTTTGCAGATCGTAACTTTTTAAAATTACCCATAAAACCTCATGAATTGACTTAATCATTGGTTTGCAGTTTCAGCGTTTTGTTACTTAAGTGATAGTGAAGGTGGGCTTGCTTAGCTAGTTTGGCACTGTGAGTGACTATAACTAGCATAGCCTGGTGGGAACGACATAGCATAAACAGTAAATCAGCCACCTTACCGCTATTTTTATCATCTAAATTTCCTGTGGGTTCGTCGGCTAATACCAGTTCAGGCTTATGGGCTAACGCTCTAGCAATGGCAACTCGTTGTTGTTCGCCTCCAGATAATGCCGTTGGCATCTTATGTCGATGCTTAGCAATGCCTAGCTGTTCCAGCAGGTCAAGTAGATAAGGCTCATCAAAATTTTGGTTTAACCGAGCAGGAAAACATATATTCTCCCAAACTGACAAACATTCAATGAGGTTAAATTTTTGAAAGACGATGCCGATGGACTTTTTCCGATAGGCATCACGCTGACGGGGTGAAAATAAGCAGATGTTTTGCTCATGTACTTTTATTGAGCCTGAATCTGGGTTATCTAAACAGGCCAACAAGTGCAATAAGGTTGATTTACCCGAACCGGATTCACCTGTAATTGCAATTTGCTGTTTGGGGGCAATGGTTAAATTGACATTTTCTAAAACGGTGGTGAATTGCTTGCCGTCTTGGTAGGACTTGGATAAGGCTTCAATTTTAATCATTGTACCGCCAGACTATTTAATTGTTAACTAGCCTTCCTCTTGAATAAAGGATAGGTAATCTTCGCCAGTTAATTTTTTCATTTGAATGATCAAATAGGCGAGAGCAGAAAATAGCATTATTAAGCTTGGTACCATAATCACCGGATAACTCAGTGCAGTCATACGCCCTAGTTCTTCAGTATAAGCTGTTGTGCCAGGCTCGCTTACTAAAATCATTTTAGCCAAAATGTAATTTAGGAAGGAAGAAACGAAAAAAGAAGCTGCAACGATATAAGAACTAACGGTTATTTTGCGGTTAAAAAGCGCTGTATTTTGTTTTTTCGCTAACGCCTCGTTCAACGCCTGCCAATTGATCACATTTTCGTTGAGTATGAGAATTTTCACTAAAGAACGATTAGTATATTGAGAGATTAAGACGGCAATACCCAAAATACCGGGGATGGCGGCTTCTTTAATGGCAATATATTCAGCGGGAAGCTCTAATAAGGTGATACCGCCAGTGAGTATTACACTGATAATCCCTAAAATGGAGAAACCGTTTACTTTGCCAGACTTCTTTAAATCCCAGATACCGTATCCGATCGGGAATGCCAAGGCGCAAACCACACTTACTGCTGGGCCTAAATATTCTTCGCCACTGAGATAAGATAAAATCAATACGGGGATGACAATATTGAAAGCAAGATTACCCAAAAAATCATTGTTTTGAGGTGGTGTCTTGTTCGTATTTTGTGTTGTTTCGTTTGCTTCTGGCTTATTCATAAAATCTTTAAACTATTCTTAACTGTTGTCAGTATATCTAACTCCCACCCAATCCACTATGGTTTTAATCAGGCTTAGATGTTCATTCTTTTGGCAGTAACGCTGGATCCTAACGCTTTTTAGCCCATATTTTAGCAGCACACAACCCCGCAATAAATCCAAACAGGTGAGACTCCCAAGAAACAAAGCTATTTGTAGGGAATACACCAAATATTAAACCGCCGTAAAAGAAGCCGACCACAAGGGAAATAATAATCAACTTTATACGACCTGATATTAACCCTCCCAGCACTAAAAAACCAAAGTAACCATAGATTATGCCGCTCGCTCCTATATGCATAGCCGGACGCGCAAACAACCATACCAGTATGCCAATACTTAATACTAAATAGAGACTAACGGTAATGTAGATTTTTTTTCCGTATTGCAATACCAATAAACTGAATATCCCAAGGGTGATAATATTGGAAGCGAAATGGGCCAAATTACCGTGTAAAAATGGGCTAAAAAAGATCCCGCGAAGGCCAACCCATTCACGGGGGTAAATTCCATAAACATTGAGGCTGCGAGCAAAAATAATATTGACGACTTCAATAACAGTAAAAAACAGCATCAAGTAACAAACAAATTTTAATTGAGATGCTAGAACCGAAGTTTTCGTGCCCATGGAAGTTATCCTAGAATGATATGTGGTAAATAACGGGACATATCTTGGGTAATTAGCGAGCTGTCTTCTCGCACTGAAATGCCAGCTGCCTGGTCGTTTACCAACCAAGAACCAATTAATGTGTAGTTATTATCAAATTTAGGCAGAGGATGGAATGCTTGATAAATAAACCCTTCTTCACCATAGGGGCCATCAGCATGGGCTATCTCTTGTCCTTTTTCTAAAATACTAACGTTGGCACCTTCTCGGGAAAATAGGGGTTTTTTTACGATGCGCGTGTGGTCACACAAATGTAATTCGTCTTCGAAATAAGCAGGCAACAGATTTGGGTGTCCTTTAAACATCTTCCACAGCATGGGCATAAGTGCTTTGTTAGACAAAACACTTTTCCATAAGGGCTCAATCCAATTGGTTTGTGAGCTTTCCACATAATCACCAAATTCTTCACGTTGCATAAACTCCCAAGGGTAAAGTTTAAACAAGGTCTCTATTGGGTTATTTTTTAAATCCGTAAAGCGACCTGATTCTCCCAAACCAATATCTTCAATGAAAACAAATGGCCCAAGGATGCCCGATTCTGCGGCGCAATCTTGTAAATATTGCACTGTGCCTCTATCTTCAATGGTATCCTGACAGCATGCAAAATGAATCTGTTCAGTTTGATAATGTCCTGCGATTTCATGTAACCGACCTATCAGTTTTTCTTGTAAAGAGTTAAATTGATCTGCCTGACGAGAGAGTTGATTGCCGTCCACTAAATCTTGCAGCCATAGCCATTGCCAAAAGCCTGATTCATACAAGCTAGTAGGGGTGTCTGCATTATTTTCGTATAACTTTGCCGGACCACTACCATCGTAAGCAAAGTCTAGTCGAGAATACAAAGATGGATCGTGCTTACGCCAGGAATCTTTCACACCTTGCCAAAAGGGTTCGGGGATTTTAAAAGCAGATAACAAAGCGTCATTATTCACAACTTTATCGACAACTTGTAAGCACATTTGGTGAATTTCGACGCTAGGGTCTTCTAAGTCATTTTCAATTTGTTGTAAGTTAAACTGATAATAAGCGGATTCATCCCAATACGGCTCGCCATACATACTATGGAATGAAAAACCAAAGTCTTTTGCTTTTTGTTGCCAGTTTTTGCGGGGCTCACTTGGTATTCTGAACATCTAGACTCAATTGTTGTGATTTCATTGCGCTTTATCAAAGGGCTGGATAACGTCGTTCTCCGAGGGGGGGACGTTTAACCGCCCCAACCACCTTTGGAACTACTCTTACTGCCCCAACTTGATTTAGCACGCACAGAACTGCCAAATCCACCTCGTTTGATTGTTCGAGTGACCGCTGGTTTAGGTTTAAACGCATCAGGTCTGACTTTGTAATTACGCTTACGTAAATCACCATAATCATATCCACCGGCGCCTATCCATCTGTAACGATAGGGAGAGTAAGGGGAATAAGACGTAAACATGGGTTGATACTGATAACGATTAGGAGAAAGCAGGTTGCTTAACATGTAACCGGCCATAAATGGCATAAAAAAGGAGCCAGAACTGCGTTCTACTTGGCGACATTGATTTGGCCCAAACTCACTTTCACAATCTTGTTCAGAGTTGTATTTAGGCCCAGTTCGCTCCGCTTCAGCCAAGGCTTCTTGATAAGCGGTTGCACAAACTTGTGCTTGTTCAGGGTTCTCATTGGCACAATCTTGCGCACTGGTGTATATCGTCGCTTGTTGACGATTATCCGTGCAGGCTGCTAAGAATACAGAAGCGATACCGATTGCCAAAGGTTTGGCAGAAAATTGCTTACGCATTCTGTTTAGATTTATGTGTTTACTGCGTTTACGAGTCATGCTTGTGCCTCCTAGTAGGTCATGCAAGCCGCATTGAGTAAACCAACGCCGATGGACATGGAAGCCAACATTACGCCTGCAGAGACTTCTTGATTATCAATTCTTTCCGCGATGGCGGGCATGAACGTGAAGCGCAACAATAAAAAAGCCAAGACCTGTGCGATGAGGGCAATGAAACCCCAAATAGCAAAGTCAAACTGCGACGTTGAATTGGTTACAGCACCCGATAAAGCAATACTGAAGCCGACAATAGCACCACCAAAGCCGATTGCCGCAGCGGTGTTTTTTTCTTCTTTTACAAGCTTCCATTCATCATGGGGCGTGACCCATGCGTAGACGATTTTGAATATAAATAACAGCACTATTGAAACCACAAAATAGATTGCAAAATTACCTAATCCGGCGATTGAATCCAACAATATATCCATCGATTTTTCCTTTTCTGTGTATACGTTAATTTGCTAACCGTTTATTTTTATATCGGCAGGCAAAATATCGAAGCCGGTACTGATAACAAGGCAACGATCATGGTTATTATCTACAATTTTTTCTTCAGCACAAACCAATAAGGTTTCGAAGGATTCTTGACCGATTTCTCGTTCATATAGCATAACGAATTGATCCGTTTGACTAGTATCGCCATCCAATTCAAATGTTTTCTCTGTCATTGCTACTGGAGGGGATTCCTCGCCAACAGCGTCCCAAACACGATTATACTGATTGTTTTCAATTTGATAATGAGGTTGAGAAACCTGGCCTTCGAGCAAGTCTTTCCATTGCTTGTCCGTTCCCACGGTCTGTGTATTGTAAAAGTACCATAACTTCACATCAGTGATGTGATTTTCTGTGTCGCCACCGTCTAATACAACCTGTAAAAATGCGTCGTCATCGGTGTAATAACGCAAAATTTTTCCACCTGTATCTAAATGGGCTTCGCCTACAGCCTGGATTAAGTGGTGTCTAGCAGCACCTTCAATCACCAATTCAGGTTCGATAAGTTTGAGTTTTAGATCATCAAGCTCGAAGGAGCCCCCTAAATATAGGCCCATTATTTCCGGCGCTGTTATTTCAGATTGCTTATCTTTTTTGGTAAACCATTTTGAAAACATGATTTCTCCGTTTTTTATCTTACCTGTTACTTGCTTTATTACTCAGACAATAGTTGCCAATCGAAGTGATTGATGCGTTGTTCAGCAATATAAAAGAGTTTGTATTTGGGCAGGATAGTTACATCAAAATTAGGGTTTAAAGTCACTTTTGCCGGAATACTTGGTTCAACAAAGCCAATGAAAGTCGCGTTATAGCGCTGTTTTAAGGTTATAAATAGTTTTTCAACAGATATCTGCTGCACGGAATCAGGTACTTCAATTGAAAATTGAGCTTGACCTTCTTGTACCGTCAATAAGTCGTGTTGCAGCAGGCTGGAGCCTGGATCAAATGCTGACTTAGCCAACATTTCAACGGCGACACTGGGGGTACATTCGATATTGGGACAATGGGTTTGCAGCAAGTCGACTAAAGATTCATCTTTAAAATAAGCAAGAAGGTGGGCGCTGTTATTTCTTTTACTACAATACAAAGAGGTGGTCATAGTGACATCATCTTCTTCATTGTCCATCACAATAACCGCAGCCTTATCCACACAAGCTCTATCCATTTCTTTATCGTTGTTAAAAGATATGACTTTGATGAATTCAATCTTGTCGGGCATTGGATTGTCGATATCAGCTTTAACACATAACACAATTTCGGGTTTATTTTCCGTTTCTGCTCGTTCTTTAAGTAGCAAGTTAAGCAGTTGAATAGTGCGCTGGCCATTCCAGCCAATTACCAAAACATGGTTTTCAAGATCTAATGGTTTCAAACCTTTCACTCCTTTTTGCCATTGCATAGACACCCAAGCCGCGATCCGCCCAAGGACTAAGGCAAATATACTCAACCCTAATGGGATGACATAAAACGAGACTATATATTTTCCTGCACTTGTCACCGGTGACATATCACCATATCCAACGGTAGAACCGGTAACGACTAACCAATAAACAAAATCATTTACATTGAGTAGGTCATGCTCGCCAGAGGCATACAGTAAAAGCCATGTAGTTAGGGCATAAAACAAAAGCGCTAGTACAATGGTGTACCAGCGCATCTCAGAAAAGACTCGGGTGAGTACTTTACGTACCTTAAGGACTAACAGCATTTATACGCTAACCAATTTATTCGCCTAAAATACGTTTGAGTTCATCATCAGCTGAGCTTTTTCCGCCTTTAATTCCAGCCTCAGCCAACCGCTTTTCTAAGTCAGTGGTTGAGTCGCTAGAGGCAAGTTCTTCAGCCGCCTCTAATTCTGCACTGCGCAATTTCTGTTTGTCTTGAATACGATTTAGCGATTCAGTCGCGGTTTTCATTTTACTGTTTGCGCCCATGTGTCTGGATGAAACCGCTACTTGGGCTTTTTGCACTGATTCCGTCGCCTTCACCATATCGACTTGCTGTTCCAAACGCTTCAAATTGTCTTTAGCTTGGTTAATATTGGCAGCAAGCTGTTTTTCTGATTGGGTGAATTGATCAAGAAACTCCTGTTCGGTTTCCATTTCTGCGGTTAAGTCCGCAACTTTTTGTGCACAATCCAAAGCCAATTGACGGTCAGATTCAATGGCTTTACGAGCGTGCTCTTCATATTGACCAATTGATACTTTCAGGCTATCAACCTTTTGTTTTGCCAATTTACACTTTGCTAAAATTTGAGTACGTGCATGGTCTGATTTACGTAACTCTTCTTTTGCATCGCGAATCTCTTGTTCTAGAATTCGAATGGCTTGACTGTCTACAACTGATTGAGCCGCTTCTGTTGCGCCACCTTTTACCGCTGTAACTAACTTTCTCCAAACCGACATAATCTTCTCCCAAAATACCTTAATGTTTTAGTGCAAATGCTCTTGATAAGCGTCTAAGAATGCAGCCACATTGTGGAATAAAGCATCGAGTTCAATTTTGATGCTTTCTGCTTTAGATTGTGAGCTCAAGGCACCAAATGCAGTGTAATAGTCTTGTTCAGCAACTTGAGATATTCCAATAGTTGTTAACGGAAACAACATATGGGTTTTCAATATCTCTTCGTTCAAAGCTGCTTTATCTTTGACTTCTGAACTTGAAAATAAAATGGATTCGATAATAATTTGCTCTCCACTGAGTGCTAACCATGCATCTAAACCATCACCATTTCCGATCAATAAACAATTTTCTTCACGGGTGACAACAATGTTGTCGTTATCTGATAATAGGGTCTCAAGTTGATCAAGGTCCCAAGTCATATGCCTACTCTCCTGTCAGTGTAATGACTATAGTATGTTACCTTTGTAAACGAAAAAACATGATCAGTTCAAAATGAATTGTAAGTTTTTTCGCAACGAGTCGAATTGTACTGACAAATGATTTTTAATGTCAAACTTTATTTTACCTTTTTGAGTTGTATGGTTTATTTTTGTGAATTATAATTCACAAAATGGTTTATTTTTAGTGGGTGTGAAGTGGCGAAAAAACAAGATAATGCAAACTGGCGACAAGTCGTGCAGCGAATCATAAAGGCAGAAATGTCTAAACGTGGCGTGAAATACCAAGATCTCAGTGAGCGATTGAACACAATTGGTGTTGTCCAGAGTGCTGATAATTTACGCAACAAAGTAAATAAGGGGATTTTAGGTGCCGATTTACTTTTGCAAATCGTTTATGTTTTAAAAATGCGTAAAATTGAACGTGAGGATATCATTGAGATATTTGCTGACATGCAAATATCGCTAGATGAAGACGATGTTTGAAAAACAGACAAAAAAAACCCAGCTAGGGCGGCTGGGGAAACTATGTTTGGGAGAAACATCGAAAAAATAAGATGGTTATAATTTATACTGTTACAACCAGAACTCAAGGAAAAGCGAGTATGGATAAAGCGTTGCAGGTATATTTTTTAATACGTAAAATAACGAATATTAACTTACAGTTGGGCTAACCAAACGCCATGAAATTATCTGATTTCCATTTTGATTTACCTGAGCGGCTAATCGCTCGATACCCCACAGAACAAAGAACTGCCAGCAAATTACTGTGTTTAGATGGTAGAACTGGCAATTTAAAAGATACACATTTTTCTGCTTTTCTTGATTTAGTGGATGAGGGGGATTTACTTATTTTTAATAATACCCGAGTGATCCCAGCCAGATTACTTGGCAAAAAATCAACCGGTGGAAAAGTCGAAGTATTGGTTGAACGAATTATTGATGAAAAAACCGTGTTAGCCCACGTGAAGTCAAGCAAGTCACCCAAACCAGGAGCATTACTGATATTAGAAGAGCATATCCAAATGGAAATGGTGACTCGTCACGATCAATTGTTCGAATTACGGGTTGTGAATGATGAACCTGTGCTTAGCCTATTAGAAAAATTCGGACATATGCCCCTACCTCCCTACATTGACCGACCAGATGAAGATTCTGACAAAGAGCGATATCAGACTGTTTATTCTGAAAAACCGGGTGCCGTAGCTGCGCCAACGGCTGGGTTGCATTTTGACGAGGCAACCCTTGAAGCCTTGCAACAAAAAGGGGTGAATACCGCATTTGTTACTTTACATGTAGGGGCAGGGACGTTTCAGCCCGTCCGCGTAGATAATATTCAAGACCACCATATGCATTCCGAATATGCAGAAGTACCGCAAGATGTTGTGGATGCAATTAATTTAGCCAGAGCAAAGGGAAAACGAGTTATCGCTGTAGGGACAACGTCTGTGCGTTCATTGGAGTCGGCCGCTGCAGCAAGTATTAAAAAAGGTAAGCCCCTTGAAGCCTTTTTTGAAGATACCGATATTTTTATTTATCCTGGTTATCAGTTTGAAATAGTAGATGCAATGCTGACGAATTTTCACTTACCAGAGTCCACCCTAATTATGCTAATTAGTGCCTTTGCCGGTAGAGAAAACGTGATGCAGGCGTATCAGCAAGCAATCGCTAAAGAATACCGATTTTTCAGTTATGGTGATGCCATGTTTATCGAAAAATCTTAACCGTTGACGAGGAAATCGCAGCGATAAATCCACGCATTTCGCTTATTAAGGCAACTTTCAAGCTGAAATTACCTTTTGATGATTTCAGCTTGCTCATTATTCCTTTATAATCCCCGCTGTTTTTCAGCACTGGACTGTTTTCCGGTATGCAGAAATTTTAAAAGGTTAAAAATGAAATTTGAATTAGATACAACCGATGGCAAAGCCCGCCGCGGTAGATTAACGTTTGACCGAGGTGTTGTAGAAACACCTGCTTTCATGCCTGTTGGTACTTATGGCACGGTTAAAGGGATGACGCCTGAAGAGATAGAAGAGTCAGGAGCACAGATCTGTTTGGGTAATACCTTTCACTTGATGTTACGTCCGGGTACTGAAATCATGAAACAGCATGGCGATTTACATGATTTCATGCATTGGCATAAACCAATACTCACGGACAGTGGCGGTTTTCAGGTGTTTAGTTTAGGTGATTTACGTAAAATAACCGAAGAAGGGGTCACCTTCAGATCGCCAATTAATGGCGAGAAAATACTGCTTACCCCGGAAAAGTCAATGGAAGTTCAACGTGATCTGGGGTCTGATATCGTCATGATATTTGATGAGTGTACTCCTTATCCTGCCACAGAGCCTGAAGCTCGTCGTTCCATGGAATTGTCATTACGTTGGGCGAAACGCAGTAAACAAGCCCATGAAGGTAACCCGTCAGCGTTGTTTGGGATTATTCAAGGTGGTATGTATGAAGGATTGCGTGATCAATCTTTGAAAGGTCTTGAAGATATTGGTTTTGACGGTTACGCCATTGGTGGTTTATCTGTCGGCGAGCCAAAAGAAGATATGATTCGAGTTTTGGATCATACCGCAGATAAAATTCCCGCTGAAAAGCCGCGCTATTTGATGGGAGTAGGGCGACCAGAAGACATCGTTGAAGCGGTTCGCCGCGGAATCGACATGTTTGATTGTGTTATGCCGACGCGGAATGCTAGAAATGGTCATTTATTTGTTACCGATGGCGTTATTAAAATACGCAATGCCAAACACAAAACAGATACTGGGCCTTTAGATGAGAAATGTGATTGTTATACTTGTAAAAATTATTCACGGTCATACTTACATCATTTAGACAAATGTAATGAAATACTCGGTGCTAGATTAAACACCATACACAACCTTCGTTACTATCAACGAGTCATGCAGGGGTTGCGTGACGCTATCGCTGAACAAAAGCTTGATGACTTTGTTGAAGAGTTTTACGCACAAAAAGATATGCCGGTACCGGCTTTATAACTAAAAATATATGAGGAATTTATGAGTTTTTTTATTTCTAATGCTTATGCACAAGACGCTGGCGCACAGGGCGGTGGTTTTGAAATGCTGATCTTATTGGGTGTTTTCGGATTAATTTTCTACTTTATGCTGTATCGTCCACAAGCAAAACGCGTTAAAGAACACAAAAACCTAGTTGCCTCTATTGGTAAAGGTGATGAGGTTCTTACTCAAGGTGGTATGGTGGGTAAAGTTGCAAAAGTTTCTGACGAAAAGGACTTTATTGAGATTTCGTTAAATGACAATACCAATATTGTAATTCAAAAAGGTGCAGTAACTGCTGTGCTACCTAAAGGTACAATGAAATCAATCTAACTAAATTGAAAATGGCAAACGCAAGTTTGCCTTTTTCGTTTAAGTAGAAAAGGAATAGCAAGTGTTAAATAAAACTCCCTTGTGGAAGTATATTATGGTGTTGATGGTTGTTGCCGTTTGCGCTTTATATGCCTCTCCTAATCTTTATGGTGAAGATTATGCTGTGCAGATTTCTGCGGGTCGTGACGCAGTTCTAGATTTGCCTTTGATAGATAAAGTTAATCAAGACTTAGCAGATGCGGGCATCGAGAAGAAGTCCATTGTACTTGAAGATGAGCAAATACTGGTTCGTCTTTACGATGATAGCGCACAAAGATTAGCTAACGAAACCCTCGCCAAATCACTAGGCAAAGACTACACAGTGGCGATGAATTTAGCCCCTGATACTCCTGAATGGTTGGACAGCTTAGGCGGTACACCCATGAAATTAGGTTTGGATTTACGCGGTGGTGTCCATTTCTTAATGGAAGTGGATATGAACTCGGTAATTACCAAATCCCTAACCGACATGGAAGGTGACTTTAAAACCTCATTGCGGGAAGAAAAAATTCGTTATTCACGGGTGAGTATTGTTGATGAGTCTGTGCAAATCCGTTTTCGCGATCAGGATACCTTAGATAAGGCTGAATTTTTCCTTAAAAATCGCAACCGGGATATCACCTTAGTAGAACAAGGTGACTTAGTTCTGGTAGCTAAAATGTCAGAACAGAAGCTGTCTGAAATTCGCGATTATGCAGTAAAACAAAATATCACCATTATGCGCAACAGGGTCAACCAACTCGGGGTGGCTGAGCCTCTTATTCAGCGCCAAGGTGCTGATCGCATTGTTGTCCAGTTGCCTGGTATTCAAGATACTGCTCGGGCGAAAGAAATTTTGAATGCGACTGCTACTTTAGAATTTAAAATGTTAGATCAAGAACACGATATACGTGATGCCCTAAATGGCCGCATCCCGCCAGGCTCTGAAATCGTTGAAGATCAGCAAGGTGTGCCGCAACTACTTCTCAAAAAAGTTATGCTTGAAGGAAGTCACATCATTGATGCTAACGCGGGTGTAGATGAATATGGTATGCCTAAGGTGTCCATTTCGTTAGATTCTGCTGGTGGTAGCAAAATGTCATTGGCCACCAAAGGCAACATCGGTAATCCTATGGCAACCGTATTTATTGAATACAAAGCAACGGGTGAAAAGAATGAAAAAGGTAAACTCATTTTTGTACCTGAACGTGAAGTCGTCAGTGTGGCGACTATTCGAGCTCAACTTGGAAGTCGATTCGAAATTACTGGCTTAGATTCACCAAAAGAAGCTCGGGATTTATCATTGTTGCTGCGTGCAGGAGCCTTGATTGCGCCCATTACTATTGTTGAAGAACGTACAGTTGGGCCTAGCTTAGGTCAAGAAAATATCGACTTGGGTATGCAAGCCATTATTTGGGGATTTGCCTTAGTATTAGCCTTTATGCTGTTTTATTATCGATCATTTGGCGTAGTAGCAAATCTTGCGCTAGCGGCCAACTTGGTCATGATTGTTGGCGTTATGTCAATGATACCCGGTGCAACTTTAACCTTACCTGGTATGGCCGGTATTGTGCTGACTGTGGGTATGGCAGTTGATGCCAATGTATTGATTTTTGAGCGTATTCGCGAAGAAATTCGTGAAGGAAGAAGCCCTCAACAAGCTATCCACTACGGTTATGATAGTGCGTTTTCTACCATCTTAGATGCGAATATCACGACCTTTATCGCAGCAATTATTCTTTTTGCTGTTGGAACCGGTCCAATCAAAGGCTTTTCTATCACGTTAATGATAGGTATAGCTACCTCGATGTTTACTGCAATTATTCTAACCCGTGTAATCGTTAACGGTGTTTGGGGTGGTAAACGTCTTCAGAAACTGTCGATTTAGGAGCCGGACATGCGATTTTTTAAACTAAAAGAAAGTATTGATTTTATGTCAATGCGCATTCCCGCCATGATTATATCGGGAATACTGATTATCGGTTCGTTGGTCTCTTTGGGGGTTAATCAGCTCAATTGGGGATTAGATTTCACCGGTGGTACATTGATCGAAGTAGGCTATGATAAACCTGCTCAATTAGAACAAATTCGTTTGCAACTGGAAGCTGCCGATTTCGGTGATGCGGTAGTGCAAAACTTCGGTAGTAGTGAAGATGTGTTAATTCGCTTAGCTCCGCGTGACGGCGTAAAAGCCCAAGAGGTGGGTGATCAAGTACTGAGTACTTTGCGCAGCTCTGGTGACAATGTTGACATGCGTCGAATCGAGTTTGTTGGTCCAAATGTGGGTGAAGAGTTAGCAGAGCAAGGCGGACTTGCTATGTTGGTTGCATTGATCTGTATTCTCATTTATGTGGCAATGCGATTTGAATGGCGATTTGCTTTGGGTTCCGTTATTGCGTTGGCCCATGATGTTATTTTAACCTTAGGTTTGTTTTCAGTCTTACAACTTGAATTCGACCTCACGGTAATGGCTGCGGTATTGGCTGTAATAGGTTACTCACTCAATGATACTATTGTGGTTTCAGATCGTATTCGTGAAAACTTTCGAAAAATTCGCAAAGGTGGACCCGAAGAGATTATTAACACCTCATTGACGCAAACCTTAAATCGAACCATCATCACATCATTAACCACTATATTGGTTTTGATGGCGTTATTTTATAAAGGTGGCGCACTCATACATGGTTTCGCTACAGCGTTATTATTTGGGGTTATTATTGGTACTTATTCTTCTATTTATGTAGCAAGTTTAGTTGCATTGATGCTGGGGATCAGTCGCGAAGATTTAATGCCTACTGTTGTCGAAAAAGAAGGGGCGGATTTAGATCCTCTTCCTTAAGATTTTCGATTTTAAAAAAAGCTGGGTTTACCCGGCTTTTTTTATGTCTGCGACCCGCCCTAAAGAGCGTTGACACCCTTCAAACTTGATTTGGACAGTGCAATGCAATCAACAACTAAACGTACTCACGAGATTATTCCCTCGTTTTTAAATTAGTAGTTGTAGCGCAGGCAGAAAATCTAATGAAAAGGCGTGCAGAAAATGCCAAGCAACCCTGTTGTGTTGTATTTATACTTGCTGGCTTGAGGCACAAAAAAAGGAAGCAAAATGCTTCCTTTTTAGATCTTCGAGAACGAAATTAAACCTATGCCTTTTTCATTATCGATTATTTTAAGTGTTTCACCAACGACTGCACTACGCGCGGGTTGCCTGCGACTATCTCACCTTTATCGAGGGGATCATTACCGCCTTTATAGTCAGTAACCAAGCCACCAGATTCACGTACCAGTAGTTCTCCAGCAGCAACGTCCCAAGGTTTGATGCCGCGTTCCCAATAACCATCATATCGACCTGCAGCAACATAAGCTAAATCTAACGCTGCAGAGCCACAACGGCGGACATCGCCACATTGTTTAAATATGTTTGAGAAACGTTGTATAGCTTCATCAGATGTTTCTTTCGCTTTGAAAGGGAACGCAGTGGCAAGCACAGTATTGTTTAAGTCTTTTGCTTTACCGGTGCGGATCCTGAAACCATTTAATTGTGCACCAGCGCCTTTACTTGCAGTGAAAAGTTCACCACGAATTGGGTCAAATACCACGGCTTGGTCTATACGACCTCTGTGCATTAGGGCTATCGAAACCGCAAAGTGGGGAATACCTTTGATAAAATTAGTGGTACCGTCAAGGGGGTCAATGATCCATTTAAATTCGTCACTGCCTTCGACTATGCCGCCTTCTTCACCTAAAAATGAGTGGTCGGGGAAAGATTGCTGAATTTTTTCAATAATGATTTTTTCGGCTTCTTTGTCGATTTTAGTGACGAAGTCGTTCTCACCTTTTTTTTCCAACAACAAATCATTACGATTTTCAAAACCACGAGTTATCACATTTCCAGCAGCGCGAGCAGCGCGCACCGCAATATTCAGCATAGGATGCATAAGTTACCACCAATTTTTAAAAGAACGGACGAGCAGCCTTGGCTTATTAATTGATTTCAAGGCCGCACAAAATTTCGCCGCGAAGTCTACCAGTTTTGCCTGTAGATGCAATCAAATTCTTGGTAGTACCGTAGATTAGGCTTTTAATAAATTTTCAATTTTGTCCGAATTGACTTTGTGATAAGCCGGCATTTGCTGATTATCTATAATCTGTTGTTGGCTGAAATTGTGTCGTATTAATACTTCATCAGTCACATCAATTAGGTCGCCCACACCAATAATATTCCAAAGCTGCTCTTCGAGTATTTTTGCTTTGTGGATTGCATAAATACCCACATAACTAATTTCTGCTTGTAAGCGTTCAATATCCGGACGTCCCGCTCTGGCTAAGAACACTTTCACCGCTATAAATTGGCCTGATTCACGAGCTTGATTAATGAAGTTTTTACGTTCTTTATCACCATGGAATTGATCGGAAAAACGGCTTTTTATAGCTTCGTCAATATATTCTCGGCTTGGATCAAAAGCGACGAATATCTCGCGCATTACTGGCTTTTTATTGGTTTTAATTCGTTTTAACGTGTACTGAATAAAGTCTAATTCAACCCCATAAGTTGAATACAAAAAGTGCATATTGTATTGACCGTTTTCCGCATCGAAAGCCAATAGATTATTCAAACGACTATTGGGATTACTGGTAACAATGGCATCGGGGAGAAAATCAATCCCTTCTTTGCGGATAAAAAATGCGGTGTTTAAGACATTCTTCGCAAATAAATTTCGCAATGCTGAGCCAATCCCAGGTATTTCTTCTTCTTCACTATGGGCTTTTAGTTTTCCGCGGTTATTACGAATAAGCTCTTCAAAAAATCGTTGTGCAGTTTTGTTGACTGAATCTACAACGGCTTGAAGGTGCAAAACATTGCGCCCATAGGAAATTCCCTTGACGACGTATGGCAGATTAGACAAATTAAATTTCTTGGTAACATTTTGTAAAAGTGGAAAACTGAGTTTGACCAAATCATTTTCTTCACCATGAAAAAAGTCATTCAACTCAACGCGCATTCCTCGCGTAGAAACATCTTCACTGCTTCCTTCAATTGTTATATCACCAAAATTTAATTGCACTTTACTTCGCAATTGATAGCGGGTCTCTTTGCGTTGATTGTGATATTTAAACCTGAACATCTGCACCGCTGGAGGCAGTTTATTTCTTGGGTGTCCAAACACTTTTAATTGTGAGATTTCTCCACGGCGAATGGGTACTTTTTCATAATTTTGAGTACCAACTTCATCAGTAATATCGGTTAGGAGCGCCATGTATCTCACATTTTTAAGGCGTGACATCAACCTCGGTGCGGGTGGATGATTTTGACGTTTCACCGCACTGCTAACAGAGTCGGGTAAAGACAGTGGTATATGTACTTGGTTGAGATCTACATTGGTAATTTGTAATTTGAAAACCCGCCAACTTGCTTTCCTACCGCCATAGCCCAGAAACACCTTCATCAAATCTGGACGGTCGAACAACTCTTCTTGAGTAGCAGAATAAAAATAAACTTTGTCATCTTTAATGTGATTGAACGAATAAACAATGGTTTCCTGATAATTTTCAGGTTGGCTTAATAGCCTTGCAATACGCTGATGTCCTAAGACATAACCAAGGCGCAATTCAAATAGCTCATCACTCCAATAATACAAGGGATCTTTATTGCAGTTATTGATTAGGGCGTATTTGGGAACATAAAGATCTTTTATTTTTTCAATGTATATGGGGACAGAGGACACATTGGGAATAAAATACTGTTCGTAGGTCTTTAGGTTAATCGCCGTGAGCGTATTATCCATATTAACTTTATAGCGACGTTTGTTGCCGTGTATGAACTTTTCAAAAAAGTCTTTAAACGAGTGTTGAGTGTGTTCTTCATTTTTCTGTAATGAAATACGTTGCTCTCGTTTGCTACTTTCAACATTAACAATGTTGTATCCCACGCCAGCCTTTCGATCTATTGAGTATTCGCCTTCTAACCCTCGAAACTGGACAGTAATCCTATCACCGACTTTAAATAAGTGTTCATTCGCCACTTTAACTTTTAAACCACTTACTGATACATCTATTGTGGTTGCTTGAATACTTTTATTTAACTCTGTAAATAACTCAATATTCACTGCGAAATTCATGCGCTCTTCGCAACGTTTAGCATATTCACCGAAGCGTAAAACGGTGGCGTGATGGGGTTTACGTTCTTCTACCACAACCCCTTCTTTTTCAGCTTCTTCCCGCTGCTTTTGATAAATAACACGATAACTGTTTTCGGTATTTTTAACTGCCTCATATACTCCCATGGTATATTCACCAAACAGTCGAACCTGCTTTTCGAAAACATCAATGGCAGTATCGTCTAAAAAATGAGTTTTATCCTGATAAGTAAATTCGCGGCAATCGCCAGCTACCTGCCCTCTGAGGTCGATGAGGCGGAGGCATGGACGAGATAGGCGCTTTAATTCCATTTTGATTAAAAAGCGTTTTTGTTTCGGGATGCCAGATGCAACCTGTGATAGAACCTGATTAAATTCAGGTTCATTTATCATTGGTTTTAACTGTTCTATAATGTCGTGATACTTTTCTAAATCTTGACTCATGCCAATCAAATGTTCGCTATGGTTAAGGCGTCGTTATGATATTCTTTTATCGGCAACGAATAAATAACCTTTGATCCCAACTTACCGGTTTAGTTGAATTAATCAACTAGCCCTAATTTAATGTAGTTCAATAACTTATGGCTAAACGTAAAATCGCTTTTGTATGTACTGATTGTGGAGCAGAGTTCCCTCGCTGGCAAGGACAATGTAATGATTGTCAGGCATGGAACACCATTTCTGAAGTTGTTCTTAGTAATGATAAACATGCACCTGAACGGAATTTAAAAGGCTACGCAGGGCAAACCCACGCGAAAGTGGAAACCTTAGATCAAATTGACTTACAAGCATTACCGCGATTCAGTGCGGGTTTCAAAGAACTCGATCGCGTTCTTGGGGGAGGTGTAGTGCCTGGTGCTGCAATGTTAATTGGCGGCTCGCCTGGGGCAGGTAAAAGTACGTTGTTGCTGCAGGTAATGTGTCATTTGGCCCAAGGACGTAATACGCTTTATGTCACGGGGGAGGAATCCTTACAACAAGTGGCGATGCGAGCGCAACGATTAGGATTACCCACATCTAAATTAAAAGTGTTGGCGGAAACGAATGTAGAAACCATTTGTGAATTGGCGTTAGTGCACAAACCCGACATTATGGTAATTGATTCCATACAGGTCATGCACGTGAGTGATATTCAATCCGCACCTGGCAGTGTTTCCCAAGTGCGAGAAAGTGCCGCGTTTTTAACGCGCTTTGCCAAACAGCATCATATTGCAATGTTTTTGGTCGGACATGTCACCAAAGAAGGAAATTTGGCAGGTCCTAAGGTGCTGGAGCATTGCATAGATTGTTCAATGATGCTTGAAGGGGAAAGTGATAGTCGTTATCGAACGTTGCGGGGAAATAAAAATCGTTTTGGTGCAGTAAATGAGTTGGGCGTGTTTGCCATGACAGACAAAGGTCTTAAAGAGGTCAGCAATCCATCAGCTATCTTTTTAAGTCGCGAAGAGCAACAGTCACCAGGCAGCATTGTTATGGTGGTTTGGGAAGGGACACGACCATTGTTAGTGGAAATTCAAGCCTTAGTTGACTACTCTCAAATGGCAAACCCCAAACGTATCGCGGTGGGAACTGAAGCGAATCGTTTAGCTATGTTACTTGCTGTTTTACATCGCCATGGAAATGTGCAAATGAACGATCAGGATGTGTTTGTTAATGTGGTGGGTGGGGTTCGTGTTGCAGAAACCAGTGTTGATTTAGCCTTACTGCTAGCAATGATCTCCAGCTTTAGAAACCATACTCTATCCAGAGAATTAATTGCATTTGGAGAAGTCGGTTTAGCAGGTGAGATTCGGCCTGTCCCGAATGGAACTGAACGTATACAAGAAGCGGCCAAACATGGCTTTAAACGCGCCATTGTTCCTAAGGGAAATAAACCGAAACAATCCATCCCTGGTATAGAAGTAGTGGCAGTCTCACGTCTGTCAGAGGCTCTGGAGGCCCTCTAAAACCTTTATCTAAGGTTTAGGCTACAACAAATTGGTCACGCCCCGCATCTTTTGCCGAATACAAATTTTGATCGGCTTTTTGGATGAGTGCGATTTGACTAAGATTTTGAGGTGAAACGCAAATGCCGCCTGCACTAATAGTGACCCGGCTTAAGCTTGAAAGTTTGTGAGGTAAGTTTAGAGCGCGAATTGCACTTAGCATGCTATTGGCAATGTGCTCAACGCCACGCGCATCAGTATGGGGAAGTACAACTGCAAATTCTTCCCCCCCATACCTTGCTAAACAATCGGTAGGGCGCTTTAGTACGGTTCTCAGAGTACTTGCTACCTGCCGCAAACACTCATCGCCTTTAATGTGTCCATAGGTATCATTATAAAGCTTGAAATTGTCAATATCGATTAAGATTAAACCTATATGATGTTTCAAGCGGGTGCATAATTTCATTTGATCCGCTAAGAAACCATCAAAATAATGGCGATTTTGCACATCTGTCAAACCATCGACAGTCGCCAAACGTTTTAATTTGTCAGACATCAGCTTAGCTGCTAAATGTGAGTTAACCCTATGTCGTAATGTTGTGACTGAAAAAGGCTTGGTGATAAAATCTGTACAGCCCGCTTCCCAACATTCATCTTCCGCTTCTGGTGAATTGTGAGAACTGACAAATATAATCGGTATTTCTTGGGTATTATCGTTATCTTTGAGTTTTCTGCACGCGGTTAACCCATCCATAACAGGCATATTAATATCCATCAATATGATGTCAGGTAGCTTTTGATCACAAAAATCCAGCGCTTCTTGCCCTGAACTCACATGATGGGTAATAAAATTATCTGAAAGGGCTTTAGCCGCAATTAATGCACTAATGGGTTCATCTTCTACAATAAGAATTAAAACTTTATCCTTTTCATATAACTGATCAACAACTTTGAAGATAACTCAAACTCCTTTGTTAAGCATATTCAACAAAACATTTTTACGTGTGGATTAAACTTTAACCTTATTCTCTGCGTAGTTTATCTAAAAATTAACCGAATGTTTATTATACTTAGGATTAGGAAACTAGTGAGGTTAAGTCTCGCTGTAAAAGTGACATATCGCCTAAATTCAATTCAACTAACTTGCGCAAATCTGAAATACTATCGATATCCATACACTTAATGTGGAAACCCAAACAGTGATTAGCATTGTGCACAATTTCACCGAACATGGTGATCACTTTGCGAGTGCCTTCAATTTCTACATTTAATTCAAATTCTTGCTCTAAATTGCCAATAAACTCATCTGGATAGCCAATAAGCGCCCCATTTAATGAAATATCAATAATGTGGGTATGCCAATGGCGATCTTGCTGAAATAAAATGGCAGGAGCTGAAAAGTCTACGCGATTAAATTGACGTTTTTCCATAGTGATCCTCAACGTTGCCTTTAATAACAATATTTAAGCATAAAAAACGTGTAATTTCGCCCAAGATTTTACCCAAGTGTTTAATTACACGCTATCAATATGAAAGGATCTGAGACTATTTACTAATTTTTTTGTATTTAAGTCGATGTGGCTCCACCACGTCTTCGCCTAAGGTGTCTTTTAACCAGGCTTCATAATCTGTGTAATTACCCTCGTAAAAGTTGATTTTTCCTTCGTCTCGGTAATCCATAATGTGCGTGGCGACCCTATCTAAAAACCAACGGTCGTGAGAAATAACCATGGCACAACCTGGAAATTCCAGGATTGCATTTTCCAGTGCCCGTAAAGTTTCAACATCAAGGTCATTGGTCGGTTCATCGAGCAGAAGCACGTTACCACCAGCTTTGAGCAATTTTGCCAGATGAACCCGGTTACGTTCACCACCAGAAAGATCTTTAATGAATTTTTGTTGATCAGTCCCCTTAAAATTAAAACGGCTACAATAAGCACGGCTGTTTAGTTCAAAATTACCAATGCGAATAATATCTGAGTCGTCGGAGATTTCTTTATAAACGGTGTTCTTCTCGTTCATATGATCGCGAAATTGGTCAACACTTGCTAATTGCACAGTGTCGCCAAGTACTATTTCTCCTGAATCAGGCTGCTCTTGTCCAGTCAGCATGCGAAATAGCGTGGATTTACCTGCTCCGTTAGGGCCAATAATACCGACTATTGCCCCTTTGGGGATGCTGAAAGATAAATCGTCAATCAGCAAACGATCACCATAAGATTTAGATAAACCTGTTACCTCAATAACTTTATCACCCAAACGTTCTCCAGGGGGAATAAATAACTCATTGGTTTCATTCCGTTTTTGATAATCACCAGTAGTTAATTCATCAAACCTTGCCATTCTGGCTTTGCTTTTAGCTTGACGCCCTTTGGGATTTGAACGCACCCATTCTAACTCTTGTTGAATGGACTTTTGACGTGCACTTTCGGTACGCTCTTCTTGGGCAAGACGTTGATCTTTTTGTTCAAGCCAAGAGGAGTAATTACCTTCCCAAGGAATACCTTCACCTCGGTCTAGTTCTAAAATCCAACCCGCTACATTATCAAGGAAATAACGATCGTGGGTTATGGCTACTACAGTCCCTTCGTAATCGTGAAGAAAACGTTCTAACCATGCTACTGATTCTGCATCCAAGTGGTTAGTTGGCTCATCTAAAAGCAACATATCCGGTTTTTCTAGGAGTAGTCGACAAAGGGCGACTCGACGCCTTTCACCACCAGAAAGTTTACTAACATCTGCATCCCAAGGAGGAAGTCGAAGAGCATCAGCTGCGCGCTCCAAAGCATTTTCAAGGTTATGACCATCTTTGGTTTGGATGATGGCTTCTAGTTGACCTTGCTCTTTTGCTAAGGCATCGAAATCTGCATCTTCTTCTGCATATTCTGCATAGACTTCATCTAAGCGTTTTAACGCGTGGGCAACATCTGCAACGGCTTCTTCAATGTTGCCACGCACATCTTTAGTTTCATCTAGCTGAGGTTCTTGAGGAAGATAACCAATTTTTAAATCTGGCGCAGGTCTAGCCTCACCTTCTATATCTTGGTCAATACCAGCCATGATGCGCAGCAGGGTGGATTTACCTGCACCGTTTAAACCCAACACTCCAATTTTTGCGCCGGGAAAAAAGCTAAGAGAAATATTTTTTAGTATGTGTCTATTTGGGGGGACAATTTTTCCCACCCTGTGCATGCTATATACGTATTGTGCCATAGTGCCAATTTAATGAAGGATAAAACGATAGTGTAATCCAGACCGGCTCACAGTCCAATGGCGAACAGAAATTTTTTGCATATCCTTAGGTGCAATCTGGTTAGAAATAGAGCGCTGTTTAACCAAGCTAAAATCGATTAATGTTGAAAATGAAGGCGCTAAAGCTTGAATTTTTATTCTCTGACTTCAGAATAACTAACAACAGGACTTAAACTAGGAAGAAGAATGTTGAATTGGGGAGTCATTGGGCCAGGTGGCATTGCAAATCAATTTGCTACTGCGTTGGCAAGTTCAGTGCAAGGCAAGTTATATGGGGTTGCCAGTCGAAACCTAGCACGAGCGGAGGCATTTGCTCAACAATACCGAGCCACTGTTGCCTATGGGGACTATGAATCTCTAATTGCAGATCCCAATATTGATGTGATCTATATTGCGACACCCCATTCCCATCATTTTCCTATAGCCAGAGCATGTTTGCAGGCAGGTAAACATCTACTTATGGAAAAACCCCTGACTGTAAATGCACAGCAAACTGAGGTGCTGGTGAGTCTATCAGCACAGCATAAATGTGTGTTTCAAGAGGCAATGTGGAGCCGTTTTATGCCTTGTTTCGAGCAACTTAAAGAGTGGATTGAGCAGCAGGAAATTGGCGAATTAGAATACATTAACTCACAAATCGGCTTTGCTTTTTCGCACCTGAAAAATCATCGTTTGACGGATCCCGCTTTAGCTGGTGGCGCTTTACTAGATTTAGGTGTTTACAGTGTGAGTTTAAGTCAGTATTTGTTGGCCGAGTATCCCACTCGCGTTCAGGCTGTGGCCAAGCTGTCTGCAGACGGCGTAGACCAAAATACAATGGTGAATTTGACCTATCCATCCGGTGTGATTAGCCAATTTACCTGTACCATGGCGGCCGAGTGTTCCAATATCATGAGTATTCATGGCAAAGAAGGCTATATTTGTGTTCCAGCCTATTTTTGGAACGGCCGACAAGCGCAGTTATACCAAAACGAGAAATTGATCCGCACGGTGGATTTTCCTCATCCAGTGAATGGTTTTGAATATCAAATAGAGTCCACCATGGAGTCAATCCTGCTCGGCAGACGCTGCGACCCAAGAATGAATCATGCAGACAGTATTAACGTGATGCAAACCTTAGATGTCATACGCCAACAAATAACTCTTAACTATCCAGAATGCATCGAGTCCCTTGATTAAATATTTGGTCATACAAGTTGCGAAGTTGAGTAATTTCAATAGCGCCAATCTAACAGCTATAAATTATACTTAAGGGTTTGGATCATTTTTCCCCAAAGGTATGTACAAAATAATCTAAATGACTAGAATAAGCGCTCATTTTTTATCCCTACGAAGGTGAAGATAGATGTTTCACCCGAACTTTGTGCCGAGTTGTTGAGGAGACACCATGCTGAAACGTAATATGAATATTGCTGACTTTGACCCCGAGTTATATGATGCGATTGTAAATGAAACTCAACGCCAAGAGCATCATATCGAGCTTATTGCTTCGGAAAACTATTGTAGTCCGCGCGTTTTAGAAGCTCAGGGTTCTCAACTTACCAACAAATATGCAGAAGGCTATCCTCACAAACGTTATTATGGCGGATGTGAATATGTTGATATCGCCGAAGATTTGGCCATAGAACGAGCGAAGCAGTTGTTTGGCGCTGACTATGCTAATGTACAGCCCCATTCAGGCTCTCAAGCCAACTCGGCGGTCTTTATGGCATTATTAGACGCTGGTGACACTGTATTAGGAATGAGCCTTGCTCATGGTGGTCACCTTACCCACGGTGCCCACGTGAGTTTTTCAGGTAAAACATACAACGCAGTTCAGTATGGTCTGAATGAAGACACTGGCGAAATTGATATGCAACAAGTAGAAGCCTTAGCACTTGAGCATAAACCTAAGATGATTATTGGTGGTTTCTCTGCCTACTCGGGCATTGTTGATTGGCAGAAGTTTCGTGAGATTGCAGACAAAGTCGGCGCTTACTTGTTGGTTGATATGGCCCACGTTGCTGGTTTAGTGGCGGCGGGGATTTACCCGAATCCATTACCTCATGCCCATGTTGTTACTACAACTACCCATAAAACCTTAGCCGGTCCTCGTGGCGGATTGATCCTTTCTGCTTGCGGTGATGAGACTATTTATAAAAAGTTAAACAGCTCAGTGTTTCCTGGCAATCAAGGTGGTCCTTTGTGTCACGTGATTGCGGCAAAAGCGGTCGCATTTAAAGAAGCGTTAGAGCCAGAGTTTAAAGAATATCAAAAACAAGTGGTGGCAAATGCAAAAGCCATGGTCAGCGTGATGCAAGAACGTGGTTATAAAATTGTTTCTGACGGCACAGATAATCATTTATTTTTACTTGATCTCATTGATAAAGATATTACTGGCAAAGACGCTGATGCGGCCTTAGGCAGTGCAAATATTACCGTTAATAAGAATTCAGTACCTAATGATCCTCGCTCACCTTTTGTCACTAGTGGCTTACGCATTGGTTCTCCAGCCATAACTCGTCGAGGTTTTGGTGAACAGGAGGCGAAGCAAGTCGCCAACTGGATTTGTGATGTGCTTGATGACATCTCAAGCGTTGAAACTATCGAAAGGGTCAAGAAAGAAGTGGTTGACCTATGTGAAAAATTCCCTGTTTACGGGTAGTATTTACGTTAATCGTCACTTAGCCGCTTTTTAAGCGGCTTTTTTGTCTCAAAATAATCGGTAATTGGCTGACTAGCTACTTGGTGCTTTCAATTAAGTTGTTGATAATAAAACTCAACTTTAAATGGAGGCGTGTATGTCATCAGTTGTGTCAAGAGTCCCTGCAGCTTCAGCGGAAGTTGCTAAAGCCCACTTTGCAAGTTTACTCAGTTTAGAAACAGACTGCTGGGATACGCATTTTGCGATCAGCAATAATCGCCAAGATTTTGTGTTACTGGATGTGAGAAGCTCAATGCTTTTTGAAGAAGGGCATTTGCCCAACGCATTAAACTTACCCCATAAAAATATCAAGGCTGAAACCATTCAGATATATCCCAGTGACACTCTCTTTGTCGTGTATTGTGCCGGTCCCCATTGTAATGGCGCGGATAAAGCCGCCCTTAAACTTGCTGAGCTCGGCCGCCCTGTTAAGAAACTCATAGGCGGAATAACAGGCTGGTTAGATGAAGGGTTCAAGCTCGTCATTAATGAGTAAAGAAAATGCCTGTTAGGGCGCATTTTTATTGGACTTCAATTGATAATGCACAGTAAATCCCTTGCCATTACTACCTGTTACATTGACGACCAATTTATTATCTGTGCGTAAGTATACTATTTGCTTGGGAAAGTCGTGATTTGGATTGACGAAAGTAACGGTATTCGAGTCACAATTTTTAGCTTTAAAGGCCACAGGTAGACTATTGTGGCCGACTTTTGCCAAATAGAAGACTTCCCTTTGCATGTGTACTAAACGCATGCTTTCTTGCTGCTCAAGGACGCCAGAAACATCACGGCTGCTGCCAGAGCCGGTGAAGGTATCGTCGCTGATTTTTAACCAATTTTCTTGGGTGTTGCCATCCGGAAGGGTTTCCCAGTCACCCAAAATCCATTGCAGTTTAAGCAGCCCATCACATTTCGAGTCTGCAGCTGTCGCTGACCAACTAAGCGTTATTATCACTAATGATAATAGATAAATTAAACGTTGCATGTATCACCTTTTAACTTTTTTATGCTAGTTTAGCCAGCATCTATAGGTAGTGAAAAGAAAATACGACTATGTTTTGTCCTTTCTGCTCAGAACAAGAAACTAAAGTTATCGACTCCAGGTTGGTTGCCGAAGGTCATCAAGTACGCCGCAGACGCGAGTGCACAACCTGTCACGAGCGATTTACGACGTTTGAAATCGCCGAGTTAGTCATGCCAAGAGTGGTTAAACGTGATGGTTCCAGAGAACCATTTAATGAAGATAAACTTCGTGCAGGTTTATTACGTGCTTTAGAAAAGCGTCCTGTGAGTACGGAAAAAGTCGAACATTGCATCAGTCAATTGAAGTCATCGTTGCGCGCAACCGGAGAGCGAGAAATCAGTAGTGAGTTCTTAGGAGGCCTCATCATGGATGCCCTCAAAGAACTGGATAAGGTGGCTTATGTGCGTTTTGCTTCGGTTTATCGTTCCTTCGAAGACATTCGGGAGTTTGGTGAAGAAATTGCTAAATTAGGTGAGAAACCCTGATTAGCGTATTTATTTAGGAAGTTTGCGACACCATGTCTGCTTTTCATTTTTCGACGCTAGACCATCATTTGATGAGTCTTGCCATTAAGTTGGCTCGTAAAGGGCAATTTACGACAACACCCAATCCAAATGTTGGTTGTGTTATTGCTAATACAAATGGTGGGGTAATAGGCCAAGGTTGGCATCATAAAGCGGGAACTCCCCATGCTGAAGTGCATGCCCTTAAGCAAGCAGGGGAGCAAGCCCTAGGGGCAACTGCCTACGTTACCTTAGAACCCTGTAGCCATTTCGGTAGAACTCCCCCCTGTGCTGATGCATTAATTCAAGCCGGTGTGAAACGAGTAGTCGCTGCTATGGTTGATCCCAATCCTACTGTGGCAGGGAGTGGGTTAAAGCGGTTATCCGAACATGGCATAGATGTCTCTTTCGGGCTTCTCAGCGAGCAAGCACAAGAGTTAAATCGTGGTTTCATTAAACGCATGCAAAATAATCGTCCTTGGGTGAGCGTAAAATTAGCCGCAAGTTTAGATGGTAAAACGGCATTAGCGAATGGACTCAGCCAATGGATTACTGGTCCAGATGCAAGGGCGGATGTGCAAGCACATCGCGCTAGAAGCTGTGGAATATTGTCTGGTTCAGGAACGGTGTTAGCTGACAATCCAAGTTTAAATGTCAGGTACAACGAATTAAATAGTGCGAAAAACCTGATCCAAGAGTCTGAACTTCGTCAGCCCTTACGAATTATTCTGGATGGTAAAAATCAACTGAATGACAATTTGAAAATGTTTGACCTGCCTGGTCAAAACCTAATTATTAATCGTAAACCCAACCCGCTATTAAGAGCCAGCGTAGAACAAGTGCAGATCGCCAGTGTGGGGAATAAACTCGATTTAGCAGCCATGTTGCGGGTTTTAGCTGACAAACAATTAAATGAGGTTTGGGTTGAAGCCGGTGGCATGCTCGCAGGGGCGTTAGTGCAACAAAATCTAGTGGATGAATTGATTTTATACCAAGCGCCCAAACTATTAGGGGACAAGGGACAGAATTTGTTTGTGATGGATGAGCTGACCCAAATGAATCAAGCTAAACGATTAAAATGGTCTAGCGTTAGAATGGTTGGTGACGATTTAAAAATGGTTGCGCATTTTAATCAAACTACTGAATAGAAGAATAAACTTCTGCAAATATCGGATTATAAAACATGTTTACTGGAATAATAGAAGACGTTGGTCATATCGCTAAATTGCAACCTAAGGGTGACGATATTCGTTTGACCGTTGCAGTGCAAAAACTGGATATGTCTGATGTGGCGTTGGGTGACAGTATCGCCACTAATGGGGTGTGTTTAACGGTTGTGGACTTTTCAGATAAACACTACAGCGTTGATGTCTCTCCGGAAACCATTAAACGTTCTGGTTTTGCCAACTACACGGTGGGAGACAAAGTCAACCTTGAGAAAGCCATGCAAGCCAGTTCTCGCTTTGGTGGTCATATTGTCAGTGGGCATGTGGATGGGGTAGGCAAAATCGTGGCTATCAATCCAATCGATCGCTGGTTAGAAATTTGGATTCAAGCACCAGATGAACTCGCCAAATATATCTCCGAAAAGGGCTCTATAACCATAGATGGTGTTAGCCTGACGGTAAATGACGTGGACGGTGCCAAATTTATGCTCACGTTAATTCCACATACATTGCAAGAAACTATTATTGGCAACTACCAAGTCGGCAGCTTAGTGAATTTGGAAGTCGATTTGATTGCCCGTTATTTGGAACGCTTGATTTTAGGAGATAAAGCCGCACATAGTCAAAAGTCGCAAGGCATAGATCTGCAATTTTTGGCGGAAAATGGTTATTTAAAATAACCCTAATTTAATATAAAAGAACAGAGTACCCCCTACAATGGCAATGCACAGCATCGAAGAAATAATCGAAGACATCAAACAAGGCAAGATGGTAATCCTGATGGACGATGAAGATCGGGAAAATGAAGGTGATTTGATTATGGCCGCAGAACATGCGACACCTGAGGCGATTAATTTTATGGTTACCCATGCCCGGGGACTTGTTTGTTTGCCTATGACTGCACAGCGTTGCGAACGTTTGAAGTTGCCCCTGATGGTTGATAATAACAACGCCCAATTCTCAACTAATTTCACTGTATCAATTGAAGCGGCTCAGGGCGTGACTACGGGTATTTCTGCAGCAGATCGAGCGCAAACCATTTTAGCGGCTGTGGATAAAAACGCGAAAGCTGAAGACATCGTTCAGCCAGGTCATATTTTTCCATTAATTGCCAAAGAAGGTGGAGTATTAAATCGCGCCGGTCATACGGAGGCGGGCGTTGATTTGGCTAGGTTAGCTGGCCTTGAACCTGCGTCCGTCATCGTCGAAATATTAAATGAAGATGGCAGCATGGCGCGCAGGCCTGAATTAGAAGTATTTGCCGCAAAGCACAATTTGAAAATGGGCACTATTGCCGATTTAATTGAATACAGAAACTTGAATGAAACGACCATTGAACAGGTGGCAAGTTGTAAGTTACCCACGCGTTATGGCGAATTTGATCTGCATACCTTTAAAGATGTGATTGATGATCAGGTGCATTTTGCCTTGTGCAAAGGTGAAATAGATGGGGATTCAGCGACCCTAGTCCGTGTGCATTTGCATAATACTTTTAACGATTTATTTGGCTCAGAACGATCAGCTCAACGTAGTTTAGGATTACCACAAGCCATGGAAAAAATCGCTGACCAAGGTGGCGTGTTGGTTTTGTTGGGTAAGGAAGAGGATCTGATTGCCCAGGTTAAACAATTTGAGGCTGAAGACATGGGCAGCCGAGCGGTAGCGGGTACATACCAAGGAACGTCAAGAACGGTTGGTGTTGGAAGTCAAATTCTGCGGAAGCTTGGTGTGCGTAAAATGCGTTTGTTAAGTAAACCGAAAAAATATCACGCTTTATCAGGTTTTGGTTTAGAAGTTGTGGATTACATATATTAATCCATTTGGGTTTCCACTGGGTTGTGCTATAATCCGCGCCGTTTTTCTTACAGGGCTTCACAAACATGAATATCATTGAAGGTAATGTTCGCGCAACAGGTAAAAAGTTTGCGTTGGTTGTATCTCGCTTTAACAGTTTTGTTGTTGAAAGCTTAGTTGACGGGGCATTAGACACGTTAGAGCGTGTGGGTGAAGTCAGTGATCAAGATATTACCTTGGTTCGAGTTCCTGGTGCTTACGAGCTACCTATTGTTGCTAAGAAATTGGCTGAACAAAAAAAATATGATGGGATAATTGCCTTAGGTGCGGTTATTCGTGGCGGCACCCCACATTTTGATTTTGTTGCTGGTGAATGCAATAAAGGTCTAGCGCAAGTTTCATTAGAATACGGCATACCCATTTCCTTCGGTGTTATCACTACCGACAGCATTGAACAGGCTATAGAACGTTCAGGTACCAAAGCCGGTAACAAGGGTGCTGACGCAGCCATGGGTGCACTGGAAATGGTTAATGTTATTGCTCAAATAGAAGAGGCATAAACGTGAAGCCATCTGCACGTAGAAAAGCAAGAGAACTTGCGGTACAAGCTGTTTATTCTTGGCAAATGAGTAAAAACCCTGTTGAGCAAATTGAACTAGGAATAGCGACCAGTAACAATATGGAAAAAGTCGATATGGCTTATTTTCAAGAATTGTTGCGCAATGTCGTCAAAGACTGCGAAAACTTAGATAAGACGATGAAACCTTATCTAGGACGTTTACCTGAAGAATTAGATGTCGTTGAAAAAGCGATATTACGTATCGCCACTTTTGAACTTACTGCCCGAATTGACGTCCCATACAAAGTCGTGATTAATGAAGCCATTGAATTAGCTAAATCATTTGGTGCTGACGAGAGTCATAAGTTTATAAACGGTGTGCTTGATAAAGCGATTAAAACCCTTAGAAAACACGAATTATCTTCAAAAGAGTAACGTGAAAGAATTTGACATTATTGATCGCTTTTTTAAACAAGCGCGAGAAACACGCAAGGACGTAATTCATGGCATTGGAGATGATTGTGCAATCACTCGTGTGCCCGAAGGTTTAAACTTAGCCATCACCACTGATACCTTAATCAGTGGTGTACATTTTCCAGAAGATACTCCTCCTGAAGCCATTGCACACAAAGCCCTGGCTGTTAATTTAAGTGATTTAGCTGCCATGGGAGCTGAGCCGGCTTGGTTTAGTTTATCTCTGTCTTTGCCCAACATTGACGAAGACTGGATAGAGGCGTTTTCTCAATCACTATTTGAAGTTGCCAAATATTATTCAATTCAGTTAATTGGTGGAGACACGGTTCAAGGTCCTTTAGCAATCACCATTACCGCCCAAGGTTTTGTCCCCAATGAACAAGCGCTAATGCGCAGTACTGCAAAACCAGGAGATTTAGTCTATGTCACTGGTACCATCGGAGATGCCGGTGCTGGGTTAGATATTAAATTGGGCAAACTGACCAGCTCTGAGCTAGCGGCTAATTATTTATTAAATCGCTTGAACTATCCCGCTCCACGATTACTTGCAGGTACCGCCTTGCGTCGCACGGCAAGCTCTTGTATCGATATCTCTGACGGTTTAGTACAAGATCTACAACATATTCTCAATGCATCTGAGTGTGGTGCTAAAATTCATGTTAAAGACCTTCCCTTATCGGTGGCTTTAAAGGAAACGGTTGATATTGATCAAGCCATTCAATATGCCCTTAGTTCCGGTGATGACTACGAACTTTTGTTTACTGTTAATGAAGAACAAAAAGGTAATCTAGAAACTGGCTTGGCTAACGCCAATATCAATGCCACTTGCATTGGTCAGCTTACAGGCGTAAAACGAAAACTTGAATTAGTTTACGATGACGAGCCTTATGAACAACAGGGTGCATGTTTTGAGCATTTCAGCGCTTGAACGCTGAACAGCGAAGCCGGGTAAGGCTAAGTAATCCTGCTCATTTTCTGGCGCTAGGAGCAGGCTCGGGACTTGCTGCTAAGATGCCGGGTACATTCGGCACCCTTGCCGCCGTCCCATTAGTTTGGTTGTTACTCGAAACTGTTTCCCTTAATGTCTATATTTTTCTGTGTCTAATAGCCAGTGTCGCGGGTATTTGGATCTGCGGCAAAACCGCCGATGATATGGGTGTCCACGATGACTCATCTATTGTTTGGGATGAAGTGGCAGGGATGATGATTACAATGATTGCAGTGCCACTTAGTTGGCAGACCATGCTGGCCGGATTCGTGTTATTTCGTATTTTCGATATTCTTAAACCCTGGCCAATTAGTTACCTAGATAAATACGTACATGGTGGTTTTGGAATTATGGCTGATGATGTGCTGGCGGGCATTGCAGCGTTAGTGAGTTTACATTTATTAGTTCACTTTACTGTTCTTTAACGGGCTATCCCTCCTATGTGACGTTAGTAAACCGAGTCAGTCTAGAAACTCGGTTATTTTAGTCACAATCCCAGCACCGTCTAACTGTAGCGCTTGATACATCTCTTGTTGGGTACCTTGCATAATAAATTCGTCTGGTAGGCCTATTTGCAATAGTTTGCAGTTGTACTTTTGACTCAGTAGATATTCTCCTACAGCACTGCCTGCACCACCTGCGATAGCTCCATCTTCAACACTCACGAATAAATCAACGTCTTGTGCTAATGAATCAATGACTTCCGTATCTAGGGGTTTTACAAAACGCATGTCTACCATAGTTGCACCTAGTTCTTCTGCCGCTTCAAGGGCGAAGGGGAGTAAGGTACCAAAATTTAGAATCGCTACTTTAATACCGTGCCTAAGGGTACGAGATTTACCAATGGTTATTTCGTCCATGGTTTTTTCTATTCTAGCGCCGATGCCCGTACCACGAGGATATCGTACAGCTGCGGGTTGATTTAATTTATGACCAGTGTATAGCATTTGACGACATTCGTTTTCATCAGAAGGAGCCATGATCACGATATTGGGAATGCAGCGCATAAATGGGATATCGAATGCACCTTGATGCGTTGGGCCATCTGCGCCCACTATACCGGCTCTATCAATGGCAAAAAGTACAGGGAGGTTTTGCAGCGCCACATCATGAATTAATTGATCATAGGCTCGCTGTAAAAATGTAGAATAAATGGCGACAACTGGATTTAATCCTTCTTTAGCCAGACCGGCTGCGAAGGTGACTGAGTGTTGTTCGGCGATAGCCACATCACAATACTGTTCTGGGAACTCCTGAGAGAACTTAACCATGCCAGAACCTTCGCGCATGGCAGGCGTGATAGCCATCAATTTACTGTCTAAAGCTGCCATGTCACATAACCATTCACCAAATACATCTGAGAATGTAGGTCCGCTTGGCGCGGACTTGGGCAGACCATTGTCTGCGGGATTGAACTTAGGTACAGCATGAAACTTTATGGGATCTTTTTCCGCCAACTCAAATCCTTTGCCTTTTTTGGTGACTACATGAAGGATTTGCGGGCCCTTAATCGAGCGCATATTACGTAGGGTTTCCACCACGCCTTTTACGTCGTGACCGTCGATTGGGCCAATATAATTAAATCCAAGTTCTTCAAATATGGTGCCAGGTACAACCATCCCTTTAATGTGTTCTTCTGCTCGACTGGCGAATTCCTTAATGGGCGGAACATTGCTTAATAACTTTTTACCACCATCGCGAATAGAATTAAAAAAGTTACCGGTAAGCAGTCTAGCCAAATGACTATTTAAAGCCCCTACATTCTCTGAAATCGACATTTCGTTATCGTTAAGAATAACCAATACATCTTTATTGATGTCGCCACCGTGGTTCAAGGCCTCAAAGGCCATACCAGCGGTCATTGCACCATCACCAATGACTGCGACCACTTTACGATCTTTGCCTTCCTTTTCTGCCGCGACAGCCATCCCCAACGCTGCGCTAATTGATGTAGATGAATGACCTACAGCAAAAGTATCGTATTCACTTTCTGGTGGCCAAGGAAAGGGATGTAAACCGTCTTTTTGACGGATACTTGTCATTTTCTCTCGGCGACCAGTGAGAATTTTATGGGGATAGGCCTGGTGACCCACATCCCAAATCAAGCGGTCAAAAGGGGTGTTGTAAACATAATGAAGGGCAACAGTTAACTCAACAGTCCCTAAACCAGAAGCAAAATGGCCACTGCTTTTACTCACACATGACAAAAGGTATTGACGTAATTCATCAGCGCACTGTCTTAATTGTTCTTGTGGTAATTTACGCAATTCTTCAGGCGTATTGGCCTTTGCCAAGATAGGGTAGTGAGCTAAATCTAGTGTCATGTTTTGCCTAGTATTAATTATGTTTGTGGCGAGCGAGTCTAAAAACGTCGATTAACAACAAAATCGGAAAATTCGCGTAATAACCTTGTATTGTATGGCAAAGCGTCTAACGCGTGAAGTGCTTGTTGATGAAGTTGTTGCAAATATGTCTTCGCACCTTCTAATCCCAACAGTGAAGGGTAGGTGGATTTATTCTGGGCTTGGTCTGATCCTTGGGGTTTTCCAATCACGTCAGAGTCACCTACGATATCTAAAATATCATCTTGAACCTGAAAAGCTAAGCCCAAAGCTTCGCTATATTGGCTCAGCATTTGAGTCACTTCTTGGGGCAGATCATCTGCCAAAATAGTCGCCATTGAAACAGATACTTTAAACAAGGCTCCGGTTTTAAGGTTATGTAGTTGTTGCAATTGCGATTGCGAAATGGGGGCATCTGTTGCCGCCAAGTCTAATGCCTGACCGGCACACATTCCTTGCACTCCAGAAGCTTCTGCGAGCAATTTCACCAATTTTAATTGTTTAGTTGCATCATTAATGACTGATGCAGGCGAAGCAAGTACATCAAAGGCTAACGTTTGTAATGCATCTCCTGCCAAAATGGCTGTCGCCTCGTCAAAGGCAATATGACAAGTGGGTTTACCACGTCTTAGTTCGTCATCATCCATTGCAGGCAAGTCATCATGGATCAATGAATAGGCATGAATACATTCCACCGCAAATGCGGGCACATCCAACTTATCCAAATTCACACCTAGCATTTCACCCGTTGCGTAGACCAAAAAAGGGCGTGTTCGTTTGCCGCCATTAAGCAGCGCATATTGCATTGCTTGGGTCAATCGTAGTGCTGCTGACGTTTGATCTTCAAAATATTGATTGAGTAAATTGTCAATGCGGAGGTGGTAACGTTGCTGATTTTGAACTAAGGGATTCACTCATCTATCCGTTGTTGGTCTAGATCTTGAAGGACTTCCTCTTGATCTTGTTGCATTAATATCTGAACTCGTTGTTCTGCAGCTTTGAGCATTTTTTGACTGTTGCGGGCCAACGCTATGCCCCTTTCAAACTTCGCCAATGCTTGTTCTAAAGGAATATCCCCTTGTTCCATTTCTGTAACCAGTTGCTCTAGTTCCTGCATGGTATCTTCAAACGAATTTTCAGATAGTTCGTTGTTTTTACTCATCTGGCACAGTGTCCTTAATAGCGAATATTTTGAAAGTTGGGAACGATACCTGAGGCACCATTTGTGGTCAATGGATTTTACCTCAACTCAGCATTTTGTATGTAATAAAGGTAATAAAATTCATCGTTCACTTATCCCAAACTTGCACGGTATATGCTATGTTTTCCTATAACTTGGAGATAACTCCTTTAGAATTGGCTTGCACAGTCGATAAAATGGAATAATTCAGTGACTTATCCGGTCAAATGCCTTAAAAAGAGCAAGGTAATCGGGTCTTTTTTCGATTAGCTTATCGAATCCTAGGGAGGACAATGTGGATTTAGCGACCCTTATAGGTATGCTTGGTGCAATCGGTTTCGTCGTCATGGCCATGGTTATGGGTGGCGACATTAGTATGTTTATGAATGTCCCATCTATTCTAATCGTATTCGGTGGTACCTTGTTTGTTGTGTTATCTCAATACACACTTGGGCAGTTTTTCGGTGCTGGAAAAATCGGCGGAAAAGCATTCATGTTTAAAATTGAATCGCCAGACGATTTAATTGAAAAAATTGTAGAAATGGCTGATGCAGCAAGAAAAGGCGGTTTTTTAGCCCTTGAAGAAGCTGAAATTGAGAATGCCTTTATGCAAAAAGGTGTCGACATGCTGGTGGATGGCCATGATGTAGATGTGGTAAGAGATACATTAGCTAAAGACATAGCAATGACAACGGAACGCCACGAATTTGGTGCTACAATTTATAAAGGCATGGGGGATGTTGCTCCAGCCATGGGGATGATTGGTACCCTCATAGGCTTGGTAGCCATGTTGTCTAACATGGATGATCCCAAAGCTATCGGTCCGGCAATGGCGGTAGCACTGCTAACGACTTTGTATGGTGCTTTTTTTGCCAATGTAATTTGTTTACCTATGTCGGTAAAACTCAATAACCGTGCTAATGAGGAAAAACTGAATCAAAGCTTAGTCTTAGATGGCATCATTGGTATTGCTGATGGGCAAAACCCAAGGGTCATTGAAGGGATTTTGAAAAGTTATCTTGCTGCGAATAAACGCGGTGCGGCAACAGAGGAAGAATAGTTAATGGCAGAGCAAGAATGTCCCAAATGTCCTCCTGAAGGGCTGCCTGCATGGATGGGAACCTTTGCGGACTTAATGTCTCTGCTAATGTGCTTCTTTGTGCTTTTATTGGCCTTTTCTGAAATGGATGTGCTGAAATTTAAGCAAATTGCCGGCTCTATGAAATTTGCCTTTGGGGTGCAAAATAAAATCGAGGTTAAGGATATTCCAAAAGGTACGAGTGTTATCGCCATGGAATTTCGACCCGGTCGACCGGATCCCACTCCCATCGAAAATATCCAACAACAGACGGTGGATATGACCCAAGAAATGCTGGAGTTCCAAGCGGGAGACGAAGATTCCGCAGGGGGACGTCAAAAACAACGGGGTGAACAACGAGGTGGGGCAGCACAGCAAACGGCCACCGATCAGTCTTCTTCTTCTGCTCAACAGCAATCTAGTCAAGAGCAAACCAATGAACTGATGAAAAAAGTAGCGCAACAATTACAAAAGCAAATATTAGATGGTTCTATTGAAATGGAATCATTAGGCCAACAAATTATCATTCGTATCCGAGAAAATGGTTCATTTTCAGCAGGCTCTGCGTTTTTACAACCTCAATTCAGACCTATCTTGAATACCATAGGTGAATTATTGGCAGATGTCCCGGGTGAAATTGAAATTTCAGGGCACAGTGATAGTCAGCAAATATCCAATGAATTGTATCGCTCCAATTGGGATCTATCAGCCCAAAGAGCGGTAGCAGTCGCGGAAGAAATAAGAAAGGCTGATGGCTTTGATGAGCAGCGTATGGTGGTTGTAGGTAAAGCCGATACTTCACCTTTATCCACCAATGAAAACTCTGGAGATAGAAGCCGAAATCGTCGTGTGGAAATTGCCATCAATCAAGGGAAACCCATGTATTCACAACCTATTTCGGTGGTTGAACCTTAATATGGGCTTCTCGTTAACGAATAGTCTATTGACACTTTCTAATGGGCGGGGTTTTGTCGAAGAAGATGGATATCTCCGCCACACCGATACCTAATTTACTCATATAAGAACGATTCATCATACGATTATCGTCCATCATAAACATCCAATCGTCTACCTTTAGGTCATATTCAGAGTCATCAATGGGGACTCTAAGGGTATAATGCCAATTGAAACTCATGCCAGAAGCACTACCGCTTGCTTGACCGATAACGTCGCCCGCTGAACCCGTCACAGAACCATCTTGCTGAATACTAAGCTGCCATACTCGGATTTGTGTTTCACCATCTGCGTAGTAAAAGGTTTCATGCAATTGGCCAGTATCGCCTTGCCAAGTGCCAACAATGTCAACGCAAAAACGACGCACTGTTTTTTGACTATAATCCTGAACAATCCCCCAAGCGGTGACATCTCCTGAAAAGTACTGTTTCAAGTCAAATTTTGGTGAGGTATTTTGATACTCATCTATTGACGTTGAACAGCCTGTTAATGCTAGTGCCGCTGCGCAAACAGTAGCAGATTGAAAAAGGTTCATCGTTAACTCCCAATAAGTTGTTTACGAAGCTTAGGATAACTGCACTTTTCATCTAGCCAAATGGCTAAAAAGCTTGGGCCAAATTTCTGATCTTCAATAACGCCTATTGGCGCATCGTTAAAAAAGAATTCACTATGACCGTTAGATCCAACCTTTAAGGTTAGTACGTCATGCTTATTAATATTGGGCCAAATGGAATCGAGTGTCTGTAACCAGTTTTCCACATCCTGGGAAGAAAAGCCGAGTTTCTGCCATTCTTGTTTTGTGCGATTGAGTAAATCTTCACTCTTAATTGCTCTTAAGTATTTTATTTGTAGTGCTAGTGGCAGCTCATCTTCGCTGTATTTGCCGCTCTTGCTGTAAAGGGTAGAGAAATAAATATCGAAAAAGAACACTTCTAACTTGGCAGAACCCACTTTTGATAGATCTGCAATTGGATTTGCCATAACTGAACCTAGGGGGTAAATGCTAAGCATTAAAATAAGACAAAATCGGAGTATTCTGTACATACTCTATCTCACCACTTGTCCAATAAATGATGGCTTACTCAGCACTAGCTGTAGTGTTGAGATGGTGCGCTCTAAAAAGCCCCCTTCACAGTAACTAAGATAGTAACGCCACATACGCACAAACCTGTCATCATATCCCTCTTTGGCAAGCACTTCCCGTTTAGCCAAAAATCGCTGGTGCCAATGATTGAGGGTTTGCGCGTAATCAAGACCTATGTCATGTGAGTCGCGGATCATCATATCGCTGTACAATTTTAAGTGGCGGTTCAATTCAAATTGCGAGGGTAAAAATCCACCTGGGAAAATGTGTTTCTGAATGAAATCCACATCTTTACTGTAACTTTCGTAGCGACGATCGTCGATGGTGATAGACTGCAAAAGCATCAAACCATCCTTTTTTAATAACGAAGAGCATTTTTCAAAGAAGTTAGGTAAGAACGTTTTGCCAACGGCTTCAATCATTTCTATGGATACTAATTTATCGAATTTGCCCGTTAACTCACGATAATCTTTTTTCAGCAGAGTGATGTGATTTGATAGGTTTTCTTCACAAACCCATTGTTGAGCATAGGCGAATTGCTCATCGGAAATCGTGGTAGTCGTTACTTTACAACCATAGTGTTTAGCCGCAAATATCGCCAATCCGCCCCAACCCGTGCCAATCTCTAGAAGGTGATCCTGTTCAGTGAGCTGCAATTTGTCGCAAATTGTTTTTAATTTGATTTGTTGTGCTTGTTCTAAAGTGGTATCTGGAGTGGGATAAATGGCAGCCGAATACATCATGCTGTTATCTAAAAATTCGGTATATAATTTATTGCCTAAATCATAATGTGCAGAAATGTTCTTTTTAGCTTGCTGCTTAGAATTTTTGTTTTTCAAATGGCTGAGTTGACGAAGGGGCGTCGCTAACCAACGCATTTTCGCTTCCCAAGCATCCAACATTGGTAAGTTACGAGCAAAGATACGAATCACATCAGTGAGGTTGGGCGTTTCCCATAAATTGTCAGTGAAGGTTTCTCCTGATGCCACGCTGCCGCCAAACAGCAACTTTCGATAAGCCGTGAGATCGAGAAAGTTAATTTCAGCATGAAGATCCGAATTAGCGTCACCAAATCTATCTACTAACACACCACGTTCTTTTACCGTCATCATCCCTTGGGGGATTTGACTGAAAACTTTAAGCAAAATATTTCTGCAAATACGGTCTGTTGTGGATAAAGTTTCCGTTCCCGTCAGGGTGTTTTCACTATTTAACATCTGCTTCTTTTTCCTTATTGCCAGGATGACCATAGAAAGGCACACCTTTGATAAATAATTTCAATGCCTGCCAATAAATACCAACAACGGTTTTTATTGTCATACTTGGGATACTTAGTAATACGCGTAAAAGATGTTTTGAGTTCAAAGGTTCGCGCACAAGGTTAAGTTTTGCGTCAAAATGTTTCTGCTTTTTGAAGCAACTAAGGACGAGGTTGAGCTTTTTGTCAGGTTGCTTAACTTGCCATTTATATTGCATGTCCAATGGATTAAAGGGTGACACATGAAACTCTTTTTCACAGTCTTGCTGGTCCGCTAAATCAACTAAATAATGGTGTCTTTCATTCCACGGTGTATTGCTTACTTCGGCAAGCAAATGGCTAAATGTGCCATCGGCTTGCTGTAAATAATAGAAATTCACTGGACTGAAATACAAACCAAACATGCGTAATTGTCCCAAAAGAAAAACCTTCCCTGTGAGTGGTTTGTTGGCTAACTCTGACATCCTTTTCAAAACTGAAGACTTAAGGTCATTTTCGGGGTTTCCTAAGTAGTCAGAACGTTTAAACCTGACCACGGAAAAACGATTTTGCGAAAACCCTTTTACTGTTTCACACAGCTGTTCTATTTCATCTAAATCCAACCAAAACATAAATATCTTATAGCTAAATGCATGTTTTTTAGGAAAATGTCGCGCATGGAAAATCTGGCCGGTATAAAGTGCACTGTGCATCAGAGTTCTACTCCAAATCGCCGGCAAACATCTAAGGCGCTACGCACACCATCTTCATGAAAACCGTTGTACCAATATGCACCGCAAAAATGCATACCTGATATTCCACAAATTTCGTCTCGGCGAGATTGTGCCTTGGCGCTTTGCAAACTAAATTGAGGATGGTGATACTCAAACTGTTTTAAAATTTTCTCCGGTGCAATGTGATCACTATTATTTAAAGTGACGCAAAAGGTATGTTCAGATTCCAAACGTTGTAAAATATTCATGTTGTAGGTTAAGGATGTTGGTTCGTGTTGCTCGTTAGGATTACCTTTAAGTAAATAATTCCAGCTGGCCCAGGCGAGCTTGCGTGTTGGCAACACTGAGGTATCTGTATGCAGCACTACTTCATTGGCACTGTAGGGCATAGCCGATAAAATCTCTTTTTGAGGCGGTGTTGGGTGTTCTATCATTTTAAGTGCCTGATCGCTATGGCAAGCAAATATAACCTCGTCAAATTCAAGTACGGTATTGCCATTTTCGTCATTGGACTTAGCCAATGAGATAACGTATTTACCATCTCTAATCTCCACCTGACTTATTGGGCTGTTGAGCAGAATTTTATCCTTAAAGCCCTTAGTTAATGGGGCGATATATTCTCTGGAGCCACCGATAATTGTGTACCATTGTGGTCTGTCAGTAATGTTTAATAGTCCGTGATTATTGAAAAACTGTAAAAAGAAGGCTAACTGAAACCCTTTTATGTCTTCCAATGTCGCTGACCAAATTGCTGCGCACATAGGTAAAATATAGTTGTGATTAAAATCTTCGCTAAATTTATGTTGAATTAAGAATTCGCCGAGAGTGACTTCCCCAATTTGTTCAGGTGTTTGATCTTGAAAAAGCTGCTTACATAATTTGTTGAAGCGTAAAATGTCCCTGACAATGCGATGGAATTTGGGACGGAAAATATTTCGACGTTGAGCAAAAAGACTATTAATTGTGTTGCCATTGTACTCTAACTGGTCTCTTATGTTTTTAACACTGAAGCTCATTTCTGTTGGCTGACCTTGGATCCCAATTTTCCTAAGCAATTTAATAAAATTGGGGTAGGTCCAATCGTTATAAACAATAAAACCAGTGTCTATGGCATATTGCTTTCCTTCCAGTTCAACGTCAATTGTAGCGGTGTGGCCACCAATATAGTCATTGGCTTCAAAAACAGTGATGTCAAATTTTTCATGGAGCAAATGACCACATGTCATCCCCGAAATGCCGCTTCCAATAATCGCTATTCGCTTTTTCATTTAGTATCCTGAGTGTTCTTTAGCTTGCTGCTTATTTTGAATTTTGCCCATGCAGGAAAAAGATTTAAAAAACGCAAAATAAAGCTTAATTTTTTGGGGAAATATATACTTGAATGCCGTTGTTCAATGCCGTGCAAAAAGGATTGTGCAGCCTCTTCAACACTTATTTTCATGGGCATTTCAAAGTCATTTTTATCGGTCAATGGCGTCTCCACAAAGCCCGGCGACGCACTTTGCACCAATATGTCTTTAGACGCTAAATCAACTTGCATGCTCTTGGTAAAGTAATGCAACGCGGCTTTGCTTGCACCATAAGCTTGGCTTTTGGTGAAAGGCAGCAATCTGGCAAGGCTGTCCACGATAACAATTTGTGAAGGAGGTTGATTTTCTTTGAGTAAAGCCGCCGTGCAATTTACTACGCCCATAAAGTTAACATTGAATACGCGTTTAAAAAGGTTAACTTCAAAGTTATCTATATCAACATATTCGCACACACCTGCGTTTAAAACGGCAATATCCATTGTCACGTTTTGAAGGGCTTCGCTTACCTGCTGTTGGTCGGATGTATCAAACTTTAAGGTTGAAATATTATCGTGTACCGCCATTTTGTTCAGCTCGACTTGATTTCTTCCGCAAGCAATCACCTGATATTGATTGTTAGCACACAAAAGAGAGAGCGCTTTACCAATCCCTGAGGTGGCGCCGGTAATTAAAATAGTTTTCACGACACTAACCTTTTTTTAAGTGTTTTAATCACAAATTTTAGTACAGGAACTTGTTCGTAGATCATCTCCCCTAAATCATAATAGTCTCTGTGAAAAATAATTTTTTCATCGTCACTTTTTAAATGACTCACCCCATCTATTTCAAACTCCTTTCCTGAATTTAATTTGGGGTGAATAATCAGCATTTTCCAAGTCACAAAAATATCTGATCTGAGCTGGCTTATAAGTTGAATAGTGCATTCACATTTAGATGTATTAGTGAGCAAGTTTCCAAAATAATGTTGAATATTATCAAGCCCTTGGTGTTTGCTCAGGGGGTCTATTAAGACTGCGTTTGGAGCATAGATTTCACTTAAACGAGCAATAGACTGTATTGATATATCTCGATAAAAATCTTCGAATTTTGTTAATAAACTCATAAGTTGTCATTTTTTGTTTGACCATGATTAGCATTACTTTGTCTACTATCATTGGGATCATATTAAAACTTAAAATATTCTCGTTTGCGGTTAAATTATCAATGATACTGAATTATCGGATGAATTAATTGGATCTAATTTGCTGTTACTAGCGTAATTGACTGTGATGAATTAATAGGAACAGCAATTTGGCTTTTGAAAATTTAACCTATCCCTTATTTCCGTTGTCTGCACACATACTGCCAGGTGGGGTGATGTCATTGCGCATTTTTGAGCCTAGGTATATCCGCATGGTGAAAGAAGCATGTGCGCAACAATCTGGATTTGTTATTTGCATGTTCAATACGATGGGAGACAAGGACTTAAACCAACATTTTTATCCCATAGGGACCTTTGTTACCGTTGAAGATTTCGATTTATTGGAAGATGGTTTACTAGGTATCACTGTGAAGGGGCACTTTTGCGTGACTATCGAATCCGTGGAAACGGCAAAGGATGACCTTAGAATAGGGCAGTGCCGTCGGCAGGAAAGCTGGGTTCCCTCAAAACCTGACAGCCAAGACACTATTATAGCGTCTAAATTAAAAGAAATTTTTGATAGTTACCCCGAAGTGGATTCCCTTTATTCAGAGCCAGAATATGAGAATATAGTTTGGGTTGCTTATCGCTGGTTAGAGCTGCTTCCCGTCGATGCAGATAAGAAACAAATATTTTTAAAGCAGAAAGATTGTCGACCAGTCTTGGAATTTTTATCACAACTGGTAAAGTGATCCTTTATTATTTTACCGCGTAAAAACTGGAACAAGAATGATTTCAGGAAAATACGCATGTTAGTCGGAATTCCATTGCAGTCGAAAAATGCAAACATACCAACACCTAAAGAATGCGCCAAAGAAATGTCTGAGCATTTGGTCACTGTGGCTGAAAATCGGTGTAAGCGCTCATTTGCTGAGGTATTTAACTATTTCGCCCCCAGGCTTAGATCGTACTGTTTGAAACAAACTGGCAACGAAGCTTTAGCTATGGAGTTAGTGCAAGACACTATGTCTAACGTCTGGCAGAAGGCGCACTTATTTAATGCTGAAAAAGGCTCCCCTTCTACTTGGATTTTCACCATCGCTCGAAATTTGCGTTTTGATATGCTGAGAAAGCAGCAAAATCGAAAAGAAGATATCTGCTCAGACGATTTGTGGCCAGTGCTATGCGAGCATACTGCAGATGCTAATGAGGTATCCCTTGAGCAGCAAATGACTATGCAGCAAATTAATACCCTGTTTGACTCTCTGCCAGAGAAGCAAAAAGTGGTGATAGAAGCCATTTATATCGAAGGAAAATCACAACAGGAAGTTGCTTCTCAATTAGATATTCCTTTAGGGACTGTGAAGTCTCGTACCAGATTAGCGTTACAGCGCTTAAAAGAGTTGATTAAAGACGATGATTAATTTCCACCCTTCTCAACAACAGCTGAGAGAATTTGCCCAAGGTTTGAGCGCACCAGCACTTTCCCTGGTTATTTCTGCCCATGCAGACATGTGTCCCATTTGCCGCAAACAACTGGCTCAAATGGAAAGGGAATCAGCAAAGGCGCTGGATGACGCAAGGTTGGTTGGCCAGTCTGAGCAAGTTGTTGATTTTGCATCTATGCTTGCTGATATTACCTGCCTTCCTGCTGCAGAGGTACCGAGCAGTAACAGCATAAGCCGTCAAATAGAACTGGACGGGCGTAAGTTTACCGTACCACGGGCGCTGAAACGTTATGTGGAAAAAACCGGTAATTGGTCGCATTTATTGGGGAATCTTTGGCAGGCGCCAGTGGACTTAGGGCCAGTGGGTAAAGCTAATTTTATTTTCATGCAAAAAGAAGGTCGGGTACCAGAACATACCCACAGAGGCACAGAGCTAACGTTAGTCATTGATGGGGAGTTCAGCGACGGTATCTCACATTACGATACTGGTGACTTTATTCTGATGGACTCTAATAATACCCATGCGCCTTATTCCGAAGCTAGTGAGGGGTGTTTAGTGTTTACCATTGTTGACGCACCATTACATTTTACTTCTGGAATTGCACGTTTACTCAATCCCTTTAGTCACCTGTTTTTTTAGTCGCTTAGAAAATCTAAAGCATGAAAAAACCGCCGTTGATGACTCATCAACGGCGGTTTTTTATGATCTTAATGAAATGATCAAACCATTAAAAAATTAGCTTACATAGCGACTATCTGGATAATTTAGTTTTAAGGTTTTTAATGCATTGTTTTTCAAGTCTTCAAGGTCTAATTGGTCATAACATTCAACCATGATTTCCAACGCATTTTGAATTTCACTAGAGTCAGGGAAGTATTCAAGTACATATCGCCCGCGATTCGCTGCGGCAACATAGGCTTCTCGACGCATATAAAAACGTGCAATGGCTATTTCATATTTAGCTAAACGATTTTTAATGAAAACCATGCGTTTTTTCGCATCCGCAGCGTATTTACTGTCTGGAAACTTATTGATTAAACGCCGGAAATCAGCAAATGCTTCCCTTGAACGGCTTGGGTCTCTATCAGAACGATCAATGCCCACTAGTTCTTGGAAAAGATTTTTGTCGGCATCTAAATTAGTTAGACCACGCATGTATAGTGCATAATCCACATCTGAATGGTTGGGATTAAGTCGCACAAATCTATCAATAGTTGCGATAGCTTCGTCTGTTTTACCTACTTTGTAATAAGAGTAAATTAGATCCAGTTGCACTTGGTGAGAATGGGGGCCAAAAGGGAAGCGGGAATCAAGTGTACTTAAAATTTCTGTGGCAACGTTGAAATTACCTTGCGACATACTTTCTTTTGCTTGATCATACAGCGCACTTTCGCTTCTGTTACCAATTAGGATGTCATCATCATCAGGTGAAGAAGAACAGCCATACATAGTGGCAACAGAAATCAGAACGATTAGTTTGTAGAATGAATTTTTAAATGTCATGTTACTCTTATTCTATACAGGGATTTAGCAGGCATTAAAAAATCCGCTAAACTTTGTTTTCAGTAATCCATCGATCCGAGGCATTCTACCCTAGGGATCCATGGGATGCACGTTTTGTTATAAATCACCTAATCGTGATGTCTGGTGTTTGCATTTGTCCCCGCATAATGTGAATCAAATCGCCAGTTGCGGGATATTATATTTTTATAGCTCTTAAACACAGCTCTTAAAGGACACTATTTTACATGCCCAGCGATCCACAAGCGATAAAACTCTCTGCAGATGTACCAGAAACGTTAATTGGTAAACGGTTAGATCAAGCTTTAGCCGAATTGTTCCCTGATTATTCACGATCTCGCTTAAAAGAATGGATTTTAGCCGGAAATGTTCATTTAAACGGCTCTGTTTGTGATAAACCCAGAGAAAAAGTGTTTGGTGGTGAACAAATTGCTATCGAAGCCTGGTTGCAAATTCAGGAAAATCACAAAGCACAAGATATTGAACTGAACATTGTCTATGAAGATGAGCATATATTGGTAATTAACAAACCCACTGATTTGGTCGTTCATCCGGGGGCAGGTAACGCTGATGGAACAATTTTAAATGCGTTGTTAAATCACGCTCCAGAGGTTGCTAGTGTGCCTAGAGCTGGCATAGTTCACCGTCTCGATAAAGATACGACGGGTCTGATGGTGGTTGCCAAAACAGTGCCTGCACAAACTCATCTTGTTGAACAACTGCAAGCGCGAGAAATTAGTCGAGAATACGAAGCGGTAGTCTATGGCACTATGGTTGCTGGTGGGATAGTGGATGCGCCTATTGGTCGTCATCCCACTAAACGCACCAGTATGGCGGTTCGTGAAACTGGCAAGCCAGCCGTGACTCACTATCGTATTAAACAAAAGTTTCGCGCCCATACTCATCTGCGATTAAAATTAGAAACTGGCCGCACCCACCAAATTCGCGTTCATATGGCGCATTTACGTTATCCCCTAGTGGGCGATGTGTTGTACGGGGGCAGACCGCGCCTGCCTAAGGCCTGTTCTGAAGATATGATTAATATGCTTAGGGGGTTTAAACGTCAGGCATTACACGCTATTCAATTGGAATTATCTCACCCAACGACAGGGGAGTGGATGAGTTGGCAAGCGCCGTTACCGGATGACATGGTGGAACTTCTCAGTGTGCTAAAAGAAGATACTAGCGAACATGGAATTGCCGATGACTGAAGCCGTGTTAACAAGCCCTATTCGGACGCCGCACTGGAACTTACCTGCGGGTGTTAAGGCGTTTTACACTACACGTAATATAGGCGCAAGTCAGCCGCCTTATGACAGTAATAATTTGGCGATGCACGTTGGCGATAACTCAGCAGATGTGCAGTTAAATCGGGATGCATTGCCCCTGAGTGATTCAATCGCTTGGCTAACCCAAGTACACGGAATTCGCTGTGTACGCATCACTAAAGATTATTTTTTGCCCTTAGAAGTGGCCAAAGCAGACGCCAGTTTTACCACTGAATCAAAAAACGTCTGCGCGGTGATGACTGCTGACTGTATGCCAATTTTAGTCGCCAATACCGCCGGTACTTGTGTGGCGGCAATTCACGCTGGCTGGAGGGGATTGGTGAATGGTGTGATTGAAAATACCCTTGCTAGCATGAATTGTGATCCAGACACCTTAACAATTTGGATTGGTCCGCATATTTCACAACGACATTTCCAAGTATCTGAAGATTTAAAGCAAGTATTTGCTAACTACCCAGAGGCATTTGTTGCGGATGTGGAGCATGGAAAATACTTGTGCAGTTTAGCCAAAATCGCTCGTGAAAAGTGCCGTGCCATTGGCGTAAATAACGTTGTTGAAAGTGGTATCTGTACCTATGTTCATCATGCTGACTTTTATTCCCATCGCTACGCTCAGCATCAAGGTCAGTCCCAAACAGGTCGTTTTGTGTGCGGGATTTATTTGCAATAAAAATCCAACGCATTGTGTAAAATATAATCTTTTTTTAGCACAAATTTTTGAAACCAAGATTCAACCCTAAATAGCCTCAAAAAATTAACGTTTTTACTGATCTAGATCAATCAAACTACATCGTTACCTTGAATTGGTTACTAAAAGTACCCATTAATCTAGTAAATCAATTTTGAGGAAATTTTATGCGATTAGATAGATTTACCAGTAAATTTCAGATGGCAATCTCTGACGCACAATCAATAGCATTGGGCAGAGATCATCAATACATCGATCCTGTACACTTAATGACGGCTTTGCTCAATCAGCAGGGTGGTTCGATTCGCTCGCTGTTTGATAGTGTTGGCGCCAATGTCAATGCGCTGCGTTCTTCCTTGGCTGAAGCGATCGAAAGATTGCCCAGAGTTGAGGGCATAGGCGGTGATGTGCAATTGAGTAAAGACACCATAGTGTTGCTTAACCTGAGCGATAAAATTGCGCAAAAACGCAAGGATGAATACATCAGTTCTGAAGTATTCGTGCTGGCGGCTTTGCAAGATAAAGGCAAATTGGGGGACATTTTCCGTCAATTAGGTATTACTCAAGAGCAAATCGAGCAAGGTATAGAAACCATGCGCGGTGGTCAAAAAGTAACAGATCCTAATGCAGAAGACGTTCGTCAAGCATTAGAAAAGTACACTACGGATCTCACAGAAAGAGCTGAGCAAGGAAAACTTGACCCAGTGATTGGCCGGGATGAAGAAATCCGCCGTACTATTCAAGTTTTACAACGCCGCACTAAAAATAACCCCGTGTTAATTGGTGAGCCTGGTGTGGGTAAAACCGCGATTGTAGAGGGCTTGGCACAAAGGATCATTAATTCTGAAGTACCTGAGGGACTAAAGGATAAGCGAGTTTTATCTTTGGATATGGGCGCACTTATCGCAGGTGCCAAATTTAGAGGTGAGTTTGAAGAACGCTTAAAAGCCGTTTTAAACGAGCTTTCTAAAGAAGAAGGTCGGGTGATCCTATTTATTGACGAGTTGCATACAATGGTGGGAGCGGGCAAAGGCGAAGGTGCAATGGATGCCGGTAATATGCTAAAACCGGCCTTGGCGCGAGGTGAGCTACATTGCGTTGGAGCAACGACATTAGATGAATACCGCCAATATATTGAAAAAGATGCTGCACTAGAGCGTCGTTTCCAAAAGGTCATTGTAGATCAGCCTAGTGTGGAAGACACCATTGCCATATTGCGTGGACTTAAAGAGCGGTATGAGTTGCATCATTCAGTCGATATTACGGATCCGGCAATTGTTGCTGCGGCATCATTGTCTCATCGTTATATTCCGGATCGGCAATTACCTGACAAAGCTATTGATCTCATTGACGAAGCAGCATCAAGTATTCGTATGCAAATGGACTCTAAACCAGAAGATATGGATCGTTTAGAGCGTAGAATTATACAGTTAAAACTTGAAGAGCAGGCATTATCTAAAGAAAAGGATGATGCCAGTCATAAGCGTTTAGAGCTCATTGAGTTGGAGCGCGAGCAACTCGAAAATAAATTTTCTGAATTTGAAACGATTTGGAATACTGAAAAAAGTGCCATGCAAGGTACCCAACACATTAAATCTGAGCTTGAACAAGCCAAACTCGATATGGAAATCGCACGTAGGGCGTCTGATCTTAATCGGATGTCTGAATTGCAATATGGCCGTATTCCAGAGTTAGAGCTAAAGCTAGAACAAGCATCAGAAGCTGAACAAACTGAAACCCAGTTGTTGAAAAACAAAGTGACGGAAAACGAAATAGCAGATGTGCTGTCGCGTTGGACGGGCATTCCTGTGAGCAAAATGCTCGAAGGAGAAAAAGACAAATTACTGCGCATGGAAGAAGCTCTGCAAAGTCGTGTAATCGGCCAAACTGAAGCGGTGAATGCAGTCAGTAACGCTATTCGACGTTCCCGAGCGGGACTGTCTGACCCAAGTAGACCTATAGGTTCATTTTTGTTCTTAGGTCCAACGGGGGTAGGTAAAACCGAGTTATGTAAATCCTTAGCCAACTTCTTGTTTGATACCGAGCAAGCGATGGTAAGAATAGACATGTCAGAGTTTATGGAAAAACACTCTGTTTCTCGTTTAGTTGGCGCGCCTCCGGGTTATGTCGGTTATGAAGAAGGGGGGTACTTAACTGAAGCTGTGAGAAGAAAACCCTATTCCGTTATTTTATTGGATGAGGTGGAGAAAGCTCACCCCGATGTGTTTAATATATTGCTTCAAGTCCTTGATGACGGCCGTTTAACAGATGGACAAGGAAGAACCGTAGACTTTAAAAATACGGTTATTATCATGACCTCAAATATTGGTTCTGATGTGATCCAAGATAAACACCAAGAGAGTCAATATGATGAAATGAAAAATATGGTGATGCAAACGGTCGAACAGCATTTCAGACCCGAGTTTATTAACCGTATTGATGATGTGGTGGTCTTCCATCCCCTTGGCTTAGAGCAAATTAAAGCAATAGCGAAAATACAATTATCGTCTTTACGTGAACGCTTGCTTGAGAAAGGCTTTGAACTAGACCTATCTCCCGCGGCTTTGGAAAAAATAGCCGAAGCAGGATTTGACCCTGTATACGGAGCACGACCCCTTAAACGGGCAATTCAAATAGAAATTGAAAACCCGCTAGCACAACGCCTGCTAGCTGGCGATATTCAACCTGATAGTACTATTCGAATTGATATGGATGGAGATGCTTTGAAAATCAGTTAAGCAAGGGGATAAAACCTTTGTCTCGCTGATGTTGATGCGATTCAACTAAAAACTAAAACGCCGCCTTATTATTTAAAGGCGGCGTTTTTTACTATGTTGCTTAATTAGAGGGCGTGTTTTATAACTGATTTAGCAATTCTTCTGCTTGTTTCTTTTCCATAAAATCTTGGTTAGCGTTTAAGGCTCTTTGCACTGAAGTTTTGGCTTCAGCTGTTCTACCAAGTTTTTGTAAAGTGACGGCTAAATGGTACTGATTCGAAGGGGAATTAGAATCCATAGCAAATGATTTGCGCAGTATAGTAAGTGCTTCATTGTATTTACCTTGCAAGGTTTTTATCCACCCTTGAGTGTCATAAATCGCTGAGTTTTCAGATTCAATGGCTAATGCTTGCTCGACATATTGCTCTGCTTTGGCTAAATCTTTGGCCACATAAATATTGGCTAAATTATTGAGCATAAATGCTTTATTAGGTATGTTTTCAACCGTTACTAGCTTTCTATAATGGGGTGTGGCTTCATCAAAACGATTTAAATTCAGTAAATAGTCTGCATAGATACTACGTTGAAAATGTTGTTCTGGGTTCTGTTCTAAAAAATCCGTGACAAAAGTTTCAAATTTATTATTGTTAATCCCTCTGGAAGCGAGTTGATATAATTTAAACATGGCGTTGCGGTTTAAATTATTGATCTGTAAGGCGCTAAAGTAATTGTCAAAGGCGTTTTCGAGTGCATTTTTTGCGATATTTAAGTCACCCGATAATATCAACAGTCTTGACTCTTGTGGGTGGGTCTTCAACCACTTCTCAACCATTTCACTGGCACTGTTAAGATCATTCGTTGCTAGATGTAAACTTATATATTCAGTGGCTAAGAATAAGCTATCAGGATGAATTTGGTAAGCTTCGACAATGCTTTGTTTAGCGTCTTCAATCAGGCCTGCTTTATACTGGAGTTTACTTAATTCAACTAAGCCTATTGCATTATCTTGAACCAAATTGTAGATCTTTTTAATTTCCCGAGCGGCTCTATCCGTTTGCTTCAACGCAATGTATAGCTCTACTCGACGCATCTGATAAACAGCCGCATCCGGCTCAGTTTTAATTGCAATATTTAATTGTCTAACGGCTCTTTCAAGCTCACCTTGCTGAGTATAAATCGTGGCTAATAATTCAAGTGCTGCCAAATTGTTAATGTCTTTTTGTAGTACTCTTTGCAGGTTTTTTTCCGCGTCTTCTAACATACTTGCATTAAATTGACAGCGGGCCAAAAGGGTTAGTACACGGATGTTATCAGGTTGGATGGTGTTAAGTTTTTCGACAATTTCCAGTGCTTCTTGATGTTTACCTCGGGAGCTTAGGAGATTAGCCTTATTGTATTGTGCTGAAAAGTGATCAGGATTAATGGCTAGTGCTTTGTCTAGGTATTCTTCGGCTTCCGTAGGCTTACCTAGGCGAATCTGAATTCCTGCTTTTAAGTTAAGAAAATCAATATTTTCTGGTACTGCTTCTAGGAGTTGATCAGCTATTTCATCGGCTTCCGCTAACCGATTCAGGTTCATCAATAATTCACTGCGTAAAATCACAAACCTAAGGTTCGTTTTTGCATGTTTAGATTGCTCTAGTTGTGCTAAGGCATCTTCAACTTTACCCCGAGATTGTAGGGTTTTTATTTCTAATAATTCTACGTTGGGGTTGTCAGGATACTGCTTTTTCAATTTTCCTGATATTTCGACAGCCTTAAACGCTTTGTCATTGGCTAAATATAATTCGGCAAGGAGTAAAGCGTTGTCGAGTTTTTCAATGAGGTGGCGTTCATGTCGCTGCATCACTTCAAGGGCAAGTTTCGATTCATTTAGTTTTAAATGTGTTTTTGCTAATAAAGCTACCGCTTCTAAATTATCTGGCACAAAGTTAAGATACTGAATGAAAAACGTTTTTGCTTGAATGTAATTCTGTAGTGCATAAGCAGACAACGCACTCACGTAAAATAAAGAGGGATCGTCTTGCAAACTTTCTTCACTAAGACCGGCTAACTGAGCGCTTAACTTTTCCAATTCTCTAGCGGCATCATCACTCAATTGATTCTTCGCCAATAACCACGCTTTCAATAGCATGCCGGTAGGATCACCAGGTGTTTGTTCTAATATTTCATCTAAAAGTTGTTTGGCAGAGTCGATATCTTGATTTTTCAAATACGCACTAACTAATGAGCGTTTTATGATTGGGTCTTCAGGTTCAAGAGCATAACTTTGTTGATAATATTTAATTGCCTCGTCCAACTTTTGTTGAAAAAGATATAAATCACCTTTTATCCGCAGAGTCTGTGCGTTGTCAGGTTCTAAAGCAATTGACAGTTCTAAATAGGACGATGCTTTGTCGTATTTTTCATCTCGCATCTCAAGAGAGGAAAGGGCATTGAGAACTCGAATATTGGCTGGATCATTCTTTAAAGCTAACTCATAACCCTGACGTGCTGCTTCAACATTTTTAAGATTTAACTGGGCTGTGGCAACAATAATTTGCCATTCATTTAAACTCTTGGCGCTAAGGTTATTGAATTGGCTATCAATGATTTTTTCATTTTGCTTAGTATAAAGCCAAACTTTACCAAGGGTATCGACAACTAAACTAGGGTCTGCACCCATAGCTAAAGCTTCTTCTAAAATTTCTTCTGATTCATACATATAGCCGCTAATCAATAATACTTTTCCCATGAGTATTTTAGCGGGAAGGTTATCTTCATTTTCTTTTAAGCTGTTTTTTAGGTGGATATAAGCAGTTTCAAAATCTTTATCTTCAAATGAGGCCAGAGCTTTTTCATAAAATTCACTACTGCTCTGTGCGAAAACCTGACTGCTCAATAACAATAAGGCAGCGATAGATATTTTTTTGGCAAGTTTCACCACGTAAGATCTCTCTATAATTGTGAGCTCAAGGATTGTTCGTAAGTTGATACAACAAGATACCGCAAAGCGTAAAGACTTTACACCGTTAGTGGATAAAATACTGAACATAGAGGAGGTTATATCGCTAACAAGCAGGCATAAAAAAAGACGGCGAACCGTCTTTTTCACAGATTTATTGTTTAGGCTGACAGTTTGCGTCTAAATATCGCCGCAGCACCAATTAGCAATAAAGCGAATGTTGCTGGCTCAGGTACTTCTTGGGTTTGACCTTCACTTTTACGAGTCGTGATGTTCTTTAATTTAATCGCATCGTAATAGTTGTCTCCAGAATTACCTGAAAAAACCGAGTTATATACGCCCACTAACCAATACTTGGATTCAAATCCGGCAGATATGGTTGCGGTGTTAGTACCAATATTAAATTTGTCAGTTTGATATCCCCAACCATCAGACATCAAATCGCTCCATTTGGTGCTGGTTGAAAATGGTGTGCTTCCTAAATCGCCTGTACCTGTATAACCCAAAATACTGACATCAGAGTCATTTTTAGTCCAACCAGCTTTAATACTGGTTAACTCTACCGCAGTATCAAATTCAAACAACACCATGTCGTAGTCAAGCCAACCGCTACTACTACCTTTATTATCTAAAGCATGATGAGGAGAATAATCAGAATCATCGTCGTTTATTGCGCCAAGACCAGAGGAGTAACGTTGTAAATCTGCGCTTTCGATAAACGGGTCTTGATCGTATGCGACATTACTACTGTTACACTCTGGGCCCGTGCCACAACTGGCATAGCCGGTTGATGACCAAGCTGTTACCGTCATACCGATTGTTCCAGAGGTATAACTAAGGGAATTCGATCCCCAACTGCCACTTGAAGCTAAATTCCAGGATTGGGTTTCATAGGTTGTTGTGCCTGCTGAGGCGTAACCTGCTACTGCCAATGCGAAAAAACCCGCTAAAATTTTATTAACCATAACTATTATTCCTACATCTTCGAAACTGTTGGCCTAAGCCTTTGCCAGAGGTCTTAAGCAATAATTAAACCAACTTTAGTTAATTCACTGTAAACAAGGGCTTGCGCGTTTTTTTGGTGATTTTTTATCAGGTGGAATAGTTCTACTGTAAAAATAATGGACAGTAAAAAAATTACCTGTTTCCAAATGGCTACTTAAACAAAATGCCACCCTTCAAATCTTCGAAAGACCAATTGTAGCCTGGGATTGAATGCTGTTGTGTATATCGTTTGTCACATAGGTATGTTGAGGAATAAGCGCAAAATTAAAATGGAAAACACAAACTGTAAAAGTTTTTTCAAAAAGAAAACTTATATTTGTCATTGTAAGGGGTAAAATTAAACCATATGAATGTATCTATGATTTTGAGCTAATTCAGGGTTGTGCTATCTTGTGCGCTCATTTTGAAGGGGGAATAATGTCAGAATCTAAACGTAAAGGTATTTATTTATTGCCAAATTTGCTGACAACGGCAGGTCTGTTTTCTGGCTTTTATGCCGTGGTTGCATCAATGAATGGTCGATTTGAAGCCGCCGCCGTTGCGATTTTTGTGGCGATGATATTTGATGGCCTTGATGGCCGAGTTGCACGTATGACAAATACCCAAAGCGAGTTTGGTGCTGAATACGACTCCATGGCAGACATGGTGTCATTCGGAATGGCACCAGCTCTTGTTGCTTATAATTGGGGGTTAACTGATTTAGGTAAAGTAGGCTGGTTAGCTGCTTTTATCTATGTTGCAGGCGCAGCATTGAGGCTCGCTAGGTTTAATACCCAATTAGGGGTAGCCGACAAGCGATTCTTCCAAGGGTTGGCTAGTCCAGCAGCTGCGGCATTGGTTGCGGGTATGGTATGGGTTGGCGTTGATTATGATGTTGATGGTAAAGAGTTTGGTCTTGTCGTTGCTGTGCTAACTGGCTTAGCTGGTTTATTAATGGTGAGTAATTTCAAATACAATTCATTCAAAGAAGTGGACTGGCATGGCAAGGTACCTTTTGTTGGGCTATTAATCGTGATGTTGGTTTTCATCATAGTGGCTACCGCTCCTTCTTTAGTATTGTTTTTCGTTTTCGCCTTGTATGCGTTAGCAGGACCAATTAACACTTTTCGCAGTGTCGATAAAGTGCGATTGGAAGATGTGGTTGGCGACCATGAAGAGTCCGATTGCGATTTTGCCGTATCACCGAATAAAGTATCGGAGCCAGAGCAAGAAAAAACATCAGAACAAAAACAGACGCATAAAAAAACACCAGAAAGTGAGCAATGATATAGCGATTAAGTGTCAAATATTTTAACGATCTCTCTTGCCCTATTTATTCATGTGAAAATAAGTTACTGATTATTTTGATAAAAATAAATTGGTTCGGTAATTGCTTTACTTAGTGGCAGAGGTCGTACTGTTTAAGTTGTGACCGATGATTCAAAAACACTATAACAATAACAATAAATAATGAACGAAATCGTTTAAAACAATAATTAAGGTTCACTAGTATGAAGTATTTGAAAAAAGTTTTGCTCGCGACAGGTCTTATGGCAACAACATTGGGAATGTCTCTGTCAGCAAACGCTGGCGCGATTATTCAACAAGATATCTATGCAGATGTTTGGTATTCTGATTTTAATCCATTCAATATTGATTTAGGTCCTCAGGTTATAGGTTCTGTTACTTACAATACTGAAGACGCGGATGCAGTAGGTTTCTTAAGCACTGTAGACCTTGATTTGTCTATCGGTGACTTAGCTTTAACCATGGCTGATGGTGAGTCAGCGGATTTTGGTCTTCCAATTATAGCGGGTATTAATCCATTTGATCCAAATGCTGGGTTAGAATTTTTGGAGGAAACATTCGCTTTATTTGGCGCTATGCCAGACTACGTATTAACGTTAGATGTTGGCAATTTCGATGGTTTTTTTGCTATTGATGAATATTTCTACGATGCAAATGGCGATATAGTCGACATTTTTGAAGACGCCTTTGGTACTGCAACACTTGGCGACGTAACCTATGTTCCAGAGCCTTCGGCTTTAGTGCTTATGTTAGCTGGCCTAGGTTTATTAGTGCGCAGAAAAATTGCTGCTAAGTAAGCTAAACTAATTTATCAAAAAACCTGGCAGTTTTGCCGGGTTTTTTTATGTTTGTTGTTCCAAGAACACTACGAAACGCGGCTATCTAACACTCACATCTAGCTCAACTAAAACGCTTATTACGTGCTATTTCAATTACCCCCCCCCAATTTCCTTAGCAACCGTGTCCTATTGGTTTAGTTGATTATTCTAAGTTAGGAAAACGTCAATTATCAGTCGATATTTTTGGCGCGTTTGTTGCAAAACCTATGATTATATTCACAACCGTCAAAAAATTGTTTATGGAACTTGCAGGTTACCTTAATCGGGTAGATAAAAATCAGGTCAAGAGCTTTATGAATGGGATCGGCGCCCCAATCGTAGTGCTAGCCATTATGGGCATGGTGATTCTACCGATGCCTGCATTTCTGCTGGATATTCTTTTTAGTTTTAATATCGCCCTATCACTTATGGTCATTTTGGTGGCAGTTTTTACCAATAAACCTGTGGATTTTGGTATTTTCCCTCTCGTATTGTTAGTCGCGACGGTACTGCGTTTGGCATTAAATGTAGCTTCCACTCGAATTGTCTTATTAGAGGGACATGAAGGTGGCGATTCCGCCGGTAAGGTTATACAAGCTTTTGGTGAAGTGGTCATTGGAGGCAATTATGCAGTAGGTATTGTGGTTTTTGCCATCTTACTGATCATTAACTTTAAAGTGGTAACCGCTGGTGCAGGACGTATTTCAGAAGTAAGTGCACGTTTTACCTTGGACGCCATGCCGGGTAAACAAATGGCAATAGATGCGGATTTGAATGCTGGCTATATTGATCAAGACGAAGCAAGAAAAAGACGCATGGAAATTACTAGCGAAGCGGATTTTTACGGCTCAATGGACGGTGCATCGAAGTTTGTAAAAGGAGATGCCGTCGCTGGTTTATTCATTATGCTTATTAATATTGTTGGTGGCTTGTTTATCGGTATTATTCAGCATGACTTAGCCTTTAGTGAAGCGATTGAAATATACACAATACTGACCATAGGTGATGGCCTAGTTGCCCAAATACCTTCCTTATTACTATCGGTTGCTACTGCCATTATTGTGACCCGTGAAAATGATTCACAAGAAATGGGTCAGGAAATGAGACGTCAATTAGGGAATCAAAAAGCCCTTTATGTGACCTCTGGCATTTTGTTCGTGATGGGCATAGTACCAGGAATGCCTCATTTAGCTTTTCTTGGTTTTAGCGCTTTTGTTGGTGGCGTAGCCTACTACAACTTTTGGAATGCAAAGAAACAAGCGGCGGAACCTCAGGTATTGGAAAATACTCAGGAGCCAAGCCAACCTCAAGAGATTAAAGAGCTTGGTTGGGATGATGTACAACATGTTGACACCATTGGTCTAGAAGTGGGGTATCGCTTAATACCACTGGTGGATAAAACCCAAGGTGGAGAGCTACTGACGCGCATAAAAGGTGTCCGTAAAAAGTTATCTCAAGAATTGGGGTTCTTAATTCCTCCTGTGCATATCCGCGATAATCTAGATTTAAACCCAAATAGTTACACCATCTCTATGCTAGGCGTAACTGTGGGGGATGCTGAGATTAGTCATGATGATGAATTGGCTATCAATCCTGGACAAGTATTTGGAAAGTTAGACGGCACCGCAACACGAGATCCGGCGTTTGGTTTAGAAGCCGTTTGGATCCGTCCGCAACAGCGGGAGCACGCGCAAACCTTAGGTTATACCGTTGTAGATGCCGCTACCGTCGTTGCAACACACCTTAGCCAATTGCTCACCAATAATGCCTATCAATTATTAGGTCATGAAGAAGTGCAACAACTTCTCGATATGCTCGCTAAAAACAGCCCTAAATTAGTTGAAGGGTTAGTACCAGAAGTCCTGCCATTGAGCACAATAGTGAAAGTGTTGCAAACCCTACTTTACGAGGGCGTGCCTATTCGTGATATGCGTAGCATTGTACAAACCCTTTGTGAATATGGTCCTAAAACTCAAGATCCAGATGTGTTGGTTTCTGCGGTGAGAATATCGTTAAAACGCTTGATTGTGCAGGAAATCAATAATAACGAACAAGAGTTACCGGTTATTACATTGGCACCAGATTTAGAACAAATGCTCCATCAATCATTGCAAGCCGGTGGGGAAGATGGTGCGGGAATAGAGCCAGGCTTGGCAGAAAAATTGCAAACTTCGTTAACAGAAGCGTCGCAACAAAGAGAGCTTGAAGGTGAGCCTGCTGTTCTGCTGACCTCGGGTATGCTCAGACCTGTACTTTCAAAGTTTTTCAAACATTCAGTGATGGGATTGCATGTGTTGTCTTATCAGGAAATTCCAAGCGACAAACAAATTCGAATTGTCAGTGCAGTGGGTCAATAAAATGGCGCAGAGTAATTTATTTAAACTAGACCAGATGCTTCTTTGGGGGGCAATGTGAAAATTAGACGTTTTATCGGAAAAGACATGCGTGATGCACTTAACCAAGTTAAAAAAGAACTTGGTGGAGATGCAGTGATTATGTCCAACAAGAAAACTTCGGAAGGAATTGAGATTGTTGCGGCATACGATCAAGCAAAACCGGAAGCCATTGGCGAACCTAATCACATTAATATGCAACCTAGCACCGGTGTGAATAGTACCGCAACCACTGGGAAGCATGCCCAGTCACATTCTAGCAGCGCTAAATTGACCCAAGGGCAAAGTGCACCAGTTAGTAAGCAAAAAGTCCCCAGCCTAAGTGAAATTATTGGTGATACTGGCCCAGACAGTTTGCGTGAATTACTCGAAAAGCAAGCCGCTGCGAATTCTTCCGATGCCCAGAGTGAAAGCCATGTTCACAACGTGAATAACCTAAGTCAGGTAAAAAGTGCTACCCCTGAAACGGTGTCAAGTTCCGCCATAAGTGAAATAAAGAGCGAGTTGAATTCGTTACGAAACGTTCTTCAATTTCAAGTTTCTGGATTGCTCAAGCAAGAGCGTCAAAGTGCTCATCCTATGCATGGATATTTAACCTCACGATTAGTTGATATGGGCATAAGTAGCCAAATTGCCGATGACATAGTGTCTTATACCCCCGAAAATGCAGATGAAAGACAAGCATGGTTATTTTTACTTAAACTATTGTCTAATCGTATTCAAACCACGGGTAATGCTATTCTTGCTGACAAAGGTGTGGTTGCCCTTGTGGGACCTACGGGCACGGGTAAAACCACAACTATTGCAAAATTGGCTGCTAGAGCCGCGCAAAAGTACGGCGCAGACCAAATTGCCATGGTGACAATTGATTCCTATCGTATTGCAGCTTTTGAACAATTGGCAACTTACGGTAAAATTATTGGCTGTAGCGTAAAAAAAGCACAAAACGCAGAAGAATTGTCAGATATACTCTTTCAACTACGCAACAAACGTTTGGTTTTAATTGATACTGCCGGTTTTGGGCAAAGAGATTCTCGCTTAATCAAGCAGTTAGATACCTTAAATCAGCATTCATGTGCTAACATCAAGAAGTATGTTGTAATTCAAGCCAATGCTCAATATAAAGTGTTGGAACATACTCTTAGTGCATTTAGCACAACTGATTTGCAGGGATGTATTTTAACCAAGCTCGATGAGAGTTATAGTCTCGGAGAAGCGTTAAGTGTGGCAATAGAACATAAGCTAGCTGTAAGCTATTTAACCGATGGGCAACGAGTCCCGGAAGATATTAAAGTTGCAGATGCGAAGTTTTTAATCTCTGCAGCAGCTAAGCTTTATAAAAAATATGGTTTGATCCATACTGCTAATTCAGAACAGAAAAAATCGGCATTAGCAATATGATCGACGACCAAGCGAGAAGCTTAAGACGAATGAATCAATCTCGATTAATTAAAGTGATTGCGGTAACCGGTGGCAAAGGTGGAGTTGGTAAAACTAATATCACCTTAAATACGGCTATCTCAATGGCTAAAATGGGCAAGCGCGTCATGGTATTGGATGCTGACTTAGGGTTGGCAAACGTTGACGTCATGTTAGGCTTGCGAGTAGAAAAAAATCTTTCCCATGTTTTATCTGGTGAGTGTACCTTAGATGAAGTCTTAGTGATGGGACCCCATGGGATTTTGATTGCGCCGGCAACCTCCGGTACCCAATCAATGACGGAGCTTAGTCCGACGGAACACGCTGGTCTGATCCGAGCATTTAGTGAATTGCGCACTAATATAGACGTGCTTATTGTCGATACTGCGGCAGGTATTTCCGATATGGTGTTAAGTTTCTCCAGAGCCTCTCAAGATATCATGATGGTGGTATGTGATGAACCAACGTCACTCACTGACGCCTATGCTCTGATTAAGTTACTGAATAGAGAGCATGGTGTGTTTCGCTTTAAAATTGTGGCTAACATGGTGCGTAATATGCGCGAAGGTCAAGAGTTATTTGCTAAGTTATCTAAAGTGACTAACCGCTTTCTTGATGTTGCGCTAGAGCTCGTCGCAACCGTTCCTTACGACGAAAATATTCGAAAATCCGTTCGCAAACAAAAAGCCATTGTAGATGCATACCCAGGTTCACCAGCATCTGTGGCCATTAGAGGACTCGCAGATAAAGCTATTCATTGGCCAATCCCTAATCAACCCGGTGGGCATTTAGAGTTCTTCCTAGAACAACTTGTCAGCGAGAAAATGGTAGGTGGGCAACGGTGAATAAAAGGGCAGCAGCTTATCAACAACAAGCCGATTTGGCTCAACTTGTAGAAAGACATGCTTCCTTGGTTAAGCGTATTGCGCATCATTTGTTAGCCAGGTTACCAGCCAGTGTTTTAGTGGATGATTTAATTCAGTCTGGCATGATTGGATTGCTTGAAGCTGCAAAAAATTTCGATGGCTCTAAGGGGGCAAGTTTTGAAACCTTTGCAGGGATCCGTATTCGCGGTGCCATGTTAGACGAAATCCGCAAAGGTGACTGGACACCAAGATCTGTTCACAAAAATGGTCGGGCAATCACCCAAGCTATTAATCAGGTTGAGCGTGAAACGGGTAGAGATGCCAGAGACGTAGACATCGCTGAAAAGTTAGAAGTCAGTTTAGCTGAATATCATCAAATGTTGAATGAAGTTAACGCTGGCAAAATCATCGGTATCGAAGACTTGGGTATTACTGAAGATGTTATTTCTACTGAGCAAAATAAAGGCAGTGATACGCCATTTCAAGATTTACTACAAGGTTCATTTCAAAAAGCATTAGCCCATGCAATCACGACATTACCAGAACGAGAAGCAATCGTCTTGTCATTGTATTATGATGAGGAGTTGAATCTTAGGGAAATTGGCGAAGTACTCGAAGTCAGTGAGTCTAGAGTGAGCCAAATTCACAGTCAAGCAATGCTAAAACTGAAAAGCAAAATGCAATCTTGGCGATTAAGCGAAGAATAATAAAACACCATTTGATTTAATCCTCATTGGAGATAGTTTTGGATAAAAATATGAAAATTCTTGTTGTTGATGACTTTTCAACGATGAGACGTATCATCAAAAATTTACTTAAAGATCTGGGATATACCAGTGTTCAAGAAGCCGATGACGGCAGTACCGCACTACCTATGCTGCAACAAGGTGACTTTGATTTTGTGGTAACTGATTGGAATATGCCAGGAATGCAAGGAATTGACTTGCTCAAAGCAATACGCGCAGATGATAGTTTAAAACATTTACCTGTGTTAATGGTTACTGCTGAAGCTAAAAAAGAGCAAATTGTTGCGGCCGCGCAAGCCGGTGTAAACGGTTACGTTGTAAAACCTTTTACTGCGGCAACGTTAAAGGAAAAGCTAGACAAAATTTTTGAGAGACTTGGTTGATAATTAATCTGTAATGAAGTTAGGAGTGTCTATATGACCGGTTCTAATAAAGCTCCAATGTCTCTTGATGATGCTAAAAAATTAGTTGAGTTGCTGGAGCGTGGAGATAACCAGGCAGCCAGTGAATTACTTGAAGAAACCTCGTTAACTAATTCTGTTGAATTATTTGCAGAGGTGGGGAAATTGACCCGCCAACTTCATGATTCCCTGAACAGCTTTCAACTCGACGAACGTATTTCAGATTTAGCCAACGAAGATATTCCCGATGCGCAAAGTCGTCTCAATTATGTTTTAGAAACGACCGAAAAAGCAGCCAATAATACAATGGATGCCGTGGAAGCGAGTATGCCAATTGCTGAAAAACTGCATTCCGGAATTAGTAATTTGCTACCGGAATGGAAAAAGCTGATGTCGAGGGAATTGCAACTGGGTGAATTTAAATCCTTGTGCAATGACTTGGATGCTTTGTTGGAGGAGTCTTCAAAAGATACCGATAAATTGACAGGTTTGTTAACCGATATACTGATGGCTCAAGGGTATCAAGATATTACCGGACAAGTGATACGCAGAGTCATTGAACTTGTAAAAGAAGTGGAAGATAGTTTAGTCCATATGTTGAAAGTCTTTGGTGCTTCTGAAACCAGTCCATTAATCACAAAAGCAGATGAAAGTCCTCACAAATCTAAAGCTGAAACAGAAGTGGTGAAAGCTGAAGGACCTATTATTGATGCAGAATTGCGAGACGATGTAGTTACCAGTCAAGACGATGTAGATGACTTATTGTCTAGTCTAGGGTTTTAAGAGGTATTTATTCATGTCTTTTGAAGTTGATGAAGAGATTCTACAGGACTTTCTAGTAGAAGCAGGTGAACTACTAGAGCAACTGCAAGAGCAGCTTGTAGATCTTGAAAACAACCCTGATGATTCTGACTTATTGAATGCGATTTTTCGTGGCTACCACACGGTAAAAGGGGGGGCAGGGTTTTTGTCGCTCACTGAGCTGGTGGACATTTGTCATGGTGCCGAAAACGTTTTCGATACTATGCGAAATGGGCAACGAACGTTAACACCTGAGTTGATGGATGTTATTTTGCAAGCCACAGATGTGGTTGTAGAAATGTTTGAGAGTGTAAAAAAGCGCGAACCCCTGGAAGCAGCCGACCCCCAACTTATCGAAACCCTTCACCGTTTGAGCAAACCTGAATCAGAAGATCCATCTTCGCCTACCCCTGAAGTTCCTGTGGTTACAGAAGAGGTGGTTGAGGTAAAAAGCGATGAATCGAATGACGACATGGAAGATATTACCGAGGATGAATTTGAAGCGCTATTAGATGAGCTCCATGGTTCCAAAACTTTTAATGGAAGTAAAACAGAAACTGATGAAGATGCTGAAGGCTCTTCAACAAACTCAGCAAATGAAGACGCAGTCCCTGCGGATTTGATGAGTGGTGCCAGTGATGAAGATATCACTGATGACGAATTTGAAGCCTTACTTGATCAACTCCATGGTGAAGGAAGCTTTTCAATTGATAAAGCGCAACCAACAGAACCTTCTACACCAACAGAGCCTTCTAATCCCGCGTCTCCACCCGAGCCAACAGCACCTTCTGCATCAGCAGGCAGTTCTGATTCAGATGATATTTCAGATGATGAATTTGAAGCCTTGCTTGATCAATTGCACGGGGAAGGCAAAGGACCTGCAGCGGTTAGCAAACCTGTTTCGCCAGCGCCGACACCAGCGCCAACAGCAAAACAAACTCCTACATCTGAGACTAAATCTCAATCAGGGGTAACTAACGAGAAACCCTCTATTACACCTAAACCTGCGGCCCCTAAACCGGCAGTGAAAAAAGACGAAAAAGAAAAGAAACCTGTTGCCGGTGCCCAAGGTGAGACGACCGTAAGGGTGGATACCAAGCGTCTTGACCAGATTATGAATATGGTTGGTGAGTTGGTTTTGGTTAGAAATCGATTGTTGAGTTTAGGGGTTAATATCAACGATGAAAGCATGACCAAAGCCATTGCCAATCTTGATGTAGTGACTGGCGACTTGCAAGGCGCGGTTATGAAAACTCGTATGCAGCCCATTAAAAAGGTATTTGGCCGATTCCCCCGAGTCGTAAGAGATTTAGCACGAAGCCTTAAAAAAGAAATTTCTTTGATTCTAGAAGGTGAGGAAACAGATTTAGATAAAAATTTAGTTGAAGCTTTGGCCGATCCTCTGGTTCATTTGGTGCGAAACTCAGTCGATCACGGTATTGAAATGCCTGAAGAGCGTTTAGCTGTGGGAAAACCTTCACTAGGAACAGTAAAGCTGGCAGCTTCACAGGAAGGTGATCATATACTGCTTACCATTGAGGATGATGGTAAAGGCATGGATCCTGACAAGTTAAAAGATATCGCTATTAGTCGCGGCGTGTTAGACGCTGATGCTGCTGCTCGAATGACTGATGAAGAAGCATTCAATCTTATATTTGCCCCGGGGTTCTCCACTAAAACAGAAATATCTGATATCTCTGGACGCGGTGTGGGCATGGACGTGGTGAAAACCAAGATTAATCAACTCAATGGTACTGTCAATATTAGTTCCGAGTTAGGTAAAGGTACTCGCTTAGAAATTAAAGTTCCTTTAACCTTAGCTATCCTGCCTACTTTGATGATTGTTGTGGGCGAACAAACTTTTGCTTTGCCCCTGGGCGCGGTAAATGAAATTATCAATATGGATTTGAGTAAAACCAATACCGTTGATAGTCAATTGACTATGATAGTGCGTTCAAAAGCGATTCCTCTTTTTTATCTGCGTGACTGGTTAACTAAGCTAGGTGGCAGTGGCGATAAAAATCAGGGACACGTCGTGGTTGTACAAATTGGAACCCAGCAAGTTGGTTTTGTTGTCGATAGTTTAATTGGCCAAGAAGAAGTGGTGATTAAGCCGCTTGATGCACTGTTACAAGGTACGCCTGGTATGGCGGGGGCAACCATCACTAGTGATGGCGGCATTGCCCTAATTCTCGATATTCCGAGCTTATTAAAGCGGTATGCTAAAAAGAAATAATAATTAAATAAAAGGACGCTTTTTTGTAATGGCATATAGGGTATTGGTAGTTGATGATTCTAGTTTTTTTTGCCGACGTGTAAAAGACATTCTAAATCAAGACCGCCTGTTGGAAGTAATAGGTATTGCCCGTAATGGTGAAGAAGCGATTAAAATGGTCGCAGAGCTAAAGCCGGATGTTGTTACAATGGACGTTGAAATGCCCGTCATGGATGGTATTACAGCTGTTAAGCGGATCATGAAAGTGCATCCCCTACCCATTTTAATGTTTTCATCGTTAACCTCAGAGGGCGCACAAGCCACTTTAGACGCACTTGATGCTGGTGCATTAGACTTTTTACCTAAAAAGTTTGAAGATATTGCCAGAAATAGTAAAGAGTCGAGTGAGTTACTGCAGACTCGAGTACGAATACTAGCCTCAAAACGAGGCTTGGTAGCTCGACGTCACGGAGTCAAACCAAATACACCGTTATCTTCTCCTGGCAGACCTGGCAATACTCACGTGTTTATGAGAAGTTCTAGCGTTGCCGTAGCACCTGCAACAGCACAAACTAATTTAGAACCAGCATTTACTAATATTCGCCGATCTTCGGGAAAAGAGTATCAATTGTTGGCAATTGGCACCTCTACAGGTGGGCCTATTGCTTTGCAAAATATCCTGACCGAATTACCGGAGACGTTTCCTCACCCCATTGTTCTTGTGCAACACATGCCTGGCAGCTTTACTAAAGCCTTTGCCAATCGCTTGAACCAGATGTGCAACATAACAGTGAAAGAAGCGACCCATGGTGAGCGCTTAGTTAGCGGTTGTGCATATTTAGCACCTGGCGGTAAACAAATGTTAATTGAGGGCTTAAGCCATAATGCGAGAGTAAAAATAACCGAGGTTGAGAGTCGCGACCATCACCTGTACAAGCCAAGTGTCGATTTAACCTTTCAGTCGTTGAGTCAGGTTTACGCTGGGAACGTATTGGCTATTATTTTAACTGGTATGGGGGCAGACGGAAAAGAAGGCTGTGCAGCGCTGAAACAAAAAGGCGCTAAAATTTGGGCACAAGACGAACAGACAAGCGTGGTTTATGGCATGCCTCAAGCGATTACTAAAGCGAATATTTCTGAGCGAAACCTACCATTGTTTGAAATCCCTAAGAGCATTATGCTGGAAATGCGAGTAAAATGAGCACCTATGTCCATTCTTCTAAAAGAGCTCTCCGGTGATAGTTTGGGCCATCGCTAATCAAAAAGGTGGTGTAGGTAAAACCACAACTACTGTGACCTTAGGGGGAATTCTCGCTCAACAAGGAAAGCGAGTATTACTGGTTGATACAGATCCCCAAGCGTCTTTGAGTTATTATTTTGGAGTTGATGCTGAGCAATTATCCCATAGCGTCCACGACGTTTTCATCGCGGGAGATGAACTAGATAAAGACATTGTGTTGGACAGTCTATGTTCTACCAAACTCGATTCATTGTTTATTTTGCCTTCTTCAATGGCGTTAGCTACCTTAGATCGTACCATGGGCACCCGTCCAGGTATGGGGCTGATATTGAAAAAAGCGTTTTCAAAAATTGAAGATGAATTTGACTATGTTCTAATCGACTGTCCTCCTGTATTGGGTGTTTTAATGGTCAATGCGGTAGCCGCTTGTGACAAGCTAATTGTACCGGTACAAACTGAATTTTTAGCCCTCAAAGGTTTGCAGCGGATGATGCACACCTTAAAAATAATGTCGAGGTCGCAAAAGCGAGATTTTGATTATATTATTGTACCTACAATGTATGACAAGCGCGTTAATGCGGCTTCAGATGCATACAAAGATTTATGCAACAATTACAAGGGCAGGGTGTGGTCAGGCGTTATTCCTGTAGATACGCGCTTCCGGGATGCTAGTCAGGCACAGTCACCTCCTTCGTTGTTTAGCCCTAAAACCCGAGGGGTTTTTGCATATAAAAATTTACTGTCACAATTAAAAAATAAAATCGATTATGTCAAATGAGTAAAGACACCTTTGCAAAAGAAGATGTGGTAGAAGATTACCTCACGTCACTGTTGACCGAGGATGCTTTGCCGTTGACCGAAGATGCAGCTGAGGATACTTTGCAGCTAGAAAGCGTTGCTAAGTTACTATCAACAGCTGCTGTTACACCAAAGCAAAAGCAAGAGGGCCTTGCCGCCCCTGTTAATGAACCACAAGTACTCCAAGCTAAAGTTACCCCCGAGGCATTGGTAAGTGCTAAAAGTTCATCAGAGAATGAATCGACAGAGCCAGATTTTTTAGTGCCAACCGCTGATTTTCAAGTGTTATTTTTTGACGTGGCTGGTTTAACCTTGGCATTGCCTCTTACAGAGCTTGGTGGCATACATAAGATTAAAAAAGTGGGGCCCTTGTTTGCTAAACCTAAATGGTTTAAAGGTGTTATGCTTCACAGAGATGAAAAATTAAACGTAGTCGATACGGCCTTGTGGGTCATGCCAGAAAAATACAATGAAGAACTGGCAGAATCATTAAATTATCAATACTTAATAATGTTAGATTCAAGTGGTTGGGGGTTAGCGTGCGAAAGTTTGGTTACAACCACAACGTTAGCGCCAGATGATGTCAAATGGCGAAAGGCTAACTCTAAAAGACCCTGGTTGGCTGGAATGGTAAAAGATAAGATGTGTGCTCTTGTGAATGTGAAACAATTGATTACATTGTTAGACAAGGGACATAACAGTAATGATAACTAGACGCAGCTTGTAGGGAGCGAGTCATATGAGTGATGAAAGAAGTGCTAAAAATGCAGCCGTTGATAGTAATGATGAAGTGCTGCAGTGGGTAACTTATCGATTAGGTGATGAAACCTATGGAATTAATGTTATGCAAGTACAAGAAGTGCTTAGGCATACAGAGATCGCTCCTGTTCCTGGTGCGCCGGATTACGTGCTAGGTATTATTAATTTGCGCGGTAACGTGGTTACCGTCATTGATACGCGTACTCGATTTGGACTTCCGCCCCATGAAATTACCGATAGCACTCGTATCGTTATCATCGAATCTGAAGAGCAGGTGGTGGGTATTCTAGTGGACAGTGTTGCCGAAGTGGTTTATTTGCGCTCGTCTGAAATAGATAGTGCGCCAAATGTCGGCACCGAAGAAAGTGCTAAGTTCATTCAAGGTGTGAGTAATCGCGATGGTGAGTTACTGATCTTGGTAGATTTGAACAAATTACTCAGTGACGAAGAATGGGACGAAATAGGTGATTTATAATTCGTTTTATTTTGTTTAAAAGGCATAGTTAAATGCTCACCTGGCAATTGGCGTCTGTGTTGATGGTGTTTTTATTCACTATTTTAATCGGTATTGTAGCCTACGTTTTTTCTCGTCGAAACAGAACAAGTCATCAGCGTATTGATGACTTGCAGTTACAAGTTCATCAATTACAACAACAGCTTTCCTATTCCCAAGAAGAATTACATGAAGTGCGATCCGGTGCTATGGGAGTTGCGGCAAAGGTCAAGGATTTAGTGGTTAAAATTGGTTTGATGCAAGATAAATTAGAAGAGATTGAATATCTTGATCCGGAAACCAAATTGTATTCACAAGCCGCTAAAATGGCCGATGCAGGTGCAAGTGTTGAAGAACTCATGCGTGAATGTGAGCTTCCTCGGGCAGAAGCTGAATTGTTAATCGCGGTTAAAAAATCTCAGTAACATATCTCTAATCTCGCTAACTGCATTTATTCGTATCCATTCTTGAAAAGGTTTCCTTAGTCGTGTTTATAAAGTTATGGCGCAACTAAGCGATATGTTCTGTAATATCAGCAGATGATCTTTATCGTCGATAAGTTGATTTACCGTGGTGTTAACCATGTATCGAATGACTAAAATTCCCTTAATGAGATATACATTTATGAAAATGACTGTTTTGCAAGTTCTCGCTTTTTTAATTGCTGTTCAATCAACCCTGATACCATTTTCGGCTTCAGCTACACAAGCTGAAAGTAGTACAGATATCACAGAGCCTTTTGGTCCACCTGAACAGGAATTAATGGTCGAAGTCGAAGGCGGCAAAGTGTATGTCAGGCAAAATGGCCTGTCTCACAGTGATGCTATCCCGGTTATTTTTGTTCATGGAGGGCCCGGGGGCACACATAACGGCTTTGCTGCAATGTTGGGACTGGCTAATGAGCGCAGGGTTATAATGTATGATCAGCTCGACAGCGGTAAATCTGATCAGCCCAACGCCCCGGCAAATTGGCGCGTTGAGCGCTTTGTTGAATCATTGGATAAAATACGCCTAGCACTTAACATTGAACGCTGGCATGTGGTTGGACATAGTTGGGGCTCTGCGCTGGCTCTCGAATATGCGGCGAAATATCCGCAGCATACTGTCTCCACGGTGTTGGGCGGTACATTTATCTCTACGCCACACTGGATCATGGATGCCAACTTGCTTGTAACGGCAGCACCAAAAACTATAAGAGAAAGCCTTAAACAATGTGAGTCTGAATCGCCGCCAGCTGAAGATATTTGTGAAAATGCCTACAGTGTATTGTATTCACCCTATTACCAGCCTAAACCAGCCACTGAAGCGGCAAAAGCCTATTATAAAAACGTAGGTGGAAATGGATTTAATCCGCTTATTTATAATCAAATGTGGGGGCCAAGTGAGTTTTCATCCACAGGTGTGCTTAAACACTACGATGCCACCCACTTATTGACAGAGATTGATGGCAGTCGCACTCTTTTCATGATTGGCCAATATGACTCGGCGCGCATTGATACCGTTCAAGATTATATTAAACTAACCCCGGGTGCTGAACTGGCTGTGGTACCAGGAGGGGCTCATGGTTTCTATTCCGATCGGCCGATAATCACCCAAGCCATATTAAAAGACTGGCTTGCTCGAAAAGATTCTGGTTTTTAAATAAGTGCATTTAACACAAGACTTTAACAGTAGCATTACTAGGTAAAGTGCAACAAACATCTGTGTTGTTATTCGCTCATATCAGTTAAGTCGAAGGAAAAAGATCTATTCAAATTCAACCGTAATATCTGATATGAGCGCTTGTGATAAGAGCCGATTAATGCCCTTTGTCGAGTAATTTAGATTGTTCTTTGCATCATTATCGCTTCTATTTAGATTCTAAAATCGTTACTAATTGCTGTAAATCTTTAACGATATAATCGGGCTTTTCAGCAAGGGGATAAAGGGCTTTTCCTTTACGCGCAATAAATGCTGTTTGCATACCCGCGGCCTTAGCGCCGGCAACGTCCCATCCATGGGCTGCGACCATTAAGGCCTCTTCAGGCTTGATCCCTAATTGTTTAAGCGCCCAAGCATAAGATCTTAAGTCGGGCTTATAGATTTTGATATCTTCTATGCTCAGACGTTTATCAAAAAACTCGGTTAAACCCGCATTCTTAAATTGTGTTTCCACCCCTTTATTTGATGAGTTGGTTAAGCTTACGAGCATATAACCCTGGGACTTTAATGCCGCTAATCCAGCTTTTACATCTGGATGAGGAGGCAATGATAACAACGGGGTTTTAATGGCTGTAAGTGCCTGCTCCTCGGAGATTTCAATATTGTTACTTTCAGCCACCATCATCAGTGCTGCAACGCCAATTTTACCAAAATCGTGATAGTCGCCGGTCACAGTGGTCACCAGTGAGTTATGCAACATAGTTGAAAACCACAAGCTGATGAGATCATCATTTCCATTCAGTGCTTTACCTATGGATGTGCGCATAGACTCCAAGTCAAGTAAGGTTTCATTCACATCAAATACAATGACTTTAGGTTTAATTGCAGCTTGGCTAGTAAAACTGACGCCAAACAAAATAATGCTTAACAGTAAAAAACGGACGTATTGGGATAATACTTTTAAATACATGGGTACTCGCTACATTTATTAGGTGGGAAAACAGTTATTCAAAAGGGGAAAACATTTCCTTAAACAACCAATATCAGGAACGAATTTAAATTTTTCAAACAAAACCGATTGAAGGCTTTTAAATTCATTGGCGTAATATATCTGGCTTTGAACAATCGTTCAAGATAATATTGAGCGGTTGTTCAAAAGGAGGTTGCAGATGGCAAATAATACAAAATTTGATCGCGATGAGGTAATTGATAAGGCGTTGCAGCTATATTGGAATAGGGGATTTCACGGCACTTCTATGCGCATATTACAGGATGAAATTGATATGCGGCCAGGCAGTATTTACGCTGCATTTGGCAGTAAAGAAGGTTTATTTAAACAAGCGCTTATACGCTATACCCAATTAGGCTCAGAACATTTACGACAATGTCGCAGTAAAGTCTCCTCTCCCTTAGCGGCACTTAAATTATTTATGTTGACTCGAGTAACACAAAATCAAATGTCTTCCCCTAGTTGCATGTGTTTACTCGCTAAAACCATAGCTGAGTTGACCGATGCCAATGCCGAGTTATTAGAACAGGCGAGATCTTCATTAAAAGCGATGGAAAGCAGTTTCGAGTCACTGATTATTGAAGCTCAGTCTTTAAACGAGCTAAGTAACCGTTTTGACAGCAAAGAACTTGCTCGGCATGTGCAGATCAACTTTTCAGGACTACGTACTTATATAAGAGTGCATGGTATGCAAGTTCCGACCGAGGAAATTATTGACGGCATATTTTCACCTTTTATTTCACGCAAGTCATTACATTAGAGGCTTGTTTTCAAAAGCCTTTATGAAAACCAAGAACTTGAATTTTTCCTGATCCGCTAGTTTATGTTTCATTTTACTTAACATTTTCACTTACCTTTTCCAAAAAATATACGATATACTATGTTTTGTAGCATAACGTATATATAGGGTAGTAATGGGCATAGTCAAAATTTCAAACGAACTTCATGAAGAAGTGCGCAAAAATAGTGCAGTAATGGAAAGGTCAATCAATTCACAGGCTGAGTTTTGGTTGAAAATTGGCAGACTAGCTGAGCAAAACCCCACCTTGACCTATGAACAAATTCTGCAGCGTGAAATGCGTAGTCAAAATGTCACTACGGTGAAATTAGTTAATGAATAATGTACATATTAAATCGCCAGAAGAAATTCAATTAATGCGTAATTCTGGCAGATTATTAGCTAGTGTATTTGCTGTCTTAGACAATTTTATTAAAGCTGGCGTGACAACTATGCAGGTCAATGACTTCGTGGAAGACTATATTGTCAATTCCCTGCAATCAAGGCCAGCAAGTAAAGGTCAATATGGCTATCAATATACATTAAATTCATCTATTAATGAGGTGGTATGTCACGGTGTACCTTCCATAGGTAAAAAGCTGAAAGAAGGCGACATCGTTAACATAGACATTACCCTAGAAAAAAACGGTTACATTGCAGATAGCAGTAAAACCTATATGATTGGAAATGTATCGCCAATTGCTAAAAAGCTCGTTGATGGGAGTTATCAAGCAATGTGGCAAGGAATAAAGTCGGTTAAACCTGGCAAGACTCTTGGTGATATCGGTCATGCAATTCAAACCTATGCCGAAAAGTTAGGGTTTAGTGTGGTACGGGATTATTGTGGTCATGGTATTGGTCGCGAAATGCATGAAGAGCCTCAGGTTTTGCATGTAGGTAAGCCCAACTCTGGTATGGTTTTGAAAGAAGGAATGACGTTCACCATTGAACCTATGATCAATCAAGGTACTTATAAAACCAAGCAAAAAAGAGATGGATGGACAGTTGTCACAAAGGATCGCAAATTATCAGCACAGTGGGAACACACTGTGTTAGTCACATCATCAGGTGTTGAAGTATTAACTTTACGTGATGAAGAAAAATAATTACAACAACGATATTTCCCTTAAAAGGGCTGATCAAGTTCTCATCTTTTTAAGATATCTACACAGATACTGACACAAATAATATTAGTCTTCAGTTAACCTTAAGCTTACTCGGATATATTGCTGAGAGTTTAAAGTAATAGGTTTGGGAGAGTTGATATTGTGGATATTTCTGTAGTTATCCCCGCAAAAAATGAACAAGACAATATCTTTCCTCTGATACAAGAGATTGTTGCTGTTCTAAATAGCAACAAAAAATTTGAAATAGTCTATGTTGATGATGGCAGCGATGATAATACCTATAGTAACTTGTGTTTAGCCGCTGCAAGTGATTTTCCGCAAGTAAGACCCATCCGTCACAGGTATTCTGTAGGGCAAAGTAAAGCGATTCATACCGGTGTTACTTTTGCTGAAGGAAACCTAATAGTTACCTTAGATGCCGATGGTCAAAATGATCCGGCTGACATTCCTAACCTATTAAAAGAAGCACAAAAATTTCCAGTGGGTTCGCATTATTGTATTGCCGGTTATCGTAAGTCTCGTAAAGATACTGCTTGGAAACGCATACAGTCTAAAATCGCTAACAAGGTGCGCAGTCGAATTCTCGGTGACAACACACCTGATACCGGTTGCGGTTTAAAAGTCTTTCCCAAGGATACCTTTTTACAGCTCCCTTACTTTGATCATATGCACCGGTTTCTTCCAGCCTTAGTCCGCCGTATTGGAGGGAAAATTGTGGTTGTAGAAGTCAGCCATAGAGATCGTCAATTTGGCGCTTCCAAGTATAATATGTTGGGAAGGCTGCGAGTGGGAATTGTCGATCTTCTTGGTGTGATGTGGCTACAACGACGAGGTAAAATTGCTTTGCTTGAAACAACTCATGAGCAATAAATTTTGAAGTTGTTTCTCAACGTTTTTGTACGTCTAATACCTTTATTATTGATTTGTTTAATTGGTAGTGAGCTATTAGCTCAGATCCCATCGATTAATACATTTAATCAATCGTGGATAGATGCTCACACTCGAGACAATGGATGGCAGGGGATTATTAACTTTATCTTAGTTAGCGGTTTACTGGCGTCTTTGGGCGCTCCTCGACAATTCATCGCTTTTCTAAGCGGCTATGCCTTTGGCTTTGCTGAAGGTGTAGTTTATTCGACGTTTACGATTACGTTGAGTTGTTTACTCACCATGCTTCTTTCTCGTTTTTATGCCAAACCTGTGGTCACGCACTTTTTCCCAAACAAAGTGATCGGTCTCAATCGGTTTTTGACTAATCAAGTTTTTATAAAAACAATTATTGTTAGGTTGTTGCCAGTTGGCAATAACCTCATTACCAATATAACGGCGGGAGTAACCACTATTAAAATTTGGCCATTTGTGATGGGTTCTATGTTTGGTTACATCCCTCAGATGGCTATTTTTGCTCTTATGGGAAAGGGCGTTGTGGTGCAATCTTATTGGAAAATCACTATCAGTGTTGTATTTCTCGCCATATCCAGTTTGTTAAGTCTTTATGTCTATAAAAAGTTTAAGGCTGATAAGTACTTAACCACTAACACCGGTGCACAAAACACTGTTCAATTTGCTCCCACGAGCGGTCATAAATAGTGACATGATTACTCATTTAATTCAGTTCCATTTATCTTCTCAAAAACATGCGCGCGAACTGCAGCTTTTGGGCGTGCTCTTGCTCATGTCGATAATACTCATTTTTATTGGATTGGGTTTTCGCGATCCATGGCCTGCAGATGAACCTCGTTTTGCGCAAATTGCTAAAGAAATGGTGGAAACTGGACAATGGTTTTTCCCCGCAAGAGCTGGTGAGTATTATCCGGATAAACCTCCTGTATTTATGTGGTCAATTGCGCTTTTTTACGCATTGTTTGGTTCTCTAAACATCGCTTTCTTATTGCCTTCTGCGCTGTGCTCATTACTGACTATTTATTTAGTATTTGATATTGGACGTAAGCTATGGAATCCGGAAACTGGTTTTATAGCAGGTCTACTACTAGTGTTTAGCTTTCAATTCATGCTGCAAGCTAAAAGTGCGCAAATTGATGCAATGGTTTGTGCTTGGATCACCTTAGGTTGTTATGGGCTCCTAAGGTTTTTGTTACTTGATGCAAAATGGCGATGGTTCTATTTAGCCTGTTTTTTTATGGGGATTGGTGTAATTACCAAAGGCGTAGGCTTTTTACCTGTATTGATGCTAATTCCGTATTTCGTTATGCGTTCTACTTGTCACTCTCGGTCAATACTCAAGCCAAATAAAGAGTCTATTGTTAAGTGGTTGTTGGGGTTAGTGGTAATGCTGTGTGCAATAGGTTTATGGTTTGTCCCTATGTTGTCACTAGTTGAATTAAGCCAAAATCCATTATTAGAGCAGTATCGCGATAACATTCTGTTTAAACAAACCGTCACGCGTTATGCTGATTCTTGGCATCATATTAAACCATTTTGGTATTATTTCGTTTCCGTAATCCCTATCTTTTGGTTACCCCTTAGTATTCTTCTTCCATGGTTAATTCCCAATTGGATAAATGCAATCAAAAAGCAAGATGCACGTATACTTTTACCACTAACTTGGATTGTATTGGTGTTGGTGTTCTTCAGTATCAGCCCCGGTAAAAGAGGTGTATATGTATTGCCGGTATTACCAATATTCGCCTTAATAAGTGCACCTTATGTGCGACAAATTCTACAACGACGGGCAGTCAATTGGATTTTATGGGTATTGGTGACTTGTATATCTCTAGGGTTATTAACTTTCGCATTGGCTGGATTAAGCAATGCCAGTTTTACCCAAAAGCTAGTGAGTAAATACAATATTTCACCTTGGTACTTTTTTATGACTATTGGACTCGCTGGACTTGTTGGGGCACTTATTACAGTAAAACAACAACAGTGGCGGAGTTGGCCACTATTTATCTCGGTATTATGGATTATTTACTGCACCATGGGATACGGACTATTAGAAATGGTTAAAACGCCCAAAAAAATATTTCAACAAATGCAACATACTGTTCCGCAAAACGCTGAAATCGGGCTAGTAGATTTTGCCGAACAATTTATTCTATTCTCTCCTTATCCTATTACTCATTTTGGTTATCACACCGATAACGCAGAGCAAGTAAAAGCTGCTTTTCAATGGATTGGAAAGCGCAAAGATCGATTTATATTGTTAAGTTTTGAGTTAGTTGAGGGGCTTTGTTTTGATAAAAATAAAGTCATGCACCTTGGGGTTGTCCACCGAACTGACTGGGTTTTACTCAATATCGCTAGCCGCAAAATTGAATGCCCGGAGGCAACGAATAGCATCACTGAATATCATTATATTCCTAAACCGTAAGTGTCTCTTAGAGCTTCAAATTTGTATCAATAACAACGGAAATTTCAACTTATTGAGTAACGCGTTATAACTAAATTGACAATTACTGCCATCTAAATAAATTTTTGTAAAACATAGGGTTACCTTCAGTTTCAGCTAAGATTAGGCTCTTATAATGAGTGGGTGATAAACAACCAATGAAACAAAATGAATGTAATTTTAAACGTTATACATCGTGAATATACTGCTGCACAAATTATAGCCATTAGCTCGCTATTTATCGTCTTAATCTTTAACTATTGTTTTCTAAATGGCGTATTTGAAGCCATTGAACCTAACAACTTGTCTCAGTGGGCTTTCTACGCATCAGTTATTCTACTGCTGTTTTGCTTAACTATAATAGTGATTAGTATTTTAGGTGGTGTATTTTTCCCAAGAACAGTGTCAGCCGTCACTTTGTTGCTTGCTTGTTTATTATTTTATGCAACTATTCAGTACGGTGTAATTTTTGATAAAAGTATGATTCAAAATATTGCTGAGACTAATTCCCGTGAAGTCTCGTCTTATTTTAATTTAAGTTTTCTTATCTATTTTATTCTATTGGGTCTGATACCGGCAATATTGATTTATAAAGCAAGGATGATTGGTGATTTAAAAAGTCGAATAAAAAGTGTGTTAGTCATTAATATGGTTGCGTTAACAGTAACTGCATCAATTTTTACTTTCTTATATAAAGACTATGCAGCCGTCGGCAGAAATAATCATATTTTAGTTAAGTATATTGTGCCTTTTGCATTTTATGATGCTGGATTTAGGTTTTTACGAGACAACTATTTTTATCCTCCTCTACCATTTAAAGTATTGGATAAGTCACCCAAGCTTGTTCCAGTAAAACAACGTTATCAAAATTTAACCGTCATGGTGGTAGGTGAGACTGCTCGCGCCCAGAATTTTTCTTTAAATGGTTATACTCGCAATACCAATAAGTTTTTGGCGCAAACCCCAATACTCAGTTTCAAACAGGTTAGCTCTTGCGGCACTGCTACCGCAGTGTCTGTGCCATGTATGTTTTCTCGTTTACCACGAAGCAAATATGAAAGTCGAGTGGCGAGTAGCCAAGATAATGCTTTAGATATAATTCATCGAGCAGGCGTGGACGTCACTTGGATTGATAATAACAGTACTTGTAAAGGGGTATGTGAAAGAGTGAGTGAAATCCGCTTTGATCCAACTCAAGACTCACCGTTGTGTGATGGTGATTATTGTTTTGATGAAATTCTTATCGAAAAATTGCAACAACAAATTAGCCAGCAAGAATCAGGCAATCAACTCATAGTTTTGCATATGATAGGATCTCATGGGCCTACCTACTTCCGACGCTATCCAGACAGCTTTAAACGTTTTATGCCAGATTGTCCGCAAAGTGATATTCAACGTTGTAGCACAGAGCAATTAAGAAATACCTATGACAATACTATTGCTTATACCGACTTTGTTCTGAGTCAGCTAATCGACGTTTTGCTGCAGAGCGGTGTGGCTAATAAATCCATGTTATACATCTCAGACCATGGTGAGTCACTGGGGGAAAAAGGACTATTTCTGCATGGCTTTCCATACAGTATCGCTCCTGAGGAGCAAATCCATGTGCCTATGTTGTATTGGAGTACAGAACTGTCAAATACTGATTTTACAGACTGTGTTTCTGAAAAGCTGAGTTCAGAATTTTCACAAGACAATATTTTTGACACCTTGTTAGGCTTAGCCAATGTCCAAAGTAGTGTGTATCAACCTAAAATGGATATTTTTAAACAATGCAAATCAATCGCATTAATCGCTAGGGGTGAATAACTTGCGTCTCTGTTCCGTTAACCATGCTCATAATGCTAAGGAGAAATATGCAGTTAAAGTTGATGTGAAAAACGTAAATTTTAAGGTGTAAACTTATAAGGCCGGATAAACGTTTAGACGTCTAGACGTAAAGATGTTGACTTTTGGGTGTGAATGAGCGAAATTTGTTTCCTTACCACCACATTGGAGAACTTATGCCTATTCGAATACCTAGTGATCTGCCCGCCCAAGGGGTCTTGAACGCGGAAAATATATTCGTTATGGATAGCGAAGCCGCTGCTAAGCAAGACATTCGTCCTCTTGAAGTGGGGATTTTGAATTTAATGCCGAATAAGATTGAAACTGAAGTACAGATTCTGCGTCTGCTTTCCAATACGCCTTTGCAAATTAATATTGATCTTATTCGGATTGACAATCAGGCACCTAAAAATACGCCTAAAGCGCACATGGATGCGTTTTATTTAGCGTTTGATGATGTTGCCCATAAAAATTACGATGGTTTCATTATCACAGGCGCACCCCTTGCGCATCTTGATTATTCAGCAGTGAAATACTGGGATAAAATTACCACTATTATGGAGTGGACTCAGCGTCATGCGCAGTCTACGTTGTATTCCTGTTGGGCTGCTCATGCGGCGATGTTTCATTTTTATGGTCATAACCGTCGACTTAGAGACGATAAATTATCTGGTGTTTATACCCATAATGTTAATGAACCTCATGACGCTCTGATGCGTGGTTTCGATCCGCAATTTAACGCCCCTCATTCTCGTTTTGGGGAAATTCCCATCGATATCTATAAAAGTGTTGAAGGTCTTAATGTATTGGCCAGTTCGGAAAAAACCGGCGCTTATATAGTCGCCTCCAAAGATAAACGTATGGTGTGTGTAACTGGGCATCCAGAATATGATCCTGAAACTTTGGATCAGGAGTTTAAGCGAGATCTTAATAATGGTTCGAGCCCTAAGGTTCCAGAAAATTATTACGAAAATGATGATCCTAGTCAGCCCTATCATGTAACATGGCGCTCCCATGGTTCGCTTCTGTTTACAAACTGGTTAAACTACTATGTTTATCAGACAACACCATTTGATCTTGCAGATCTTCCAAGTAAAAAATAAGAGGTAATTGCGTGGCGCAAAATAACACCGATAAACTGTACTCTATTGCCAAAGAGCGAATTCTTGTTCTTGACGGCGCAATGGGAACAATGATTCAGCGGCATAAACTGGAAGAAGAAGATTACCGCGGTGATCGATTTGTTGATTGGCACTGCGATGTTAAAGGTAACAATGACTTATTGGTGCTAAGCCAACCGCAAATTATCTATGATATTCACTGCCAATACTTTGAAGCTGGCGCTGATATCATCGAAACCAACACCTTTAATGCCACGACTATCGCCATGGCCGATTACGATATGCAATCACTGGCGAAAGAAATTAATATAGAAGCAACGAAGTTAGCACGCAAAGCGGCGGATGAATACACGGCAAAAACGCCCGATAAACCGCGTTTTGTGGCGGGCGTTTTGGGGCCTACAAACAGAACTGCGTCAATTTCTCCCGATGTGAATGATCCGGGCAAGCGTAATGTTAATTTTGATCAGCTAGTGGAGGCTTATTCTGAAGCGACTCACGGTTTGATTGAGGGGGGCGCAGACATAATTTTAATCGAAACTATTTTCGATACATTGAACGCTAAAGCGGCTGCCTTCGCAGTAGATAGCGTGTTTGACGAGTTGGGTATCGCTTTACCCGTTATGATTTCAGGGACTATTACCGATGCTTCTGGCCGCACTTTATCGGGTCAAACCGCGGAAGCGTTTTACTATTCACTACGACATATCAACCCAGTGTCATTTGGCCTTAACTGTGCCCTTGGGCCTGATTTATTGCGTCAATATGTAGAAGAAATTGCCAACCAAGCAGAATGTTTGGTATCTGCGCATCCTAATGCGGGTTTACCCAATGAGTTTGGTGAATACGATATGGAAGCTGATGAAATGGCTGAACATATTGAAGAGTGGGCGAAATCAGGACTGGTAAATATTGTAGGCGGATGTTGTGGTAGTACACCCGAGCACATTGCTGAAATTGCCAAAGTCGTCGCGGGCATTGCGCCTCGAGTCCCAGTTAAAAAAGAAGTTAGAATGCGCTTGTCTGGTTTAGAACCCTTCGTGCATTAACAGGAGCTTTTCGTGTCTCAAGAACAACAAAATTCTAGCGCGACCTTTGTTAACGTAGGTGAACGCACCAACGTAACAGGTTCAGCAATGTTTAAACGTCTGATCCTCGAAGATAACTATGAAGCAGCATTAGATGTGGCTCGTCAGCAGGTCGAAAACGGTGCCCAAGTCATCGATATCAACATGGATGAAGCCATGTTAGATTCAGAAGCTGCCATGGTGCGCTTTTTAAGTCTAATTGCCTCTGAACCCGATATTTCTCGTGTCCCCATTATGATTGACTCCTCTAAATGGACGGTCATCGAAGCTGGGTTAAAGTGCGTTCAGGGTAAAGCCATTGTTAACTCAATCAGTTTAAAAGAAGGCGAAGAGCCCTTCTTAAAGCAAGCTAAATTGCTGAAACGATATGGTGCTGCAACTGTGGTCATGGCGTTTGATGAGCAAGGACAAGCCGATACCCAAGCACGAAAATACGAGATATGTGAGCGCAGTTACAAACTACTCACCGAAAAAATAGGCTTTCCACCTGAAGATATTATTTTTGACCCGAATATTTTTGCCGTTGCAACAGGAATTGAAGAGCACAACAACTATGCGGTTGATTTCATCGAAGCGACTCGTCAAATAAAACAAAATTTACCTCATTGTCATGTATCCGGTGGTTTATCGAATATATCCTTTTCATTTCGCGGAAATAATCCGGTCCGTGAGGCCATGCACTCGGTATTTTTGTACTATGCCATTAAGGCCGGTATGGATATGGCCATTGTTAACGCTGGTCAGCTAGAAGTTTACGACAATATTCCCAAGGAATTAAAAGACGCGGTTGAAGACGTGATTCTAAACCGTCATCCAGATGCCACTGATAATCTATTGGCACTGGCACCAAAATATCAAGGTGACGGCAAAGCCGTTGTTAAAGAAAACCTTGAATGGCGAGACTACCCTGTTAATAAACGTTTAGAGCACGCTTTAGTTAAAGGTATTACAGACTTCATTGTCGAAGATACTGAAGCTGCGCGCTTAGAAGCTGAAAAACCCTTGCACGTGATTGAAGGTCCATTGATGGATGGCATGAACGTAGTGGGGGATTTATTTGGCGAAGGTAAGATGTTCTTACCCCAAGTGGTAAAATCTGCTCGGGTCATGAAAAAAGCCGTGGCCTACCTTGAACCTTATATCGAGTTGGAAAAAGACCAAAGCAGTAGCAACGGTAAAATATTATTAGCTACGGTAAAAGGTGATGTGCACGATATTGGTAAAAATATTGTGGGTGTCGTTCTGCAATGTAATAACTATGAAATTATCGATTTAGGCGTCATGGTGCCCGCGGCTAAAATTATGCAGGTGGCCAAAGATGAAAAAGTCGACATGATTGGCCTGTCAGGTTTAATTACGCCTTCTTTAGATGAAATGGTGCACGTTGCTAAAGAAATGCAGCGTTTAGAGTTGAACTTGCCTTTACTCATTGGCGGCGCTACCACTTCAAAAGCCCATACTGCAGTAAAAATTGAACAAAACTATCATGGACCCGTGGTATATGTTCCTAATGCCAGCCGAGCGGTTGGAGTTTGTCAAAAACTGATCTCTGATGAATTTAGGCCTGAATACGTCGCACAACTGCAAAAAGAATATGATGTAGTCCGAGAACAGCACGCTCGTAAAAAGCCGCGTTCGAAACCAATCAGTTTAGACGCCGCGCGCGAGAATCGTTTTGATTGTGATTGGCAGGTATATCATCCACCAGTACCTAAATCACTAGGGGTGCAAACGGTAAGTGTTGAGTTATCGGAATTGGTTGATTACATCGATTGGACTCCATTTTTCCTAACATGGTCATTAGCGGGTAAATATCCACGGATTTTAGATGATGAAGTGGTGGGTGAAGAAGCCAAAAAGTTGTTTCATGATGCAACCACTATGCTGCAGAAACTTTGTGATTCAGGGCGTTTATCAGCGAAAGGGGTCGTCGGTATTTTCGCCGCGAACCGCGTAGGTGATGACGTGGAAATTTATGCCGATGATAGCCGCCAAAACACGATTCAGGTAGCCCATCATTTGCGCCAACAAACAGAAAAACCAAAAGGCTTTAATTACTGTTTAAGTGATTATATTGCACCCAAAGCCAGTAAAAAAGCCGATTATATTGGCGCTTTTGCTGTCACAGCCGGTATAGGGGAAGATGAGCTCGCTCAAGCCTATATTGATGATGGTGATGACTATAACGGTATTATGGTAAAAGCTATTGCCGATCGTTTGGCGGAAGCCTTTGCTGAGTATTTGCATGCAAAAGTCAGAAAAGAAATCTGGGGTTACGCCGCAGATGAACAACTAACTAATGACGATTTAATCCGCGAAAAGTATCAGGGGATTCGCCCTGCGCCTGGTTATGCTGCATGCCCTGAGCATACTGAAAAGCAGGTTATTTGGGATTTATTAGACGCTGAAAATGCAACCGGTATGAAATTGACTGAATCATACGCAATGTGGCCAGGAGCTGCTGTATCTGGATGGTATTTCTCTCACCCTGATGCGCGCTATTTTGCTGTGGCACAAATTCAACAAGATCAGCTTGAGGATTATGCTCAACGTAAAGGCTGGACATTGGAATATGCTCAGAAGTGGCTTGCGCCGAATTTAAACGGTTAATCTGACAATTTACAGGTGCCCGATGGTCAATAACAAAGATTTTTCCCAAGCTTGTGAGAATAATAAAACACCTATCCTGGCGCAGTTACGAACGCATTTTGCTGATCAAAATAAGATAGTGGAAATCGGTTCGGGTACGGGGCAACATGCAGCCTATTTTGCTCCCGCATTGCCACATTTAACTTGGCAGCCCACCGATATTCCAGGCAATCATGACAGCATTAATGCTTGGTTAGAAGAATTGGAATGCTCCAATGTATTGCCTCCAGTTGAGTTTTTTATTGGCAGAGATAGTTGGTCGTTTAGTGATATTGATGGTGTGTTTAGTGCCAACACTACTCATATTATGCAGCCCCACGAAGCACAAATGATGATGGAAACCATCGCACATAATTTGCCTGATAATGGCGTGTTTTGCCAATATGGCCCATTTAAATTTGACGGCAAGTTTACCAGCGCAAGCAATGACCAATTTGATCAAAGCTTGCGGGAAAGAGGGTACGGTGGTATCAGAGACATCGTTGAATTACAGACCTGGGCTAAACCACTAAGTTTGGTTGAAACAATTCAATTGCCCGCTAACAACCATTTATTAGTGTGGCGTAAATAACATGAGTTTCAACTGTCAGCTTAATCTTGTGCTTTTTTAAACGGTAAGACTTCAGCAGCGCTAATTTTATAGGCTTCTATCCCTGGACTTTCTTGCTCCACAAAGCGTGATACCGCATCTTGGAAAGAAGGATTGTGCAACCAGTGGTTCGAGTAACAAAATATGGGTTCGAAACCTCTTAAAATTTTATGCTCACCTTGAGTTCCAGGATTAAAGCTGGTGATTTTTTTCTCAATACAAAATTCAATGCCTTGGTAATAACAACACTCAAAGTGCAAACCATCAAATTCTTCCATGGCACCCCAATAGCGTCCACAAAGCTGTTGTTGATCGTATAAATAGAGTGCTCCAGCCACCGGTGTATCTTGTTGCGAAGCGATAACTAATAAGATTTTATCTGCCATAGTGGCGAGAATTTTTGAAAAGAATGATTTGCTTAAATAACCACTATGACCGCTGCGTTTCAAATAGGTTTGGCAGTAGCAATGGTAAAAGAAATCCATCTCGACTGAGGTTAGCACATCACCGTGGAAGCGTTTAATGGTTAACCCTTGTTGTGCGATTTTTTGTCTTTCTTTACGCACACTTTTTCGACGTCTAGCTGTGAAAGTGGCCAAAAACTCATGGAAATCTTGGTAGTCTCGGTTAAACCACTGGAATTGGACACTTTTTCTTTGTACAGCACCTAATCCTTGTAATTGTTGACTCATGTCTTGGGCTGGAAAAAGAAAATGGATTGAAGACAAATTGAGGGCTGGCAATTGCTGTTTGATAAACTCATACATTTGGCTCAATAAAGCCCTGGTGTCTATTGTATTATCTGATAACAAACGTATACCGGTAACCGGGGTAAAAGGAATTGCACAAATTAATTTGGGGTAATATTGTTTATGATATCGCTGATAAGCTTCTGCCCATGCAAAATCGAATACATATTCACCATAACTATGGCTTTTTTCGTACATTGGTAGGATACCGATAACCTTGTCGTCCTGATAAGCTACCAAATGATGGGGTAACCAACCTGTATCACCGCCTACAGAACCAGACTCTTCTAAAGCGGTTAAAAATGCATAATTACAAAACAGCGCTTGATTTTGATTTAAATCATCCCAGATCTGTTTAGGTATGGCGTTGGTTGAATGGATAAATTGAAAAAACAAAGCAAAGGTTCCAATGAATCAAGTTGATAGGCTATTAATATGTCAGACAATGATGTGAAGATCATCAATCATTCTATTACTCGTCTGTTAGCTCGTCGAGAACATAGCCGACATGAATTAGTTACCAAGCTAACGTTAAAAGGGCTTGATAGAAATTTAGTAAAACAGCAAATCGATTTGTTTGCTGAAAAAGATATTCAAAGTGATAAACGTTTTGTCGAGGCCTTTATACGCAATCGCGTGCTTAAAGGGCAGGGCTTACAGCGTATCCAAGTCGAGCTACAACAACATAATATTGATGATAGTGCCCTGTCAACAGCTTTGGCAGACTGTGAAACAGACTTTGCTGAGACAGCCATTCAAGCATATCGTAAAAAATACGCTAATAAACCAATACAGGATTGGCAGGATAAACAAAAACGTATGCGATTTCTGCAATATCGAGGGTTTAACCATGAACAAATTCGAGTTGCATTAAACAGCGAATTAGATGAATAAGAAATAACTACGGGGCGTAACGAATTCACGGCTTAACAAGCTTCCCTAATCTATGCTATCGTTCGCCGCCTATAGCCCTTTACTAGCAAGTCTTAGTACTTGTCGGAACTAACTTTAAAATCAGGAAAATGAATGAGTAAAACTACCGCTGAAATTAGAAGTGCCTTTTTGGATTATTATGCCAATTTAGGTCATCAAATTGTACCCAGTTCTTCATTGGTCCCGGCGGATGACCCTACGCTTTTGTTTACCAATGCCGGAATGAATCAATTCAAAGACGTGTTCCTTGGCACTGAAACCCGCAAATACAACAAAGCGGTTTCTTCACAGCGCTGTGTTCGTGCTGGAGGAAAGCACAATGATCTCGAAAATGTAGGTTATACGGCTCGTCACCACACATTTTTTGAAATGATGGGCAACTTTAGTTTTGGCGATTATTTTAAGCAAAAAGCCATTCATTATGCATGGAACTTTCTTACCGATGTTTTGGGGCTGCCTAAGGAAAAGTTACTGGTTACTATTTATCACGAAGATGATGAAGCGTTTGATATTTGGAATAAAGAAATTGGTATTCCTGCAGAAAAGATTATTCGTATCGCTACCTCAGATAATTTTTGGTCAATGGGGGATACAGGCCCTTGTGGACCTTGTTCAGAAATATTTTACGATCATGGTGAACATATTTGGGGGGGGCCTCCTGGTTCACCTGAAGAAGATGGTGACCGTTTTATCGAAATTTGGAACCTCGTTTTCATGCAGTTTAATCGCACTGCCGACGGGGTGATGCATCCATTACCTAAGCCATCAATTGATACTGGGATGGGGCTAGAACGCATCTCAGCGATCATGCAAAACGTGCATAGTAATTACGAAATTGATATTTTTCAGGAGCTTATTGCAGCGGCTGCTAAAATTGTAGGGACAAAGGATTTAGAAGATAAGTCCTTACGGGTGATCGCAGATCACATACGTTCTTGTGCATTTTTAATTTGTGATGGTGTAATGCCATCCAATGAAGGCCGGGGTTATGTACTTCGCAGAATCATTCGTCGGGCGGTGAGACACGGATATCAGCTAGGCGCAAAAGACGTGTTCTTTTATAAATTGATTGATGAGTTGGGTGTACAAATGGGCGAAGCCTACCCAGAACTTATCGCTCAAAAGCCGGTTCTTGAAAAAGTGTTGCGGGTTGAAGAAGAACAGTTTTCACGCACTCTAGAACGAGGTATGACCATACTTAATGAGGCGCTGTCTGAGCTGCAAGGCGAAGTGGTACCCGGGGAGTTAGCATTCAAACTATATGATACTTATGGTTTCCCTGCGGATTTAACCAATGATGTGGCCCGCGAAAAAGGCTTTACCATCGATCAAGAGGGCTTTGATCGTGCAATGGCTCAACAACGTGAACGGGCTCAACAAGCGAGTAATTTTGGTAAAGACTACAATGACACCTTGCATGCTAAAACAGTCAGTGAATTCAGTGGCTACGAGTTAGAAACGGACAAGGCAGAAGTGACGGAACTGTTCGGTGAAAAAGGCGCTGTTGAGCAACTCAAAGCAGGGGAGTCTGGCATTGTGGTATTGAGCAAAACCCCATTTTATGCCGAATCAGGCGGTCAAGTTGGCGACACAGGGATACTCAAAGGTGTGTCCACTGAATTTAAAGTCACAGACACAGTGAAACTCAATGATGCCGTTGCTCACAAGGGGATTGCTCAAAGTGATATTAGCTTGGGTGATATGGTTGAAGCACAAGTAGACGGGCAACGTCGAGCTGCTATCAAACTTAATCACAGCGCAACCCACTTAATGCATGCAGCCTTAAAAACTATTCTAGGTGAGCATGTTAACCAAAAAGGTTCATTAGTGGATGCTGAACGCTTACGTTTCGATTTTTCCCATATTGAGGGGGTGACCGCGCAGCAACTTGAGGATATTGAAACCCTAGTAAATGATCAAATTCGCCTTAACCACCGTTTAAATACTAAACTGATGGGATTAGAGGAAGCTAAAAATGCCGGAGCGATGGCGTTATTTGGTGAAAAATACGACGATGATGTGCGTGTTGTCAGCATGGGGCCATTCTCTATGGAACTTTGTGGTGGTACTCATGTCAATCAAACCGGCGACATCGGCTTATTTAAAATCGTCAGCGAAAGTGGCATTGCCTCAGGTGTGCGAAGAATTGAAGCCATTACCGGTCAAGCGGCATTAAAATATGTACAAGATCAAGGGAAATTAATTGGTAAGGTCTCGGGTCTATTAAAGACAGATGCTGTAAATCTGGAAGGTAGACTTACCACTGTTATTGAACATGCCAAAGAGTTAGAAAAGGAATTGTCTAAGCTTAAGCAGAAGATGGCTGCTCAAGCTGGAAGTGATTTAGCATCTCAGACCACTGATGTGAAAGGGGTAAAAGTCCTTTCTACTAAAGTTGAAGGGGTAGAATCTAAAACTTTGCGTACAATGGTCGATGATTTGAAGAATCAAATCGGTAGTGGAGTCATAGTTCTAGGATTGCCGGCAGACAACAAAGTGAGTGTTATTGTCGGTGTAACTAAAGATCTGGTTGGTAAAGTTAAAGCTGGCGAATTAGTTAATTATGTTGCCAGTCAAGTAGGCGGAAAAGGTGGGGGTAGACCCGATATGGCGCAAGCCGGAGGAAGTCAGCCTGAAAACCTGGATACAGCTATCAACTCTGTACATAGTTGGTTAGAAGAACGCTTATAAGTATTATTAGACAGTTTTTGTAAGTGACGACAAAAACAAGGAGTGCTAATTGTGTATTTTCTGGAAAGAGCTGGTAAATACGCTAATTTTAACTAGGGAACATTGTGGTATAACGCAAAAGGAGCAATAGAATGCTAATTTTAACCCGTCGTGTAGGTGAGACCTTGATGGTAGGTGATGAAGTCACCGTAACCGTATTGGGTGTTAAAGGGAATCAGGTAAGAATAGGGGTCAATGCTCCTAAAGAAGTATCTGTGCATCGAGAAGAAATTTACATGCGTATTCAAGCAGAAAAAAATGGAACGGCAACAGAGCGTTCTGGCAATTCGAGTGAAGATGTTGAGTAAAGCTAAGCAAAAAGTATAAAAAAGGCTGGTTCACCAGCTTTTTTTTTGCATTTTTTTTAATTATTTTTATTATTTGAATAGTAGTAAAGGTAAGTGTAAACCTAAAAAATCGCTTAAAAAGTCAGCATAACATTGTAGTTTTAGGCCGATCGTTTAAAATCCCAGCATACGGGTAGTAAAGTGTAAAAAAAGGTTTGACTTCCTTTGCTGATTCAGTAAACTTCGCTCCCACATTTGGAGAGGTGGCCGAGTGGCTGAAGGCGCTCCCCTGCTAAGGGAGTATAGGGTTTATAGCCCTATCGAGGGTTCGAATCCCTCTCTCTCCGCCATTTCTTTTGAGGAATGGTTACTAAATGTTTTACGCGTGTGTAGCTCAGCTGGATAGAGTACCTGGCTACGAACCAGGCGGTCGGAGGTTCGAATCCTTCCACACGCGCCATATTATGAGAATCTCCGAAGGAGGTTCGACAAAATCGTCGGGAACGATTTTGAACATGCGCAGCATGGCCCCGGAGGGGTGTAAGGCAGGATGCCTGAAATCATCCTTCCACACGCGCCATATTATGAGAATCTCCGAAGGAGTTTCGAAATTGTTAGAAGGATGCTTTACCTTCTGACAACTAGTTAGTAAAGTTTAAGTTAGAAACCACGCGTGTGTAGCTCAGCTGGATAGAGTACCTGGCTACGAACCAGGCGGTCGGAGGTTCGAATCCTTCCACACGCGC
>NZ_JAUORV010000008.1 GCF_030548205.1 Aliiglaciecola sp. 3_MG-2023 | reverse complement strand
TGGACGCTTAGCTCAGTTGGGAGAGCATCGCCCTTACAAGGCGAGGGTCACTGGTTCAAGCCCAGTAGCGTCCACCACTTCTTATCTTCATGTTTTATATACACTTTACCCGTTTATTTCCAAATGCTATTCGAGCGAATTCGGGTTAGGTGTCAAAATGTGTGGCGAATCCGTGCCGAATCCGTGCCGAAAATGTGGCAAATCCGACAACCAGTATCTCCGCCCCCCACTGTATTAAAGCCTTTCAGCCCTTTCCAATTTGCACACTAATATACACGCAAAATCGCAAAAATTGAGTTTATTCGCAAAGATAGTCAGAGTGAACTGTTTGCTTTATTCACTGGTTAAGAAGATTAATACTGAAAGCCCCTCTACGAAGTTCCTTGCCAATATAAACCCAAAAAGTCAAAGTCAAAGATGCCTAGTAGATTATATATCGATTCAGATATCGGCAGACAATAAAGAGCGAAAAAGAGACAATCGAAAAATTGTCTGATAACCTCAATCTAGGTCAAATATCGACCCAAAGCGGACATTAATTGAGTAAGTGGTTCCATAGAATTGCTAGGATGTTAAAACGAAGCATAAGCATTCAAAGGCAGGTTTTAGGCGATGGGAGATTCAATTTTTAACGCCTTTGACCAATTTTTCTATTGGAGCCAAGAGTTTGATAAGATTAAGTCGGTAGCTACTGTGACAAACAGAGATGATTTTACAGAGAAAACAAAAGAAATCATGGCAAAGAAAGTTCGCTACCTTTGCTCTAAACCTGATTGTAGAAAACCGACAATTGGGGCGAAAGCAGACGGTAGTGGCTTTATGCGTGTTGGCACTGCCGCTCATATTACAGCCGCATCTAAACGAGGCCCTCGTTACGATACAACGCTAACATCAGATGAACGAAAGCACGAATCAAACGGCATATGGTTATGCCCAGGATGTGGAAGATTAGTTGATGTAGATGATGCTCACTTCACGGTAGAAACACTGCTCGCATGGAAGATTGATGCAGAAAAGCAAGCTTTTGAATCGATTGCATATGCGCTTTCTGATGAGTTGAAAACACCAGCATTCTCCATCGTTACGGATTTAGCTTTTGCAAGAAGATTGGGCCTGCCTGCTACAGATGACATTGAATCCTGCACTTTAAATCTAATCAAAGCTGCTAAAAATGATATATGTGCCTTTAAGAGCGCAATATCATGGCCAAAGCATCCTGTGCTTCTTGGACTTAAACTTGTAAATGGAGATGAAGCAAGGTCATTTAGTGCTTCAAGTCTTGCGGAAGCAAACAATAACTTTAACGAAATAATAGTAATTGCCCCACCAGGAACAGGAAAGACAACAACATTATATCAATTTACCGAGTGCATCCTAGAAAGTAATGCGAATGTTGCTGCGTATATCTCGCTAAGCGAGTGGGCTGTCCAGTCAACAGGTTTCTTTCAGTCCTTATCCGGCCGAAGCGCTTTTGCGGGGTTCAAGGCCGAGCACTTTGCGCTTATGGCGCATAACGGTCGTTTATCTTTAATTATAGATGGTTGGAACGAACTCAACGAAGGTGCAAAGCTAAGAGTCTCTTATGAGATCAAAGCTCTAAGACGAGACTATCCGGGTATTCGAATAAATCTGAGTACCCGCCAAAATGATCTGGATATCCCGCTTACGGGGCCAATCGTAAAAATAGACGCTTTAAGTGAAGATCAACAAAAGGAAATGGCTGTATCATTACGCGGTAATGAGGGCGAACGCCTTCTTGATCATGCATGGAGGACGCCAGGTATAAAGGACCTTATTTCTATTCCCCTATATCTTACAGTGTTATTATCACAAACATCTGGCGAAGCACTTCCCACTAACAAAGAAGAAATATTACGATTATTTTTAGACAATCATGAGCAAGACACAGAAAAAGCAACTGAGCTAAGAAAAATATTCTTGGGTGTTCATAGAGACATCCTTTACAAACTTGCCGCAGAAGCAACTTACGAAATAACAACCGCCATTTCAGAATCTAGGGCTCGAAGTCTATGCAAATCAGCAACGGACAGCCTGATCGAGCAAGGCCAGCTTGCATCACCTATTGAACCAGCAGCAGCCCTAAATGCGTTCGTAAACCTGCACACCTTAATTCGCTCCGATACCGATGGTGCTCTTTCATTTCAACACCAGCAATTTCAGGAGTGGTATGCATCCTTTCATGTCGAGGGCCTTATGCTCTCCGCCAAAGGCGTGTAATGGTCTAATTATTCAAAACACTTTGTTGGAGGTATGATATCAAAAACCAACGAGGTAAATCCTGTGAGTGACATTCCAGCAAAAACAAGACGGGTAAGTCTTATCCCCTACTCTGCTGCAATAAATGCTAATGATTTAACCCAGTTAATTGATTGTGTAGCGAATATAGATTTTAGTCCCTTACGTCAATTTATTGAGCGCGTGCTTTTACAAAGTAAGGTAATGGTGCCGTTTGTTAGAAACCCGGCCAGCTTGAGATTTCATCACAATTCGCTAGGAGGATTATTATCTCACAGCTTTGCAGTCGTCAATTTAATTACCAAAGAGTTCACTAGAGGCACTATTGAATGTGATATCGTCAAAGCAGCCGCTTTGCTTCACGATATTGGTAAAACGCAAACCCTTTCAGATAACCTAAGCCGTACCGCTATTGGGAGTCTTGCTGATCACGATGCATTAACGCTTGAGATATGTGCAGAGCCATTAGCAAGCCTGTCACGTGAACATCCACATATAGCAAATCAACTGCGTCACGCGTGGACATGTGCTTCTCCGAACGCAAGATATGGATTCAAAGCCAAGACTCGAGTTGCCAGGCAACTTCGAAGGGCTGACAATCAAAATGCAAAAACTGGTAATTCGGCCTTTATAAAACAAATAGACAAACTAAATATGAGCAGTATGTAAATGAGTAAAAGAAAGCTACTCACTTATAAAGTCATCACTCTAAATTTGCCAATAATAGCTAAAAAATATAACAAGAGACTACTGCTCGAACTTGCGCTTTTGATTGTGATGACTGACTGTCAGATTGGAAGTGCTTCGAGTGGTCACGCGTTGCCATTTTAAATGTATACATTACGTCTACATTTAATTTAACACTAAAGGTAAGCATTTGATTACAAATATAAATTAACTTATATACTTAAAATAAGCTTATGCGCAAAATAAACAGGAGGCAACATGAAGACATTGGAAACTGAAATTTAGATATCAGCTAGCCCGGAAAAGGTGTGAGCAATATTACTGACCTTCAAAAGTACTCTGAATGGAATCCTTTTATTAAAAAGGCTCAGGGGCGAACGGAAGTAGGTGAAAAGTTAGAGGTCTTAATTGCACCTCCAGATGGCAAAGGAATGATTTTTAAACCTACGGTGAAATCAATTATTGTAAACAAGGAGTTTAGTTGGCTTGGGCGTTTTTTATTTTCAGGTATTTTTGACGGGGAACATATATTCATTATTGAGCCAAAAGACGATGGCTGTCTGCTTATACAAAAAGAAAACTTTAGTGGCTTGCTAGCTCCATTACTTTGGAAAGGTCTTGATAACGATACAAGAGCAGGATTTAAGTTAATGAATAAATCTCTAAAAGGACGAACTGAGAATGCAGGCATTTAACATTCAGAATAGAAAATAAATCAAATTATCTCCTTACTTAAATAATTTGGTATCGACATTACCTAGAAAAATTGGGGACAAAAAGTCCCCAACACATCTATTTGCGACAGAACCATAAATACAGACCTAATCAAATATAAACAAACTTAGAGATAGAACGTACTTTTAAATCTATACATGCAACGATGAATTTTTACACAGGCTGGCCACCAAAGAGAATTAGCTCGATGGCGGTCCCAAGTAGCTCTCAGGTTAATTATAATTAACCTGAGAGCTGAATATTCCTAAAGAAGGGTTCTGTTAAATCAGGCCTGCCAGAAAAACCCTATGCTATTTTTTAACAGGGTTGCCAAATCCATCTACTTCATTTAAAGCAGCATGGGATTTCTTTCCACTCATCATTTTCGCGATAACTTTCTCTAGTTTATTTTTTGCTTCAATCTCTTTTTCCGTGTATTCAGATAGCTTTATCAGTTTTTCCTTCATCTCTACACCATCAATACTATATAACCGACCATCAGAGAATAATTTATATTCATGATCAAGGGCAAAAATATGTCGTTCAAACTTATCCTTCCCCCAGCCTGGTCTTGGATCATACCAGAAAAAAGCCGAATCTCGTTTTTCGCCTTGTTTCCCCAAAATGCCGGGTGCAAAACTGATACCATCAGGCTCCCAGCTGGAAGGGACTTTCCCGCCCGTTAATTCTGCGAGTGTAGGTAAAAAATCAGTAGCATCAATCAAATCTGAGTTGATACTTGGCTTAATCATATCCGGGCAATTAATAATCAGTGGTACTCTGATACCGGTTTGAGTAGGGGCAGCCTTTCCACCAGTAATTTTTTTTCCATTCATTGTGGAGGTAATTAATTCATCAGTCCCATTATCAGAATAAAAAAGGATAATGGTATTGTCTCTTAGTCCCAAATCTTCAAGCCCGGATACTAATCTCCCCACAAGTTTGTCCATATACTGGACCATATCAGGAAAATACTTTGGGTCTTCAATACCAATTCTTTTTGCTGGGTCTGACCAATCTTTAGAATCAGGAGTAGGCACCATGGGTCTATGAGGAAGGGCTAGCGGATAATAAACAAACATATCCTCTTCTTTGTTTCGTTTCATAAAATCTAATATATAGTCAACAGTAATATCATCGCCGTATTCTCCTTTCACTTCTTTTATTAATTCACCATTTCTCATATAAGTAGGGTCAGCATACCTGGATCCTTTGTCTTCGGTTTCTTCGGAATGATATAAAGAGTATTCGTCAAACCCTGCATCTCTAGGATGTGTCCCCGTACCTCTTCTTTTTTCAGCATTTGGAAAATCCAGCGGATCGTAAGAGGTCAATTGCCATTTTCCTGCCAATAGTGTTTTATAACCTAGGTCACTCATCAAATGTCCAAATGTTTTCTCACCTTTAGGTAATATCCCGAAATACTGCCAATTCCTGTGATTATATTTTCCCGTCATAATTTGTATCCGGGTGGGTGTACACAAGGGTTGTGAATAAGCATGTGTATACCGGATACCCTCAGCAGCTAATTTATCAATATGGGGGGTTTTATAATCTGTTCCGCCATAACTCCCAAAACCTTCTATCCCTATATCATCAGCCATGATCAATAAAATATTTGGCCTGTCTCCTTTTACAATATTTGGACTGTCTCCTTTTACGGAACACCCTGTTATAATAAAAGTAACTAAAAGTATTAATAGTGTATGTTTCATATTATTTTTCTGGGGCATTTACTCTCTCCTGATTCAAAGTAAGACGCAATGCTTGAACGTCAGTCACTTCTCCGATATTAATCCCCTCAGCTTGCCGAATGCCTGTTATCTGACAGGGCTCACTTTTATTACAGGTAACGCCAGCCTGAGTTGATATGTTAAATAGTACTAGCAGCAAGCTGCCAAAAAGTAATCTTGATTTCATATATAATGCTCCTAGAGCAATACTTATATAAAGCTAGCGTGATATTTTACTTAGTTTAATTTTGACATATAAATTTTTCATTATTACCCCATTTTAATCGTTTTATCTCATTTTCATTTACCACTAAATAATATTCTATTAATAAGATATAAAGTGACACTTTAAAAATATCACACACAATTTAAATTAAATCAATGGTTATTATCTAATGCTTTGTGTTTATTATTTGTTGTTTGTGTGTTAATGTTGATGTGTAACCACCCCATTTATAGATCAAATTTCAATAGAGTTTTCCTCACGTGAAAGTTTATAATCAATTAATATTAGGAAGTTAACTATTATGCGAAGCAAATCATTAATTTAGTTCTTTAAGGTAAATATAAATTTTGAAGTTTTTTTATTTATGTAGTTTAGCTTTTAGTTGTTTTCTTGCTATTTTACCTGTCCAAGCTGTTGAAATAGCTATGCATGAGTTTCAAAAAGGTCAATCGGTAAATAATCAACAGTGTATTTCTTGTCATGAGCAATCTCAACATGATTGGAAAAAATCAGATCACGCAAAATCGATGGCTATTGCAGATAAACAATCGGTGCTTGCTGATTTTTATAATGTAGATGTTGAGCATTATGGCCAAAAAGCCCATTTTTTTATTAAAGATAATCGCTATCAAGTGACCATTTCATATGATTCTAGTGCTGACAGTAAAGCTGATACTTACCCGATTAAATACACCTTTGGTCATTTCCCGCTACAACAGTATTTAGTTGAAACTGAGCCAGGAAAGCTACAAGTTTTACCTTTTGCATGGGACAGCCGAACAAAAGCCGTTGGAGGTCAGCGTTGGTATCATAACTATAGCCACGAAGAAATTCGCCCTGAAGATAGATTACATTGGCGTCAACCATTACAAAACTGGAATGGCATGTGCGCTGATTGTCATTCAGATGGTTTGGTTCGAGAATATAATGCTGAGAAAAACAGTTTTAGTAGTCAATTTGATAATATTAATGTTGGCTGTTTCTCTTGTCATGGTGATATGTCAGAGCATGTAAATACAAATTCGATTATAAGTTCAGACACAAAAACTAAACGAACAGCCATAGGTGATGTGACGTCTATAAAGTCCCCAACAGGGCAATGGCTACGCAGTATTGGCGAAAAAACAGCACATTGGCAAGGTGATAAGAGAGATAATGACTTTATGGATGGTTGCTTTGCGTGCCATTCACTTCGAGGGCCACTGACCGATGGTATTCAACCTAAAGTGCCTTTTTTGGATCAGTTTACGCCGCAATTCCTCGAATTCCCTAATTATCATGCTGATGGTCAGATAAAAGAGGAGGTCTATGTTTATGGCTCTTTTCTACAAAGTAAAATGTATACAGCTGATGTTAATTGTTTAGATTGTCATGACAAGCACACAATGAAACTCAAGATTGAAGGAAATGGTTTGTGTCTTCAGTGTCATGGAGCTGAGGTTTATAATGTAAAAGAGCATCATCAACATAATGAAGACTCTTCTGGCGCTCAGTGTGTTAATTGTCATATGCCTGAAAATAGGTATATGGGGGTGGACGATAGACGTGATCATAGTTTTAAAATTCCTCGACCTGATATTTCTCAAGCCTTTGGTACCCCTAATGCTTGTGTAATCTGTCATGATGGTAAATCTAATCAATGGGCAAGTACCAATCTAGAAAAATGGCATGGTAAACCAGCTCATTTAAATGTTAACAAAGAATATTTGATGGCTTTAAACTCAGGACAAACTCTCACGTTAAAACAACACTTATCGATTATTGGCGATGATAAGCTTGATGTTATCAGCAGAGCGACCGCTATTCAGTTATTAAGTTACACAACCCAATCACCTAATTCAGAGGTGTTATTAGCTAGGTCACTAACACCTTATTTAACACATGCCGAGCCACTATTTAGGTTAAGCGCTGTTACTGTTGCAACGCAGTTACCATCAGCTGATAAAATAAAAGTTATAAGTCCTTTATTAAATGACCGATATAAAGCAATAAGAGTGGCTGCTGCACGTAGTTTGGTTACCAGTGATATAGCTAAAAAAGACCAATCACTTTTCGATAAAGCGTTTAAAGAGCTAATTCATACTAATGAAGTGAATAGTTGGCGTGGTGAAGGTGCTGCTAACCAAGGCGTGTTAGCAATTGAAATGAATGATTTAACACAAGCAGAAAAATCATTTAAAAAGGCAATAAACATAGAGCCTTATTTTGAATCAGGCTATATCAATTTAGCTGATATTTATCGAGCACAACAACGTCCATTTCAGGTTGCATCAGTCTTATTAAAAGGCATTAAAAACAATCCTAATTCAGCTGCGTTGCACTATTCCTATGGATTACATTTTGTCCGTCAGAAAAAAATTGAAAAAGCGCTTGTCCTTTTTGATAAATCAATGACATTAATGCCGGATGATGCTCAATATGCTTATACTTATATTCTAGCATTAGATAGTGCAGGACAGAGTAATCAAGCATTAACAGAATTAAAAACGTTAATAATAAATTACCAAGATAATGCTCAACTAAAAGAGTTGGGGTTGTATTTATCACAGAAACTGAATTTGAGAGCAGAATACAATTGGTTTATGAAACTATAAGTATTTATAACAAGCTTTGGGGGCGATTCCGCCTTAGATTTTATCGCTATAGAAACTTTTTGTCCCATAAGTTTCTATGGCGATAAAACGACGATTGATGTCCTTAATTCTAAGCTAGTAAATTGTTTCTTGGGACAAAGTAGGATTTGTAATGTGAACGTCTAGCCAAATGCACATATCCTAAGCTAAGCATTAACCCTAGACTTGCTCCAACGTAATAAAAGGAGCAATGTATGAGCCGTAAAACTTCTGGTGAGTGGAAAAACCTTGTAGAGCAACAAATCACTAGCGGTCTATCAGTACCTAAGTTCTGTGACCAGCACCAATTAAGCACTAAGTATTTTTATGCGCTTAAAGCCATTATAGCTAAAGACAATAATGTTGGTTTTATCAAAAAAAAACATTATTACCAAACAAACTACTTTCATCACAAAACCCGTTGAATACCCCATCAAACTGAATTTACCCGTTGGTAAATTATCATTTCCTCGTGATATTTCTCCTGCCTTTATAGCTGAGCTGCTCAATGGGCTAACGTATGAAGATGCTTAGTGATGTTCCCGAGGGTTTTCTTTATCGTGATTTTGTTGATATTAGGAAATCGATAAATGGTTTAGTGGTGATTGTCGAGCAGCAATTGCATTGGCTGTTTGACGGGTTCGATGTACTTGGGCATCAAGCGATTAGTTATGAAACCGTTTCCTTATAACCTGTGATCATAAGTAGCATTTATTGATCACCAAATAATCTATATAAAGCCAATTAGTTAGCGTGAATTATTGACAAAATAGCTTTTTGACTGATGATGAGAAATCCCTACCCAATGATATTGAAAAGCTAAAAGCGATGCTCTTAGCTGAACGAGAGCAAGCGGCTAGATTAGTGTTTCTCGAAGAGCAGTTTCGTCTTGCTCAGCAGCAACTCTTTGGTGCACAGAGTGAAAGTCACCCCTCGCAAGGTAATTTATTTAACAAAGCAGAAGTAGAGCTTGATATTATTGAAGACGTGGTTGAATTAACACCAACCACAGTTAAGAAAAAGCCTATTCGACAAAGGCTCCCCAAAGACCTTGAGCGTGAAGTTATCGTTCATGATTTGAGTGATGAAGAAAAATCCTGTGTTTGTTTTGGTTATCAACTACATCAAATGGGTGAATCGCGCAGTGAAAAACTTGAATTTATCCCCGCGAAAGTTAAAGTCATGGAGCATGTTCGATTAAAGTACAGTTGCCGAACGTGTGAAAAAGAATGCATTAGCACTAAAGTAAAGAGTGCACCTGTTCCACCCAGCCCAATCCCTAAAGGATTTGCTACACCTTCATTGCTAAGCCAAATAATTACCAGTAAATATCAGTATGCGCTGCTACTTTATCGACAGAAAAGCTTATTTAAGCAATACGGTATTGCCTTGAGTCGAAAGACGATGAGTGAGTGGATGATGAAATGAAGTGAGCTGTTTAAGGCACTTTATGCGCAATTGCAGAAAACCCTCTTTCAGCAGCATGTTATTCAAGCAGATGAAACGACGCTTAAAGTCATTAACGAAGAAAAAGCTAAGTGCTATATGTGGCTCTACTGCACGAGCAGTGATGCACCTACACAAAATGATATCCCCAATATTGTTTTATATGATTACCAATCCGGTCGTGCGGGGCAATGTGCGGTAGATTATCTCGACGGCTACACGGGTTATTTGCTAGTTGATGGTTACGTGAGCTATGAAAAAACAGCAGAAACGTTAGCGGGTTGTTGGGCACATGTAAGTCGAAAATTTAAAGAGGCAGAAATCGCCCCCCCTAAAGGTAAAAAGGGTTAAGCGAATATGGCGCTTAATCAGATTCAAAAATTGTATCGGTTAGAAATAGCATTAAAAGGTAAACTCCAACGCAAAAATACCAAGGTCGCCAAGAAAAAGCGAAGCCCTTGTTAGCACAATTTTGTCAATAGTTAGAGAAAGCGAACGAACCACAAAAAACAGCCTTAGGTAAAGCAATCCAATATTATAAAAATCAATGGCATAAGCTCAGTCGCTATATTGAAGATACGACCTTAATATCGACAACAACCGAGCAGAGCAAGCGGTTAAAGCGTTTGTTATCGGCCGCAAGAACTGGATGTTCTCAAATACAGCATGTGGTGCAAGATCCAGTGCCATACTGTACTAGATAATAGAAACGGCAAAAGCGAATGGATTAATACCATTCGACTATCTCATGTATTGCCTAGAGCAATTGACCAAACCTGCACTTGATATCGACACATTATTACCCTGGAATGTAAAACTTAGTTAAGTGCTTTACCCAGACCTTCACGGTCATTTAGTGACTCCAGTCGTTTCAAGTGACGTTCCCATTTTTTTGGAGGAATATAAACATCGGGCATTATTCCCCCTGTTGCAGGAATACCGTTAGCTGGCTGCAATCTCCGAAATTCGACTAACTCTCCCCCCAGTTCTTCCACAATATCGGGGTACAAAGATGACAGGTCTGTAGTTTCGTTTGGGTCTGTTTTAAGGTTGTACAAACCAACCTCGTGACTTTTTGACTGCCATCGGACTTTTCGTCGTACATCTGGCCCCCTTACAACAAGTTTCCAATCACTCTCAGAAATGACTCCACCCCACTCATTTTCAGGTCCGCCTTTACCACGGTAAAAAAACAGTTTGCGGGCTGGTAGTTTTTTATCCGGATCCAATAGTGAATCGATAATATTCAGTCCGTCCAGTGCTTCATCTTTTTCTGATACATGTCCAGCTACCGCCAACAACGTTGGCAAGAGATCAGTATTAATCACTGGCTGGTTCAGTACTCGTCCACCACGAATACTCCCTGGCCACATCACTGCAGCAGGAACTCGTATGCCGCCTTCCCAAGTAGTCCTCTTTTCTCCACGTAACGGAGCATTGTTATCTGGAATAGCTCCGATTCCCCCGTTATCGCTGAAAAACCATATTGCAGTATTTTCTCGAATTCCGGCCTCGTCAACTGGGGACAGGATCTTGCCTATGTTTACATCTAAACTATCAATCATCGCCGCCAGAGTAGGTTTAGACATGCGTCCCAGCTCATCCGAATCGTTTGCTAGGCTGCGGTATTTTGTAACTAGCTCCTGAAGTGCCTGCAAAGGAAGGTGTGGGGCGGTGAAAGGCACGTAAGCAAAAAAGGGGCTGTCATCCGCAGCATGATTCCGAATGAACTCTGATACAGCAGAACCCACGAGATCAATTGTATATCCCGTAATTTCGGTTGGCTTATCTGCAACATGCCAGTCCGGCTCCCCTACTCGGTGCCGAGTCCAATAGTAAGCCATTCCGTTATATTGTCCCTCGAAGTCAGTAAACCCCTGATTCAATGGATGCCATTCAGGCTGAAGGTGTCCTAAATGCCACTTTCCGAATGCTCCTCTTGATTCATACCCTAGTTTTGCGAGTCGTTCACCGAGAGTAATTTCTGATTTTGGTACTCCATAGGGCAGCCAAGGGGAAATTACTGCCCGTGCCAAACCAAATCGAAAAAGATATCGCCCTGTCATAAATCCGGCTCTTGTTTGCGAACACATTGGCGAAGTATAGAACCTGGTGCAACAGCATTAGCGGCACTAAATGCCACTGCACAGGATCTAGCTGATATTGAAAAACATTATTTAAAAATGAAAGAAGGTGCTAACAACAAAGCTCGCCAATTATTTAATAATCACGATTTATTGTTTCATAGAGCGCTACTAAAAGCCTCCCATAATTCTTTTATGATTGCGTTAGGAGATCTTCTGTCATCAGTCATGCTTGTAGCCTTCGATGCAACGTTAGAAGAAGAATTATCTCCACATAACGTAGCACTACAAGAGCATTTTAATGTATTCGAATCTGTCCGCTTAAGAAAGCCTGAAGAAGCCCGAGAACAGATGCGTAATATTGTATTATGTTCTATAGAAAAACAATTGAAACAGGCCAATTTCACGGAATTTCTCATCTAGATCTGAGACTTTGAATAGCAATTATCTCTGGTATTTATTAGCTATGATGAAGTGTTGTCGGAAGAAAAAACGGCTTAATATTATTCTTAGTTCATATTAATATTTAGGGTGTTTCGAGCACTCTTAGTATCTTGATGCATATAAAAGATTTTAAGGTAATATAAATTAAAGTAAATTTGTGATCTAATTGATGTCTATTTAATATTATTCAGTTTGATAGATGACACGGCTCCTCAGATAACCTTTCACATTGCGTAAATACAAAAAGCACAAGCCAAATCCCCAGTTACGCTGATTTTGCACTAAACCTAGCAGCAAGTCTGCGATGAGTTCATTATCACGACTTAGTTTTTGCTGTTAACGACAACAGGTTTCACTGATCGAAAATGTACAGCATGTATTTTAAGATAAATAAAATAGCCCATTGCTAATTTCTTCGATTAACAATCGGCTAATGTCTTTAACCTAGTACTCTCACTAAAGTAATTATTTTAGCTAACAGCGCTAAACCTCCAATTTAACATAATTAAAATTAGTTTATGATCATGACAATAACTTAGTATTTTCCTGATGCGTTATACATCTCCATTTTTGATGGGCGAGGATTCCTCTTTCTATATTTAGTTATAGCCCCCGTCTCTCTATCAAAATCATCATGGGTTCTGAAGCTTGGAATAAAATCATTTGTTTGTTTTATCCATTGTTCTAGCGCTTCGCTATGCTCCATTAAAATATTTGAATATTCTTTATTGCTTGCTAAGTTATTTAATTCATAAGGATCACTTGTAAGATCGTATAGCTCTTCTTTAGGACGAGGTGCTAAGAATGGTCTTGACTGGGCGTTAGTTAAAGCTCCTTGCTTATTTAATCTAACAAGTTCTGCCCATGTTTTATGATATACAGTGTCTGCACTTGGAGTTGCAGGTAAATCGTTATAATTATTGCGAATGTAACGATATTTTTCTGATCGAACAGAGCGACCATGATCTTCAAAGTCATGCCAATTACGTTCAGAAAATGCATATTTTCTAAAAGGTGTATTAGGAGCTTTAAATAATGGCGTTAGTGTTTTACCTTCGAGTGTAGAAGGTAGCTCAGCATTCGCTAAAGTAAGAAAGGTAGGCGCAATATCAATTGAACTAATGATACTTTTGCTGACTATACCAGCAGAGATCCCATCAGGCCAATAAGCAATAAAAGGTGTTTTTACACCTGAATCATATAATGTTGCTTTATCTCGAGCATATGGCCTGCCGTTATCAGCAATAAATACAATTAATGTATTATCCGCTATTCCTTGGCTTTCTAATTTTTTAACAATTTGACCAACAACATAATCTAAACGAGACACTTCATTATAATAAGCGGCAAAGTCATTTAGATATAATTCAGTTGCAGGATAATAAGGTGGCATTCTTACATCCTCTTGAGCGTACTTAACCGGATGTTCCCCTTCAAAAAAGGGTCTGTGTGCATCCCAAGAAGCTAACCAAAGAAAGAATGGTTTATCTTTAGGGCGTTCATCAAGTAAACCTAACCACTTATCAGTTCCTGAAGGTTCATCTTTACCGAAACGAGATTCATGAACAACATCAAACCGGTCAACAACTTCATCACCCAAGTGCCATTTACCTGCAGCAGCAGTCCAATAACCCACCTCTTGTAACTTTTCACTAAAGGTTATTTGTGCAGCAGGTAACGCCCAATGTAGCTGTTCTGCATCAGTATTATGAGGATATCTGCCTGTGATGATACTTGAACGGCTAGGGCTACATGAACTAGCAGTCAAGTAGGCGTTGTCAAATTTCATTCCTTTTTCAGCCATTTTATCTAAATTAGGTGTTTTTACAGTTTCATGACCATACGCACCTAAATCATCCCAACTTAAATCATCAGCAATTACTAGTATGATATTTGGTTGTGTTTGTGCCTGAATTGAAAAAATAAAAACAAAACTTAACAAGCTAACAAGTTTTAATAAGGTTCGAAATGTATAAGGCTTTTTATTCATATTCATTGTCCTATTTACTGCGTACATTAGAAATAATGGTACAACGTTGGTAGTCGTAATTGAGTAAAAAAGAGGTTACTACACCAATGTAGTAACCTAAAAAAAACATGCTAGGGCACATGCTATAAGCTAACTATTAAAATTTAACTGTAACACCTACGTTATAACGAGCACCGTATTGATCATAACTTAATAATTGATCTTTAAAACGTCCATGCTGTCTTGTAACTTCTTCCGTAATATTTATCCCTTCGACAAAAACAGACACTGCTTCAGATACCTCATAACTCGCATTGATATCCCATTGGCCATATTCTTCAACAAATGTGGGTTCGCCAGCTCGTTGTGGCTGATATAAAGCTAATAAAAAATCATCTCGCCAGTTATAGGCAAGCCTAATTTGCAATCCATTTTTTTCATAAAAACCAATAAGGTTAGCTGAGTCACTTAAACCAGTTAAAGCAAAAGTATTATTAACATCATATACGTCGTATACAACATCACCTTCAACCGCGGTATAGTTTGCAACAACACCAAAGCCCGATTCTCCGAACATATGCTGTAAGTTCAATTCCCAACCATCAATTTGGGCATCATCTAGATTACCCGGTGTTGCAATTTGAAAGTTTATAGCAGGATCATCTTGGGTCGAGAAACAAGCAGGGTTACCACCTACCACTTCATCTGGACAACCAGTACGAGGATTAATACTCGGATCAGTTAACGGATTACCATTGACATCAGGCATTGTGCCTTCTCTAGTCGTAACTCCAATAAAGTTTTCTACGTATTTAATAAAATACCCCGCAGAAATATAGCTTCCTTCGTCGTAATACCACTCAAGACTTAAATCTAGATTCTGAGATTCTAACGGTTTTAAATTAGGATTACCGATAGAAGCATTATAAGGTCCGGTAGGACGAGCATCGATAGTTGTTGATGGGAACAGAGACGATATATCCGGTCGACTTAACGTTGTACTATAAGAAAATCTTGCCATTATTTCATCGGTAAGTTCTAAGCTGAAATCAACATTCGGCAATAAACGTGTATAGCCTCCTTCAAGGCTCACATTATTTACATCGGGTGCAAAGACTTCATGAAACCTACCGGCAGTATTCACATAATTAAGTGCTATTCTTTCACGTTGCAATGACACGGCTTTAACATCGGTATCTTCCCAACGTACACCAACATTGAGAGTGAATGGTATATTATTGAAATCCCCGATAAAATCAAAGGCGACAAAGGCTGAGAAAGTTTCTTCTTGCACAGAGTTAAATGTTGGGTCTAATTCAAAAAAGTAACCTTGTTCTTTGACTAAATCCAACGCCTCAAGTGCATTAAAATCAGCAAGTAAAGGAAAAAGGTTTTGGTTTCCTCCAATTTGACTTCCAAATCCCTCACTTGATCTAAACTGAAGATCGAGTGTCGATATATCTACTGGTACAAATGCACTTGTTTTCCTCCTTTTAGTGTCAATTTGATAATCAGTATTCATTACACCAAAGCTAATTTTAGCCAGGGCACCATCACCGTTATTAACCCATTCGCCATGCAGTTGAAATTGCTTAATATTATTTTCAATTTCTAAACCACGATTCTGGAATAAATCAAATTCAATATTTTCTTTTGCAAAGGGATCCTGTCCTGTTAAATCTGCAGCATCAAAAAAAACATTCGGACGACCATCAGGACTTGTTGTATAACCAACATCAACACCACCTCTATCTGGTATTCCGTCATTATTGGTATCGTTGACGCGTGGATTTTTTAAATTAATAATAAATTCTGAATTTTGTCCATCAGGTTGAGCATGCGATGTTGAGTCGTGATAATCAAAATTAAAGCTCAATGAATCAGAGGCAATCCACTCTAAATTTAAACCAATTGAATCATTCTCTGTTTCATTAAGAAAGTGAAACGCCCAAAAGTTTAATTCATCATCATTTCTAAATGGATTAGTTACGGTGCCATTTGCATCCGCATCGCCCCCTGTATCACCATCCAACCAAAAGCTAGTTCGCGTCATATTGTCTATTTCTTTGAAACGAGACATTGTATAATCTACTGTTGCTGTTAACGTATGAGTAGGTGCATATTGAAGTACTAGTTGACCGTTTTGTCTTTCGCGTTCGTAATCATGATTATCAGCATCCATAGTCAATGGCGCCCAATGGGTTCCATTTGGATTTAAAGAAGAATCGATACCACTTTTATTGACATTTGAACCACGTTCAGGAATCCACCCCTGTGAACCAACTCTTTCTTTATGACTATCTCTTTCAGCATGAGATAGAGCAAGTAAAACACCAAACTTACCGTCCATGAATGTATTGCTTATCATGCCAGACAACTCAGGTGTTACGCTATCACCTTTATCTACACTGGTATCAACAACCCCTTTAACACTTGCAACAGCTTTAAAACCATCATAATTAAACGGTTTAGCCGTTTGCACGTTAATTGTGGCACCAATACCACCCGAGGCTACATGGGCTTTACCTGTTTTGTAAACTTCAACACCAGAGACACTTTCTGCTGCGATTTCTCTAAAATTAAAGCTGCGATTAATGCCATTTGATAATAAAGTTGACGAGGTTGGCATTTGTCTGTTGTTTAATGTTACTAAATTAAAGGTTGGACCGAAGCCACGTACGGACACTTGATTCCCTTCATTATTAGCACGGTCAATAGAAACGCCCGTGATGCGTTGTAAAGATTCTGCTAAATTGGTATCTGGAAATTTACCTATATCTTCAGCAGTAATAGCGTCAACCACACCGCTCGATTCACGTTTAATATTAGCTGCACTCGCTAAAGCGCCACGAATACCGCGTACTTCAATAACTTCATTCTCTTGACTGTTTTCATTAAACGCATAAGACGATGGCGCGATTGCCCCCAACATCACTAACGCCATCGCAGACGCTACCTTGTTATATTTAAGTATTTTATTACAATTTTTCACAATTACCCCGTTATTTATGTTTTTTGATATGAATAAGTAAACTATAAGTAAATTATAAGTAAACTATATTTAACTAAACGAAATATTGCACACAATTTCACATAGATCAACCACCAAAATAAACATTTTATTGTGTTACGTGTTTTATTTATGTGCTATAAATCAATAATTAATTATATTTAATAAGGGATAAAACAAAGTTAATAGTTGTTAAATTGACTAATTTGTTAGAATATTAATATCCATAATCAAACTATATGTTTAAAAATACGGTATTTAAAAGTATGAGCTTAACTAAGAATCAAGATTTGTTATCACCATTATTGTTTGATGACAAATCAATATATACTTTGATAATCAAAGATATCGCAGATGGCGTTTTTGTTGCAGGTGATAGATTAGTCACAACAAAGCTGGCTAAAAGATATCGCACAAGTGTTAATCCTATCAGAGAAGCTCTAAAACAACTTCAAGGAGAGGGATTTGTAACTGTTAGCCCTAACAGTGGTGCAAACGTCACTAAATTTGAACACAATACTATGCGTGATGTTTTTGAAATATTGCAGTTACTTGATCCTTACCTTATAGAATGGTTTGTTTTAGAACACTCGAAGGAGCAAATAAAAACGCTTTATGAAATATTGAATGATATGGATAACATTGAAACTGGTGATCATGCTGCCTATCGCAATTTAGATACTTATTTTCATTGGACTATGTATAGTCAACACTATAATAAAAGTGCGGTAGATTTATGGCGACAAAAAAGGCTCATATTACAAATTATGCATGTCAATTTACCCATAAGCGAAGCACGTGTTCAACAAAGTTTACTTGAGCACAGAGAAATTATGTCTGCTATTGAAAAACGAGATGTTGAACTGTCGTTATCAATATTAAGAAAACATATTTCTAATAGTGGAAAATATTGGTCTAGACATTCTTAACACTAGCAATTCTTCATTTCGTTAATAACTATTTACTTTCTTATCTCAGCCACACACTGAATAGGAAAAATATGAACAATAACATTCAAAAAACAAACACTAGCAACTATTTAATTGTTGATTGGGGCACTAGCAACCTTCGCATTTTCTTAATGAGCCATGATGATCAATTAATCAAAAAAACAGAATCCGCCATGGGGCTATTAAGAGTAGAAAATGCGGATTTTGCAGCTGCTCTTGAAAAAATATTATCGCCTTGGTTACTAAATTTTAAAAAGCTTCCCGTTTTTATGGCTGGTATGGTTGGGTCAGTTAACGGTTGGCATTCTGTTGATTATGTTGAAACATACGTTAATGTGGCAAAACTAAGTCAGAGAAGTTTTCATTTTGAATTACCATGGTTGGCACCAGCAACAATTATTTCTGGTGTATTACACGTCGATAAGAGTAAAAAAACTAAAGACGTTATGCGTGGTGAAGAAGTACAGGTATTTGGCTTAGTTGAGAAATATTATAGTGATATTTTCGTTAAAGAGCTTAATAACAACACCTACGCTAGTAATTTAAACATTATATTGCCTGGTACGCACAGTAAACACGTTAAGGTAGTTAACAAAACAATTACCGAATTATCCTCTTTCATGACTGGTGAGTTATTTTCTGTTATTAGCCAACATACAATACTTGGCAAAGATCTCCCGCCACAACAATTTAATACTGACGCCTTTGATTTAGGTGTCCGAGAAGGACAAACAACGCAGTTAACACAGATGTTATTTCAAACAAGAACACACAAATTATTTAATAGCATTGGAGCGACATATATCAAAAGTTACCTATCAGGTTTATTAATAGGAAATGAACTTCAATTAGTAAAAAAACAGCATACCTTCTTAATAGGTAGCCCTAACCTTTGCAGTAAATATCAACTTGCCTGTGAAGCTCTGGCAATACCTGTAACCATAGTTGATGGTGACGATTGCTTTCTAGCGGGGATGGTAAAATTGAAACAAAACATTACTTCTAGAAATAATTGTTAGTAGTCGTTGTCATTTCTAAAAATCACCGCTAATAACTAGTTACTAACGGTGATATATTTAGTTTAGTTGGTTATTTTAACGCTAAACTTCGTAGCTCATGGTGAGCAGTCAAACAAAATCTTCTTTCTTTATACTCTGTAACGCATTTTATGTAATTGCCAAGTTTAAATAACATCTTTCAAACGGTCTTGGAATTTAATCGTAAACCGATTCAAGGCCGTTTACCAATTTATTATCGGCATCGTCCATTTTTCCGATGCCTGTTTAATAGCTAAGAAAATAACTTTTTTAGCCGAGTTATCTTGTGGAAACAACTTACCTTTTAGCAGTTACTACGCCCCGAACGCGATATGGACTATGAACTCAGTGTAAAATGAAGGCGACTGATGTTATTAAAGCATTGGATATGACAATCAATAATCGTCAGTATCAATTTAGTGCGATTCATCATTCAGATAGAGGGTTGCAGGTATGCCAAGTAAAGCTTAATAAAAATGGTATAATTCCATCTATGATTGTTATTAAAATGCACAAGCTGAACGTGTGAATAGGCATATTGAAGCAATAGTTTGGTTATATAAATACCAAAACCTAGAAGAACTGAATCCACTCGTTGATGAATCACTATTAATATACAATAAATGAAGCCCTACTTGAGTTTGGGAATGAAAACAACATACCAAGTACACAAAAACGGCCAGGAGCAAAAGCTACTGACCTTCCATTAAAACCGGCAACTTATTTTAGGACGGGACAAACAACAAAAGAATTTTATAAAAAAGATTTTATAAAAAAATGACAATAAAATTATTTTTCCATCATATAAACTGTTTTCTTTTCTAAATATTGCTCAAGTCCAAATTTTCCGTCTTCACCACCAAAGCCACTTTGCTTCCAGCCGTTGTGAAAACCTTGGTGCTGCTCACCCATACCACGGTTTACATAAACTTCACCTACTTCCAACTCATTAATTGCTTTATTAATGTCGAAGAAGTTTTCAGTGTAAATATAAGCACTTAAACCATATATACTGTCGTTACAAAATGCTATGGCTTGAGCCATATTTTTAACTTTAATGATAGGTAAAATTGGACCAAAGGTTTCTTCGTGAACAGCAATATTGTCTTGTGCCACATCAACTAATAACGTTGGCTCATACCAACAACCACCCTCAAAGCCAGCAACATTAGCAGTTTTACCACCCGTAGCTAGGGTTGCGCCCTGCTTAATACTTTCTTGAACAATATGATCAATATTTTCAATTTCACGTTGGTTACACTTAGGACCCATTTGTGTATCAGGATTCATAGGGTCGCCAACTCGAAGCGCTTTAACAGCCGGTAAGAATTTATCCATGAATTTTTCATAAACGCTTTCTTGAACATATAAACGTTCAACACAAGTACAAACCTGACCACAGTTAGCAAAACGCCCCCAAAGAGCGCCTTCAACGGCTGCGTCTAAGTCAGCATCTTCCATTACAACCATAGGTGCTTTACCACCTAGCTCTAACATTACTGGAGTCATAAATTCAGCAGACGTTTTGTAAATTTGCTTACCTGCAGCAGTAGAACCTGTCATGGTGATCATTTTAGTAATTGGGCTGTCACACAATGCTTGGCCAACAACTGAGCCAGAACCATTAATGACGTTAAGTACACCAGCTGGAATGCCCGCTTCGTTCGCTATTCTACCTAGCTCTGTTGTAGCCAATGGTGTTTCTTGTGTTGGCTTTAGTACAATAGTATTACCAGTGATTAATGCTGGACCAATTTTACGACCGGCAAGCGCCAACGGAAAGTTCCAAGCAGTAATCCCTACTACAACACCGCGTGGTACCTTGTGGATATAAATTTTTTCGTCTTCGTTATCAGAAGGAAGAATATCACCTTCAATCGTTAACGCATTATCACATGCATAATCAATAAAAGTAGCCGTAACGTCTACTTCCATTTGCGCAACAGATAATAACTTACCTTGTTCAGCTACTAACATTGGCGCAAGAATATCTTTATTTTCACGAATTTTATTCGCAAAGTTACGAAGAATATTTTGACGTGTGCGCGCTGTTAATTTAGCCCATTTTTTTTGAGCAACATCTGCAAGTTCTAGCGCGTGTTGTGCATCTTCAGCGCAACCTTTTGGAATAGCGCCAATCACTTCACCGGTAGACGGGCTTAAAATATCAATTTTACCGTCTACTTTTGATGAAATATATTCACCATTAATGAAATTTACATTGTTTTGAAATTTAAAATTTTGCGGTGTCATGGAATTATCTCCCCATCCAGCCGCCGTCTACCAATAAGATAGCGCCGTTAACATAACTAGCAGCTTCAGAAGCTAAAAATACTGCTGGTCCCTTAAAGTCTTCAGGATTACCCCAACGACCTTGTGGAATACGACCTAATATAGCCGCATTACGTTCTGCATCTGCACGAAGTGCTTCCGTGTTATCAGTGTCGATATAACCCGGTGCAATAGCATTTACGTTTACGCCTTTACCAGCCCATTCGTTAGACAAAGCCATGACCAATTGGCCAATAGCGCCTTTACTCGCAGCATAGCCTGGAACGGTAATACCACCTTGGAATGTTAATAAAGAAGCCGTAAAGATGATTTTACCTGAACCACGGTTAACCATTTCTTTACCAATTTCGCGGCTAAGAATAAATTGTGAATTAAGATTAACATCAATCACTTTATCCCATAAGTCATCACCATGTTCAGCTGCAGGAGCACGTAAGATAGTGCCTGCGTTGTTCACTAAAATATCAATTTTAGGGAAGTCAGCTTTTACTTCTTTGATGAATGCATATAAAGAATCACGATCAGAAAAATCACATTGGTAACCTTTAAAGTTTTTACCGAGTGCTTTTACTTCTTTTTCAACGTCAGAACCTTCAAGTTCTAACGAGGCTGAAACACCAATAATGTCAGCTCCTGCTTCTGCTAAACCTAAAGCAATACCTTTACCAATACCACGTTTACAACCGGTAACTAAGGCTACTTTGCCTTCTAAACTAAATTTTTCAAACATGTTATTCATTATTAAAACCTTGTCTCTAATATCAAACTATTCTGCGTTACATTCAACAAGCGCTTTCATGCCTTCTGGATTACCATCCATACTAGCGAATGCAGTACCAATTTCAGCTAATGGACTGACTGAACTAATAAATGGCTTAAGATCAATTTGACCTGAAGCAATTAATTCAATTGCCCAATCAAAGTCTGCGGCTTCGTATACACGAGCACCTAGTAACTCAAGCTCTTTCCAGAAAAATTGGAATAAATCAATTTCAGGTTTAGTGCTATGAATAGCAACCATAACAATACGTCCGCGACGTCCTGCTATTTGAGTCATTGCATCTATTACAGGTTTAACGCCTGACACTTCAAATACTACGTCAGCACCTTTAGTTGCTGTCCATTCATCAACGTAAGCTGCTAGGTCTTGTTCGATAGGGTTAACTGATTTAACCCCTAATTCGTCAGCAAATGCACGACGACTTTCATTAGGTTCAGACACTAATACTTCTGCACCAACACTTTTTGCAACAGCAGCAACCAATTGACCAATGGGGCCACCACCTAATACAACAACTTTTTCGCCCGCAACTAAACGTGAACGACGTACGTCATGGCAAGCTACAGATAAAGGCTCAACTAATGCGCCTTGTTTTAAATCAACGCCAGCAGGTAACTTATGTAATGTACGCGATTTTACTGTCCAGCTTGACTGGAAAGCACCAGGAGTATCAATACCCATAAATTTAAGGTTTTGACAAATATGCGTGTGTCCCGCATTACAAGTAGGACAATCACCACACCAATCAAGAGGACGAACAACAACTTTTTCACCCACAGTAAAACCAGTAACACCGGCACCAATTTCAGCAACAACACCTGAAATTTCGTGACCTATGGTTTGTGGAATAGAAACACGTTGATCCATTACACCGTGATAAATATGCATATCTGTACCACAGATACCTACATAACCTACGTTTAAACGTACTTCACCAGCTTGAGGGGCTAGTTCTTCACCAGCCACTAAATCAAAACCTTTATTACCTATATAACGAGCAGCAACCATTTTTTTTACCCTTAAGAATGTTTAATTAAATATTGACCAAGTAACGCGTCGTCGAATACAACGCCTGTTCCTGCTACATCTGGAGCAATAGCTCTTCCATTTTCATCTAACTGAAGAGGATGCTTTGTGTATTGATCGATTGGAAACGAATGTACTTCTAAGTAGCCTGAGTGAGCTTGAGAAGCTAACAAAGACACATGTAATTCATGCATACCATGGCTACATAGAGGTAAGTTATTTTCCTTAGCCATTTTTGCAACCCTTAAAAATCCAGTAATACCACCAATGTTTGAAGCATCGGGTTGTAAAAAGCTCAACTTAGCTTGTGCGATGGCATAACCAAATTCATGTGTTGTATGTAAATTTTCGCCCATTGCGAGTGGAATATTAATATTGTCTGCAATTTTGGCGAAGCCTAAATAATCGTCAGGTATTGTGGGCTCTTCAAACCACGTAATATTGTATTGTTCAATTGCTTTACCAAAAACAATGGCTTGTTCTACCGATAACGAATAGTTTGCATCTACCATAAATACAACATCAGAACCGATAAGATCTCTAACCGCAGCAACACGCTCAACATCTTCAAGGTAATTCTCTTTACCTACCTTAATTTTAACAGCTTTAAAACCTTTATTAAGGTAACCTTGAATGTTGCTTAATAGCTTGTCTTGCGAAAAGTTAAGATCAATACCACCGGCGTAACATGCCGTTGTATTATTTGCGCCACCAGCTACTTGCCAAAGCGGTTTATTTAAACGTTTACAACGCACATCCCATAAAGCGATATCGACTGCAGACATAGCAAAACTGACTAAACCACCGCGACCGACATAATGTAAGTGCCACTCCATTTCGTCCCAAATATTTTCAATTTGAGAAGCGTCTTGATTCAAGAGCAAAGGTTTAAACTCATCATTTAAAAGAGAATAAATAGCCCGACCGCCTTTTCCGCCAGTGTAGGTATAGCCAACACCTTCAGTTCCATCTTCACAGCCGACCTTACAAAGAATTAGTTCAAAGTGAGTGTGATCGCCGTGCTTAGCATCAGACAATATTTCAGCTAAAGGCACTTGATAATATTCAATTGCTAATGTTTTTATTTTATTGGGGGTAATATTCATTAATAAATCCATCATAAGCCTATGTTATTTAAATAATTGATTATTAATAACTTTCACTAAAGGCTTTTTTTAAAAGTTCACTTTTAGTTATTAGGACATCTCACAAATCAGTTAAGTATGAGACTATCTCATACCAATTATTGTCCTTGCGATCATAAGATGTTGCGATATATTGAATAACTAGTTACGTATTTTACGTTACCTAATTTTTCTAATGATCAACTAAACTAGCTAGAGGTCGATTACTTATTTGTTTTTAGGTAATTTAGAAACATATTTTTTTACTAATTCAATCAATGTTTTTTGTTCTGCAACTGTGTTTGCAGCACGTGTTAGATCGTTACCCACACCCACACCGATGGCACCGGCTTCAAACCACTCTTCAATGTTGTTAATGTTAACCCCTCCAACTGGCATGAGATGGGTATTTGAAAAAGGGCCTTGCAAGCCTTTAAAGTAAGTTAGACCTAAAGAACCAGCAGGAAAAACTTTTATAAAATCAGCTTTATACTTGATACAGTTAGCAATATCGGTTGGTGTCAATGCCCCCATTAATACCGGAATGCCATGTTTATGCGCTGTTTTTATTACGGATTTTTCGGTATTTGGTGTTACTAAAAATTGTGCGCCAGCTTTAATAGCTTCTTTAGCTAATGTTGAATTAATGATCGTGCCTGCGCCAATCAAAACGTTGGGGTGTTTTTCTCTTGCGCTAGTTATTTCTGTTGCAAATCCTGGTGTATTTGACGTGATTTCAAGTGTACTCACACCGCCAATCACTAAACATTGAACAACATTAGTCACCTCACTCTGATGGGGTAAACGAATAATAGCAACAAGTTGACTAGCAGCTATTTTCTCAGCTGTATTGGCTCTCAGTTTATCTTCGTCATTTCGTTTTTTACTCATTGTGCATCCTAAAATAGAGATTAAACTTAATTTTCACACTAACTTTGGTATTAATTGGGGGTTGAAACGGTCTCTATTTGCTCAATTTTTCCAACAAGAAAAAGATAAGAGCATGAGCCTACAACGGCTAAGCCTGCAATAAATATAAGCGCTGGTTTAAAATCGCCATCGTTAACGAGTAGTCCAATAATTACAGGAATACATACTGCCGAAAGGCCACTAATTGCGTTGAAACACCCTCCAACTAAACCAACCAAGTTTTTAGGGGCTAATAAAGATACAAACACCCACGTAATTGAAGCTAAACCATTACCAAAAAAAGCAATAGATAAAAAAGTGATAACCCAAAAAGTATCATTAGTGTAATTTGCGCCAACAATACAGGTTGATAAAGCCATTCCTATAACGATAGGCGCCTTGCGAGAAAATTCTTTAGAAACGCCTTTTTTTACTAGGTAGTCTGAGGTAAACCCAGAAATCAATACACCGCAAAAAGCAGCTAAAAATGGTACAGATGCTAAAAACCCAGATTTAATAAAATCTAATCCTCGATATTCAACAAGGTAAGTTGGAAACCATGTTAAGAAAAACATGAGTATTCCACCTACACAGAATTGAGCTATGTAAATACCCCATAGTTTTTTGTTTGTAAAAACTGATTTAAAATCATCTTTCGTATATTTTTTCTTAGGCTCTTTTGGTTGCTCCGTTTGTTTACCTTCAATTAGTGCTAATTCTTCTATGTTAATTGAATTATGGTCTTGGGGATCACGATAAAAGACATACCAAATAAAGGCCCAAAGAATACCGCCCCCCCCCGAAATAATAAATAAACCTCTCCAACCAAAACTATTTTGAATAAGCGCTAAGACGGGCATAAGAAAAGCTAAACCGATAAATTGTCCAGAAGTATAAACAGCAATCGCTGACGCTCTTTCATTTTCAGGAAACCATGCGGTCACTATTTTGTTATTACAAGGGTAAGAGGGCGCCTCGAATACTCCAATGGCAAGCCGACAACCAATCAATGCAGAAAAAGATGATACAAATCCCTGCACTAATGTAGCCAATGACCAAGCAGTTAATATGAAAGGGTATAATAAACGTGTTTTTACTAAATCCACGGCCATACCACCAGGAATTTGTAAAATAGAATATGTCCAGCCAAAAGCAGAAAATAAGAGCCCCATTTGAATAGCGCTTAAGCTTAATTCATCAGATAATGCGGCAGCAGCGACGGATAAATTAGTTCTATCCATATAATTAATCACAACACTTATGAATATTAATGCTAATATTTGAAATCGTTTTCTTGTTGGCTTATTTAATTTTTTCATTGATGTAGTTTGCTCATTAGTTATCATAAAAATTGCCCCCTAATTCATCTACCAGTTTGTATAAGAACCATCGTTTTTGTGCAGACGAGGTGGTTCCCAATATTTGAATGAAAGGTCTTTAATGAGGGACTCATTAACATCGATACCTAAACCTGGAGAGTCTGGAACTTTAAATACATTATTAACAACTATAGGACGTCCAATAAAGAATTTGTCGTAATCACTCATGTCGCCATCATAAGGAGGTAATTCTAACCAAGTCATGTTGCTAATGGCTGCACAAAAATGGATTGATGCAGCAGCACACACAGGACTAAGAGGATTATGAGGCATCATGTCTATATAGTGGGTTTCACACATTGCTGCTATTTTCATGCCTTCTGTAAAACCGCCTGCATTGCATATATCAATACGAGCAAAATTAGTTAATGCACTTTCGGTATAAGGGGAAAAATCCCATTTACTGGTAAATTCTTCCCCGATTGCAAAAGGTACATCACACATACTTCTTAAGCTTTTATATGCCTGTGGAGACTGATCTCGAATAGGCTCTTCAATAAAGTCTAAAGTACCTATTGGCATACGTTGAAGTAATGAAACAGTTTCAGGCACAGATAAGCGATGGTGATAATCAATGCCTAAAGTAACTTCACTGCCTAAAGCGTCTCTTGCTTTAGTTAACCAAGTTGAAGCTTCTATAATTGATTGACGAGGCTCAAATAACTCTGGCTTTCTTGGATTTCCATGAACACCTGTTGTTGCTCTAATAACATCCCATCCTTGTGATTTAAGTTGTAGCATCTCATCAATGAGTTCAGGACCCATAGTTTGTACTGCTGTTGCAAATAAAGGAATATGCTTTCTTTGCTTACCACCTAATAATTGATGAACTGGAACATTTAGGGCTTTACCTACTAAATCATGTAATGCGATATCAATTGCTGATATTGCAGCGGCAAGTACTCGACCTCCTTCAAAATATTGTCCCCTGTACATCTCCTGCCAAAGGGCACCTATATGCATTGGGTTTTTACCTATCAAAAATTCTTTAAAATGCTCAATAGTGCTTATTACTGCTTGCTCGCGTCCAGACAAACCTGATTCCCCCCAACCGTAGAAACCGTCATTTGTCTCAACTTTAACTAAACAAACATTTCTGAAACCAGCCCAAAAACCATAGGCTTTTATATTTATAATTTTCATATAATTCCTTCAAAACCAAATAAAATTTAACGATTTAATGGCAAAGTTTATTGGTTAAATAAATATAGAGCAACAACATACCACCCAATATACAACAAATTACACACAATTAAACCTATATTAAACATTTATTTTTATGAAAGATCAAAAATTTGAGTGATTTGTACCTATAAAAGTAAATGTTGATAGTTATTATCTTAGGGGGGGGATATTTATAAATGATGCTTTATCTATGATTAATTTATTAATAATAAGATAAGAAACAATTATGTTTATTGTTTACAATTTGTGCAATATTTTGGATTGTCGATGTTAATTTAAGTAAGTCACAATTATGGATGAGAATATTTCTCGTATTTCTGTATTGAAATTTTTTGCTGCAGGTATTGCGACAACGGGGTATGATCTTCCCCTAAACCAATAGACACTGTTAAATTAGAAACAGAAGTATGGCTACCAAGCTTTAATGACTAAAACCAGCCATTTTAATTGTTTGGCAACTGCCACTCGTCGAACCGTTTTTGTTACTCAGCTGCCAGTCATTATTTTTATATAACTCATCAGAATTTTTCATCAACCCCACCCGAAACATATGGCAAACTGATTGTAAAACAAAAACTCAACACACAAATGACATATCAGTGACATGCGAATAAGCGCCACTGACATGTCATTGACACAAAATAAAGCTTGGCGTATTTTTAAGACGTATTCGAATTAACTATAGTGCGACTGGAGAATAATAGTGTTAGAAGACCGTCATTCATCGACAGCTCAAATAAAGAATGAAAATGTACCCAAAAATCAATCCAACCAGCAGGCTGAACCATACAAGCAGTTGCTTCGTGATGTGCTTAATCAAAAGGTAAACATTTTAATCGAACATTTTTATGCGGTAGATAATAAAATCGGATGGATAGAGAAAACAGAAAGGCTTTTGACCCTTGAAAAAAAGGATACATCGCCTGAAGAGTTTTTAATGTCATTCATTAGGGATGCAAATATCTCAACTAATAGAACTCCAAATTACCTTCCTCAAAAAATAGAGTTTGAAGAATTTCAACAGCTAGATAACGAGCAAATGTTGACAGTATTTGAAGTTAAAAAACACACTGGGCAAGCAGTAAACACTATTAAGTCATGGGTTAAGGCATTTAAGTATGCAGGCTACAAGGATGATAAAAAGTTAATGCTTCCAGCCTGGCAATTTAAAGGTAAAAAACCATTATCTGGCCTTGAAGATGTACTCCTGAAATTTATTGAAAGTGGTGTAGATGGTGTAGATGCCTGCACCAAAATTGAACTACCTCTAGAAGAATTTGATGGTGACTCAATTTTAAGCACATTGCGTAAAGGTGATACTAAGACTGCTTTAAGCATGGTGGGAACATTATCTCATGACCATTTTTGACCAATATAATTTAGATGCTGCTATAGAACATATTGTCGAACCTGATACGTTCCTTTAACACCTCAATACTTGGATTATATTCCATTATTAAAGTGTCCTGTTTAATTAAAGCAGATCACTTCAGTTCAGCTTCTAAAAATGGCACAAAGGCGATATTTGGCTTGGAGAGAGATGCTGTAGTTGAAGTTATTGCGTGGTGTGATGCTTCTTAGCTGAAAGAGGATTTTTAAAATGACGTACCTGAGAACTTTTATCCACTGGATAAAAAATTTCAGTTAACACCATCATTGCCAACGAAATGACAATTATTAATATAAATCCTATTATCGCCCAAGATTGCATATGAATATCACTTCCACCAGAGTTTCTTCAATTATAGTCTTCGTGTTTTCAATAGCAAATGAGTCATAAGTTACCGAATTCGGATGAATGGAATGGCGACCTTGCCGAAATAGATTTTTAACCACTCCATGACAGAAGAGAAATCATTGAGCCTGGCCTTGTGATTTAAATTTCCTCATCTGCCTCTCATGTTGCCGACGAAGTTGATGATATAATTCACATCGGGTGTTTTCGTTATGCTGGGTGGATTATTCTACACCGAGTATCAGCTCTTTCTTTGATGCTGAATAACTGCGCAATTTATCAGTGACTATCTTGATTGGCGCAGCTTGCTCGCCTTTTAATAACTTTTTGAAAAAACGCTCAGCAGCATGTTTATCCTTACGTTTTTGAACGAGAATATCGAATTCATCGCCATCTTGATCGACTGCCCGCCATAGATAATGAATGGCATCATTTATTTTAATGAACACGTTGTCAAAGAGCCGTGTATCGCCTAACTGACCGCTATTTTTCCTTATTTGGCTGCAGTATTGTTGACCGAATTTTAGACATCATTTTCTGATGGTTTCTTAGCTGACAGTGAGCCCTATGACTGCCAATAGCTCTTCGACATATCGAAAACTTAGAGTAAATCGATGGTAAAGCCGCACAGCATGGCTACTGACCTGAGATGGGTAGCGATATCCGGAGTACATTTTGGTGTTTTCATGTCCGGATTATCTCACAATTTGGAATAAGGTCGATAAGTTGACAGTACCAAACAGCTCTAGTATCCAACTTTTTACTTGTCCTCGTCGCCTAAGTCAGCAAATAGTGCCAAGCTCTCTTCCTCGATGGTATCATTGTTTTCAGATGCTACAACAGATTCAAGAACACCTCGATATTCCTTAGTTGTTTTTAGGCTTCCGTTAATTTCAATATTTACGTTCTGTCTATTTAATCCATAGTGACTCAGAAGGGGTAATTGCTCTTCTGTTATCTCAACTTTACCCCTTTTCTTTGTCCCTTCGTCGAAATAAACAAAACTGATTATATCTCTTTCGTAATAGTCGATGTTCTCGATAAAACAATCCTCCAAATAAATTAACTCGCCTTTTTCCTTTGGTAGGTGCCGAATTTTTGGTTTAGGTGTGATATCGATAGTATCTGTCGCTGATTCTTTGGACAAAGAAAGCGGAATAGATGACTTAAGCTTCCGAAGAACTTCCCACGCCTTTCGAGGGACACCATTTTTCTCTTTATTTAATTCTGTTGCTTTCTGCGTTTGCCCTTTAGTTTGTAATTCACCATAGTCATCGACACTCTCTAGCAAGTTTTTAAGGTCATTGAAAATAACCTCCCCTCTCTCACTTTCATCCAGTAACTCAAGGTTATCGCTGTATGAACGCAACTCAAGCTTTCCCTCCGAAGCAATATAACCAAGTGTTTTACTATCTTTACTGCTTTCACTAGACAAATAAATAAGCTTTTGAAGAGTTTGAAATTGGTTATCTATGATCGCATGTGCGTCAGCGCTAATCGCGCCATCAGCCAACAGATGAAGTTCATTTAACTTGATGGTGAATGTATTCAAACTTTATCTCGGGTTACTCAAAATGTGTGCGACACTACCACAGATTGTACAAATTATGAACAACTCAGTGTTTGGGCAATATTTTCGATAACCAGAATATGAGCAATCTTGTTATTCCAACTACGCTCGGATGACTCATCCTTGTAAAAATCCACTTTGCACGGTTCATTCAATTGCATCCATTTCTTTTTAACCCTTGATATCGATGAATACTTAACGTTTAACTCCAGTTTATTGCAAACGAGAGTGATATTGGATTGCGAAGACTTGTGCACCACGAATTCATCGAATTGCATTGCTTCAGTCATTGTTGACACAAACGTTGCAAACGCTTCAGCATTTCCACTTTTAAGTGAGATCCACTTCGTGAGAACAGATTTGAAAAAAGGCGTGTGAATAAAACTCCTAGCCTGCCTAACTCGCGATTCAGCTGATAAAGTCCAGTCAATATCCCCCTTTATATTTTCAATTTGAGCTTCAGAGATTCTTTGCAAGATTGAGATAATTTTATCAAATTTACTATCACTGACATTCTTTACCTCCGCTGCATCCAACTGCGGATACCTTGCAAATGTATCGCGCATGATTCCCTCAACCTTTATAAAGTCAGACATCATCGCATACTGGTCAGAAGCAATAGATTCAAAAGTAGGTAAGTGACTTACGCACATGTTTGGTAATGCCTCGATCAATAGTCCATCTCGAAGACATAATCGTCTAAGCACCTCTACCCCTACTGCACTTCGGCCTTTATACCTTTGCTTCCATTTTCTCACCTGGATCGCGCTGAAATTTCCTAGTTTGGCCAATGAAGATAAGTTCACGTAACTATCTATCCAACGCTCTGATTCAGCAACAGCAACTATATCCATAAAATGCATGTAATATTTCATGGTGGTTTTAGGGGAAGCATGGCCTAGAAGTTGAGAAATCTGATACAAAGGTCTTATGCTAATCTCATAACTTTGACCAGCAGTAACCCTATTAACTTCATCGATAAAAGCCTGAATATCGTCTTCTCTACACCATTGACGCAGGTGCTCTTTTAACACCCCAGATTGATGAACATTGCATAGAATAGCCAGCAAAAAGTGGAGGGTTGACTGCGTCCGGATGTAATCGTCGTACTATACTCACTTGCGCTATTATTAGTGACTTTTCCTCATCGGATAAAAATAGAAACAATGGGAACCGTCTATTACTGAGGACAGTTTTAAGTCTACGTAAATTATTGGATCTAACATGAAGCATCCAGTCAGTCATATCTATATCATTCACTTTCAATGAGCAGATTTCACCTATTCGAAGACCTGCGCGATGACTCAACATAAGAATTATCGCGCTACATCGTTGGTCATAACTAATTTCAGCATCGTTGTGAGTTATAACGCGATATGCATTATTGTACTCAGTTGGCGTTAACAGATTGGCATTCACATTCTCATTTACGTGGTTTATGTTTGGCTCAATCTCATACCAGTTGACATGTTCAACACCAAAGTTTTTTTCTAAAACGCGATGAAAATCCCTTAAGCGTTTTGCCCCTTCCGCTCTATCTTGTGTTTTTCGATAACTCAGCACCGATTTATAAACTTCCTCAAATTCATCTTCATCAAGACTAAGAAAAGCGCAGTCACTATATAGCTCTAGAAGGGGTGAAAGTATTTTAGACATGTACGTTTTAACCGTACTTATTGCTACATTCTTTCGACGTTTTTCCTCTCTTCGCGTCAAATCGATAATGTAGATGAGTCCGGCAATGGTTAGATCAGAAAGCTTGTCAGAGTAACGTAAGAGACTTTTGGTAGATTGGTCAGGAGCGCCTATATTCTCCCGCCATATAGCGAGCACAGCGCTCCTAAATGAATTACCGGCGGATTTGCCTTCAAAACGCTTGAGGAGCATTGATAGACCATCCATCAACTTATTTTGTGTTTGTTTATCCTCATTCACCGCATATTTTGAGTTGGTCAAACGTGGCATAGAGAGGGCAATATCTTCGGTTTTTTCATCACCACCTTCAACCACTCCTGACAGCAGTCTAGATAGTGATGTGCTTTCTAGATTGGTGGTCTGGAAGTGTTGGGCTCGATATCCCATCACCAGTCCAGAGGTATGTATCGACATATTGTCTTGCAACAGCCTAGAAAAATTCTTAAATGAGTCTTTGTGAGCGGAATCTAATCCAAGTATGTCCAATATGCCTTTGCCGTATATGCGACACAATTCAGAAAAGATTTTCTTGCACTTTTTATTTGGATTTTCAAAAAGGTATTTCTTTCCAGGTGATAAATACTGATAAGCAATCAACGCTGTTACAGAGTCTAATACCGCTGTTTGAGTTTCTCCTCCTTGTCTCCACTTCAAATAAAATAGGCCTCCTTTACTTTCGAGCGTTAACTCTAGTCTGCCGTTGGGAGACTGTTTTGAAATATAAGCAGCCTGATTATGTACAAGTGCACTTATTACAATGAGTGGCCCCACCAAATCCTGTGGCAGTGAACTAGTAACCATGTCGATCAGATATTGTGAAGCGTTTTTTCTAAATTGCTCAATCACTCTTGATGTATAAAGCATATTTAAATCAATAGCTCGATTTAAATATGGCGCTACATAAGTGAGGGGCTGAACTCTGTCACCAATGTAGTGGCTTGCTCTGTGGAGTACTCTGTTAACATGGAACATCACATCACTTGTTTTCGCTCTGAGACTAAGCGTATTGATTTCATCTAATGCCAAGTCAGTGCACTGCTGCGCAAATTTTGCAAAATCGAGGTCCCCATTAGCGGTTTTGTTTAAATCAAAACTTTTTCGTAAACAAGCCGAAGCTAAACGTTTAGCGTCGACATCACGGGCCTGATATTCACTGAAATATTCTGGTTGATACGGTGAGTCTTGTAAAAATTTTCTAGCGGGACTGTACTGTTTTCCCTTTTTAAAAGACAACTCAACTGTTTTTATTTCTAGCGTATCCGCAATTGTGTCTGTGTAATGTTTTAGACGAGCAATTTCAGACAAAGTGGACAATGAGTATGAATCAATTGGCGCTTCTGCATTTCCTGTATGCCCCATCAATTGGAACGCCACGTTGCCCGCCCCCACCTCATATAGCTTTTGACAAAAAAATGTCTAAACACATTATGTGGTAAAGCGCCTAGTTCGTTTAAGTACTCAAAAACATGGCCTGCTCCCACAGGGATCCATCTCTCATTTTTGATTATGCCAAATAGGCTATAGCCCACCTTACTATCAATATGGCTATTCGCACTGACAACACTGGCTAACTCTGAATTGTGTCTCGAAAGATGTTTAGCAAGTATTCGAAGATGAGCCAAATAAGACCGAATTTGAGTTTGAATTGCCGTTGCTAGGGGCACAAATCTAACAGCACTATCGATAAAGTTAAGCTTATCTGCAATCATTATCAGACCAGTTTCTAGATCTAGGTTTAGAAACTCAACGGCGTATTCCTTTCTTGGTCGATAGCCTGTGCAAATAAGGATCAACATTATGGTATAGTTAACGAATCGATTATGGTGCCCTATCAGTTCATCCATCAATAAATTGTCGTAGCTCTGAACATCTAATAGCTCAGAATACTTGGCTGCTATCAATGTTTTTAATTGTTGCTCATCTAACAACAGCTGACTTCCGCAATATCTATTTTTGTATTCGACACAGGGTTTCAAACTTGCTTGAAAACCCAGAGAAACTAACGAAGAGTGAAACTTCACTTGAAGGATTTCTTGCTGTGCTGCTAGATAATAGAGGTGAGTAGGATTAAAATATTCAGTGTTGGCTAATGTTAATCCGGCAATGCCGACCGATTCACGTAATGAAAGTCGATTAAACATCACAGACCTGATTGATGCGATACTTATCCAACGGTTAAGTGCAGGGTTAGCCGTGTTCATCTTTTGAAAATACGATTTGAACAGTTCCGGTGGGTTTTTAATCCAGCTACCAAACGAGCGATTACCCGTTGAAAAGTCTAGTTTTTTGAGTGTATCTGTAATTAGCTCTGGAAGCGGCAAGTCGAGAAAAGGATGATGATTTTTTAGGAGTTGTTTACAGGTTTCGTCAGCCCTGTAAGCGTTCGGCATCCGAACGTCAGCTCTACGCCACACTCCACGATTCAAATCAATTCCTTCTTTCTGCCCTAAATCGTCAAAGCCAATCTCAAGCGTCAATATATAACTGAGTTGTTTAGATGTGATGGACGTAAAAAGTAGCAATACACTAATAACACTTTCCTCCAAATCGCCGTCTAAGCTTCTGATTAAATAATCTCGAACAATAGACCATTCAGTCTCAGTCAGAATATGTGAGCAAAGCTGAAGTGACAGCTTTTGCAAGACATCAAGTCGTGTGCCATATCGAACAGATTGCTCATTGAGATTGGAACTTTTGGGTACCTCATTACCAACATCAATATCTACACATTCAATGAAGGCCGGTTCGTCTTCGTCTTGAGTCTGGATGTATTTTGACCTGGTCTTAATATTGGCAATAGGAGAAGAATGTGTATGTTCTCTTGAAATAGATGTTGCGTGAGAAGTCTTCGAATCTGATGACGGACCGCAATCCTTAACAGCTTCTTTATCATCGACATCATCAAAAACTGTAGACAAAGATTTATCTTTCGCAGCTGAAAATAATATCTCTGGCAATGAGCTCTGAATAGTCGGAAACACCAAAGATTGAATAGAGGAAAACACCTTATGTAAATCATCAAAATTGCGACTTTGATGAACTTTGCCATTTCCAGGTAACTTTTCACGTTTTAAATAATGGCGTAACTCTCTGCAGTTGTGCTTATAAAAATTTCGACTATCTACTAGTTGCTTCAGTGAAGAAAGAAACAAAAAGAACGTGATAATTTTGATGATGTTTTCATGACTGGCATGCAGAGCTTTATGAGGTTTAGTACACAGCAGCGCGAAAAGAGGGTGCTTTTCATATTGTCCTCTCACAGGATTCCATTTTGGTAACTCGCAGCCTTCTAATTCTATTGATACGATTTCTAACACATCAAATATTGCGTCAAGTTCATCACACAAAAACTTGGGTATACCAATTAAGTTTTTGACGAACTTTGCTGTAATTGAAGAGCACTCTTTTAGGGCATAAATACCCTCTTCTAGGCTGTGTAGATCACTAAGAACCTGAATTGCCTCAAGTATATCGAAGAATAAAAACCTTTCTTCAGTAGACAGCTTTTTCGTTAGCTTAGGTAAAATTTCATGGTCAGTATTAAAACTATATTGTCGCTTGGAAGACACAATCTATATCCTAGGTTAGAACTATTCTGCAGTAAACGCAGTACCCTCCCCCTTAGATATAGACTATAATATTGACATGTGACACTGATAGACTGTTACTATATTCGCAAAATCGCCACTACGTCACACTGAATTTTTATAAATCATTGAAAAATATAACTTTAAACTAATATATATAATTTATGTGATTTAATGTAATTTACAATTATTAATATACTCGGAGCCTTACAAGGCGAGTTCAAGCCCAGTAGCGTCCACCACTTTCCCCATGTTTTAACTCTGTTAGCGATACTTTTAGTTCTTATCCCCCTACTCTGTCATTAACTAGATTGACTACCATGACGGTGCTCCGGTGCTATAGGTCAAAATTTTTAACCTCGTAAACCAAAAAGCCCTTATTAAATTGCGCTAAAGTACGATAACCTAAGCATATGTTCGCAAAATAATTAATTTATGAATCCGCAAATATCTAAAGATACAAAAGTACTGGTTGTTGATGATCAAGTTTTGGCTAAGGGATATATGAAATATTCTTTGGAAGAGCTTGGCTTTAACAAAATTACTTATGTGGATAGAGCCCAGCACGCCTTAAATATGATCCGGCATGAACACTATGACCTGATCATCTGCTCTTACAACTTGAAAAAGGATCATGACGGCTATCACCTTTATGATCAGCTAAAACACAATGGCGAACTCGAACCAAGCACCGCATTTATTTTTATAAGTGCCGATACCACCTCTGATTTAGTGCATAGCATAGTAGAATTACAACCCGATGATTTTCTAGCCAAACCTTTCACTGTAAATGATTTAGACAAGCGTTTAACAAAAGTGTTAGTGAGAAAACGTGCCCTTAAAAAAGTCTATCGTTTCATGGGTAAAGGACAACTTTCCAAAGCACTAGCTGAGGTAGAGTTGTTCTTGTCTGATCCGAAAAATGCAGAATTTTTCCCCTTAGCGCTAAAAACCAAGGGAGAATTATTATTGGCTTGCGGCCATCATGATCAAGCAAAAGAATTTTATCAAGCCATTATTAATGTTCAGTCATTTACCTGGGCACAATTAGGCTTAGTGAATGCCCATATTCGTTTAAATGAAGATGATGAAGCTGAAAAGCTAGTACTTGAATTAGCCTTTAAATCCGACTCGCAGTTGGCAGCTTATGATTTATTATCTGCACTACATATTAAACAAAAAGATTTTGATGTGGCCTTAGAATGCGTTGTGATGGCGACGGAAATATCTCCTCGAAATATTCGACGCCACAAAACTGCGCTGGATTTGTCTCGCATCACCCATGACTATGAAACCCAATTTGACGCTGCGAAAAAAATAGTACGTTTCGCAAAAGACTCAATTCACGATAAACCTGAAAACTATTTAAATGTAGCTCGCGCAGGTATTGACTTCGCCATGACAGCAGATGAAAGTGAAACCTATAATTTGCTTAAACAAGCAAACGAGTACGTCAAACAATTTAAATCGGCATTTCCTAAAGCCGAGCTTCACGATCAAATCAAAGTGATCGATGCTCGACTACTTTATTTACAAGACGAAAAAGAAAATGCCAAAGCCTTACTTGATCAGCTAGCGGAAGAAAATTGGGAACTAGAAAGTATGGATGCCCTTTTAGATAAAGCGAAAGCATTTCACGAGTTGGGCTTGTATGAAAAATCGAATAATATTTTGGATGTGATTGAACAAAGGTGTAAAAAGGATGAAAAGCAAGGTAGTCTATTTTTGCACTATGTAAAACAGGAAAAGCAAGAACGTTCAACCATTAAGCAAACGCCTAAAGAGCTTAATAATACTGCCGTAGCCTTTTATCGCCGAGGTGATTTAGAAGATGCATTGCGTGTTTTCAGACAAGCCTTTACAGTAATGCCCAAAAATATCGCAATCGCTTTAAATTTACTACAAGCTATCACGATGAATGAAAATACTAATAAAGCAGACATTTCCATTAAAAAGCTAATCGATAATTGCATTCGGGTGATTGAAAACGGTGAGCTCAATGATGAGCAATTCGAGCGCTATCAAAAAGTAAGAGAGATGTTACACGAAAGTGCTTAACGGAATATAACTGACTCTCAATCTTAAATTTGGCTTTCCCCAACTAATAATAGCCATATTCTAATCAAAAACCGTCAATTAGTTGCTCAGCTTTTCTGATAAACTGGACCCACGTTTTATCCCTGCAGCAATAATATGCGTTCACGTAGAATACCAATAGATCCCGATACTCCAGTTAATTGGCTGGTTCTTAAACAATTATGGCCTTATTTATTAGAATTCAAACAGCGGGTTTTTCTCGCCTTCGTTTGTTTGGTGGCTGCTAAACTAGCCAGTGTCGGCCTTCCTTTTGTGCTAAAACACACGGTCGATAGTTTAAATTCTAAAACAGAACAACTCATTTCAGCGCCTATTGCGCTGATTGTAGCCTACGGCACGTTACGCCTAGCCAATGTGTTATTCGGCGAGATTAGAGATACCTTATTCGGTAGAGTCACAGAAAGGGCCATGCGCCGAGTGGGTTTGCGTGTATTCGAACATCTGCACAGTCTGGATTTAGATTTTCATCTTAATCGGCAAACTGGCGGATTGACTAGAGATATTGAAAGAGGCACAAGTGGGATCAGCTTCCTAATGCGCTTTATGGTCTTTAACATTGGTCCAACATTAATAGAAATCGCCATGGTAGTTAGCCTGTTGTTTTACAATTATGGTTTCAATTTTGCCATTGTGATTCTGCTATCTGTGGTGATCTACATCACATTTTCCATGAAGGCTACAGATTGGCGAACTAAATACGTACGTGAAGTCAATCTTGCTGACTCCAGCACCAATACAAGAGCCATCGATAGCTTACTCAATTATGAAACGGTTAAATATTTCAATAACGAAGCCTACGAAGCTAATCGCTATGATAGTGACTTAGCAGGTTGGGAAACAGCGAGACGGAAAAATCGACTGTCATTGTTTGCACTAAATGGTGGACAGGCATTAATCATTGCCATTGCCATGACGTCGATGATGGCAATGGCGGCTTATGGGGTTGCGGATGGACGCATGACCATAGGTGATTTTGTGTTAATTAATGCATTCACTATGCAAATATTTATGCCGCTGAATTTTTTAGGGTTTGTTTATCGAGAAATCCGCGGTTCACTAGCTAACATTGAAAATTTATTTGGCTTGCTTGGGAAATCTGCCAGCGTGAAAAATGAACATCAAGATAAAGCTCTAAAAGTGGCTGGCGCAGAAATCACCTTTTCCAACGTGGGGTTTAGTTATCACAATGAGCGTCCTATTTTGGATGATTTATCATTCAGCATAGGCCCAGGCAAAAAAGTCGCGGTGGTAGGTGAAAGTGGCGCTGGAAAATCGACAATCGTTAAACTGTTATTTCGTTTTTATGATGTGACAAAGGGAAAGATACTGATAGATGATCAGGATATCAGTCAAGTGTCACAACAGTCCTTACGAAAAGCTATTGGCATTGTGCCCCAAGATACGGTTTTATTTAACGACAGCATATTTGAGAATGTGCGCTATGGTCGACCTACAGCGAGCGATGAAGAAGTACAGCAAGCTATCGATTTAGCCCATTTACGCAAATTTGTAAGCAGTTTACCGAATGGATCAGACACTCAAGTCGGTGAACGAGGTCTGAAACTATCAGGTGGTGAGAAGCAGCGGGTAGCAATAGCCAGAACCATTTTAAAAAAGCCCCCCATTTTAGTTTTTGATGAAGCCACCTCTTCGTTGGATAGTCAGTCAGAAAAAGCGATCCTAGACGCGATTAAAGACGTATCCCAAGGACATACAAGTGTGGTCATTGCCCATCGCCTTTCCACTATTATAGATGCCGACAAAATTGTGGTACTTGATAAGGGAAAAGTCGCCGAACAAGGTACACATACTGAACTTTTAAGCCATCAAGGTTTGTATAAAAAACTTTGGGATACACAACAAAACTCAATACAACACAATTAGAATGAAACAAGCGAATGTTTGATCCAACAGTCATAAAACAAGCAGTAAACCAAACAATGCCGTTTGGCAAGTACGCAGGCCGAAAACTGCTGCACTTACCAGAGCCTTATTTAGTTTGGTTTCATCAAAAAGGTTTTCCTGCAGGAAAATTAGGCGAGCAACTGGCGTTAATGTATGAAATTAAACTTAATGGTCTAGAATCAATGCTTGCCCCGTTATTAGATGAAAACCAATAACTAGCAACACATTCCTTTTGAGAATTAGCTATGAGAGCACCACGAACCAAGCCTAAACAACCCAGTGCCATTGATGAAAATTTATTAGCTATCCATAAACGTATAGGCGAAAAGCTGCTGCAATGTCCTGACTTAATTCAGCAAGTTGAAGATAAACTTGAATCTCGATTTAAACAAGGTCTGATTTATCGCGGAGTTTATTTAGATTGGTGGTCAATACTGGAACTGAAAAATGATATGGCAACTTTAATATCGCAACTTTGTGTCGAAAGTGAACGAATGAATAAAATACGACGTCACTCGCCATTCGTTGGCATTCTTACGGAGGCTGAGCGCGAGGAATTTTTCAGACAGCAGCAAAATCATACCTAAAACAATCGCACTTTTTATACAGGATCAAAAAAGGCGCTGTTAAGCGCCTTTTCTGTGATATCTAATCGAATTAACGACGTAGACCTAAACGTTTGATAAGATCTTGATAACGCTCAACGTTCTTACCTTTAAGGTAATCAAGCAACTTACGACGTTGACTAACCATACGTAATAAACCACGACGAGAATGATGGTCTTTCTTATGATCAGCAAAGTGACCTTGCAACTTATTGATGTTGTTCGTCAATAAAGCAACTTGTACTTCAGGTGAACCTGTATCACCTTCTTTAACACCGAAGTCGGCAATAATTTGTGCTGTTTCTTGAGTAGTTAGTGACATATTTTTCTCCAAATTTAATAAAGACTCGCCGATCACTAATTCAGCGGAGTCGAAAGAGCGCGTATTATAGCGATGTAGCTATTTTTATCAAGGTAAATTACCGATAAATACTGATTGCAGTGACTCTAATAAATCCCACACAAATTTGTTTCTTTTCTATTTTACATTAAGCTACTAATTATCAATTCCGAAAAAATCGTGCAACGCTACGATAATTTGAGCAAGGAATGTTTATGCCCCATTACGAAAAGACCGCTTCAAGACTCTATAGTTTCCTAGTAGTTATGGCTATTGTATTTACGCTTGTTTGGACATGGAATGCTCAAAAGCCCACTAATGACGCCCAATACACAATAGGCCATGTGGGTATTTCAGCAGCTAACATACAAGCTCATCTTGCTAAAATATCAGAGTTCCCCCATTACACGGGGTCAGCAAATCATCCCAAGGTGCGCGACTATTTAGTTAACCAGTTGGAAGAGTTAGGTTTAGAAGTGGAACTGCAAACCACCCTAGCCCTGTCTTCAAACTATTTCGTCGCTGCAAATGTATCTAACATTATTGCCAAAATCCCTGCCTCAGCTCCCTCAGGAAGAACCAAAGCTCTTGCCCTGATGAGCCACTATGATGCCGCTAATGGTTATTCGCCCGGTGCAAGTGATGCGGGTAGCGGCGTAGCTGTAATATTGGAATCAGTACGTGCATTTCTGGCAAGCGGAATCGCGCACAGTAATGATATTTACATTATTTTTACTGACGCAGAGGAGCAAGGATTACTTGGCGCAGAAGCGATTGTTAAAGGACATCCGTTAGCAGATAAGGTTGGCTTGATTTTAAATTTTGAAGCTCGCGGTTCCGGCGGGGCGAGCTTTGTACTTTTGGAAACCAATCAAGGAAATAAAAAATTAATTGATAGTTTGGTAGATGCAAATGTAGTTTATCCAGCAGCGAATTCGTTAATGTATAGCATCTATAAAATGTTACCAAATGATACTGATCTTACGGTATTTAGAGAACAAAGGGATATCAACGGTATTAATTTTGCGTTTATAGATGATCATTTTGATTATCACTCTGCTCAAGATACACCGGATAGATTGGATGCAGCCAGTTTAAATCATCAAATCAGTTATTTGTCCGTTTTACTGCCCTATTTTGCCAAGGCGAATTTAGACCAACTCACCTCTAACAAAGATATGGTGTATTTTAATTTCGCCAACATTGCCTTATATGAATATCCCTTTCTATGGGTACTGCCAATGAGTATTCTAGTGGCATTTGTGTTTGTGATGATGAGCGTAAACGCCATTAACAAAAAGCACATCAACATTAAGTCTCTTTTCATCGCGACTCTCCCGCTGTGCATAAATATCGTCTTCGCCATATTACTTGGACTAATTCTTTGGCACGGCTTGCTTTGGCTTTACCCACAGCTCAATGACATTGAACAAGGTTTCCCATACAGCGGGCACTATATATTAGCGACAGCCATATTACTCACGCTGGGGTTGAGTATTTGGATATACCAATTGTGGTCCCAAAAATTTCGAAATATAAAAATCATTGAGTGGTACTTACCTATTATTGCCTTTTGGGTGATCAGTAATATTAGCATTGGTATTTTTCTTAAAGGCGCAGGATTCTTCATTATTTTAGCCGTTGCCCCACTGGCCATTTTCGGCAACTTACTGAGGTACAGAACCACCGCAAACCGTAAAGCCATTACCTATACACTATTTAGTTTGCCTTCGATTGTCATAGTATCGCCCTTGATACCGGTACTTGTTGTGGGTTTAGGCGTAGCCAACTTATCTGTTGCCACCGTAATGACATCCTTGTTAGTGATGACCTTATTACCAGTATTTTTCGTAATCAAAGGGATCAGAAGTATTCAACTATTCTGTTTAGCGGGTGCTTTTATTAGTTTTGTAGGTATATATATTAATGCAGATTACTCGGTAGATAGGAAAAAGCCTAGCAGTATCAACTATTTATATGACACTGAGACAAAGCAAGCCATGTTATTCTCTTACAACACACAATTAGACAGTTTTACTCAGCCTTTTTTTACTGAGGATGATACCAATACCAGCCGATTAAAGGGCTTAGTGTCCCATAGGACGAGTCGCTCCGTAAATTACCTTAGTAGTACATCATCACTTAATATCCAACCCGCGAGTGTGGCGGTAACGAGCTCAGTAGATAAAAGTGACGTTATTCAACTTGAATTAACAATCAAGCCAAATCGTCCTCTTAGTTCAATTCGAATGCTCAGTGATGCGCCCATTGAAGTGTTTGCATTATCAATTAATCATCAAGCCTTCGACTTTGCAGGCAGTAAAAAGCGAGACAACTTAGTGTTGCATTATGTGGTAACTGATATGCTACCTATTGAAGTGAAAATTCAATATCGCACCGAAACGCCTTCGGCCAAGTTCAGGTTGGTGGAAACAAGTCGAGATTTACCACAATATTTTGCTCAATGGTCCCCTAGAGAAGAGCATATCATGCCATCAGTATTTAAAATTACGGACACAGTTATGATTAGCCAGCCAATATCACAAAAGTGATTTGTGCTGATGATAAAAATCTCAGGCTAAACGGGATTATTTAAGTAGCTTAGCCTGAGAAGTGTATTTGTTCGTACTATAATCTTTGGGAAATGAATTTATCTGACAACTAAACGCTTAGGGGCCACCTGCAAATTATCATCAATAAAGCCTACCCCTAAAAACAAATTGTCCGAATATACTCTAACTTGAGAATCTAACGGCATGGATATAATTTGTTTGCTATTGACTGGATTGCCATTACAAAAATAACTCGCTCGCTCAGCTTCCAATTCAACTTCAGGTAAGGTTTTAACCGGCGAATCCATTGCCAATAAAAGTGCATCCATAGCTGCGAAACTGGCGTCATCCATGATATCTAATTCATTATCATTGATCTCCTGACGCATTGCCTGTAATGCATCCAGGGTAATCACCTTATCGGCAGGATAGTCAGCTACATTCGAGCGATGCAAACGGCTAACAAAAGCCCCACAACCTAACAGTTGTCCAATATCATCTACCAACGAGCGAATATAAGTACCTTTGCTACAATGCACAATCATATGGACTTTATTGTCTTCAATCTTCTCGATTTGCAACGAATAAATAGTGATTTTTCTGGCTTCGCGCGGCACTTCTATACCTTGCCTTGCATATGAGTACAGGGGTTTACCTTGATACTTTAAAGCCGAAAACATTGAAGGCACTTGATCAGAAGTACCCAAAAAACTCAAACATGCTTTTTCAATTTGCCCGACAGTAACCTCTACAGGTTTACTTTCAACCACCTCGCCGTCAGCATCAGAAGTAGTAGTGCGCACTCCCAGGGTAGCCGTAACTGAATAGGTTTTATCTGCATCCAGTAAAAACTGCGAGAATTTTGTGGCCTCTCCTAAGCATATGGGTAGCATACCGGTTGCCAAAGGATCAAGGGCACCGGTATGTCCCGCTTTAGCGGCATTGAAGCAACGTTTTACCTTTTGCAGTGCATCGTTTGAAGATAACCCTAACGGCTTATCGAGGAGTAACATGCCATCTATGGCGCGTCCTTTACGCTTTCTCGCCATTAGTTGTTGTCGTCCGTTTCCTGTTCTTCTTTGTCTAAATCTCGACCCGCTCTTAAGGCACGTTCTTTATCTTCATTTAGTGTTTGAGACACCAAAGTGGATATACGGATACCTTCCGTAATGGAAGTATCTTGATAAAACTTCAAAGCGGGCACTGCACGCATGCGCATGCGCTTAGCTAACAAAGTACGAATAAAGCCTTTGTTATCTTCTAAAATTTGATTAAACAATTTCAGTTTTTCTTCATCGGTTTCAAAAAACGTCACATAAACCTTGGCATGGGCTAAATCGCGAGAGACATCAACTCCCGAGACGGTGACCATACCTAAACGTGGATCACGGTTTTTAAATTCATTTTGGAAAATGCTGGCCACTTCTTTGTGGATTTGCTGTCCAACTCGTTCAGTGCGGGAAAATTCTCTAGCCATACTGACACTCCTAAATTACAGTCAAAAACGGAGGCCTAAGCCCCCGTTTTAATTCTAATTGAAACGCGAGGGTTATATTTCGCGTTTTACTTCTACGGTTTCGAATACTTCGATTTGGTCACCGACCTTAACATCGTTGTAATTCTTCACGCCGATACCACATTCCATTCCATTACGGACTTCTTGAACATCGTCTTTAAAGCGGCGCAGTGATTCTAATTCACCTTCATAGATAACCACATTTTCACGAAGTACACGAATAGGAGCACTGCGTTTAATGTTACCTTCCGTTACCATACAACCTGCGATAGCCCCAATTTTCGGTGATTTAAATACATCACGTACTTCAGCCAAACCAATAATTTGTTGTTTGAACTCAGGCGCAAGCATCCCGCTCATGGCTTGTTTAACTTCATCAATCAGGTCATAAATCACACTGTAGTAGCGCAAATCAATTTCTTCAGCTTCAATAATACGTCTTGCTGAAGCATCAGCACGTACGTTAAAGCCTACGACAATGGCACTTGAAGCTGCAGCTAAGCTAGCATCAGTTTCAGTAATACCACCCACTCCACTACCAACAATAATGACTTTCACTTCATCAGTTGAAAGTTTAGTCAATGATTCTGAAATTGCTTCCACAGAGCCCTGAACATCAGCTTTTAATACCACATTCAATTCACTAACATCACCGGCTTCCATGTTTGCAAACATGTTTTCAAGCTTGGCTTTTTGTTGTTTAGCTAGTTTCAAATCACGCTGTTTAATATTACGCTTACTCGCTACTTCACGAGCTTTACGTTCATCCTGCACAACTAATGCATCTTCACCCGCAATAGGTACACCAGATAAACCCAGTACTTCAACCGGAGTTGATGGACCGGCAACAGTTACTTCATGACCATTTTCATCACGCATAGCACGAACACGACCGTATTCAATGCCACATAATAGAATATCACCGGCTTTTAACTCACCTTCTTGAACAAGTACTGAAGCCACAGGACCGCGACCTTTATCAAGGCGAGATTCAATGACGATACCTTTTGCTGGACCTGTAGGTACAGCTTGTAAGTCAAGTAGTTCAGCTTGCAATGATATGGCTTCGAGTAATTCGTCGATGCCCATACCTGTTTTAGCAGATACGTTTACGAATTGGTGCTCGCCGCCCCACTCTTCTGAAATAACTTCAAGTTGAGATAATTCAGTCTTAACCCGATCTGGGTCGGCCGCTTCTTTATCCATTTTGTTAACGGCAACAATCAGAGGCACACCCGCAGCTTTAGAATGCTGAATCGCTTCTTTTGTTTGTGGCATTACACCATCGTCAGCAGCAACAACCAATATTACGATGTCGGTTGCGGTAGCACCACGAGCACGCATTGCAGTAAACGCGGCGTGTCCAGGGGTATCTAAGAAAGCAATTCGACCGTTATCCGTTTCAACACTGTAAGCACCGATGTGCTGGGTTATACCACCCGCTTCACCATCAGCAACTTTCGCTCTACGAATATAATCGAGCAATGAGGTTTTACCATGGTCAACGTGACCCATAATAGTCACCACTGGCGCTCTATTTTCTTTATCACCTGAGGCATTTCCAGCTAACAATTCATCTTCTAATGCATTGTCATTTACCAATTCATATTTGTGACCCATTTCTTCAACGACTAAAACCGCCGTATCTTGGTCTAAGACTTGGTTAATGGTAACCATCTCACCCATTTTCATCATCGCTTTGATCACTTCAGTGGCTTTAATTGCCATTTTGCTAGCTAGTTCGCCAACACTGATAGTTTCACCAATACGCACAATTCGCTCTACGGGTTGAGCAGGTTTATTGAAGCCATGCTTAAGATCAGCACCGGCATTCTTTTTCGATTTTTTACGACGACGAGATCCACGCTCTACTTGCGCATCTTCTTCATCTTCAGCTTCTTGAGCATAACGGTTAGAGTGCAAATGCACTTCTTCAGCTTCTTGCTTTTTGCGACGTTCTTCTTCTTCTTTCCAACGACGCTCATTTTCTTCAGCTAAACGTTTAGCTTCTTCCGCCGCTTTCTTCGCGTCTTCTTCAAGTTTACGCTGCGCTTCATCTTCCTGAAGTTTGCGAATACGCTCCGCTTCTAATCTTGCTTCTTCTTGCGCTGCTTTTTCTTCTGGAGACAACTGCACTTCTTCTTTTTGACGTGCCGCTGCTTCTTTCTTAGCCTGCTCAATTCTTGCCGCTTTTTCAGCTTCTGCTTTCGCTTTTGCTTCTGCCGCTTTTACCGCTTTTTCTTCAGCGGCTTTTTTCGCTTCTTCGGCAGCTTTACGCTCTGCTTCAAGTTTTTCCTGCGCTTCTTGCGCTTTACGCTTAGCTTCTTCTTCTGCTAAACGCGCTTCTTCAATATCAGTGCGTTTAACGTAAGTACGTTTTTTACGTACTTCGACTTTAACAGCTTTTGACTTACCAACACTCAAGGTACTGGTTGTCTTGCGTTGCAAGGTCATGCGCTTTGGTCCTTCAGAACCATTGCCACCGTGAGATTTACTCAAATGATCAAGCAACTGACGCTTTTCATCTTCGGTGATCATATCACCCACTTTTTTCGTTAAACCTGCGTCTGCAAACTGCTGAACTAAGCGATCAACTTGAGTGCCTATGTCGGTGGCTAGTTTTTCGATGGAGACTTCTGCCATATAGCTGTATTCCTCTTGTTGATCTTACTTATTCTTCACTAAACCAGACGATGTTACGTGCAGCCATTATTAGCTGTCCGGCTTTCTCTTCGTCTAATTCTTCTATATCACTTATTTCATCAGTACCTTGTTCGGCTAAGCCTTCAAGGTCTGTTATTCCTCTGCTTGCTAGTACGTAGGCCACATGGCGCTCCATACCTTCGAGGTTTAGTAATTCTTCTTTAGGCTCAGAAGCTTCTAGAGACTCTTCATTTGCCAAAGCTTGTGTCGTTAATGCCGCTCGTGCTCTACCACGAAGCTCTTCAACCATATCTTCATCGAAACCTTCGATGGCTAACAATTCGTTAGCAGGAACATAGGCTATTTCTTCAACTGTTGAGAATCCTTCGTCAACCAAAACTGCGGCGAAATCTTCATCGATATCAAGGCTTTCGATAAATACACCTAACACTTTTGAGTTTTCTTCTTCGTGTTTCGAGTTTAAGTCATCAACGGTCATGACGTTCAATGTCCAGCCAGTTAACTGACTCGCTAAACGCACGTTTTGACCACTACGACCAATTGCCTGGGCTAGGTTGTCTGCTTCAACAGCCACATCCATCGAACCTGCATCTTCGTCTACAACGATTGATGCGACTTCCGCTGGAGCCATAGCATTGATAACGAATTGAGCAGGATTCTCATCCCACAACACGATATCGACACGCTCACCGCCAAGTTCACCCGAAACCGCTTGTACACGAGAACCGCGCATTCCCACGCAAGCCCCAACAGGGTCTAAACGCTTGTCATTAGTTTTCACAGCAATTTTAGCGCGCGAACCTGGATCACGAGCAGCGGCTTTAATTTCTAACGTTTCTTCAGCTATTTCCGGTACTTCGATACGGAATAATTCAACCAACATATCTGGATGAGTTCGACTAATAAATAACTGTGCACCGCGAGCTTCCGGACGAATGACGTAAAGTAAACCACGTACTCGGTCACCTGGACGGAAGGTTTCACGAGGTAGCATATCGTCACGGTAAATCACGCCTTCGGCATTATTACCTAAATCGATAATAACGTTGTCGCGATTCACTTTTTTCACCGTACCTGTCACCAAATCACCCACACGATCTTCGTATTCAGCAATCATTTGTGCGCGTTCAGCTTCACGAACTTTTTGCACAATAACCTGTTTCGCAGTTTGTGTTGTGATTCGATCAAATTTAATTGACTCTATTTGATCTTCAATGAAATCACCCAGCTGAATCTCTGGATCGTCAACTTGCGCTGCAGAGAAGGTTATTTCTGCATATGGATTTTCTTGTACCTGGTCATCAGGAATGACGACCCAGCGACGAAAAGTATCAAAATCACCGGTTTCACGGTCAATATTTACTCGTACTTCAATTTCGCCTTCATTTTTCTTTTTAGTAGCGCTGGCAATGGCATACTCTAATGCCTCAAAGATTTTCTCTTTGGGAACCTGCTTTTCATTTGAAACGGCTTCTGCCACTAACAAAATTTCTTTATTCATCGTTGCCTCACTGATTGCTTCCCTAAGAAAGCGCTAATATGAATCTTTCTTAAAACGTTGGAACCAAATTACCTTTTTCGATATTTGCCACGGCTAAAACGAATTCTTGACCATCAACTTCTACCGTTAGATTTCCATTGTCGACACTTAACAATGTACCTTTAAAGTTTCTTCTATCATTCATTGGCATACGCAACCGCACTGCCACAACCTCTCCAACACACTGTTGATAATGCGCTTCTTTAAACAGCGGTCTATCCATGCCGGGAGACGATACTTCTAGGTTATATTCAGTACTAATGGGATCTTCAACATCCAATACTGCGCTAACCTGTAAACTCACGTCAGCACAATTCTCAACAGTAATTCCATCAGGATGATCTATATAGACGCGCATCGTCGAGTGTTTTCCAGCACGAACAAATTCTACTCCCACCAACTCAAAGCCTGTAGCTTCAACTGGTGCAACTAGCATATCCGTGAGTTTTTGTTCAAGTTGTGACAAAAATAAAGCTCCAAATACAAAAAAAGGGCGAAAAGCCCAGATATAGTAAACCAATAATAACAACAAAAAGCCCCGTACAAGCGGGGCTTTTTGTTTCTGGACCCTAACCCACAATTCAACTCTTATGGCTGCCTAACAAACTGAGTGCGAAACGCGAAACAGAAGTTGTGCGGACCGTCGAATAAGTGGTCGCAAGAATCGACTCACCTAATAAGGTAATTCTGGAAAAATCAGTGTCTTTTCTTGCAGTTTCTTAGTCAGTTAAACCAACTAATCGAGACGTTACTATCCAATTCAGAGGGAGCCCGTCTCAAAAGATGCGCATAGTATACGTACGTCAGCACTGAGTTGCAAGGTAAAGAATACAAAGCATTGCACAGATAACAATGTTCAACGCCTTTAAATTCCCTGAGTTTGGGGAAAATCAATGTATCCGTCTACCTTTTCATAATTTATACTGTGAGTTAGCCCTCGTCATATGCTTAAGCGCTCAAATCACAATCCTTATTCACCTAACTGAGCAGGTAACAACAGATACTAGTTACCCTTCTAAGCGACTTAGAGTCTCAGTCAAGTTTTGCTGATTGATTGTGGACAAAGTCGAGACATGACGTTTAACTATGCGTCTAAATTCCTCGTTGGTCGCTAAATCATCAAAAATAATGGTTAAATCGAGTATTGCATCGGCTAGTTGCAATGGATCCTCAGCGTGTTTTTCAGCTAGTTCCAATAAGGTGTTAGCTAAAGGGTCAACTAACTCCTGTTGTGCCAAATAGCGTTTACCAACAAACAAACACCAAGCAGCCACCGGCACGCAAAGCAGTTCGAAGCTGCGTTGGTTTTGCATATTATCCCGAATCGGATTGAGTATACGAAATGGTAGCTTTTGAGAACCATCCCATGCTATTTGAGCCAACAGATGACGTATGTGTTCATTGTGATAGCGATGTATAATATCTTCCGCGTACTGTTCCAAATCCATGCTATCTGACTGTCCGATTGACGGGACGATTTCCTGGCCCAGTAGTTTTTTAATAAACTGCTCAATTGGTTCTAGACTAATCGCAGAGTAAACTGTCTCCAATGCACATAAGCTCCCCAAATAAGCCAAGGTAGAATGAGTACCATTTAATACCCGAAGTTTTGCTTTTTCGTATTTGTGCACATCATCGGTAAATGTCACGCCTACTTTATCCCAAGCAGGTCTTGGGCCGCTGAATTTATTTTCAATGACCCATTGGCTAAAGGACTCTCGTTGAATAGGCCAGGCGTCCTCAACCCCTATTTCCTGCTGGGTTTTTAGTCTAAGTTCATCATTTGTGGCAGGGGTAATACTGTCGACCATAGTATTGGGGAAACAAATATGTTCTTCTATCCATTGGGCTAAACGAGGTGAGAGCTCTGCTGCGAACGTCAACACAGCTTTCGCCAGTTTATCCCCATTACCAGATACATTGTCACAACTAATAATAGTGACTTGCGCATTTTCATGTTTAAAACGGATGTTTAAAGCCGCCACTAACAAACCAATTGCTGAAACCGGCTCATCGGGCGCGGCCAAATCATGTTTAATATCAGTATTTTGCCAATCAAGCTCCCCTTTCGTATTCAGGCAATATCCTTTTTCTGTCACTGTTAACGAAATAATATGGGTATTAGGATCTGTCATTGCTTCCATCACTTGCTGACGCTGCTCACCTAAAACAAATATCTGATTAAATGCACCAACAATTTGAACATAAGGAGCATCATCCAACACCATTAACGAATAAAGATTATCTTGCGTTTCTAACTGGTCTCTTAGCTCTTTACTGCGTAAGGATACACCGTCAATTTTCCAATTACCGCCATAAGCAGACATCGCTAAATCTGTATAGACAGCTTGATGAGCACGATGAAAAGCACCAGGTCCTAAATGCACAATGCCACGAGTGGTTGTTTCCAGATTATATTCAGGTAAACGAACTTCTTTGGGTAATGAGGGTAATATTTGTCGAGCTAATCCTGACATCAAACTGGCCTTTTTATGTAGTAAGCTTTATAGCTAAGTATTGAGATAAATTCACTGCCAATTGTGCAGTTATTTTATTATTTATAATCCTGATCTAAAACTGAAAACAACCCCCTGACGATAAACCGTCAGCCGCACTATAAACTATTGATATAGCTTGATAAAGCGTCTTGTATCGAGGGTTAAGGTGGCATATATGTGGTAACCCACAAATGCAGTACAAGATGTACAAGACCTAAACCACCTTAGAGGTTTATTGCCAACGCTAAACTGCCATACAAGCAATAACCAGCAGGAATATCTAGGTCAGCTATCATGTATAAACATTATAACCTACCCTTGTAGTTAACGAAATGAAAGTTGCCCCTTGCACTTGAAGGTTTGTAAGGCCCTCAATCTGAATAAAAACGGTTAAATAAATATGAAAACAGCTTCGTAAATTGTGAGCGAGCCGTTTGAATCGCGTCAACATTATCGATTTCAATTGCTAACAATCTTTTTTTAGAATGATTTAAACCGCTAATTCAACCACCCGATTATTGATACTTTTGTATAAGTGACTAATTTAATTTAGTTTATTCCACCTTATCAAAACGAACAAAAAACAAACAAATTAAAGCATAAAATTTTTACCTTAAATTGATTGAACTTATAACTTCATGTATGTATTCTAATCGTTACACTACCTTAAAGTGTGATAATAAAAAGAGGGTAAACCCTCAAAGGACTCTAAGCTATGCAAGGAAATAGAGCGTTTGTTATTTCGCCACAAAAAGAAGATATTCACAAAAAGCGGCACTGTAAATTAAATCACTTTCTCGATCTTGTAGACGCCTGTGGTTTTGATTTGCAAGTTGGAAATTTTTGTCCCAAATCTGATTATATTGCATCTTTCGACGTTATATTTGTTGATTGTAAATCAATTAATAAAAATGCAATTCATCAAGTACCGGTTTTAAAATACAAAAACTTAATCAAAATTATTTTCTTTAATGCTTCTAGTAATCTGGACTTTGAAATTGCCGCCATTAAACAAGGCGTTGCAGGAATATTTTATGCCAACGATAAATTAGAGATTGTTATAAAAGGCATTAATACCATAAAGCAGGACAGAAAATGGTTTCGCAGAAATGCTTTGGAATTACTCATCAATGAATTGTTAAATGATGCCAACTTTTCCAATGAAATAGTCGATCGAAGTCAAACAGGCTTTTGGCAGCAATCGTTAACCAAACGCGAACAAACCATAGTGAAATACATTAGCCAAGGGGCGCAAAATCAAGAAATAGCGGACCAACTGCACATCAGTGTTAATACGGTGAAAACCCATATCTACAGTATCTTCAGAAAAACTGATTGCAGAAACCGAGTGGAGCTTATTACGTGGTCACGACAGACAGCAGAAACAGCCTGATACTTGGCTGTTTCCATTGTCAGCTTCGCGCAAGTGGGGCACTTTTCATGAAAAACCTGAGTGTTTAGGCCCGTGCTTTCCATACCCCTTTATTGATGCCTTTTAAGACTAATTCAGAAATCGCTTTTTCGATACTTTGCTGAACACAAGTAAACATAGGCTCGTTAGTTGTATAACCGGCTTCTATCTCTGCCAGTCGTTTGTAGCTTATGTAGCGGAATAAACCTGCCCGAATTTCTTTGCTCAACACCTTTTTACTGGTTGAGACAGAAACCAACACTTGTCCTGTACGCACGTCTATCGCTCTCATGTACACAGAGATCTGATCTTCTCTAAATAACTCCGATGCATTAATACCAAAATACTCTGCGCCAAAACCTCCCGTTTTAATATTAGAGTCATAGCTAATGATGCCTCCTTCGATAATGATCTTTGCTGTGGTCAAAGGCGGTAATTCGGTTTTTTCATTCCCATTGTTCTCGCCTTGCAGTGCCGCTCTAACGATCTTTCGTTCAGTTAGAATATTCTGCAACCCTTCCCGCTCAACTGGCAAAAACCAATCTGTTTCACTTAAAGCTTGCATCAAAATAGATGTTGCTCCTTGCGTCACAGCGGTGCTAAAAGAACTGGCACCACTACTTGGTTTGTATTGACCCGTCTGATCTCTGAATGCATAAACCGAAACAGGGATAGAACCAAAAGGTTTAGGTAAGCTCTTAAGTTCTTTTAACGTGGCCGAATCTTCAATGACTATTGCTTCTTCAGTACCAGGGGGAATAACATTACCCAGTGAACTGCACCCTGAAATTAATAGGCTTAGTAATACAACATAGTGCTTCATATTAACCAAACCTTGGTATTTCAACGATGGTTATCTCATCGGTGATTATATTGGTAATTTCAACTATGATGCTATCTGGATTGCTAGTAACTAACTCCACTTGGAACTCGCCACTAACAAAAATGGAATCTTCAGAAAATATACTTTCAATGGGATCACCATTTTCATCATAACTGACTTCTCCAAATGCCAAATCAGTGACTTCTCTGACAATTCTATTAATATAAGCCCTTTCCAAAGATTCTTGTAAGCTTTCTGCGTATGTACGCTCGCTACTTGACGCACTATGGGTATTTTGTGCATTAGCCTTACTTAGCAGATAACTACCGTTCAATGGATTTCCACCAAAACTTGGGTTAATGGGTTCGTAAACTAGTTCAGTTGCTAATATAGGTGAGGAAAATAGCCCCACGAGAAAAGTTAACCTAATTATTTTATTTTTTTGCATATTTTCACCATTCATCATCCGCAAGATCAGGGTTATTTTGACTTATGCCTGAACGTGACAAAGCATCGATTAAAAGAACCACTGCGGTTTCAACTCGTTGTTTGATTGGGGTTTGTCTGCGCCCCATGTAGGTTTGGTAGATTGTTTGGTTAGCAAAGTGCACTGTTAGTTTTGTGCCAGCTTGGGGCACAATAATTTCCTTTATCTGCACATTTTGGCCAAATGTATCGGGTATGTCTCGCCAATATTTACCAAATTCGCTAGCGAATTCATGTCCTTGACGACTGATTGTGTTGTCTAGTAATAAGCCACTTAACGCCAGCTCATCAGCTAACGCAAAGTTAGGTTTGAGCAAAGTTAAGCCGATAATTAACAGCCAACGACTTAGCCTAAAACTTAACTCAGACAATGGTGTGAACTGTTTTTTATTTATTAACTTCATTTGTAAACACATAACTCAGGCAAAAAATAAAAGGGGGAAAAATCCCCCTATTTTTTGTCTAAATTTTACAATTGAGTAATAGTGGCGACGTTATAATCCCCCACTTGATTAACGGTAATGCTACCACCGACACCACTCATACTGCCGGTAACGAGATTATCGTTACCCACTTGTGAGATCGATAGGCTCATTCCGTCTCCAGTAATAGTCATTGCATATGCGTCGTCACCCACAATCCAGTTATCATTACCTTCTTGTAGGATGTCCACTGAATTTTCAGAGCCATCGATGAGTAAGTCCAACACGTTTAAGTCACCCACTTGTGCAACTTCCAAGGTATTATAATTACTGTCGATATTGCCACCTAAACGGATAACAGCATCATTTTGACTACCTATTTGTTCAGCATCGATAATATTATCATCGGCATAGTAGCCGCTAGGACCATCTTCTCCAACTCCAGCTTCAGCCAATAGTGTATTTTCATCTCCTTCTTGGGAAATTGTTACAAGATTATAAAACCCATCAAAGTTCACTGTACTAGCGAGGTTGAGATCACCATTTTGGAAAATTGAAAAATCATTGTTACCGCCAATAGATCCTGTGTAGCCAGAATTAGCATCACCGATTTGGGTTATTTCATAATCACTATTATCACTAAGATTATCAATAGTAGCTTCGTTGAAATTACCAAATTGGGTAATTTCCGCGCTTGAGTCGTTTCCTTCGAATAAGCCTAATTCAGCGTAGTTATCATCTCCAGTCTGTTCAAAGTCTACGCTATTGTCATCACCGTATACATAACCGTAAATTCGGTTATATTCACCGTCAGATTCAAGTTTTACTTCGTTATCGTTGCCTGTAATTTCTGAGAAACTTGCAATGTTGTAGTAACCGCCTTGATCCACTTCAACTTCATTTCCGTCACCGACAAGATAGCTAATATAGGATTCATGCCAATCTTCGGTTTGCGTAATTTCGACTTCATTACCGTAACCATCAATGGAGTTATTCGCCCAGTTACCGCCATCCCCCTGATCCACGATTAAAATATTATCATCACCAGTAATATCATTTATGGAACGATTAAAGATAAAACCAAAGGGACCACCGTCTCCCATTTGGGAGATTTCCACTTCATTAAAACTACCCTGAACTATCACTTCAGCATCATTTTCGATACCATTTTGATATAAAGTTACTTCATTTTCATCACCAGTGACGACCCCATAAATGAGGTTACCCTCACCTAATTGTTCAGCATCAACCATATTTGCATCACCAACAATGGTGATATCAAGGCCGTTATAATCGCCCTCTTGCATCAATATAGCTTCGTTACCCAGCGCATTTCCTGTGGGAGCTGATTGAGTTAAATTGATAACGTTACCTACAGCATCAATCATGAAATCGGATTGGATGGATGGATTGTCATCTTTCACTGCAGTTTGTGCATTCGCGATACTAGCTTGCCCTGCTAATAAGGCCATCAAAATAGAACTGGCTACTGTCGTTTTTGTAAACTTCATTTTCTTCTCCATGAGTCATTGTAAACAGCTTTACTTCTTATATTGGGTGATGTTTACAACCATATCGTTTCCAATTTGATGAACAATAAAACTCTGCTCACCTTGTTGGTTTATATTTGCCAAATTAAAATCACCTTGTTGCACAACCTCGAGCAAATTTTCATCACCGCTTTGCACCAAATCAACATAGTTTCCTACACCAATTTGTGTGATGTCAGCAAAATTGCTACTACCATTTTGTGTCACATTTATATGATTTGAAGAATTGGCTGTTTGAATTATAAGTGTTGTGTTGTGTATGCCGTATTGGTCAATAATTAACACGCTTTGCGATGCATCGGAATTGACTGTACGAGCGAGACTTAATGTCAAAGGAGAGTCTATAAGGTCTAAAGAGTCTTGTTGTGAAAAGCAAGCAGAGGATGAAAAAAGTAACGCGCCTGAAAAAACAACTGACCCCACATTATTGAGAGAGTGCATACTCCAAAGTCTGTTATTCTTGTTGCGAGGACTTCCTATCATCTTTTACTACTCCTTAAACACTACAAATTCGGCTCTGAAACCTGCGAATGACTTTAAACCTAACCCGCTATTAAGCGCTATAGCCCTAAAGTTGTATTTATTATTACCATAAAAATCAGATAGTTAAGTAAATTACAAAGTTGACCAAATTCCGCTGTTAGCACTTTAGTACTAGGAATTACCTAAGTGAGAAATTAGCATGGGGGAGCGTTTCCGTTGTCACTAAGCCTTTAGTACTAGAATCAAGAAATAGCGCAATATTCTTACCAAAAAAGTTGTATTTTATCTATTTTAGGTGGAAAAATTACACAAACTAGGTCTACGCTAACCAAGTTGTGTAAATGCAAGACTCATTGTTATGTTGTTTGGAGAATCTATAACCGTCACTTAGCCAAAAGCTAAGTTTGTTTGTGTTTATTTAGGATTCTTTAATTATGAAAGCCAAACTTTCTGCAATCACACTAGCGTTGTTGCCAGCGCTAGCCATTAGCCATGCCTCTGCTGCTAGTTCGCATGGGTATAAATCAGATTCCGTCATAGTCGTATATAAAGACGGCGTTTCTGCGAGCCAAAAGAAATCAGCCAGAGCCAAAGTTGCTGCTCGTATAACCGATTTAAACCGAGATGAAGTTGATGATCGCTTTTCCCATTTGATGAATGGTCGGATAGCAAAACTAAAACTCAATGGAAAATCTGTAAAAACTGCACTTGAAACCCTCAGGGCCGACCCTGCCGTTTTGTACGCTGAGCCAAATTACATCGTTAAAACTGCACTTATTCCAGACGATACTGAATTCGGTTCATTATGGGGGTTAAATAATACAGGCCAAAGTGGCGGCATTGAAGATGCTGATATCGACGCGCCTGAAGCCTGGGATATTACCACTGGAGACAGCAGTATCGTCATCGGTGTTATTGATACTGGTGTAGACTATTTACACGAAGATCTTAACGATAATATGTGGATGAACCCAGGTGAAATAGCGGGGGATGGTATAGATAATGACGGTAACGGCTATGTAGATGATGTATATGGTATTGATACTGTTAATGGTGATACCGATCCTATGGATGATCAAGGACATGGCTCGCACGTTTCCGGAACTATTGGGGCAACCGGTAATAACGGTATTGGGGTGGTTGGAGTTAGTCACCAAGTGTCAATTGCTGGCTGTAAATTCCTTGCTGCAGACGGTTACGGGGATACCGCTGGAGCCATCGAATGTATTGATTATTTTGTAGCGTTAAAAGACAGTGGCGTTAATGTACGCGCACTTAACAACAGCTGGGGTGGCGGTGCATTTAGCGACGCCTTGAAAGATTCTATTACTGCTGCTGGCGATGCAGATATTTTATTTGTAGCTGCAGCAGGCAACGATGGCACTGATAATGATGTCCTACCCCACTACCCATCTAATTATGACAACGACAGTATCCTAGCCGTAGCCAGTGTTAATCGAACCGATGGCGACTCTGGTTATTCTTGGGGTTTAACAACGGTAGATATGGCTGCCCCCGGTACCGCAATTTTGTCTACCACGCCAGGAAACGGATATTCTAGTTACTCGGGCACGTCAATGGCTACCCCTCATGTGGCTGGTGCTGCGGCTTTAGTGTGGTCATTAAATCCAGATTTAACTGCCCTTGAGATGAAAAGCTTGTTAATGGCAACCGGAGACGATAACGCGGTAATGCAAGGTCGCACGGTGACAGGTAAACGTCTTAATGTACACCAGGCACTGTTAGACGCAGATCCAACTCCGGGCTTCAAATTTAGTGTTAGCCCCGTTAATTTAGACATAACAGCAGGCGAAAGTGCCGTTTATACCTTTGAAGTAGGTAGTATTTCGGATTGGGATGGCGAAGTGACTTTATCCTTAACAGATGCGTCAGGTTTGGGCATGCTATCAGCAACAACCGTTGAACCAGGGGACACTTTTACCCTCACAGTAGATACCCTTGATGATACCCCTTATGGCGACTACGAATTTATAGTAACTGGCACAAGTGGCGACATTGTTAAGGAAAAAACCCTAGGTTTATATGTATTCCCTCAAGGCCTAAACGACTTTGTTTACAGTAATAACACGTCAATACCTACACTTCCTAACGAAGACGATCCCGATGATATTGGTATTGATTCAGTGATTACCATTGCTGATCCACTAACTGTTTTTGGCACCAGTACCTTTGTTAACATTACCCACACCTATCGTGGAGACTTAATCTTAACATTAACCTCTCCAGCTGGCACTTCAACCGTGTTAACGGCCAATACTGGAGGCGCCGAAGACAACATTATCGAGAGCTTTGAATCCAGTGCATTTGATGGTGAAGTGGCTACCGGTGACTGGACATTAAATGTTCTTGATATCTACAACGGTGACAATGGCACCCTCAATAATTGGGAATTAACCATTACAGGTGTTGGTGACGTTGCCGATACACCACCGGTTTCGGCATTTAGTTATGAATCTGAGGCCTTGCAGGTAACCTTTACCAATGAAAGTACCGATGTTAATAATGACATAGTTAGCTATCTTTGGGACTTTGGTGACGGCAGCACATCAGTAGATGTCAATCCCGTTCACATATTCCCTGCCACGGGTAGCTATGACGTTTCCTTGACCACCACTGATGCAGAGGGACAATCTGATACTTCTGTTCAATCTGTTGCCGTATCCAGTGTTGACATTGAGGTAGAAGTAGATAGAGCCTATATGTCACGCTTTGGCAACTTACGGGTCGATTTGTCATACTCAGGGTCAAGTGCAGATATGGTTGATATCTATCGCAATGGCGAACTTCTCGAGACCGTAGAAAATACTGGTACCTATCGTGATAGAGAGCGTAGAGCCACAGACACAACCTTCGTTTACATGATTTGTGATGAAACCACAGCATGTTCAGACGAGGTCACTGTGTCTTTTTAAGTATTAATTAAGAGCATAAAAGCCCCGTTTTCGGGGCTTTTTTATGTTCTTATTACAGCAAGGGACTTAACCTTTACCTCAGAGCTTACCTTCATATATGGCCACCCCAGCTTGCCACACTAAATGAATAGACATGAGGGTTAGGATCAGTTTAAAAACCCCCTTGAATTTTTCCGCAGGAAGTTTTTTAAGCAACTTGATTCCAAACCAGGTTCCTACTGTTCCGCTTAACACCATAGCAATGATTAAAGGCAACCAATCCCAAAAAGCAAATCCTATGGCGCCAAATACCAGTGCTTTCAAACAATGTTGAAACGTCATGGATGCAGAAAAAGTCGCGGTGAAAGCGAGTTTGTCATAATTGTTAATGTACATATAACTCCCCACCAAAGGGCCACTAGCTCCAACAAACATAGACAAAAATGTGGTAACAACGCCAACGATAATTTTTGAGAATCGCGACCTTTCATTAATCGTGGGTAACTTCGCCCATAATAAATAGATAACAAACACACCAAGCAATAATTTCATTATAGCCAGTGGTAATTGAGTAACGACTAAGGAAGCTGATAAAGCCCCTAAAATCGCCCCCATACCAAAATACAGCAGCATATTTTTATCAAGATGTCGGAAAGTTAAGATTGCCCTATTCGCATTTGAACCTAATTGCACCAAGCCATGTATAGGTATGACAGCAGAGATTGGCATAACTGCAGCCATAACAAGTAGCAAAAAAACGCCACCTCCGGCACCAAAGCCAGCAGTAACAAAGGAACTAAAACCAGCAACTATGACTAACAAAATAATAAGTGTCGGGCTTAAAAAATCGTTAACAATAATGTCCATGCTTTTACACCACAGCTTTCACAACTTTGACCCTCAATATACATTTGTTTGGTAGCAACAAATATGTGCAATAAACATTGTATTTAAATTAGAATTTTTCCGTATCAATTTCTAATTGTGTGGCGGTTGGGTAGCGAGCTCCTACAACAGCACTATGAATAAAAACCTCTTCAAGTTGCTTAAGATCAGCCGGTTTTAACACAATTTTTGATGCCTGCATGTTTTCTGCTAAATGGTCAATCTGGGTGGTCCCAGGAATGGGCAAGACATGAGGACCTTGATGTAATAACCAAGCAAGGCTTAATTGGCTGAGTGTGCAATTATATGCATTCGCAATACTGTGGATTTGTTCAAGCAAGGATAAATTTTCTTGCAAATTATTAGCCTGGAATCGAGGCATGTTTTTACGAATATCTTGGTCTAAAAAGCCACTTGAATCATTAATATCACCACTTAAAAAGCCCCTTCCCAAAGGAGAAAATGCGACAAAAGCAATATCTAACTCCAAACAAGTTTCTAAGCAGGCAATTTCCGGATTTCGTGTCCACAATGAATATTCACTTTGGAGGGCTGAAATAGGATGCTCAGAATGGGCTTTTCGTAACGTCACAGCAGACACTTCTGACAAGCCGATGGATTTGATTTTACCTTCATCAACCAAACGAGAAAGTTCACCGACACTTTCCTCTATGGGGATACTTTTATCCCAACGGTGCAAATAGTACAAATCTAATACATCTGTTTGCAGACTAGACAAAGACTGTTCTATGGTTTCCCTAATGGCCTTTGGAGAGCCATCAATGACTCGTTTGCCGTCCACGGCGCGCATACCACATTTACTGGCTAAGAAAATACGCTGACGATGGGGTTTAAGTACTTTTCCCACTAACTTTTCATTGGCTCCAAAACCATACAGTGCCGCAGTATCAAAATGGGTAACACCGAAATCCAATGCTTTTTCAAGTAACGCAATACCATCAGATTCTTGGGGAGGAGTACCATATGCATGACTCAGATTCATGCACCCTAAACCAATCTCAGACACCCAATTTCCTGCAATACTTCGTTGTTTCATATGATTATTTTAACTCCACATTATATTCAAACTGGGTGTTCTACCTTGCACAACTAACGAGCAAAAATTAACTTAAATTAGCTGAAGGACCCCATCACCTTTAAACACTTAGCCACAAAATGTTATTTTGCGAATTAACTTTATAAAACCGAATAACCCTTTGCTTTTAATCCTTATTGATTGGCTAGCTTCTCTTTTTCCAACGCACTGACGACAGCATCACGTTTCAGCATAGCTTCCGTATGCCTAGCCAAATTTGGTAATGTTGACAAGCTAAAATCACAGCGCTGCAATCTAGAGATGATCCAGAAAATATAAGCATCCATAGCACTCCATTGGTCACCATACCACCAAGCACTGTTCGCCAATTTTTGTTCTACCCAAGCTAAGTTCTCAAGTAAAGCTGCGAGGGCTTTTTGTTTTACGCTTGTTGTGCAACTCTCATCAGCAAAAAAACCTGGAATGCAAAATCGGGTCACTAACGGATGAATTGTAGATGAACAAAAACATAGATCGGAGATTTGTTGATACTCAGCTAAACCTGAATCAACGTTTGGTAATAAATTAGCGTCTGGAAAGTGTTCGCTAATATATTTGATTATCATTGGGTTTTCAGTCAGCACCTCGCCATCAATAGACAGCGCAGGTACTTTCGATTTAGGGTTGATTTGCTTAAAATTAGCGGTTTTGTGTTCGCCTTTCATTAAGTTTACCCAATGAACATCATATTCAGCTTTCGCTTCTTCTAACAAAATCAAAGACACTCTTGAGCAACTTCCTGGCATCGCAAATAAGGTTATACTAGACATAAACTACCTATGTTAATCATGTTTATTAATGCAATTATCAGTTGATGAAAATTGTAAAAATTAAGAAAATCCCAGCATTTGGCTCGCTAAGTTGAATCCGAAAACTAAATAGCAACTAATTTGAAAACTTACCCACAAAAAGCTGGAACTCAAGAAATTGACAGCCACTGTTACAAAAAGCGTTAACTAAGACTTTTCGCTTTTTTGTAAGAGCCGAGCAGCTTTAGATTATTTGTTTTACCTATCTCACTCAACGCTTCGGCAACAATAGGATCATCCATATTTCCATCAAAATCGATGAAAAAGTGATATTTCCCAAAGGTTTTTCGCGTTGGACGTGAGATTATCGAAGTAAGGTTGATATTTCGCTTTGAAAAAGAGAGCAGTACTTCTCCTAGATAACCTGGATGATCATGGTCATCGAGCACAATTAAACTGGTTTTATCCGCCTCTGGTGATGTTGGCAAAGCAGTTTTAGACATCACTAAAAATCGAGTTTGATTGTTTTTATAATCATTCACCTCTTCAACTACCAGCGGAAAATCATCTTTTCGATAAGATGTAGAGGGAACAATTGCCGCACTAGGTATGTCGGCATCTTTAAACCGATTGAGGGATTCAATATTGCTATCTGTAGTCACAATTTTCGCCTGACTAATTTCGTCTAAGAATTCAAAACACTGGCCCCGCGCGACAAATTGCACATACAATTGTTGAATCTCAGATAACGAATTGGCATTACTGATCATTGAAAACTTGATGGGCAGTATAATTTCACTTGCAACATACAAATCTGCGGCAATAAGCTCATCTAAGACAAGTGCTATAAAGCCCTCAGAGAAGTTTTCGATGGGAATAATACCGATATCACAGCTTTTACCTATTTCAGAGAGGGTACCAACAATCGTTGGAAAATATTCCACTTGATAGGTATCTGATTGATTGGAGGTATAAATACCAGTGGCCATGTCAGAGAACGTACCTGGAGGCCCTAAAGTTGCAATTTTTTTCATAACATCTTGTTCTTAATACAAGATTCTGATTGTACACCTTCCAGATAGATGGCAACAGTAGTTGATTGGATTTTCAGTGTAGAATAGCGCTTTTATAGCGCGTATTTTTAATCGGCATTTTACGAAAACAAGATAAGATTAAAAATACCCCGATATTTGCATTTGTCTTTCAACTAATTCCTGACTTTGTTTCAAAGCAAATTCTACGGTAATCTCTTTTTTTAGGGCCTTTTCAATTAAAATACCCACTTGGTCTCCCATTGAGGTAAATTCCGGAATAGGCACATATTGAACCCCTAAATACGGACTAGGTTTCAACGTAGAATGATACAAGTCGATATTGTTAATAGTATCAATGACAATTGGCGCAAAAGGCGCAGCTTTAATATAGGCTTCATTTTGATATAAGGACTTACGCGTTCCCTGTGGAATTAAATGCCATCCGTATTGTTCAGCAACTAAGTCGATATATTCAGTTGATGTAGCCCATTGCGCAAATTTCAAAGCAGCATCTTGCTGAGAAGATGAACTGGGAATGGCAAAAGACCAAGTCCATAACCAATTGGAACCGTTTTTGTATAAAGCTACGGGAGCATTTGCCATTTTAATATGCTGACTAAACTCGGATTGAGCGGGATCTGCCAGTGAACTAGCAGCAATAGAGGCATCGACCCAAATTCCACATTTTCCTTTTTGGAACAGGTTGAGATTTTCCACATAATTGTTTTCTACAGCATTAGGTGGGCCGAAATTAGTAATCAAATCTATATACATAGAAACGGCATTGTGCCACTCCCGCGTTGCAATCTGAGGGCGCCAATTTAAGTCAAACCAACTGCCTCCATAGCTATTCACCATAGTCGTAATCAGAGCTAAATTGGATCCCCAGCCAGCTTTTCCGCGCAGACAAATGCCATAAACCCCTTTTTCAGGTGCATTCAGCTTTTTAGCAAACTCATATAATTGAGCAAAAGTTGGCTGCTGCGGCATAATAATACCGGCTTGTTCAAATAAATCTGTGCGGTAATAGGTTACTGAAGACTCTGCATAAAAAGGTAATGCATAAAATTTTTCGTTAAAGGAAACATCACTTTTAACACTTTCAACAATATCATCTAAATCGTATTTTTCAGATAGCCTGTCGATTGGTATTATCCAGCCATTTTTAGCCCAAATGGAGACTTCATATGAACCTATGGTCATAATATCGAATTGCCCTGCGTTAATCGCTAAATCCGTTAATAACCGCTTTCGCAACATTCCCTCATCTAACACTTTCCAAGAAAGCTCAATACCTGGATTTTTTGCTTCAAAGTGAGTGGAAAGTTCTTTTAAAATTAGCATATCAGCATTGTTCACAGTGCCGATCACCAGCGGGATTTTGTTAGTATTATTGCTGCTATTTAGCTTTGGAGATGGAGAAAAGCCATGTATTGCCAACAGCTCTGCCAAACGACCATCTGCCACCATTGACGCTAACCCCTGATTAAAGAGCGCTAAATATCGTTGAGCATTTGCATTATCTTTAGCAAAGGCAACATGAAACTCTTTATCAACTAAAGGGGGGTAAATAAACTCTAACATACCAATCATATGCGGACGTTGGGAAACAATTAAGTGGCCCGCACTGAATTTATCGATAAGTGCAAAATCAATACGTTTGGCGTAAAGCTTATCAATGTTGACTAGGTTGTTTGACACATATTGTTTGCTTAAAGTGCTCGACTTTTTAATTAATTGTTCTGATGCGCTCCCTCTCACTAAACCAAAATGGTAATCACGCAATGCAGCAAAAACTTCATTTACATTTTTTTGCTCAAGGTCATCGGATACATTGGTATCTTTGCGCTTCAATAAACCGATTACATCTCCTGGGAATGGATTTGAATAGAGAAATTTATCAGATGCAACATTATTTTTATAAACTGGCAGGATCCCGTCAACTTTGCCCTCAGTCGCTAATTTTTGTGCTCTGGCCGCGGGATAATAGACAATATCAACGTGTATTCCTTGTCGATTAAACGCTTCTGTAACAATTTGATGAACGTAGCCTTGGTTAGGTAGACTCAAGCCAATATAAGGAACATGCTCTTCTGCAACCAGCAGTATCTGCTCTTTGGCATTTATCGATCCCATAAAAATTAAACACAACACAAAGTAGAGCATCTTCCCCTTGCCCTTTAACTCTGTAAAAAATGTGCTTCGCTTATCATTCAATTGGGACGACTCCATTTATCCTTAAACACCAAATTCCATACTTGTTTTTAATCATTCACCTAAAGTATATTCTGCCCCTGTTCAGGATTTCTCGCAGATTCAGCTTGGCTGCGAATGCTATCTGCATCACTACTCAAATCTTCAGTAAAGTCTGATGCTTGCTCTCGCCCTTCTATTTTAGATGATAAAGCTTGATTATCCAATTGATTGTCTTGTTTTTTCAACAACTTATTCTCTTGGTCATCTTTTTCTTGTTGTTTTAATTTAGCGGTAATCAACTGATCTGCATCAGATATTTTAATGCCTTCGGGAAATATAACTTCCCGCGCATCATCCGGCATACTAATTCCCGCTTGTTCAAACTCACTCAATATTGTTCTCATTAACAATGAAGACACTTTCAATAAACTATGCTGATGGGTGTTGATCCAAAAGTATACTTTCAGGTTGACTGTTGAAGATGCCAGGGTATCAACTAAAACTTGAGGCTCAGGTTCATCTAATACCGCGTCTGTCATTTGCAAGACGGTCATTGCTAGTTTTTGTGCTTCAACGACACTTGAGTCATAACCCACCCCAATAACAAAACTTCCCCGGGAATTAGGATTGGCACTGATATTCCTGATAATATTCTTGTATACCGTTGAATTGGGGATCTGAATATGATCGCCATCAAAATCGAGTAACGTGGTTGCTCTGGCAGTCACTTGCTTGACGACACCTATATGACTTTCCACCTGGATAATATCGCCAATTTTAAATGGCTTCTGAATACTTAGCAGTAAACTTGAAATGAAGTTCTCTGCGATGTCTTTAAATGCAAAACCAATAATCAAGCCCGCCACACCAGTACCACTTAAAATGGCAACAGCAAACTCACTTAAGCCTGCAAAACGTAGAAAAATATAAGCGCCTAACAAAATAATTAGTAATTGAAAAACACGCCGAATAACCACTCTGATAAGTAGACTGGAACTAATATAGGAAAAGGGTTTGAGCATCCATTCTGAAATATAGCGTGAAGACAGATAAAAGATGATGAAGATCACTAGCCCAAAAATAACAGACGGTAATGCTTGTAAGAATTCAAACCAATAAGATTGAATCTCATTCCAGATAACATTCGATTCTTCAACAATGGTTGGCGGCGCACCTAGCTCGCTTTGCCCATGCGCCTGAAAACTGCTCATCACAATTAGGTATAGAAGGTTAATCGCTAGTTGTTTCAACATGGATAATCACACCTCATTAAAATTGAGCCTAAACATTACTCTACACTACCATTTCTTGATTGCGAAAATTTAGCATTTTCGGACGCTGATTAACTATTTTTACTTTATGATCCACTAATGCGCTGCTGATTTCAGTAAATGAGTTAGCCAAATAGATTTTGTAGCTGTTGTAAGTTAATAGGTTTAAGCAGAGCGCTTTTGATCCCGTAATGTTTTAACTCATCATTGGTGATTTCTTCACCACTTACAATAATCAATTCACTATTTGACTGAAACTGACCAATTTCAGTTGCCAAACTAAGACCATTTCCATCAGGTAAATTTTTGTCGAGTAGAATATGGGTAAATTGTTTCGATTGCCTAACCAGACTTAAACACGACTGATAGGAGTTGGCGATCACGGCGGTAATCCCTAAGCTCTCAAGTAAAAGAACAATGAGTTCTGCCGCGTCTATATCATCTTCTACCACTAGAACACGTGGTTGCTGTATATTTTCGGGTGCTTTGTTTTGATGATTTTCGGATTCCCAATCCGTTTTTGTTGATTTCAAATGGTCTGCGATTGATTGAAAAAGCACGTTACGATCGATTGGTTTACCTATCACGCTATCAAAACCTAATGATTTCAGTTCCAGGTCTACACCTTTCATATTCGCAGCAGTCAATGCTAAAACCGGTTTGCAATAACCAAGTTCGCGTATTTTAACAATGGCTTTGCGACCATCCATGACCGGCATGTGAATGTCCATAACAACGAGATCAAAATCACTTTCAGGCTCTTCTATGGCCTTAATCGCCTGACTGCCATCTGCTGCAAAACGCACATCTAATCCAAAGGCGCGACACATTTCGCCGACCAATTGCCTTATGTCAGACAAATCATCGACAATCAGAACTTTTCCTGTAAGCTGCGGATACTTTTCAATTCTTTGAGAGTCTGAAACTTTCACATCTAAGGGTTCAAGGGGGCTTCTTAGCTCAATAGGTAACTTCAGGCTAACAGTAAATTCACTGCCTTCTCCTAATTTGGATTCTACACTGATCACCCCATCCATTCGCCGCACCAGCTCAGTAGCAATAGCTAAGCCTAGACCTGCGCCCTGCTCTTTCTTTAACGTCACATCTTCTAATTGTTGAAAGGGGATGAAGATAACGTCAATTTGACTTTCCGCGATACCAATCCCAGTATCACAAACTTTAAATCGTATGTGTTCAGGCTGCGCCGGGTCAAAATCCACACAAAGAGATACCTCACCAAAATCAGTAAATTTAATTCCATTAAAAAGTAAATTAATGATGACTTGCCGTAAACGAGTGGGATCTGCATAGATGGATTCAGGTACCAGGGCCGATGCATAAAATTTAAGCGCTAATCCTTTTTCACTTGCAGGCATTTGCATCAAGGTCAAGATATCCCCGACAAAACTATTTAATTTGATATTGGCAGGTTTCAATTGCAGTTTTCCAGCCGCAATTTTAGACAAATCCAAGATATCGTTTAGCAAATTCAGTAAGTGTTGGCCATTGTTTAAAATTGTAGAAAGCTCTTTGCTTGCATCGTTAGCTTTATCACCGTTTAACAAAAGTTCGGTGTATCCCAAAATTGACGTGAGGGGTGTACGCAACTCATGACTTAAATGGGCGATAAATCTGTCTTTGGAGCGACTTTCTATTTCCGCGTTCAAACTCTGTTGACGCGCTTTTTCAATCTCAGCTCGAGAAATAGCGTAGCGAATAGCCCGGGTGAACCTCGCATTAGTAATATCACCCTTGACTAAAAAGTCAGCGGCACCTGCTTTCAGTGCTAGCCTATCGAGATCATCATCAGACTGACCGGTAAGCATGATGATGGGGACATGGGAACCTAGAGCTTGGGCTTTTTCTAAAACATCGATGCCAGTATAGGCCCCTAGATGATAATCGAGCAGACAAATTTCATGCACATTTTTTTGCAATTGATCTAACGCATCGTTTAAGTTCGTTACCCAATCAATTTCAAAATGATGACGATCAAGTTTTTCTAATTGATCTTGGGTGAGAATATAATCATCTTCATCATCTTCTACGATTAAGATACGTGCTGATTTCACATCCATATTACGCAATCACCTTAATTGACTATTCTCTATTTTCAGGCAACTCAACAATCTCAACCCAATACTTACCTAACGCTTTCATCACTTCCACCAAACCTTCAAAATTTACTGGTTTGGTAATATAAGACGCCGCGCCTAAACCGTAGCCTTTCACCTTGTCTTCTTCTTCCTTTGAAGTGGTTAAAATCACCACTGGAATACTTCTCAAGTTTGGATCGGCTTTAATTTCCGCAAGGGCCTCCCTTCCGTCTTTGCGAGGCATATTCAAGTCGAGTAAAATTAAACCGGGTCTAGGATACTTTTCCTTGTCGGCATATTTCCCCACACGTTTTAAGTAGTTTATTAACTCCACGCCGTCCTCTACACATTGAAGACTATTGAGAACTCGACTCTCATTCAGGGCGTCTTGAGCGAGCAAACGATCATCATCGTCGTCGTCGGCCATTAAAATGACTAATGACCTTTTATTTGAATAAGGCATTTATTTCCTTTCTTAATTATTAGTTTGATTCAATTTTATTCAGTACTGCGTCAGTGGGTAATTTAATCACAAAAACAGAGCCTTTACCCAATTCACTGGTTGCAGAAATAGTACCACCGTGGCGTTCAACAATCCGTCGGCACACCGCAAGACCAATTCCCGTTCCTTTATATTCATTGCGCCCATGTAACCTCTGAAACGGCACAAATATTTTTTCGGCAAATTCATTTTCAAAACCAACACCGTTATCCTTTATGGTGAAGACATGCATATCACCGTCAGCAATACCATTATCTAACGGATTTTCTTCTAGTTTGTACTGCAATTCGATTATGGGCGCCACTTCTGGTTTTCTAAACTTGATGGCATTTGACAATAAGTTTAGAAATAGTTGATTTAACTGACTGGGATCACCTTTGATTGTGGGTAGCTGTGAAACAATAAGCTGGGTTTTGCTTTCTTCAATGGCAATTTCTAAATCACTTTCAATTGCTTCAATCACTGTGGACATGTCGACGTCAGTAAAATCTTTGCCTCTTGTGGAAACTCGAGAAAACTCTAACAAATCACTAATTAAATTAGACATACGTTCTGCCGCATTTTTCATGCGATTTAGATAGTCTGCGCCTTTCTCACCCAGTTTTTCAGAATAGTCAGACTGGAGTCTGTCACCAAATGCACGAATTTTTCGGAGGGGCTCTTGAAGATCATGGGAAGCGACAAAGGCAAAATCCTCAAGCTCTCGGTTACTCCGAGCGAGCTCTTCAGAGTATAGGGTTAAAGTTTGGGTTCGCTCCTCTACTTTTAATGCAAGGTTCTCATTTTGCTGTTCTAATGAATTTCTAAATTTCTCTTCACTCACTAGATTCAACCTAGCTAACACTATTAACCCTAGCAGTAGCAAGGCACTAGTAATAGCAGAGGTGAAAAAAGTGAATACTGATTCTTTCTCCGAGCGATTTAATTTGCTATACAAAAAATTTCGATAAGAAAGTTCATTGTCGATTATTTGCGAAAAAAGTTGACCAAGATCTTTCGTTAACTCGTTACCTTCCCCCCCTTTTACCAGTCTGATTGCGGAGCGCTCCCGATCAGATTGGGCAAGGGCAACGGCTTTTTCCATCTCATCCATTTTCATTTCGGTGAGCTTAATTATTTCGTCGATTAACGCTTTTTGACCGACGATTTCCACGTTGACTACACGCACTTTCTCAATCTGTTCAGAGAGTTGCTTAACGGAACTAATATAAGGCGCGAGATACTCTTCAATTTCAGTTAATAGATAACCCCGTTGGCTACTTTCCGCTGCGAGTATCATAATATGTAATTCATCAAGGACTAAAATTACATTACCGGTGTTGGTCAGACTTTCCTGCACTTTGGCTAAATCTCGCGTGGTTTTAACTGCAAGATAAGCATTCACGCTAATCACCCCTAGCACTATGATGGTGACCGTAAACCAAGTGAAAACAGTGTTTCCAAATAAACGACGTTGTCTCATAAATTGTTGCTCATTGTTAAACTAAATTGAACGTTAAACTAAGTTGAAACGACAACGCTAATGGTTATTGTCTTTTTGCGAATCACTAATCATCTGAAGCTTGTCACTGCAATCTTGACAAGCTGCGATAATTTTACTTAACGCATCAACCGCTTTTTCGCGGGGTAAATCATTTTCCAAAACTAATTTGACTAATTCTGCGTTCATCGAAATTCGATTCAGAGGGCCTCGCGCGTCATGGACTAAGGTTCTAATATCATTATTTTGATTACGTTCTATTGTCATTAAAATTCCTATTATTCTTCAAAGTCACCGTAAGCATGTAGACGGTTGTAAAGAGTCTTGGTACTTATACCAAGCATTTCCGCGGCGAGTGTTTTGCTTCCATTTACTTTTTCAAGGGTGGCGCGAATTAATTCTTTTTCAACATTTTCAATTGTTTGTCCAGCTGATATCTGATTCGATGATGTTGAATTAGAAGCAAAAGGCGAGGCAAAACTGCTAGGTAAATCAATGGTTGATGATTCAGGATCACTCATGATGAACGCTCTGTGCACCGCATGACGAAGTTCCCGCACATTGCCCGGCCAATCATAATCAGTTAACCGTGTTAATTGTGGTTTAGACCAAGCAAAAGACGTTCCATTCTCCTCATTGAGCTCATTCAAGAAGGCTTCAGCCAAGAGAGGAATATCATCTTTACGTTGTCGCAAACTTGGAATATCGATAGGAAACACCGCTAACCGAAAATACACATCCTCCCTAAGTACCTTACTTTCAGCCAGTTCATTAACGCTTCTATTGGTTGCTGATACCACTCTGCAATTCACATCGATTTCTTTTGTTCCCCCTACTCTTGTGACCCGTTTTGATTCCAGTACACGCAGCAGATTTGGCTGCATATCAAGGGGCATTTCGGTCACCTCATCGAGGAACAAGGTTCCATTTTCAGCCCGCTCAAATACACCATCTTTACGACCCACAGCCCCTGTAAAGGCTCCTTTTTCATGGCCGAATAATTCGCTACCAATGAGTTCTTTAGACAGTGCACCACAATTAGTCGCAATTAATGGACCTTCGCATTGACTCGCGCTGTGAATTGCTTGAGCAACCACCTCTTTACCTACACCACTCTCTCCCATTAACATGACATTGGCGTTAGTTTTCGCTACTCGCTCGATCATCAAATACAGCTCTTGCATTGGCGCAGATTCGCCAATTAAACAACCAAAATGCAACGCTTTACTGACTTTTTTGACTGCTTTTTTAGACTTACGATTCAATACTTCTTCAATATCTTCACGCTGAAGAGGTTTCACTAGATAATTTACGTTAGGCCCGCACAATCCGGCTAACATCCCCTTTACCGAAGGATGCCCGGTAATTAAGGTAATGAAGGTTTGTTTTCCGGTGCTTAAATCTAATTCATCGATAAGGTGCAAACCACTGCCATCGGGCAGCATAAAATCAAGTAAAATATGATCAAACTGTTGATGCTCTAACCACTGCCGAGCTTCTTTTAATGATCCCGCCACTGACACCTCATGGCCTAAGAATTCAATAATTTGATAAGCTACGTCTGTAAACTCATTGTCATCATCAACTAATAAAACTTTTAACACATCATCGTCCTTTAATAATCAATATGTTGAAACTGCAAACATCTATTAGGAATGTGAAAGAACATTGCCCTACTCATTACTTTTTATCAACTTTAAAATATTCCCTAAAATCGAAAACCTGAATTTAAATCTCACTTAAACCTGCAAATTTTTCACATGAGTGAAACTTTTACTGACATAAACACATTTCGATCACTCTATAATTTAATAAACAATCTAAAGTCCTTTGCTATTTGTTAAAACCAGACAGCAACTAGTATGACCTCGATTTTTGTCAGACACTTAATTTCACTTTGGTGTAAATGTTGCCTTGATCTAAATGTTACTTTGGTCTAAATGTTGCTTTGACCTAAATGTTGCTCTTACTGTCTGAAGGGAGTTCCGCAAGGGACAGAACATTTCGAGGTTTTTATTGGGAACAATTCAATTTAAAGCCAAAAGGTCTCTGATACACCAACTCATAAGGCAAATTTTTAGGTGAAAAGATTAACCGGATTAAGTATATTAATCGCTGATGACAATAGGCTAACCTTGGAAGCCCTCAAAGGCCTTCTTGAACTGTCTGGTGCGACTGTGATTGCGGTTACAAATGGGCAGGAAGTTATTCATGCTCTTCGTTCAATGCCAAAAAAATTTGACGTCATCTTATTAGACATTAATATGCCTACCATGGACGGACTAACAACGGCTAAACAAATTAGATTAGACCCACGTTTTAACGATTTACCCATTGTTGCCGCCACAGCAGATTGCCAAGCAGAAGATCAATTGAAGTGCTATGAAGCAGGCATGAACGCACACATTGCTAAGCCCATTAGCTTGCACAAACTATGTGAAGGAGTACTCGCAGTTTTGCAAAAACACCCCCAACCAGTCGTTGATAATGAGCAAGATTCCAGCGTTATCAGCGATGCTGAACTGAAACAACAAATCTTAGACCGATTTGGTCAAAACCATACCGCAGTAGAAAATTTAATTCCCCTATATGCTCAGGAGTTTATAGAACAATTAAATATTCTTAAACACTCTCGTGATTCAAAAACCATCATTTCATCTTTGCATATCCTTAAAGGCTTGGCCGGAACAATAGGTGCCTTAGACGTGTATAACTATGTGGTTCAATTTCATGCTTTGGTCAAGAACCAGCAGCTAGACAATAATCAAATTAAAGAAAAATTAGAAACCCTTTCCAGAGTGCATGCGGTTAACCTGCAACGCTTACAACAATTGTTTGTTAAAACGGATACTCCTATCCATTTCCAAAAGGACGAAAATACCCAGTTCCCTCCAGAAAAGTGCAAACAAATCATCCATTTATTAGAAAAAAATGATCTATCTATTATTCAGTACGTTAAAGACTTGAGCTCTCAATTTCCCAACCATAGTGAATTGAGAACTCTCAATAAATTTATTGAGCAGCTAAAATTCCAACCCGCATTAGACTTCGTCTTAGCTCACTCAAAAAACTGTTTGCAGAGTACAAACCATGACAAATAAACAGGTTAATTTTGGCAATATATCTCATCGAATGCCGTTAATGCTCATCGCCGATGATCAGCCGTTAGTGGTTCGTCAGATTTATGAAATTTTTCAGAACGACTTCCATATTTTCATGGCTAGCGATGGGCTACAAAGCGTTGAAATGGCAAATGAATTGCTCCCAGATATCATTCTTTTAGATATTAATATGCCGCATTTAGATGGCTTTCGAGTATGTGAAAAAATAAAAGAAAACGTACTCACTTCGCATATTCCTGTGATTTTTATTACCTCGAATATCGATGAGGCCGATGAAGTCAGAGGTTTTGAAGTCGGCGGTGTCGACTTTATTCGCAAACCTATTAATCCCACCATTACATGGGCCAGGGTGCAAAGTCACGCGCAAATCAAACGCCAATCAGATTTGTTGCGCAGACTCGCCTTAGTTGATGGTTTGACAGGTGTTAGCAACCGTTATCAATTTGACGACCAACTGCGCACTGATTGGCTATCCTGTGCACGAGAACAAACGCCGTTAGCACTTTTGATGATTGATGCAGATAACTTCAAACAGTTAAACGACACTTATGGCCATCAAGCAGGTGACAAATTTTTGAAAGTGTTGGCAGAAAAAATAACCACCTGCGCGCACCGACCTGATGACTTAGTGGCCCGCTATGGTGGTGAGGAGTTTGCCTGTATTCTTCCTAACACTGACCTTGCTGGTGCGTCAAAAGTGGCTGAAGATATTCGTCACTTAATTGAGCAAACAATGGTCTGTATAGATACAAGTCAGGATACACATTTAAGTATTAAAACCACTGTGAGTATTGGTTTGCACTGCTTAATTCCAGATAGAAAGCGGCAGTGTGATATTTTAATAAAAAGCGCAGATCACGCCCTGTACCAGGCAAAATCTCAAGGAAAAAACCAAGTCTGTGTGTTTAACAATGAGAAAGTTGAACAGCTATCAAATTAAAAGGAAAGGCGAAAATCAGCGACTATTTGTACATGCGATTTTAAAAAGGTGCAGGGCAAAACCCTTGCACCTTCTTACCTGTTGTAGGATGTTCAAAGTCTACACTTTCTGCATGTAACATGAGTCTATTGGCTCTTTGGTAACTCTCTTCAGTCCCATATAAATCACAGCCTAAAATAGGATGCGTTAGATGTTCGCTGTGGATCCTTAATTGATGCGTTCTACCGGTTTGTGGATGAAAACGAATTCGAGTGGAACAAGGATTATCTAATCGCTCTAACACTGTATATTGAGTTATGGCTTCTTTGCCAGTAATAGAACATATTTTCACTTTTGGAAACAAGCTAGGATCTTTAGCGATAGGTTGACTGATTTGACCGTAATCTTGACAAACGTGTCCATGCAACACACTCACATAGGTTTTTTGTACTATGCGCATCTGGAATTGCTTCCCTAAGTGGCTATTAGCCTGTTTATTCAGAGCAATTACCATAATACCTGATGTACCAAAATCCAAGCGGTGAACCATAGTGGCAGAAGGGTATTCTTGTACTAACCGAAAATGTACTGAGTCGGAATTTATGGGGTTTTTACCTGATAAAGAAAGCAAACCACTGGGCTTGTTAATAAGTAACATCGACTCATCTTGATAAAGTATGCTGATTTTTTCTAGGCATTTTGGTGCTACAAAATTATCAACAATCGTACTTTTCGTTGATGATGGTTTGGCAATAATGGAGTTATTGTCCACAAACAAAATCTCGCCACGAACTTAAAACCTGAATGAAGTCGTCTAATCCACACCCTGAAACAGATTCTTGATCATATAACTCTGTACCTTCTGGCAGCTCATCAGGCCCATCCATATCCAAATCTTTTGACCTGACTTCTACCTCATCACAATCCAGTCGAAGATTAAATTCTTTCCCCTCCAACAGATACCCTTTCATTTGGTGTTTCTGTAATGCGTCAATTGCCGTAAAAAGTGCAGATATGTTATCTTCCCTTGTTCCAAGTTCTTCTGTAAACCAACGTGAAAATGCCTCATGGCCCATCTCGAACTGAGCCTCTGGCTCACCTTGCAAATTGCGTATAAATTGATAATTCATAAGGACCTTATTGATGATTGGGTGACAGGTTTTTATAAATCTCGCCTTTGTATTCAAGATGCGTTAAGTAAACACGCACATCAAACTCAATTTGGTGATAATTGGGCAACATATGGCAACAAAGTTGATAAAACGCTTTGTTGTGATCCTTTTGTTTCAAATGGGCGAGTTCGTGTACCACTATCATATTAAGAAATTCAATAGGTGCATTTTTAAACAATGTACTAATGCGTATTTCATTTTTACTTTTAAGCTTACCGCCCTGCACTCTTGATACAAAACTATGCAACCCAAGGGTATTTTCAACAACGTGAATCTTCTTATCAAATACCACCTTACTCAGCGGTGCTGACTTTTTGATGTATTGATTTTTCAGTTCAAGAACATATTCACGCAGTGCATTGTCGTTAGGCACGCTATTCACCAGCGGATACTTCTGAAGCAGATAATCGGTTAACCGGTTTGAATCTAGCAATTCAGTTATTTGCTGCTGTAAGTCAGGGGAATACGCAGATAAATATTTAAGAGACGACACAAGTTTACTTTTGAAAATGAATGAATGCCTAGTTTAACTCGCGGCCACCAGTTAGTCACTAATCGCGTTTATCCGTAGTCTCCTTGTCAACACATCTAAATCACTTTTATAATCTTTGCTACACAAACTTCACACTTTACTCGAGTAAACTGCGCTAAAACTGCACAAAAACCACACCTAAACTCCACAATTAATCACGAACTAACATTTATTTAACCTATCTATCCCTTAACGCCTATCGCAATTCACCTCATATAACTGTTCTATACAAATAGAAGGAAAAAAGCCGTAAATGATAAATAAATTAGAATAGTAGGAATAAATTAATGAATAAACGTTATTTAATCATCCCCTTATCAATCGGCCAACTGACTATGATTTCGGCATGTGGAAGTGGTGAATCGGAAACTGCTTCCAACTCAGACGCTGTAACATTAGCAACAGCAGAGATAAGCCAGGATAACCAAACCAACCAACAAAGAGGCGGAAGTAACACTCGCTCTTCCCAAGGGATAGATGAAGATGTTGAAGTAAGAAGAAACAATGAACTCAATCGGCCGGGAAGAGATGAGATGCAAATGAATGAACAAGACGGTAGAGAAATTCGCTCCTATGACGGCACCAGTAATAATCAACAACATCCGACTTGGGGCGCTACTTTTACCCATTTACAACGTATTGCCGAAGCAAACTACACCGACGGAATATCGTCTATGGCGGGAAGCACTCAAAAAAGTGCGCGAGAAATAAGTAACTTATTGGTTTCTCAGGCCCAAGGCCAAAGCATTGAAAACAGTTTTGATACCAGTGATTACCTATGGCAATGGGGGCAGTTTATCGATCATGATATAGGCTTAACAGATGGCAGTACACCTGAACAAGAGAACATACCCGTCCCACGAGGGGATGTATTTTTTGATCCCAATGGCAGCGGAGAAGTCGTTATTCCTTTCAACCGTGCTATTTACGATCCTGATACGGGTACAAGTATTGAGAATGTAAGAGAACAGGAAAATGAAATTACTAGCTGGATAGATGGATCAATGATTTATGGTTCTGATAATGAGCGCAACAGTGCCTTGAGGGTTGGAGATAATAGCCCGTTTTTAGCAACCAGCAGTAACAACCTGTTGCCATTCAATACCGATAATATCCCCAATGCAAACGGCTTTGTCACTGATCCTAGTCGCCTTTTCATCGGTGGCGACTTACGGGTTAATGAACAAGCCGTGCTCACCGCTATGCACACGGTTTGGCTACGTGAACACAATCGTATTGCTAGAATTTTACAGTCTTCGCAAACCAATGCTTCCATCGAATCAATCTATGAGCAAGCGAGACGTTTAGTTATAGCCGAAATTCAAATTATTACCTATAACGAATATTTGCCTGCATTGCTAGGTGAAAACAGTATGCCTGATTACCAAGGCTATGATGAAACCATCAACCCAACTATTTATAATGAGTTTTCCGCTGCGACCTATAGATTAGGCCACAGTGAAGTAAGTGACAGTATTTTGCGACTTGACGCAGATGGCAATACCATTGAGGAAGGTAACCTAGCCATTCGCGATGCGTTTTTTACTGGCATAAACTTATACCAAAATGAAAATGATATTGATCCCGTGTTGCGAGGTTTGGCGAAACAAAGACACCAAACCATAGATACGCAAGTGGTCAATGGTTTGCGAAATTTCTTATTCGGAACCCCTGGATCTGGCGGCTTTGATTTAATTTCCCTTAATATTCAGCGTGGCAGAGATCACGGTTTAAACACCTATAACCAAACGCGAATAGCAATGGATTTAGAAGCCAAAGTCAGTATTGCCGACATTACCACCAACACCAGTTTACAAGCAGGACTGTTCAATGCCTATGGTTCGGTTGATGATATTGAGCTTTGGATCGGCGGCTTAGCCGAAGATCCTTTGACATCTCAAGGCTCACAACTAGGCGAGCTATTTACCGCGATTAATGTGAAGCAATTTGACGAATTAAGGGCCGGCGATCGCTTTTGGTACAGCCGGTACTTAACTGATGATGAACTCGAATTCGTCGAAGATGTCACCCTAGCAGAAGTGATCCGCAATAATACCAACATAGGTGACGAACTACAGGACAATGTATTTTATGTGGAGTAATTGAAAATTCGATACAGATAACCCAAGCACATTTTGAATGTGCAATTAAATGAGAATATGGAGTTAAATGTATATCTAGCACAAACAAAAAAGGCCTCGAATAATCGAGGCCTTGAATGTGGTTGCGGGAGCAGGATTTGAACCTACGACCTTCGGGTTATGAGCCCGACGAGCTACCAGACTGCTCCATCCCGCGCTTGAAACTGGTGATGATTAGATAGTGATTCATGTCACTTCCTTATCAAGAGGCGCGTATTATACATAGCCATTTGAGTAGTGCAAGTAGTGCGTTAAAAAAACACACTTAAAACGGCATTTAACTAGTAATAAAAAAAACAAAAATAAAAAGTTAAAAACAAAAAAGGCCTCGAATTATCGAAGCCTTGAATGTGGTTGCGGGAGCAGGATTTGAACAGGTTCTACGTATTCAAAAGATACTAAGAAAAACTCATAAGTGATTGATATAATTAAAATAATACCAACCTTTATTTTATGTCACCCACTTTTAGCAGTCAAATGGCATGCGCCAATAGCCACTTATTCCACAGGTAAAGGTCTACTTTTTAGAAAATTGCGATATATCAATTTATTTAAGGGTTATAGAGTACGGCACTTGAAATTGCGATTTTGGCATTCCATTGGCCTCAGCTCTTCGCACTAACCAAGCTTGCACAGTCATATTTATCTTACTTTCCTTTTTATTGAAACTGATTGTCATAAAATGTTCTTTAGTTCTTTCTTTCCAGTAACTAGAGAACCACCTCCCCCTTGTAACTTTGACGTTATATTTGGAATCATATTTAACAATCTGTGGCTCCCACGTCGTCTCAATATCAGGGAAAGATTCAGGCTTTATTGTGGGTTTCGCGGTAGCGACTGAATTAATTCCAGTCAGATTAGATGTTGGTGAGGCCACTATTTCAATTAATTTTGCCCCTTTATTTCCAAAACCTACTGAACAAATACGTCCAAAATGCACGTCACCAGACAGCACTACAATATCTCTACCAGAATGCGCTAACGCTTCTAATAATTCAGCGTACTGTCGCTTAAAACTATGTAAGTTGCGCTCATGTTTGTTCTTCTCAACTATCAATATTTGTGGGATAACTAAAACACCTGGCGTAGTTAAACCCTTTGCCCACCCAATTAGTTTTTTAAAACCCTTTTTATTTATAAACTGTGTTTTTGTTCGGGTTGAACGCAAATCAGCTATACAGAATGAGAGGTCATTACCAATAGTAAATGTTTCAACTGGGTTATGAGTTTGCTGAATACGCTCAACGCCATTTTTTGAAGCTGTACTCCATGCATTCCTGATTTTGGGTATTTTCAACATAAAGAGTGTCGGCACTAAGCTATCGTAGAAAGGATAATCGTTCCAATACTCATGATCATCCGGCAACATCCAAGTTGCGCCTCTAGAAAGCATACTGCCTAGTGCCTGCCAATGTTTCGCATAATCATCAGCTATTCGCTTTCTAACTTCATTTGTTAACGGTGATAATGAATCAGCGCCTATATCTAAATAAACCTGATCACCCACCATAAATTTAACGTCTGGCTTAATTGCGTTATTACCTTGAGAGTAAAGGTTTTTAAATGCTTCAGCGGTCGCTCCGTTATCTCGGTGTTCGTAGAAGCAACTATTTAACGATACTGTAAAGGCATCATTATTGGCTGTCGGCAATGACATTGGCAATGTATTGAAATAGGCAGACTTCAAATACAACCAATCACCTGCATATTCACCTGCATCGTCTTCAAGCTGTTGGAAAAGAGTTACTTGATAGTGTTGATTTGACTCTAAGTTTTTCAGCGTAGATAGTGTAAAAAATCGATTGCTTAGACGCAGTATGGGTCTTTCCCATTCTGCTCTCTTGATATCTATGCGTTTCAGTTCTTGCTTATCTTTGTAAACAATAAGTCGACATAGCACAGGCTTTCTTAAATAAGGAAATAAAGTACCTGCCCATATTTCCGCTGTAAAAGGAGTGACCTTATGCGGCACGAGACTCCACACTGAGGTGTCGGACCAAAACTCTGGTAAATTATTTTTCGAGACACTACGATTGATAACTTTCATGTTTACTCTCCATGTAAGTTGTAGGGGGTTATCAATAAACTGACTATTGGCTTCGCAAAGCGAATGAATCTATTTAAAGCGTAGTTCTCTCATTCCATTGCCGCAATTATTTGGCGTTTACAATTATTTTTTAATTTGAATTTCTTGGCGAAGAAAAAAGCTCGCCTCATCTAAACTCGTCTTTAAAATCGTCTTAACAATCTATGAGTGTCAGGATAAACAAAAAACTCTCACTATTGCTTTAAAAACAACCAGATTAACTTGCTTTTATTTCAATAAATGTATTTGAGATACAAAAATTGACCAACCAAAATACAACTATTTACTTATAGATGATGAAAACTTATCGGCGAATAATGAAATAAAACCCTTTATTGATGACCTGTTATAACGGCTAATCTGCATTAGCCAATCTTACGCTTTTCATATAGAAAGCTTGATCAAAACTGATAGACGGCACCCTGCCAGTGGCTGTCTATCAGATTGAATGGTTTCTAAGACAGGTGAATACGTGAAGCTAACCTTTACTAAATCAACATGCGAGTAGTAGACGGTGAACCATACATCGTAAACAAAGTAAATTTTTTATTCTAACTATCTCTATGGACACTAATGTTTTCCACCTTTAAATAGTTTTTTAACCTGAGTGACTTTCGCTCTTTCTATCTTCTTTTTTACGTTTAGCACAGTGTTACTAACTTTCGCTTCCAAATCCCCAAGTGAATTGACGAAATGTTCGGGGCCATTACTATTCTTACCTTTTTTTGAGACAATATAATTGTTCACTATTTCGTTGTGCTCTAGCCTTACTTCGTCAAATGTTTGACTTAATTTTGTTGCACCAGATCCCAATTCACCTATAAGTGCTGAATTCAGAAAAAGCGGTTCAAGTCCAGTTAGCAATGCTATCAGAAACCCCAGAACCGCAACCGTACTTTCAAAAAAATTTGTACCTATTACTAGGCCAAATACAATAATGGATGTTTTTGAAAGATAAGTGAAGAAAACCATAATCCTATATTTTCTAGATAAAATGGATTGAGTTTTTTTTAGCTCATTTATAGAATCTTCAAGTTTCTTTTGGTTAAAGGCGAAAGCTTGTTCAGTAGGATTCATATGTAAGGTCTAGGAGGAGGTTGGATATTGCTTTTTTTGGGTATCCAATGTGAGTCCTTTTTACTCTTGTCTCCAGTGGAAGCCTTCTTACAACCACCACCACCACCTTCTGAATCAGAGTTTTTTGGAAATACCACTACACAAATTGTCTCTTCGTTTCCATACCGATCTGAAACAGTCAATACTATCCTCCCACCTCTTTTAAAGGTTCTCAAATCAGCAGTAATCAACTTTTCTTCTTCTTTAGCAAGCTCGAAACTGCCACATTCTCCACACGGCATAAAGCCTGGAGGGGGAGGGTCATCTACAAAACACTTTATATCTAGGGTTATTTTTGACTGGTTATCTGAGCGAAATACTTTTGACTGACCAGCCTTAAAAGGTGTGTTTTCGAAACTATAGCTTATTTTTCCCATTATGCATTTTCCCGAAAAATGACTATTCAGTTCACTTAGTGATATTAATTAATTCATCAATATCAAATATAAATAAGGTTAGCACAAAAAAAAGTCGTAACCCTAATAGTCTGCTTGTGTCTGAGGCGGTAATTGGAATCAACTTAGCTGAATTCCGTTTCCCGCTCAGTACAGGCTGTGTGGGTAGGTCGAAGCCGATCGACTCAAAGCAGTCAGTTCAGATTTGAGCCACTAAACTACAGTCGCTGGCTAGTTCACATTTGCAGCTAGATCCACTAACATTACTTATGATTACAACAGGGATGATTGGTTATATCGCGAACGATATGACCTACAACTCCCCTGAAAAACAAATTAAGGATTAGGTATTTACTACTTTTGGGAACTCGAGACATATTATGTCTCGAATTTTCAATCCAAAATCACGTCAATTGTACGAAGTTGATTAAATTACAACTCCCAACCAACAGAAATGCTTAGCCAACCTTCCCCTTCGTGTTCCCAGTTTTGATCACCAATTCTATCTTGACCATAAACAATTCCAATGTTGACACTATCCCAGTTATTAATTAGAACGCCCGTCGCCCAAGTAAACCCAGACTTATTCTCATCCGTGACATTACCTTCATCATCAACTGATGATACTGAAACCTGCGTCAATCCGGCCGATAAAAAAGGCGTAAAAGTCACATATCGTTCGCTATATCCCCAAAAACTTGTATCCCATCCCCAGCCAGCATAATATCCCACTGTTGCATCACCAGAAATTGATTTATCACTAAGCCGATACTTAAACGGGACAATTAAAGGTCCACTTACCAACCCACCAAAACTTTGCTCTACTTTTTTCTCAATCGGGACACCTTGCACCTCTTCTTTCTTGAGGTAGTAAACTTTACCCTCGACAACATCGGAAACAGAGTAGGTTTTATAGTCATCTTTGGTTGCTTCCGCTTTAGGTTTTTTTTCAACTACCTGATAAATATCTAAAAATTCAATAGCATATTCATCATTATTGTCGTTATCCAAGACAACAAACTTAGATTGCTCGCCAACATCCTTGTCATATTTGACCGCGTCTTCACTCACTTTTAGATTGACTTTTGTTCTATAATTTATGTTTTCTTTCAATTCCTCCGAAAAAGATGAAGCTGATATTGTGACCAGGGTTAACAGAGTTGGTATGTGTAGTAATTTCATTTGAATCGTCCTTTTCTGATTTTTTAGTTGTTTTAACAATCCCCTCGGATAAAAAAAGGGGGAAGTTGGCGTGGTTTAACTCAAAAGGATCAGCAGCCAACAGTACCGATCTTTCTACTACCACTTGAAACTCTTTCCATTTATTCTTTAGATATTTTCTCAACGTCTTGTTTGATTGTTTGATTTGCTGCTATCGCACGATTTGCAGTGTCAATAGAGTTACTAGCTATTTTAGGGGCGTTCTGGAAAAACCAGCTCCCACCTCTTGATTTGAGTTTACTAAGGTTACTGTGTAATTCTGAAAGCTCTGATTCGAGCTGAGAGTGCGTATATAAAAGTCTTTTCTTTAAAACATCCAACTCATGCTTGGATAGCATTCCGTCTGCTAAGTCGATTTGATGCTCTAATTGTGAAATACGCGCCTGATAATTTTCTATTAAGAATTTTTGTTCTTGACTATCTAACTCTGCATATTGAAGTGCGCCAGATAGAGTCTCCACTTCTTTTTTTAGCGGTCGCTCAATAAAATAAACAAACGCTCCAAAAAGCCCACTACCACCACACAAAAGCGCAATAAGATTAATGGTGATAAAAAGTCCCACGTTTTTTGGTTTGTTTTTGTTGCTTGCTTCTTGCGATAAACTTACTTTTTCTGAGCTTGAACTTTCATTGTCGACTGACGTATCCATCCATCCATCCCTTAACATTTCATTAAGCCTTTAGTAGAAAGGTAATGATTTCCTTTTCAAATACTGAAAATCCGAAGCTTTTACTGTACATTTTTTGAGCTACAAGGTTATTATAGAGATAAAAAATTACCGCTGTCAATCTTCTTAACATACCTCTGTTAAATAGCATTGAAAAAAGAAAAAGAGCGTTAAATTTACTATAGATCACCAGAAATGAATTTTTAGGCCAGAACAAACTTAGTTAATTTCCCCCTCCTTACTAAGCAAAACTTTTTATATTGGTTTAACGATCTCTACATTCTCAGTAGCTTTGACTAAGCCTTTTAAAAACCTAATGGCTTTATCTAACTCATCTCTTTTGACAGTATGTAATTGATTGGGTGAGGTGGTTGCAATATGTGCGGCATCGCCACGTTTGGAGATAAGTGCATTTAATGCTGTTTTAGCTTGCGATACTTGATAATTATCCCAACACCAGCCAGACGTTATGTCTATTTCAAAATAACTTTTAAATAGTTGCTTGGTTTTATCTACATTTGGATTAAAAAAGCGCTTTAAGTCTTCATCAACTTTTCTCAATACAAAATTACCAAGCAAGCTGCCGTTGACTGATGCTAACCAAGAATCAATTTCTTCTCTAAAGCGATCTTTAACATACGTTTCCCAGGCAGCCATGGCGATGACCAAACCGGCTCTTTTTAGGGCTTCTGAATTTACATTGGTGGCAGTGTTTTTTTCGTTATCGAATCTTGAAAGTAATTGTTCTGCATCCTGTATTGCAACCTTAAACGACATCCCTGCTCTACTCATTTTACTTCTTCCTACTCGATATATGATTCAACTACATTTGCGCTGCAATATAGAGTATGCCATTTCGGAATCAATTTAAACAAAGAAGCAAACTAGGCTATTAATATATAAATTTAGAAAAGAACAGACTAAAAAATCATTTTTTCTTGCATCTAGCGACCCAAACCGCGCCACCAACCATAATCGCCATGGGCACTAAAAAAACCAAAATATCCATTTGTGCTTTTCCTCGTTGTAAATAATTAGAATTTTCCCGCAAAAAAATGGGATAAATGAACTTGTCTTTTCATCGATAAATATAGTGCCAATATTGCTCCTGCAAAAAAACTACTTAGTTTATTTTTTGATGCTGTCATCTTGCCCTTCCTTTTTAATTACTTTATAGATTTTCCTAACGTTAACTATTACATAGCAACAGACTTAAAACAGGTTTTGGAAACTTCCAAAATCCCCCATTTCCCATTGAAGCATTAGTCTCTTAATAAATAGTGAAAAGTGAAAAGGATTGGCATGAGTAATATTTTGCAGTACCCGAGATTTAGGGAAGTAGAAAAGCTACTTGTACTTCACGGGTTTGAGCTTTCTGAGTTTGATAGCGAGCAATTGTCAAACATTGAAAAAAGCATAAAACTGCTGCGTCGTGAACGCGGTTTCTTTTGTCCAACAATGTTAATTGCTATTGTGACGCTGCTTAATCATCACTGGCGACCAGATGATTTGGTAGCGTTAATTCCCGATAAAAATTAGCCCTATTTAACTAATCTGCGAGATTAAACATCCGATTCTTACGATCTTTTTATCGGGCAAAATTGATTAAATAAAATCTTTGCAATCGCGTTTTATTTCATTAATGTACTTATGTGCCTCCAAGAAATTAACAAGGAAACGACATGTTAGGCACACAACACATTACTACCTTTATTCAATCGTTATTTACACATAACCGCCCTGCTCTAAACGCTTACTCACCCTTTCTACGGGTGACAAAACCACTGATTGATTTATCTAAACGCGCCAATATCAACCAACACGCACGATATCTCAACAATGAAAATTGCTCTGAAGGAACAATACAACGCGCGTTGTGGCAAGAACAATCAGCGCTGATCACCGCTATGCTAGCAGGAGCAGATTTTAGAGCGTTAATACTCCAAGCTATAGCACAAATCGGTTACAAGGTTACGTCACTTTGTGAACGAAACCACCTCATATCAAGAAGCGGTGCTAGGGCTATTTTGTGGATAGCAAACCCAACAAAATTAACAGGGACAAATGATGAAACTTGGCAACAACACTCCATAGTAGAGCTGGGTGAAACACGAGAGGAGCAAAATTGTGATGCCGCGATTTATATCAGCCTAGGCGGTGTTGCAAATCAACATCGCTCATTATCGAAGAGTCACGATATATTTGTATTATCCGGCTGGGAAGTATTGCGGCTGTTACACGATACTGAATTATGGCGCTCCCCAACTTTTTGTTTGCTAAATAGCTCAGGAGGTCGCGCATGAATGATTTATCTATTCACGCTATCACTGTGCATCTACCCGCAACCAAGTATCCTGACTCGCTGGGTCGGAAACGAATTAAAGTGGCTATTCACTACGCAGAAAAGGACAAAGCCGAATGCATAGCCACTTTGTACTTGCCAATTAAAGAGACCGTCTATCTCATATCGTGGTTATCTACGGATGTCCCCCATCATCGCAGTAATGCAAAGCCTTTGGGGTTAATTAAGGCAGCTAAATTAGCCACATTGCTGACAGGCAAACTAGATATTGATTTCAAAAACGACTTTCAAGCATACCAATTTTACAAACAGCACTGTGATAGCAGCAAGCTTCGACTGCTCCTGGGAAATGACGCGGATGAAATCGCGCTGAAGTTAGAAATGAATCCACACCACAAAGTGCTAGGTGGTTACCTTGGCGGTGAAACAGAAAGTAAAGATAAAAGCCGATTTAAATCTGAGCTGTTTCGACAACTAAATAACTCTAATTTAATAAATCTTCTACTTCCTCAGCAAATCAAAAAGCGCAATGGAAAACGATTACCTAATACCTTCTGTCAACCGCTGAACAGCATAGAAATAAAAAGGAATGATGATGAATAAGATAAAAGTCATCGCGTCGATTATCGTACTTATTGTCTCCTTCGCTTTAATTATGCACGATATTGTAACGATTGGATTTCATGTGTTTTTGGGGGCGTTTATTTTTTTCTTCTACGCAATGATAACGTTTGAAGATCCACCCAAAATACGGGAGGTTAAACCTGTACCTTATATTTCTCCTGCGATGTTTTATGAAAATTTACGAAAAGAAAAACGTAGGCAATGTTTGGAAAATGTAGCAGTCCGAAAACAACGTCGCTTTAAAGCGTCCCGAAGTGATGGTTACTCTAGCTCACAAATGTTTCAGGATATGACTACTGTGACAGCATCAAGCATTTTATTTGCTGGCGACGACCTAATACTATCTGACATGGCATCATCCTTTGAAGAAACAACAGTTAATCCTGCGACCGGTGAATTTATGATTGGTGGTATCGGCGGAGTGGATACCAGTGGTAATCCCTATGGTACAGACTTGCATGATTCAAGTTCGGATAATCACATTGATGATATCGGGTTTGATTCAATCTCTGATACTTTCGACGACAACAATCTTTGGGATGATTCAAGCTTCAGTTCATTCGATGATGACTGGTAAAGGTGTAAGCAAAAACAAAGCGCCGACCAAACTCAGTTTGGCAGCACTTTGCTTCCCCGTAAAGGGAGTTCCATGTTCGATTGCTATCTACATCAAATCATATTGGGATTTCTCCTATAAGTGAATCGTCGGGCATATCAGCCGTTTAAAAGGGTTTGGTTTACAGCAATCGAACATGGACGGCTGATTTGTACTGGCTTTTTAAAGCAGCAGACATTGGCCTAATGTCTGCTGCTTTAGTGTCAAAGCGAGCGTCAATTTAACATCTTTGTCCAACTTCAAAAAAAACAGATTATGCTTTGTTTTTTTGCTGATAAGCAGCTTGCACTTGTCAGCATGACAAGCTGCCAAAAGGCGTTTGCAACGCAAACCAATAAACAGCGAAGCAAGCAGCAAACAAGGTTTGTGGCGTGCGTAGCCTGGCCCTGTCCGAAAGTGTTCGGACTGAAGGAAAATACGTTTTTGCATCAGCAAAAATTGGCTTGGATGTTGGCACAACAGACAGGCAACCCCACATTTTTTTGACAGAAAAATGGCGTCAGCGCTAGCTGAAAAAGACAGTTTGAAAAACGTCTTTGCCGCATGGCGTATTTGCCTTCAGTACGAGCAGCGCGAGGACAGGGCCAGTTTGACTTGAGACGCTAGCGAGGAACGAGCGTAAAGCCCACTCATTACGGATGTAATATCAGAGTGGGCTGGCGTTTCAAGGCATTCATGCAGTATGCGAAGCACGCTGTATGACGCTCTAGAGTGTTTATCGCTTGTGATTTTGTGACGTTATTCGTGTCGTGAGCGCTGGCACAGCATCACGAGATGAAAAACGACAGACAGCCTGATGTCAATGGGCGTCAATTTTGCCCTTCGTATACCTATGTTTGATTAACCATTAATAATCAAACAAAGGATAAGCATGAATACGATAAACACCCCAAAAGGGCATACCCAAAATGATACCAACAACAAAACCTACTGGCTTACCGCCATGGGCCGCTACTTTAATATCGATATGCGCTATCAGCCAATGCAATCAAACAATGAGATTGGGCGGGCCAGGCAAGCGATGACCACGCTCATTGTGGCACGGTTTGGATTAACCTCGCCGTCTGTTGTGAGTCACCTTTATCGTATTTCACATCGACAAGCATTGGAGCATTTAAACAAGCTTGTAAAGCAAGGTTTATTAATCATGGTTAACACGCATCGTTCAGTTGACGGTTGTATTTATATTTGTGACGCCAGTGGCGCTAAATATGCGGAAGAGTTAACGGGTATACCGGTGTATTTTCGTCGCATTACCCCTCCCGAGCGGGGTGTGAACTTAAACACCGTGATGCACGACCTCATGAACTCCCATGTTTTGCTCACGATGATGCGCGAAGCAGCACGCCACGACCAGGGCTACTATGCTTACAGAGGTATGGTGACAGAAAAAGAATGTAAACGACTGTTTAAAAATACCGACTCGCGCATCGTGGATGGACTGCTATTAGAAGTCACCGACACAGGTACCTCCACTATCGCCTTAGAGGTCGAAAACTCGTTTAAAAATAAGGCCCAGAGAAGCACCATTTTACGTAAATATGTAGCCGCACTCCGCGCCGGTATCTACGACAAGGTATTTTTAGTTACCCAGTCCGAAGACATCTTTGCGGACATCAAGCGACTGCATGAGCAGTTATTCGTTGAGTTACCTCAGATAAAAGATAAGAAAACCAGACAGCCGATTTTGACACAAGCCGATGCAGATCTGCTTAGACGCTCCATTATCTTTCGAACTAAGTATTGTGATGAGCTCACAAAGATTTTCTATTAAAAGCAAATCGGGCACGCTTTAACTGCGTGCCCGACTTATTCCATGAGGATGGCGCCTCACGGGGCCGACATGTGGCTTCACAAACATTTTTGTTGGTTCCACCGCCAGTGAATTATTCCTACTTTCATTCACTCACTAAACATTTTCTCAATGGTAGGACATCGAATAAGCCATTATAAGTGTGTCGACTAACCGAGCGCAGTTGGTTGCGTCCCGTTATGTGTATTTAGTCACACGAGTGGGAGATTTGTGAGGGAGGGATAAATTTTATTCATGTTAATTTATTACCCATACAGAAAGCCGGTAGTTGCGTTGTAAGTTTATTAAATAAGAAAAAGAAGTCCATTCAAGTACTCAAAATTTTCTATAGGTAAACCTAGTTATTTATGCAGAGGTCAAAATAGGAGAAAACTGCATGAAAACAACACGAGAAACTTACGTTAAACCATTGCTACTATTTTCAAGTGCTCTTTTTAGCGTGTTAAAAATGACGATGGTTGCACTATTTGTTTTAAATGTGATTTTTGGAGTCCAGCTAAGGGATGGCTTTCCATTGTCAGAATATCAGATGTTAGCTTTGGCGTTGGTCGGTATGATATTCGAAATTGTGTTCAAAATAATGTATTTGGAATGCAAAAACTGATAACTCGGTTACTTTAAACGCTCTTTTAGAGCGTTTTTTAACAGGTAAACTATATTTTTATTAGTTCCGCCCCGTTTTATTTCAATCGTGTCTTTCCACAATATGCAGTAATTTTTAATACTCACTACTTTGCCCCGAATAGTCAAATTATTCAATTTTCCTTGAGCGCTATTGGGGTATTTTTCTTTTCGTGTTAACCACAATGTAGAACTGAGCCACTTGATCAATTGAATTCTGATCCATTTGTACCAAACTAGGTGTCCTTTGAGGGGCGCCCATGATCACAAAGGAAGATAGCAAGAGAATTAGGGATTTCTAGAAATACAGTGAAGCGTTTCAACAATATGAATATTGATGAACCAGAGTACAAAGAACGTGGTAACCAGAAATCCATATTGATGCCATTCACCTCGTATTTGCACTCGCGAATAGCTCAGGCGGCACCCGTTCATTTATCAGGGGTTGTGTTGTATCTGACTTGAATAGCGCCTTCGTAAAGTTAACCGATGAATGTCTAGTGCCCCTGACCAACAAAAGGAATGACAGAGTTAGGCAGTGATTAGATCACAATAAGAGAGCCTCTATATGTGTTTGCCATAAACAATTTTAACGGCCGCGATGACAGAGCGAAGTAGATTGTTTGGCTGATTGATGAATACAACTTAGCTGCCAAGCGGCAGCTAAAAAAGGTCCTGTTGTTTATTTGACGGAAGAAGATTCATATGTGTTAGCTACTTTCTACCAACTCAATCAGTCTAGCTTTAACTTTAGAAGCTTCTCTAGAAAAACCTAACACAGCAATTAAAGGCGCAAACAAAAGGAATCCTATCAATTCGAATTGGAATGAATTTGCTAAGTACAGTCCGATGCAAACAATTGTTAAGACTGCTATCCAACAAAATAGAAATGCTTCAACTAATTCTTTTAGTCTCAAGACAACAGATAGAGTTGTGATTCCTTCAGATTCTTTTATATGACCTTCAATTTGTGGATTGAAACTATTGTGATAATCCAATCGTTTTTCTATCTTAAAACTATTTTCCGTAACTACACCTCTAAACTCTCTTACTGGTTCAAAACCTAAAAAGGTCGCACCAAATTTAGACGTTCGATTATTAATATCTGACAAAACATCTAGGGCTGTTCTATCTGTTTTTACAGTGAATTCATTATATGGTATTAAAAACATCATAAAGGGAACTAACGCTTCGAATATGCGGCGCGCGCTGTTTGCGCGTCTGCCATTATTTGTTTGTTAGAGTCTCTACACATAAGTTACCAATGTAACGTTTGAAAAAATGATAAGGTCTGCTGGTGTCGGAGCATATCGTGGCTTATCTAGAAATTTTTGCATACCAGCTATGAAAGCTCCTTTGTAATTATACTTGCTGCCTATTGTGCTTCGCGCTCTAAGAACGCTCTCGTTCTTTTCTTGCTCAGTTAAATTGCCTCTATAAAGTCCAACATGAATATATTTGCCTTCGTAAACAGTTAAGGGGCGTTCAACACAACCTTCTGTGGTAGCCTCTATTATTGTGTCGTTACCTGAGCATATTGCAACATGACTCCAAGGTCCTGTGTCGACAGCGGATATGATTTTGCTCATAAAACTCTTTGATTGAAAAGTACATAACCAATCTCCAGCTTGAATTGAGTTGCAAAGAATTGGCCACTTGTCATTCTTTTCAAGTAAGCTTTTACTTTCCAGTACTGGGAGTTTTATAGGGTTATTAAAATAATCAGATTCTCCTTTATGTATTGCACTGAAACCGCGATGAAATAAATCTGGAGATTGGTGATTTTCTAAAAAAAAGGTTTCAATACTTTGCTCGCTTATATCCGTTTCTATACGCCGAAACTCGTGCGGAAATCTGGTAAGCTCGCTAATTGGTCTATAAGCCACTGTTTTCTTGCTAAGGAAGCAAACTATATTTTCTTTTAATACAATACCAAACTTATTAAAGCCTGACTCATCTACTGGGTGATGTTGATCATTATCTTCAAAAAAGAATAAATGCATATGGACTCTAACAGTTAAATGATGCGTACCCAAAGAACCGCATATTAATTTTTATGTTTTGACGACAATCCGCCAGTTTTCCAAAATAGCATTAAATTCACTTCCGATATTCACAAAAAAACATACCCACTCACTAATGTGTTTAGGATTGCAATAAATTTCCATTCTAAGCTTGAGAGTATATCCACCGCTTTGTGATTTCCCTTTTATCAAAGTTGCGCTGCCATCTTGCACGTTAAGTTGTTTAAACAATTTATCTAAACAGATTTTAGAAGCTACAACAAATTCAAATTCTAAAAGCTTTAGACCCGATAAATCGATGCCCGACTCAGAGAGCATTTTTAATTTTTTTTCGATCATTTAAGAAACATAACTTTGAGCTAAGGGGCAATTATGTTGCGCGAAAATGGCGAAGCCGCGCAACGTAATTGTCCCAGTGAACGTCTTAAGCACTTTGTTATGTGACACGCAGCCTCCTACGAGAATAAATGCTTTTATTAGAAGGCGGTGTGCCAGCCGTACTGAATACACACCTAAACTCACAGCTTAGCTAGTACAAACGATGCCATCAGTGTAAGCGCGAACGCAACAAATGGGGTAAATGTAACCGATAAAACAGCGTACAAACCACCGAATGCACCCAACCGTAGATGCAAGCTTGCTGAACCCGCTAAAGATGATTTTGCCATAGGCATTTCCTCTAACGTTGCCTCTTAGTCTCATTTTGAGCCGGGAAGAAGCTGTCCAGACTTTACTGCCAGTTTAGATTTAAGCCCAGTCGCTCGGTGGCAGTAACCCGACTGGATGGTATTCGACCAGTTAAGGTCGAAAATTCTTGTCACATAACAACTTATTATGAAGACCGCATTGTAACTGCGAGATAAGTTCATTTCACAAAGCCTTCATACTTATTCAATTTCAATAGCTTACTATTTTCTCAATGATAATTTCTACAATTTTTATGTATTTACTATGAGCGCATAGTAACACCGCCCATCTGTATCACGAAAGTTATTTAAAAACAATGCTCTAGAGTGAAATGGCAAATATAGTAACGTAATTACTATGCATGCATAGTAACAACAAGTTTGAATCTTGCCTTAAGTGCAATAAATACTGACCTGTAGGCCAATTGCCTCTTTTGTAGAATGCGGTTTAAAACATTTATGATTTGCTGTAGCGGCTCATAACCTATTCTGGACTTTTGTAAGCGTCTAGCAAAGGCCGCCTCTCCATTAGATGTTTAATCTTGCACAATGTCTTTTTGATTTTCAGTCGGAGACATTATGCGCAGAGAGCGTCGAACGAAAGAACAATGGAAAGCGATATTTGTAGACCACGAATCAAGTGGCGTTACTGCTCGTGAATATTGTGCAAAGCACAATATTCATCTTAAAACCTTTTCAGCACGTAAAAGCGATATTGAAAAAAGGCCAGCACGTTCAACAGGCAAGTTAGTTAAAGTCGTTAGACCCAAACCAAAACCAGTATCTACATCACCAACGCTGACGGTTGTTTATCATGGCGTAACCTTAAATGTGGGGCAAGCTGTTGAAGCTAAATGGCTGGCCGATGTTATGAAAGCCTTAGCCTTATGAAGATGTTTGTTGATCCTTCTGATATCTATCTATACCTTGATGCAGTAGATTTCCGTAAATCGATTAATGGCTTAATTATTGTGGTTGAGCAGCAACTTGAGTTGTCGCCATTCATGGATGCCCTGTTTATCTTCAGCAACAAGAAACGGGATAAGTTGAAGATACTGTATTGGTATAAAACGGGCTTCGCACTTTGGTATAAGCGTTTGGAGAAACAACGTTTTAAATGGCCCACGAATGACCAGTTAAGCCGATTAGTCCTGTCTGAGCAACAACTTAATTGGTTACTTGGTGGTTATGACATCATCGGTCACAGGCCGTTGCAGTATCAATCTGTCAGCTTATAACCACAGATCATAAGCAGCGATTAACGATCACCAAATGGTCTAAAATAAGTCAATTATATCAGGGTGTTATTTAGTAAAATAGCGATATGACTGATACCCAATTACTGCAACGCGTTGCTGAATTAGAATCACTACTGGCTGAAAAAGACGCCAAGATTGCTTTTCTAGAAGAGCAATTCCGGCTTGCCCAGCAAACGCAATTTGGAGCCGGCAGTGAAGGCCATCCTGGTCAAGGTGAGTTGTTTAATGAAGCCGAAGAGATTGATGAATCTGTCGTCCCTGAACAAGAAACCATTGAGTACACGCGCAACAAACCTAAGCGCAAACCACTGCCTAAAGACTTGCCTCGGGAAGTGGTTATCCACGATATCGCGGATGAAGATAAGGTGTGTGACTGCTGCAAGGGTGAACTGCACAAGATAGGCGAAGATACCGCTGAGAAGCTAGAATTCATTCCTGCTCAGGTTAAAGTGATTGAGCATGTTCGCCCTAAGTACGCATGCAGAGCGTGTGAAAAAGACGGTATCAGCAACACCATCAAACAAGCGCCTGTACCGAATTCAGTTATCCCCAAAGGCTATGCGACACCGAGCTTGCTAAGTCAGATTGTGACCAGCAAATACCAATATGGTTTACCGCTTTACCGACAAGAAGCGATGTTCAAACAATATGGGATCGAACTGAGTCGACAAACGATGGCGGAATGGATAATCAAGTGTGCCAGATTACTCGAACCTCTGGTTGAACGATGGCATGAACTGATGCTGCAACAATCGGTGATTCAGGCGGATGAAACCACGTTAAAGGTTATCAAAGAAGATAAATCGACCTGCTATATGTGGCTGTATTGCACGGGTACAGACTCGTCCCAAGACAGCACCATACCTAATATCGTCCTATACGATTATCAAAATAGTCGTGCTGGACGTTGCGCGGTGAATTATCTGGAAGGGTATTCGGGTTATCTGCACGTGGATGGCTATGTTGGCTATGAGCAAACTCAGGCTACCCTTGTCGGATGTTGGGCACACGCCAGACGTAAATTCAAAGAAGCTGAAATTGCTCAACCAAAAGGCAAAGTGGGTAAAGCCAACTGGGCGCTGAATCATATTCAGAAGCTATACCGGATTGACACCCAGATTAAGGATAAATCAGCAGATGAAAAACAGCGGATCAGACAACAGCAGTCCTTGCCACTGCTAAACCAATTCAAAGTCTGGTTGGATAAGTCCATCGATAACGTTCCGCCCAAAACGGCATTAGGCAAAGCCATCACTTATAGCCTCAATCAATGGCCTAAGCTCATTCGGTATATTGATGATGGCAATCTCAACATCGACAATAACCGTGCAGAACGAGCAATAAAACCCTTTGTTATTGGAAGAAAAAATTGGTTATTTAGCAACACGGCCAAGGGTGCAAAAGCCAGTGCCACGCTTTACAGCGTAATCGAAACAGCTAAAGCCAACGGCATCACGCCATTCGACTACCTGATGTACTTACTAGAACAGGTCAGCCAGCCACATTACGATATCGAGCAATTGCTACCATGGGAATTTGCTAAACGCTAGATGGGATCGGCGGACGCTTACTATCTTGCGCGGGTTTGTTCTAGTTGTTTTAACAACAGATCATATTCTTTGAGTTTATATGATTCGTTAAAAAAGTCTCTATATTCGGCATCATAGTGACCATTACAAACTTTAAAAATCAATGTTTTCAGATCGGGGGTTTTATCAATCTCGTGTTTCATCCACTCTTTTTTAGAAAAAGTGGAAAGTCGCATTTTGGCATATAAATCGAGTGCTTTATTCTTCTGTAAATATGTTTCAATGTTACATCTAACCTTTAGAGTTTTAATTTCTTTTCTTAATTGTCGTGCAGTGTTGATTTTATTAATTACACACTGAGTACAAGCTCGATTTTTTGTAAACCTCTCATAAGCTCCACACGTTTTGCATGCATCAAGATTAATATATCTAGTAGTACCATGTAATTTAGCACGCTCTAACGCTTCATTATTTTTTACCCTATTATTTTCCTGACGTTTTTCTGCATAATTTTTCCTCTGATTTTCTTTCTGACAGACAACACAATTATTCCACTTATTATAGCGTTCTACCCCATTACATTTGGGACAACTTCTCTCAGAAATATAAGTTTTTTTAACGCTGCTCAAAATTAGTGTTGCTTACTTAAACTCAATCATTAATGTCTGGAATAATAATACTAAAACACGAATAGGTCATTTCAAAAATTCATTTAAATTAGCTTTCAACGAACGACTACAAGTTTAAAGAAAGGGTGAAGCAGTATGAAAATTGGTCTTGAAACGACGATAAATTTTTACGGTGAGACAAATATGACGGTGGTGAAACTAGTAAAATCTTTAGCTAGACAATTAGCGAGTGAGGACTTCAATCAACAAGAGAATATGAAATGAGAGCAGTAGTTTACGCACGTTACTCAAGCGATTTACAAAAACTATCGTCTATCGATGATCAAATAGCTATCTGTACGGACTTTGCTAAAAGTCACAAGTTTAATATTGTGAGACATTTCACAGACGCAGCTGAATCTGGTTCTTCGCTGAATCGCGCTGGGATTAATGCGCTTCTAAACTGCTCAAAAGACTTCGATATCGTAATATGTGAAGCATTAGACAGACTAAGCAGAGATCAAGCAGACATTGCTAATATATTTAAACAATTAAGTTTTAGTGGCATAAAGATAATTACCCTTTCTGAGGGTGAAATCACTTCAATGCATATCGGTCTTAAAGGGACTATGAACGCTATGTTTTTGGAAGAACTTGCAAGAAAAACTAAAAGAGGTTTAAAGGGCAAAGTTGAAAAAGGCAAATCAGGGGGAGGCAAAACTTACGGATACAATGTCGTTAAGCAATTTGATAGTAATGGGGAGCCTGTTAGAGGCGAACGTGAAATTAATCATCAACAAGCAGAAATAGTTAATCGAATATTCAACAGCTATATAACTGAAAATAAATCGCCTAAAACGATAGCTGCAGAATTAAACCGCGAAGGTATACCCTGCCCCTCCGGTTCAGAATGGGGGTGCTCAACGATTCAAGGAAATCGTAGACGTGGCACTGGAATACTGAATAATGAGTTATACATTGGAAGGCTTATTTGGAACCGAGCGACTTATGTCAAACATCCCACTACAGGTAAACGCCTGCAACGTCCCAATCCAGAATCAGAATGGGTAATAACTGAAGTTCCTACTTTACAAATCGTGGATAAGGAAGTTTGGGAAGCTGCAAAGCTAAAGCAAAAGCAACTTAGCGTTAAATCCAGCAATGCAAAACCAGTGATGCGCCCAAGACATCTGCTTAGTCAACTAATAATCTGTGAACAATGTGGAAGTTCTTTTACATTGATAAATAAAGAGCGCTATGGCTGTAGCCGTGCGAAAAATAAAGGCACATGTTCAAGCGCAATAACAGTCAAAAAAGACATTCTGGAAACAACGGTTATCGATATAGTAAAGAATGAATTGAATACCGACGAGTCAATGAATTTATTTGTGAAAGAATATAATAGTTACATGACCCAACTTAAAAATGCGACAAATAAGGCAGAAAAACACAAGTATTGATCAAAATTTAATAACAACTAAATTTAGCAACATGATTGACTCGTTGTCAGCAGGGTCTTTTGGCACAGAAGCATTCGAATATATGCGCAATTTAGTAGAAAAAATAGTTGTTTACGGTCATCGAGGGAAAGTAAATGCGGATTTGTTTATAAACTTGAGTGGCTTGCTGCCTGATAAGAATCGACTTGCCCAAACAGGCAAGTCGAACCATGTGGTTGCGGGAGCAGGATTTGAACCTACGACCTTCGGGTTATGAGCCCGACGAGCTACCAGACTGCTCCATCCCGCGCTTGAAACTGGTGTTGATTGGAGGAGTGAATTAACTCTCTTCCCTCTCAAGTGGAGCGTATTATACATAGCCATTGAGGCCGCGCAAGAGGGATATGCAAATTATTGCAATAAAAGTTTAATATAACTGACCAATAGGTCAAAAATACCACTCAACGCTTATTTTACGTACGATTGCGGGGCTTTGATAAGTGCCTATTAATGAAATAAATCCATTTTTTCTGCAAGTTTAAAATCTAATTCACTGAGTCCGCCAACATCATGGGTGGTTAATTCAACGTCTACCTTGTTGTAAACATTGAACCATTCAGGATGATGATTTAATTTCTCAGCCCAAATCGCAACTTGTGACATCCAACCAAAAGCACGAACAAAACTTTTAAACTTAAATGTCTTGATTAGTTTATTGCCATTTACCTGCCACTTTTGTTCTTCGCTTTTACCATCATTAAGATCTAAAAGTGCGTCTAGGATTTGTTGCTGTGTAAATTTTTCAGCCATGCTTACGTGTCCTTATTAAGTGTGAAGTACCAGTGTTGAAAAAAACCACAAAAATTGAAAGAGATCCACAAAAAAAGTATCAAGATTTTATGGAAGGGGTTATTTACAAAAATCCCCGAACTAAGTCGGGGATTTCTATTGGACATAGTAAAATCTAGAACTCGATTGCTAATCTAGCATAGATTTGCCGACCACGTGGATCATGTACTTTAGAGTCGAAGCCACTATTGGTAAACAATTGAGGGGGCTCTTCGTCCATTAAGTTAATACCACCTATTGATAGAACGTAACTCATATCAGACTCCAACATTGTTCCCAAATCGAGGTTGTATTGAGCATCAACGGTGACATGACTATCAACTTCATAAAAACTATTAGTAGCACATACGCCGCCAGTAGCTAAGGTGCCATCGCTGCAGTTTTGGTCATCGTCATAGCCACTAATGTAACGAACAAATACATTAGCCGCGTGAACGCCAGTATTCCAATTTAGTCCTAAGTTCATGCGCAACTCGGGGGAAGATACCCCGATATTATTAAAGTTACGTCTGCCTGCACCATCAATTTCACCCGCTTGAGGGTCATTCAGGTCATACTTAGTAATATAAGTTGCATTTATTGAAGGCGTAAAGGTACCCGCATTTTCTGTTTCTATTTTATAACTGCTTACAAAGTCTAATCCAGCAGTTTCCAAAGAACTCGCATTAACATAAGTATTGTTAACCTGTAAAACTGGACCAGTGAGAGGGTCTCCAGCACGAACAACTCTGTCAGGATTAGAGGGATCAGCATTGAGAACTGCTTGTGCGTTCTCTTGAATAATTAGATTATCAAACTCGAAACTCCAATAATCTATCTCAATAGATAAGTCATCAATAGGTTCAAAAGATACACCCAAATTATAGGCTGTTGATTCTTCGGGAGTAAGATCTTCATTCCCCGTGGTGCGCACAGCAGCAAATGCCTGTGCTTCTTGTACCGGATCGATCAACTGTTGTAACGAGGTCGCACCACCATTACGTAAGAATACCGTTGGCGCTCTAAACGATGTTGAGATAGATCCGCGTATCGACAACATCTCACTTGCTCGATAAGAAAAAGCGAGTTTTGGATCTAACGTATCCCCTACAGAACCGCCGTAATCTTCGTAGCGCAATGCGATTTGAATATCGAGGTTTTCACTAACTGGTAATGCCAATTCGCCAAATACAGCCCAAACATCTAATGAGCCTTCAAAATCAGGGTTACCAATAACAAAAGTAAAGCTATCTTGGTTAGCCAGAGAATCGTAATCTTGAGATAGTTTTTCTTCTCTGTATTGCATACCTAACGCAACTGCAGCTGCACCGCCTTCCAAATCAAATGCTTCAAAGGAAGCAAAACCTTCAAACACTTCTAAATCCGCTTTCGAATCAATCGATTCTTCACCAGTAAATGAATCTACCACATACTGAGAGTTAGGCGCTGTTGTGAAAGAATTAGCGAACGGATTAAAGTATTCACAGTCCCCTTCCCCGGGCGTCCCAGTGAGCGGATTACACTGACTTCCGCCTAAACCATTTAACGCTAAGTTAAATTCGGTATTTAACACATCAGGTACTTTAAATAAGAAGTCATTGACGGCGCGGGTATAACTCACCTCCCAAAAACCATCGTCTAACTCTCCTTGCAAAGCAGTATTAAATCTAAAAGTATCTGATTCAGTTTGTGCAGGATCACCGTCAAAGCCATTACCCTCTGCACGTCCGAAGAAAGCAACAGGAGCACCAAAGGGATTTTGCGGATGATCTGCGGGAACTATAGGTGAGGTTAAAATTGGGAAGCTTGGCGCGCCTCCCCGCTCAGCTCGGTTTCTAGCGTAACCAAATTCAGTTGTCCACATGATTTCGTCGGTTAGCTGATAAGTACCTTGGGCATAAATATTAGTTCTAGATTCATCTGCAACGTAGGAATAATAAGGGCCAAAGTCAAATCCACAAAGACCTATTTCAAGTCCTGGTATAGTTCCACTAGGTGCACGCAAATCAGGGTAGCCACCAAACTCTTCACAACCATAAGGGTCGATAATGGGTAACGTCCCTACACCCGGAATAGTTAAAAAATACGAACCAGGATTACCTAAGGCACTGGTATCATCTTGAGGACGACTTAGGCGACGGTCACTAATAAACAACGGAGAGCGGTTGGTATAACTGACCGCCGCCATAATATTGCCTTTATCGCCGTTCGCTCCCCACAAACCTTGCACGACATATTCTTTGTTATCGCCATGGGCACCATCTTGATAATCAAAGCTCATCATAGCGCCTTCATAATTACGCTTGGTTATGAAATTAACCACCCCTGCAACAGCGTCAGATCCGTATAGTGCTGAAGCTCCGTCTTTGACTACTTCCATGCGGTTTATTGCAATCATCGGCACCAGTGAACTAGTATCAACGAAGTTCAACCCTTCATTCGTTGGTTGAGAATTTACCACCTGGCGGCGATTATTTAATAGCACTAATGTTGAAGCGACCCCAAGACCACGTAAATTGATATTTGACGTACCTGCAGTCGCATTCTGAGTAAAAGCATCTGGGTTATTTTCAGAACCTGAGTTAATTGTTAGAGTTTGTGTGATGTCCGCGATATTTTTAGCACCAATTGCGTCTATCGCTACGCTATCGATTACCGCTAATGGCGAAGGTGATTCAAAATTTTCGGAGCGTCTTACAAAGCTACCGGTGACCATAATTAGTTCTACTTCTTCATTAGCTTGTTGCTCTTGTGCAACAGCCAATTGAGGCATCGCTAAAAATTGCGTAGAGACAATTGCCGCTATCGCGCTGATACGAGTCTTGATTTTCATTGAGTGTCCCCTAAATCAATGTGAGTAGCAGCGGTCTAAACAACATTCAATCGCAATGTGATAAAACCAACACTCTCACTTGATAGTTTTTAGTTTTTGTTTTGAGCTAACAATTTCTGCCAGCCTCATTCAAATACTAGGGACATATTTGCCTTATGTAAATTTTATGTTATTTATATGTGAACATTTGATAATTATATGGCCCTACCAGTCATTAGGTAGGTAAAATAATTTCTATTGAATCAATAACATCAAAAATTTACCAATCATTGCCGGCTTATCTCGGTTTTCAATTTCTACCTGAGTATTAAATCGATACAGGATCCCAGTCGACTTAGTCGTTTTATTTTCTAAGTTTACGTGATATCTAATGCGATCATTCACTCGAACTGGCTCCAAAAAACGAAGGCTGTCGATGCCATAATTTAGTAAGGTTTGTTTAGCAGAATCCAATTCAATGAGATGATAAAATGCGTCTGGCATTAACGCTGTGGACAATAATCCATGGGCAATGGTCATCCCAAACGGGCTTTCTGTTTCACAGCGAGCTTGATCTACATGTATCCATTGGTGGTCATTGGTTGAATCAGCAAATTGATTAATTGTTTGTTGGTCAATGGTAATCCAATCAGTGTGACCCAACTCATCACCTTCCACTAAATCTATTAATGATTTCGACATCTATCATCCTTATTTATTTACATTAATTAACAAATTTTTTAAATCTTACCAACCTAACTACTATTAATAAAATGAATGTTATGTATAATGTTCTATCATGATTTCTAATGAAACATGCTTCTTAGCAATGTCCAATTTAATATAGGAACCACATGAATTTAAATCGAATTGACTTGAATTTATTTGCTGTTTTTGATGCGATTTACACTGCTGGTAGTCTTACCAAAGCAGCTGATGTTTTGTGTATTACCCAACCTGCGGTGAGTAACTCCCTCGCCAGACTAAGGGATATGTTAAACGACCCACTATTTGTTCGAACGGGCCATAGTATGACACCAACCCCTGTGGCTCAAAATATTATTGGGCCGGCGCGGGATGCGCTGTCATTACTGCGAAAAAGTGTACAAGACAGCCATACTTTTAACCCTGAAACTGCGGAAAAGACCTTCCACTTTGCCACCCGTGATCTTTTTGAAGCCAGTCTAATGCCCAGACTTCTAGCGAATTTACAAACAAGAGCCCCTAAAATTGCGATAACCAATTTTGAACTGTCTCGCAGTGCAGTCGTTTCAGCAATGGCAAGTGGTAGCTTAGACTTTTTTGCTGACTCATCGACCTTCACAGATCCCCATTTGTGCAAACATCAATTTGCCCAAGACAGATTTGTAGTAATGGCGCGGAAAAACCACCCTGATTTACGTAATGGTATTGATTTAGAAACATTTTTAAGATTAGGTCAAATCAATGTATCCCATCGACGTAGTGATCCTGGCCCGATAGAATTAGCATTGGACAAAATTGGTAAACGTCGCAAAATAGTATTGCGTGGCCAACATTTCTTGACAATCCCCAGTATCATAGTGAAAACCGACTTAATTGCGTGTATTCCCTATCATTTAGCTAAGCATTACGACTTATCTTTTTATGAAATGCCGTTTGATGTGCCACCTGTAGAACATTACTTATACTGGCACGTAAGTGCGGATCATGATCATGCACACATCTGGATGCGAGAACAAATTTTAGAAGTTGCACGTCAATTTAATCATCATTAGGGTGTTAATTAAAACTTTCCAATTTACTCTTGCTGTTCCTCAGCCAATATCTTACTCCCCTAACTTTTGGGGAGTGAGGTAATTCTGATAATTCAACTTCCCCATATTAAATACCTCGAAAAAGTTGTTTACCATTTGCTGTATTTAGCCACATACCTAAGTATCAACTATTAGATTTTAATTTTTCTAACAGTAGTCTTTAATACTAATCGTCAAACGCAGACACAACGATTAAATTAAATAACTGAGGAATTTAACCATGTTGAAAATTGTTAAAACTTCGATCGCCATCGCAGCAACTTCTATTTTAGTAACGGGAACCGCCCAAGCTAATATCAATGATGCATTGCAAAACATTTGCACTATTGTCAAAACCGATGATAAAGGTCAACTTCGTAAGAAGATGAAAAAAGTCCAATCCGATTACAGACTGAAATTAAAAGACTATTACGCAGGCGTATCTTGTGGCGGAAACAGCTTGATCCGCACAGCAATGTTAAATGACGCTGTTGAAACAGGCACACTGCTAGTAAAGAAAATGCCAAAGTCTGATTTAACCTCTCCTGAAAATGATGGTAAAACACTGCAGGCTTGGATAGCAGAAAAAGGCCTGGATGCTTCACCGATTTCAGCCGTAATCAAAGATCGTATCTAATCAATGATATAGAACTGAAATAGTTCAACATGGTAGGTAGGCATGCGCTGTCTACATCCTCGGAAAACAGCCTCTTATGAGGCTGTTTTTCGTTGTGAACGGTGGACTCTACCCCCTTAGCTTTTAATCGTGAATTTTGGCAGTTTTTAAGAATATTGAGCTTCAACTTAACAGATAGCCTGTGGTTATCGTTAGCAAACACATTATTTTAGGCACTTTAAAAAATTAATTTACATAACAAATTCAATGATATATGCAATCTTTAAACCTGTTTGGTATGGCGCGACATACCTAAGTATCGAGGTAGAGATTTTAAATTAGTGTCGATTCCTATTTAATTAAATCCGTCGAAACACGAACCCAAACTATTAACTAATGAGGAATTTAACCATGTTGAAAATTGTTAAAACTTCTATCGCCATCGCAGCCACATCTTTACTTTTAACGGGTACTGCCCAAGCCGACATCAATGATGCCCTGCAAAACATTTGCACCATTGTAAAAACCGATGATAAAGGTGAGCTTCGTAAGAAAATGAAAAAAGTGCAGTCTGATTACAGATTGAAACTAAAAGATTATTATGCTGGTGTTACTTGTGACGGAAACAGTCTAATCCGCACCGCAATGTTAAGTGATGCAGTGAAAACCGGCACACTAATGGTGAAAAAAATGCCAAAATCTGAGCTAACGTCTCCTGAGCACGACGGCAAAACCTTGCAGGCTTGGATCGCAGAGAATGGCTTAGATGCCTCGCCTATCTCGGCAGTAATAAAAGAAAGAATCTAGGAAGCTACTTAAGAACTGACACAGTTCAACATGGTAAGTAGGCAGGGCGCTGCCTACGTCCTCGGGAAACAGCCTCTTTTGAGGCTGTTTTTCGTTTGTCTCCCCTGCAATTAAACACATTCAAACAAAAACCCTTGGCATCTTCTCTATACTAATCTAGAAATCGTTGGATCTGCTCATTGACTTGTTGCGGATATTGATGATGTAACCAGTGATTTGCGTTCTCAAACTGGACCACTTTAAGACTAGTTACATAATCATTTAAACCATTTAGTATCTCAGGAACAAAAGCTAAGTCACGCATCCCCCACAATACTAAAGTGGGTACATTGATTCTAATATTGGGGATTTTCATATTTTGCGTATCTTTAACAGGTCCATCTGCGTGTCCATTGGAATTAGCTGGCGCTAATTGAGGCATAACGCGATAATAGTTAAGCATTGCGTTTAAAGCGCCAGAAATTTGCCAGCTGTGCTGATATTCTTGAATTTCTTCAGGGGTCAAAACTGAATGACCATCGTCATCTAAGAACATATCCATTAAGAACCGAAAGTTATCTTCTGATACGATTTTAATTGCATTTTGCGCAATCAGTTGATGAATGTAGCCACTTTTTTCCCGTTGCTGTTGATTAGCGACCATTTCACGGGTAAAAGTACTAGGGTGAGCTGCGTTCAAAATCACTAACTGATTAAACAAATCAGCATGAAACGCCACCAGTGGCCAAGCTATTGCCCCGCCCCAATCATGGGCAATCAGTGAAACAGGCTGCCCTGTCGATACAAAGGTGACAAATCGACGCATCACTTCAATTAAGTTGGTGATTTGATAAAACGCCATGTCGGCAGGTTTCGATGATTGATTATAACCTGGCAAATCCGGAGCTATTACACGATAGCGTTTCGAAAAGTGCATTAATTGATTGTGCCAGGTGCGCCAATTTTCTGGGAAACCGTGTAAAAATATTAGAGTTCCCTTGGGAGATTCACAATCACACATTTCTACATAATGAATATAGCAGTCATCAATTTGAACGAGTTTACTTTGCATTGTTATTTCCCAAATCATTACTCAATAAAAACAAAAAAGCGGATGATAATTCATCCGCTTAGTTTATTTTTGGACTGATATTGCTAAAAGCAGCTTATTAATCAATTAAGAAATAATCCACTGGCATATTCATCAAATTTTCAGAGCCAGTTTCTATTGCTGAAGCATGAGAACGAGTGCGCGAAAGCAGACGTGCAAAGTAGAAGTCAGCAGTTTGTAATTTCGCTTCGTAAAATGCCACTTCAGAGGTGCCAGCATCAAGCTTTTCCTGTGCGACAACGGCCATCTTCAACCATAGGTAGCCAACAATGATATAACCGGAATACATTAAATAGTCGACGGATGCTGCGCCTACTTCATCAGGATTTCCAGCTGAACGCCTAGCGATTTCCTGTGTCATTTGAGCCCACTCGTCAATGTGTGATTCAATTGCGTTAGACCATGCATTGAACTGAGATTTATCACGAACACTTAAACAATACTCCTGCACTTCTTTAATAAAGACTTTTAGGAGTTCGCCGTTAGAACCGAGAATTTTACGACCAAGTAAATCAATTGCTTGAATCCCCGTTGTGCCTTCGTACATAGTGCAAATTCGTGTATCGCGGGCAAGTTGTTCCATGCCCCACTCTTTAATAAATCCGTGTCCACCATATACCTGCATGCCGTAACTAGTCGCTTCTTGTGCAGTTTCAGTTAAGAATGCCTTAACGATTGGGGTCAATAGTGCCAGTTTCGCTTCTGCCACTTGTTTTTGTTCTTCATTTTCACTGTAAAGGGTGATATCAACCATTTGCATACAGTAAATAGCCAGTGCTCGATTCCCTTCAGCAAAGGCTTTTTGGGTTAGCAGCATACGACGCACATCCGGATGCACAATAATGGGATCTGCAGGACCGTCTGGATTCACCGCCCCTTTTGTAGAACGGAACTGTAATCTATCTTTGGCATAAGCTAATGCACCTTGAAATGCCGCTTCAGTTCCAGCAAGGCCTTCTAAACCGGTACCAATTCGCGCACTGTTCATGAAAGTAAACATGCAGTTTAAGCCGCGGTTTGGTGGACCAATCAAAAAGCCTTTGGCGTTGTCAAAGTTGATCACACAAGTGGCACTCGCTTTGATCCCCATTTTGTGTTCAATTGACCCACAGTTAACGTTATTTCGATCCACAATTTCACTTTTTTCGTTAACGTTAAATTTAGGGACTACAAACAACGAAATACCTTTAGTGCCAGCAGGCGCATCTGGTAAACGCGCAAGTACGATATGCACGATATTGTCAGAAAAATCATGCTCCCCTGCTGAAATAAAGATTTTAGTTCCTGTCAAACTGTAAGTTCCGTCGTCATTTGGAACGGCTTTGGTTTTCAACATACCTAGATCTGAACCACAGTGTGATTCGGTCAAACACATAGTGCCTGTCCAGCGACCTTCAATTAAAGGCGGTAAGAAAGTCTGTTTTTGCTCTTCTGTACCATGACTGTTAATAGTGGCTATACAGCCCTGGCTCAAACCAGGATACATGGCCCAAGAATGGTTGGCACCGGACGTCCACTCAGCAATGGCAGATGCTAAGGAATAAGGTAAGGCTTGACCACCAAACTCAACTGGATGGGTCATCGAAGGCCAGCCGCCTTCACAGTAAGCCTGGTAAGCTTCTTTAAAACCAGGTGGTGTGGTTACGTTACCGTCTTCCCATTTACAACCGACCTCGTCACCAATTGCATTGATAGGCGCTAATACGTTTTCAGTAAACTTAGCGGCTTCAGACGTAATCGCTTCCACCATTTCGGGAGACGCGTCTTCAAAACCCAATTTTTCATAATGCTTTTCGAAACCAAGCAGTTCATTCATGACAAATAAGGTATCGCGTACCGGAGATTTATAATTCTGCATAATTTTATACTACCTATATAATTTTTTAATAAACTTCAAATAAGCCAGCAGCGCCCATGCCACCACCAATACACATGGTACATACTACGTATTTAGCACCTCTGCGTTTACCTTCAATTAATGCATGTCCAACCATACGCGCACCACTCATTCCATAAGGATGCCCAATAGAAACCGCGCCGCCATTTACGTTCAGTAGTTCAGCAGGAATTCCTAAGAATTTTTGACAATAGAGCACTTGCACTGCGAACGCTTCATTAAGCTCCCACAAACCAATATCTTCTATTTTTAAACCGTGCTGTTTTAGCAACTTAGGAATCGCAAAAACCGGACCGATCCCCATCTCATCAGGTTCACAACCGGCTACGGCAATACCTCTGTATGCACCTAACACATTAAGATTCATTTGCTCAGCTCGTTTGCCGTCCATCAAAACACTGGCTGAAGCGCCATCAGATAACTGGCTTGCATTCCCCGCAGTTATACTACCGCCTTCAATTACAGGCTTAAGACTGTTTAACCCTTCTAGAGTGGTTTCAGCGCGGTTTCCTTCGTCTTTCGTCAAAGTCACTTGTTGTAAGCTTTGCTCTTTGGTTTCTTTGTTTACAACCACTTTAGTGGCAGTGACTGGCACAATTTCATCGTCAAATTTACCTGCTTGCTGAGCAGCGGCAGTGCGCATTTGACTTTGATAAGCATATTCATCTTGTTCTTCACGACCAATACCATAACGATTAGCCACCACTTCAGCGGTTTGCAACATGGGCATATAAATATCTTTATGTTTGGCTACCAGAGCTTTGTCTACTGCACGATACATATTCATTTTATCGTTTTGTACTAAGCTGATGGAGTCTAATCCACCGGCTACCATAACCGGGACATTATCAGTAATAATGTGTTTTGCAGCAGTAGCAATAGCATACATCCCAGAACTACATTGGCGATCTAAAGTCATTCCACCTACTGTTACCGGTAATCCACCGGCAAGGGCACCTAAGCGGCCAATATTCATACCACCAGAACCTTGGGTTAAGGCACTGCCTAAAATAACGTCATCGACACTTGCTGGATCAATACCTGCTTTTTTAACCGCAGCATTAATGGCGTGTCCGGCTAAACTGGGTGCTTCTAAATTATTAAAGGCCCCGCGATACGCACGACCAATCGGAGTACGTGCGGTTGAAACAATTACGGCTTCTTTCATAGTCTTTCCTTAAATTCTTGTTTTGGTAAATTCTTAAAGTTAGGTTTAATGTCTGCCTTGCTTACTTTCGAAAGTCAGCGAATCCCTTGCCTTGCTCGGCTAACTGTTTCAATAAAGGAGCAGGTTCAAACCAGGCTTTTCCGTAGTCACCAAACTCATCACGATACTTACACATAGCGGCATAGACTTTGTCCAAACCAATTTCATCGGCATATTGCATCGGACCACCGCGGTAAACAGGGAAGCCATATCCATACACATAAATCACATCGATATCGCTTGATTTGGCAGCAATCCCCTCTTCCAGAATATGAGCACCTTCATTAATCAGTGTAAAAATACAACGTTCCAGTATTTCCTGATCACTATGCTTGCGCTGTTCCACCCCTAAACGCTCTGCTTCTTTTTTAGCAATTTCAGCTACAGCAGGATCGAATATGGGCTTTCGATTACCCTTCTCGTAAAGATAAGCACCTTTACCGACTTTTAAGCCCACTCGCCCATCCTCAACCAAACGATCGGCTACCACCGCATAAGTTGGATCATGGGCAATGTGTTCTTGTCTAGATTGACGAATGAAATAACCGATATCTAAACCGGCCATATCTCCCATGGTGAATGGCCCCATGGGGAAGCCAAAATCATAGATGACCTTATCTACATGCTCAGGAGACGCGCCCTCTAATAGCATTCGGTTAGATTCGCGACTATAGGGTTCAATCATTCGGTTACCCACAAATCCGAAGCAAACCCCCACCAGCACACCCACTTTGCGGATCTTCTTGGCCAGCTGCATACTGGTTTTAATCACATCTGCGGAAGTCTTTTCACCTTTAACCACTTCCAGCAACTTCATCACGTTGGCTGGACTAAAGAAATGTAGACCAATGACATCTTCAGGACGCGAGGTACAATCAGCAATCTCATTGACATCCAAAGTAGAGGTATTAGACGCTAAAATTGCACCAGGTTTACAAACAGCATCAAGCTGGGTGAAAACTTGTTTTTTCACCTCCATTTTTTCAAATACTGCTTCAATGACTAAGTCGACGTCAGCTAAGCCTGCATATTCGGTTGTGCCTTGCAGCAATGCCATGCGATCTTCAACATCTTGTTGCGTTAACTTGCCTTTCTTCGCCGAGTTTTCGTAATTGCGGCGAATAACACCTAAGCCTTTATCTAAGGCTTCTTGTTTAAGCTCAAGCATAACAACGGGAATACCCACATTGGCAAAGTTCATGGCTATTCCGCCGCCCATGGTACCGGCACCAATAATCCCAACGGATTTAATTTCTCTAACTGGCGTAGATTTATCAAAATCCGAGACATGTCCTGCCGCTCTCTCGGCAAAGAAGAAATGCTGTTGCGCACGAGCCTGTGGTGAATTCATGCACTCCATAAACAATTCCCCCTCTTTTTTGAGGCCTTGTTCTAACGGCAAACTCACTGCAGCTTCAACAGCCTGGATACAGCGCTCAGGCGAGAAAAATCCTCGGGCTTGTTTAGCGATTCCTTGACGATATTGAGAAAACAACTCGGCAGGTGCAGTGACGGGATCAATTTCAATATCCTTTACTCGCTTAATCTTGCTACCATCGCTGATTAAGCCTTTAATAAATGCCAAACTGTCACTGAGTAAAGTATCGGGTTGCTCAACAATTAGATCGAATACACCACTTACAGATGAGGCTTTCACTGGTTTTCCAGAAACGATCATGTCTAGTGCTTTTGCCACGCCAGCTAATCGAGGCAAACGTTGAGTGCCGCCAGCGCCAGGTAAAATACCTAAGTTCACTTCAGGCAAACCCACTTTATTGGCAGCGAAGGTAATGCGGTAATGACATGCTAGAGCGACCTCTAGTCCACCACCAAAAGCTGGCCCATTTAATACTGCAACAATGGGTTTATTTGCGTTTTCTATTAAATCGAGAACTTCGGGTAACGGCGGTTCAATATCCCCTGAAGAAAATTCGCTGATATCAGCACCACCTGAAAATAATCCTAACTGAGATGAAATAGCAATTGCTTTGATATTGATATCATTTAAAGCATTTTTAATTTCGTCAATCAATCCTATTCGCACCGACTTCGATAATGCATTAACAGGAGGGTTTTGCATCATCACTAAGGCTATTTCACCTTGCGTTTGACTTACAACGGAAGCAGATTGTACAGCACTCATAAAATCCTCTATTTATAGTTTAAAAATAACTAGAGCGAAGATACTAGGTCAGCCTAACCAATCATCCAAATTTATTGATTTTATAATAGAAAATAAATGAAATTGATATTGCCGATAGCAGTTGATTTTGTTGATCATTCGCCTAATCGCCCAGAAACCCTTATCTTGTAGATATTGACATTCGGTTTTGCATCTGATTTTCTAGGGACTTAGATTTACATGCCGTTAACACCAAACTATTTTTTAGCTCAGTTAAAAAGTGGCTAGGTATTAACTCATCGCGCTCCAGTTCACGTTGCTTCTAAAACAGAACTGATAGGCAATTAATGGGATTTAACGTTTTAAAAGAAGGTACATTTTTTGGACTCACTTCTCGATTTTAGCGGCCAAGTGGCCATGATTACAGGAGCCGCCAGTGGCTTTGGACGTTTGCTTTCACAAGGTTTGGCAGCTAGAGGCTGTAATTTAGTCATTAGTGATATTAATACTGACGAGTTAGAAAACACAGTTTCGTCGCTTAATCCGGATAAAAACAAAGTAATTTCAATGAGTTGCGACGTAAGCAATGAATCACAAGTTAAAGCAATGGTCGACGCTGCAATGGATAATTTTGGTCGACTCGATATTGGTGTTAACAATGCAGGTATCGCCCATAGTTTAGTTCCTTTTCATGAGTTGGAACAAGCCACAATGGACAAACAAATGGCTGTAAATGTGAATGGTGTAATGTTTGGCATGAAATATCAAATCGAAGTCATGCTAAAACAAGGCGCAGGACACATTCTAAATGTAAGCTCAATGGCCGGTATTGGTGGTGCACCTAAATGTGCTGCATATGTGGCAGCAAAACACGCAGTAGTAGGATTAACCCGCACCGCTGCAGTCGAGTATGCTAAAAAAGGTATTCGTGCTAACGCAATATGTCCGTTTTATAGTCCAACAAATATTTTAGCAACTGACGGGTTTGATTCTCCAGAATCACAGCAACGTATGGCTCAAGGTTCACCAATGCGACGTTTAGGCACCCCTCAGGAAATCGTCAACACTATGATTTTGGTTTTATCTCCTGGAAATTCATACATGAACGGACAAACCATTGCCATAGATGGTGGTGTGAGTGCCTGGTAATAGCCAATATTATATTTGTACGCGATTAAAAATAAACAAGGCAACCGTGGTTAACGCTAACTATGGTTGCACATTTTCCAAAGTGAGCTCTGTTATTTGAACAGAGTTGACCAAGTACAGTAGGAACCATTATATGCAAGGCCTAATGATGAATACGCAATTGATGATATCGTCAATATTGCGTCATGCCGAACGAAACTTCCCTAGCCGCGAAATCGTATCTGTTACCGCAGACAATCCGAGACATCGTTATACCTACAAAGATTTTGCTAAGCGCACCCGACAATTGGCCAATGCGCTGGAATCCTTGGAGCTGGAATTTGGCGATCGTATAGGTACCTTAGCTTGGAATGATTACCGTCACCTTGAACTGTATTACGGGATTTCGGGCACAGGTTTGGTTTGCCATATGATCAACCCCAAACTATTTCCCGAACAGGTTAATTACATAATCAACCATGCAGAAGACAAAGTGTTGTTTGTTGATGTATTAGTGATGCCTTTAGTGGAGGCCCTTTATAGCCAACTTAAAAGTGTTGAGAAAATTGTGGTACTTACGGACAAGGAACATATGCCACAAACGACCTTGGAGAACGTCATTTGCTACGAAGACCTATTGGCCCAATTTGACGACAATTACCAATGGCCCGAGTTCGATGAAAATAGTGCTGCTGGTATGTGTTATACCTCGGGAACAACAGGTAATCCAAAAGGCGTGGTATACAGTCATCGCTCCACTATTTTACATGCCTATGCGGGCTCCCTGCCCGACGCCACCAACGCGTCTTGTAAAGCGGTGACTATGCCCATCGTACCTATGTTCCATGTCAATGCATGGGGTATCCCTTATGCTGGTGTAATGGTAGGCAGTAAGCTAGTCATGCCAGGGCCTAAAATGGCAGATGGCGAAACCTTGCAATCATTAATTGAAGAGGAAGGCGTTACCCTTAGTTCAGGTGTACCCACTATCTGGATGGCGTTATTGGAATATCTCGATAAAAGTGGTAAAAAAATACCCACTTTAAGTGCTGTTACTTCTGGCGGCGCAGCTTGCCCAAGAGGCATCATAGAGCGCTTAAAACACGATTATCAAACCGAAGTAAAACAAGGTTGGGGCATGACCGAAATGAGCCCACTTGGCACCGTCTTTACCCTATCCCCAGGGATGGAAAACTTAACCGATGAAGAAGATACCGAACTACGGCTTAAACAAGGTAAAACCGTATATGGTGTAGAAATGAAAATAGTCGACGAGCAAAATAATGAGTTACCCTGGGATGGCGTCGCGTTTGGTGCGCTAAAAGTCAAAGGACCATGGATTGCAACAGGTTATTACGGTATGTCACAAACCCCAGGGGATGCAGACTGTCCTGTAGACGAAGATGGTTGGATGAATACTGGTGATGTTGCAACAATTGACCCACAAGGCTATTTACAAATAACCGATCGCACTAAAGATGTGATTAAATCAGGTGGCGAATGGATTAGTTCTATTGACATTGAAAATGCAGCAGCGAGCCACCCACAAATTGCCGAAGCCGCTGCAATAGGACGATATCACCCTAAATGGACTGAAAGGCCGCTATTAGTTGTAGTGCCCGCTGAGAATGCTAATTTAAACCGCGACGACGTCATGGAATATTTAAAAGATAAAATGCATAAGTGGTCATTGCCAGAAGATGTTGTGTTTGCCAATGAACTTCCCCATACGGCCACGGGTAAATTAAATAAATTAGCATTGAGGGACGAATTTAAAGACTATGAATTTCCACAATAATTAATATTCAGGCGGTATAACATGAAGCTTTGCCCATTTATGTTATACCGCATTTAATGTATACCTCCCCATACCTTGGTATCAAGCCACAACTTCCATTCAGTTTTTTATTCACGTTAAATTAACAGCAATCAATTGCCATGGGTTAAAAGGCCTTAACTAGAATGAAAAATTTTGCGGGTTGCATACTGTTTCTACTTTGCTCGTGGTCAAGCAATGCTTCCATTATAGGGACGCAAGTCGTTTGTGATATTGAGCCCTCAATTATTTGGGAATGTGACGATAAGATAGCCATCGCAGATGCAAATAACAGTGAGTTTGACTTATTGTTAATGGGCACTCCATTTCTCAGTGTTAATTTTGAAAAAGACGCTTTGTTAATTAGTAATCTGCAAGATAATTTAAGCATGGGTGCGAATGAAATGCTGAGCTTGTCGTTCGCCCCCAACCTTTTCAGCCCAAGTGATTTTGCCCTACTGACGTCGGTTGAAGGCTTTGATGCGGTTGATATTGATTTTAACCAAGAACTACTGGCATTGAATTTCAATAATACCAGATGGTCATCAGAAGATTATATTTTACTCAGCTTCCAAAGTAGCGCTTCCGCAGTGTCTAACGCCCCTTCCTTGTTACTATTAATAATTGGACTTGTGGCTTTAAAGCGGCGCTTAGCTAAAAACACCCCTCAATTTAAGTCCAATGTTTAATACCAAAGGGAATATTAAAATGAAAAGGAAATATTCCAGGTGATAAAGACACTGTTGTTTGTTTTCGCTATTTTTTTGGTAACGTTATTATATGCAAGCAATGCTAAAGCAAATATAAATGTCGCATTAAAAAATCTATGCAGCCTTGTAGCTTCCGATGACACTTCGACCTTACAGCAAAAAATAACAGAGATGCGAACCCATTATCGATTGAAACTGCAACATTATTACGATGGGATTAGTTGTGATGGTCAGAGTTTAATTAGAACCGCTTTGTTGAATAAAGCTAATCATACTGCCGAATTGTTGATAGAACACCTGCCGAAGCGCAAATTGAGGATGCCCGAACATGATGGTAAAACACTGTTGCAATGGATCAATGAAACAGAATTGGCGGGCTCACCTATCGCTAACACTTTAGGGGATAAAATCTAAAAGTTTGCTCAGACACTATTGGCGACGATTTAAATTGCCTACAGCGTCTTTAACCAATTCAACCCCTTGATGTTGTTTAAGAGCATGAACCCGTGGGTACTCTTCCTCTAGCAACGCTAATACCGACATCATCCCCCAATGGTAGCCTGAAGATAACATTAGATAAGCAAAATCATTATGTTTATTTTGGGCTTCAATATCAATATAGGTTAGTGACAACCTAGTTACCTCTTTACCATAGAGTTCAACATTTTCAAATTTATTCACTTCAAAAAACAAAGATTGATACGCATCAGTTTGTTGGTAAGCGTGGCTATAAACTAACGCGTCAAATTGCTCATATTGTTGGTTCAGCAGGGTTTGAAATGCCTTATCGCCATTTTTTGCATGGGCCTGTAAGCCATTGTTATTTGCTAAAAGCGCGGTATCAAAAGAGCGCCAAGCAACAGAATTACGATATCCAAGGGAGTAGGAATTCACCGTTCCTACTCGTCCATCACATAACTCTTCACGGATCCCCGGTGATAACGTGTCAGCAAGTTGTATTTGCCTAGCATAGCCTGTGGCGTAACTAACACTAAAAAGTCGGTAAGCAAGCTGAGAAACATCGGCTAGTACATTCTTAGCTTGTGTTGAGGTAAACAGATCTTCTTGCTCTGCCAAGGTCTTCATGGCGTCAACAAAAATAGGATAATTTTGATTGTATGAGTTATCAAGGGTTGTATGATCTAGATCTGCTGAGCACGAATAAGCGATGAGAAGTTGATTCCATTCTTGCAAATTAGTCGCTCTTACATGCACCATGCCAGTAAATATATTGGCATGCACGAAATGCTCAGCCTCACTCAACAGTTGATTATGTTTATTGAGCTCTGTAAGTTCATCTTCTGATAAAACCTTTGGTGTTGAACACCCTGTTGAAAGCACAACAAGGGTTACCAACAAAGCAATAAACTGACGCGCAGATACATCCATGAATAAATTGGGCCTCATACAAGTGAGGCCGCAGTGTATTATTTCATTTGCTCGGATTCAAGCAGGATTATTCCCCTCTCTAGCGTCAATGACCGTACATTGTGCCTTAAGGTCTGAGTGCCATTTTGCCTTTCACTTCACGGCCCAGCACTTTATTAAGGGCTTCAGGAGCTCGATTTAATGGCAACGTCTGGTCAACAATCACTTTGACTTTACCTTCTAAATACCAAGTAAGAAGCTCTTTCATGTTGGCTTGGAAGTCTTTTGGTTGGTGCTGAGTAAAGGATCCCCAGAACACCCCCACCACAGAGTAGCCTTTGACTAAGGCTAAATTAACCGGGAACTCTGGAATAGTGCCACCAGCAAATCCAACAACTAACAAACGACCATTCCAGCCCATGCTCCGAGAACACGCATGAAACGTATCGCCACCTACGCACTCATACACCACATCAGCGCCTTTGCCGTCGGTCGCTTCTTTTAAGGCTGTTTTAAGATCATTTTCAGTGTAATTAACCAGAACGTCAGCACCATTTTGCTTAGCAATATCAAGCTTTTCCTGTGTTGAACATACCGCTATCACTTTCGCGCCCATGGCTTTGCCGATTTGTACTGCGGCCAATCCTGTGCCACCAGCCGCGCCTGTTACCACTAAGGTTTCACCAGGTTGAATATTCGCTCGCTGTTTCAACCCATGATGGGCCGTAGCGTGAGCTGTCACTAAAGCTGCAGCTTCTTCATCTGGAATTTGATCTGGTAAAGGTAGAACATGGGTAGCAGGAACAGCCACTTTTTCTGCATAACCACCTAACACGCACAGGGCGATAACACGACGTCCCACGGTTAAATGGGGAACCCCCTCACCAACTTCGCTGATCACACCGGCCACTTCGCCACCTGGAATAAACGGAAAGTCAGGTTTACTTTGGTACAGACCTTGTACTAACAATCCATCAGGAAAATTCACGCCAGCGGCTTTTATATCAACAACCACCTGACCTTTACCCGCTATTGGATCTGCGACATCTTCGTAACTTAATTTTTCAACGCTGGCGAATTCCTTACACACTATTGCTTTCATTGATGTTCCTCGATTAATTCTATCGCCATTCTTGCTAATGGCGGTACCATGGCACCCACTTTACTGGCCTGCGCACTAGAGGCATTACCTTCTTGCGCGCGTTTCGCCACCCCCTGGGCAATGGCAGCTAGGCGGAAAAAGCTGAAGGCAAGATAGAAATGCCAATTTTCAATTTTAGCTAAACCTGCCCGTTGGCAATACCAGCCAACAAACTCTTGTTCATTGGGAATTCCTAAAGCCTGTCTATCCACGCCTCCCAAACCACTGGAATGGCCGATATTTGCAGGTAAACGCAATTGCATACATTGATACGCCAAATCAGCCAACGGATGGCCTAGGGTGGATAATTCCCAATCCAAAACGGCGATGATTTCTGTCGATGTTTTCGAAAACATTAAATTATCTAGGCGATAGTCACCGTGAACCAAGGCCACCTTGCCATCATCATCTGGAATATGCTGATTTAGCCAGGTGATTAATGTATCCATCTCGGGGATAGGGTCGATTTCGGATAATTTATATTGCTTGGACCAACGACTCAGTTGTCGTTCAAAATAGTTGCCTGCCTTGCCGTAATCACTTAGCCCTACTTTGTCTACATCAACAGCATGCAAATCAGCCAAAACTTGACTCATTTGCTGATACATCTCGTGACGTTTTTGGTTGCTATCAATCTCCGGAAGGCTACTGTTCCAGTAAACCGCTCCGTCGACATATTCCATCACGTAAAACATACTGCCAATAACACTGGTGTCTTCACAAAGGTGATAAACCTTGGCCACGGGCACCTTGGTGTTTTGTAAGGCATTGATGACTTTAAATTCTCGATCCACCGCATGTGCAGATTTGAGCAACTTCCCGGGTGGTTGACGCCTGAGCACATAGCTCTGGTCTCCTGCCATGATCTTAAACGTCGGGTTTGATTGACCGCCACTAAACTTTTCAGCTTTAAATTCCCCCGTAAAATCAAATACGTTGGCACGAAAATACGCTTCTAATGATTCCATATCGAGCTGGTTAACTGAATCTGTTTTGCTCACTTTATCCCCTTTAAATAGTTACGTTAGCCGATTAAATAATGCTGGCTTTAATCCTAGCTTTTTTGCTTTCCAACATGATCTTTTATCAAGTTGCGCCCCAATTGCATCATATGCACTTGATCTGGGCCATCTGCCAATTTAATCGTTCTTGCATAGGCATAAATAGCTGATAATACAAAATCTTGGCTGGTGCCTGCTGCCCCATGCATTTGAATAGATTGATCGATAACGCGACATGCCATGCTGGGCGCGACAATCTTAATCGCGGCGATAATGTCTCTTGAGACCTTGTTGCCGTAACGATCCATCTTGTCTGCCGCTTTAAGAGTAAGCAGTCTAGCCTGCTCGATATCACAATGCATTTGCGCTACAGCTTCTCTCACCGACTGCTGTTTGCTAAGAGGCTGACCAAAAGCAACTCGCTCATCTACCCTTTCACAGGCTAAATCTAGCGCTCGTTGAGCGCAACCTATCAGGCGCATACAGTGATGGATTCGGCCTGGACCTAAGCGGCCTTGAGCGATAGCAAACCCTTCTCCCTCACCAACTAATAAATTACTTGCAGGCACGCGAACATTCTCGAATAACACTTCCGCATGGCCTATGGGCTCATCATAAAAACCCATAGCTTGCATCGGACGCACAACGGTTACACCAGCAGTATCCATAGGCACTAAAATTTGAGATTGTTGCCTATGACGCTCGGCGGAGGGGTCTGTTTTACCCATTACTACCATAATTTTGCAGTTGGTATTCATCGCCCCACTGGTATACCACTTACGACCATTGATCACATACTCATCACCCTCTCGAACAATTGCCGTTTCGATATTCGTTGCATCACTAGAGGCAACTGCAGGTTCAGTCATCGCAAATGCACTGCGAATTTCACCATTGAGTAAAGGCTCAAGCCACTGCTTTTTGTGCTCTTCACTGCCATATTTAGACAACACTTCCATATTGCCTGTGTCTGGTGCACTGCAGTTGAACACCTCAGGGCTCCATAACACTCGTCCCATTGCTTCGCACAAAGGTGCATACTCTAGATTAGTCAATCCTGCACCATAAGGTAAATATTCTTCAGGTAGAAATAGATTCCACAACCCTGCTGCTTTGGCTTTTTCCTTGAGTTCGTTCATTAAGGGAGGCGTTGTCCAACGTTGTGGATTATTGTCAACCAACTCTATGTATTCCTGTTCCACAGGATAAATATGTTCGTCCATGAATGCGTTAAGACGGTCAAGTAAAGCTTGGGTTTTAGGAGAGTAATCGAAATGCATGAAATGTATCCTCTGATTTAGAATACAAAAATAGTAGAGTTATTCCGTCTATAAGTTTAATTAATTATTCGAATACTTTTGTATTAGTAATATGTATAAATTGTTTCAAGGTTGTAGCATTCATTCCCTAGTTATTGATTTTTCTGGGCTATAGAGCAAAAAAGTGATTTTAGCGACAAGAGAAACCGATAAAAATAGTTACATTTAATTTACATTAAAATATAAATCGGATTCAAAAGCTATTATTGACGGACATTTAAAGCACTTAGTTGAAGGTTATTTATTGTAAGTATTAAGGCAATAAGAAAGACAGAACGAGTTACTGTTAGGTAGTGAAATAAATAGGACGCTTTGCAATTATTGTCTAATCCATAAAAGCGCCTAGTTTAAACCTGTACTCGTGACTAAAATAAATAGGCTAGTTTTAGCTTTGTGACCCCTCCACTCGATTGCCTGCTAAATCAATAATCTGTTGGCCGTCTTCTTTAAAATAAGGGCCAGCAGGCCAATTATCGAGTAAATCTAACACGGCTTCACTGGGACGGCATAACTTAACCCCTTTTGGGCTGCATACGATTGGGCGGTTCACCAACACCGGATATTGCAACATATTTTCTAAAATGGTTTCATCTGAGACATTGCTGTCCAATAAACCAAGTTCACTTGCTGGTGATTTTGTGGTTCTTAGGGCCTCGCGAGGTGTTAAGTTCGCCGCGGCGAATAAACCCAGTAATTGACTCTTCGTCCACCCTTCAGTTAAGTAATTTATAACCTTAGGCTGAAACCCAGCGTCCTCAATTATTGCAAGCACGTTTCGAGATGTTCCGCATTCGGGGTTGTGATGTATAACAATCATATGCGTCCTTTTATTCTTAAGCTTGCTCAACAAAAATTACTGCCCCTAAGGCTAATGCTAACCTAGCAGAGCATTAGCCATAGATTATTTAATCATCCACAAAGATCATAAAGACCCATCTTGTTTTACTCTGTGAACCAATGGCGGGTGCGGTTAGCAAACCAGACCAATGACAACATGACGGGGACTTCGACTAATACACCAACAACTGTTGCCAAGGCTGCACCTGAATGTAGTCCAAACAATGATATAGCCACTGCAACTGCCAGCTCAAAGAAATTAGATGTGCCTATCATACAAGCGGGAGCTGCCACCTTGTGAGGTAATTTCATTTTCTTGGCAATGAAGTAAGCAATAGCAAAAATCCCATAAGTTTGAATCAATAAAGGAATAGCTATGAGAACGATAGCTTCAGGCTTAGCTAAAATCGTTTCTGATTGAAACGCAAACAACAACACAACTGTCGCTAAAAGGCCGATGATTGACCAAGGCTTCATGGTTGCAAGAAACCCTTCTAATCTAGAGTGATCGTCCGCTTTATCTAGTTTTTTACGGGTAACCGCTCCGGCGACCAGAGGAATTAACACATACAAAACCACAGACAAAAACAATGTATCCCAAGGCACTGCAATATCAGTGACCCCTAGAAGTAATCCAGCAATAGGTGCAAACGCAAAAATCATAATGATGTCGTTTATGGAAACCTGAACTAAGGTATAGTTTGCGTCGCCTTTGATGAGCTGACTCCAGACAAATACCATAGCCGTGCAGGGAGCCACACCGAGTAAAATCATGCCTGCGATATATTCTGTGGCAGTTTGAGGATCAACCCAGTCAGCGAATAGTCCTTTGAAGAACAACCACCCCAGAAACGCCATAGTAAAAGGTTTAATCAACCAATTGATCACCAAGGTCAGGAGTAAACCTTTGGGTTTTTTACCTACGTCCTTAATAGAAGAGAAATCAATTTGCACCATCATTGGATATATCATTAACCAAATCAAAACGGCAATGACAAGATTGACATGGGCATACTCAAAACTTGCTACTACAGCAAATGCACCAGGGGCAACACTACCAACGACAATACCAACAATAATGGCCAGACCAACCCAGACCGTTAAGAAACGTTCAAATAATCCCATTTTATTTTCTCCTTTTATATTGAACGTTGATTGACTCGCTGGCTTAACTGCTCAGCAGACTCAACCCGCTCAGAATAGCGGTCAACAAAATAATCTTTGTTGTTACGCAGTAACAGGGTGAATTTCATCAACTCCTCCATCACATCGACAATACGGTTGTAATATGCAGAGGGTTTCATGCGGTCGTTCTCATCAAATTCCAGATACGCTTTTGCCACACTTGATTGATTAGGTATGGTTACCATACGCATCCAACGACCTAATATTCGAAGTTGATTCACCACATTAAAGGATTGTGATCCCCCACAAACTTGCATCACAGCTAGGGTTTTGCCTTGAGTTGGACGGACTCCACCAATATTTAAAGGTACCCAATCGATTTGGCTTTTAAATATGCTGGTCATAGAGCCATGACGCTCGGGTGAACACCATACTTGCCCCTCTGACCACATCATAAGTTTGCGCAATTCTTGCACCTTGGGATGATTTTCATCTTCAGTATCTGTTTGCGGTAAACCTTCAGGATCAAATATTTTTACATCCGCGCCGAAATGGATCAGTAATCGTGCGCATTCCTCTACAACCAATCGACTAAATGCGCGTTTACGCATAGAACCATGCAATAATAAAATACGTGGCGCGTGTTCCGCAGGGTCTGCCAAGCATTTTTCAATTGTGGGGGTATGTAAACTTTCTGCTTCAACGTTTGCTAAGGACATATCTTGGAACATAATTAACGTGCTCCTAATTCGGCGAGGGCGTGTTTCAACTGTTCGGAATCAAGGTTTCTTTCTGACAGTGCTTTTAATTGCTTAACACGGGTAGTGATTTCTTCGATGCAAGCTTTAAAAGACGCGGCGATTTGGGCTTCTGATCCTTCCACTTTAGACGGATCACTGAGTCCCCAGTGGACTTTCAATGATTTTCCGAACCACAAAGGACAAGCTTCCCCAGCAGCTGAATCACATACAGTGACTACCACGTCAGCATCGAAATCTTCAAAATCATCCCACGATTGACTCTGCAAACCCGCAACTGAAATTCCCGCTTCTTGCAGATATTTAATGGATAGTGGGTGCACTTCTCCCGCAGGTTGGCTGCCTGCACTCTTAGCTTCAATCACCTCTCCTGCTAACTGATTGGTGATAGCTTCAGACAGGATGCTACGACAACGATTATGGGTACAAATATATAAAATTTTCATGCTAAAACCTTAATTAACAACAGCTAGAAGGGGAAATTTTCGAAGTTTTCAGCCTACTCAGCGCTTCTTCAAAATATGACTTGTTGTGCTGACTAGACTCGCGGATCACCTTGTTTGCCCATTCCGGCAACTCAGGATGAAGTCGGTAATACACCCACTTCCCTCGTCTTTCATCCCGCAGCAGTTCGCACTTACGTAACTCAGCTAAATGACGGGAAATTTTGGGTTGCTCAAGATTGAGTGCTTCCATCAAATCACACACACATAACTCGCCAGACTCAGCAATGAGCATCAACGACTTAAGACGCGTATCGTCTGAAAGACATTTGAAAAATTGTAAAGGACTCATAAACACATTCGATAATTCACATATATGAAATATCATATATGTGAAATTTCATATGTCAACGAAAAATAACGAAAGATGTAGAAGCAAATTTAGGATTACGACTGTTTGTGTCCAGGGGATATAAAAATTTTGATACCAAATAGGGTCAATAGAATTAATAACACTAGGCCTAAAAAACCAAAAATTTGATTGAATCCTTCGGACCATGTCCATTGCAGATAATGTATTTTGTATAATAAATCGATTAACTTGGTATCTTGACCGCTTTGTCTCAAAGTCAAGTTTGTCCAATTAACAGTCACTTCCACCCCAGTATTGGTTAATGCTTTATGACCTTCAATAGATGACACTACACCATAGCGTTTTGAGTCATGGGAAAACGTATCATTGATGAGTAATTGTAAGCCTGCGTTGTCAGCCACTTCTTTAGGTTGATAAGAAATGGGATCTAAATGCGCAAAGCCGTCCCTTGTTTTGACCAATAAATGATGACCCAATATGGTTCTAACAACCTTTGCTTCAAGCCAATTACTTGCAGGCTCAATCACAAAAGATTGTTGCAAGGGATAAGTTTTAATGGCCAACTGATCAAAAGCACCTTGATAGCCCGGTTTAGTGAAAAATATAAAGCCTGTGATCACCCAACCAATCATCGGCAAAATTAGCATCAAACCAATAATTCTATGTACTTTTCTACTTTTCATTTTAATTTCCATTTAATAGCCAATTTCTAACTGACCCAAAAAAGCCGGCAAAAGCCGGCTTACATCTAACCTAAAATAAAATACGTCAGTGTTTAGATAGGCGAACCTGGTGGAAGTGGCTTCACTTCAAAGTCACCTTTCCATTCACCGGTTGCCATAAACCAATCCAACTGTTTGGCCATCACTTTATTTTGACCATATCGTGAATTCTTTTTCAACCAAGTGTGTAAGTCCATCACTCCAGCTAATAACGCGCCTTCGGCTTCTGGAGCAATTTCTTCTGACTGCATTGCTTGGATAACACTATTGAGTACCACGTAGTCTACGCGTAGCTTAACATCCGCAGCAAATTTACTCGATTTTTGTTGTATTGTCGCATCGAATAATTTCTCCAATAATACAGGGATAGTCAATTGATCTCGGCTATTGATAGGACGCGCTGCAAGGCGATTTAAGCGTTCAGCTTTAAGCAATAAACCCAAAGTATAACCCGCACCCGATTCAGCTGCACTTACCGGATCGAAGCTCAATCCATTTCTGCCATTAAAGCTTTCCCGTGAATTAGACTCTCCCAAACTTTTAGGGGTAATTAATGAACTAATATTAGAGGGAATATGCAGAAACTTAGGTGAAAGTGTTTCTATCATGGCATCTAATGCCGCCATCTGCTTACTTTGCTCCACAAAGGAAACGCCTTTAGGCTTGGAGTAATCGCCTTTGCTTTCGTACGCGTAGTTTATACCACCAATCAGTTTAGCCACTGCATCTAACTGATAACGATGCAGATAGTAAACAGGTACTAATGTTTCTTGCAATGAGGCAAGGGTTTTCCCTTCAGGTATGGAATCAATACCAAAGTCGGCTAACGCGACTTTACGCACTTCCATAAGATTATACAGTTCTTCCACCGGATCTTGCCCGTTATCCCACAAATGTCCAATTGGGCTAATGGCGTGGCTAGGTCTAGCATCACGGTCGCTGATATAAGTCATTCCGGAGGTAAGTGCTTTTTGAATGGTATCTTTTAAGTAACCGACTTCGTCTGCGTCATCTGGCAAGTCTTGATAACCATAAGCAATAACATGATCATCCCATTTGCCGATACCTACGGCATACGCATCGGAAATGTCGACTTTGCCATCTTTTACCGTAACGGTAGGATGAGGATAATCCATAACCGACTCACGTCCATAAGCACTGGTGGCAAAGTTATGGGCAATACCTAGAGTATGTCCCACTTCGTGAGCGGATAATTGTCGGATTCTGGCTAACGCCATCTCCTTTTGTGCTTCTATGCTGCTATCGCTTTGTTTAAATGGACTGGTTAAACCCAATGCAATTAAGTAATCCTGACGAACACGCAAAGAACCTAATGTAACCTGTCCTTTGATGATTTCACCAGTACGCGGATCACGCACTGACATTCCGTATGACCAGCCACGTGTCGCGCGATGAACCCAATTAATGACGTTGTATCTAACATCCATGGGGTCAGCACCTTCAGGCAACATTTTCACTTGGAAGGCATTTTTATAACCTAATTTACTAAAGGCTTGATCCCACCACATAGCGCCTTCATACAAAGCGCTTCTCACTGGTTCTGGCACACCGGGATCTAGATAATAAACAATAGGTTCAACTGCTTCACTCACTGCAGCATTAGGATCTTTTTTAAATAGGCGATGACGGGTGATTAAACTTTGTTCCATCGATGATTCAATAGGAACAGAATAATCCTGATAGGTCATCTTGTTAAAACCAGAATTAGGGCTAAATGCTCGTGGAGTATATTTGTCGTCAGGCAATCTAATTAAAGAATGATGTAAATGCACAGTAATACTATCTGGAGAAGGCGTGACCTGCTGTAAATACTTACCAGGGTTGCTACCACCGAAGGTAACTAATGATTCCATCTCCGTATTATCAACAAAGGATTTAGTACGTGGCATGTACACGGCACTACGTTTTGAATCAACTTTAAAGCTACCTTGTTTAGCTCGGGTCAAGCGCGCGGAAATTCCATGAATATCAGATAACAAAAAATCTGTGTAATCGACTAAAACAGCGTCATCTTGCTGTGCAACAATTTTAAAGCCAGCAATCACAGAATCAGCAAAAGCTTCGTCAATACTGGCCGCTTCTGCTGCATTATCGGTTGTTGAACGGAACTGTGTATTGAGTTGTTTGAGTAGGACTTTATCTCCAAAGCGTTCAAACACCACTAAACGGGTTTTACCCAGCTGCAACCTATCTAGGCCAATATCATTTGAACCAATCCCCTGTGGCAAACTACTTTGAAATAATACCTGCTCCCCAAAGTTTTGGATCTGCAAATACAACTTACCACTATCTGGCTGATAATAAACGGTGTAAAACCCCTCCTTTGATTGCATTCCACTGGTAAAATCATTAATTGATTTACTTTGGGAAAACGCTACTGATGAAAATAACATCAAGCAAATAATTACGTATTTCTTCACACCTGTCTCCTAAATTTTAGTTTTTATTACCGGATAGAAAATCATCCTAAACCATGCATAAACATAAGGATGTTCGTACTATCTAAGGTTAATATTATAATTATGATTAGTCTGTTTCAGGCTATGCCGATTCTCACAAAACAAGTACACTATGCACTCGCTAATTCTACATAAGGACTTTTATGCTTTCCTCTACTCAACTTAACACCATGCTTAACCTCCAAGCTAAAATGAATCAAAAGGTTAATGCCCAGTGGTTAACTGCCGGATACCAATACCTTAGAGCTGCAATGATAGAGGCGGTTGAAGGAATTGAACATCATGGGTGGAAATGGTGGAAAGCACAACACAAAGACCTACCCCAGTTGCAAATGGAATTAGTGGATATTTGGCACTTTGCGCTTTCCGCAATCATTATCGACTTTGATGGCAACATAGAGTCCTCTGCCGAAACTATTGCAAGTGAATTAGTCAGTGGTGTCCAGTCGGTTACGTTCGACGGTAAAGAATATGCGTTTAATAACCAAGACATTTTAGAAAATTTAGAGTTATTAGCTGGTTTATGTGCAGCAAAACGTTTTTCGGTACCTCTGTTTATTAAAATTGTTGAACAAGCCGAAATGGATTCAGATGAACTTTATCGGCAATACGTTGGGAAGAATGTACTCAATTTCTTCCGACAAGATAACGGTTATAAAGACGGTAGCTATTTAAAGGTTTGGCTAGGCCGCGAAGATAACGAACATCTGGTAGAAGTACTAAATGAACTAGATATCACCCTACACAACTACAGTGATTGTGTTTATCAAGGGCTACAAAAACGCTATCCAAACTAAATCACTTTTAGCAATGGGACGTCGTCTCGCTAGTTGATGAATAAATCAGAAGTACAATCATATGAAAAAAAACGTGACTCAAGCAAAGATTGTTGAAGATGAATCGGTGATAGTAAATAAACCCAATGGCACAGGGTTGTCGCGAATTTTCAAAGCTACGCAATGCTCCTTTCGAGGTTTCGTAGCGGCTTGGCAACATGAGTCGGCATTTCGTCAAGAGCTACTTATGACATTGGTTTTACTGCCCTTTTCATTTGTGATTGCTTCTTCCACTCTGCATCTATTGGTGCTTATTGGCACATTGTTATTTGTTTTGTTTGCGGAAATTATTAACTCAGCCATTGAAGCAATTGCTGATGCAGTTACCCTGGAAAACAATATTCTTATTGGTCGCGCCAAAGACATGGGATCATCTGGGGTATTTATTGCATTAACCCTATTGACCCTTGTCTGGCTGGAAGGGATTTGGCGCTTTTTCAGCTAATTGAAAAGCCCTTGATAGTTTTGCCACTGACCAATTGACTTGTTATGAATGGGTTTACGCACTTGAGCTGCACTCAAGGTATTAATGGTCCCTTTACCATCCATGGCAGTAACACAAGAATCTTGCCATTCGAGTCCTATATACTTAAGTACTTTGTTGATGACTTGTTTCGGCTCTGCGGCCAAATCTTCGTATTTTACAGTGAGGATACTGTTGGGCAGCAACGCCTCCCAAAACTGCATTTGTTTTTTATATAAACTCACATATTTACTGAATTCATCCAAATCGCAAAAGTAAGGTTCATTTTCAGCAAAGTAATTTTTGAATATGGACACAGAAACATCCTTTATGTTGCGAGTAACATGGATCACTTTGGCATTGGTGAATAGCTGATAAATCAAACCAATATTTTGAAAATTTGCGGGTAATTTATTGATAATAAAAGGCTCATTTAAGCCCATAGATAGCAACTTAATGTAGTGTTCTGACACTTTTGAAGTATCCAATTCCGCTAGTTTACTGGCTAAATGAGGATAGGCTAACTGGGTCATTTTTTCCAAATAGGGTACGCTAAATTGACTCAGATAGGCTTTTTCACCGCAAGTGGCAACCTCAGTGTGTTGACAGAGTAGTTGTTCTAGCAAGGTTGAACCTGTGCGCGGTAAGCCAAGGATAAACACTGGGGTTACCCTATTTCTTAGTGGATTAGCCGAGTCTTTTGCAAAACTGACCTTTTGATAACATGCTCTTAAAGTCGAAAAAAAATCTGACATCTGTTCAGTGCGATAAGTACACAATGTTAATTGATAGGCGTTGGCCTTTTGCAAATATTCAATGGCTTGAGAATAATTTTTTTGTTTGTCGTATGCCTGGCCTAATGCATAGTCGAGTAGCATGCGATGGTGTGAGTTGGCAGTCGAACTTTGGTAACTGATATGAATTAACTGCCACTGATCATTGCTCAAAGGTTGCCCTTGAATACGGATTAAATCTAACCAACCATAGGCTGCAAATACGGGATCTGTAGATGTTATTTGCGACCGCAACAGTGGAAGTGCTTGGGTGTTCTGAGCCGTCGAAATATAATGCTGAACCAATGCAGAATGCACTGCTTTGTCTTGCGGACAATTTTCGTAAGCATAACGCAATACGGTCTGAGCATCTTCAGGAGCATGCACAACACTAAAAGCATCTGCTAGTTCTAACAGCGGCTCAGGCTGTTTATCCAGTAGATGACAGGCTTTTTGCAACAAATTGATTGCCTGATCATATTGGAAAGCCGCTTTTGCGACCTTGCCCAAGCCTAGATATCCCATCCCGTTGTTTGGTTCACTTTTCAATAGCTGAACAAATACGTTCTGCGCATTGATTAAATCACCTTTGGTTAAATAGTCATTTCCGCTGCGAATGTGATTATTCAATATTTATCTCGCGTTAATCCAAAAAAAAAGCCTTGTCTACTGACAAGGCTTTCATACTTCAGTTTAAATTAGAAGTTGTAAGTAGCTTTTAAGTAATAAAAACCGCCATTGAACCCCATTGGAGACGTCTCGTAATATACGCCACCCCAAGTGTTGTTTGCGATTCCTTGATCGGCTGGGATATTGATTTTTTCAGCATCCTGATCAAACAAGTTTTGCGCACCAGCAGAGAGTGTGATGGCATCGTTCACGAAATAACTCGCTTCGAAGTCAACGGTAACCGCTGAATCAGCCGTAATAGCTGTCGCATCATAATCCACATGCACACCTTGGTACTCACCGTAGTAATTCAAGCGCGTGAACATACTGAAGCTATCCCAACTTTGTGACCATGTCAGCGTAGCTCTGTGATTGGGTAAATCTTCTTCAATACGCTTAACTTTGAATTCACCGGTGATATCAGAAAATTTATCAACTTCGGTTTCATTCCAGTTATACGCTAAGGCAAACGTTGAACTCCCATCAAAAAGACTGGTAGTGTAATTTGCCACTACATCAATCCCTTGTGTGGTTGTATCAAAGTCGTTAGTAAAGAAGCTAACCTGTGCCAAACCATCGACGTTTTGTACACCTGCATCCTTAAGGACTTCTTTATCTTCATCAGACAGATTGATTTTATCCGATTGACTAATACGGTCTTCAACTTGAATGTTGTAGTAATCAACTGTAACGAAAACACTACCAACTTGATAAATCATACCAAAGGTATAGCTTTGAGACTCTTCTGGCTCTAGTTCAGTACCACCAAGTTGCACAGATATTGGATTAGTAGGCGGAAGCAACGCTGAATCAACTAATACACCACTGTCTAAGTTAGTTTGCACGTTACTTACGTTCGCTTGACCAACAGTAGGAGCACGGAAACCAGTGCTTACAGAACCACGGAATGAGAGATCATCTGTGGCATGAAACTGTGCTGAAATCTTGTAATTAGTCGTTGAACCAAAGGTATCATAATCTTCGTAACGTAAAGCGTAACCCATTAAGAAAGCTTCTGTGAAGGGAACTTCTGCATCAACATACAAGGCAGCACTACGACGAGTTGAAACCCCTTGATCTGAAGGTTTAAATCCAGGGAAACCATTAGAGCCTACGCTAAACCCTTGAGAGAAAAGATCGCCAGCAACAAAAGATGCTTCGTCACCTGCAATCACTTCAAAAGATTCTTCACGCCATTCAAGACCACCGGCAAGGTTAATGTCGTCATATAAGTCGGCATCAATCAATTTAACCAAATCGAAATTAAAGGTTTTCTCTAATTGAATGTATTTACCCGGTGAGAAATCGCGAGGAGTATCAGGACCAAGGGAAGCATTGACTGTATTGTAGATGAAAAACTGCGATTCATTACGACCAACAGCACCACTAATATCGTATAAAATTCCTTCAGCGAAACCTTCTTTAATTTCACCTTTAGTACCAATTGTTAAAGAAGTATCAGTTATATTACCACCAAAGTTTGGAGTAAAACCTCCAGGGAGCATTTGGTTGAAAGAGAAACAATTTGCCGCAGTTAATGAATCTAGTGCCGTTTGATCAGGAAGACCATTGTCACCGATTTCAACTACTGGACAATTTAATTGCTGCTCCAAACCATCTAAAGAACCAACAAGAACCGTTGCAGGTGCTGCATCCCAAGCAGCTTGACCGGTTGGATCATCATCACCAGGGCGATAAGAAGGTGTGCCATCTAAGTTACGCACAATACCGCCATAAACACCCGGACGGGTTGTAGGGTTACGATAGTAGAAGCCACCTTTTACATCACGTTCGGAGTAGTTACCAAACATGTAGAATTCTTTATCATTACCTAAATCTAAACCAACGTTACCAAAGATAGTAATGTCATCGTTTATTTCAGGAGAGCCCCAAATTTGTGCGGGATCTTCAACCGTTAATCCAGCATCTGCAAACGCCGCTGCATCTGGACGTTGCACACTTCGACTGGTTGCATCTGCATTTTTATATTGAAAACTCAAGTTTGCAAAACCACTGTCAGTGAATGGCATACCTACGTTTCCAGAAATTTCTGTTGTCGTGCCATCGCCTTCATAATATTCACCGTGACGAACTTGCAATGAGCCGCCTTCAGCATCATCTTTTAAAACGAAGTTCATTACACCTGCGATAGCATCAGAACCATATTGAGCTGCCGCACCATCACGCAATACTTCAACCTGTTTCAAAGCAATACTTGGGATAACTGAAATATCAGGGCCTTGTGCACCATCATTAATGCCACCGCCTAAAAACGCGATAACGGATGAACGATGGCGGCGTTTACCATTTAATAATACCAGTGTGCTATCCGCTGATAGTCCACGTAAATTTGCGGGACGTACCAAGGTAGCGGCATCACTAATTGGGTTCGTGTGAACGTTAAGTGAAGGTACTGTACCTTTTAGTATTTCCAGCATATCGGTATTACCGGCTTTGGCTAACTCGTCAGAGCCAATAATATCAATTGGAACGGGAGAATCCCCTACGGACCGCGGCGCTGCACGGCTACCAACGACGGCTATTTTTTCAACGTTAGCGGTATCACTTTCGGCATCTTGTGCCATTGCCGGCATTGTAAACGCCAAAGTCAAGGCAGCAGTAGCCGACAACCCTACTTTGATACTCATAGAGAGTTTGGATAGATTTTTATTCATGTGTGTTCCCATAATAGTTTTTAATTTTCCGTCTAGTGTTAACCACTTTTTGAGGTAAGCATGGTTGCCAGTTAAGCGCTTATCTTCGCACTGATACCGATTTCCCACGGTGAACAAGCACATTTAAATGTATAAGTTTTTTTGTGCTTGCTAACAGTATTATTTATAGCTGGCATATCCTGAATATTCAAATTATTTCACAATAAACCTTTTAAAAAATAATAAGTTAGTCTAAGAGACGAACCTCAGAACCACTTAACAAATGTTAAATAGGCGTAAATAACATTCAATTAAATATCCTTATCCATTTGTTTTACTTCAATTTTTAGACGATAGACAAAGTGTAATTTAATCACAATTAGACTTTAGTTGAGGGCGATTAAGGGCTTTCAAATAAACAGAATTACATAGAAATGATTAGGAAATATAAGTGCTACTTTGGACGAAAATACGTGAAAAATAAAAAAGCCCCGCAAAAAGCGGGGCTAAAACATCCAGCAAAACTGGAAAATAGGGGAGAAGCGTTTCACTCGTTGCAGTAATTAGAAGCTTAGATAACCAAGAGTTATCTTATTGTCTATAGAAAGACAGAGAATCAATTAAAGCAACCCAATAAAACAAGTTCTAGGATAGTTTACCCTTTGCTATGTAATTCAACATACCATCTACCGTATAATTCCCACTATATATCGCATAACCAACTGAGTTTTGGTTAAAAATGAAAAAAGAAATCCACATTGCAGATCCGCGGTTCGCGGTAATGGGCAGAACTTTACGCTCAGATAGCACCCTAGTCTTCAGTTATCCAGGGGTTAGCGTAAACTTTAATGTGGCTGCCAAAAGTGTCCAACTGATTGCGCACTCGCTGTTAGGCAAAGGCAGAATTGATGTTGAAATTAATCATAAATTGGCAAAAATATTGGTGCTTTCCGCGACGCCAAAAACCTTTCAGTTATTTAATGCTAATCACATAAAAGATTGCACAATTAAACTTATCAATCGCGGGGAAAGTTGGCATGGGAATATTCAATTAAAAGCTCTCCACATAAATCAGGGTGAGCTGTTAGCGGCCCCTATTCTTCCCACACGTAAATTAATTTTCATTGGTGACTCAATAACATCGGGGGCATTAATGGAAAGACCAGCGAGGGGCGAAAATGCGCGTAAAGGTCCCCATTTATCGAATGCTAACCAATCTTTTGGAATGCATATCGGTAGGATGCTAGATGCTCAAGTGCATCTAATTGGTTATGGCGGACGAGGGCTACTTCAAGGCTCACATACTTTAGCCGATAATCCACAGCTACCAGAGATTTTTCCTCTGACTATCCCATCTCATACTCACTCGTGGCCCATGAATAGCTATATACCTGATGGTATTTTCATTTGCTTAGGTACTAATGACTTTTACAACGACATACCTGATATAGACTTGTTCAAGCAGCGCTATCAAGAATGGATTCAACATTTATTCGCCTTATATCCTAATGTCCAAATGATGATTTCAGAAGGACCCATGTTGAGTAATAGCGCCGAAAATAAAGTAAAGAAACGCATTTTAATCCAATGTCTTGAAACCATTGTAAAGCAACTCAATCACCCACACCTTCATTACTTGCCTTGCATAGACTGTGAAGGAGATGAATTTGATCCCCATCCTAGCCGTGCTCAACACCTTTCTATGGCCACACACTTATCGCCCATGTTTAAAGACGTTCTAAAATGGTGAATTTTGCTATTACACAGGCATAAAAAAAGCTGCATAAGCAGCTTTTTTTAAGATAAGAATGAATTACACGTCATAGGTAGTTGAAGCCGTATCTCCGCCTCTTCCCGTCCAATTTGTGTGGAAGAATTCACCACGAGGTTTATCCTTGCGCTCATAGGTGTGAGCACCAAAATAGTCTCGCTGAGCTTGCAATAAATTAGCCGGTAAGTTTTCCGTACGATATCCATCGAAATAACTAAGGGCAGATGACAAACAAGGCACTGCAACACCTTGCATTGCTGCTGTTGCTACCACTTCCCGCCACCCTTGCTGGGCTTTAGCAACCACTTGGTTAAAGTAGTCATCTAACAATAAATTGTCTAAGTCAGGATTGTTGTCGTAAGCGGCTTTGATGTTATCTAAAAATACTGAACGTATAATACAACCTTCACGCCACATCATGGCGATGCTGCCATAGTCTAGATTCCATTTATATTCTTTAGCGGCTTCTTGTAAAACCGCAAACCCCTGGGCGTATGAAACGATTTTGGATGCCAGTAATGCTTGACGTAAGCTTTCAAGAAAGGCGACTTTATCACCAGTGAATTCAACTTTTGGTCCGCTTATGGTTTTAGCGGCTTGCACTCGTTGTTCTTTTATTGCCGATAGACAACGAGCAAAAACTGCCTCGCCAATTAAGGTTAAAGGCACGCCTAAATGCAACGCAGTGATGCCTGTCCACTTACCTGTACCTTTTTGTCCCGCAGTGTCTAAAATACTATTCACTAGGGCTTCACCGTTTTCTTTATAGCCCAAAATATCCGCGGTAATTTCAGTCAAATAACTCGATAATTCAGTTTCATTCCACTGTTTGAAAACAGCCTGCATTTCATCGGTACTCATGCCCAACAGATCTTGCATTAAAATGAAACCTTCACAAATGATTTGCATGTCACCGTATTCAATGCCGTTGTGAACCATTTTCACAAAGTGACCTGCTCCACCTTCTCCAACCCAATCACAACAGGGAATTGATAACTCACCATTTTCGTCTTTTACCTTAGCCGAAATAGCTTGGAATATCGGTTTTACATGGGGCCATGCTTGAGGGTTTCCACCGGGCATAATTGATGGCCCAAGGAGAGCGCCTTCTTCTCCACCTGATACCCCAGTTCCCACGTATAACAAACCTTTTTCGGTTAGCATAGCGGTGCGTCGATTAGAATCTTCAAATTGGCTGTTGCCGCCATCAATGATGATATCGCCTTGATCTAAATGCGGGATAAGTTGCTCGATAAAGTCATCTACTGGCTGTCCCGATTTAACCATAAGCATGATTTTTCGTGGTGAACTTAAAGATGCAACAAGTGACTCTATGGAATCGGCACCACGAATGGTTTTATCTTTTGCTCGGGTTCCTAGAAAATTTTCCACTTTACTATAGGAGCGGTTATAGGCTGTAACCGTAAACCCTTTACTAGCCATATTTAAGATCAGGTTTTCACCCATTACGGCTAAGCCAACTACGGCTATGTCAGAAAGTGCTTTCATAAATTTCCTCGTTGAATAAATGTTCAATCTACTGTGCTGTATGCGCAATGATAATTAAGACCGCGCTAGATTGATTAAGTATGATGACAAAAAGTGGGCGTAATTTACAGGAATATGGGTTGCATTTATAGCGCGATACTTAATCAATTGCGTAAAATCTTCAGTTTTAAGCATTTTTCATATAACTAGACTTTATAAGAAGCAAATTTTATGCTGTTGAATAAATCAAATACCTTGGGACGACTATGACATTTCAACGCGCTTTTCTGCTTTCTTTAATATTATTCTCATTCATAGCAAATGCAGCTAAAACTCCGCCACAAATAGAAGCTAAAATCGTAGAAACCATAAATCAACGTTTGCCACAAGCCCAAGCTTTGTTAGTTGAATCGGTAAATATCAATAGTGGCACCATGAATTTTAGCGGTGTTAAAAAAGTTGGAATGTTATTCAAAGCGGAATTGGCGCAGCTTGGATTTGATGTGCAATGGCAAGATGGAGCGAGTTTTGGACGCGCCGGACATTTAGTCGCTCGCTACGGGACCAAAGGCCCTAAGATTTTGATGATAGGTCATCTTGATACTGTGTTTGCTAAATCAGACACTTTTCAAACTTATCAAAGTTTAGCTGATAACAAAGCCTCCGGGCCCGGTGTTACTGACATGAAAGGCGGAGACGTTATCATTATTGAGGTAATGCGTGCCTTGAAAACCTTAGGATTATTGGATGATGTCAGCATTCAGATTGTAATGACCGGAGATGAAGAGCGCAGTGGTAAACCATTATCCGCATCAAAAGCAGCCATAATAGAAGCAGCTAAATGGGCGGATATTGCCCTAGGTTTTGAAGATGGTGATGGTAGTATCAAAACCGCCGTAGTGGCACGCAGAGGCTCAGTAGACTGGCAATTAGAAGTCACTGGACGGCCAGCACATTCATCACAAATCTTTAGTGATAAAGTTGGCTATGGCGCAGTGTTTGAAGCTGCGCGGATCCTTGATACTTTTCGCCAGGCATTGGCCAATCTGGGAGATCTAACCTTTAATCCAGGAGTGATTTTAGGGGGAACTGAAGTAACTTTTAATGATGAAACAGCTAAAGGTAGCGCATTTGGTAAAAACAACGTGGTTGCGCAAACTCTGTTAGTCAAAGGTGGAATACGCGCATTGACCCACGAGGAATTAATCACAGCCAAAACGACCATGCAAGACATTGTTAAACAGAATTTATTGCATACAAGTGCCACCCTAACGATAGGAGAAGGATATCCGCCTATGGCGCCAACCCCGCAGAACTACCAATTATTAGAATGGTATAGCGACATAAGTTATTCTCTAGGTTACGGCAAAGTGGAGGCGGTTAACCCACGCAATGCTGGGGCAGCGGACATATCTTTTGCCGCTGAGCACGTGAATATGGCCCTTGATGGTTTAGGTTTAATGGGAACCGGGGGGCATACAAAAAATGAGGTTGCTGACATGGACAGTTTTGCCAAAAACATGCATAAAGCAGCGCTATTGATTTATCGCATTAGCCAAGATTATCCAACTTATCAGCAGTAACCATTAATTAATCATCATCAATAGCTAAAGCCTGAATACCGTTGAAGTGACTTATTAGCTTAGTCACTTTAGGTTCTTCAGGCTTTCTTTCCCCCTTTCAAATAACTTTTTTAGGCCCAAGTTACGTTATAGACATCTTTTAAATAGCGCACAAAATTCTCATCATCACACAAGTTTTTACCCGCAGTATCAGATATTTTTGCAACGGGTTTACCGTTTACTTTAACCAGCTTCATCACCATATTTAGCGGCTCTACCCCTTCGACGTCGTTGGATAAAAAGGTCCCAATACCAAAAGAAGTACGGATCCTGCCGCGAAAGTGTAAAAATAACTCTACCATTTTTTCAAAATTAAGAGCGTCACTAAAAATCACCGTTTTTGTAGTCGGATCTAACTTAAGGTCCCTATACATTTTTATGGCTTTTTCACCGAACTCAAACGGGCAACCAGAATCCTGGCGCAGCCCCTCAAATAACTTAGCGAAATATAAATCAAAATCTCTAACAAAAGCATCCATACCAATGACATCGGTGAGGGCGTAACCCAATTGCCCACGAAACTCTTTAACCCAGCACTCTAATGTATGTTTCTGTGAGTGGGCCAATTGCACCCCCACTTGCTGGGACAACATAAAGATCTCGTGAGCCATAGTACCAATAGGGGTCACCCCTAACTCTTTGGCAATATGCATATTAGATGTTCCAAGGAAAAACTCCGGTAATTGCTTATTTAGCATATCCACCACAGTCAACTGAGTTTCGTAACTAAACCTTCGGCGAGTACCAAAATCGGCTAAGGTTAGGCCGGTGAGATCATGCTTTTGATGCTGCGTTTTTAACCAATCAATTTTTTTAAATAGCGGTTTACGCACATCCTGATAAGACTTATTTGGGTAATTACGGCGGTTATACACTTCGGCTACAGTGGACAAGACTGGCATTTCAAAATTATGAATATGCATCAAAGGACCACGTGCGCTGATGGCCAACTGATCATTAACCTCTGTTACGTACAAAAATCGACTTTGAAACGACCACATCCTTGCCCACTCAATAAAATCTTTAGTATACCAAGGTGTTTTTTCTAACCAACGAATTTGATCATCGGTGAACTTTAAGCCATCAAGTTTGTGTAACTCCTGCTGGATCTCTGCTTTGTAGGGCCTCAAATCCACATCACTGCGCATAAAAAAACGATATTCGGCTTCTTCAATATAGGGATATTGATGCATAAAACATTGCCACATATTCATTTTGTAGTAGTCGTTGTCTAAGGTAGAAAAGTTGAGGTTTTTTCTAAATATAGAATTGCGCTTAACTGAAGCCTTTGAAAAGTTCACTAACTTGCTCCCTCCTTCCCTAGCCATGTTTCTACTGCATGACTATTCTGCAAGATGGTAATCCCTTTCGCTTCCATTAATGCCAACTGTTGTTTTACCCCTTCTGGAGTAATGCCCCTGCACGCCCCTAAGTTTAAAACGACATTGAAACGCTTGGAATCTTGCAATTGGATTGCCGTGGTCGCAACACAATAATCAGTAGCTAAACCGCCAACAATTACCGTATCAACATTGTTAAACACCAAATATTCAATGATACCCGTAGACAACTTTTCCGCCAGATCGTGGTAACAGGCACCATATGGGTGAAGATCAGGCGCAACCCCTTTCCACACAAAAAAATCATATTCAGTAGCACTTGGAAGTCCATCTAGTAACTCAAACCCTTTGGTGCCAGGACGACAATGCATTTTAAATGTACAGTCAGTATTCGCGTAGTCTAGGCTTTGAAACTGATCTTCATCACGTTCAACTCGAAACAACGCCTGTTCACAATGGGCATCACTTGAACCTATTATGAAATCAGCCAATGCATTTTGGGCAAGAAGCTCAGGCACAATTTGGTCCCCCTCCTCCACTGGCAGTTCATCAGGACAAATAGGTGTAAATCCTTTTTGTGGATCCACGTTAATCGATGCGATTTTTGATTTCATTAACACCTTTCCCTGAATTTTAATACCACGTTTACGCAGTATACATTTTGACAACAATTTATTTTTATGTTTCTAATTTTTCGCGGTTTTGACTACACTTTTGGTCAAAGTTATGGCTCAATAGTCGGTGTTTTTACTGACTCTAATTTGCAACTACACTTATTTTTATTGGAACCTGAAAATATGAAAATAGCGATTTTTGGTGCTGCATTTAACCCCCCCACTTTAGGGCATCAAGACGCAATAGAATACATTTCCGCTCAACATCCAAGTTTTGACAGCATATTGCTTATCCCTTCATATGCCCATGCATTTTCTAAAAAAATGCTGTCTTACGAACACAGAGTATCAATGTTGCATTTATTTGCACAGCAACTAAACGATCCCAAGGTTGAAGTATTCCCTGTTGAAGAACAACTAAGCGATGGCACTAACCCTATTTATACCTTTGATTTACTAACCTATTTACAAGCTGAATACTTCCCTGATGCCAAGCTGACATTCGTTATGGGTCCTGATAATAAAGTCAACTGGCATAAATTTTATAAATCTCAGGAAGTGACTGATAATTGGGAAATTTTAGTCGTTCCCGAACGCGTAGCCATACGCTCTACAGAAGTTCGAAATAATTTAATTAATCATCAAAATATCGACAATCAAGTGCCCAAAGAAGTGGCGCAGTACATTAATCAGCACGATTTATATGTAAATTCGCCGCCTCATTCATAATTAACTGTGAACAAATTGTTAACTCAGTTACCGGTTTTTATCTCATCGCGACGCTGATGAAATAGACTTTCGAGAATGGCTAGTTTGTCAGCACGGACTTCAGGCCTGACGTTTATTTTGTCAGCAATCTCTAGCCACCCTTGGTTGTTTTCATTCAAGTTTGGCCATTTGGGTAAGTTAGGACCATTTGGATTTTGCTGTTTAATAAAGTTATACCAATATTGACGCATTTGATTTAATACCGGCACATTATCAGCTTGAAACAACTTATAGGTCTCTGATGCATGCTTAGCACCATTGGAAAACGCTCGTTTGTCACTTACATAATTATAAAAGTATCGATATCCAGCCTGGCCAATATTGTCCATGCTTTGGGAGGTCAACTTAGCGGCTAATAGATAGCGTAAATCACCAAATAAATGTTGATAAGGTACCGCAGAGGTGGAAACTTCATCGAGTTTATATAGTTGTTTTATCCGTTCTTTATGTTTCCCCATTAGGGAAAATAGAGCTGTTGGTTCGACCCCAGAATAAGGGTAAACACTGCCTTCGTAACTATTTCCACCGCTAATATAGGGTACTGAATGTTGTCTGCCTTGCACAAACATAATGGCAGGCTCTTCAGGTAAGGTTTTGCCATCAACAATAGGAATGTGAAATCCATCAATGGCTGCCACAAGCGACGCCGCTGAGACCTCAAACAAAAATTCACTCAGGTTTTCAGTAACAATCTCCTTCCCTTCTATATTTAGCGCTCTGCGAGCAATCTGATCAGATAACTCTTCAGCACTGGGACTGGACTTTAATTCTGCGGCATCCTTTGTTCTTGGTAAAGGCCAGGCTCCATAACCGCTTTGTGAGATCGCCCCTTGAAACAATCCTTGGCTTTGTGGATTAACCATTAGCATTTGAACTGCCATACCGCCAGCAGATCCACCGGCAATGGTGATACGATTCGGATCACCACCAAAGGCACTTATATTAGCTTTTAACCATTTCAGTGCGGCAACCATGTCCATCACACTGAAATTCGCTCCTTTCGGCAACGTCATATCGCTAGGTGCAAAAATTCCTAATGCCCCCAAACGATAGTTAAATGAGACTAAAATAATCTCATTATCATTCCAATTTTTATGTCCTTGGGCTGTCATGTTGCCAGATCCAAAAACGAATCCGCCGCCATGAATCCAGACCAAAACGGGCAAACTTTGCGCTTCTATGTCGATTGAGTCTGGACTAAATATATTTAAGGTTAAACAGTTTTCACTTTGCGTTAATTTTTGACTTTTTTGAGGGCAAACTGGACCATATTGTTCTGCGGAAAATTCACCCACAAACTTAGCTGGAGGTAAGGGTGGCTGCCAACGATGGTCAGCAATAGGAGGCTCAGCGTATGGGATCCCTTTAAATATAATACTGTTGCCCTGATGTACTCCTTTTACCGTGCCCTGAGACAATTGCCTTACCAACTGCCCGTCAAAAGACTGTCCTTGAAAAGACACTGCTAACAGCCCTAAGACCACAATAGAATTCAACACACGCATGCTGGTTTTAGATAGAATTTTCAAAGTGACTCCCACATCCAATCCAATATTTAAAGCATTAAAATTTTTATAACGTAAAAGCGTTCTTGATAAAATACGTCCAGTGGACACCAAGACTGCTTACCATTATTCATATGCTGGGTATGGATTTATACGCATAAAATAACTCGCCTAATTGGCAATTTAGGTGACTTGGCAGATATTTCTAACCCGCACAGAGGTTTTTACGTTTTTTATCCAGTGTAGTATTTTTTGGCATGTCACACCATACAGACGGTTGTGCTCAATCGATTTAATGTTAACTAAACAACGTTGTTTAAGTAGGAACAGAACAAACTGGGCAATCTCCATGCTTTTTTACCGCGAATGTTTGCCATTGCATGGTCATTGCATCAAATAACATTAATTTATTACTTAACGAATGGCCAAAATCAACCAGTATTTTAATCCCTTCTAACGCTTGCATTGCGCCAATGATCCCCACCACAGGAGAAAGCACGCCAGCATCCACGCAGCTCAATTGCTGCTCCCCAAAGAATCGACTTAAACAGCCATAACAGGCATCATTGTTTTGCGGTTGCATGCTAAATATTTGCCCTTCCATGCGAATCGCCGCCCCAGACACCAACGGAATATTTGCTTGCAAACAAGCTCGATTCAATTGATTTCGGGTGGCTAAATTATCGCTACAATCCAATACAATATGATGCTTGGCTAAGACCATTTCTAAGGTTTTGTCATCTAAACGTTGCTGGATGGTATTGATTGTTGTTTGACTATTGATGGACGTTAATTTCTCTTTTGCAGATTCGCATTTACGCTTTCCAATATCAGACTCATGATGCAAAACCTGTCGTTGTAGATTTGAATGCTCCACCACATCATCATCGACCAAGGTTATTCCAGCTACCCCACTGGCCACCAAATATTGAGCGGCTGCACAACCCAAGCCGCCAACACCGATTAACAAGATGTTTTTAGTCAGTAAACGCTCTTGCTTATCTAGGTCAAACCCAGGCAACATAATCTGCCGACTGTAACGCATGGCTTGTTGATGAGTAAGCGGTTTGGGGTTATCAAGCTGGCTCATTTACTAATCAATCCTTGTTGAATCGATTGACGATAGGCACTTATGGCTGGAATACATGCGATTAAAAAGGTAGCACCACTGACAAGGCCAATAATCGCCAATGAACGTAATCCTAAAATGCTATTTTCAATAAATAAACCGTATTCAGCACTTAACCATTTAGCACCAAATTGAAAACCTAACCAAACCAATATCAACGCAATGACACTAGCAAATAGGCTAAGCAGCATTGCTTCCATCTGAATCAACAAAAAAATCACTCTTGAATGGGCACCTATGGCACGAAGAATTGCCATTTCATGTCGTCGCTCTCTAACCGTGGTGAGTAACATCGTCCCTAAGCCAAGTAATGAAGAAAACAAAATAAGTGCCGAGATAAATAACAACATGTTCTCAACATTGCCAACCAATTGCCACAATTCAGAAAATGCCACTCCAGGTATAATGGCTAACATAGGCTCTTTTTTGTATTGATTTATCCCGCGCTGTAATTGAAACAATTGCATTTTCGAGTTCAATCCAATAAACATGGCTGTCACACCATCGATGTCTATATCGACTTGCTCACCAGCTTCTATCTGGTGAAGAATTTCGTCAATTTCAGACTCACTTTTGTGAGCAGCTTCCAAGCCAGCTAAACTAACATGAATGGTTTGATCTACTGGCGTGCCTGTGGGTTCTAAAATCCCTTTTACAACAAAGGGAGAATGGGAATGTTTAGTAAAGCTAACCTCAGCTAAGCCATGGGACATCTCAATTTCATCCCCTAATTGATAATTGAGCTTTTTGGCAACGGCGGCACCTATTACTGCATCAAAAGTTGATAATAATTGTGTCCCTTGTGCCAGAACTAAAGGTTGTTTACTGCCGTATTGAAAGTGTTGAAAGTAATTATTGTTGGTACCCAAAACCCGAAAACCGCGATGGGAGTCTCCCAATGCAATAGGTATTATCCACTTAACACTGGGTAGTTTTGCCAACGCTTGGTAACTATCCCAAGACACATTATTCGTTGGGTTACCTATTCGAAATACCGAGTACAGCAGCAAATTGGATTGCCCTGTTGGCGCACCAACTATAAGATCGACACCAGAAATAGTTCGACCAAAACTGTCTTTAGCTTGAATTCTGAGATGCTCGACACTGAGCAGCAGGGAAACACTCACTATTATGGATAACATGGTGAGTAGTACCGCCGTTAGACGATGATTCAGGCTCTTTAAAGCAATACTGAGTATCATTCACTTATCTCCCCTGCTTGGTTGATATCAGCAAGTTTAATATGCTGTTCAAAATAGTCTGCCAAGCTTAAATCGTGGCTCACAAACAATAAGGTAAACTGATAGCGTTTAGCGCTATCCATCAGTAGTTGCATGAAACTGTCTCGCGCAGAAGAATCAAGGGCAGAAGTCGGTTCATCGACAATTAGTAGCTCAGGTTGATTAATCAGCGCACGTGCAATTGCCACCCGTTGCTGCTGACCAACGCTAAGTTGGCTTGCCGGTGCCTGGAGCAATGTAGATGGCAGGTTCAGTTGCTGACAAATATTGATAATCGTCTCAGTTGTAGCGACTTTGAGTCCCTTACCAAAATATGCGGCTAATTCAATATTCTGTTTCACACTAAGATAAGGGATCAAATTAAACTGTTGGAAAACCACACCAATATGTTCTGCTCGGAATCGATCTCGCTTACTCTCAGAAAGTGCTGAAAAAGCTTGCCCCAATATTGATATACTGCCACTAGATGGCTGCAAAGTACCACAAATCAGGTTTAGCAAGGTACTCTTACCTGAGCCAGATTGACCAGAAATAAAAACAGTTTGGTTTTCTTCTACTTGCCACTTTTTAATGTCAATTGTGAGACCTTGCGCCTCCCCTAAATTCGAAGGGCGTGGACTAGGATAACCAAAAGTCACATTGTCAAATTCGATAGACCATCGCTGAGTTGTCATAAAACCTGTTTCTATGCTGTTGTTTGCATTCACTTTATCTTGTCACTGCTTCAGAAACAAACGCTTATGGTTGAATCTATCTTAGTTCACGATGAATGTAGTTTACCTTAGTTCACTCTATCCCTTAGGAAACTCAGGGATTCAAACTGGGCTTCTAGTTAAACATTCAATTTCTCACAGGTTTAGCACAACACATCAAAGTAAGATTAATCATTAAACAAAGGGATTTAAACTCGCAAAATCGCCAAATACACTTACTTAATGAAATAAGTAAGTGTATTTGTGACAAACAATGGGTCTATATATTGAAAGCAAAAGATAAACACATGACCTTGAACATCGCTGAAATATTTGAATCAGAAGCCAAAACCATGACGGAGTGATTTCCTTATCGCTAGGGGGCATTTCAAGTAGCCCCCTGTTGCTGTGTTATTAAGCTAACCTTTGGTTTAGTGTGACAGATAACTATGCTCTGACTTCATACTTAGCATCACGTATTCAGTTAGCAACACGCTTTTTTAATATCATCCATGGAGCAGGTGATCACACTGACGTTTTGATAACCCACTCTTGCCAATTGTTCCGCTCCAAGTGCGGCGCGCAATGAAGACGCACAATGCAAGTAAATAGGACGATTAGGATCTTTCTCCATCTCTAGCATCTTGACTTCCAACAGTCCTCTTGGGACATTCACAGCGCCACTTGCAGAACCAGCTTCAAATTCTGCCGGCTCTCGCACATCGATAATGATTCCATTATTCTGTTCTCGCTCAGCATTCGCTTCTTTGGCAGTTATAGTTCGGACATTTTGTCTCGCTTCTTGTAGTAGATCAGGAATCGTTTTTAGCATGGTGCCTCCTATTGTTATTTTCTGTCTTTGGTTACAAAAACCATGAATACGATGTTTAATTGATATTTATAAAATTGGCCGTTGACTAATTTCATTTTCAAGTTCAACTATATGTGGCCCAAGGTTTACGGTTTCATCAATTTCAGTTCGTTTTTGAGCACTAGATTGGTTATGTTCATACTGCTGAATGGAAACTAAATTATCTATCATAGCCTGAGTGACTAGCCTAATCCCTTTTGGACTAATTCGAAAGCCTCGTTTTTTATCCTCTTGCATATTGATGCCAATTTTAAGACCATCTGGAATATGACAATTTTGATCAATAATGCATCGAGTTACCCGAACATTTTTGCCAATAGTTACATTGGGTAAAATCACCGAATCAACTAAGTTTGCTCCCTCTTCAACCCTCACATTGGTGCATAATAAAGAACCACTGATAGAGCAGAATTGTAAAAATGTACCGTTTGCCAAGAGTGAATCTTTTATCCGTGCACTTCGCCCTAATTCGTCACTAACAATTTGAGTGGGTGCATGGCAGCTGGGGTTACTCCAAATTGGCCAGTGGACATCATTTACTTTTGCCGCAGGATGAGGCCCTAACAACGCCATATTTGCCTGCCAATAGGCATCAATAGTACCGACATCTTTCCAATAAACTTCTTTTTCATCACTTTGTGTATGAAAACGATAGGCGTGTATATGGGATTGTTGAATGATTTTGGGAATAATATCTTTGCCGAAATCATGCTGTGAACCAACATCATTGGCATCTTTTTCCAATTGCTGGGTGAGAAAGTCCATGGAAAATACATAATTCCCCATTGAGGCTAAAACATTTCCAGGGGAGTCTTGCAAACATTGGGGATCCTGGGGTTTTTCTTCGAATGAGATGATCCTGTCGCAACTATCAACATTCATCACACCAAATTTACCTGCAGCTTCAATTTTAGGCATCTCAATACATGACACTGTCATATCTGCTTTTGAACGTACGTGATCGGCTAATAATGTTCGATAATCCATTTTATATATATGATCACCGGATAAAACCAAAATGAATTTTGCGTTACTAGACTTCAAAAATGCTAAGTTTTGGTAAAGTGCATTGGCAGTTCCACTATACCAGTCGGTATTAAGTTGCTGAGACGCTGGCATAATTTCCAGAAAAGTATTAAACCCTCTTTGGTAATTCGTCCACCCGTTGACCAAATGTCGTATCAGGCTTTGGGCTTTATATTGAGTCACAACAGCAATTCTTTTAAGTCCTGAGTTGGCGCAATTTGACAGCGGGAAATCAATAATTCGATGGGTACAACCAAACTCCAAAGCAGGTTTAGCTCTGGACTCAGTTAACTCATGCAACCTGCTCCCCTGACCTCCCGCGAGCAGCACAACATAGGTATCATCAAGAATTTCATTAATATTTATTTGCTGCGTAGACATGGATCACCTCACACTGAAATCTAATAGGACGAACCCCTGCCCTAGCTTTAAGTAAAGCACTTTTTAACAAACTCGTATTGATCCTAGTCAATGGGGGAATGAGAAATGTGAATTTTTTGATACAAATTTGATATTAAAGCTAAGACCAAGAGAACAATAAATCAAAACCCAATAGGTCACTTTAAAAAATGACCTTGATGTTATCTTTCAGCCATTCAATTGAGTGACCTTTTAATTTGGCTTTTAATCATTTCAAACCTTGCTGGCATATGGCGATTACGCTTTTTAACTAAATATAAGGTCTCCGCGACAACGCTATTGATGTCCAAAATTTTTAATCCCCTGGCTAATGCAAAGTTATTGACTGTGCTTCGCGGCAATACGGTAAAACCCAACCCTTGGGAAACCGGCAACAAAATTTGATGTATCTGATTCACATAACCTTTGGTTTTTATATTACGCACATCTAAGTTGGTCAAAATCGTTTCATCACAATGGGCAAGGTACAAACGTAGGTAATGGTCAATATCTGGATGGCGAATTAACCCTAACTTTGTTATCTCATCTGCCAGGGTATCCCAGCCCAGTGATTTAGTAGAAGGAAACACCAAAACCAGCTCCTCTTTGCCTATAATTTCACTTGAAAAAAGCAGAGGATCGGGCTTTTGAGTTACAATACCTAAATCCGTTTGACCATTGCTAATTTGCTGTAAAATTCGGTTATTCGGTGCTGCTTCTAAATGTATAACCAAATTTTCGTACTTTTTTTGCAGCTCAATAAAACTAGAATATAGTAACGTAGCCAAAGAACCAGAACAGGATAACGCGCAAGTTCCAGCGGTTTTGTCGTTAGCCCCTAAGGTCTCAAAAAAATCAGATTCATGCTGTTGACTGGTTAAAATATAGTTGTACAACAGCTCTCCTGAGTGGGTTATATCAAATGATTTTTTTTGTCGTTTTATTAAATCATAACCGCAAGCCGCTTCTAACTTCTGAATATGTTGACTCACGCCAGGTTGGGTCATGTGCAACACCTCAGCTGTGCGGGTGAAGTGGCGATTTTCTATTAAGGTTTTAAAGGTATTTAACCAAACAGGATTTAACTTCATAAAATTTTGTTATCAAAATAATAATTATTGATAATTTACCACAATATAAAATACTTTGTAGTATGGATTCCAAGTTAAAACAGACTATGGAGTCAGCAACAATGATACCTAACAAACAATACCCACGTGCCTTCTCGCACATTGGAATTTCAGTGCCAAACTTAGAAAAAGCCGTCGAATTTTATACCAAGACCCTAGGTTGGTATTTGATAATGGAACCCACAGAAATACTCGAAGACACTAGCCCCATCGGTGAAATGTGTACTGATGTGTTTGGTGCTGGCTGGAAGAGCTTCAAAATAGCCCATTTATCCACAGGTGATCGAGTAGGTGTGGAAATTTTTGAGTTTAACAATCAACAAAATCCAGATAATAACTTCGAATATTGGAAAACGGGTATCTTCCACTTTTGTGTTCAAGATCCAGACGTAGAAGGGTTAGCTGAACAAATAGTCGCTGCGGGAGGTAAGAAACGTATGCCAGAACCACGTTATTATTACCCTGGTGAAAAGCCATATCGGATGATTTATATGGAAGACCCTTTTGGCAATATTTTAGAAATTTATAGCCACAGCTATGAGCTAATTTATTCAAGCGGTGCATATAATTAACCGCTAAGCGCTAGGTTAAGCGGGCACAAGCAAAATAGAAAAGATAAACACGGCAACCATAATGGTTGCCGCTAAATTATCCGAGATTATTGATCACTGCTGGATATCAAAACGATCCGCTGTCATTACCTTTGACCAAGCCTTAACAAAATCATCGACAAACTGTTGTTTTCCATCATCAGAAGCATAGGCTTCAGAGACAGCTCGCAACTCTGAATTTGAACCGAAAATAAGATCAACAGGGGTTGCTGTCCATTTCAACTTCCCACTTTCCCAGTCTCTACCTTCATATAGTCCCTCTTGGTCATTGGACTTGCTCCACTTAGTGGACATATCAAGCAAATTAATGAAGAAATCATTATTTAAACTATTCGTATCCTCAGTCAGAACCCCATGTTTACTTAGATCTGCATTAGCTCCCATGGTTCGCATTCCTCCCACCAGTACGGTCATTTCAGGCACCGTTAGATTGAGGGTATTTGCCCTATCCACTAACTTAACAGCAGGTGAATAAGCGGCGCTTGTTGCGTAATAGTTTCTAAAACCATCTGCAGCGGGTTCTAGGACGGCAAAGGACGCGGCGTCAGTTTGTGCTTGAGTAGCATCGACTCTGCCAGGGTAAAAAGGAACGTCAACGTCAAAGCCTGCATTTTTGGCTGCTTTTTCAATTGCTGCGGCGCCACCTAGAACGATGACATCTGCCAAGGATACTTTTTTGCCTCGTTTTAATTTTCTGTTGAACTCGTTTTGAACGGACTCTAACGTAGCTAAAACCCGTGACAATTGCTGGGGATTATTGACTTCCCAATCCTTTTGAGGCGCGAGTCGAATTCGCGCACCATTAGCACCGCCACGCATATCAGTGGCTCTAAAACTAGCTGCTGAGGCCCAGGCGGTTGTAACCAGATCAGCAATGGATAAATCTGTATCAAGTATTGCCGTTTTAAGCTTTCTAATATCCCTGTCACTTATGATTTTGTAATCCACTTGGGGCAAGGGGTCTTGCCAAATTAAGTCGACTTTTGGCCCATCTTCTCCAACATAGCGCGAACGCGGCCCCATATCCCGATGGGTTAATTTGAACCAGGCTTTAGAAAACGCTAATTCGAACTCTTTAGGATCCTCTTGAAAACGTTTAGCAATCTCCCGATAAATAGGGTCAACCTTTAACGACAAGTCTGTGGTAAACATAATGGGTGCATGACGTTTAGACGCGTCATGGGCGTCGGGTACTAAGTTTGCTCCAGCGTTGTCTTTTGGTATCCATTGTGTCGCGCCTGCTGGGCTTTTGGTTTTAACCCATTCGAAGCCAAATAAATTGTCTAAATATTGACTTGTCCAAGCCGTTGGATTAACCGACCATGCACCTTCGAGACCGCTGGTGATAGTGTCTTCTGAATGGCCTTTGCCACATTTGTTTTTCCAACCCAATCCCTGTTCTTCAATACCGGCAGCAGCGGGTTCTGCATCCAAGCATTCTTCGGGTTTGTGCGCTCCATGGGCTTTTCCAAATGTATGCCCACCAGCAATTAGCGCCACAGTCTCTTCGTCATTCATTGCCATGCGACCAAAGGTATCTCGAATATCTTTTGCCGCGAGCAATGGATCAGGGTTGCCATTAGGCCCCTCTGGGTTGACATAAATCAGTCCCATCTGCACTGCGGCAAGGGGCTTTTGCAGTTCCCGCTCACCGCTGTAGCGCTCGTCAGCTAACCAAGTCGTTTCTGGTCCCCAAAAGACCATATCCGGTTCCCAATCATCTTCGCGGCCCCCTGCAAAACCATAAATCGTAAAGCCCATTGATTCCATGGCAACATTCCCAGTTAATACCATCAAATCAGCCCAAGAAATTTTTCGGCCGTATTTTTGTTTTATTGGCCATAGTAAGCGCCTTGCTTTGTCTAAACTGACATTATCTGGCCAACTATTGAGGGGTTCAAATCGCTGCTGTCCACCAGCGCCCCCGCCTCTGCCATCAGACATTCTGTAGGTACCAGTGCTATGCCACGCCATGCGCACGAAAAAAGGCCCATAATGCCCATAGTCGGCTGGCCACCATGGCTGGGAGTTTGTCAAAACAGCCTTAATATCTTTTTTTACTGCATCAAGATCGAGTGTTTTAAATGCCTCAGCATAATTGAACTCATTTCCATATGGGTTTGAGCGCGGATCGTGCTGCCGTAGAGGCTGTAAATTGAGTTTATCCGGCCACCAAAAATGCATATTTTTTTGAGTTTCAGAAGCACTTACTGAATAGGTAGCCAGCCCTGGCGATAAAGCAATAGAAATAGCGGCAACAATAGGAAGCGTACGTTTGAACATGGTTAAGTCCTGTAGTCGGTTTGTATGAGTGCAAACAAACTATAGACCTAAAATCAACGTCTGAGGTGCGTTTGGTTATTGGAAAAATAGATTACCCTAATCGCTTTTAACAATTAATTAACATACACATCAAATACTTTAACTATCAATTACTTAGAGGTTGATTCATTGAGTGCTTTGAATGTTTTGATTGGCTTTGTGTTCACTGAGGCTATCCACTCGATTTACAAATATTGAGTCTACAAAAGGGCCAGATCCTTTTAGGTTAGCTATCATTCAATATCGGCTGTTTTTTACTTGGCTAAAATTTCATAGATTTTTAGCAAAGGAAATTGATGTACTTCGACTATTATCACCCCAAAACAACCTTAGTGACTTAATCCAATTTCAACTTAACATTCATCTTCTTTTCGTCGAGTAGTAGCAGCTAAGGGAAAGCGCCATTATTGATTAACACCACCCTAGCGTAACCCATTAATATCAGTAGCGTTAAAGTGCCTCGTCGTTCTCTTCGCCAGTACGAATACGAATAGCTTGCGCCACTGGAGTAACAAATATCTTTCCGTCACCAATTTTACCGGTAGCAGCCACTTCCATAATCGCTTCAATACAACGTTCCACCTCTGAATCTGTTACCACCAATTCTATTTTAACTTTAGGTAAAAAATCCACATTGTACTCTGCCCCACGATAAGTCTCTTTATGACCTTTTTGTCTGCCATAACCTTTTACTTCAGTCACGGTTAGGCCAGTGACACCAACATCCGTCAGCGCTGCTCTAACTTCATCAATTTTAAACGGTTTGATAATCGCTTCTATCTTTTTCATTCGATTTCCCAATTCATAAGTAAAGGTTTAGATTTAAAAATGGTATATGATTTTCAACTGTTTATACATCAAGTTTTTTTAATACACCGCATTCACCAATAGAATGACCTGCAGAACAAGAGGATGCAATTTCAGTTAAAACGAGCTGCAAGCGCGCTAATTCTTCCATGCGTTTCGACACTTCTTGAATATGTTGATTGACCATTTGATTGACGGATTCACAACTTTTATCTGGCTCTTCTCGCAAAATAATCAGTTGTTTAATTTCGTTTATGGAGATACCTAGAGAACGACATTGACGAATAAAGGTTAACTGTTTTAATGCATCATCATCATAAGCACGGTAATTACTCGCGTTACGTAGTGGTTGATTAAGCAAACCTTGTTTTTCATAAAAACGGATAGTTTGCACGGAACAGCCGGATTTTTTAGCAACTAGACCTATTTTCATTTCCATCATCGAAAACTTGACTCTATAGTAACTATAGACTTTACACTTGTATTTATCAGTCATCAATATTGGAGTGACCTGTAATGCACTACACTCATTATGCGAAACCCTTTGTGCAACATAAAATAGTCCTAGCTGAGCAGGCAAAAAACAATGGCAAGCTAGAAAACGCATTTAGCTTTTTAGAAGATGCCCATGTCATTGCTCAAAAATCCACTTACTTACATTGTCTTGTCCATTACTTAATGCTAAAACATGGTTTAATAACCCTGAGTTTGATGGAAATTGCCGGTCAGGCATTCCGACTAGTCGGAGCGTTGACAAAAACCTGGATTGGCTTAATACCCACTGGTAATACTGGCGGCACCAATGTCAGCCCTTTTAAACCTTTGCCAATATCTGCAAATAATCAAAAAATTATTGATGAGATAGAACAACAAATACGTCAACGAATAAACCAATAGGAAAAACAAAAATCGTCATGGGTAAACACTCTCATCAGCAAGGTCATTCTCATACTCATGCTCATGCTCATGCTCATGCTCATGCTCATCAGCATACGGCGTCTAACCGAATTGGCTGGGCATTTTTTTTAAATGTCACTTTTACTATCATCGAATTTATTGGGGGATGGTTAACCAACAGCACCGCAATTATGGCCGATGCGGTGCATGATTTAGGCGATAGCTTAGCAATTGGTACTGCTTGGGGCCTGAATAAACTAGGCGAAAAAGATGCCAATCAGGTATTCACATATGGCTTCAAACGTTTTTCATTGTTGGGTGCATTAGTAAATAGTTTGGTGCTTATTGTGGGTTCCATTTGGATTATGTTTGAAGCCATACCTAGACTCAGTAATCCTGAAATGCCCCACACCGAAGGGATGTTTGCCTTAGCTATTTTTGGTATTTTAGTTAACGGTTATGCAGCTTATAAACTAAGTGATGGTGGAACGTTAAATGAACGGGTATTAAATTGGCATTTAATAGAGGACGTTTTAGGCTGGGTTGCTGTGCTGATAGTATCTGTTGTATTAATGTTTAAACCCTGGCCAATTTTAGATCCTATTTTATCCATCGCTTTTACCTTATTTATTCTCATCAATGTATTAAAAAACCTGAAAATGACCCTGGTACTTTTTCTTCAAGCCACACCAGACAATACCACTCGTGAAGCCGTAAAACGTATTCTGTTGTCTCCTAGTAGTGTAGATGATGTGCACCATCTACACATTTGGTCATTGGATGGAGAGCAACACGTTATGACTGCACATTTGGTTTTAAACGAACAAATTGGCGTTCCCATCATGAAAGAAATAAAAGCGGATCTTCATGCTCAATTGGCCCAATTTAACCTCGCTCATACCACAATAGAATTCGAGTTTTCAGACGAAACATGTCGCGATAGCTAGAAAGCAATACTTTTATACCTGCAATTACAAACCCAAATTAGCAAGTCAGGGTTTGTAATCGCGATCAGTATTGTCCTGCAATAATAAGCTGTCAGCTAAACGCCTCACTCTGTATCATCAGCTTCTACTCCACCATTGATCATCCTATCGGCAATATCATTAGGATCTTGATCAAACAGTAGGTAGGCTCGTTCATTAAGCAGTCGAATAAAAGCGATGGGAGTCAGTTGTAGAATTTCTTGAGCAGTATAAGGCAAGGGTTCTTCATTGAGAGTTTGTCGCTCGGTGACAATTTCAGCAAAAGTGGACGAAATTAAATGTTGAAAATCATCTGGATATTGATTTATTGGTTTAGCTAATTGAGTCAGTAGTGTATCCATATCTTCGCCATTTAATTGCGATGATAAATACAGCCCCATTACAACAGTGTCGGCTCTAGTAGACGACGGCAACCCATTTACATCCCAATTAAACACGTCAGCCATGGCTAAACTTGTAAGAATAGGACGGACAAAGATTTCAGTGGCAATGCCTCCAACTATTGAGCCTACTATTTCACCCGCAGCTTCTAATCCTTCTGCAAAAGCAATAATCCCCTCTGCGGCTGCTTGGGTTAGTTCAACGATTGCCCTACCTAGGGCTAGTGAACCGCAATACACAGCACAACCTGCGGCAATTGCCACTTCAATCACAATTACCACTTTTCTAGCAATTTGTTCAGCACCAATGATGGCAGTCGATGAGGCCCCACGGGAGATTAACATAGCTCTTAATCTAGCCCGAATGGCCTCTGCACTGGCCGCTCTGACCGCCACAAGACCGATTTTTCCATGCACAATGAACGTTAAAAGTAGTTGCACAATTTTTAGCGGAGTATAGGTTTGAAATGCTAATTCAAAGCGTCTAAATGCCACACTGGCCTGCGCCTGTGAATAGGTCGCTTTGTATTCTTCCCAAACTGCCTGTAGTAATAAACCCGTTAAATCTCGCCAAATAGACGGTGGTACTCCTAGTTCACATAGAATAAAACATAAGAGTAAGCCAGGATCTTGACCGACTTGTTCTGGGGTTAAATCACCTTCAGGGGTTCTTTGGATCCAGCCACTGGCATCATCGCTTTTTTTACTAACAACACCATTAGCCCCACCTTGTTGGACTACGTGAGTCAATTCGTGAGCTAACAAATGCATACTATTTGGATGATGAGCCCGATACGCTCCTTGATTAAAAACGATATGATTACCATAGGTAAAAGCTTTCGCCTGTATTCCTTTGGCCGCTTGATTTGCTTCACTGTTGGTGTGTAATCGCACCCCTTCAAATGAATGGTTAAAGCGGCTAGAGAAAAATCGATTCTCCGCAGTAGACAAAGGACTTCCCTTACCATTTAAGCTATTAACGTAAGAGCTCAATCGGTTGGGTTGTTGATTTTGAGTATCAGACTGCCTGGCAGCTGCGTTATCCTTCTTGGTCGATGCCTGTGGAGAATGAAGACGAGAAATATGACTCACCTTGCTGCTATTGCCGCTCATCACTTGATTAGCAACAGCATCGGCTTCTTGCTCATAAACATCATTGGCTGCACTCACGGTTAATTTTGGTTGTACCGATAAAGGCTCCTCCTGCTCTTGTTCACAGTGTTCACACTTACGTTGAATGACGTTGCTTGGCATATTGTTGCTAGCCAACCGCTCCCACAAGGGATTAACTGATGTTCTAATCCCAGGTCCGACTCCCCCTTGCTTGCTTGATGTATGCTCAGGGAAATTACCTGAATGGAAAGCATCAGCAGGCTTTTTTGCCGCTTTCGCTGCACAGGTTTGATGCTGACTGTCACCCGTTGACTGAGCTTTCAACATAAGACTTCCCCTAACCTGACTAGTTAAGCTTTAAGAACAAATTCTTATTCATGTTCTTATCTGTTGCAGTGGGAATATGCGCGTCTAGTTTTGCCATGCGGGTTGCTACCCCGGCATCTTGCAACACCTTTTTTAATGCTCGCGCTTGGGTATCAGCGATTTTTACCGATTCAGCAGAGTCATCTTCACTAATGAGTTCAATACTTTTAATTTGCGTAGAAGAATCCTTTAAACTCTGCAATTCCTTCTCTAACTCGTCGTCTCGAATCACTTGATTGTTTTCATCAAACCTAACCACCCGCGCCAAATTTCCTGGTACCTCATTAATCACTTTGCCAGGCGCTATCAAAATAAAAGTGATCACTGGGCAATTACTCGGAAACGAATCACGCTGACTCCCTTGAACCACATGATTTGAATCGTTATTTAGGTTAAGTAACTCAGCAATGGCTTGGCTTTGTAGTTGCGTATGTTCCTCGTCGGGTTTGTGATAAAAACTGCCGTTGTCATCGACTATTGGTTTGATGCTGGAAAAATATGAAATTGCATTGGAGGTACTCAAGATTTCCTGCAGAGCAATATTGTTGCTTAGGTGAGATTGCCAGTTATTGCTAAATAGTTGTTTAGAACTTGCTTCAAATTCAGCGGTATCCCAATAAAATTGCAAGGCATTAAGGTCATAGTAAGCCGCCTGGTTGCGACCGACATCTATGTCAAAATCAATCAGAATAATATCTAGTGCTGCCCTTTGCGCCTCATCGACTTGTTGTCCGGCAATAATTTCAATATCGAAGGCCGCGGATGTAACTAAATACACTTGATGACACTGGGTGGCACTAACAAGAACCGTGGCTTTTTGGCACTCATCAAACATACCTAGCGGAATGCTAATGGTATCCATATTGTCGTTAGGATTGTCACTGGCTATTCCAAGGGTATTCACAACTTGATTGGTTTGCTTAAAGGTTATGTGTGCGTTATTGGGGTCTTCTAGGGGATGCAGCGCACCTGCATGGGTCGTGGTGAAACTCCCCGCTTCCTGCCAGGCCGCTTTTAAATCATCTCCTTGTTGTTGTGAGGTAAACTCCCCGGTACCTGTCTTAAACAGCGGTTTCACATTTAACTTACTAGCATTATCAAATTCAAACACATTATCTAAGGTGATATTTGATCCCGGTTCATATTTTTCTACGAAAGTGTTGATCCTAAATAACACGTCCTCGGGATTAGAAGTAACAACTTGATATACCCTGTGGCAATCAGTTTCCACTTGTTGCTCAGCTTGCTTAATAAAATACACTATGGCACCGTCGCGCCCCTGTGCATTTAACGATGAGGGTAATGTTTGTTTGACCACAATCGGCATATTCGTTGCGAAATTGCTCACATCATCTAATACCGCGCTTGTGCTATTCACCCGTGAAGTTGCAATAGCATTACCTTCTTTAACCACATCACCGGTGCTTGCAATAGCGGCTATTATGGTTTGTCCTTGACCAGGCAGCATGGACTTCCATGCTTCTTGCAAAGTGTTGTGAGAACTATTTATCACCGCTGAACTAGCAGAGAATATAACCTCAACGACTGGCTCTGCTTGGTCTACAGTAGTCTCGAATGCCCTGTCCAATGCGGCCAGTAATTTTTCAGTACTGGTATCTTCTGAGACTTCCACAAGATAAATTTGATATTGTCTGGTTTCTTGCACAACCTCTGGGACGGAATCCCCCTCACAAATTTTACTTCGTCTTCGATGAAATAAAACCCAGGGGTATTGCCCTTTAACTATCAACTCATCGGGCATTTTAACCGGTGGGGGAAATAATAGATGACTGGCACTTTCTACAAACCCAGGGTTATCAAGGGCACCTGCTATTTGATTGAGAGCCACCAAAGACTTGTTATAAAAAGGGTTTCCTGGGGTGAGCACCTGATCATCAGGTACAAACCTTGCCGATAAAAAGTTAACTTCGCTAGGTTTTCCCTCTACAAGGGTACTTAGCTGACCGACGACTTCACATTCTCCGGCCTCATTCCAGGTTTGTGTATAAGTCATGTCGACTAAATCCGAGTTTCCAAATAGTGACGGACTGGGAATATTAATGACAATATTTGCGCCTTTATCGGTAACTTCTCGACTAAGTACGATATCGTCGTTAAGACTAGCGCTTGATACCTGTTTTTTAGGAACGCCGTTATGGGTGGTGGTGTACTGCAATATACTGTCGCCCACAAAACGACCTACTAATCTTCTGGTTTGCTCGCGCTGGGCCACATTTTCAATAATCACTTGCCCACTGATATTTAACTCAACTATGGTATCAAGGGTAATATCTCGATCATTGCCGGCATACACTAAACTCATTTCCAAAATAAAACGGGCTGATACTTGTGCTCTTGCACCTGAGTTTAGGACGAAAACATTTTTATCAGATTGCAACTGACCCCATAAATTAATATCTGTTTTTATTTTTTGACCGTCAACTTGGGTAGACGCAGAATTTTCAGTGGCTAAATAAAAGCCCAATTTATCGTCTAGATTTTCGCCTCTGGCTGCGCCTGTCATATCTTTACCAAAGTCTAGATTGCCTGCAGACAAATTTACCTCGCTCACACTTGCACGAGAGCTCAATGATGCAGAACGCATGACCATTTCGTCACGAATACTATTTTTGTCCAATGAGTCTTTAAATGCGTCGGCGACTAAATGCAACATCATGCCAAGGATAGTATCTGATGAATCAATATGCCCTTGGAAAGCAGGTTGATTTTGCACTGGTTTAGAGCGATTAATTTGCCCTTCGGGAACCAATATATCCACCTCTTGCAAGTTCTCGGGATTATCCAAACCTGATAACAAACATATGCGTTGCATATGTTGTGCTTCTTCTAGAGCATGATGAACAAAATCAGGGCGCACAGCACAGAACCGTAAATCGACTCCTGGGCCCATTAATTGACGAACTTGATGATTAATTGATAGAGATGAATCAGCCACCACAGGTAGATAGCCAGCGCTGGGCAACTCGACAATCCCGCAATCGATGAGTAATTGCTGACTCAACTGACTGTTTCCAACGGCTTGCAGTCGGTCGATACTGGCCTGTAATTCTTGCACATCTATGCCAGTCATATTGAATTGAGATAGGTTATCACTCTGAGGGGTAATACTGCCTTTTGAAATAATACTGGCTTGTGTCTCTTTGCTGGCAAATTGCACTTCATTGGCTACCGACACTTCACTTGCTGCCGGTACTTCTCTGGCTCCCGACACTTCTGTGGCTCCCGACACTTCTGTGGCTCCCGGTACTTCTGTGGCTCCCGGCAGTCTCTCAATCTGGGTGAGCTTTGCTGACACATTGGTGTAATAACTCAATAACTGTTGCATGTCGGCTGCTGCACTTTTGATCAGGGTTTTCTCTTCAGCACAAGGATCACTGGTAACAGGTGGGTTTTGCGGATCAAAACTCCCCAAACAATCCCGTAATTGACATTGAAATTGTAATATTTGAGCTAAATAAATTTGCCAGTTTCGCATCCCCATGCGTGCCGCCCAATATTGCTGCGGTGGTGGTACAATGCGCTCACGACGAGCGCCCCAAGCATCTAAAAATACCAGGGTATCACCCACTTTTGATAACATACCAATGGCAATCCCTTCCCCCGTTAGCGCTTCAGCGCCCAAACACCAAGTTGCAGCGTTTAGGCCCTGCTGGCTAATCAAAGACGAAATGGTATTCTTTTCTTGCTCAAAAAAGGCACTTACCGTGCGAGAACGAAGATGCTTTTGGGTTAAGGCCACTTGATTAGAATCTTTAAGTGCCTCGGTTAATCTAAGAGGCACAGCACGGATACTCAATCCCTCAACAATGTGGGTACGTTGAGTACTGCTAATGCAAGCTTCGGAACATAATTTACCATACACATCTTCTTCACCACAGTAGGCTTCCAGATGATATACAACGAGCAAGTACAATTCTTGATTGGCAACAATATTATTTGCTGCCAATTCAGCACTGCGCAATTCACAGGTTTTAAAATCGCTGCTCGTCAGCGTAGCAGAAGTCTCCACTTCTTTAGATGCTAGTGCTGCCGCAGAACTACTATTGTCAGCCAATAATTGGTTAACCGTTACTTCGATATCCTGGCTTAATACCAGCGCTCTTCCTTGCCAGTCATAGCCCAGTCCAGCACTAATTGTTATTCGTTGACCAGAGGTTAAACTGCAATCAAAGCCATTTACAATCCCCCCACCTGCCGCTTGATTTGATAAGCGGATCTGATTCAATAATGCGGCTTGCTCTAATTGTAAATCAGGCGCGCGTAAAAACTTACCATCAAAATAATTTAAACGAGTAAGTGGACTGGCGCTGTCAATCACAGTATATCCGCTAGCGTTCCCCAACTGAGTTGAATTGCTTGATATATTACCAGTAACACTGGTCGTTTTAAGACTGCTCATGATCCACTCCTTGTTTTAAACATGTAGATAAAATCATTGCCCTGAAAAACCGAACCAGCAGGACTGTCTATACCACCCGCTAAGGGAATTCGATTACGACCTAAAATGGGAGTTCCACCAGTCCCTTTCACAATTAACCTAACTAGAACGCCAGCGGGAGCATCTCGCAGTTCAATCTGCAAACGATTCTCAGAACTGTTGTAAGACACTGTTTTAATATCGCAATTTACCCAGCCATCTCGGGTATCAAAGGCAGTTACACTGATCCCTTTGGCGTCCACACTGGCTTTCATTAACGGGGAACCAACAACCTGCATATTGATATGTTCGCTTCCTTGCATCGCAACACTTTGTGCATCAATGCGCGGTCCTCCGGCATCATCATCGGGAACTTCAGGAAGACTAGGTTCTGCAGTTTGTGGGGAATGACAACTACCACATAATAGCCGTTGCAAAGTAGATGTCGGCAACAAATACGGTCGAACGAAGGGATCCACAACACCATCAATTAGCTGCCAGCTTTGTTGCTGTTTATGTAATCTTAATCCTTGTAAATTGGCTAACAACACCTTGCAAGGAGGTTGTTGCGGAAAACTGCCAAATTGACTGGTATCGAGATTAGTTTGTGGCCTGATATCCATGCCATCCAACACCGCGAAATGGGTGAACCACTTTTGACATAGTGCCGCTTTTTGTTGTTCTTCTGCAGCCATAATCTGTGCTTTAGCCTGCAACACTTCAGCGTCACTATCTAGTACGTTTCCGTCGTCATCTTCTCTGGCTTCTTGCAAACCAAATAACACATTTAAGCGGTGATATTCTGTCACAGATGAAGCCTGATATTCGCCAGCTCTCAGATACACTTTTACGGTTTCAACCACACGAGAATAAGCCGTTGAAGTGCTACTAGCATCACAACTTTCACTCAGTGCAGGCACTTGCCGAGTTAAACAACTATGAAACTCCAAGGTTACATGGGCATCAAAGATCACATCACCGGTTTCTTCATCATGGGTGACAGCTTGTTGCACTGCCACGTCATCTTGATTGGCTTCGTACCAGGCAGCTAAATTTAAACATGCTGCTTGTTCGAGTAATAATTCTCTACCCACGGCATCCATAGCCAATCCAGGTGTGACTTTCACTTCGCCGAGAAATGCGACCTCGTCGGTATCTTCACTTTCCCGTTGGGGCAAGCTCACGTCAAGGCCCCAAACCACTCCCTGGCCGTGAAGCCATGCGTTGTGATACCACATTTTCCCTCGATGATAGGCATCCAACGTTTGAAAATCGTCGACCCCTAAAAGCATCCCAAAATGCACATACAGAGATCGAAATGGATCCACTGGCAGCATTTGGTTGGATAAGCCAGCAGTTCCTGACGTTTGATTCACTAATGCTTCTGCGCTCACAATAATTCTCCAATAATCCTTATGATGGGTTCACTTCTCTGAAGGCTTTACCGGTTTTTTCAAACTCTTTTCGAATAGCCATAATGAAGTGGTCTTGGTGTATATCTTGTTGCTGTTGCGCTGCATAAAAAGCGGCAGCAACAGCAGCATTTCTAATTTCTCCACCAACCAACGGAAATAACGCGGCCAGTTGAGTAAAATTCACATCTTTGTGTAAAGGCGCTGTTTGCGGCACATGGCAACGCCAGAGGTGTTCCCTATCCGTTACACTGGGCTCACGAAAGTCAACGATGAAATCAAGTCGACGAATAAACGCCACGTCGATATTATTTCTAAAGTTCGTGGCTAAAATTGTCATGCCGTCATAGGCTTCTAAACGGGTTAATAAATAAGCCGTTTCAAGATTTGCATAGCGGTCATGGGAGTCAGAAACCTCTGTTCGCCGACCGAAAATGGCATCGGCTTCATCAAACAATAAAACCGACTGAGTCTGCTCGGCATAACTAAATACTTTTGCAAGATTTTTTTCCGTTTCGCCTACCCATTTGGAAACCACCGCAGCCAGATCCACAATTAACAAATCAACTTGTAACGCCTTCGCTAGCACTTCTGCCGATAAGGTCTTACCCGTCCCAGGCACACCTGAAAAAAGTAATCTAACCCCTTTCGCACCTCGACGGTTACGCAGAAACTGCCACTCATCTAACACCTTGTATTGCAACTTTAATCGACCAATAGCATCTTTAAGTTGCTGTAATTTACTCTGTGGTAGGACTAAATCTGACCAGCCCAAATGAGGTGTGACACGCTTAATACCTTGGGGCAATACCGCGCCAGAATACTGCTTGAATGCATGGCTAAGGTCGCTCAGTGAATAGGACTTTTGACTAGTTTTGTGCAAAGCATTCCACTGGTTGACCCGCTGCCTAGCTTGATAGGGATCTAGAGGGAACCATGCAGCAAGTTGTCCAGCATCAGCGCTAAACTCAGGTAATAACGCCCGCCACATGAGTAGAAGTTCGTTATGCTCAAGGCGCTGGGCGCAAAGATCAATTTTGATCCTTCCTGAACCCACAATATTGATATTGTTGCTAGTACAAATAATCACGCATGGGCAGTAGCGATTGAGTAAATTAAAATCCAGTGGTGAAGCGTTGTGCTGAAAATCGCACACTAAAACAGGGATAGCAGCACTCAGCACACAATGACATGCCAACTGTTTAATTTCTTGCACGCTAAACGGCTCATTAAGTTGCACCACGGCTGATGACCGCTTAGTTTCATTGAGTAGCGCCAGGGCTCGATTTAAACTCAGCCAATTATCACTATTTTGAATTACAATATGGGACTCAAGTAATTTAGCAATACACTGTTTTGCGTCTTCTACAAGGGGGCTTTTTAACCACTTATCAAGCCCCTGAAAACAACTTTGCAGATGCACAGGGTGTGATAATAGCGTGCGGGCTTCCCCTGTATTTAAAGCGTGCCAGATGCCCGCATTCACCACAATTGAACGGGTAAGAATTGGCACTTGTTCTGACAATTCCACTATTCCGAGCTCCAACAACGCCGACTCATTTAAACTAGTGCACAAAGATTGCCGTTGTGAAGGCTCCATACAGACCAACTTGGCCAACAAGGCTGGTGTTGGATAAGGCTGATGCTGAGGATGCAAATGACAAAACAAGTTTGCAAAACCTTCATGTTCTTGGGCCATTCCGCCTAACACCAATAAGTGTATTTCCAAGGATGAAAGCTTCAAGCCGCTAACAAGATGCTGCAAAGGGCTAACATCGGTTAATTCCTCGGTTTTGTAAGACGAACAAGGCAAATCAAATGACAAGCTAACGGACCCTGTTGCGACTGCACCTGGCTTGGCAGGTTGTTGCCCGGGCACATAATCAATTATGGATTGAAAATAGCTATTTAAAAAATCTAGGCCAGACTGAATATAAGGATCATCTTTACTAAACGTAAGCTCTAACACCTGAATTAATTTGTTGGTAAGCAGGGCAACATGTTCCAGTACTGGGCCTCGACACCTATTTAGCGGTTTAGCACTCGCGCTGGAGGCCTGCTTCGGCATCGCTTGTTCAGGAAAAGAATCTTCGGCTGCGCCCGTTAAATTTTGCAATGAATCATTCATAGTAGAACTTCACTACGTAACCTAACCATGGCACATAATCAGGGTTCAAATCTAACCCTGCCCCACGTATCTGAGTGTCAATGGCATCCATTTCAAATACAATATTGACCCACCCGGCTTGATACTCAATGCGCCCTTTACGCCGACATAAGAATTCAAATGTCATATTCCCTTTGCTATTCGGTGGTTCACCTAGGTGGTTCATTAACGCCAATTTAATTTGCTTAGCAAAGCTTTGGTAAGCAGAATAATCCGCATTTTTGATTTGTTTACTAACAGCTTTAGTTGACTGAGCTGCAAATAATTCACCACTGAAAACTTTGATAACAGGGTCGAGCATCCCTTGAGGCAACAAGTATTGACCTAGCAAATTTAGTTGTTCAATAACTGGGTAAGGGTTATCAAGTAAAATGGCTAAATCATGCTGCCACTCAGGCTGCTTTAAAATATTCAACACAAAGAGTAACCCTGCGTATTCACTTAATAAGTCTTCATTTTCTTCGGGTAAAATAGATAGCGACGTTAATTGCTTTGGTTGATTGAGATGATGCACATCTTGCAATGTGCTGGTCTGCAGGTTTTTTGGTTCGCTGCCTAAGCCAATGGCAGAATCAGAGAACATTTGAGCTAGCTGGGTAAGTTCCTCAACAAGTTCGCAAACATAGGTTTTCAATCCTTGATTATTAACGATATTGTGAGCATGGCCATTGACTGAGCAGGCAAATAAAAACCGGATGAAAACCATAGACTTAACATCATTTGGTTGCCATTTGGCGATTTGACTAGCTTGCTGATTGCCCCGTTGATTAAAATCAGCATAGGTACGGCTCCAATTGCCTTTAATCTTTAAGAAATATTTAAACCATTGGGGAAGCCCGGTAATTTCAGAACCTTGGGGTGTATTCTGTGAAGTCAAAAAAGGTTGAACAATCGCCATTAACTCGGTTAAATTACCAGCATATTGGTGGTTAATATCATCCACTATGGCTGTCCAGTTAGGGGCAAATTCTAACAAAACATCCATCAGCGCTATGCTATCTTCAAATGCAATAAACTTGTGTTCGAATAACAGGTCAAGTCTCGCTTCTACCGCTAGCCCAATGACCACGCCTTTGAGTAACCATGGCTGCCTGATCAAATAGGCCTGCCAAGCTGCTTTCGCGTCTACCAAGCTAACCTTAGATTGAGAAATGACCCCCATCTGCTGCCACGCCCATGCATTGCCTAATTGACCCACAGCCAACTCACGGGCGACGGATTTGAGCGCTTCAACTTCTGAGTGGTAATGTAACCATCGATTAGGGTTAGCTGTTGTTAATAACGTCTGCAACGAGGCTTCTAATTCGTTAAGCCAATCTTGGAATATATCAATATCTGTTTTACGGTGATCAAACTCGATTGGCAGATACCAATTTCGGATACAAAGAGTATCTTTTTGTGTATATCCATGCCGGGCTAAGGCCAAATCGATGTATTCACGAAATAGCTGCTCAGTTAGCGCATCTAACCTCATTTTATAATGACGTTGTGATGCACTGAGCTGGTAACGACGTAATACTTGATTAATTTGAATATCCATCATCCCACCCTCGAATCCCGACCCACTTGGCTATTGCCGACGATAGTGCCAGATTTAGCTTGTCCTAAAACATCACTGGTAGCCAAAACAGATTTACCGATTTGCAACTGGCCAAATCCTGAGCTTTGACCAACCACTGAAGACATACCTAAATACAGGCCTGTGCCAATGCGCATGCCCGAGTCCACAGAGCAGAGGTCAAAAACAGTATGAGCTGGCCGATGGGTCTCTAATATATGCTCGATGACCGCGCGTTTCTCTTCATCTAACACTAAAGGTACTATGACACTGAATTTATGGGCGTGGAGTGTAATAGCGTCTAAATAAGAAATTGCGGTTTGGGTATCAGTGACATTTTGCTCTTCGCCCGCTAGGTTATTATCCGAAATGGCCACTTGAGCATCATCGGTTGCACCTATTTTTCCGCCAATACGAAAGCCCGCACCGAGTATCGAATTAGCCCCGAAGGCATCATCTTCGCCTACAAACGCACCACCTAACCCTCGCACTTGATAATGTTCAATAATGGTGATGTTGCGCTGCAAATAGATTTCGATAAAGCGTTTCAACCCAGCGACAGTGCCGCGAAACTTAAATAACCACATGGCCTCTTTAATAAGTTGTCGTTGGGCAATTTCCGGCCAACGATTATCTAGCTCAAGTCCCAATAAGGCGCTAAGCCAAGGAAGCACGGTGAAAGGTGTAGAAAGAGGATCAAGTAAACGATGACGTTCATCTGAACGTTGTTCTAATTCGTCAAAGTTACTATTTAACAGGCTTAAATATCGATCTAGAAAATCACTGGCAGAACCTTGCTCCGCAAAAACCCGAGGCAAACGCCGTAATAAATCTTTGGCTGGATATTCCACTCGAATATTTTTGAGTTTAGGTGATGCATGTGACTTTCCGTAAAGATCGATGACCAACCAGAGATAACGACCAGCAGGGGCACTAACAGGGGCTTCATAGGTGCGCCAGGGTTCATCAGTAAAAGACCAAGGTAGCTCACGATTTTGGCTACGTCGATGTAATTTTTGATTGACTGATACCTGATCAACGGCGATAAGTGAAGGCAATGGCGGAGTAAGATCGGGACGGTTTAATTCGTATTCACCAATATTCTGTGGCGCAGATGCTGCTATCTGTGGCCCTTTAAGTTGCTCATCACTGACGATAAAACCTAACTTAACAGAGGTACCAACCGGTAAACAGGCATCAATAAATACCCTCCCCCAATGACGCTGCATTTCATTATTATCAAGTCTGAAACACACTAACCGACCTTGATTAGCATAGTGAATTTTGGCGACTGTTGCATACATCAAGCCTTTGGCCGACCAATAGACGACTTTACCAAAAGGGTCCAATGCTATGCCTCTGCCGTCGTAATATGACGCTTGCAGATGAGGCATACGGGAAATACTATTAGGCGTTACTCGAAAACGCTGAAAATCTGCATTAGGCGCGCCAGCAACAACAATAATATCATCTGGTGTGGCCAAAATATCACAGGCAAATGGGACCTCAATCAACTCATTTTCACCATCAATTGCCCATATAACGGCTGATTCCGTTCCGCCGCCTGCGAGCACAAAAACCCTACCATCGGCCGCAATTGTGACGCTGCTCAATAGGTCATTTTGGATAGACTCGGGGAGCTGGAGATTCACCTCGACCGGAGAAAGGGTTGCAGTGAATTTTAGCAGTATATTGCTAGGCGAGGTTGTTGAAGTTAAGTGTTGCGGTGTCGATACAAGCGCATAAACTTGATGTCCATCGCAGCTTAAAATAATGGGAGTACCGTCTAGATAAACACAGCGCACCAATTGGTTGTCAATAAGATCAAAAATCACGATGCGCTGATTACCGCTATCGGCAATAAATAAGCGACCTTTGTTGTCTACCACAAGTCCCATAGGCGCAGTTAAATCAGAGTGCTGCTGTTGTCCTGCAAATTCGCCATAGATTTGCTGGGAAGTGCTAAATAAAGACCTAGCGCGACTTCCTTGACGTTTTTCTGACCACAGTAATTTATCTATGCGATTGTCTTCTGGAATAGCGTGATAAAGACGACACCAAGGGTCAAAGGCTAGGCCTGCGGGCTGCACCGATGAAGCATGGGAGTCTTGCATGGCTTTATGTTGCCAAGCCAGTTGCACTGTCTGTTGCTGCACATCTACACTGGTATTATCGTGGGCAACACGCATCCATTGATCAACACCTGCTATCATCGCAAACTGAGTCATTAGCACACATCCTTAATGACTGGCACAGGCACGGCGATAGCGTCAGTTTTCGAAGGCATTATCATCTCTCCAGGATTAAGAGTAACGGCTCCGTTTTCAACTGTAATACCAATTAATTCGGGAACTTCATTCTTTTGCAAATTCACCGTGTTGGAGATTTCATTGCCTGCGACATCCCAGCCGACCAATTGCAGCCCCTCCAAATATTCAACCCCTTCCACTTGATGAGCTGCAGCTTCTAACTCCGCGCTGTGCACGCGACGTCCCAAGGGCCAACCTTGTCCTCCAGGACCATAAGGAGGAAGCGGTGCGAGAAATTGTCGCAACGCTAACTCCACCCAATGGCGAACGGCATCTATACCAAAGCCGTTTTTCACCTTCACGCCAACCGCAATGGCCACAGGCACGTATTTGGGGGGCAAAACATAGATCTCAGTGGTGATCAGACGCCTTGCATCTAAATATTGACAAACACTGCGCAGCTGATTTTTATTTGGAACAGGGGCATTGGGATGATGTTTATCTTCTTTTGGCCATACCACCACGCTCACCACGCCCGCCGATTCTTGTTGCGGTAATTGCGGATGATAACGGGGCAACACTTCAGAACGGGCTAAATCGGCACCGGGAGATTGCAACGCTAATTCTTTAAAATCAGAACGTGTGACAGCCCGATTACGCCGCCGCAATTCACTGGGGATGCGCTGCAATGCGGCTTCTAAGGTTTCAGCATCGGTGCCCCCATAAGCATTAAGGGGGTTAGTCACTTTAACAACAGGATTGCCAACCACTTTGTTAATTGCCTCGGCAGCAACATTGCCTCCCCTTCCCCCTCCATAGCGATAGTGAATCACTCTTACTCGTTGGCCTATTTGTACAACCGCGCCATTAATGCCGGTGCCAAAACGAATTTGTCCAGCTTGCTTATCAAGCATAAAGTGCCGATCACTTTCCGTACTTGAATAAAACCCATCCACTTCCCGCCAGTCCGTCCATCCCTGGGGTTCTTCTACCTGCAATTTAACCGAATTTGCCAATACCTGTTGATGGTTCAAGTTATACACCTGGTTTGGTTGACCATTGCCGGTACCGATGAATTCAGATTTTGCCTGAACGGCTTGTTCTGCCAACGAGGCATTGGCACCAACATAGATAATTTTGCCAATAGCTGTGTCATCATTGCGAAATGCGCGCAACCAGCAAATGACTCTAGACTGGGTGTCATCATCTAAAATTGGTGGAAAATCTCCCACCCCTTGCATATTGATATCAGCGAATTCATAGGCCGACATATTGTGCTCTTCCCTAGGCAGTTGTAAGCGAACAACACCTTCTTTTTCCAGGCCATTAGTGGTGTCACCTTGTACCTGCAAAGGGTAATAAATAGGTTGGTTGTCGCTATTAATTCGCCCCGTAGATATTTGCCAACTGACCGGATTACCACTTGCTTGTTCAGCATCTCCTGGACAGCGAAAAAGTTGAGCAAAGTCAGCACTATGATGATCTAAATCGTCTTCTAAGCGGATCTCTGGCATAAAGCCAATATTGAGTAAAAGCGGCCCTTTGGGGTGACTTAATAAACTCTGTCTTACCAATTCAGTTTCGCTGGCTTTTTCCGCCAAAACGGCAACCCACAAAATTCCATCAACAGAACTTTCCATATCTCTTGCAACGCCTGGCTCATCCTGCCAAATTGTTTCAACATGGTAAGGTTGGGTTTTGTTCGCTTCAACGCTCGCTGCTGCCTGCTGGTAAAATATACCTTCTTCACTATCTTCATCAGGTAATTGATCAATCACTTTAAGTGCACCTAAGACACTAACCGGCAATACATGCACTTCTTGCAAAGTGGTAAATTTTACGTCTCCCGCACTAACTTCACTGGTTAACTTAGCGGCAACACCGAGCAGCTCTTTGGTGGTAAAAGACAAAAGCGCTGTTGACGGATGGGCACTGTTAAGAGGAATTTGTAACAGTCGTAAAAATTCCATCTTGGTGGAATCAGGTATTTGATTAAAACGATAGAGTAAATTCTCCGTTAAATAGGAAAACAATTCGATCAGTGCAATACCCGGGTCACTCGGGTTATGATCCGTCCACTCAGGGGCATAAACCGGAATACGCGCAATCAATTCATCGCGTATCTGCTGGTAGGAACGGTCATCTAAAATGGGTTTATTGAGGCTCATCCTTAGCTACTCCAGATAAAAGGGAAATACAAGGTTCTCTCGACTTCCGTCCTGAACATGAGAATATTGAATGCTGATCATTGCCACAGATGGATCATCGCCACCATTCACATTGACTTCCTCGAGCTTTATTCTAGGCTCCCAACGACTCAGGGCACGTTCAATATCGCGCTGAATTCCTGCCCAAGTAGCTGAATTGTTTGGTTGCATTAAATAACGTCGTAAACCGCATCCAAAATTAGGTCGCATAATTCGTTCTTTTGGCTCAGTCTGTAAAATCATCCAAATTGACTGCCGCACTTTCTCAGCCCCCTCTGCATACGCGATAGTTTTGTCAGTTTGATTGGGTTGAATAGGAAATGCCCATCCTTTACCTAGAAATGCCTTGAGCGGTGAAGACTGACTCATGAAGCCTCCTTACTGAATGCAACTTTTGAGAAATACACTAAACCACTTTCTGGAGTGACCAGTGTCCCTGCTAATTCAGGATGTTTAACCTCTTCATATTCTGTTTGCATTGCCACAAAAATACCCGCCAATTCATTTATGTTAAGACTGCTTAAACCAGGGCTATCCCCCCCATTTTTCATATTAGTTCGCATGTCATCACTGGCATTTATTCCATTGGCGATCATCAACCCTAAATCGTTAGCTAAAGTAGCTTCATCCGTGTAGGTTTTTTCGTTATCTTTGCCCTTATTTACGGTGATACTGAAATTAGGCTGATCAAATTTAGCCTCTAAATCGGGGCCTTCAACCGCCACTTGAACAGCGAGATCGGCTGTAAAGTCAGTCATCAGTTCGACATGGGCTTCGATTGAAGCATCAAAATCAGCGCCAAAAGAACCATCGAAGTCCAAGCTAGCCACTAAACCTGCATCAAACTGAAACGAGGGAGGAATACAAAATTTTAGTTTTAGCAAAAACCATAAATTGAAAATGAACAGTAAAATCGGTAAAAACAGCCGAAACAAAAACATAGCCACAATAAAAAATAAAAAAATTGAGAAGAAACAGATTTGCTGACCAGCCCGAGTCAATGGCTCGCCGCCTTGGGGCATATCCATGTTATCAGTAGCAAAATTAAGGGATGATTCTGGCGGCGCAATAATACGCGCATTTGCTCCACGACCTGGGGGGGCATTGTTCACTTGCTCGCGAATTGCCGGTAAATCTGGGAGTTTGATGTTCACTGGTCGATGACTAGTGCCATCTAAATCAAAATGCGCCGCGATTTGATAACTTTCTGTCGGTTGACTCCAAATCAAATCACCACAACAATCACTGTGATTGGTTTGCCTAGGAAATTGGCTATGATGCCGACGCACAAAGCAACGAATCTCGTAAAGATCTGAATCATCAAACCTAGGATTATTATTGCCATCCACGTCACCTAAACTAGTGGGTATCACTCCAAACCACAGGGTTCTGCCATGGGCTGAATGCTCGGATTTGGTGGGATCGGCAATTAATGGGTACAGAGGGATCACTTGTTCAATCAGTTGTTCAGGTGTTTCTTCAGTTGCTTGCCAGTTTCCTACCCCCTTTAGATCGCTGGGCAACCAGCCTTGCAGCTCGACCTTAATGTCTCCTGTTGCGGTCATTTGAGTTAGCTGCGTTGATATATCTTGCAATTTTTGCGTCAGATTTTCCGTTGTACCTGACTGCAAGCCAGAGAACAAACGTGCACTGTTAGTTTTGAATAGACGACTAATATTGATGCTGTCCTGATCTTCATTTAATTGCGCCGTTTTTGTTTGGATATTAATTTTATTAAGGTCATTTTGCAGTTGACTTCGTTGAGCCAATAAGGTGTTCACTTTATCTTTCAATTCGGGGCTGATAATGGGAACACGACGACGGACTACAAATCCAGCTTCACACACTTTGTCGCGGGTAACCTGAGGAAAGCCAGCTACATCACAATGTAATTCACACATCACCACGTAAAATCGACTGTGGGTGTCTAAATACAACTTTAACGGTGAAAGAGACTGCGCATGCTCTATGGGGGTGATCACCTGATTAGGGTTGGTACTCACAGGTTGCACAAAATCTTCACTATTGAAACGCAATGAATGTTGAGGTTCATCCACAAGATTATTGGCAAAATTAGTATCTGCATACTTTTGGATGATCGGCGCAGAAAAACGGTTTATGGCCGTATTACTGTCGGTATAGCCCCCTAATGAAGAAGGTCGGTACCAGGGAGCAACGAGTTTCCAAGGATGTTCTGCTGTATCTAACATAGCTGCGTTACCATAAGTTACCCACTCCGGGCGTATAGGAAGGAGACACCACGGCGGCACTGGCGATCATAGTGGTACAGTTGATAATGCCGTCAAAATTTGCCACTGGTGCGTGCACATTAAATGCCGCGGCATTGAGTTCCACCGTAGAATTCGCGGTAATTTCGATGGCTCCCGATGCAGAAAATTCGATTTTGTGACCACTTGAATGGGTCAAGGTGATGGCACTTGATGCCTCATCCAATACCAATTCATGGCCACCAGAAGTTTTTAAGGTTATTTTGCTCGCACCTTCACTATCATCAAATGTCAGTTCACTTCCTGAACGAGTTTTTAAAGTACGAATATTATTAGCATCCTCTGGTTGTTGCGGTGGTACAGCCGCACCATTCCAACAAGAACCGATAATATAAGGACGACGCAAATTTCCAGCTTCAAACGCCACAACAACTTGAGAATCCACTTCAGGCATAATCTGTAACCCTTGCTCATCATCAGCATAAGGGGTAGTTAGTGTGCTCCACGCCTCAACAGATGAATCACTTAACCAAGGAAATGTTACTAACACTCTGCCCAAATTTTGCGGATCCACAATATTTACAACTATCGCTGGATAAACGCCAAAATAGCGCTGCCTGCCGCCATCTGGCGCGTATTGATTAGTCATCTATCACTCCTAAAATGCATGCTCTTTTCTCAATAAAATTCAGTGTAAGTACTACCAAATTATTAATTAATAAATGCTCGCTGGGCTTCAAAATGAGTTTGGTGACCATCTGCCAACGTGTATAAATGCTCAAGCTTGGTCACGTAATAACCATCTCCGGAAAACGGTGCCCCCACTTTTTCCAGGCGAATGGTACTGCCTACGACGATATCTGGAGCCCCTACGGAAATCCCATTAACGGTGACAAATTGTCGGGCTCGGCGCTGCATTTCAGCCAAGGCCCAAGTTGATGCCTCTTCAGCCTCCAAAGGCACTTCCATAACCCGTTTAGTAGTGCGCTCACCAAAGGCGTTTTGTAAAATACTGACTCCCGAGCGCCCCCCAGCAATTTCACTGCTAATGGCTGCATCATCTGCCGATTCATCAATGGCTTGGGCCTGAGTAGCGTCATATCCAGCTATCTGCACTTTGGTTTTTTGATGGGCTAGATCGGCACTTATCCGCACCTGACTCAAGTCAGTGCCACGAATCAAGGTCAAACTAGTGCCACTGCGTTTATCTCGGGTTTTATAATGTAAGGTTTCCCCCTCTAACCACACTTCAGCCTGCAGCAAACGAGCTCTTTCCCGCAAAAACGCAAGGTCGCTCATATTGCATTGCTGAATCTGGTCATAAGTTGGCCCACTCGCATCTACCTCACTTTGTAAACCATGTTCATTGGCGATTTCCTGGACAATTTGCTGGTCGCTCATTTCAATATACGTTTTTGAACGACGGATCATCCGTAAATCCATTAATCGATCTTCTGCACAAAAACTGAACTCAGGATATAGTCCTTCTTCAAACTGAATTTCCAACGCACTGATATAGCCATCAAAAATAATTCGCTGCCAACTACCTGCACCAATAGCCACTTTGACCCGTTTGCCAAAATCCAAATAGCGTCCATCTAAATACAATAAATTTTCGGTTTCTTGTCCTTCTACAGGCCCAATGGCAGTAAACCTTGCGACCAGGGTTTTCATGCCGTCCAAGCCCTCTTTCACACTCAAATACACCACATCTCGGATCAATTCACTTATGTCTTCACCGTCGACATTAAATGCTGGTCTGGCATTAAATAGAAACTCATCAATCATCCAGACCTTCCGCTCTAGTTCGTTGTGATAGGGTAAATTGGCGTTTAACAGTGGCTTCAATTTTTTGCTGCTCCAACCAACGGTTGTCGGTCTCCTGTTTACCTTGCTCAGACTCTGGCTGAACCACGACTTCGGTTACAATTCGATCAATATACGCTGTCATTTAGAGGCTCCTGTACATTGGCATGCTCGCGAAAAGCCCGAACTCGAATTGCTCTGGGATTGAGAATCAATAGCTTGTCGTAACGCATCTCTTTGAGGTAAGGCTATCCAAGACGGGGTTGAAGCATTGGAAGTGAAAGGGACACCTTGGGCATGGCGATCAATGGCAAGATCGCGGTTTGCATACACTTTCTGAACACTTTGGGTTTGCGACACGCCGAACATAGGCTCTAACGGGATCCCCTGACCATAGGTCATTGCCCTTTGATCTAGCAAACTAGACTGCTGGGCAACGCCATTGGAAGATTGAGCAACATCTGAATCCTGCTTTCGCACCAGTGGAGAGCGGGAGATTGATTGATTTATTCCAGCTTCGTCAACGGCTTTTCCTGCTACTGCATTAACCTTACTTAACAAATCGTTGCTGATGCCAAATGCCGATACACTCTTTTCTATTTGCCCTTGACTATTTTGTAGTTTCACGCCATTTATCGTTGCCTCAATTCCACCAAGAGTTGAGATTGCTTTACCTGCTGAGTCAGCATCACCGTTGTTTTTAAAAGAGTTCGTTGCTTCAACACTTGCCAAGTTTAGCCCTGAAGACGCTTTTTGGTTTACATCCGCCTCGGCGTTTACACCACTACTCACGCCTATTCCAGGACTTGTATTAGTGTTCGAATTGAAGGCAATTTGACTACCAGCAGCAAGACTTCCGCCGCTATTTGAATCTACCTCCAAACTTCGCCACGCAGCAGGATCCACGCCCATTCTCGCGGCAAACTCAGCGACCATCTCCCCTTCTAAAGCAAAACCGACTTTTGCCCCAGCAGATACACCAACGCCGGCGCTGATGCCCGCACTGACGCCAAAACCTGCACTCACACCAATGCCTGCTGACAGACCGATTCCCGCGCCAACACTGATACCTGCCGAAAATCCCGAATTCGTTCCCGCCCCTGGCAAACTGGAATTCTCACCGGGACTTTGTGCGTTGCCGGTTCCTCTGTCTGCGGGTTTAAAAACGATAGTCGGATCTTGTTCCTTTATACTTAAATTAACTTTGGCTCGTAATGGATAACCGTTAGCGGCAAAGTGTTCCAGACTGACATCAATACTATCTGCAATGCCGACAACCGTAAGGTCCCCCCAATTAAACTTCAATTTAGGCGGTGGATCAGGGTTATTTTCAGGTGTGGATATAAACTGTTCCAGTTGTTTGGTTTTCTGTCGAACCGAAACTGGCGAATCTTGGCTGCCTTCATCAGCAGTATCAAAAACCAATTCCATGGTCAGCACACGAGAACTGTTTCCGGTTTGTTGACGGACTTGTCTGGCAGCAGAACGACCGCCTTCCACTTGATTGGTGATGCGAATTTTTAATGAGGATGGATTAAATTGCACAGGAAAAGCGTCACCATCTTCGGTTTCCGCCTCGTCTGCCAATACCTTTTGCAGTGTCGCCTTAACTAAATTACTCACTTAACCTGCCCTCTAATATTATTTACATGATCAATCGAATAACATCCGCAACCCTTCATGGGCTAGGTGCAATTCTTCTAATGCCACATCGCCACTTTTTGCATTCAAAGATGGGCCACTGACTTTTGTAGGCAAGGCCCGATCAAACGCCCATGTTGCGATGATTGGAGCATCTTTAGATGGACTTGGACGATGCCCATAGACTTTAATAATGCCGTCATATCGAGTTACCGGAAGGCTGCCACTTACCACCGCTTGGATCCACTCCCAAACATCCATTGCAAGCTTGTTATCACTGTTATAAAACATGCCTCTTTTAAGCACTAAATTTTGATATTTTGCGTAGCCAACTTGTTGAATAACGCCATCATTTCGTCCACCTTCCTGAATTTGCTGAACATCCATTTGAATTTCTAAACCGCTACATTCTGCAAAACCACCATCTCCAAGCACATCTTTACCTTGGGTATTTGGATTGGGGGCAAGGTTACTACCAGACTCAATATTGGCTGCTTTAATTAAGCTAATTTCAAAGTTGAAATTGGATAGTAAAAATCGGCGTTCCATTATTTACTCACCATTTTTAACGAGCCATCAGCCTCACGACTAAACTGTAGAATGAGGTATTCCAATGGCTCTGCTGGTGCCACGCCAATATGTGCCACTAATCTGCCCGAATCGATAACTTGGGGGCTATTTAGGGATTCATCACAACGCACAAAATAGGCCTGTTCAGGGGTGCTGCCTTTAAACGCACCGGCAACAAATAGCTGTTTTAAAAAACTTTGCAGCTTGAACTTTACGTCTACCCATAATGCTGGTGTATTGGGTTCAAACACCACCCACTGCATTTGTTCCAACAACACTCGTCGCAACATCACCATCAATCTAACCACACTCAATTGCCGCCACTTCCTTTGATGACTAATACTTCTTGCACCGCTAAGCCATATCCCATCTCGCTGTTGCACAAAGACATTAATGCCTAATGGATGTAATTGATCGTGAAAGCTATCAGAGACCTTTATTTGCAATGAAAACACCGATTTAGCCAGGCGATTGGCGGGGCCATGGGTTAATCCATATTGCAGTTCACTGGCCGCGATAACACCGGCTGCCACGGCTGAGGGATTAATTATTTTAGGTGAGTCACCAACTTGACCATCCGCGTTATATTCATTTACTTTCAACCAAGGATGATACGCAGCACAATATTCACTACTAAATTTAGAACGCCACTGGGTAATTTGCTCTGGGGTTTGTGCCGGCGGTACATCGAGCAAAACCACAAACTCTCTCATTTGACTGGCGAAAGACTCTAACCCTTGTTGTAATCTGATAATAACGTCTCGATCTAGGGGATCCTGAGGATCTAAACGTAATTTAGGCAAGGAAGGTAAGGCTTTTTCAACCTCTAAGGTTACCGTTTGTTCTTCAATGCAAGGTGCAAAATCAGCACCTGAAAACAATTCAGGAGCTAAATTGTGGTCGACTTTTTCAAACGGCTCTGGGGCATACAAATCCGGTACCACCAAAACAGAACAATCTTTCAAATTCGACAGGCAATGCACACCACTGCCAAAATGTTCATCTCCTAACACCCATCGCTTATCAAAAAAATCTGAGTGGGTGATATCTTGATATCGATCTTCACCTCCCGCAAAGGCACTGGGATTAATTGCTAATTGGCTAACACTATTTAGGGAAAAAAGGTTTTGGTTGAAGGGATCTAAACTCTGTGGATAGATCTCACTGAGTAACCAGTCAATTTGTGGATCAACTAGGTTCGAATCAGTTAATAACACCCGCCCCATAAAGCGTGGGTGACTTGGACTAAGCCCTAAGTTGGCAAACTCTTCACTTATACCCGTTGCTTTATCCACAATACTTAACTGACCTTCTACCCATTCAATTTTTGTTGGAACACTGAGTAGAGGTGCGGAACTGAAATCCAATTTCCAATATTCGGAAGCCGTAAGGTCATCGCCTTGGCGGATAAACTGATGAATAAAACGATATTCAGAATATTGCGTACCTGGATTGCTGGTATCGTCATTAACTAAGCGCAATAAACCACCTCTTTCAAGGCCTTGAGTACTGGCAAAACAAATCGAATTAATACTGCTTTTATCCACTAAAAACTCAATGGGCGTTAACGAAATACCTGCAGCAGCGCTAAGTTGATTTCCCCATACGCCCTCGTTTTTAGCAGTTAAACCTATGCTTGAGCCATCAGCTTTAAGGTTTGTGAGCATGCAACTTGCTACGGCATCAAGATTCACTGCATCATCTTCATATTCATGAACAATTCGGCAGATGTAGGCTTCTTGACCACCTTGCTCAAAAAAGTTTGCCACCGCATACACCAATCTTCCTGGCGATTCGAAACCACCATACAAGCGTCTGAACTGTTCCCAACTCGTTACCTTTAGCGCAACCGTTCTGTCTCTTTGTAGCCAGTTATCGGCGATACTTTGCAAGTCCAATGGCTCATGTGCGAACACTTGATGACGTCTTGACGGCCCTTTAGGAGCAACCCCCACAAAGGCACACACATCCATCTTGACCTGACCCAATTGAGTTTGGGTTCGATCCATTATGGATATAATATTGGGTGCTCCAAGTAACACGCCTAAGCCCATTGAGAATCTCCTAAAAACCCAGCTACTTAGCTGTATTTACAGCCTTCGCAGACTAAGCTAAGTTCTTCCATCGCCACTTCGCCACCGCCTTTGGCGGCCAACGTTGGCCCTGTCCATTTTTTCGGTTGGGCATTGCGCAATTCCCAACTGGCTACCGCTTCTCTTGCTTCATCCAGTAAGGTAATGACCACTAAACGCGGTTCATGGGCTCCTGCGCTCACGTTTGTCAGCCATTCCCATAACGCTGTAGAGCCAATTAATCCGCGTTTTAAGGTGATATCATCCACTTTAAAAGTGTTGGCAATTTTGCGTACCGTATTGATTTTTTCGTTACCGTTGCGGTACTCGGCATAACTGACTTCAACCCCCAAGCCACTCACGTCTGAAAAGCCACCGACTAACTCGGATTCTTGTCCATCATTCAGCGATACTAAAAAATTAAAGGCGCTGTAGGGATCTTCTCTAAATGTCGCCATAACAATTGTCCTCTTATAAATTCGTTAGCTTGCATCAGCTGTATATTGACCAATACGGAAAATTACAAACTCGGCAGGTTTGACTGGCGCTATGCCTATTAAGCAAACTAAGCGACCATTATCCAAATCGTTCTGAGTCATAGTGGTTCGATCGCAACGTACAAAAAATGCATCTTCTGGTTTTGCCCCTAAAAGTGCGCCATCGCGCCATAAAACCAATAAAAAATCTTCTACCATGCGCCGGATATTGTCCCAGAGAATTCGGTTATTTGGCTCAAACACCGCCCATTGGCTGCTTTGATCAATTGAGTTTTCAATGAAGATAAATAAGCGACGCACATTGACATATTTCCATTCAGGATCAGAGCTCATGGTGCGCGCTCCCCAGACCCTAAAACCTCGTCCTTCGAAATAACGTAGTGCGTTGATCCCTTCAGGATTAATCACTTCGTTCCGCGGTTTATTAATATTCAATTCAAATCGCGTTAAACCGCGGATCACTTCATTAGCAGGCGCTTTGTGCACACCCCGTTCAATATCGTTTCGCGCGTAAATGCCGGTAATAAATCCGCTTGGAGGTAATGCAATTTGACGCGGAGGAGTACCTTGTGAAAAGCGTTCATTGGGATCAAAGATATTGATCCAAGGGTAATATAAAGCCGCATACTTACTGTCAAATTGCGCTCGAAAATCACGAATATCATTTAATGAACTATTAATTGGTCCATCAACGACGGCAATTCGATAACGTTCTCGTTCAGCATGAGATACCAAGTTTTGAGCGGCGACGCGACTGATTAACGCTGACCCCATATCACCCGAGTCGGGCAATGCAACAATGGCGATATCTTCCACTTCCGCTAAGGCTTCTAGACCTGTGGCCTTGAGACTTGCATCATCTGGATCTGCTGTGCTGCCAGCTAAATCATCAGGACTCACCATCACGCCGTCATTGCCACCTTGAAATCGATATCCGTAAATTTCCTCTGCCCCTTCCGTTCCACGAAGATCAACTGCAAGCTGCGCAGCGGCAATCTCATTACCTGCCGTTGGCTGCCAGTTAAACCAAAATGGACAATCGGGATCTTCCGGGTTGTCGATATCAAAAATTCGACCTAAATAACGTTTTTGTCCAGGATCTGTAGCAAGTTCAGCATATTCATTAATTTGACTGCCAATTGTGACTTGGATGCGCAGTTGGATCAGTTGGACTACATCGGTGTCATTGAGTGCTATGGGCGAGCCATCCACTCCTGAGAGAAATGTTTGTGTCCCATCAGCATCAATACTGACAACTCTGAGGGTATTGATATCCAAAGGTTGATTGCCCACTGGTGCAGGCAAGTCAGCCTCTGCGGTCACCTCAACCACAGCTCCAATTTGTACACCTCGTACTTGCACTAAACTTAAATCGGTATTTTCGTAAGCAATATTTTTACTCCGAGAAACCAACACTTTGGCAAACATATTTCCCATTTCACCTGGCCAACGGGCTTGCAAAATTGCGTCTGGATTTCCCGCAATTGGGATGGATACACGACCAATCCCCCAAGCATCCGCCGCGGTATCAAAATCAGCCGAATCAGCACCCGTGCCAGGAGCGAATACACGGGATACGTACAACCGCTTGCCACCATTTTCAAAAAATGCTCTGGCGCTATGGGCAAGATAAGGCAGGCGTGGTACAGGCGAACCTGCATCATCAATTAGAATGGTTTCTAACGCGCCATAAACGCGTTCAAATTCAGTAAAACTGGTAATCAATCTTGGTTCGCAACTGGTTGGCCCTTGTATTCCCTGCTCGCGATAACAAACCGGCCCCCATTTCGCCATTCCGGCAAATCCAGTGGTGCTGGTTGGTACACCTTCGATTGATTTTGATCGAAAGCTAACTTCCTCTACAAAGACGCCTGGGGCTAGATATTCTGGCATGGCTCTTGTGCTCCTTTCCTATCGGTTATTCCGATGTTTAAATCGTTTTTACAGCGTATTGACTCCCTAAATTGACCATTCTGGGTTCTTTAAGGAGGGTTAAAAACAATGTCGTTTACATCGTGACTCGACATCATCTGACTCAATTGAAATGCTATTGGAATGACACTTTGTGATGCCACGTATTCGGGAGGGATCTCTGCTCCAGAGCTAACGGGATCATTTGCTTGAGGTGCAGTAATCATTTCAAGGGGCAAGTCCCAATATGGGTCCTGCAGGTTATTATTTGTTGGTAACATCGAAGCAGTCCGGCCATAAATCATCAGTTCAAACGAAACAGTTTGATTTAAACTTTCATCGGGCACTGCATTAGGTGGAATAAGCATTAAAAATTCACCGCGATCATCACCTCTTGCTCTCGCTAAAATCGTGTTTGCATCAGTTGGCGAACGTAATTCAATGAAACACCAACGCACAGGTTCATTGTCAAAGATAACTTTGCCGCGCAAACCGGTCGAGCGAGCATTAATGGGGTAAGCCGCTCCTGGAAAAATCACCGGACGTCGCTGTCGTGACTGCAAATAATCTTCTGGCTGGTTCGCTTCTATGTCCAAAATTTGTTGCAACGTTAATACCGTAATAGATAGCCTACGGGGTACGTATCGACGGTAAGCATCAAATATTCGTATTTGAATGGGGCGACTTAAATCTGCTTGGTAAGATAATGAAAAACGTCCTGAAGGATGCCTAAGTAATTTAATACCTGAGGGCTGTTCCACTTCAATGTTGACAGCAAAGGGCAAATCACCTTGGGTCAGCCCGTCGACGGGTAAAATGCCAAGTAGTAGCCGTTTATTCACTACAATACCTGAATTGAATAACGCAACTGTCATGGCTGCACCACTTCACTGGTGAGAATTTGATCTGCAAGCCCAACTTCGCGCAGTGGATCTTGTCGACGACCATGCATCACTAACATTTTAGCCATGTAAGGCACACAGAGTTTATAATCAACGGGGAGCGAATCAAAAATTCGCATCAAATCTTCGGTGGATAAGTCTTCTAAACTCAATTGAATGCTGTCATTACTGGCCCAATTTGTAACAGGGTCAAGCATGGGCCCGGTTAACAGCGGGTTGTCTTCTAAACATTGCATGGTTCTACCAAGAATTCGATACTCCTGGTCTGCCGTTATTCCCCATGGGATCATCAAGAAATGGAATTCTAAGGGTAGATGCGCCCTACCTTTAGCCAGTGCTTTTCCCGAATAAGCTGCTCGGCTGGTACTGTTAAAATCAACTCGATACAAAAACACAGCAAGGCATGGTGGTGTGATAAGCGGATTATCTTCGAGATTTAAATCTTCGGTTCGAGCAAGCACAACAGTGGTGTCAGTAGAACTCGATCCACCGGGTATGGGTTGCTGTTGATCAAAGCAGTGGCTTAAAAACCGTACCAAACTACTTCCGACCGCGGCTACAGATGCAAAGTCAGCCATTTCTGTACACTCATAAACATTGTCTCATCCATTGAACAATTAACCTGTTTAAAAATAAGAGCTTTATCTGAGGAGCATCGACACGTACTTTAATTAAATGCCACGATCAATGAACTCACCCAATTCACACGAGGCTCCATATGCTCTCGACTTGAACAGATTTGCTAGACTGCTATTTAAAAAATATTGATCACAATACCCTTGGGTATTTTTTCTTAATGCTCGCTATTAACTACGAGATAAATTCAGGAAGGAAATGCAAAATCCTATATCTAAAGCGGTAAAACCTAAAACTGCCATCGATTAAATATTAGGCGATTTATCACTTATTGCAACCTAATATCGACCCAAAAGATCATAATTTGATCAAATGTATACACCAGAAACAATCCCCATAAGTTGGCAAGCCTTACTACTACTGGTTCTAAACTACGTTCTCGTTAACCGAACAAATCGAAAAATTTTTAGGATAAATATGAAGTGTTGTAGCGTTCTCATTTAACCAGTAAAAAATGGTTATTTTAAAACGACCACGAGTGTTGCTTATAGGCTACAAAACAATTTTATTATGGGGCTATTTGATATCAATAAAATCCATTTATTCCGTTTTAAATTTTTCTTTAACATCTCTTTATTAAAAAAATGCACATATTTTGACCTTAAGTTCTCAAAATTACGCCTACTTAAAATAGCGGTTTTTTCGATCGCTAATATATCTGTTACTAAAACGAAGTTTGCAGGTTTGTGTTGTTTAACACTGGAGTACTGCAAGGAAACTAAGTAGGCAAATTTATTTACATTAGGAAAGAAAATGGAACTTAGAAAACACATTATAAGAACAAGCAGTGCAGTACTGTTTAGTGTCTGTGCTATTCAACCGGCAATATCTGCTGTCATAATCGATGATCCGTCTTACTTTGTTAGACCTGCCCTTAGAGTAAGCGCAGGGGAAATAATAGATGGGATTAGGGTAAATAGTGAAACTGAAGCCACCCTTAGCCAAGGTGTTTCGGGATATTCAGAATCCACTGTTAACCTAAGTGAAGGTACCGTAAAGATGTACTCCTCTGAATATGGGTCAACTTTAGATGGACTGCAAACTTTTGGTAGTTTTGGTGAAAGAGTGACCATTAAAAATGGAGCAGGAAGTAGCTGGGATGTGGGCTTTGATATCGAAGGCTTCTTAGAGGTGTATGCGGGCGCACCATTGATTCCAGGCGTAGATACATCACCTGGTATTTTTTATGATGTAGGCATTGCGGTCTATAATGCAGGTGAAGTATCGTGGAATAACTTTGTGCCTGGTTTTAACGATTCTTCGCCCGTTTTGTACGAGTATAGTTCAGCCTATGATTCTATTGACGCTGAGGCAGAAAGTAGTTTCTACGATCTATTTACCAGTGCGTTGGGGTCAGTGGAGATTGCATCAGATTACGAGGTTTACGATATTTTTGCTTTTACCAATGTAATTGTTAATTCAGATTACGGAGACGGATTAGAGGCCTACGATGCAGATTTCTTACACACAGCGTCATTCAACATGAATTTTGCCGATGGAGTGGATGCTTATTCTAGTTCAGGTGATTTTATGGGATTAGCTAAACTGCCTGTAGATGACGGCGATCCTAGTCAGATCCCAGAACCTGAGTCCTTGTTGTTATTTGCATCAGGAATTGCGCTGTTCTTCACCAGGCGTAAGCTTATAGTCAGCTAAGCCGATGAAATTACGTTTCGGCATCGGGTATCTGATCTTGCATATCAAGCTCGTTCAACAACCAAGCACGAGATGCACGCCAGTTACGCTTGATTGTTGAAGGGGATGTGCCTATTACGGCGGCGATTTCATCAATGGACACGCCGCCAAAATAACGCATTTCAACTATTTGCGCCCGTGACTTGTCGATATTGGCCAATTTGTTGAGGGCATCATCGAGCAAGCACAAACTAAAAGTATCATCACGATCATGGTCTGCAGAATGGTTAGTGAGTAAAGTTACTTTTTGGTGAGAGCGTTTATCTGCGTATTTTTTACGGGCATGGTCGACTAAAACGCGACGCATAATTTGCGCAGAAAATGCTAAAAAGTGGGCTTTATCTTGCCATTTTATTTGTTCGAGATTAACTAGACGAATAGCAGCTTCATGCACCAGATCGCCGGCAGATAAAGAAACACCACCTTCACGTTGTAGGCAAAAGGCAGAAAGGCGGGTTAATTCGTTGTATAACACATCAAAAAGCCTGTTGCGCGCGCTGATATCTCCCTCTCGCCAGGCAGCTAGCATTTGCTCAACAGAGCCAGTATTAGAGCTAGAATGAGAGCTAGAAGATGACATGTTTATTCCGAAAGACTGTTGCTTAAATAGCAATTGCAACTAAACCCAAATAGCATATATTTCATAGATGCTCAGTTTAGAATAATAAAATCAGTAATATATGTCGAATATTTAAATTGTATATACGATTTAAACTGAAAACCATTGCAACCCGAATGATCGTTATCTGGGATAAAACCATGACCACTGAATCAACACAATTTGAATTACAAGCCATGCAACTATTTGAAGCTTCTTTAGATATCCCTAAAGAACAACGCAGTGATTGGCTAACAGAGCAAACAGGGAAAAATACTAACTTGCGAAATCGGGTCTTGCAGCTGTTAGAAAAAGATGAGATTTCCGAAAATGTAATGCATACCGGAAAGGTCGATGTGGATTCCGATACGATTGATATGCCCGAAAAAATTGGTGCTTACAAAATAATCAAATTAATTGGCCAAGGTGGTATGGGAGCAGTTTACAAAGGAAAACGTGACAGCGGTGACTTTGAACATGATGTCGCCATTAAAGTGATACGCACTAAGGCGTTACCTGAGAAACTGATCGAACGATTTGAACGGGAAAGACAAACCCTAGCGCAACTCAACCATCCCAATATAGCCAGACTTTACGACGGTGGACAAACACCGCAAAAAATGCCGTATTTTATGATGGAATATATTGACGGGTTGCCGCTAACCAAGTGGTGCGAACAACAAAACTTAAGCGATTCGACACGCATTCAACTATTGATAAAAGCTTGTGAAGCAGTTCGTTATGCGCACCAAAACCTGATCATTCATCGAGATATTACTCCGTCTAACGTACTGGTTGATAAAGCTGGTGAAGTAAAATTAATTGATTTTGGTATCGCCAAACCTACATCGAATCGAAGTGACAATGTTGACGCTTCAAGTTCGTTAGCAAGTATGAGTTTTACCCCAGGCTTTGCCGCTCCTGAACGTGCAACAGGTGACGGTAATAACACCTTAGTTGATATCTATTCTTTAGGTAAATTGCTGGAAGCTATTTTTAAACAACGCAGCATCCCAAAAGAACTGCAAGCAATCATTAATCAAGCAACAGCCGCGCTACCACAGCACCGTTTTCAAACAGTAAATGCGTTAATAGTCGAACTAGAAAACTACTTACAGCAATTCCCAGTAACCGCCTACTCCACTTCGAACAGCTATAAATTTAGCAAGTTTATTAAGCGTCATACTAAAGCGTCAATGATTGCAGGACTGGCACTGGTGGCAATTTTATCAGCGTTGGGAACCTCAATATATCAATATCAACGTGCCGAACAAAATTTAGTGCAGGCGCAAGCTCGATTCGATGACGTTAGAGCATTGGCAAAGTACCAAATTTTTGATTTGTACGATAATTTAAAACGCGTGGCTGGAAACACCAGCATTCGTGCTGACTTGGCCCATAGAGGACAACAATATCTGGCTAACCTGAGTAAACAGGCAAATGCATCAGCTGAGCTCAAACTTGAAACGGCGCAAGGATATATTCGTTTAGCGCGTATTTTTGGCGTGCCAGCCGAACCTAACTTGGGTGATGTGACTATTTCTCGCGCTAACTTATCTACAGCCCAAGTGATGTTGGATGAACTGCTGTCGTCGGCGCCCAACTTACCCGATGTAAAAGCCACGAAAGTAGAGTTGATGGCAGCACAAGGGATGATTTTAGTTCACGATGATAGTGATTTAGTAGCTGCACAGCAGACTATTGCACAAGGCCGAAAATTACTGGAATCAGTCCCCCATCCCAAAAGAAGTGAACTTTGGTATCTGGCCCAACGAAATTTGTTATATACCGATTTAGAAAGGGCAGATCAGGCTGGTGATTCTCAATACTTACGGGAAAATGCCAATCGATTAAGGGAAGATACCCAACAATGGCCTAAGGCGATGCAAAAACGTGCAATTGCAAAGCAAGACCAAGCCTACAGCTTCTATTGGTTGGCCATGGCCGATTTTATTGACAGGAATAATGTTGAAGCAATTCAATATTTTCGTGAAGCGGACCGTCGGCTAAGCGCACTGGAAGCTAATCAGCCCAACGACCCTATGTTGCTCTATTTATTGTCTTGGACAAATTACATCGCCTATGGAGCAGCAGCAAATTTACATGACCAAAAGCAGTCGGTAGAATTTTTGGATAAAGCCACAGCAACCACAGAAAAGCTGAAAACCTTGCAAGAAGGTGATGCTTCTATTACCCGTCTTGCCATGCAAATGCGCGAAGCAAAATCACAATTGTTGGCGGAAATGGGTGACTTTGAACAAGCGATTTCCCAACAAATTGATATAGTTGCAGAGCAAAAGCGCTTGGCAGAAGCTAAACCCGAACCTTCCCAATATTCTACCTGGGCATTTTCCCATTTGATTCTAGCCTACATGTATCGAGATGTAGATAGATTAACCGATGCTTGCATCAGCCTCGAAACTGCCGAGCAACTTTTGCGCCCATTTGTCGCAAACAAACAACTCAGTGGTTACATGTACAATGCAGCAACTCGCTTACCCTCTGCCATCGAAAAGTGTCGAAATGGAGAAGATTTACCCACCATGAAATGGTTATTGGATTAGTTAGGAAGCTTCATTTTCAGCAGTTTGCTGTTACCTAAAAGTAATTAAATGGCGCAATATACGACCTAGATTGTGTTTGCTTTTTACTCACCTTGATTAATAGTCTTTTGTGAATCTTTGATTTAAAACAGGGAGTGATTGCACCAATAACACTCAACCCTCAGGGTCTCAGAAAACTAAAGTATTGATTTACATAGATTTATTTCTTGGCGTATTTTTTGCTTTTAGTAAAATGTAACTCAACGAAGAGTCTACGGTCACAATATTCGAACAAAGGCGTTCAACTTCCTATGCACTGTATAGGAATTTGAACGTTTTTTTTTGCCTGTAGAAAACGACAAGCCAGATGTATTGGCATGAGAAACAACAATTAAATTTGAACACTAATTTTACGAGGGTACTTATGGCTTATTTACTTCCAGCAGAATTCGTCACTAAAATGGTCGATGCAGGCGAATCAAAAATATTTATGTCCACTCGCGATACACTTATTCGCGGTTATATGGCTGGCGCAATACTCGCTTTAGCAGCGGTATTTGCAATAACTATTGCAGTGCAAACAGGTATGTTTCTTTTAGGCGCGATTTTATTCCCAGTAGGCTTCTGCATGCTGTATCTAATGGGGTTTGATTTGTTAACCGGCGTGTTTGTTTTATGTCCATTAGCATGGCTCGATAAACGTCCTGGCGTCACCATAAAAGGCATATTACGTAATTGGGGATTGGTATTTTTAGGTAACTTTGGTGGTGCTTTAACCGTTGCATTTATGATGGCATTTATTTTTACCTACGGTTTTAATGTTGACCCAGGGGCCATCGGTAAAAAAGTAGCGTCAATTGGTGAAGCTAGAACGCTAGGCTATGCTGAATATGGTACTGCGGGTTGGTTCACTATATTTATTCGCGGTATGTTGTGTAACTGGATGGTATCTCTAGGCGTAGTGGGCGCAATGATTTCGACCCATGTAAGCGGTAAGGTAATCGCCATGTGGATGCCGATCTTTTTGTTCTTCTTTATGGGATTCGAGCATTCAGTAGTGAACATGTTTTTGTTCCCATTCAGCCTGATTTTAGGTGGTGAATTTTCAGTTGTTGATTACTTTATTTGGAATGAAATTCCAACCGCATTAGGAAATCTTGTCGGTGGTTTAGCCTTCACTGGATTAACACTATATACCACTCATGTTCGCACTGGCTCGAAACGAAAAGTAGCTCAAGTTTCTCCAGAAACTATTGCGTCTGGCACTGTTGCGCCAAATGCAAGCAACTAAAATTGTTACCGGCCAGTACTCAAGTGCTGGCCGAAAACTTAACAATCAGGATTTTTGTGGCTTTGCTTCACCCACGCCAATGCAAGCCCAATTAAATGGATTTGCTGCGGCTTTGGCTGATGGTATAAGTAGCAGTCAAGTAAGCCATATCGCCAGCCAGGCAGCGGTGAATAGTTTTCTTCACGATTACTATTCGACCTCGGATGCGTGGTCAGTAGAAACCTCTGCTAAGCGTGTTATCACTTCCATAAATGCGTGGTTGTTTGCCCATAGTAAACAAAGTGAATACCGATACGATCCCGACAAAGGTTATGTGTGTACTTTTGCTGCAGTGGTAATTAAAGGCACTTACGCGCACCTGTTCCATGTGGGAGATTCACGAATTTATTTGTGCCGTCAAGGGAGCATACAACAGTTAACCAATGACCATCGCCAAATCGCAGCTGCCGGCAAAAGTTATCTCAGCCGTGCCTTGGGTATGGGCGATATTGTTGAAATTGATTACCAGCAAATTGCCCTGTTAGAGGGGGATACACTACTACTATCCACTGATGGTTTTCATGATTTTATTGACGCCAGTACTTTATTGGCCCAGCTAAATAAACAATCTGTCGTTAATGATGCGCTGGCAGAATGTTTAGGGAAGCAGGTTCTAGAAAAAGGTAGCGACGACAATATCACAATGCAACTCCTGCAAATACAAGGGCTAAACCATCAAAGCACCAGCCCAGTTAGTGATTTAGTTGAACAGATGCCCCTACCGCCACCTTTACAACCTGGTGTACAAATAGATGGGTTTAACGTCATTCGGCAACTCCATTACTCCGCTCGCAGTCATGTTTACTTGGTGCATGATATGGAAACGGGAAAGCCCGTTGTTTTAAAAACGCCGTCCGTGGATTTACAAGATGACAATGGTTATTTAGAACGTTTCTGTTTAGAGGAATGGATATCTCGTCGTATTAACAATGTGCACGTTTTAAAAGCACCTAAAACTGAACGTCAAAAAAACTATCTTTACATTTTATCAGAATACGTTGAAGGTCAATCCCTTCAACAATGGTTGCTCGACAACCCTACCCCAGATTTAGAAACCGTTAGAGATATCATAGAACAAGTAGCACGTGGCTTGCAGGCGTTTCACCGTTTAGAGATGCTACACCAGGATATACGCCCTGAGAATATTATGATTGACCTCAATGGCACAGTTAAAATCATCGATTTTGGTTCTACAATGGTAGCAGGGATTGAAGAATTGGGACGTGAGCAGCTTAAACTGGCATTTCCTGGAACAGCCCTGTATATGGCACCTGAATATTTTTTAGGTGAAGTCGGTACCCAACGTTCAGATTTATTTTCGTTAGGGGTTTTAACCTATTACATGTTAAGTGGTCGCTATCCATACGAAACCCACATAGCCAAAACCCGTACCTTTGCACAGCAAAGAAAGCTAAATTATCAATCGGTTTTAGATGCCCAAAGACATATTCCAAGTTGGGTGGATGCGTGTTTACGTAAAGCTTTGCAAGTGGATCCTTACAAACGCTACGATGCGTTATCTGAATTTATCCACGATTTACGCCATCCTAATTCACTGTTTCTACAACAAAATAAAGCGCCACTATTGGAGCGCAGTCCCCTGCTTTTTTGGCAAGGGTTCAGTGCCCTACTAGCGCTCCTTAACATCTATTTACTCTATCTATTAAATAATTGAGGATCCTATTATGAAAAGTCGCGAAGAAGTCACAACCGCAATCTTGGTAAACAAAGTTAAGAATGGTATTACTTGGCAGCAAGCGGCCGATGCCATTGGCAAATCTAAAGAGTGGACAACCGCGGGTTGTTTAGGACAAATGACATTCAGCGCAGAACAAGCCCAAAAGATTGGTAGTTTGTTTGACCTAGATGAGAATGGGGTTGCTTGGTTGCAAGTGGTACCGTATAAGGGCTCGTTAGAGGAGACTGTACCAACAGATCCGTTGATCTATCGCTTGTATGAATTGGTGAATGTTTACGGCACCACCATAAAATCATTAATACATGAGGAATTTGGTGACGGCATTATGAGCGCCATTGATTTCTCAATGGATATTCAGCGGGAGAACAATCCAGCAGGTGATAGAGTGAATATCGTCCTATCAGGAAAGTTCTTACCCTATAAATCCTATTAGCCAGCAAAGGAGACGACGTCCCCTTATCTAACTTTCAAGATTGGCAGCAAGTTGTTTGGCATCAAACACTTTATTTGGGTTGGGGGGTGTTCCACTGCCCATTTTAATCACCAATGTTGCATTAATTTTATCTGCCACCTGCTTAGATATAACGCTACCTCCTTGGTAAGTAGATGCTGTTGAAATTGTGCAACCCAGTACGCCACAACTAGAAGTAGTGGTTGGGTTAGTGGAAACCTCGGGGACCACCCTATTCACCTCTTTCGTTTCAACGTCAGTATCACTTTGGATAATTTCGAACCAGCTAAACCCGTTTGACAGTGTAAGATTGGCCGCGTGCAATAAGGCGTAATCTTTGGCGATAACAGTATCCGTCTTGGCATTGCCACTGAAAATAATTTGATACTGATCTTCACTGAGTTTTTTGTCGCTATAGCCAAACTCGCCATATTCTTCAGCGGCTTCAAATGCGGTTGGTTGTACGCTTGCACAACCAACCCAAATGAGACTCGTCAGCATCAACAAAATCGGCGTTTTTATTATGAGTTTTAATGGGCCTGTATTGGTGTTCATAAATAATCCTTAACAATAATTTTAAACTACTACCTTGGATTGAGTTGCAACCAAGATAACAAAATGTGTTTGGGTTAATTATGTAGGTTCCAATTTTCATGCCATGCCTAAACTCGCCGATAACACTCTAAATCCCTTGTATTTCAACGATTAAGAATGATAGAGAATCTAAACTTGGGTGATATTTACACGTGCATCGGTAAATTATGCACAATCTAAACGTAAAAACGTCAAAAGGCTATGTGGATATCAAACTAGGTAACATTAGACAAAACAAGGTTAGAATACCGCTCAATCCAATGAGTAATATAGCGTTATGAAGTGACAACAATCGAATGCTGGGCAGGTGAGAGTCTGTAGGTTTGGTAATGAACGTCATTAAATAACCCACGGCAATGGTGACAACAAAGCCGATTAAATTCCACCAAAACCAAAATATGGGACTTTCAAATAACCATAATCCCATATTCACTAATACCCCCGCCGCTAACCCTGTATTCGCTGCGTAAGAAGCAATTTTTTTACTGTAGATACCTAAAAGAAAAATCGCTAAAACAGGACCATAGAAAACTGAACCAATTTTATTGATCGCTTCAATAATGGTGGGTGCGATGTCACCGGCAATGAATGACAAAAACAGTGTTACTAGCCCCCAGCCAATGCCTGCTAAACGTGCATATTTAATGTAGGTTTCATTGTTTGGCTGATGTTTAAACAAACGACAGATATCTTCAACTGAAACGGCGGCTAAACTGTTTACTGCAGAGCTAAGGGAAGACATGGCAGCGGCCATAATCGCCACCACTAATAAGCCAATAATGCCACTTGGTAAATAATTAATAATAAAAATCGGCATCATCCAATCAGGATTATCAGCTGGAATTTGCGCTTGCAAGGAAGGTGTAGTCATCACCATAGCACCTATCACCAAACCCGCAGCACAATACACTAGCGTGATGGGAAAACGGCAAATTGCCACCGTTAACATCATTTTTCTCAGATCCCCAAGATTATGTGCAGACAAAGAGCGTTGAGCTTCAGATTGATCGCAGCCATAGTAGGATGCATAAAGCACCACTCCACCAAATAGCATAGGCAATAACCCAAAATCATTACCCGACAAGCCAAACTGTTCAGGTTTCACCGCCACTAAGCGTGCAGGCTCAATAATCGCCAATGCCTGATCAACCCCGCCCACATGATCTAAGGCAACCCAAAGACACGTTAAAGCGCCCCCAAAAATCAGTATCATTTGAAATGCATCGCCATACACCACAGCCTTCATTCCGCCCATGGCCGAATACACTAAGGTAATCACTCCAATTAACAAGATACTGTGCCACTGCTCCATCCCCATAGTGCCTTGTAAAATAAGGGAAATGGCATAAATCATAATGGCCGTTGCCACGGAACGACTTAATTGAAAGACAAAACTAATCAGTAATCGCGTGGAACGGGAAAAACGTTTCTCTAGATAATCGTAGACGCTCACCACGCCAGACTTATGCAATGAAGGCAACAATCGCCACAGCATTAATGCCACCGCTGCAGGCAGTGCCAATTCATAAGATAGCCAAATCAGTCCACCGCCTTCGCGCAAGCCAACAAAAGCCGGTGCTGAAATAAAACTGACAGCAGATAGTTGGGTGGCCATAACCGACAAAGAAAGTTCCGGCCAAGGGATACTTCGTCCACCTAGAAAATAATCATCTCGATTACGCTGTTGCCGGAAAAGCAATCCCATCAACAACAACCCCAATAAATATAATCCAACAATTGAGTAATCGAGCAATGACAAAATATTTCTCCCTAGTTTTTTAGAATGATTGTTGTTCGGGACTTTTTCATTACCATATCAAGGATTTGCAAAATAATGAAATACACAATTCGGTGATAGCTAGATCGACGAATGGTTAAGGTGTAGTCTAAGTGAGTCAGGTAAAGATGGTCGTTAAAACCAAATTTCCAAAGGAGATTTGCTGTGACTCGCCTTCAACTAAATGATCAGGTTACCGATGATAAATACCATTTGTAAGGATAACTAATGCTCCAAATGCAATTCCTGTCGATAAAATTAGTGACCAAACAGACGCTAATGCAAGCAGTTTTAATGATCACCTCGCTACTGTTGTTAATTTTTATCAGTGGATGCCAAGACGATAAAACCGGGCTTGCCCTAGGAACATTAGAACGAAGTAGAATTGCCCACACCGCCACAGTCAGCGAAGTGGTCACTGAGTTACCTATCCCCCAAGGCTCGTTGGTCAAAAAAGGCGATGTATTGGTGCAATTAGATGCTCGCCAACAAAAAGCACAGGTCGCCAAAGCAAAAGCTTCTGTTGCCGAAGCACAAGCCAATTTAGACAAACTAAGAAATGGTGCTCGCCCTGAAGAAGTGGCCTCTGCTAGCGCCAAATTAGAAGGTGCCCAGGCAGCGTTAACCGAAAGCGAAACGGCTTACCTCAGAGCTAAAAACCTCATCGCCCAAAAGCTAGTGAGTCAAGCGAATCTCGATCAAGCCCTCGCCACACGGGATGCAAAAGCCGCAGCGGTTCATGAAGCAAAAGAAGCTTTGCTATTATTGACCAATGGCACCCGACCAGAGGATTTAGAAATGGGCAAAACCAACTTAGCGATGATGCAGGCTGCGTTGGCAAGTGAAATGAAAAAACTTGAAGACCTAACCATCATCGCCACCCGCGATGGTCGACTCGATAACCTTCCGTGGAATTTAGGCGAAAGAGTCACCGCTGGGAGTCCTGTTGCCATTGTACTTGCTGGTAAAGCGCCCTATGCACGAATTTATGTTCCTGAACCTTATCGCGTGAAAATAAAAGCTGGGGATACTTTGCAAATCCACGTGGATGGCATTTCTGAGCCCATTAAGGGCGATGTTCGCTGGATTTCAATTGAACCTGCTTTCACTCCTTATTACGCCTTAAATCAAGACGAACGAGCAAGGTTAATGTATTTAGCAGAAGTGCAATTACCTGATAGTTATGCAGATCTTCCCAACGGTGTCGCAGTGCAAGTGGAACTTCCATGACGACTACCCCCTCCTCAGAGTTAGTCATACAGGCAACACAATTAAGTCGTCACTTTGGTGATTTAAAAGCCATAGATGGGCTTGATCTTAACGTAGAAAAAAGCACGATTTACGGTTTTTTAGGGCCAAATGGCAGTGGTAAAACGACGGCAATAAGAATGCTAACAGGCTTATTAAAGCCCAGCTCTGGAAACGTGCAGGTACTAGGTTTAACACTGCCGAAAGACGCTGAAAAGTTGCGTTTAAAAATGGGTTACATGACTCAAAAATTTTCGTTATATAACAACTTAACGGTTAAAGAGAACCTACAATTTATTGCTAAAATTTATGGTATTTCAGGTTCGGCACAGAAAAAACGTTTGAGTGAATTATTATCTATTTATGGCTTGGATCAAAAACAACATCAATTGGCAGGCAGTTTAAGTGGTGGACAGCGTCAACGACTAGCCCTTGCAGGAGCAACACTGCATAAACCGCAACTGCTGTTTTTAGATGAGCCTACCTCTGCGGTAGATCCTGAAAACCGTCGCGAATTTTGGGAACAACTGTTTGATTTATGCGAACAAGGGACCAGTATTTTAGTTTCCACCCACTATATGGACGAAGCAGAGCGCTGCCATAAACTGGCCATTTTAGAAAATGGCAAAAAGCGCGCCGACGGAAGCCCGGAAGACTTGATGAATAACATGGCGGCAAACGTAGTAGAAATTCAGGCCGAAAGTATACGTCAATTAAAACAGCAAGTTGTGTCTCTGCCTAAGGTAATCACCGCGGCTCAATTGGGTGCGAGGTTGCGTGTTTTGGTAAGTAAATCAATATCAGATCCTTGCGGCTATTTGCAACATCAAACTCAACTGCCTAAACATGAACTCAATCTGACGCGTCCCAGTTTAGAAGACGTATTTATTACCTGTACAGGTGGTGGTAGACAATGATCACTAGCCTATATCGTATTCAAGCTATTTTATTTAAAGAATTGACGCAATTAAAGCGCGACAAAATGACCTTTGGGATGGTCATAATGATCCCATTAGTGCAATTAATATTGTTTGGTTATGCCATTAATACCAATGTTAGGCATATTCCTGTGGCACTGGTTGATCATAGCCAGACCACCCTGAGTAGAGCCCTAGTGCAAACGGTTTCTGCCACACAAGTGGTCGAATTCACAAAACATTATCAAGATGTTAGCAGTGCACAAAAAGCGATGGAGCGTACAGAAGTACGCGCTATTTTATTTATTCCCCATGACGTTAGTCAGCGTTTGGCGCGCAGTGCCAGTGTTGGTTTGGGGTTACCTGCTTCGACTGATGAGGAAACAAGTCGCCCCATTGCCCAATGGATAGTAGATGGCTCAGATACTATGATCGCAAGTTCAATTAAAAGTTTGCGGTCAATGCCGTTGGTAGAACTGCAAAGGCAAGCAGCTAACCGTTCAACAGCCACCTTTGAAGTAACTTTGTTGTACAACCCTGAACAACGAACAGCGGTAAATATAGTGCCGGGATTATTAGGAATTATCCTCACAATGACCATGATCATGTTCACATCCGCGGCCATAGTAAGAGAGACTGAGCATGGCAATATGGAATTGTTAATCGCCACACCAATTAAGCCTATCGAGTTAATGTTGGGAAAGATCATTCCCTACATTTTTATTGGTTTAGTGCAAGTGGTGATCATTTTAGGTCTAGGGCATTTTGTCTTCAATGTGCCTGTTAATGGTGGTTTAGTCCCTTTATTTGCTGTCACCATTTTGTTCATTGCCGCAAGCTTAGTGTTAGGGCTGGTTATCTCGACTATTGCCACCAATCAATTGCAATCAATGCAAATGACCATATTCATTTTACTGCCCTCAATCCTGCTCTCTGGATTCATGTTTCCCTACGAAGGCATGCCGGTCATTGCCCAATATATTGCTGAAACCTTACCGGCAACTCATTTTATGCGCTTGATCCGAGGGGTCATCCTCAAAGATGTGGAATTTACTGATATGACCTTTGATGTTTCCTGGCTAATAATGTTTACCCTGTTAGGGTTGCTGATTGCGTCTTTACGCTTCAAGAAAAACCTAGACTAATCCAACCTACACAATAACACTCAGCCCACAAACGGCATTCATGAGCAGAGGCGTTCTCTACCCTTGCGTGTCTGTTTTGCTGGCTGTTTGAGATCCTATATTTTCATCATGAAATTCACTTTGAGACAATGAAACTGGGATGGGCTTAGTGGCTTCACCGGAATACAAACTCAAATGTGGGAATGGAATTTCTATGCCGTTCGCATCGAAAACTTGTTTGATTTGTTGATACATTTGGTTTTTCAATAGTAAGAAATTTTCTCTTTTACTCCAAACAGAAAATTGAATATCAATTGAGGAAGAACCGAAACCTAGCAGAATAAACAGTGGCGCTGGCTCACTCAAGCATAATGGATTTTTATCTGCTAATTCAGCCAGGATGACTTTCACTTTTTCAATGTCTTCTTTATAGGCAATACCCACTTTGAGATCAGCTCGGCGAATTGGAAATCGAGTTAATGTTGTCACTTGTGCTTTGATCATTGACTCATTTGGCACGCGAACAAACAGATTGTCGTAGGTGCGGATTTTAACCGAAAGCAAATCAATTGATATCACTTCTCCGGTCGTCTCATCTACTCGAATCACATCACCAATGGAAAACGGCCGCTCCATCATCAAAAACAGTCCACTAATCAAATTAGAAGCAGAAGTTTGTGAAGCAAAACCAATGGCCACACTCAATATTCCCGCCGCACCGAGCACCACGCTAAGATCAAAGCCGAGTTCTCGCAAAGCAGAAATAAACATTAATATCATGACACCGTAAAAAACAGCACGGCGCAAAAGCACTTGCCCGTGTTGTGTCATATTTGCAACATTAAAACGAGATACTAAATTACTCAAAAACTTGGCTAATAAATACCCTAAAACTAAAATAATGATGGCTTTAATCACATCAAATGCTGGCAACATTTCTAGAAAAATCGCACTTTCACTTAGTTCTTTCATTGATTTCAATTCTCAGGTTTAAGCTAATCGATTAAGCTTGCAATAGAAGATAAAAAAGACGACTTTTTACTTAATTCACGGGATTCAGATACCAATTCCATTGATTGTATTTCGTCAGGAGGAGAATGGCGCACATGAGAAACCGATTTGGTATGTTCTAAACGCTGCATAATAGACACTTGATCCGTCCAAAATTCGCCATCTTGGTTAACGTATAACTTCAGGGCGGGTACAGGCAAATTTAACTTATCAATTGACAGCGGCTTTTCCTGAGCGTTTTTTATTGTCACCATGGTTGTCGCACGATGAGATCGTTTTTCTAAGCGATTAATATCCATTTTTGCATCTGTATATTTTGAATAACAGAGGTCTCCTTCCATGGTAGAAGGCCCAAACCAAGAGTCTGAAGGTCGCCAAAAAGGAATATCGGCCATTGGCAGTGGATGGTTTGGTATTAAGATAGTCATCCACAACGGTGTACTGACATAAACGTTAATCTTCTCTCCTGGCAAAACCACTAGTGGCCGACTCGGTCTGACTACCATCGCCCTATCTGCAAGAGAGGGTTCAATTAGCAACGTATCGCTCGTATTCCCTAGCAAATAACGTGAAAATTCAATTTGCTCGAAGGACTCGGTTGAATCCGGATTATCCGTTGAAATAGGTAAATCAATTTCAACAGCAGATTCATTGTTCCATATTGTCCATTCACCTTGACCACGCTTTATAGCAATTAATCGTTCTCTAATTCGCCAACACTTTGTTTGTGAAAGTGCAAAGCTAAATTCTCCCCACCAAGGTAATTGTTTTTTCATAATACGTACTTTTAACTACCCTTAATTTTCGTGGGGCTGAATGAATGCTGATACGCCAGTTTACTGCTAAAAATGATTTACTCAAAATTGAATTGTTTGATTTAGTGTAGGAATCGTTGCATGCCACCCCACTTTTTTGAACGCCTGTTGCAGAGTCAGCTTTGCTTTTTCCTCGCCATGCACAAGGAATAGCTGAGGTTTTTTAGCGGTGAATCCTTGCGCCCATTGAATCAACTGCGTTTGACTAGCATGAGCGGAAAAGCCCCCCATGGTGTGAATTTGTGCTTTAACGGCAATATTTTCACCCGCTATTTTATAGGTTTTAGCACCATCAACAAGCGCTCGACCTGGAGTACCAATGGCTTGAAACCCAACAAAAATAACATGAGATTGATTGCGCCATAAGTTGTGTTTTAAATGGTGACGTATTCTGCCGCCATTGCACATCCCACTTCCAGCAATAAAAATCGCGCCCCGGTCAATCTGATTCAACGCCATAGACTCTTCTGTGCTGCTGGAATATTTCAATACAGGCAAGAATTTATGCAAACTTTGTTGTTTGTTCTCTCCTCCCATTGCTGAACGGTCTTCTTCATTGAAGACATTCTGATAGCGGTGATAAATTTCAGTTACCGCGATCGCCATTGGACTATCTAAAAATACCGCTTGTTGCTTTAGTTTTCCTTTTTGATACAGCTCGCCGAGTCGAAATATGATTTCTTGAGTTCTGCCAACAGCAAACGAAGGGATTAAAATATTTCCGCCATTTTCAGAAGCCTCTTCGATGACATCCTCAAACTCTTGCAGTGTTTCACCCATAGAACGATGGTCGCGGTCACCGTACGTCGATTCAAGCAGCAAAACATCAGCAGAATCGACTAATTCTGGATCCTTTAATAACGCAGCTTGTGAGTTTCCAAGATCACCTGAGAATACTAATTTTTTCGGCCCTGCTTGCTCATCTATCAAGACTTCCACAATGGCAGAACCAAGGATATGACCCGCATCGAGAAAGTGAATCGTCACCCCCTCAGCGACATCTCGTTTTTGATGGTAGTTTATGCCAATACAGACATCTAGTGTGGTTTCTACATCCTGTAGGTTATACAGAGGTTCAAGCTCCTCTTTACCTGCGCGGCGACGGCGCTTATTTTCCCATTCAACATCTCGTTGCTGTAATGATGCTGCGTCTTTGAGCAACACCTCTATTAACTCTTTAGTGGCCGAAGTCATATAAATAGGACAACTTAAACCTTCAGAAACGAGCAGTGGCAAACGACCAGAATGGTCTAAGTGAGCATGGGAAAGCACCACGGCATCCAACTGACTGACATCGAATGGTAAGGGTTTTAAATTAGCCTCTTCTTCTTCTCGTCGGCCTTGAAACAATCCACAATCGAGTAATACCTTACTATTTCCAGATTGCAGCAAATACATGGAGCCTGTTACGCCTTCAATAGCCCCAAAAAATGTCAGTTTAGCCATGATTATCTCCGTTATGATTGTTAAGCCAAGTCATCTACCTCAAACATTTTAGGTATAGCAGGACGGCGAACGGCCACCATTACAATGGCTCAAAAAACACCTTAATGTTGGGCTAAGCCCTGCATTTCCGTTGATACCTCTATTGTCTTTGATACCTTTATTGCCTTTGACACCTTTACTGCCTAACGATTAGCACATCAACGGTTAATCGGTTCAGAATTTTTTCTGCTGTATTGCCAATTAAAAACCCTTTAATTCCTTTGCGTCCAACATTGCCAATTACCACTAAATTTGCCTTCATTTTGCTGGCCACTGAAGGTATCAACACATACGCAGAGCCTGCCTCAATTTTCGCGTTGTAGTCTGTAAACACGCCAGTTTCTTCGACAATTTGTTGTAGTTTCTGTTTCGATTCTTTACCCCGTTTAACCATGACCTCTCCTGGCTCAGTAATATCAAACTCTTGTTTGATCCTAGGTATAGGGATCACGCCTAACACAGAGACTTCCGCTGACAACTTATTGGCAAGATGTGCAGAAGTCATTAACACTTTATCATTCAACTCTTTTTGAGCAGGGGTTCTGGTGAAAATATCAACAGTGCCTAACAATTTAGGTTGTCCCCGCCAGCGATTATCTCCACAGAGTAAAACACTGGATTTAACAGGGCCTTTCAGCGCCGCTTTGATCAATGAAAAGTCTAGGGTTTCACGCCCCAATTGCGGTCTATGCAGAAAAGTTGTATCAAATTGGTGGTTGCTGAGGGTTTTTAACAGTAACTCTTCTCGCTCAGGTGCCGTTTCAGCGGCTTCTAATAGAATAGTTGTTTTACATGCTTGGTTCACTTCAGTGTCGATTAACCGATGAAGGGCCTCAACATTAGAATCGAGCAAGTCGTTTGCAATATAAAGCACAGTAATACTCTCAGGCGCGAACTTGAGTGCTTTTTTCAACATCGGCTTTACGCTTTCTTTCCTTTCGATAACAACTAAAATATCTCTCATAAACCTTCCTAACAATGCTATTCAATGAGTAATCTTTTTAAAGTCATTTCAACAATATGCGTTAACGTAAACCTAAGCATAGTTTAAAATTGTTCTAGTTGAATGATCCACATCAAGGTATGTGATTAAAATGAGGAAATTTTTGTTGCCAACATTATGAATATTGAAAGTTTGGATTAAGGGGAAAATAGCGCCACCATTGGGATGCAATGATGGCTAATTAGTCAGTGATGGAAAACCACTACGTGATGTTAGCGCGGGGTTTTGAGCCTACAAATGCGATACAAAGTGCGATGGAAAACGGCACTACCCGTTCCAAAAAGTCTCCTGGGGTACTGGGTAGTAGGTAAAAGGTAACCGCTAACACAAAACCCGTTATCATTGCCAATAGTGTCGCTTTGGGCTGTATATCTCGATTGCATAAACGCACAATAATAATTGGCCCAAAAGACGCACCTAGTGCGACCCACGCAAAGATGGCTCTGCTAAATATGGCTTCAGGCATATATAAAGTGACTAACACCGAAAAAACCACAACCAACAAAATACTCAGTCGTGAAATGGTCAAGGCTGAAAAACGAGAACGTTTTTCTAAGCCTAAATCATGGGCAACCACTGAGGCACTCACTAATAACTGACTGTCAGCAGTGGACATGATGGCAGACAACACGGCTGCGGTGATCACCCCAGCCACGATAGGATGGAACAATTCACTAGTGAGTACAAAAAACAGGTTCTCTGGATTATCCAACTGCATTTGCAAAGCAAGCCCTGCTAAACCAACGACAACAACCCCTAAATCAACGATTAGAAACCAAGCAGCGGCGATGCGACGGCCGGTTTTGATTGCCTTTTCATCTTGCAGCGCCATAAAACGTAGCAACATGTGGGGTTGTCCCATTGAGGACACCGAGACACTTAAATTACCAATAATAACACCGGCGGCTAATAATCCAATGTTGCCACCAGTTAGACTGAGTTGTTCCGCTGTAGCAACGTTTAAAAGAGTAGTAATAAAGTCTACAGGTCCACCTAATGCTACAACTGCGGCAATGGGCAATGCCAAAGTCGCGATGGCCATAATAGAGCCCTGCAGCGCATCTGTCATACTGACAGCCCAAAAACCGCCTAACACAGTGTAAATAAAAATGATCGCTGCGCCGATTAATACACTTTCAGTCATTGGCATATCAAAGGTAGCAGAGAACATATTTCCTGCGCCTTGGAATTGGGCCGCCACGTAGAGGGTAAAAGAGATTAAAATAATTAAGGATGCACAGACCACAATGAATTTTTTAATCTGGCCGTTGCTGCCAAAACTCAAAAAGTCAGTCACAGTAAGGTCTTTTTGTTCAAGACTTGTGCGATAAAGCCTGGGGGCAAACCAATACCAAGATATAAACATCCCCAAGATACTGCCTAAGGCTAACCAGATACCAGAGATCCCCAGCACCATCACAACGCCACTAAAACCAAGCAGTTTCCATGCTGAAGATGAGCTAGCTGAGTAGCTTACAGCAGCAACAAATGGGCCTAAACCACGCCCACCCAGGAAAAAATCTTCGGTGTTTTTTACCCGCCGTTGTGCCCAAAAACCAATTCCCAACAAAACTAGTTTATACACCACTAAGACCACTAAAATGTAACTGGCGTCTGACATGGTTTACGGCTCCACAATGCTACGAATAATAGTATTTGGAATGTAACTATTGTCCCATTCTTTTCCAGGTGCCCAGCTAAATCCACCAGTACGCAAAATCACCAAGTCCATAGATGGAACGATATACATCACTTGATTACCGCTACCATCAAACAAAAATAAATCATCTGCTAGGTACGGCTCACTGTGAATCACACCAAAGCCTTTAGGTTTACCCACTTCAGTCCAGGCACGCTTAGGTAAATAAGGTTTTCCCAACCAAATATGCAAGCCCATGGCTGGGTTAGCCGGTGATGGCGTTAAATACTCTTGCATCCAATTATCTGCAAATAGAGAGTTGCCATCTATTTCGCCACCGTTGGATAACAAAATTCCCATTCGTAACCAGGACTCAGAAGGTAACAGTAAACAGCACCCACTGTGTGCCAGTCCATTAGGGCGATTAAGCATCACCTCACCACCTTGGGCATGTAGCGGCTTGATTAACGATTCTGATAAATATTGGCCATAGGGTCTTTGCGTTGCTCGCTCTAGAATTAGCGCTAGCAAATCAGAGACAACCTGGCTGTAGTCATATTTTGTGCCCGGTTCGTCTACCAATTCGTAGTCGTTAATAATCACATCTTCTGTATAACCTGAAAGGTATGAACGGGTAAAAGTGCTGAATGGACTCATATCGAGTGTATAATAGCGCTCAAAACCAGCAGACATTTGAAGCAGATGGCGAATGCTAATGGCTGCTTTTTCGGTATTTTTCCATTCAGTGATATAGGTCGATGCGGGCTCATCTAAGCCAGCAATGTAACCTTCTTTAATCGCTCGTGAAATCACCAAAGACGCTACCATTTTCGCCATACTTTTACCCACAATTAACGAATTTTCATCCATACCTTGATAGTGTTCACGAAAACGCAATTTGCCTTGATGCCAAATTAACAAAGAAGTACTGCGGCGTTCAGCGGCATATTCACTTACATCAGCAAGGGCATCCGAAGGGATACTCCCTGGCCCTTCATTGACTACGTCAAATAGTTGCTTAGCAGCACCTTCTACTGGATATTCTGAACCTTCCCACCCAGACTGCGGTAACGTACCTTTACCGGTAGCAATTAAATAATATCGCTTCCAAAAAAGAGGATCTTGCAAATACAAAACCGCCCCTACCAACATCACTAGTGCTAACAAACCAATAAAAATTTTACCGACAGTCTTGCCCATTGATTTCAATCCTTACATCTATTTAGATGAAATATATTCTAAATAATCAATCACTTGATTGCGTTTCACTGGATCGGATAAATCAGTCTGCTGGTTCATTAAGGTACCAGGTACAAATTCTTTACCGTGTGAGAGAAATTCTGATAAGTTCGCTCTAGTCCAAAACATGCCTTCTACGCCAGCTTTAACCATACCTTTAGAATAACGACCATATCCCGCTGCGGTGCCTGCTTGTCGATTAAACACACCAACTAAATTTGGCCCCAATAAATGCTCTTTGCTTTCTACGGCATTGTGACACTGAGTACACCAAGATGCCGTTTCCTTAGCCGCGGCTAAATTTTCAGAGGTAGGGAAAATCTCAGTTTTTGGACGTGGAGGCGTAAGAACTTCCTTAGACTCAACGAAAACCGTTTCTTCTGCAGCGCTTTGATGCCAAGGTGGTAAAACTTTAAACGCGAAATAAGGTAAATATAAGAAGAACACAACGATAACCGTTAGAATTGGTATATAAACCCAGCGACGATTTTTAGCCCAGCAAAAAAGTGCCAAACCAATTAAATAATATGATGGGACTAAAACATAAGCACCAAAATCGGCGATAGGATGTAACGATGGCGGTTTAGGTAAATTGATCAGCAAATGCAGAATAATAAGTAAGGCAACGGCCACACCTGGTTTTACATATTTGCGTAAATGAGTAAACAAATAGACAAACACAATAGCAGAAAAGAATGCTGTAGAAATGGTCGATAACGCCGAGTGCATATAGCCCGATGTACTCCAAGACCAATCTAAGAATTCATGCAGCGGAAAGACTCCTAATACCTTAGTCACTTCACCTTTCGCCCAAGCCTGACCTAAGCCAGCCAGCATGGCAAAAAACATGAAGATAAAAAACAAGGAAACCGCAGTATTTGAAACATCTGAAAACGCCTTTTTAAGACCTGTTATCACCGATGTTCCAGGGCGAAATAACCAAACCGCAAATATCAACAACAGTAATACAAACAATGTTGCCCCAATGTTCAAGTGAGCATGATGAATAGCATCACGTTCTGCACTACCACGAATAAGTCTGGGTGATACACCTGACCACCACGAGTGCCATGCGAACAACGTATAAAATAAGACTGAAAAGAACAATCCTAATTGTTCTAAAAAACCACCAGATTTAGGATTGTTTTTCATAATGACCTCTGTTTATTAAAATTAGTATTTAGATTCATATTGTTTTGAGCCATTCTAAGTTCAAATGTTGATTTAACCTGATATAAAATTATATCTGTTAAATATTAGTAATTTTGTGCATAAACCACTGCGGGCAGTCGGTTTGCAATGCTATTTAAGTTTACTTAACAGCGTTAATAACGGCGTTAGGTATTGCAGCGTCGTCAAAATCAAAACGAACATCCCCCACTCTGACAATTACTAGCTGTTTAGATGGAATGATGTAGACGCGCTGTCCACCAAACCCATCAAAAAAGATGACATCGTCAGCGAAGTAAGGAGCTGAATGAATGACGCCGAATTTAGCGCCAGGACGATAAGTTCGCATAGGTTTGTAGGGACTGCCAAGCCATGTCAAATAACCATAATTAGGATTACTTAACGAAGGTTGAGTTGTTTGTTTAATCCACGCTTGTGAAACAACTTGCTCATCACCTACCGCACCCTTATTCAGTAGCATGACACCAACGGCCAGCAAATCTTCAGGTTTAGCAATTAAGAAACTAAAACCATGGGCAGTCCCATTCTCGTCATCCAACCAGACATATCCAGGGTTTGCAGCTACTTTTGACCAAAGGTATTTTTCCATGTAAGCAGCAAACTTTTCACCTGTTGCAGCCTCAAGCACGTCCACTAGTAACTGTGGATTTGAATTATTATATTCAAACACAGTACCTGGCGCTTTAACCTGCTCTAAAGAGCGAGCAACCTTAGAAATATCATTACTATAATTGAGTTTGGTACTATGTGCTGAAAAACTATTATTTAAATCAACAGGCGGTAAAAACAAACCAGATGACATAGTTAATAGGTGTTCTATGGTAATTTCGCCGAATGGCATATCTATCCATTGGCCAATATATTTCGAAACCGGATCCTTCACCGATTGGATTTCACCGCGTTCAATTGCGATACCGATTAGCAGCGCAACCATGGATTTTTGCACTGAAAAGGTCTGCATATAACTATCAGCGTTTTCACCTTTCCAATATTTTTGTGCCAATAGCTCTCCATTTTGCCAAACCAAAAATGCACTGCTTCCAACTTGCTCGGCATAACCCAATGCATCAGCGAAGCGTTCATCTTGCTGTGAAAGTGCCTCGTCAGAAATACTCAAACGAGTTTTATTGCTCGCAGGCTGCATTGTGACTAATGGTTCATACCATTGTGTATCATGAACAAAGTCAACCCCTTCGAGGCTGTTTAAACGGCTAATGTAAGTATAATTAATCGCCAAAAAACCTAACGCGACCAATAATATAATGCCACACAAAGACGCGACTATCTTGATTAGTCTAGACATATCTTCCTTTATCTCCACAGCATATTCGGAAGGACTACAGGGTTAAAAGCAAACCGACCTCAGGGATCGGTTTGCGCTAACATACTCGGTATAATTAAAAACGGTATTCGGCAGAAACCCCGATACGACGTTGATTACCCCAAGTTGGGACGATAGCAACAAAGAACGCACTTGGAATATAGAATGCGTTTGATACATACTCTTCATCTGTTGCGTTTTTAACCCACAGTTCTGCTGACCAATTTTCACCCGTTACACCACCACGCAGGTTGAGTAAGGTTCTAGAAGGAATAGTGGTAATGTTAGCTTCTGCCATATACTGTTCAGATTGACCGGTTAAATCTGCTCGTACAAAATATTCTAAATTGTCGTTAAACTCACCGTCATACTGAGCACCGATATTCCATTGGGTATCAGAACTTCTAGGCAATGAATTTCCACTTACATCGCCATTGGCGGCACAAACGATGTCATCACAAATCGCAGCTCTAGCTAAACGCTGAGAGATAGTTCCATCATCGTATTTAGCATTATTAAGCGCTAGCCCTGCATTAACAGTAATTGCATCAGTTAATGCGTAAGTTACGTCCAACTCAAGACCTTTAGAGGTTGCAGAACCTAAATTACCCACAATAGATGTAGTGAAGAATCCGCCATTAATTGCCGCTTGGCTGACTTGTAATTCAGTCCAATCGATATAATAAAGTGCAGCATTGATTCGAAGATCACCATCTAAAATAGTGTTTTTGGAACCTATTTCATAAGTAGTATTTTCATCCGCTTGGTAAGCTTTTTCTGTATCTTCTAGGCCACCTGAAATTTCAGGATTTAAGCCACCAGATTTCACACCTTGTGCTGCTGAAAAGTAAACTAATTGATTTTTATTAATACTGTAATCTGCGGTAAAGCGTGGAGTGAAATAACTGTCTTCATAGTCATCTGCAGAAGTACCATCAATATAATCGATGTTTTGCTTTTTGGTTTCGTCGGTATAACGACCTTCCACAGCTAACACTAATTTATCATCCATTAAAGGAACCGCGACACGTCCAAATAATGAGGTAGACTCAGTTATAGTAATATTATTATTGCGACTTGCACTATCTAAAGAATCTTCAGTAATCGGGTCTAAATTATCGGTGTAAAGCGGAGCAAAATAACCACTTTGACCAGTATCTTTATCTTCACCATCAGATGAGTAAATACCAAACATGGCATAAACGCCGTTATCTGCAGTGTATTCGGCTCTCAACTCGTGAGAATCATAATCAAAACTACCCACAGGTAATACAGTAAAGGCATTCATAAAAGCAGGGATACCAAAAGGTGTCAAATCAGTACCGGTAAGCGGCGTTCTGTCAGAGATACCAGCACTCATGGTTTCACCTTGAATATTAGCATATTGATAGGAAACGCTAAAGTTATTGGTTAATTCGGCTGAAATCGATGCTCTAAAAATTTCAGTTTCAGAATCTAAACCATAGGTTCTAGGATCTATAAGGAAACCCGTTTCAGTATCAGAACCAAATTCAACCGGTGTTTCAGGCAGTTCGCCACAATATCCACGAACAGGCCCACCAAATAAACTACCGCCACAATTAAAATCACCAATTTCTAAACGAGATTGCGCTTTGCCTTCGGTGAAAGAGTCAAAGGAATGATATGCCATTTCAATATCAATGGTTTCGACGGGTTTTGCCACTAATGAAATACTGTAGGTTTTTTTATCCCAACCACCCAAGGTATCATCAGTACCTGGGCTGACACCGGCTTGTGCCGCTGGATGAGAGTTTGTCCAATCACCATCATAGTCACTGTTGGTAAAATTAAATTTAACGGCTAACTTGTCTTCAATAATTGGCACGCTGATGTTACCGGTAATATCACGACGGCCGCCATCACCTATAACTAAGCCGACTTCGCCCGTCAGCCCACCTAAATCTGCTTTGCTGGTAATATAATTGATAGCCCCCATAAACGAGTTAGCACCGTATAAAGCGCCTTGAGGACCTTTAACAACCTCAATACGCTCCATGTCCATGGCACCTAAATCTAGTGCGTAATTTCTTGGAATATAAACCCCATCTACAAAGGTAGAAACATTTTGCTCTAACTGATCAACAGAAAATTGGCTTGCACCACGGATAATCGGTGTACCGTAACCTCCATTGGAATAATCTTCAAAAGATAAACCAGGAGTAGACATAGCGACGTCTTCAAGTTCCTCTATACTTCTTTTAGCAATATCTTCAGCACTGAATGCGCTAATGGCTAATGGCACATCTTGAATCGACTCGACCGCTTTTCGCGAGGTTACCATGATAACTTCTAGACTGCTTTCATCTTCATTAAGTTGTTGCTCTTGTGCATAGACTTGCGAAACAACGGAGGAGCTCATTACGGATGCAATGGCTAACGATAGGGCTGTAACTTTAAACGTTATTCTCATAATAGATTCCCGGTGCAGATATTTTTATTATAATTCGTTATTAAATTAGAGTGTGCCTCATATAAAAGGCACTAACTTATTACACAGCTTAGCCAAAATGCTCAATAATGACCCAACCACATAATGACATTAACATATAACATTATAACCATCAAACTTTTGTTTGTGTTATGCAAACCACACATAACAAAATAAATATCTGTTTAATTTCATACAGTTACATTACCGCTGAAAAACAAACCATTCCTTTTAGGCTGTTAAAAAAGTATATCTTTAATAAAAAAATAAACAATAAAATTAGCCTAAAGTATAAGGTTGGTATAAAAACCACCCTGTAGCATGATCTTTAGGCCATGGATGATAAGGACACACACCTAGGGGATAAATCCCCCACCTACAGGATATAAAATCGGTAACATGGTCTTTAGGCCATGGAAGATAAGGACACACACGCAGGGGATAAATCCCCTACCTACAGGAAATAAAATCGATAGCATGGTCTTTAGGCCATAAATGATAAGGACACATGTAGGGGATAAATCCCCCACCTACAGGATATAAAATCGGTAACATGGTCTTTAGGCCATAAATGATAAGGACACATGTAGGGGATAAATCCCCTACCTACAAGATATAAAATCGGTAGCATGGTCTTTAGGCCATGAAACATGAGGACAAAAATGTGAAGGATAAATCCTCGGTCATTTAAACCGAGAAAAAATTGGTTTTTACGTAGGATATTAACTTGGATCTTGGATGGGGGCCGTTTCGCCACTCAGAATTTTAAATCCAAACTCTTGACTCTTTTTATCTTTGCTTATGAATAGCTCTGCTGCTTTTATACCTTTTTCAACACTGAATTGTTGAACTGTGGTTAACTTTGGATGATATTGTTGGCCTTGTTCAATTCCATCAAAACCTACCACCCGAAGATCTTCAGGAATACGAATCCCCATTTGAACCGCGACTTTCACTACTGCCAGTGCAATAATATCACTCATACAAAACACAATGGTTGGCACAGGTGTTAATGAAAGCGCTTGTTTCGCTGCCTTAATTGCGTATTTATGTATATTTTCAGGAATATGCCAAATGTGACTTTCGTCGATAGAAATTTGACGTTGCCCTAATGCACGTAAATATCCGTCAAGTCGTCGGTGCGAAATTGAATATCCGCTTCCAATCAATGGCCTATTTTCTACCGTACAGGTTAAATCACTTGCAACTAAACGTAACCCTATAATAGCTGGGATTTCTTTACGTTCACCAATTGCTAGACATGCCGATTGATAAGCAGCCTCTTCATTATCGATATTGATGGAAGGCGCACCTGCAATATCAAAATCGACAGTCACTATATTTTTCTTAATATTGGGTAATTGTTCGAGCAAAGCTGGATTTCTTGGCGAACCATAACAAATAAAACCATCAACAAAGTCAATAATTTCGTTAACATTGTCGTTGTTTCCAGAGAACAATAAGAGATGTTTTTCTGTCGATTTAAGGGCCTTAGCCACTCCTTGAATAAACTCACTGGCGACCGGATCACTCACCATATATGCTAATTCGTCTGGCAGTATCAATGCAATAATGTTCGACGTGCCTTGGCGGAGTGATCGAGCGGCCTTATTCGGACCAAAATACCCCATTTTCTCGCATGCACTTAATATTTCTTTGCGTCTTTTCTCTGATAATTGGTCGGGACGATTAAACGCATAAGAGATCGTTGCGGTGGACACGCCTAGACGGCGTGCAACCTCTTTTATTGCTAACTTGTTACCACTCATTTACTGAAAATGTCTTTATTGATATACGATTTATACTGCACATCATACGCTATTTTCCAATGAAGTAATAAGGCTGGATAATTTGATTATCTGAAGTTGCTCGTTTTCAACTAATTCAATGCTAGCGTCTAGTTTCTCCAAATTAACTATCAACTGTGCATAATTTGCATGCTTATCCCAACGTAAGATTAGCTGTTTTTCATTGGTAGCACAGCTAAACTCACCATTAAACACATCTTTATTTCTAAGTTTAATCAACTCTGTCAACCCTTGGACGACAGGAGTTGCTAGTCTTCGTTTCAATTCATCCTTGCCGACGTAGGGCCGATTTATATCCCTTCCGACCTTCGTTTTTTCCAGCAAAGTTAAATCATTTTCACAGGCTAAAAATCCAGCGTAATAGACCTGAGGGATCCCAGGACAGAAAAATTGGATTGCCCGCGCGATTAGGTAGGCCATATCATCTCGACCAAGGGCGTCATAAAACGTACAGTTTACTTGATACAAATCGACGTTGCTTGCTGCTTCACCTGTGGCTTTACGTGATCCCCCCAAGGAGTTTTGGTGGATAGTTTCGACTAACCTATCTATCTCATCATTATTTAGTAATCCAGGCTTACCGTCTGAAGCACCGACATCCATTATCCCTATGCCATCATGTGTATCTAGCACCGTATAACAATTGCGCGGCGATATGCCCAGCCAATGGCTTAACGCAGTTACATCTCGAGTAAATAAGGTGTGCAAAATCAACGGGGGCAAGGCAAAGTCATACACAGCGTTACAGCGTTTTGCGATTTCTATTTGGGTTTGATAATGACTATGAATTTCCACTAAACATTGTAAACCTAATTCAGATGCACGCTCACTGAGAGATTGAATAAACTCAAAAGTCTGCTCTAGCATAAAACAACTTGTTCCAGCTTTTTTAATCGCATAACCTGCCGCATCTAAACGAATAAGTTTAATATTATTTTCAGCAAATACAGTTAATATTGAATCAAGATAAGCTTTTCCTTGTTGCGACTCTACATCAATGTCGATTTGATTTTCGGTAAATGTGGTCCAAAATGGTACGCTAGTGCCATCTTTTAGGGTGTAATTAGAAAAACATTCGGTCGGTCGCGGACGAAAAACTTTGCTGATATCAGACGCATTATTATCATTAAATACCGAATCACGAGTCAGAAATAACGGCCAATATTGAGATGCCTTTCCATGTTCAAGAACATCTTTAAAGGCATTACTCTTTGCAGACATGTGATTGACAACCATATCTGCCATTATATCTAGGTTTTTACCCATTTTTGCCACATCTGCCCAGCGACCAAGGCGATTATCAACAATCGTGTGATCAATGGGATCAAATCCGGCGTCTGCGCCGTCAATAGGATAATAAAAAGGTAGCAAATGTACTCCTCCAAAAATCCCATTCAAATCTTGTGTTAAAAGGGTGTCTAACTCATTAAGTGTTGTGGCCCCGAAACGATCAACATAAGTAATAAGTTGAACGTTATTTTTAGCAAGCATAAATTTACTCCATATATTTTTTATAAGTGTTAGATCGTTTTAACCTAGAATTGCACAACAGCAATAGCGTCAAGGATTCTATTGCCTTGCACTAGCAGCATTGACAGAGATAACTCCTATTTAGATCCAGGTTCTGGTGCAAGCCGCAATGCATTCTCATCAATATTTGGAATAGGTTCTGATTCATATTCTGAACGCTCAACCTCTGCCAAGCGTTGTGCTGTAGGTTTTTTGATCGTGTTGTACAGCAAGCCCAAAAACAGCAATCCCGAAAATACAGTGGCAACAATAAATCCATATTTTGCATCCCCGCCATTTGCATCAGTTACTATGCCCATAATCAACGGGCCTGCAGCGGCACCAGCTGCGGTAAAAAATAAAATAACGCCAGCGACAGAGCCATGCAATGCCTTTGCGAAACAACTGATTCCCTTAGAATTAAAGGTCGGATATATCACTGACATAAAGATACCTGACAGTGGAAATAGATACACCGCAATAGCTTTACCACCGATTAGGCCACCCATGAAACAAAGAAGGATAGCGAAACTAAACCATACCAGCACACGACTCCACTCGTAGCGTTGCATCATCCAAATACCGACGAAGCGACCGACAGCTCTAAGTGAAAAGAACACTGATACAGCATATAAAGCAAGCAACTTATTAGTATCACTGGAATAGCAAGAAAACATATCGTTTACACTTCCAGCATCACAAACTAGATAACTTGGCATCCAGACATATATAGCACTTTCCGCCGCCACATAAAGAAAGGCTCCAACTGAAAAAGCCATCGCATAAGGATCCTTTAATAATTTCAAACTACTGCCAAGACTGCTGGGTTTAGTATTAACAGGGCGGACAGTTTTAGGGTATTTAACCAGCAAGGCGATTATGATCAATAAAGTGCATAAACCGCCAGCAATAACATATAGCCAAATCCAATCGACACCGTTGCGCAGTAAATAAGCAACCAATAGAGGTCCAATAATAGCCCCCACGCCAAAGAAAGCTTCAGCACCGTTCATTGTCCCAGTATGTTCTTTAGTCGAGCTGGAAATGTCGCCAATTAGCGCTAATGCAGCCGTCTTAAAAATCCCCACCGCTAATCCCGATAGGGTAATTAGACCAAGAATAAAATTGAAACTTCCGCCAATTAAAAACAAATAACAAGAAGCTGCAAATAATGCTAAGCCTAAAATAAGCGTTGGTTTTCGACCAAAACGATCGGCGAGGAATCCTAAAAACAAGCCTGAAAATGCGATTCCCACCATAAATAGAGAATGCAATAAACTCGCTTGGGTATTGGAAACATCAAACTCTAGTTTAACTTCCTTAATAATTTCTCCTACCGAGTCAGATGTCATTGCAAACATCATAAACATCAAGTAAGTCAACCATCTGATTAACAATAGGTTTTTCTGTGATGCAACAGCATTTGACATGGTCACCTCTGCGTATTCAAGGAAAACAACAAGGGCTTGCGCCCCTGTGTTTTCATCAATTAGTTAAACGTATACTTCAACTGAATAGAGCTTGTGCGACCATTAAGAGGACGGGCTCTAATAATATCGCCAACTTGTGCATTACTTTCTTCAGATTCAGTTATTACGAATTGATCCGTCGCGTTATTAATGTTTAATGACACTGAAAAAGCGTCAGAAATATAATAAGTAGCGAACAGATTAACGATGGTATAAGCATTCTGTTTTAACTCATTTGAATCTTGTACAAAATAGTCAGTTGAACCTTGAAAAGTAGCGCCAACAGAGAAATATTCCGAATCGTATTGCGGTGTTAATGTATAGATGAAGTCGGCTTGACGGCGAGGCGTTTTGCCTACTAAAGCTTGATTGAACTGATCTTTACTAATTTCTGCGTCTGTCCAAGTACCATTACCCGAAATCGTAAAACCATTGCCAAAATTATAGCGTCCTTCAAGCTCAATACCGGTAGCTTCATATTCACGAATAAACGTTAAGCCACTGGTTACTTCTGCTTGGGTATCTTGGGTGACAGTACTAAAGAAAGTACCATTTAGCATGAAATCGCGAGTCCCGTACTTAATACCAAACTCAAGTTGTTCAGTTTCATCAAAGCCCGATGTAGTGCTTGTTAAACTACCATCGCTATTTAAGGTTCCTGCAATTTGCAATAACCGGTCAGCAAGCGCTCTGCCGCCTTCACTGTAACGTGTAAACATTGTCATGTTGTCGCTATAAAGGTATGAACCCCCTACTGAAAACGAGGTATTATTAGCATCATAATTGACCATTTGACTGGCAGCTCCAGCACGGTTCAGGTTAATTACCCCCCCACCAAAGCCAAAACCATTCGACGCAGACGCATCTTCGCTATTTCCTGCAATCACCCCGTCGCCATTAATATCATAATCAGAGTTCCCACCACAGCATGAGTTAATTAACTCACCATTTGCTCGAACTGAATCACGACGCGCACTGACATCGAACAACCAATCATCGCCAAGCTCAAAACCAATGTTGATATAAGGCGCAGTTGTGGTGTAATTAAGATCCCATTCCCAGGATAAAAAGCTCGGTGCCCAAAGACCATTATTGACAAGCGGCTGTCCATCGGCATCTTCAATATGTAAGTATTGAGAATTGCTACCATCCACCGTTTGGATGAAGGTGTTCCAACTATTCCAGCTTGCTGCAATGTCTTGTTTTGAGTAGTAATAACCCGCCGTTACCGACACTCCATTATCAAATTGCTTAGTCAGATTCAAATCATTTATGACGTTCCCCAAATCGTTCAATGAGGTATCGAACAACAGGTTTAGAAAAGCCAATCCATTGTATTCGTTTCCGGCACCAGGACCATTAGCCAGCGTTACTGACGTGGAGGCACAATTAAATGAATTACCATCGCCATCTAAAGCCGAATCACAAATAGCAGAGGCCATATCATTGGCCGATTGCGGTCCATATGCACCGAAAGTGTCGGTAAATGGAGAAATAAAGCTACCAGAAACATCTGACATTCTGAATCGGTTGATTAAAAACAATTCAGGCGCAACTTCTAAATCAACTTCAAATCCGTAGGAAGTTACCTGAGACTCTATACCATCGGTAAGATCACGGTTTACTGGATTTCCAAACGAATCAAATGTAGATACATTCGTTGTATAAGCAGAGTGCAAAGTTTGACTACTTGCATCAAAATTCTCAACCGGCCCATAATCGCCATTAGCGTTAACTTTTACCGGTGCAGGCAAGTAAGTCGTTACTCTGTCATCTAAGTTTTTGAAGTAAAAACGGATATGACCGTTATCCAATACTTTGGTAATATTAAACTTAACTTGACCGCCCTGATCACCATTGTAACCAGTTTCACGGGTGCCCTCACCACCACGAGCAAAGCCACCAACATGGAAATACAGATCATCGCTAATTTCGCCACCGTAGGAGAAGTCTAAACGAAACTCTTCATAATCCACGCCAAAAGACGCGCCAATAGCACCGCCACCAGACTCACCTGTTTTGCTGATCATATTGATTACGCCACCCGGTGAGTTACTTGCAAATGTTGAAGCTGAGCCACCGCGTACCGACTGTATTGAACCAACTGACCAATCATAACGCAGGAAATTATCGGCATTACCAAAGTTGATATCACCATACTCAAGAACGGGTAATCCATCTTCCTGTAATTGCATGAATTTCGAGCCCCCTGTGGCCAGAGGAATACCGCGGATAGTAATGTTTGCATTACCGCCACCTCCTGAGGATTCGGCGCGGATACCTGGCAGCCCTCGAAATACTTCAGCTGTCGAGCGCGGTGCCAACTTAACAATGTCGTCTGGGATCAGAGTACTTACTGATACTGAAGCCTCCTGAGCCTCGACGCCAGTAGGCACTGCCGTCACAACGATAGTTTCAAATTCTTGCTTTACTTCGGTGTCTTCAGAGTTTTGTTGTGCTACTGCGGTATTATTTATCGCAAAGAGCACTGCTAGGGACAGTGTTGATCTTTTGTAGTTAAAGCTCATGTTGAGTGCCTCATGTTAAGTTTATTGATGTATATATTGGTAGATCTATTAATTCTAGTTTTTTAGAAACGATTTACTTAATCGATTAAGTAAATGTTAGTTAAATGGACTCAGCTTGTAAACAAATATTTAACATGACGATGGGGAATAATTTTATCTGATTGTTATTATTAGAAATTTAGTTAAAAACAAATTCGACCAATTAGCCATTTATGGCGAATTTATTGTTAGCAGCTTGTTGATTCCAGATATTCTTGGTGCAAGAGTCACAACGCGTATTTTGCGATTAGTTTGGTCTTTAGGCTGAGGGCTGACAGCACCTTCTCGGGGCTAAAGCTCCCGACTACAAGATATAAAATCGGTAGCATGGTCTTTAGGCCATGGATGATAAGGACATACGTAGGGGATAAATCCCCCACCTACAAGATATAAAATCGGTAGCATGGTCTTTAGGCCATGGATGATAAGGACATACGTAGGGGATAAATCCCCCGACTACAGGATATAAAATCGATAGTATGGTCTTTAGGCCATAAATGATAAGGACACACACGTAGGGGATAAATCCCCCACCTACAGGATATAAAATCGGTAACATGGTCTTTAAGCCATGGATGATAAGGACACATGTAGGGGATAAATCCCCCACCTACAAGATATAAAATCGGTAGCATGGTCTTTAGGCCATGAAACATGAGGACAAAAACGTAGGGGATAAATCCCCTACCTACAGGATATAAAATCGGTAGCATGGTCTTTAGGCCATGAAACATGAGGACAAAAACGTAGGGGATAAATCCCCTACCTACA
>NZ_JAUORV010000007.1 GCF_030548205.1 Aliiglaciecola sp. 3_MG-2023 | reverse complement strand
TTTTGACAGTATGCTTTTAACTCAGATTCAATATTTGGGTTTAACAGTTTGAGCATGACCGTCCTTAGGCACATAACACCCTACATAACCGGTTTGTGACGCTTTTCCACAAATCCGGTTGATGTTATTGTTAGGTACTGTCGCTACCACTACCACGACACTATAAAAACGGCCACACCATCAGCCTTATAATTTGGACTTTTCTCTATTTTGGCAGCCAGAGACAATATCGAAGTCTGTTCAGAAGGCTTCCCAGATATCGAAAGTTCTATAATTTTACCATTAGAATACTCTTTAACTAAGTGTTCTAGCAATTCACTGATTGTAAAAAGTTTACCTTTAATAGATACATGGTCTGCATCAACATATTTTGCATAAGTGGAAACTTTGGTGGGCTCCGAAGCAAAGCCGGAAATCGCAGAAACGAAAACACTCAAAAAAAGAAAAAGTCTTAACATTACTCTCATGTACCTAACGTCCGAATTTGCTGCACAAGCTTGTGGCCTACACTTTGTGAGGCACGAACAATGGCCACGAGTTTGGGTCAGCAACATACGTTTGTTATTGCGCCACCCCACTTCACTATCGCGGCTTTGCCGCCACGAACTGTTTGCACAACAACTTGATTAAAATTATTACCCTAGACTAAACCAAACTGCCAGAAAACTGCAACTATTGAAAAACGTTACTGTGAACTAGATTTGATAAAGCTGGTTTTGGGAAGAAGGATTTAAAGTTGAATAAACTGCAGGCAAATTGCGTAAAAAAGCAGTCGTTAACTCGAAGAAATACGGAAGATATCCACCTTTGCGCTAAACAGTAATCTGAAAGGCTTTTGCGCTATAACGTCCGAATTTGCTGCACAAACTTGTGGCCTAAACTTTGTGAGGCACGAACAATGGCCGCGAGTTTGGGTCAGCAACATACGTTTGTTATTGCGCCACCCCACTTCACTATCGCGGCTTTGCCGCCACAAGCAGTTAACACAACAACTTGATTTAAATTATTACCCTAGACTAAACCAAACTGCCAGAAAACTGCAACTAGTGATAAACGTTACTGTGAACAGGTTTTTATAAAAGCGATTTGAGAAAGAAGTATTTTGAATTGAATAAACCGCAGGGGAATTGCGGAAAAAAGCAGTAGTTAACTCGAAGAAATACGGAAGATATCCACCTTTGCGCTAAACAGTAACCTGAAAGGCTTATGCGCTATAACGCTTCAAATAAGCGGCGCAGGCTTGCTGGCTATACTTGGCGAAGAATGAGCCCCAGCCAGCGAGTATGCGTCCGGCGACGAAGGAGCGTACTTGATTTGCTTTGTTAGACGGCGCAATAAACATGCTGTAAACATCCTTTGTCTGTTGAATAACACTATTACCTAATACAACCACCAGATAATAACCCCTGTAATTTCCTTGTTTAAAGATAGCCTGAAACAACTAAACAGTTCAAACAACCATTACTGCCAAATGGTTTATTGTTTTAAAAACCACCTAGAAGAAAAAAGAAATGATGTTGGCATTTCTCGCGATTTTAAAACAACTATGCACCTTAAACTAGCGCCTTCTAACACTTCACATATGGGGCGCAGGCTTGCTGGCTATACTTGCGCGAAGCGCCAGCCAGCGAGTTTGCGTCCCAATGAGCGAAGCGAATGAACATGATGTGTTTGTTATACGTACTTTTCACTAACAACCACCTACATAACAGGCAATATACAAACCATACATTGGCATTGCTAAAAGTGTAACCAAACCACTTACAATACTAATTAAAACCTTAATTCTTGAAACATAGCAATACACAAAAACAACCACTAGATTTGCAACAAGGTAAGTTAATACGTTTTCAATAAGAGCATTGTTAAACAGGAACTCTAGCTCGAATTTATTTGGCGCATGATAAATAACACCGACAAGACTTAAAACGTAAACAACTAATAAAACCAAACCACATTTTTTAGGAAGTGATGTGTTTGCCGACATGAACAATGCTGACACTATGACAGAAGTGACAGGTAGAACGAAAAACTCAAACTGATACATGTCTCAACATCTCTGTACGTATAACGCCTTTGTCATTTGCGTTTTGGTTGTAGTGGAGTTTTGGGGTAAAGTGGCGTAGCCACCCCAAAACGGAGCGTAGACCAAAACGTCAAATGGACAAACTTGTTATGTTTCACTATTTTTTGAGCTAAATAAATCACCAATCTTTTTTATGTCGATTCCTACACCTGCAACATTTGGCTGCAAAATCAACGTATCAAGAAAGGAGCGAAAGCCGTTCTTCTCTGTTTTTTTGACTATTGAAAAATCTGTAAGCTTTTTCTTTTCACTAATATCTTTAAATACTTTCGTTATTAAAGACACCACATCATCTGAATTTGAACAGTAATTTCTCAGAGGAATAAGGAGCATATGTTCATTTAATTCCTCTCTTGTATAGTGGCGTCCCTCGTTTTCCCTGAAATATTTGGGATGCAAAGTAGTAATAAGTATCCCAGGTAATACCTCATCACCAGATTCGCCATTAATATCGTGGTATGAAAATATTTCGTTGTTGAAATGAATACTTTCAACACCTTTAATTACCACTGCATCATTTTGTGAGGCCATGCCCATCATTTTACTGAGGTTCCGTTCAAGAGCGTCACCTAATCTTTCGTGCCAACCGTAATCCAAGACGTATAAATAGTAAGCACGCTCAGCTTCTGCTGGAAGCTCACCTAAAGAATGAACATATAATCCCATAATTAGCACTCAATCTCGAAGTTGAAGAACATAACGCTTCACATATGGGGCGCAGGCTTGCTGGCTATACATGCGAAGAATGAGCCGAGCCAGCGAGTATGCGTCCCAATGAGCGAAGCGAGTGAACATGATGTGTTTGTTATGTTCCGGCAAACCTGAGAAGCCTCCATATTTTCGATAAACTAAAAGAAAATAAGCTTAAAGTGAGTCCGCAAATTACACTTAGTAAACCTTGCCAAAAATAATACATCTCAGTATCCGATTGTTCTCTAAATACTAAATAATGCTGACCTAAAGCTACACTCCCATTAAAAATGAAATATAAACCTAATAAGAATATTGCTGCTGATAACAATTCAGTAGCGTTGGAGTCAAATTGGGAATTGAAACCAAGAAACTTTCCAATAGACTTTCTCGTAGCAATCAGAAACAAGCCAATTACCAGCTTAGTAATTAAAAAAACCAAAGTGCCAAAATAAAAGGAGCCCTCATCTGCAATCAGATTAGAAGTTTTGATAGTGATAATGGACGTCAAGAAATCAGGCATGGAGGAGGCAATCAACCAGACACCAGATATGGCCAAGCAGGTTTCTCCAAAGTTACTTATCCGCATCCAAAAACTCCATTAGGGACATAACGCCCCGTATTTACTGCACAAACTTGCTGGCTATACTTGGCGAAGAATGAGCCACAGCCAGCGAGTTTGGGTCAGAAACATACGTTTGTTATTGCGCCTAACCTACTCACTATCGCGGCTTTGCCGCCACAAGCAGTTAACACAACAACTTGATTAAAATTATTACCGTAGACTAAACCAAACAACCAGAAAACTGCAACTATTGATAAACGTTACTGTGAGCAGGTTTTTATAAAAGCTTTTTGCGATGGGAGTATTTATATTTGAATAAAGCACAGGCCGTTTACGGAAAAAAGCAGTAGTTAAATCGGAGAAGTACGGAAGATATCCACCTTTAAACTATAAAGTATTTAGACAGGGAAAAGCGCTATAACGCTTTGCTAAGCGGCTAAAAATGGCTGGCTATAATAGCGAGGAACGAGCACAGCCAGCTGTTTGTGTCCGTTTAAGCAACTTGTTAGCTGAATGTTATTGGCAGAATAGAATGGTCTATTCCTCTTTTTTTGAATTCGATTTTCATCCAAAATAACAATCTAACCATTAAATTCATAAATAAGGTAATAAACCTAATTCTATTTTCACTTGTTTCCCATTTATGAATCATTTCTTTTCTTTCACCTGTGTGATCAGTACCATTAACTACCAAGGTGAACTCTTCACATTTTGTTATGTTTGCCTCAGACATAAAGTTGTTCACTTTATTCTTGAGGCTTTCAATTGCTGACTTTTCTAATTTAAATTTTTTACGATGAGAAAATTTATTTCTGATGTCATTTACCTTATCAAGTAAGTCATGAACTTCTTTAGTTAAACCAAGGTTTTTAGATATAGTTAGCTTTACTTTGAAAGAGACAAATATTCCGGAGTAAAGGTCATCACATTTTGTAACTTGGCTACTCCAGCAGTTTAATAATTCTTCTAAAATTAAATGAGCTTTTAATATACATGCCGTTTCATCGGGGATATTGATCATGCTTAAGATATCTTCATTATCAAAGATATTATTCATCTCATTAGTAAAAGGGATTTGTTTATCAAACACAATACGATTCCATTTCGATATTCAGCTAACGCTTAATATAACGGGAAAATACGGAGCGACAGCGAGTAATTTTCCCGTTGATGTTTTTGTTATGTGCCATACACCCACCAGATGACTAAGATAAATAATGAAAAGAACACTAAGCCCTTTTTGTAACTATTATTTCTGACTTTTATCCAAAACAACTTTTGAGCTTTTTGCTCAGGTTGACTTAACAAATGGTCACAATGAGGACACCTGTTACCTAAATACATTATCAGATTACAACTTGGGCATTTTGCAGATGGCTCAAACGCACCGTTTCCCATAATTGTAGGTTTCTCAGGCTTCATAATTCCATTGGCACATAACGCCTTACTAAGAGGCAAATATCAGTTGGTTAAAATAAGCGACGAAGGAGCAAAAACCAACTGTTATTTGTCCTTTTGAGTAACTTGATACTCATTGAGCCTCCCCAATCAGCGTAACTTTTCAGCTACTCTGATAGGTGACAAAACCAACGGAGAAGCTCAATGAACTTTTATACTAATACACATCCTTACTATTGTGGAATAGATTTACACGCACGCTTACTTTACGTATGCATTATTGATGATAAAGGTGAGGTACTTGTCCATAAAAAAGTAAAGGATTCACCCGAACAATTGCTGGCTTTATTAACTCCTTATTTAGGCAATATCATTGTGGGCGTGGAATGTATGCACTGTTGGTATTGGGTAAGTGACTTCTGTCGGCAACACAATATAGATTTCGTATTAGGTCATGCCTTGTATATGAAAGCCATTCATGGCGGTAAAACCAAAAATGATAAAATTGATTCATTTAAAATTGCTAAATTGTTACGTGGTGGCAATTTCCCCTTAGCATACAACTACCCCAACGAATTACGGGCTACCCGTGATTTACTTCGCCGCCGTACCAAACTTGTACGCTTTGGCGCGGACTTAAAAGCACATGTATCAAATACCGTGAGTCAATACAATTATCCTGCTCATTCCCTTAATTTACGTTATCCAAAGTCTCGTGAAAAAATGTCTAACGTCTTTGATGATATATCCGTACAGCGCAACATCGATATTGATTTACACATAGTCGGTCATATTGAAACAGAGTTACGCCAGGTTGAATGGTTTATCGAAAAACAAGCCAAACAACATAACGCTAAAGACTATTACTTACTCAAATCTATTGCTGGGGTAGGACAAATCCTCGCACTCACCATCCTATATGAAATCGGTGATATTGAACGCTTTGAAAGCGTTCAAAAGTTCGCTTCTTACTCTCGATTAGTCAAATGTAAAGCTGAGTCAGCGGGTAAAACCTATGGTACTCAAGGCAACAAAATTGGCAATGCTCATCTCAAGTGGGCGTTCTCAGAAATGGCTGTACTTTACCTACGGGGTAATGACAAAGCTCAGGCCTATTTAAACAAATTACAAAAACGCATGAGTAAAGCAAAAGCCTTATCTGCATTGGCACATAAACTCGGTCGCTGCGTTTACTTCATGTTGAAACGTCAAAAGGTATTTGATGAAAGTCGATTTCTAGCAGGTTAGTCACGTCATTCGGTGAGCTGAACGTCTAACTAGCACCTTATGCAGAGTATGTGAAAACGTGAGTGAATTCGTCACTGGTTTAACACCTCTTATCTCGTTTATATACCACCGCTAGGTAACTACCCGGCTTGATTAGACACCGAATGGGCGTGCATCAATACTTTGCGCTAAATCGCTTACACCTAGCCTGAGCCTGAAACTAACTGGTGGAAATATCCAACCTTCATTTTGAATAGTGCCAGTGCTGGGTTAACCGATGAATGTCTAGTGCCCCTGCTTGCAATAAGGAATTTGAAAAAGCAGGCTGCGATGAGATCGCATAAGAGAGCCTCTATATGTGTTTGCTGTAGGCGATATCCTAACAGTCACAATGACAGATGAAGTAAACGGCTTAGCCCAAAGATTTGGATTGATCTGAAAAATAGATCAAAAGCACACTAGTACCTATTGACTAACCGGAGGCTCATATGTGTTATGTGCAAATATTAATAAAACCTGCAATTTGATTTTGGCAAGTTTTGAACAGCTTCAATGGCGTACACAAAATTTGATAATTGAGCTTCATCATCTTGTAAAGGTGAAAAACAAGTTGTATTGATTTCACCTTTACTGTCACCATATTTAATTTCATATGGGTAACTGCTAACACATATTTTTTCTAGATCAATTAAACCAGCATTGCCATCGCGTATGTCTTGTTTGGCTAAGCGGAAAAGTTGTTCCCTTTCATTTTTTGTAAAGGGCAAAACAACTTCTATATTCTCTTGGTTTTCGAGGCAAAGTGAGCGTTTAAAAACGCCTTTACGAGAATCGAAAGAATCGCTTCCAACTCTAAATGATGCGAACTCAGTATTACCGGTTAACGAACAAGAACTTAATAAAAGAGGAAAAAAAACTAGAATTATTCTCACAGCTATCCTTTGCACATAACAATATTATTAGTTAGAAAAAATCCCTTTTATTACGCGGAATATTTCCTGTATTTAACATGAGTCATTTTTAGCATATTTGTTAACTGTCTGTACAGGTTAAAAATATTAGCAAGATGAAATGATTAGTTTACATATAAAACGGAAATTTTCCCTAATTTTGCATTGATACGGAAAAAATCAGTTTTACCTGAATTAGTAATATTAATTTTAACGGTTTGCTATTTAATTTGGGGCTTAATGTTATCTCTGTTTAACAGCCACTTATTGGCACAGTTGAGAGATTGTCATCTCTTCTTTGAAGTGAAAAATAATTACCATTGCACTTTCTCAAATTTTGAGATTGTGTCATATTTACACTACATTATGACTAGTGCCCTTTAAAAATGGGCTATTTTGACTCATTTGATAGTGAATGGCTTTAATGAAAACACCCCTAGGTTCTTATCAATTTCGTGTTGAGGATAATGTTGTTTATCAAACATTTAGAGGTATGTTCAGTGGGCATACCGCTGCAACATACTTAAGCGAAACAAAAAAAATGATTAACCAGTTCGACGGCAAACCGTTTTCTATGCTCATAGATATTAGTGATATGCTGGGCCTGACCCCAGAGGGATATGAGATGATTGATAAATTTAACCACTGGCTAAATTCGCAAAATCTCGTCGCCAAAGCGATTGTCGTTTCAAACGATGTGATAGGCAAAATTGTATCTGAACGCGTACCTGAATTAAAAAAACAGAACGTCAGGTATTTCCATGATCTCCATGATGCTATTGAATGGGTCAAGAACACTCAAACCAACAACTCCCTATAACATCGTTAAACTCTAACTAGGTTAACTCAACCTAAGGCTTTAATTCCTATAGAATTTCAACACCTATAAAGATCAATAACTCCCTTACAAGCCTGTTAAAACGGGATGTTTCATTTCTTATACTTTAGGCTAAATTAGCGTTATTTTTGTTTATTTTAGCGTCAACTTAGCTATCATCTTAGCATCAGAGGAAAAAACTAACCCGTTTGCTACCTAAGCTAAGCAAACCTAATCAAGAGGGAGTAAGGATGATGAATACACCTTACGGTTCTTACAGCATGTTTATCGATGGCAATACCATAGTTACTCGTTTCGCCGGTATGTTTAATGTAGCTACAACCGAGCTTTTCGTTCAGGAAGCGAAGCCCTTGATTGAGCAGTTTGGAGATAAACAGTTTTTAGTGTTGGCCGATATGCTCAATCTAGAAGGAGCAACACCGGAAGCCTACACTGTCATAGATAGTTTTAATCGTTGGATAAACACCCGAAATATGTTGGCCAAAGCGTTAATCATCGAAAATAAAATTATCGCTCAAATCGCCAGGCTAAGAGTCGAGTCTACGAAATACCAAAATATCCAGTACTTTAAAACGAAAGAAGATGCGTTGAGCTGGTTTAGTGAATTTCAACAAAAACAAATTGCAAGTTAAGCCAGTGCTACTCAGCTATTTAGGGCGTAGCATTTCAAATTGTTGCATATCATTCACAGCAAAGTAGTCTCCAGCCCCACCGCCTCGTAATATGGGCTGATTGTACGTAGTTTGATATACGCCATCTACCACAGCAGACTTTTCAATATGAACGGCTACAACTTCCCCTAACACTAGGTAGCTATCGCAAACATCACCATTTTGCGATTGTAGTTGAATCACTTGTGTTGTTTTACATTCCATAGTTACCGGAGAACTGGCAACCTGGGGGGTATCAATTATTTTAGATCTGCCCTTTTCCAACTCCGCAAATTCGAATTCATCACCGTCTATCATTGCACTGGTAAGATTCATTTTTTCAGCGAGTTCCCGAGTCACTAAATTCCAGCAAAATTCTCCCCTTTGCTGGGCGTTTTCTACAGAATCTTTAAATCCAATGCTAGAAAAACCAATGATAGGTGGTGTGTAATTAAATGCGTTAAAAAAACTATAAGGGGCAAGGTTAGCCACGCCTTGTGCATTTAGGGTTGAAATCCAACCTATGGGTCTAGGCGCAATAATGGCATTAAATGGATCATGCTTGAGGGGATGGCCTTCTTTAGGCTCATAAAAATAGTAATTGTTCGACATCACAAATGCTTTCCAAAGGTTTTATGTTCTTCAGACTTTTAGATTATCATCCTTAACCATTTACACGCTAAAAACTTATCCTTAGCTTATTATCTTGTCATTAAATCTTGATACAAGATCAATTAAATCAATCCACTAATCCGTATTTGTCTTGCAGAACGCCAATGATCTCTTGTTTAGGATTATTGCTAAGCTTTATGGGTTTACCCGTTATTTTCTCAGCTATATTTAAGTAGGTTTGTGACAAATCCATAAGCGCTTGCTGAGGCAACAGATTATTTTGTGCAAGTGTAGCTCGTTCTGGCATTCTGTCTTTGTTTAACAAAATGTCAGGCTCCGGAAAATAACTTAAAAGCATTTGCCTAAAACCCTCTTTAGAGTTTTCGATCACTTTGCCGTCTCGATATGCAGGACCATCCCAAATACGAGATGAATCAGGGGTCCCTACTTCATCCATATAAATAAGCTTGTCTTGCCCTTGTCTATCTTTAACATAACCAAACTCAAATTTTGTATCTACAAATATTTGATCAATATCAGATAACGCTGAAGATATAACGTCAAAGCCCTGTTCTAGAAGCTTTTCATACAAATCAACATCACTGATCTGTTTAAAATTAAAGCGCGCAAAGTGCTCGACAATCGATTGCCTAGTAATATTGGCATCATCGGCTTCTTGCACACCGGGAATTCCTGTGAGTACACCTTTGGTTGATGGTGTTATCAGCAACTCGGGTAATTTACTGTCTTTCTCAAGGCCTTCAGGCAGTTTGATACCGCAAAAATCACGATCACCTTTGCTATAAGCACGCCACATGGAACCCGTAATGTACTGTCTTCCAATCGCTTCTATCAGCACAGGTTTGGCTTTTTGAACTATCCAAACCAACGGATGAGGGACATCCAAAATGTGACTATCGGCCAACCCTTGTTGTTTAAATAAATCGAACCAATGATTTGAAATGGCATTTAACGCTGCACCTTTTCCCGGCACACCGTCTAAGCCTTGTTCAGCGCGCCACACGCAATCAAATGCAGAAATACGATCACTAATAACCATCACGGCTAAAGGGGTATCTTCTGCCACGTCATAATTGTTTTGCTGAATTAGCCGACGACTGTCTTGTTCGGTTAACCAATATACCGAGCGAACTTTGCCACTGTGAACGGGCTCATTCGTTCGAATGGGTAAGTCATCATTCACCGCTAAAACCGTGTTGGCTAAACTCATACTACAAATTCCAATAAAACGCGCATTGTTATCAATTAAATATCTAAGTTCTCTGTGCCCATGGCTTCTTTAAAGTCAGGATACAAATCAGTTACTTTTTTAACCTCAAAAGGTTCGCTTTCTTCATTCAACAGGGTAAAAGAGGTTTTCGGCCCTTGCTTTTTCACCTGAATACGGTAGTCCGTTTTTTCTAAATCAAGTTGACCGTCGCTTTTTGAGAATAAATTATCCCACCAGGAGCTCTCTGCCCCACCGTAATTAACAAACAACAGGCCGGTAGATTTATCTAAATCTTTTACATTAAAGCCCAGTTTGCGAAGAACAAGCAGTAAACGAGGCCAAACCAAGTCATATTGACCATCCACTACGTAAGCAGGATCGCCATCAGCATTGAATCCCATTTCTAAAGCAAAACCATTGCGGATTTGACGGATTCTCTTCACATCTTCCAAACGCACTTGTTTTTCGTAATGACTGATCACTTGGTTTAATATTTCGACTTCGTTACGACGCGATTGCTCAAAATTAAGATCGGCAATCACTTCCTCACCCACAGTCTCTAAATAATCACGTAGTACAACTTTTAATTTTGCTGTTCTACCGTGGGGTTTAATATCTAAATTAAACTCAAATCGACGTCCAATACTACGCTCAGTAGTTGTCCAGTTAAACCAGCTATTGTTTTCATCTGGTTCAATAATCATCCAATCAGTTACTAAAACTTGTGCGTCTTTGTCAAATTCAACAACGCCAATGTCTCTTTCATCTAAAAAGCTGATCACTGAATTCCAAATGGTTGTATCTAAAGGCTCAGAATCATCAATTTGGTCAAACCAAACGGTAGCTTCTTTTAAACCTTCCTCTACATGGGAACCTGAAACCAAAGGCAGCACTAAAGACGGCGAAGTTACCGTAACTTTATCGCCAACTAACTCTTTTGGCGCATTCTCGCCCAACTCTGGAATATCATAATCATTCTTATAATATGGCTTGTCTAAGTCACTGGGGACTTTGTAAGCCACATTTTCTTCAGACTCTACGTAGTCATAATCACCATTGGCACGCTGCCTTTCTTCAAGGCTAGTACAACCGCTTAAAGCGCCTACACCTAGACATACTGCTAAAATTGTCAATCGAGCCATGCTTAATTCCTTTGTGTTTTTTCTAACCATTAATTGTAATGCCTGTTGCACGCATGACGTCTTCGATTACATTTTTGGATTGGAGTTCCGGAAGAATTAATGGTAAGCGTAAAAAAGCACTGTCAATTAAACCCATTTTGTACAATACCCACTTCGGCAGTACTGGATTGGGCTCAATAAATAAAGCGTCGTGAAGCGCTGCAACCGACTGATCAACTTTTTTTGCTTCAGCAAAATCTTTAGCTGCGGCTAACTCACACATTTTTGCCATTTCAGCTGGTACTACGTTTGCCGTTACCGAAATCACACCGTGGCCACCGTTGCATAAAAATTCACAACTAGTAAGGTCATCACCGCTAAGCAATAAGAAGTCATCTGGCACTAAGGCTTGGGTTTGCTTCAAGCGCGCCATATCCCCAGTTGCATCTTTTAATCCCACAATATTTTTGTGTTTTGCTAATACCGCAACGGTTTCTGGCAGCATATCAGCAACAGTTCTACCTGGTACATTGTAAAGAAGCACAGGTAAATCAGTGGCATCGGCGATGGCTTCAAAATGGGCAATCATGCCTTTTTGTTGTGGTTTATTGTAATACGGCACCACACTTAAAAAACCAGCAATACCGGTATTAGCCAATTGTTGACTTAAAAAAATCGCTTCAGAGGTTGAGTTTGCGCCACTCCCCGCTATCACCGGGATCGCATTATTCGCATATTCAACGGTTTTTTTCACCACTTCGATATGTTCTTCAAAGGGTAAAGTTGCTGATTCGCCGGTTGTGCCTACAGACACCAAACCGTGAGTTCCATTTTCAACATGAAACTCAACAAGCTTTTTAAGTCCAACATAATCTACCTCCCCGTCTGGGTGCATCGGGGTTACAAGCGCTACAAAACTACCTTTAAACATGTTTTCTCCACAAAAATGAGCGCCTAATGGTAATGATCAAGGCCGCTAAAAACAAGCAGATAATCAATAAAATAGTCTTACCTGAATCTGTTTACTAAATAGTGCAACAGACTTGGGTTTTGTCGCCCTAATTTAGTTCTGCATAAATAAACTCAAATAGTTGTTTTTTAAAAGTTTAAAAATTCCTTTATAATAGTCCTTTCGTTTTTACTTTGAATTAATTTTAATTAATGAAACAACAACTCATCGTTACTATTCTGGGCGGTAATAATATGGGAATTTTAAGTGAAATTTCCAATACTGTTAGCGCTACAGGTTGCAATATTTTGGACAGCCGCCAAGCTATTTATGGTGAAGACTTTTCACTTACCATGATTTTGGAAGGCTCACAGCTGGAAATTACTAAGGCTGAACTGAAAATACCTCAAACCTGTCAAAGCCATGATCTACTCTCTATGATGAAGCGTACCAAGCGCCACAGTAAACAAAATTTGGAACATCTTATTGATGTACAAATCAGTGGCGACGATATTCCTGGTGTGATCCACAAGGTGTCTGCTTTGCTAACGAGTTTCGATGCAGCAATAAGTGCATTGCGGCAACACACGTTCACTGACCAAGATAGTCAGAAGGAAAAGATGAAGGTCAAATTTGTCGCAAGCATGCCTCTCGAGGGTGATATGACAGGGCTTACCACTCAATTCCATGCACTACTAGATAGCTTAAATTTGTCTGGTAAAATTAGTGAAAATCACTAATTTACCCCACGGGTTGCAAAGGTAACGGCACAAAGAGTGTTAACCATAACTTAATCAACTATTTAGGATCATTACATGAACCGACTTAAAGCCGGCGATAAAGCGCCGCAATTTACACTTCAAGATCAGAATGACAATGCTGTCTCATTGGCAGATTTTAAAGGCAAGCATGTTTTAGTGTATTTTTATCCTAAAGCAATGACCCCAGGCTGCACTGTGCAAGCCCAGGGTTTACGAGATTCAAAAGCTGAGTTGGATAAACTAAATGTGGTTACGTTAGGGATCAGCCCAGATGCACAGAAACGTTTACCCAAGTTTGCCGAAAAAGAACAACTAAACTTTACGTTATTGTCAGATGAAGACCACGCAGTGGCAGATCAATTTGGCGTTTGGGGTCCGAAAAAGTTTATGGGACGCGAGTATGATGGGATCCATCGCATCTCTTTTTTAATCGATCCCGAAGGTGTTGTTTCCCATGTATTTGATAAATTCAAAACCAAAGATCACCACCAAGTCGTGCTAGATTTCTTAACCAATAGTTAAGTTAAACTCGCTGAATATCAAAAGGGAGCAAGTTTGCTCCCTTTTTTGGTTCTCCATTTCAGCACTGTGCAAATGCGCTTTAGAGGCTAGTTTCTTGTTCAGGACTTACACTGGGAGACCAAGCGTTGATAACGGCTTTAACCAATGTTGCCAGGGGGATGGCAAAGAATACGCCCCAGAACCCCCACAGACCACCGAAAAACAGCACAGCCACAATAATATAAATGGGATGTAAACTAACGGCTTCAGAAAATAAGATAGGCACTAGTACGTTTCCGTCTAACCCTTGAATGATTGCGTAAGCAATCATTAAATACCAGAAATCCGGAGTGATCCCCCATTGGAACAAGGCCACAATAGCAACGGGTAAAGTAACTACAGCCGCGCCTATGTATGGAATTAAAACGGAAAAGCCAACGAGTACCCCTAACAACACGGCGTAACGAAGATCCATTAGGGCAAAAGTAATCGAAGACACTGCCCCCACAATAATAATTTCAATCACTTTACCGCGGATATAATTAGCGATTTGCAGGTTCATTTCCGAACTAACCTGTTTAATCAAGCGGCGTTCGTTAGGCATAATACGTAATAAATTCTCAATTAATAAGTTCTTATCTTTGAGCATAAAAAACAACATCAAAGGCACTAAAATGAGATAAATGAGTATTGCCCCCACATCTGCTAATGAACTAAATGAAGCGGAGATAAGGGTTTCGCCCACTTGGACAATTTTTTGATTGATCTCCTCCAATATATTCTGAATATGGTAAATTTGAATAAAATTTGGATACAACTCTGGCAGCGTTAACAACCACTCTTGACCTTTATTCCATATTTGAGGAGTTTCCTTGATCAAATTCACACTTTGTTGGGTAATAACCGGAACTAAGCCAATAAAGGTCAAAATACACACAGCAATAAATGCCAGCACAATAATTGCGGTAGCATACATTCGGTTTATCCCTAGCCTCATTAACTGCATTAATGGCCAATCCAGTAAATAGGCTATAACGGCGGCCACAATAACGGGCATCAGTATATCGCCCCAAATAGCGAATAATACGGATACAAAGATCAGTAGCATGAGTAACATAAGAGAATCCGGATCCGAAAACTTACGCTTATACCAGCGATCTAACATCTCAAACATGTAATTTCCTGCCTATTTTACTTCTGTGGGGGTTGTTTCCTGAACACGACATTGACTGTAATGCAATTTGCTGCGAGGTTCGATAAATACCTGCATAATAACTTACACTATATTTGCACGTTTAATCATTAAAATTAAATGAAATTAGAATATAAGATATCTGCTCTTATATGCTGAGTGTAATGATATATTACCGCTAGATTTACATAATATTGACGTTATAAACTGAACTTATTTGCCCGTAACTGTTTCAAATAGGCGAATTAACCCATACATATAGAGTGGATAGAGAAATTTGAGAGAAGTTAGATTGAAAAATATGACTAAGCGTCTTGTTGTAGCAGTAGCTTCTGGCCTATTCGCCCTTACCTCAACATTCGTGGGAGCGCAAGTTAGCGACCAGCACCAACGCAATGCCTTACCAGAAATTGGCGTTGTGGCATCAGATGCCATTAGTATTGACAAAGAAATGCAAATTGGCGAAATATTAATGCGCCAACTTCGTGGTCAAGCGCCGCTGGTTAACGATCCTTTATTAGACGAATACCTACAAGATTTAGGCAATCGTCTGGTGGTACAAGCAGATAATGTAAAATTCCCTTTTAAGTTTTTTCTAATAAATAATGCAGATATAAACGCATTTGCATTTTTCGGTGGTCATGTTGGGGTGCACACAGGGTTAATATTCAACTCAGACAATGAAAGTGAATTAGCCTCTGTGCTTGCCCACGAAATTGCCCACGTGACTCAGCGCCATATTGCCCGAAAAATGCAATCTCAACAAAAGTCCACGCCGCTCCAGTTAGCTTCCATTTTCGGTAGTGTCTTGTTAGCCATCGCCAATCCCGAAGCCGGTATGGCAGCGTTAAGTGCAACCAATGCTGCCGCGCAACAAGCGTCTATCAACTATACTCGGGCTAACGAGCGGGAAGCCGACCGTATTGGTATTCAAGTATTGGCTCAAAGCGGTTACGATCCCAATGCTGCTGCATCATTTTTTGGAAAATTAGCGGAAAAATATCGACTACAATCTACGCCTTTTGCGTATTTATTGACTCACCCCCTACCACAATCCCGTATTGCCGATGCGCGCAGTCGAGCAAGTTCGTATAATGTGCGACAGGTGCCAGCAAGACTGAGCTTCCACCTAGCAAAAGCGAGGATCGTTGCTCGTTATTATGGCAATCCAAAAGACAATATTATCGGTTTTAAAGATATCCTTGATAAACAACAATATGTTTTCAAACAATCTGCAATGTACGGCTTAGCCCTGTCTTATTTTGAAAATGAGCAATATGCAGAAGCACAAAAAATCGTCCAGCAACTATTAAATAACGATTCGAATAACCTTTTCTATTTGGATATTGCCACCGATTTGTCCATCGCTCAAAAAGACTTCGAACCGGCCATTGCGATGTTATCAGAACAAGCAAAGCATACCCCCCACAATAGTGTGATAACGCTTAATTTAGCTAACATACTGATTAAAAAAGGGGATATTAAAAAAGCGACAAACTTGCTGAAAGACTTTTTGTTGGTGAACCCGAAAAACTTATTGGCCTTACAGTTGTTAACAGATGCATACCTGGAAAGTCGTCAAATGTTAGAAATGCACCAAAGCAAGGCTGAGGTATATGTTTTGGTAAGTGCCTATGCCAGAGCCATAGATGAGCTTCACAGCGCATATAACTTTGCCGGTGACCGACAACTAGAAAAACAACGAATCAGGGCCAGAATCGATCAAATCAGAGAACAAATAGACAAGATCAAATCCCTTTAGCTAGACTGCAACAGTTGTCGTTGTCGAAGCTGGATAATAATATTCTGTAAACTTGCATCACTTTGTTCGCCTTGAAGCTGTTTAATTAGCGCTCCGTCGGGGCCAATAATAAAAGTGGTGGGTAAAGATTTCGGTTTGCTAAAAACCGTATTTTCTGGCAAACCTGAAATGATCCTAAAATCAATTTGATATTTTTGTTTTAACGCCAGTAACTCTGGCGTGGGCAGATTATCAAAATTGACGGCCAACAATGCGACATCTGTTTCCCCATCCGCAAAGCGTTCAAACTGATTCAGCTCTGGAATTTCTTTTAGACAAGGGGCACACCACTCTGCAAAATAATTAACGACTAAAAACTGTCCGTTAAAATCTTGCCATTGATAACTTTCCCCTTCCACAGTTTCAAAGTCAGATTTAAGATTCAAAGACAAGTAAAAACCAGCTACGGCGGCTGCTAACCCAAAACTAACGAAGATCAATTTTTTAATCATAAACCCTGTGTTTCCTATTTTACCCTTCGCTTCCTACATTAAATTAGCATAACAAACCAAATAATATTTGTTGCCGCCATGCATTACCCTTTAGAATACTGCAATTTAATTGGCAATGAAAAGTAAACAAATTATGCAAAACTTACGAATTTATCATAATCCTCGCTGTAGCAAGAGTCGACAAACCTTAGCATTGCTAACGGACAAAGGCTTACAGCCAGAGATTATAGAATATTTAAAAACGCCACTATCAGTTTCGCAAATCGAAGGGCTTATGGCATTGCTGAATATTGAGGATCCGCGCAAAATGATGCGCTTAAAAGAAAAAGATTATACTGAAAATAATCTTGGTGATGAAAACGTCACTGCATCCCAGTTAATTTCTGCCATGGCCACCTACCCTAAACTAATTGAACGCCCAATTGTTGTGAATAACAATCAAGCTAGAATTGGTCGTCCGCCAGAATCGGTATTGGACATCCTATAGTGGGCCCTATTCTAGTTTTGTACTACAGCTTACATGGCGCAACGCGAAATTTAGCCAATAAAATTGCATTAGGTGCGCAAATGCAAGGGGCCGACGTGATTGTTCGAACTGTACCTAAGGTGTCCACAGGCATAGATTTTGAACAGCAACCTGTGCCTGAATCAGGAGATCCCTATGTAACCTTAGAAGAGCTGGCTAGTTGCAGCGGATTGGCGCTGGGCAGCCCTACCCGATTTGGTAATATGAGCAGTGCTATGAAACACTTTTGGGACTCAACCTCATCTTTGTGGCTGTCTGCTAATTTAAGCGGCAAGCCAGGATGTGTTTTTACCTCATCGAGTAGCATGCATGGTGGGCAAGAATCAACGTTATTAACCATGATGATCCCTTTACTACATCATGGCATGTTAATTAGTGGCCTTCCCTATTCTGAGCCTGAGTTACACTCAACACAAACCGGTGGTAGCCCATACGGCGTTAGTCATCTGAGTGTTCAAAATAAATCTGAATTGAGTCAAGACGAGCAAGCTTTGTGTATTGCCCAGGGAAAAAGACTTGCTTTGATAGCCCAAAAACTAGGACAAAAATGAAAATTCCAACCAGTATTTATCGAAAGTTAGCCTTAGTATGTTATCTGTTGTTGTTAGTTTGGGTTCCTGTTTGGCATCTCTTGTTGGCAACGCCAACGGGCAGAAGTGAGCAATTTGAAATATTCTTAACCTTTGCCTGGACCATTCCTTTGTTATTTCCCATGGCTGGAATTTTACGTGGCAAACCTTACACCCACGCATGGGCAAACTTTATTGTCATGTTCTATATCATTCATGGTCTCACCAGCTTTTATGCCGTTGCTGATGAACGTTATTATGCATTCATCGAAATTGTATTGAGCTTTGGTATGTTTATTGGTTGTAGCTTCTACGCCCGACTTAGGGGAAAAGAATTAGGACTTAGCATTCCTAAATTAAAAGATGAAATGGCCAAAGAAAAAGCCTCATTTGAAAAATAATGACCAGCGCGGTCATCATAAAGCAGCATTTTTAGATACTCAGCAATTTAAACAAGTAAAATAAGCCAAGGCGCTGCTGCGCCAAGGGCTAAAGATCTAGCACTTGTTTTATGAAGGGAATACTAATTTTTCGTTTTTCTTGTATACCTTGGAATTGCAGTTCATCCAGGGCGGCCACAAGACTATGCATATCCCGTTTCGCATGACTGATCAGAAACTGTAAAGATTCGCGAGAAATACTAATACCTCGCTGTTTAGCTTTAATATTTAACGCGTCACAAGCATCTTGGTCATCAAGGGGCGCTAAACTGAAGCTAATTCCCCAGGCTAAACGTGAAACCAGGTCAGCTAATTCAAATTGCAGTTGTTTAGGTCCACGGTCACAGCTTACAACAAGCTTACACACCTGAGTTTCACGAATTCGGTTAATTAAATCAAACAGTGCAGTTTGCCAATCTTTACTATGCTGAATATGCTGAATATTATCGATGCATAGCAGTTGAATGTTTTCCATCCCATCTAAAATGGTGTGGGGATAGCGAAGTGACGCATCAAGGGCCAAATAAAAATGGGATTTGTTTTGTTGCGCCGCATTGTGTGACATAGCCACTAATAAGTGACTTTTACCCGTCCCAGCGCCACCAGATATATAGGTCAGAAAAGGCAACTCAGTGGAATTACTTTGTTCAACAAGCAAACCACAATGCTGATAAATCAATGAGTTATCACCTACCACCAAAGAGTCGAAAGTCTGTTCGTCTGGCAAATCAACATCGAGTGAAATTTGTTTTGGTAACTGGTCGTCAACCAAATTAAGGTCTCCAAAAATAGGGTTTATTGACTTCAGGTTGACTAAAACCGTCCCTTGGACTTTCAATTCTATTGTCTAACCGGAATGCTTCGTCAAGATTTTCCTTTGCCCCAAACAATTCCAACTCAAACGTGGAAAAACCACCTTGTTGTTCAACCAAAGTCACATCGATAACCACTGACAAGTTAGTTAAAAATTCTAACACGTCCACGTAGGCAGTTAAGGATGAAATATTCCCAATCACGATTTGTGTTTTATTCTCAGAACCGTCGCCCGCTATTGCTTCTATTGCATATTTTGCAGCTAATTTATCGGTGATCATATCTATGGCTTTTTGCACTGCATCTTCTGGTGAGCTCGCTTCTACCTCACCAGAATCAAATGTACCGCGACGCGTGATCAGCCATTCAAGTACCCACACATTGAGTTTTTTAGGCTCGACTTGCTGCAGGGCTTCATCACCCTCTAACAAGCTACTAACCGGTTGTTCAGTACGATAAAACAAACGCCCTGACATGACGTATTCGGTACCATAACGTTCACTGGCTTCGACCAAGTTTTGGGTGTAACTCGACCAAACATCGTAAACACTTACCCGCTGAATATCCGTTAAGTCCATGATTGGAAAAGCGATCTCAATACCACGACTATTGGCGGTTTGTTTTGCCAAGTCGATTAAATTTTGATGCTCACTATCGGTTAACAGCTGACGAGTGCCCGTGTCTTTATCTTCTATTGCCAACCATACGAGGGTTTGAGGACGATGCTTACCCCAAATAGAAAAACCGGTTGAACGCAGTATGCTTTCAACCTGATTTACATCAAACTCTGCTTTATACAATAGTCCTTCAGCGGTTGATTCATAGGTATATGCCAGTAGGATATTCTGTGCATTATTTATATAGCCTTTAATTTCCTTGTCGGCCAACAACCCTCTATTTCCGCTGACCTTCACTAAGACTTCAGCAAGCGCTTGCTTCACTGCTTTTTTTTGCGCCGTTATAGATTGGTCATCAACGACGACAGAAGCGTTATACAGTCCTTCAACAACCGCAGCCTTCGCTCCGTTAATTTGGCCAATAAGTAATAACGTTAAAAACAGCAGACAACGCATTCGCATTAAACACTCTTGAAAATTCAAAGCAGTATTGTCATAGATCTAAAATAAAATTTCATCAATTGTTTAATGTATGTTTAGCATTAACGTATGTTTTTCCAGCAAATTGACGTTTTTTTTTGTTAAAAAAATCTACTTCCCTGACAAACTTTGTTACCTTGCTAGAAAATACCTTGATTTACAGTACCTTTTCTTTTGCCATACTGATAAAATCCGCAAAAATTTTTTACTGAGGAATATTGTGAGCGATTCTAACCCATCTCTGAGCTATAAAGACGCAGGCGTCGATATTGATGCAGGAAATCAACTGGTAGAACGAATCAAGTCAGTGACCAAGAAAACTCACCGTCCAGAAGTGAAAGGCGGTTTGGGAGGTTTCGGTGCTCTGTGTTCAATTCCTCAAAAGTATCGTTCACCTCTATTGGTGTCAGGTACCGATGGAGTAGGAACAAAACTCAGATTGGCAATGGACCTAAAACGCCACTTTGGAATTGGTATTGATTTAGTTGCAATGTGTGTTAACGATTTAATCGTGCAAGGAGCTGAGCCGTTATTCTTCTTAGATTATTACGCAACAGGTAAGCTCGATGTTGACACTGCAACTGAAGTGGTTAGTGGCATCGGAGCAGGTTGTGAATTATCCGGTTGTGCACTCATTGGTGGTGAAACGGCTGAAATGCCTGGCATGTATCACGGTAACGATTACGACGTAGCAGGATTCTGTGTTGGCGTAGTTGAAGCTGACGAAGTGATCGATGGCAGTAAAGTCGCACCAGGCGATGCCATCATTGCACTGGCCTCTTCAGGTCCTCATTCTAATGGCTACTCGTTAGTCCGAAAAGTATTGGAAGTAAGCGGTACCGATCCTGAAACACCATTTCAAGATAGCACTATTGCTGACCACCTATTGGAACCCACTCGAATTTATGTGAAGTCGGTTTTAGCGCTATTGGAAAAACACCCAGTACATGCCATTTCTCATATCACTGGCGGTGGTTTCTGGGAAAACATCCCCCGGGTATTACCAGATAATGCTAAAGCAGTGGTGAAGCGAGATAGTTGGACACGACCAGCGATTTTTGATTGGTTACAAGAAAATGGCAACATCACTGAACATGAAATGTTCCGAACTTTTAACTGTGGTGTTGGTCTGATGATTGTATTACCTCAAGCAGAAGCCGAAGGGGCAGTGAATTATCTGAATGAGCTAGGTGAAAAAGCCTGGGTATTGGGTGAAATAGCCCAGTGCGGTGAAGAACAAGAACAAGTTGAGATTGTTTAATTGAGCGGTTCAGTAAAATCTATTGTTGTTTTAGTCTCTGGTAATGGCTCTAATTTACAGGCCATTATCGACTACTTTAGTGATAAAACGGATATCGCTCAGGTTACCGCCGTTATTTCAAACGAACCCACTGCATTTGGTCTTCAGCGGGCACAAAATGCTGGTATTGACGCACTTTGCGTAAACCATCGGGAATTTGAAAGCCGCGGTGAATATGACCAGGCGTTGAAAGCAGAAATTGACAAGTACTCCCCTGACTTAGTGGTACTGGCTGGATTTATGCGTATTTTAACCGAACAATTTGTGAGTAGTTTTAGTGGCAAGATGGTTAACATCCACCCTTCTCTACTGCCTAAATACAAAGGTTTAAATACCCATCAAAAAGCCATTGATGCGAAAGATTTAGAGCATGGTGCTTCTGTGCACTTTGTGACACCAGAACTGGATGGTGGCCCGGTAATTATTCAATCCAAAGTGCCAGTTTTTGAGCATGATACAGCGGCTGAATTAGCTCAAAGAGTTCAGCAACAAGAGCGAAATATTTATCCACTTGTTGTAGACTGGTTCTGTAGGCAGCGATTAATGATGATCAACAATAAGGCAGTATTAGATGGACAGGAACTTCCTCAAAACGGATATGCGACTGATTAAATGCTTATTTAGCGGAATAGTTTTATTCTGCCTAACCTTAGGTGCTAGCGCACACGCTGCTGAATTGATTGAATTCGATGCCCAATACAAAGCATTTCGCTATGGTAAGGAACTGGGTACTGCCGAGCTAAAACTGGAATCCCTGGGTCGTGAACGTTTTCGGTTGTCTTATCAATCCAAAGTATCCATGTTTTTTCTGTCTGATAAACGCAGTGAAGTTAGTTTGTTTAGCTTTACTGACGATAAAATTGTTCCTTTCAAATATAACTACGAGCGAACGGGATTTGGTTCTGATAAGAGCTTAGTTGCTCAGTTTGACCGACAAAAGAATTCCATCAAAATAAATAACGACTCAAGCTTACATTGGCATAATGAATTCGATAATCAACTTTATCGTTTAGACATTCAATTGCAATTGGCTGAAGGCAAAAAAGACTTACAATACAATCTATTGAACTATCGTGGAGAGTTAAGACAATATAATCTTGTGGTTATGTCTACTGAGCAATTGTCACTCCCCTATGGCCTGCTAGAAGGTGTTAAAGTCAAAATTGTTCGTCCCAATTCTAGCCGAGAAACCTACGCATGGTTTGCACCATCACTCAACTATCAGTTAGTTAGATTAAAGCAGCTTAAAGACGGAGAAGAGCAAGGTGACATACAGCTTTCTGCTTTTTCATCGGGTCCAGAAGCAAACTAACATCCACTTTGCATAAAATTACGTAATAATTCCTGTAATAGGTCAACTATTTTTAAAACGTTAGATCTCGCGCAAAGAAAACGTCTATTTAGCAATTTAGGCTTGAAAACAGCGCTAATATAGCCATGCTTATAATTAGCTATAAGATGAATGCATTTGATCTCCATCAAAAACAGGCATATTTTTAGTTCTTAGTCAGAAAAAGGTCTTTTGAATGAATATTATATTGTGGTTAGTCACCGTTATCGGTGCTGTAGGCGTCGTCAGCTTTCTCAGGCTGAAGTTATTAAACGCCAGTGTGATAGTGGGCTTAGTATTGCTGCTTGCAACAACGTTTGGGTATGTAGGCTTTTTCACTTGGTTAGTGTTTTTAGCCATTGCAATTCCATTAAACATGGAGTCCATTAGAAAGCAGTACATGACCCAGCCGATGTTAGATATGTATCGCAAAATTATGCCGGAAATGTCCACCACTGAAAAAGAAGCCATTGATGCGGGTACAGTTTGGTGGGACGGCGAAATTTTCAGTGGTGATCCTGATTGGCAGAAATTGCATGCCATTCCTAAGGCGGTATTAAGCGCTGAAGAGCAGGCATTTTTAGATGGGCCAGTGGAAGAAGCTTGCCGCATGGTGGATGACTGGGAAGTCCATCATACCCGTGCCGATTTATCCCCTGAAACTTGGCAATTTCTGAAAGACAATAAATTCTTCGCCATGATCATTAAAAAGAAATACGGCGGATTAGAATTCTCAGCTTATGCTCAATCCAGAGTTTTACAAAAACTGTCTGGATGCAACGCAGTTTTGGCCACAACGGTCGGTGTACCGAACTCTTTAGGTCCTGGAGAACTACTTCAACACTATGGTACCACCGAACAACAAGATCACTATTTGCCGCGCCTAGCCACAGGTGACGAAATTCCTTGTTTTGCCCTAACTGGCAGAGAAGCAGGTTCAGATGCAGGCGCAATTCCAGACACCGGCGTCGTCTGTAAAGGTACTTGGGAAGGCGAAGAAATCATTGGTATGAAACTGACCTTTGATAAACGCTATATTACCCTAGCCCCTGTAGCCACTGTTATCGGCTTAGCCTTTAAGATGACCGACCCTGAAGGTCTATTAGGCGATGAACCTGATTTAGGTATCACCTGCGCCTTAATTCCCCGGGATACTGAAGGCTTAGAAATTGGTAACCGTCATTTTCCGTTAAATGTCCCCTTCCAAAACGGACCATTGAAAGGCACCGACATCTTTGTTCCCCTAGATTATATTATTGGTGGTGCAGAAATGGCCGGCCAAGGCTGGCGTATGTTGGTTGAGTGCTTATCAGTTGGACGATGTATTACCTTGCCTTCAACTGCAGCCGGTGGTACAAAAACCATGGCCTTAGCCACAGGTGCTTATGCACGTATTCGTCGCCAGTTCAAAATGCCCGTAGGTAAAATGGAAGGTATTGAAGAGATGTTAGGCCGTATTGGCTCTAACGCTTATATGATGGACGCGGTAACGAGTTTATCCACCAAAGGAGTAGATTTAGGTGAAAAACCTTCGGTTATTTCAGCCATCTGTAAATATCACCTAACGGAAAAAATTCGCTCTGTGGTTAACGATTCCATGGATGTTCACGGTGGTAAAGGCATCATGCTTGGTCCAAATAACTATTTGGGTAGAGCTTATCAAGGTACCCCCATTTCAATTACCGTTGAAGGTGCAAACATCTTAACCCGTAATATGATGATTTATGGGCAAGGTGCGATTCGCTGTCATCCCTTTGTGTTGAAAGAAATGTATGCCGCAGGCAAAGAAGATGAAAATGAAGCTTTGGCAGAATTTGACCAAGCAGTATTCGGACACATTGGGTTTGCAATGAGCAACTTCTTCAGAAGCGGATGGTATTCACTAACCTGTGCAATCACCGCAGACTCCCCTTTTGACGATGAAACCAGTCAATACTACAAAGCCATGAAACGTTACAGTGCCAATATGGCATTGCTATCTGATGTGGCAATGGGCGTACTTGGTGGTGAATTGAAACGCAAAGAAAGGCTATCGGCTCGTTTAGGGGATATTCTCAGTTACCTGTATTTAGGCTCTGCTACCCTTAAAAAGTTTGATGATCAAGGTCGTCAAAAAGAAGATTTAATACTGGTACATCGCGCCATGCAAGACTGTTTGTACTCGTTAGAAACCGCCATTGATGAGTTATTGCATAACTTCCCGAATAAGGCATTAGGCTACTTTCTTCGAGGGATCATTATGCCCTTTGGCAAGAGTTTCGCTAAACCTGCCGATGAACTCGATCATCAAATTGCCACCTTGCTGCAAACGCCTGGAGATGCCCGTAATCGCTTAGGTGAAGGTCAATATCTGGGCCGCGACGAAGGCAACCCTATGGGTAAATTAGAGCAAATTTTAGGTGACATTCTAGCTGTTGAACCCCTTTACGACAAAGTCTGTAAGGCCGCAGAACAGCGCTTCCCTTTCACCCAGTTAGATGAAGTAGGTAAAAAAGGCTTAGAACTAGGTGTATTAACCGCGGAAGAGTCTGAGTTAATGGCGCGCGCAGAGCAAGGTCGATTGGATACTATAAACGTTGACGACTTTACATCTGAAGAGTTAATGGCTGATAAAACCTTACTCAAGCCTAAAAGAAAGAGTCGTAGCAAGGCAAGTTAATGAATAAATAACGCCTTAGCACAAATCATAATGATGCAAAAATCCCACTTTTGAAGTGGGATTTTTTATTCAACTCCAGCCTAATTCGTTTGCAAGAATAACTCAAAATACATCGAATTTCCCCCAACAGCGCCCCATTGCTTCAGACTAGTATCGTAATCCGTGTTGTAACACACATCCCATGGGCACAACTTTCGATTCAATGACGGTCAATTGTGTGAAATCAATTTTACTGATTTGATCTTCCTTTAATACCTTTGAAATTTCAAAATATGCCGAACTGTAGGGTGCATTTTCAGGGCGCAATTCTAAATATGGATACTGTCTGTATAACCAATCTCCGATTAAATAACTTTCAATCTGTGCAGATGGATTATCAATAATGAAACGGTATTTTCCATTGGATGCTAACTCCAAATCGACCTCTAAATTACATCCTTCACTGAGCTGTAATTGATAGACGTGAGCGAGATCTTGTTTAAATACACCGTGGTCACGGCTTTGTTCTGGAAAAATAAAAAGTGCAAGGGAGTTTTTAGTGTACCAATGATTACCTTTAGTGAGACCTTGAATATTGTTAATAGGGACACCTAGTTGTGCAAATAGGTTTTCTGCGCGGGCTAAGGTTTCAGGATCGTCTAATAACAATGAATATAAGATGGTATTTTCAGTAATTGTTGTAGGAAAATCGAGTTGATTAAACTCAACTAAAAACTTCTCTTCTGTTAAGGCATGGTCGAGGTCAAGGCGTTGTTGCTTGTCTAAATACTTGGCGTAAACAAAAACCGTGGGGTGTGAAACGCAGCCACTTAGTAAGGCCAGACTTATCACAGACATAATCCAACAAAAGCCCTTCAAGGCAGGTTGGAAATTGTTGTCGTTCACCATCACAATCCTTTAACTAAAAAAACCTTTGCCTGTAATCGCTTTCTTTAAATATGGGCCAAAGGGTTGCATTGAAATTCGCTATTTTACTTCCTAATTGCCAAATCGGGAGTTTGCTCCTAAGCACCTCATTGTTAAATGAAATTGACGAAAAGAAATTGCCCTTTAAGTCTTAAAAGCCATGCTCAAACCTATCTCGAGTAAAGTGCCGATTGCTTCCCTGCTGTTTAAACACAATAGTAAAGAAGACTTTTTCACTGCCCGTCTTAGATTTTTTTATCTAACAGTGTTTTTTTGTCGTCTTCACTTAAAAACGCGGCTTTTACCCCATTGAGCTGAATATTTTTCAACTGCTGCTCGGATATGCCAAGAACCTCGTTAGCAACCTGATACTCATGGGCAATATCGATATTTGAAACCGCTGGATCATCGGTATTTAAGGTAACTAAAACTTGATGCTTTAAAAAAGTTGCCAGCGGATGATGTTTTAAATTTTTGACGGTGGCAGTTTGGTAATTGGACGTTGGGCAAGACTCAATAGCAATGTTGTTATCCGCCATATAAACCAATAACTTTTCATCTTGGACAGCGGAAACTCCGTGGCCAATGCGACTTGCGCCTAATTTATAAATCGCGTTCCAAATACTTTGCGGACCATCAGCTTCACCGGCATGTACCGTAATATGCCAGTCGGCATCCCTAGCTTTAACAAAATGATCGGTAAATAACTCAGCTGGATAACCTAACTCATCACCAGCTAAATCAAGTGCCACAATATCATCTTGATAATGAAGTAACGCCTCGAGCTCTTGCATGCAAATGTCAGCACCAAAGGTACGACTCAAGATGCCAATTAAATTCGCTTTTACGGCAAAATCTTTCTCGCCGGCTCTAACCCCATCGATAACGGCGGAAATTAACTCAACCATATTCAAATTATGGGATTGCGCCATATAGTATGGAGAAAAGCGTAACTCAACATAATCTAAGCGGCTATTTTTCGCATCACGCATGTTTTCATAGGCAACTTGATAACACGCATCATAATCAGCTAATACCGACACCCCTACATCGAGTTTCGCCAGAAACGCTAACAAATCACTGGTTTTATCGTGAATTTGAGTTAATTTCTCTACTTCTTGCAAGGTTTTCGCGGGAAGCTCAATTTGATGTTTTTGAGCAAGCTCCCAAATGACATGGGGCTGAATATTCCCATCTAAGTGTCGATGCAAATCGACTAAAGGAAGTGAGTAATCTATCATCGTATTGACCTTGAAAATTAAGTAATCTTCCTATTACCTAAGATTTAAATATTTGACTGCAATTTTTCAACCAACAATACAGCTTGTGTTCTGGTGTTGACTTTCAGCTTTTTAAATATTGCACTAGTATGAGCTTTAACCGTTGCTTCCGTAACGTCCATATCATAGGCAATTTGTTTATTGAGCATGCCTTCTTGCAAATAATTTAATACTTGAAATTGCTTAGGGGTTAATTCAGCCACCATTAGAGCAATTTCTTGCTGCTCAGCTGAGATGCTATCAATCTGGCTTTTCATTTCTTCAGGAAGCCAGGTCCCTCCGTTAAGGACGTTATCGATAGCTTCTGCAATGGAGGAAATTGCCGCAGATTTCGAAACAAATCCTTTTGCACCATAACCAATAGCCTGGGAAACCACTTTAGGATGATCACTAGCAGAGATAACAATAACAGGGACATCTGGAAAATCTCCACAGACCCGAATGATGCCATAAAAATTCTCACAACCCGGCATGCTTAAATCAAGCAAAATAATATCTATATCGCCACAAGTTTCTAATGAATCTAATGTTGTCTCAAGTGCATCTGATTCAACAAATGCAACGTCTTTATATAACGGACTCAAAGCACCTTTTAATGCTTCCCTGAATAGCGGATGATCGTCCGCTATTAGAAATTTAGGCATGAAACTTCCCTTTTATTTTACTTATTTAAATTATCGTCAAAACCTGCTTTAGACTTTAGTCTATATTTGCTCAAGTTTAAACTAAGTTTTTCAACTTGTACCCATAATTTCAATAGATTGAGCTTAATTTGCTAACACTGATCGCCACAGGTAGAATTGCCGAAATTTTTCTATATTCGTGTTTGTGAGTTAAAAACGATGAACCAAAAAGACGCGATATACTCGCAACCTAAGTCTAAAGTTAACGACTTTTGTTTTGATGAGGCAGTTGCTCAAGTATTTCCTGATATGATCCAACGTTCTGTGCCGGGTTACAGTACTATAATTGATAACATTGGACTAATTGCTAATCGTTTTGCTCAGCAAGACACTAATCTATACGATTTAGGCTGCTCATTAGGGGCTGCAAGCCTAGCCATGCGCCGCAGTGTTAAACAAACAGGTTGTCAAATTATTGCGGTTGATAACTCCCAAGCGATGGTTGATAAATGTTTGTTGCATTTAAACGCATTTAAATCAGATATTCCAACCAATGTGTATTGTGATGATATTCTTGATATTGAGATAGCAAATGCCTCGGTAGTTGTACTTAATTTCACTATGCAATTCATTCCACCGACTCAACGGGATTTTCTGATCCAAAAAATTTACGCTGGTATGAAGCCAGGCGGTGTACTGGTGCTGTCTGAAAAAATTCGCCATGAAAATGACTTAGCCAATGATTTAGTTATTGATTTGCATCATGAATTCAAACGCAACAATGGATACAGCGAGTTGGAAATCAGTCAAAAGCGTTCAGCGATTGAAAATGTCATGTTAGTTGATTCATTGGAAACCCATAAAACGAGACTGGCCAATGCAGGTTTTAAAAACTTTGTGATGTGGTTTTGTTGCTTCAATTTTACATCAATGTTAGTGGTGAAATAAAATGGCACATCAATGGTTTAAACAGTTTTATAGTCTAATTGCCGAAACAGCATTAAGCGACTGGCTGGACGTATTACCTGCACAAATTTCCGCCTGGGAGAAACAACAATTACACGGTGATTATGCAAAATGGCAAAAGTTACTGAGCAAACTTCCCAACACGGACGTCACTTCGGTTGAATTAAAGTCTGATGTGAAAATTGGTAGAGCAGACGATATTGATGAATACACGAAACGTCAAATAACAGGTCTGTTAAAGCAATTTAAACCTTGGCGTAAAGGGCCTTTTTATATTCACGATATTTTCATTGATACTGAATGGCGTTCAGATTGGAAATGGGATCGTGTTTTACCCCATATAGAATCACTAAAAGACAGAACCGTTTTAGATATTGGTTGTGGTAGTGGATACCATATGTGGCGAATGCTAGGCGAACAAGCAAAGTTTGTAGTGGGCATAGATCCGACTCAGTTGTTTCTTATGCAATTTCAGGTCATTAAGCATTTTAACCCCAACCCTAACATTCATTTGTTGCCAATAGGCGTTGAACAGTTACCTGAGTTAAAAGCCTTTGATACGGTATTTTCTATGGGTGTTTTGTATCATAGACGTAGCCCAATTGATTTTTTACAACAACTCAAACAGCAACTTCGACCTGGTGGACAATTGGTTTTAGAAACACTGGTCATTGAAGGTGATGAACACAGTGTATTAATGGCTGGTGAGCGCTATGCGCAAATGCGTAATGTGTGGTTTTTACCCAGCACAAAAGCGCTTACGGTATGGTTAGAACGCGTTGGTTTTAAAGACGTTAAAGTGGTTGATGTGGGGCCCACCAGTTTACAAGAGCAGCGCAAAACGGATTGGATGGACAGCCAATCTTTGGCGGACTTTTTAGATCCTGAAGATCAAAGCAAAACCATTGAGGGCTACCCTGCCCCAATTCGTGCAGTGCTTACCGCGACAACTTGATAGGGCATTCTTAAAACGCCCTATCAAATGACTTAAATGTTCCTAAGCTAAGAGCAAACTTGGTTTTATACTCTTAGGAAAAGTTTGATGGCCGACTATCTTTCATCAATATATCAAGGGCTTTCTGTGCTTGTGTTTGATCGCTAATATCTTTTATTTCAATCATTTCACATTCATCCCGGATCATTTCTGAAATAAGACTGGGATAATGGCGACAATCTTCCGGTCTATTTTCATAAATACTGCAGCTGTATTTTTTAGGGGAAAGCCCATTGGCTTGTGGCTCTATTTCAAGAAAAGGACAGGTTTTCAGTCTTATGCCTGATTTAGGATCAAACCAAATTTGATTGTTTTTCACGTAATCAAAAATCTCAGGATTAAATAATTCCCACAAGTCTATTTCTTCTTTTGAAGCGCTTAGATCACCACCACCGTATTTAATACAGCACTTTCCACATTGATTGCAGTCTTTCATTATTCACAAATTTAAAAACTAAACCCCACTGTAGTCTAACAAATATGAAAATTCATCGGGATTTAAAGTTGAAGATTAGACTATCTCTGCTGCGACTACAGAAATCTCAACCAATAAGGCTTCTCGGGCCATTTTAGCTGCCACACATGCTCTTGCAGGCGCATGACCTTCCGGCACCCAAGCATCCCACACCGCATTCATGGCGGCGAAATAGCTCATGTCTTTAACATAAATGGTTGCCGAAAGTAGATGTTCTTTATCACTACCTGCTTTTTGTAAAAGCTCATCGACTTTTTCAAGCATAGTGGTGGTTTGTTCAGTAATATCTTTTTCGGCGTCTTTGCAGACTTGCCCACACAAATAAATCGTGCCGTTATGTTTAACAATACGACTCATTCTGGCACTGGTTTCAATTCTTTCTATCATTATTTTAGGATCGGCTAAGTTGAAGTGCGGCGGAGGATAACACGAGAGCCAACCTAACTTAAACGACTATTGGTTAGCGCTCGCTTTAAAAGCTTAAGCGTCAGCAGCCAACGCCATGCATTCAATTTCAACTCGACCGCCTAACCCTAAACCACTGCCTGCAACGGCACTTCGCGCAGGTAGTGAGTCTTTAAAATATTGCACATAAACGTTATTCACATCTCCCCATTCGTTTATATCTGCCAGAAACAACGTGCATTTAATCACCTTATCCATGCCGGAGCCAAAACGCTCTAGGGTTGCTTTAATATTTTGCAAAGCCTGATGTGTTTCGGCCACCACGCCACCTTCTACCAGCTTTAGTTGTCCAGGAATGACACCCAACTCCCCTGACAAATATAAAATGCCATTGGCTTCTACAGCTTGAGAGAATGGCAAATTTAACTGTTTAAATTGCTCAGAGCTCAGACGCTTTATGCTGTTACTAGCTTGTGGATTAGCGTGACTGGCAACTGGAAACAACGATACCAAACTAAAAAGAACGAAAAATACAGTAGCCAAACACTTCATAACAACTCCTTTATGCTGTAATTAATTTAATAAATACGCAGCGGTATATTGAGCAAGTAGTAAATTAGAAAGACTATGGGTTTGCTTATCTTGTCCCATTATATATCCCTCAGACATACAAGACTGTTGCATTTGTCCTAATAAGCCGAGTCGAAAATGGTACTGTTCTTGGCGACTCAATTCAGCGGGTACCGCAATTGTAGTACCGTCAATTTGCCAATCACCATTTTCCAACAATACTTGTTTGCATGGTGCGGGGTTTAACGTAGCAATGAATTGCCTTGGGGTAGCCATTTCCCACCCGTGACCAGCACTGGGGAAAATAGTACTACCAACTGCCGAACCTGCGTCTCTTAAACGATTTTCAAGACGTGCACAAGCCTCCAAGTCATTTGATTTGTCTTCGGCCCCACGTAAGCTGAACAAAGGCGCTCCGGTGGTTTTAGCCGTTTGCAAGTCAAAATGACAAGGCCCGTAATAATCTAAATGTAAGGCAAATGGCGATACCTGTGGAGCCATATTTTGCTGAATACGACTATCTAAAGCAGCGCGAGTCGCCATGCCACCATAAGAAAAACCCATTAACCCTATTTTTTCAGGATTAATTGCCGGGTGCTGATTTAGAAATGTAAGCGCACTATAGGCATCAGCAGTTTCATCAGCATCACTGACAATTGCCACTCTCAGTCCATAAGGTGTCTCTTCGGTTACCCCCCTCGCTTCGTAGGAATTTACGACTAAACCTGCAATCCCATGATCTGCCATCCATTGACCATAGGCAAGCTCACGGCTCGGCAGAATTCCGCCGCTACCGTGGAGTATCACCATAGCGGGTACCGGGTTGTCAGCACTGGCACCTGGTGGTAAGAACAATTGCCCTTTAACCGTAGTGGTAGCAAGTGTCTGTTCCGGCAAAACCAACCATTTATAATCTCCAGGAGTGACTGAAGAAAAATACACTTCACCATGGGTGTTTTCAGTCACCTTACTGATGGCCGGATAATCCGGAAAATCAGGTAGTGGCGGTGGCTGCCTCTTTTCCTGCGATAAACCAACGAATGAGACACATGCTAAACACAACAAAAACAATCGCATTGTTTTCTCCTTAGAAGCTATAAACGACTTCTACACCGTAAGTGCGAGGCTCTTGATAATTGGTGGTGACAGTACCGAAAAAGTCTTTACGATTATCAATGGGATCGCGCACATCGGCTAGATTACGTCCCCAAAGATAGGCTTCCCAACCATTATTCGTGCCGAGTAAACCGATACGAGCATTGACCAAAGTGATGCTGTCTACATGACCAAATTCGACCACAGTGCCATCGGCCAAAGTGGCAGTTTCAACATTATCAACGGTAGTAAAGAAACCACTACTGTGAGTCACATCTAAACGCAACGTTAAATCAGCATTCAGTGAACTAATTTCAGTAATGTATTGCGCACCAATTGAGAAGTTGCTGTCAGGCGCATTTATCAGGTCTTTTCCTTCCGCATTACCGCCTCCAGTTAAACCACCGGGAAAGCTATCAAATTCAGTATCTAATAACCCCATACTTGCTTGAATTTCTAAGTTACTAATAGGTCTGTAAGTCATTTCAAGCTCTATGCCTTGGGTATTAGCCTTAGCAGCATTGCGGATGGAAATAGAAGATGCACCATTCCCCAAATCAATAAACTGATTAACTTGATAGTTCTCAAACTCTGATCTGAATGCCGCAAAGTTTAAAATTAGACTGTTACGGTAAAAGTTACCTTTTAACCCTAATTCTGCACTGCCCACCGTTTCTTTATCGAATTGAATACCGGCAGCTAAGTCAGCATTGGTGATAAAATCGAGGTTATACCCACCACTTTTGAAGCCGGTGGAATATTTTGCATAACCATTTAAGGATTTATTAAAAGAATGATTAAAACTCAACGCATAAGAGATATAGTTATCACTGCGCGAATCAATGAGTGGACCATCGGTGCTGCCAATTCCAAAAATGCCTGACGCAGAACCATCTAATAACCAGTCTAGATCTTTTTCTTCCGTAGTGTAGCGCAGTCCTAATGCCAAAGAACTGTCCTCAGATAGATCATAACCCCCGTTAAAATAAGCAGCGTAACTATCGGTTGTTACAAAACCGGTATTAGTCACCACTGAACCTGGCACATTACCTAACAGAAATGCATGAGCACCATTGATTGCATCACGTCGTGTTTCGGCGTCCTGACGATATAAATATAGGCCTGCTACGTAATCAAACGCTGACTCATCCTGAGGAGATATAATTTGAAACTCTTGAGACCATTGCTCGTATTGGTCTGAATATTCTATGACGAGAAAGTCGACCACTGAATAATCTGAGTCATTACGGTAAAAAATATCCGTATCGCGATATGCAGTAATAGATTTTATATCGTAACCACTGTCCATTTGATAAGAAAGATCCAATGAGCCACCAACTATATCGCGCTTTTCATAGGTGTCTATGGTCGTTGCTACTTCGTCTTTCTCCGGTGCTGCAGCGTCCAGTGTAGTGCTGAATGTATCTGATATCGCTTCCCCTAAAAAGGACAAGCGTTCCGTATTGAGACCATCAACACTGAAATTTAATTCTAATTTATCAGATAATTGCGAACGGAATTGTCCTCGATAAGCTAATGCATCACGTTCATTTAAATCATTACCGGTGGTTAAGTTTTTGATGTAACCATCCCGGTCTAACTTAGTGACTGAAAATTTTGCGGCACTGGTATCTGAAACGGGCAGATTGATCTGCCCTTGAAATTCTCTTGCCCCCAAATTACCGATAGACGCACTAAACTTTCCTTCTAATTCGTCAGACGGTTTTTTGGAAATTAAATTAATCGCACCAGCGACAGTATTTTTGCCGAATAAGGTACCTTGTGGTCCACGCAATACTTCAACTCGTTCTAAGTCTAGTAACTCTTGGTTTAAGGCGGGTGATTGACCAAGATATACCCCGTCCAAATAGACCCCGACTCGCGTATCAAAACCAATATTACGGCTGTTTGCCCCTACTCCACGAATCGTAATGGCCGAGGTGAAGTCAGTGGTGCGGGTGATCGATAAGTTAGGGATGAAATCAGCTAATTCTGTTAATTGAGTAATACCGGTTTGATCGATACTCGCAGCACTGAAAGATGAAATGGCAATGGGAACTTCAGATAATTGTTGAGTTCTTTTTTGAGCGGTAACGACAACAACTTCATATTCTTCTTGGTCGTCAGAATCTGCGGCAGGTGATTGTTGTGCAAAACAAGTAGAAGAAAGTGCTAGTGCAACACCGGCAACCACTCCTTTGCGATAAATAGAAAATTGGCTAGGTAAATCTGTAACGAGATTGTTCATTAAAGGTTCCTTTTTCTTTATTTTTAAAAACAATTCACTTAACAGAACAAACAATGCTGCTCAGTAATCCCATGTTGATAGTATTTTCATTACTTGGCAAGCTAAGTTCTTAATGAAATTGAAAAATTTGTTAATTCAAGAGCAAATTATGCCGTCTCAGGGAACAAATAAGCGCTACTATAAACGTTGATTAATTGAACCTATAAATTCAATTAATGGCATTATAGACGTTAGCAAAAAATAGAGTGAAAACAAGATTGAAGTGACAGGTGCGGTGAGATTATGTATCCCACTTTTGCGCAGCCAATTCGTCTGACTGCTTTTTTTGAATCCAATGTTCGCTACCTTGCCTTAATTCCTTTTTCCAAAAAGGTGCATTTGTTTTTAAAAAATCCATTAAAAATTGGCAAGCTTCAAAAGCTTCGCTTCGATGTTTCGAGCTCACACCTACAAACACAATTTGCTGGTTAATCGCCAATTGCCCCACTCGATGAATAATCGTCATCGCGCCTAATGACCACTTTTGAGCCGCTTGCTTTGCAAGGTCGTTAAGCACCTTTTCGGTCATACCTGGATAATGTTCGAGGAATAACCCACTAACACTTTCGCCTAAATTCATATCCCGTACTAACCCCGTAAAGGTCACAATTGCGCCATATTGGCTACCGTGATCCTTTAGCCGCTGATATTCTTGTGCATGATCAAAGTCAGCCTGCTGGACGATAATATTGATTAAAGGGGCAGATTCAACCATTTTCATCCTCCCGTAACAGGTGGAAAAAACGCAATTTCATCGTCCTCATGAATAGCAGTATCAAAGTCACAAAGGGTTTGATTCACCGCCACCAACACATCCTTAGATGACAAATATTGCTGCCAAAGATCCCCTCTTGAAGCTAATATTTCTCGTAGTCCGCCAACAGTATCAGGGCCGTCGTTCACCAGTAGTTCAGCAACGCCAAGTTGTTCCCTAAGTTGACCAAAAAACAGAATTTTCATTAACAGCCTCTTTTTCTAACTAGCGCTGGAGCGAAGCCAGTTGCCGGTTTTTCCACCACGTTTCTGCTCAACTTTAATATCACCTATTAGCATATGAGGGTCAACGGCTTTACACATATCAAACAGGGTTAATGCCGCAACAGACACTGCAGTCAATGCTTCCATTTCCACTCCGGTTTGCCCCGCCAATTTGCAGGTTGCCAGAATATTAACGCGGTTAGTCGTTGAATCCACCGAAAAATCCACTTGTACTTTAGACAACATCAATGGATGGCAAAGTGGTATTAAGTCGGCACATTTTTTCGCCCCTTGAATACCAGCAATACGCGCCACTGCAAATACATCACCTTTAGCATGCTGACCATTGGTAATCATGTTTAACGTATCGGCTTGCATTTGCACAAAACCTGACGCGACAGCCGTGCGCTGCGTTACCGCTTTTTCAGTTACATCTACCATATTCGCCTGACCATGTTCATCGATATGGCTTAAGCTCTTTCCTTTATCTGGCGATTGCTGGCTTACTTTGTTATTTGCTTGCACATTTATCCCCTAGACTCACACTGATTAACATCGAGGTTTTTTAAATGCACGACAAAATTACAAGGCTTATGACGACTGTCCAGTTGTTCCAATAAAATGTCTTGCCAACCGGTTTTGCAAGCCCCGGTTGACCCTGGTAAACAAAATATGGCTGTGCCGTTGGCCATGCCACCTAGTGCTCTAGATTGCACAGTAGAAGTGCCAATTTGCTGATAAGAAATCTGTCGAAACAATTCGCCAAAACCTTCAATGTGTTTATCAAATAACACTTCTAAAGATTCAGGTGTCATGTCTCTAGGGGTAAAACCTGTTCCACCAGTGGTAAGCACAACGTGAATATTGTCGGCTAATATCCAATTGGAAACGATACTGCGCAGTTGATACTTATCATCTTTACATATACGTTTTTCTACCACCTGATGCCCAGCAGACGTAACAGCGTCAACTAAATAGCGTCCTGAAGTGTCGGTTTCTTCATCCCGTGTATCTGACACAGTCAATACTGCGATATTGAGTGATTTAAAGTGATTAATTGCAGGCATTAGCCCTCCATAAAACCATACTAAATTCTCCTAACATTGGCTTATGTTTTCCATTTTAAGCATTTGCTCGGGAGTGTTTACATTGTAAAAAGCATCTTTTGCGATTTGACCATCATCGTATTCAACTTCAACTGCGTTAAGTTTATTCAGTAAAGCAAAAATAGATCTATCGTTGGACTGAATTTGTTGGTTCAGTATTGCAGCAAACTGTTCAGTTAGCTGAACCATAAATGGCATGGGCTGAGAACGGTAAAATCCCCCGGCTTGCTGTTCCTTGCCTTTTAAAACCAAAGACTTTAAACAATCAGCAGGGAATAGCGGCATATCAATGGGCACAACTAATACACTGTCGGCTCCGTTTAACCTATGTTTCGGAAGACTTAACACTGCATCTAAGGCTGCTAAGGGTCCTATTCCAGTCTTACGATCAGGCATCGCCCCTTTAAGGGTATTGGAACTTACAATGTAGTTGTGTATGCCAATGGATTCGAAACGTCTGATGGCAAGCTGCAAAAAAGACTCACCGTGGAGACTCAAGGTCGCTTTGTCTACCCCCATTCGACTTGATTGTCCGCCAGCTAAAATTAACCCTAAGGTGCTATTAAGGGAACTGTGTTCAGCGTTCATAACTAACCGCCTAACATCGCCAAATGTTTAGTTGCCCCAGTGAAGCCTTGATCAAGCCAGTGGGTGGCATCTTTATCCCCTAATAATTGCTGTAATTGTTGTTGCAGTGGTTGGGTATCTGTTTGTTGCAAATACGGTCGTATGTCTAGTCCTTTATCCGCAAATAAACAGAGGTGTAACTTGCCTGTAGCACTTACTCTAAGGCGGTTACAGCTGGCGCAAAAATCTTTACTGTAAGGCATAATAAGGCCAATTTTACCTTGATAATCGGGATGCCAAAATTCTTGGGCAGGCCCTGCAGTGTTATTTTGAATCACAGGACTCCAGCCACCTTCCAGTAGATGTTGTTTAATTGGCTCACCAGATAAATGATTTAATTTAAAGAAGTCTTTATTGTCGCCGGTTTCCATCAATTCAATCAGTCTGAAGGTAATAGGCGTATTTTTTAACCAGGCTAAAAACGCACCGAGTTCATTTCCATTATATTGGCGCATTAAAACACCATTGACTTTCACCTTCAGGCCGCGCTCAAGGCCGCGTTGAATACCTAACATAATGGTTTCGAGTTTATCGTGCCCGGTAATACTTTCAAACATGCGGGGGTCGAGACTATCGATACTCACATTTAATGAATTAAGTCCTGCGTCTGCCCAAGCATCTATTTGCTGATGCAAACGGTAACCATTGGTGGTAATGGCTACCTGCTCAATCCCTGGGGTAGAGGCGGCTATTTGAATGATCTCTGGCAAGTCTTTACGTAACGAGGGTTCACCTCCGGTGATCCTAATTTTCTTGGTACCTAAGGTGGCGAAACCAGCACAAATATGGCGAATTTCAGACAAACCTAAAAAATTACGATCGGAGTCGCATTGATAACCATCAGGAAGGCAATAGTCACAATTGAAGTTACATACATCTGTAATGGACAGCCGCAAGTAATGGAAGCGACGCCCAAATTTATCTTTTAACACGTTAAACACCTTTCCAAAGTCACGAACAACCAAATTGTTGAACATGTAGCGGGAGGCAAACTAGTTTCCCAATTTACCCTGGCAACCCATAATAGTTGCGGCCAAAACTACCTATATTGTTTTTATAAGTTTTCACTGAAGTAGATACAAAGTACCTTTAACAAATCGGTAAAACTTATTTGCAATACTTAGTAGTAGAGGCTCGGAGTTTCATTTTTAATATCACTTACTAAATTAAGTAACCACTTAACATTAGTATAGCATTGATGATAATGTCATTTAACCTCACTATGGAGGTGCAACGCAAATAGTTTATATTTTCTAATAATGCTTTACGTGCTCTTTATTAAAAATGTATTTTTGCTGCAGTTGTTAGACGCTATTAGCACTATATTGGCACGTTTGTTGTAAGTTCTATTTGATGATAATAAAAACTCCAATTAATTATTTACTCTATAAAGGCCAATTTTGAAGGTAACCCCAGAATCTAAAAGGCTACTTGAAGCCTTTATCGAAAAACACCAACTCGATACGAACTTTGGCGAAGTTGCGCTAACATGGTTCATTCCATTAGCTGAAAAACTTAAAGCGCACCACGATAGTGCAAAAAGACCGATTTTTATCGGCATAAATGGCTGCCAAGGCTCCGGAAAATCGACTCTCACCGAGCTTTTACTTACCTATTTAATCGAGATTAAGCAATTAAACGTTATTAATCTCTCCTTAGATGACTTTTACTATTCAAAAACTCACCGACAACAATTAGCGGCTAATGTTCATCCATTGTTGGCAACCCGTGGTGTGCCAGGAACCCATGATACGAACTTGTTAAAACAGGTTTTACTTGGGTTGAAAGATCAGCAAACTGGCTTTGCTATTCCGAGATTTAATAAAGCAACTGATGACCCTTTCCCCAAGCAAGAGTGGCCAATTATCGAAAAGCCTGTGGATATTGTATTGATGGAAGGTTGGTGCTGGGGCGTGACTGCACAAACGGATGAACAGCTCAGCGTACCGATCAATACGTTAGAATCAGAAGAGGATAAAGGTAATGCTTGGCGAACCTATGTCAATCAACAACTACAAACAGAATACCAAAACTTATATCAATTAATGGATTTTTGGATAATGCTAAAGGCACCCTCTTTTGAGTGTGTTTTTGACTGGCGACTACAACAAGAACAAAAGCTTATTCAAAAATTAGCAACTGCTTCTGATTCAGAAGCTAACAGTGGAATTATGTCGGCAAACGAAATTAAGCGATTTATTCAGCACTATCAAAGACTTACTGAGCAGAGTTTAGCAACCTTGGCTGACTCATGTGATGTGGTATTTGATTTAGATAAGCAACGCAAAATTATCAACGTAAAGGGGGTAAAATGAGCGACCAGTTTGTCATTTTCACCGATATGGATGGCACCTTACTGGATCATCACTCTTACAGTCACGAAGCAGCACAACCAATGCTTTCTTTTTTAAAAGACAACAATATTCCTGTCATCCCGAACACGAGTAAAACCTATGATGAAATGCAGGAATTAACTGACCAATTAGGCATTCAAGGACCCTTTATTGTCGAAAATGGCGCGGCGATCCATATCCCCCACGGCTTTTTTAAGAAAAAGCCCGCCAATACCCAATGGGTAGGTAAAAATTGGGTGCGTAACTTTACCTCTAAAAAGAGTTATTGGTTGAGTTTGCTAAAGAAAATTGAAAACGACTTTGTTGGCCAATTCACTCACTTTTCTAAAATGACACTTCGGGAAATATGTGATGCTACGGGCTTGGAACCAGAGCAGGCTAAACGAGCCTCGAATAGGTTATATGGTGAACCGGTTTTATGGCTGGGGAGCGAAGAACAAAAGAAAAAGTTTATCCATTGTGTCCAACAACTCGGAGCAAAAACCCTGATAGGTGGACGCTTCATTCATATTTCTGGAGAAACAGATAAAGGCGCTGCGCTAAATTGGTTTGTGGGCGAGTTACAACGACAATATCCCGATATCAATTGGGTTTCAATTGCATTAGGTGATGGCCAGAACGACGCCGCTATGCTGGATGCAGCCGATATCGCAGTACGTATAAAATCCCCTGTTAACGACTATCCTCAACTACAACGCACAGAAAATGTGTTTGATAGCCAACTCGAAGGACCTGAGGGTTGGACTGAATGTCTTCAACAAATCTTAAATATAACGTTAAAGGAGCCAGAAAATGGCTGATTTTTATCAAAACGGAATAACCACAACTTTACACCAACTTTCAAACCGTCCCATTGAAGAAATGGAGTCTGAATTGTTGGCTTTTTCAAAAAAACGCCCCTTAGGTTTGCTCTTACCCAGCTTGTTTTCAGAGCTTGAAGGCCAGGCTATGCCGAATATAATCGACAATATCAGCAAAGTCCCCTATTTGAACGAAATTGTAATTGGTTTGGATAGAGCATCGAAAGAGCAGTATCAACACGCCATCAAGTTTTTTGACAAACTTCCACAACACCATCGTATTTTATGGAATGATGGTCCACGTTTGAAGGCTATTGATAAAGAATTAGCTGATTTGGGTCTAGCGCCTAAAGAAATGGGTAAAGGTCGCAATGTATGGTATTGCATGGGTTATATACTAGCCACGGGCCGCACAGAATCTATTGCTCTGCATGATTGTGACATATTAACTTACGAACGAAGTTTACTTGCCAAATTAATTTACCCAGTGGCTCACCCCCAGTTCAACTACGAATTTTGTAAAGGCTATTATGCCCGTGTTGCCGATGGAAAAATAAATGGTCGAGTGTCTAGATTACTAGTTACACCTTTATTACGCGCGTTAAAACGTACCGTAGGTAATAACGAATACTTAGAATTTATGGATAGTTTTAGATATCCATTGGCTGGCGAATTTTCCTTTAGACGAGATGTGTTAAATGACATTCGCATTCCCAGTGATTGGGGATTAGAAATAGGCGTATTGTCAGAGATGCACCGAAACTACTCCCACAACCGATTATGCCAAGTAGACATTGCAGAAACCTATGATCACAAGCATCAAGATCTGTCTTTACACAATGATCAAGGTGGATTGTCTAAAATGTCCATTGACATTACTAAGGCCTTGTTTCGTAAGCTTGCGACCCAAGGGTTCACATTCACCAATGAGTCATTCCGTACATTAAAAGCCACCTACTTCCGCATCGCCTTAGATTTTGTTGAAACCTATCACAATGATGCGGTCATGAATGGTCTTGAGCTTGATATTCATAGAGAAGAAAAAGCGGTCGAAATGTTCGCTTCAAATATTATGAAAGCCGGTCAAAGTTTCCTTGAAAATCCAATGGAAACACCCTTTATTCCGAGTTGGAACCGAGTCATAAGTGCTGTACCAGATATACTTGACCGCATCAAAGATGCCGTTGAATTGGATTACGAAGAGTTTCGATATTAAAAGTAAGGGGAAACATCAATGTCTGAAGCTTATACGTGGCTGTGTGAAAAAATACAACATCACTTAGACGTGATTTATCAAGGAGTTGATATTCCTCAAAGTAGCGAGGAATTATCAAAATCTCTTATCACCACAATGAGATTAGATGGGGTTTGTGACAAACAAATACCTGTACCCCATCAAAATCATTGGAGCGAAAAAGACATTATATTAATTACCTATGGGGATAGCATTGAGTCTGAAATGCAAACCCCATTAGTTACCTTGCACCAATTTTTAAACAATCATGTGAAAGACACCATAAATGGCGTACATATATTGCCATTTTTTCCATATAGTTCCGATGATGGTTTTGCCGTAATAGACTATTCGAGTGTGAATGAGTCATTAGGAAATTGGTTAGATATAAAGTCAATTTCAAGTAATTATCGACTCATGTCGGATTTAGTCATTAATCATTGTTCATCGCGAAGTGCATGGTTCGATAATTTTATTAAAGGTGAAGGGCCTGGAAGTGACTTTTTCTTTACGGTTGATGAAGATTATGACACTTCAAATGTTGTCAGGCCCCGAACATCCGAATTATTACGGGAAACCAAAACTGAAAATGGGACAAAGAAGGTTTGGTGTACATTTAGTCATGATCAGGTGGATTTTGACTTTCAAAACCCCAAAGTATTAAGTGCGTTTGTTGAGATCATTCGTCAGTATTTAGATCACGGTGTGAGAATTTTCAGATTGGACGCCGTTGCCTTTCTATGGAAAAAATCCGGCAGTACTTGTATCAATCTTGAAAAAACCCATGAAGTCATTCGCTTACTTCGTACCTTAATCGAATACGCACAAAACGATTGCATTATCATTACTGAAACCAACATTCCTAATCGTGAAAACCTCACGTATTTCGGTAATGCGAACGAAGCCCACGCGGTATATAACTTTTCATTGCCGCCTTTACTGGTTAATACTTTAGTCACCGGTGATTGTACTTATTTAAAGAACTGGTTAATGAGTATGCCTCCGGCACAAAACGGTACGACTTATTTTAATTTTATTGCTTCCCATGATGGTATCGGCCTGCGCCCTGCAGAAGGACTGTTGGAAGAAAATGAAATTAATACTCTGGTTAACACGATGCAAAGTTTTGGCGGAATGGTGTCTTGGCGCACACTTCCTGGTGGTAAACAGAAACCTTACGAGATAAACATTGCCTTATTTGATGCCCTAAAAGGCACCACAAAAGGACCTGATAATTTAGGCATGGAAAGGTTCATTTGTGCCCATGAAATTATGTTTGCCCTTGAAGGGATCCCAGGCTTGTATGTGCATAGTTTATTAGCAACAGGAAATGATTATGAGCGGGTTACCAATACGAGTCAAAATCGTTCGATTAATCGTAAACGTTGGGATATGTCGGAACTGGAAGACCAACTGAATAATAAAGATAGTCAGCATGCCATAGCTCTAAAGCGTATGAATCATTTGTTGTCTATACGCATTAATCAAAAAGCCTTTCACCCTAACGCGACCCAGTTTACTTTGCAGTTAGGCGCTAAATTATTTGGCTTTTGGCGTCAAAGTATTGATAGAAGACAAAGTATATTCTGTATCAGTAATATCACAGATACAGATCAAACAGTTGTTATGTCAGATATTAACTTAATTGGTACAGACTGTTGGTGGGATTTAATCACAGGAAACGAAGTCATTTTAGATCACTCCGATTTTGTTTTGAGCCCCTATCAAACAGTTTGGATTAGTAATACTCGTAGTATGTAAGATTGTTAGAACGAGTTCTTAAAGATTGGTGGTGCCTTCATTTTAGTAAGCTGCTTTTTAGCAGCGTTGCTTTTTGGCACCACCTTATCTTTATGATTTAACAGATAAATATTTTACCCTAAATATTAATGTGACTTAACGCACACACCTTAACATGTTTTTTACATGCAACCTTTAAAATAATTTACACATTCCGCACCGAAACCATTCTAACCCATTGTATTTTATTGATTTATTAAACCTGGCATGGTTAGTGTAATACCCCACTTACACAACAAATCTTATTGTTGTTTTGTTAAAAGGCGATGCAATTAATGCCTACAATTAATCTAAAACACGAAAGTCTAAATTAAGTGGAGATTGAAAAATGAAAAAAACTATCCTGATCAGCGCGTTTGTTTTAGCCAGTAGTTCGGTTTATGCCCAAGAAGACAAAATATCGATTTTAGATTCAGATGCCGATGGTCGTATAAGTGTAGAAGAAGCAGCAAGTGATCCAGCTTTGTCTGCGGTTTTTGCAAAATTAGACGTCAATAAAGACGGTTACCTTACCCAAAGCGAATTAGCCGACCACTAGCGTTTCAGCGTCCATGGCAAACAATGGCAACACCGACCGTGCGTGGGTGTTGCTATTTTCTATTCCAAACCATCTGGAAATATTTTACCCCAAAGTTCCCATTTAGACATATTTTTAATATTTTAAATATGTTATCAATAGATTTCAGAGTTCGTATTTACCTAATGTAGTGACTTTTATGAGCATTCAGGTCAAAAAATCAACTACATTTGTACTGAGGAGCTCGATCTTAAAATATCCTCTTCTATTTGAAACAATTAATTTGGAAATTATTCAAGGAATTTACAGCATGTACAAAATTTTATTCGTGTCACTTTTGATGCTTTTACAGTCTTTTTATACGGTGGCTTCCCCCGTATGGAAAGTAAGTAAAGGCGATGACCAAGTGGTTATTGGTGGCACTATTCATGTTTTAAGTGAAAAGGATTACCCCTTGCCGGATAAGTTCGAAAAAGCATATGAAGCTTCAGATACCCTTGTATTTGAATCGGATATTAGCAGAATGAACAGCCCCGAATTTCAACAACAATCATTGCACTATATCCTGCTGCAAGATGGTAGAACCATCAAAGATTTCTTATCAGAGAAAACCTACAAAGCCCTAGAGGTTCATTTGCAAGAACGCAACCTGTCGATTCAACAATTTGCAACCTTAAAGCCCAGTTTCTTATCCGTCACCTTATCCATGATTGAACTGCAGATGATGGGCGTAAGTAGTGCTGGAGTCGACGCCTATTACTCAGTAAAAGGCATTGGCGATCAAAAACATATTGATTGGTTTGAACAACCAGAAGAACAAATGGCGATGCTTGCCGATATGGGTAAAGGCGACGAGGATGCAATGATTGCCTATGGTTTAAAAGACGTAGCAAATATTAAACAGATGATGCCTAAACTCATTGAAGCTTGGCGTACGGGTGATTTAGATAAACTAGCCGAATTGGGTATCGATGAAATGGAACGTGATTATCAAGAGATATATGATCAATTATTAGTGCAACGAAATAAAAATTGGATACCGAAGATTGAACAGTTTTTTGGTAATCAGCACAGTGAGTTAATTTTAGTAGGTGCCTTGCATTTGGCGGGAGATCAAAGCGTCCTTAAACTGTTGCAAGAAAAAGGCTACAAAGTCGAGAAATACTAACTTCGTCAATGGGGTAGCGATTGAATTCCAAATGCATTCACTACCTCTTCATTCTTTACAATCTAAACTCACATTTACGCTATTTTGATTTGGTAAGCGACTAAAATCACGTTATATTAGCGCCCTCTTTCACTTCTAGCCTTAGTGTTCATTTGAATGAAAAACAGTGACTCAAACAAACCAACCTTGATGCCCATTGAAACAGCATTAGTTGAAATGTTAAAGCAATGCCAAGCCTTAGTTGAGCGCGAAACAATTTCTGTGCTCCATGGGTTAAATCGTATTACCGCTGAAGCTGTTTTCGCAAATCGCCAAGTGCCGCCTAGCAATAATTCGGCTATGGATGGGTTTGCATTCCACGTTGATGGTACTTCACCTGTAGGCACTAAATTGTCTATCCAAGGTCAAGCGTTAGCTGGCGTCCCCTTTGAAGATGAAGTAAAAGCAGGACATTGCGTTAGCATCACCACAGGAGCCATACTTCCGCCTGGCACGAACACTGTGATGATGCAGGAAAATGTTCTTATAAACGAAGGTCATATCGTTCTAAATCAAGAGGTAAAAGCAGGTACCAGTGTGCGCTTAGCCGGTGAAGATATTCAATCTGGACAACAAATTATTCCTGCGGGTGAAAAGCTAACCGCTGCTCATATGGCCTTATTAGCATCCATTGGCGAGTCATCAGTCGTTGTTTTCCGCCGCCCCAAAGTGGCGGTAATCGCTACAGGTGATGAGCTAGTGCCACCTGGAGAAGAGTTAAAAAGCGGGCAAATTTACGAGAGCAACCGATTTGCCCTGCACGGCTTACTGCAACAGATGAATGCCAATATTCTCCACTACGGTATTGTTGAAGATGATCCTAACAAAATTGCAGAGGCTTTTTTGGATGCAAGTGAAAATGCGGATGTCATTTTATCTTGTGGAGGGGTATCTGTTGGCAGTGCAGACTACGTTAAACAAGTTTTGCAAAAAATTGGCCAGATAAACTTTTGGAAGGTAGCTATTAAACCAGGTAAACCTTTTGCATTTGGCTCAATTAACAAGGCTATTTTTTGTGGCTTACCGGGCAATCCTGTATCTTCCTATGTCACTTTTCAGAAACTAGTCACTCCTGTGCTAGATAAATTAATGGGACGCACTCCTCCCCTTTCCCAGACTGTCAACGCTACGTGCGCTGAACCTATTTATAAGCGAGCTGGACGCGCCGACTTTCAACGGGGTATCGCCTATCAAGATGAACACGGCGAATATTGGGTCAAACCCAATGGTAGCCAAGGCTCAGGCATAATGTCTTCCATTGCTAATGCAAATTGCTATATCCTCCTTGAAAAAGATCAAACTAACTTGCCAACAGGTGCAAAAATTAAGATTGAATTATTTTGACTAATTTAAAAATAGAACTAAAACAGCTAGTCAGTCTGACTTGGCCACTACTTATCGCGCAAATAACACAAACCCTTATGGGGGTATCTGACACCATTATGGCTGGCCGATATTCAGCTACAGATATGGCCGCGGTAGCCATTGGCTTTAGTATTACTATTCCTATTTTATGCTTTGTGCAAGGCTTAGCCATGGCCATTCCGCCTATTGTCGCGAAATTGCATGGTGCAGGAGAAACGAAGAAAGCGGCATATACTGTCCATCAAGCCACTTTCTTGATTATCCCAGTATCCCTTTGCATTACTCTTTCAGTATTTTATCTCGAATACTGGTTTTCGTTGATGGACATAGAAGACAATTTACGCAAAATCACCACTGATTATATGAAATATATTGTGCTATCAGCGCCTGCTTTTGCGGGTTATCAAATTCTTCGCAACTACTGTGAAGGGTTGTCGTTTACTAAACCAACGATGCTGATTATGGGGTTAGGCCTAATTATCAATATTCCAGCCAACTACATCTTCATATACGGTAAATTTGGGATGCCAGAGATGGGCGGTGTCGGCAGTGGTTTAGCCACAAGTTTAGTTTTTTGTACCATGTTTATAGGAACAGCTTGTTATATCCACTTTTCCAAACGTATTAATAGCAATCTATTTGATGGCTGGTCGAAGCCTGACTTTAATCAGATTTATATAACCTTAAAACTGGGGCTACCCATCGCCCTAACCTTACTTTTTGAAGTCACTCTATTTGGTGTAGTGGCGTTACTATTATCTCCCCTTGGGCCGCTGACAGTTGCCTCCCATCAAATTGCCCTTAACTTTTCAGCCACAATGTTTATGTTTCCGTTAAGTTTAGGGATGGCCACTACCATACGAGTTGGCCATTTTTGGGGTAAACAAGATCAAGTGGGAGCAGCCTTGGCAACCAAAACAGCAATCCTGTTAGGGCTTTTTATTGCGTGTTTTACAGCATTGCTAACCATAGTCGCCAAAGAACAAATTTCAATGTTGTATACCGAAAATAGAAAAGTGATAGAGTTGGCCATGAGTTTGATGACTTTAGCAGCAATGTTTCAACTATCTGATTCCATACAAGCCATCTCCGCAGGCGCATTGCGTGGTTACAAAGATACCACAGCCATGTTTATCATCTGCTTTTTTGCCTATTGGGGGGTGGGTTTACCCACAGGGATTATTTTGGCACTAACCGACTTTGTTGTGCCAGCTTTAGGCGCATCAGGATTCTGGATTGGATTTATTTGTGGTTTAACCAGTGCAGCTATCATGTTGGGGATCAGACTGAACGTTATTCAAAAACGCTTAAAGCTCAGCCCAGAGGTATTCGAACGTGCTTGAGTGCTAAACAACAACCTTGATATTATCCTGCAGAGCACATCTTTTAAGCCTTCGTTCATAAAAAAAGCTTGTAATCAATACAAGCTTTTGTTGACTAAATTACGAAAAACGCTATTAGGATAGTGTTTTAGCACCATCAACTGCAGCTTTAGCAAGCTCAGTGATACGATCCCAATCACCCGCTTCTACTGCATCATCAGGCACTAACCAAGAACCACCGGCACACTGCACGTTAGGCAATGATAAGTAGTCAAGGTAGTTATTAGGGCCAATTCCGCCAGTCGGACAAAATGTAATGTCAGGGAAAGGACCACCAATTGATTTCAGTGCTTTAATGCCACCTGAGGCTTCTGCAGGGAAAAATTTAAAGTGGGTATAACCAATATCCAATCCTGTCATCAACTCAGATATTGACGCCACACCAGGAATAAGGGAGATGGATGAACGTTTACCGGCTTCCAATAAGCTAGTAGTTAAGCCTGGGCTAATAGCAAAAATTGCACCTGCTTCTTCAACCTGCTTCAGTTGTTTTTCATTGGTAACAGTGCCGGCACCAATAATAGCTTCAGGCACTTCTGCTGCGATTTTTCTAATCACATCAAGAGCAATCTCTGTACGTAAAGTCACTTCAAGAACACGAATGCCACCTTTGATTAACGCTTTAGCGACAGGTACTGCATGTTCAATGTTTTTAATCACTAATACAGGTACTACGGGTCCCTGACTAAATACTTCTTGCGAACTCATTTTCCAATTAAATGACATAATGTTTACTCCTTATGATTCTGTTGTAAATAGGCAGCTGCGCCCAATAAACCATGATCAGGTTCTATAATGATGTAAGTTGGAATGTTTAAGACATAATGTCTAAATCGTCCCTTGTCTTCAAAACGAGCACGAAACTTACTACTTTTAATAAACTCAACAAAACGAGAAGCAATACCGCCACCGATATATACGCCACCATGAGTTGCTAAATTAAGCGCTAAGTTACCTGCAAAACTACCCATAATCTTGCAAAACTGTTGCAATGTTTCCACGCAGAGTTCGCATTCTTCCGATAGCGCTTTTTCAGTAATTTGGGCTGGATCAGCATAAATCGCTGCTTGCTGTTTTTTCTCTGCCAGCCCTTCATAGATATGTACAATGCCTCTTCCCGACAGCACTTCTTCAGCAGAAACATGTCCTAATTTCTTTTTCAAGTAATGCCAAATAGCGAATTCATTTTCGTCATTAGCGGCAAAATCAACATGTCCACCTTCTCCATCGAGTGCTTTCCAACCTTTATCCGTAAACGTTAGATGTTCTACTCCTAGTCCCGTACCTGGTCCAAAAACCGCAATATTGGCATTCAATTTTGGCGCACCAGCGCCAATTTGCACTTTTTGATCATCTTTTAACACCGGCAATGAATGCGCCACAGAAGTGAAGTCATTAATAACCCCCAGCCAATCCAAAGATAACCCTTTGGTTAGTTGCTCAATGGAAAACTCCCAGGTGTGATTGGTCATTTTGACCCAATCACCGATTACAGGACAGGCAATAGCAATACAACCATAACTAAATTCAACCTCAGGAAATTCGCTGAAGTAATGTTTGATGGCATCTTCTATGGTTGCAAAATCAGCACACAGATATTTTTTTATGTTGATTAACTTATGCTCTTCAACTTGGCAAATACGAATATTTGTGCCGCCAACATCAGCGACAAACTTAAAGGTCATGTTGGTTTCCTGAACCCGCAAATAACGAACAGGCACCTTGTTCTGCACCCGTTAAGGAGTTGCGCATAGAGGCGAACATTTCACGTCCCATGCCCACCTGATGTTTGTCGGTTTGCGCAACTTTTGCTTTGCGCTTGGCAAGCTCTTCTGCATCAACCAATAAACTCATATCACCGGTTTCAGTGTTAAGTTCAATCAGATCACCTGTTTCAACTTTGGCGAGTAAACCGCCGTGATAGGCTTCAGGGGTTACATGGATAGCGGCAGGCACTTTTCCAGAGGCACCTGACATACGACCGTCAGTAACCAAGGCAACTTTAAAGCCTTTATCCTGAAGTACGCCCAAAGGAGGGGTTAAACTATGCAGCTCAGGCATACCGATGGCTGCTGGACCTTGGAAGCGCACGACAACGATACAATCTTTGTCTAAGTCACCCGCTTTAAAGGCATCCGCTAATTCGAATTGATCTTCAAATACCACAGCAGGCGCTTTCATTTTGCAATGAGGCTCACGTAAAGCTGATGTTTTCATTACCGCACGGCCTAAATTACCATGTAATACCGATAAACCACCATCGGGTTTAAAGGGCTTAGCAACCGATGAAATGACCTCTTTATCAAATGACTCAACCGGACCATCTTGCCAGGTTAACTCACCATCTTTTAAAGTAGGTTCTTTGGTATATTGCTCCAAGCCATCGCCACAGATGGTTTTAACGTCATTGTGCAACAATCCTGCGCTGAGTAGCTCTTTAAACAAGACAGCCATGCCGCCTGCTGCTGTAAAGTGGTTAATGTCCGCAGAACCATTGGGGTAAATACGCGTCAACAATGGTACTGCATTGGAAATATCCGAAAAGTCATCCCAATTTATTTCATATCCAGCAGCACGCGCCACTGCCACTAAATGCATAGTATGGTTAGTTGAGCCACCGGTAGCTAATAAGGCAACAAGACCATTTACCAGAGCTTTTGCATCTACAATATGACCAATGGGAGTATAATTATCACCTAAATCGGTTAATCGAGTAACTTGACGGGCCGCAGCTTTAGTCAGTTCATCCCGTAGATCTGTTCCTGGATTTACAAAGGACGAACCTGGTAAATGCAAGCCCATCACTTCTACGACTAATTGGTTACTGTTCGCAGTCCCGTAAAACGTACAAGTTCCCGCTGAATGATAACTTTTCGATTCAGATTCAAGTAATTCTTTGCGCCCTACTTTCCCCTGAGCGAACATTTGGCGTACACGCGCTTTCTCTTTATTGGGTATACCTGATGGCATAGGACCAGCAGGAACAAAAACAGTGGGAAGGTGCCCAAAACTCAAAGAGCCCATTAGCAGCCCGGGCACAATTTTGTCACAAATACCCAGCATCAAAGCACCATCGAACATATTATGCGACAGTCCAACAGCGGTAGATAATGCAATCACATCACGGCTCATCAAGCTCAAGTCCATACCTGGATTGCCTTGGGTAACACCATCACACATGGCCGGAACACCGCCTGCAAACTGAGCTACACTGCCGATATCTCGTATCGCGTCTTTCAGAATTTGCGGATACGCTTCATAGGGTTGGTGAGCAGAAAGCATGTCATTGTATGAGGATACAATGGCAATATTAGATTTCGTTAAGCTGGTTAAATCAGCCTTATCTTCGGTATTACAAGCTGCAAAGCCGTGGGCTAGGTTACCGCAGGATAACACTCCACGATGTGGCCCTTGCAAGCGTGCACTTTCAATTTTATCGAGATAATTTTGTCTGGATTGTCGACTTCTTTCGATAATCCGTTCGGTTACTTCTTGAATCACAGAATTCATATGTTCTCCTAAGCAGCCCAAATAAGTTTCACATCAGTATTATTAAAGACGGCTCGTATAGGCATTTCCAAGGCGTCATCACTTTGCTGCGCAATGTCGATAATACGTTTTTTAGATTCACCAACTAAATGCAAAAAGATATTCTCGCTTTTAAGAATACTTTTTAAGGTGAGTGACATTCTTTGATTAGGTGCAGTGGTGGGGGTAACCGCAATATAATCACTATCTATATCCGTATTTAACCCCTGCTCTATTTGTTCTGAACATGGAAACAATGAAGCTGTGTGACCATCTTCTCCCATGCCAAGAATCAAAACATCAAAAGGCGTTTTTATTTTAGCTAGATTTTCATTTAGGAAAGACACTGCGTTACGGGCATCGCCTTCCGAGGTTTTTAAACCATAAAAATTCGCTGCTGCCGCGTTATTGATGAGTAGTTCACGCTTAACCATAGCAGCATTACTTGCAGGATCACTTTCTTCCACCCAACGCTCATCCACTAAGGTAACGTCAACTTTATCCCATTCCAGTGTTTGCGTTGAAAGTTGGTTAAACAATTTTGCTGGGGTACGCCCGCCAGAAACCGCAAGGCTAGCACGACCGTTTTTAGCTATCCCGTTTTTTAAAATGTTTGCAATTTGCGCTGAAAAATCTTCATTCAATTCTTCAACAGAAGAAAATTTAGTTTCAATTAACGCCATATTATTTTTTCTTCCCAATTCGAGATTCATACCAAGCACGATTGTCTCGAGCTAGCAGCGCTATTGATGCTACAGGTCCCCAGGTTCCCGCTTGATAGGGTTCAGGCAAATCATTGTTCGCTCCCCAAGCTCGGAAAATTCCGTCCACCCAAGTCCAAGCTTGTTCAACTTCATCGCGTCGAACGAATAGTGCTTGATTCCCGATCATCACTTCTAACAATAATTTTTCATATGCGTCGGCAATTCGATCGTCTTTGAACTCTTCTGAGAAACTAAGGTTCAAGCGCGACTTTTGTAAGTCCATAGATCCACTACTGGTCAATCCTGGAACTTTATTCATGACGGTGATTTCGACACCCTCATCAGGTTGTAAGCGTATGGTCAGTTTATTAGGAGGCAATTGCGCAAAACTTTCACCAAACAAGTTGTGAGGCTGACGTTTAAAATAGATGACCACTTCACTGGTTTTACTGGGTAAACGTTTACCAGTGCGCAGGTAAAAAGGAACCCCTGCCCAACGCCAATTATCCAGATGTACTTTTAGAGATACAAAGGTTTCTGTTTCAGATTTAGTATTCGCCCCTTCTTCATCCAGATAACCCGGTACTTCTTTCCCTTTTACAAAACCGCCAACATATTGACCACGCACGGTATCTGTTTGCACATTGGCTGCGGTAATAGGTCTAAGTGCTTTCAGTACTTTGAGCTTTTCATCACGAATGCTGTCGGCATCCAATACAGCGGGAGGCTCCATTGCAATCAACGTGAGAATTTGTAACAAGTGGTTTTGCACCATGTCACGCATTTGTCCTGCTTCATCAAAGTAACCCCAACGGCCTTCGATTCCCACTGATTCGGCCACAGAAATTTGCACGTGATCGATGCAGTTGTGGTCCCAGTTAGTGGCAAAAATTGAATTAGCAAAACGCAATGAAACCAGATTTAACACTGTTTCTTTACCCAAGTAATGATCAATGCGATAAATTTGCTTTTCGTCGAAGAATTCTGCCACTTGATCATTGATCACTTTGGATGATTGCAAGTCATGACCTAGGGGTTTTTCAAGCACCACGCGAACACTTGAATCGATAACACCCGCATTGTGCAAGCCTTTACAAATATCACCAAAAATAGAAGGCGGAGTTGCTAAGTAGCAGACCATGGTACGCGAACTATCTATGTGCTTTTTAAATGTTGGGTAGTTGTCGACGTCTTTCATATCGACACACACATACTGGAGCTTTTCTGCAAAGCGCTCCCAAGTTTCTTCACATATGGTTTCGCCACTAAACTCAACGATACTATTTTTTACATCTTCAACGTATTCTTCATCACTTATATCTTGACGGGCGGCGCCGATAATTTGTGAATCGGCATGCACCAAGTTTGCTTTTTCTAATTGATATAAAGCCGGCAATAATTTACGGCGGGCTAGATCGCCTTTTGTGCCAAAAAGGACAAAATCACATGGTTCAATAGAATTTTCCAATACCATTTTAATAACCTTTGTAGAGAAGAATGAACACTCATAAAATGTAATTACAACACATGAATTACGTATTATTATGACAATTGATCTAAAATTTAACATTATATGTTGTAATATTACAACACATTACGACTCTTGTTTAATTACAAATATTATGTTTATTTTACCAAAGCTAATAAAAAATGCTGGCTAATTTGATAAAAACTTACAACAATTACAGTAACAAAGCGGCAAAATGAGTATTAAATGCCGATTATTTTAAGTCAAAACATAACAATAAGATTTATGCACCGATGAATATTCTTGAAAAAATAACACAAAATAAGTCTGTTTTTAGTAAATCTGAAAGAAAAGTAGCGGATATTATCCTCGACAATCCTCAGACTGCAATACATTCAAGTATAGCTACCCTTGCTAAAATGTCAGATGTTAGTGAACCTACCGTCAACCGGTTTTGCCGCCGTTTGGATACCAAAGGCTTTCCAGATTTCAAATTACACTTAGCCCAAAGTCTTGCCAACGGAACGCCTTATGTCAATAGACACGTGGAGGAAAGTGACGGCCCTGACGAATATACTAAAAAAATATTCGAATCAACCATGGCATCACTAGAGGTTGCTAGACAATCGGTGGATATTAATACCGTTAATCGTGCTGTTGATTTACTCACTCAGGCTCAGAAAATATCATTTTTCGGATTAGGTGCCAGTGCTTCTGTTGCCCATGATGCCCTCAATAAATTTTTCAGATTTAACGTGCCAGTCGTTTATTTCGAAGACATTTTAATGCAGCGCATGAGTTGCATGAATAGCACAGAAGATGACGTTGTGGTGTTAATCTCCCACACTGGCAGAACGAAAAGCTTAGTGGAAATAGCTCATATCGCCAGAGCAAATGATGCAACTGTTGTGGGTATCACCTCGAAAAATAGCCCCCTAGCCAAAGAATGTAATTTAGTGTTGTCGTTAGAAGTTCCCGAAGACACCGATATGTACATGCCGATGGCTTCCAGAATCGCCCAATTAATTCTAATTGATATTCTTGCTACAGGCTTTACGTTAAGGCGCGGCGGTAAGTTTAGAGAAAACCTTAAACGGGTAAAAGATACCCTCAGAGGCTCTAGATTTGAAAAAAGAGATGAGTAGCTACAACAAAGTGTCATTTAAGTTTCATCAAATTTTTAATGAAATAAATTCACTTTTACGACACTTTGCACTACTATTTTGTAATAAAATTACAAAATCTTGAACTTGTAGTCGTGTTATTTGCCGAAAAAACACAAATCGGCTTTTTATTCGCCAATTCAGGTTATTTTTTAACAAACCAAGTCGGACACTAAATTCTATGTTAAGACGTACTAAAATTCTCGCTACTCTTGGACCCGCAACCGATACTCCTGAAATGATTGAAGGCATAATCAAAGCAGGTGCAAATGTTGTGCGTATGAATTTCTCTCACGGAACTGCTGAAGATCACATCAACCGCGCGAAAATCGTTAGAGATGTGGCGAAAAAACTAGGGAAATACATTGCCATTCTTGGTGATCTGCAAGGTCCAAAAATCCGAGTGTCTCGATTCAAAGAAGGCCCCATTACTCTAAAAATTGGCGATGGATTCATTCTTGATGCTGAAATGGCTAAAGAAGATGGCAATCAGCAAGCCGTTGGTATTGATTACAAAGCGCTTCCGGACGACGTTCACCCTGATGATTTATTGTTGTTAGATGATGGCCGTATTCAATTGTTGGTCGAAAAAGTAGAAGGCAGAAAAGTTTTCACCAAAGTCACCGTTGGCGGAAAGCTCTCAAATAATAAAGGGATCAATCGTTTAGGCGGTGGGTTGTCAGCAGAAGCACTAACAGAAAAAGACAAACAAGATATCAAAACCGCAGCACAAATGGATGTTGATTATTTAGCGGTTTCATTTCCTAGAAGCGGTGCCGATTTAGATTACGCCCGCAAACTTGCAGTAGAAGCAGGTTGCAGAGCCCTTATTTGTGCAAAAGTCGAACGAGCTGAGACCGTTGCCAGTGATGAAGCGATAGATGACATCATTCAAGCTTCAGACGCAGTAATGGTTGCCCGTGGCGATTTAGGAGTTGAAATTGGCGATGCTGAGCTAGTGGGAGTGCAAAAGAAATTAATTGCTCGTTCCAGACAAATGAACAAAGTGGTCATTACAGCTACGCAAATGATGGAATCGATGATTAGCAGCCCAATGCCTACCCGTGCGGAAGTCATGGACGTAGCAAACGCAGTCTTAGATGGTACCGATGCAGTGATGCTTTCAGCCGAAACCGCAGCTGGTGACTTTCCAGTTGAAACCGTTGCCGCTATGGCTCGGGTTTGTGAAGGAGCTGAAACCCATCCAAGCGTCAAAATATCGAAACACAGAGTTGATGAAAAATTCGCTTCCGTCAGTGAAACAGTAGCATTATCTGCGGTGTATGCGGCGAATCACTTAGCAAGTATTAAAGCACTTATTGCCTTAACAGAAAGTGGTAGTACATCTAAAATTATGTCTCGTATTACCACCTCCCTACCTATTTTTGCATTGTCACGTCATGAGTCAACGTTAAATACCATGGCCTTGTTTAGAGGTGTAAAGCAGGTTTACTTTGATTCTCGAGGCAGTGAGCCAGGTAAGTTAAAACAAGATGTGATTGATGTGCTTAAAAGCAAAGGTATCGTTGAAAGCGGCGATTGCTTTGTTATGACTTACGGTGATGAAATGGAAACCATAGGGTCCACTAACGCATTTAAAATCGTTACCGTACCTTAACAAGTAACGTAACGCGTTAATTAAGGCATTATTACAGAGCTGTGTAATAGTGCCTTTTTTAATTGTCATCCATAATTAACTTCTAAAAATTACACTTCTAAGTTTACGCTCCTATTTTGAGCTTAACTATTTGCCATATCAATAGTCGCTAATAAGTCATATTAACTCTTAATTTAAGATTAATTTGTTTACTATCTTTGTTCCTATAAATAGAAAATGATTAGTTGAAAATATTATGTCGAAAACAACTTACGATGTGATTGTATACGGAGCCACTGGTTTTACTGGCCAACTCGTTGCAGAATACCTAAGCAATACCTATTCAGGTAAACAAGCTCTAAACTGGGCTATTGCTGGGCGTAATCTAGACAAACTCAAACAAATAAAATCGGATTTGAATCTGAGTTCCGAGGTCGACTGTTTAGTCGCAGACTCAAATGATTTAGACAGCCTAAAATCCCTGGTTCAAAGCACTAAGGTAGTGTTAACCACAGTCGGTCCCTATCAATTATACGGCAACGATTTAGTGGCCTTGTGCGCAGAGTCTGGAACAGATTATGTCGATCTTTGTGGTGAACCCACGTGGATGCACGATATGATCGCCCAACATCAAGATACTGCGGAAAAAAGTGGCGCTAGAATTGTATTTTCATGTGGATTTGATTCAATTCCTTTCGATTTGGGCGTGTATTTCCTGCAACAAGAAGCCAAACAACGATTTTCACGAACTTTTAGTCGAGTGAAAGGGCGAGTAAGAGGTATGAAAGGTACATTTTCAGGTGGGACTAAAGCCAGTTTACAAGCCACTATGGCTGCGGCCAAGAAAGATAAAGGAGTTATGCAAGTTTTACTCAATCCGTTTTCCTTAACCCCAGGTTTTAATGGTCCCGAGCAGCCTCTAGGCAATAAACCTATATACGAAGAAGAGTTTAATAGTTGGTCAGCCCCCTTTATCATGGCAGCAATTAACACTCGCAATATTCATCGTTCAAACTATTTATTATCCCATCAATATGGTGAGGACTTTATTTATGATGAAATGATGTTCACAGGACCAGGAGATAAAGGTAAAGCCATTGCCGAGCATGTAGCTGAAGATAAGAGTATGGCGAGTGATGAAGGGCCTAAACCAGGCGAAGGGCCAAGCAAAGAAGAACGAGAAGCCGGCTTTTTTGACGTTGTTTTTTCCGCTCAAGAAGGTGATAAGCATCTGATGGTCAGCGTAAAAGGTGCGATGGATCCTGGTTACGGTACAACGTCAAAGATGATTTCAGAGTGTGCCGTTTGTCTAGCTAAGGATGATCTAGAAGTAAAAGGCGGAATTTGGACGACGGCTCCTGCTATGGGAAATAAATTAATAGACCGATTAGTTGCTAAAGCGGGGATGACATTTACGCTGGAATAGCGCAATTTTCTATCTTAATTGATAAGATAACAAACACAATAAAAACGCCCCTTAAAAGGGGCTTTTTTGATTAAGGGGTTGAATATTAAACTATCTACACATTCATTCCGACTCATCAATTCCAAAACTCAAAATACTCAGCGCTGTCTCTTTGCGGGGCTGGCATGGCATCATTTGTAGGCGTACCTAGATACAAAAAACCAACGATTTCATCTTGTTCTTCTAAAAAGAAGGCACATTTAACATCTTCATTCTGGGCATAAGAACCGGTTCGCCAAACGCCACCAAAACCTTGGGCCACTGCGGCCATTTGCATACTATGAACAGCGCAAGAAGCTGAAGCTACCTGCTCAACCCAGGGTACTTTAGGATGCTCTGAATACTTTGCGATTGCCACTATCACCATTGGCGCTCGTAGGGGCATTTGCGGTGCTCGCTGGATCTGGTTTTCATCTAGACCTTCATTGATTGCGGCTTCTTCAAAAATCTCGCCTAATTTAATCAATCCCCTGCCCTGACAAACCACAAACTTCCAAGGTGTCAAACCAGCATGATCAGGCGCCCTGAGGGCCGCTTGCATAATTGTCTCGAGCTGCTGACCTTGAGGAGCGGGCCCCTTCAATCTGGGTTGAGAACGCCTGTGTAACAGTAAATCCAGTGCTTGCATAATAACCAAATGACTAAAATTGAAATTCAGATATTAGTATGCAAACTTCATTGTTTGACTGCAACCGCAAAGTTACCCTGTTAAGCTATTTTTAATCAGAGTGGATTTAGTGTGGGAAAAACACATGCCCAGGCTGCAAATGGGCAAAATTCATCATAAATATCTGCCCATTCATAAAAAATTACATTTGTGTTGTCGCTAAATTATTAAAATTCGTTAGGATAAGTAAATTGTACAATTTCAGGTGAATTTCTATATGGCAAATGGTAGTAGTTGGACTAAATCTTTTTTTGTTGGGATTTGGACAGTTTTAAATTTCTGTCGAAAAGCATTTTTTAATATTATTTTTATTATTTTAGCAATCGGCTTAATTGCGATGTTAATGAAAGACGATGGCAAAGTATTAGTCCCGAAAAGTACCGCTTTAGTGCTCAATATTGAAGGCGACATAGTGATAGAGAAGCGCTATGTTGACCCAATGAATAAATTTTTAGAAGAAGCATTTGGCCAAAAACCAGAAAATCCAGAAGTGTTATTAAAAGATGTGTTGTTTGCTATAGAAAACGCAAAACACGATAATCGAGTTAAAACCATGATTCTCCAGCTCCAAGGTATGGGCAATGTAGGCATGGATAAAATGAAACAAGTCGCTGTCGCAATTGACGATTTTAAGGAAAGTGGTAAGCCAGTCTATGCGGTCTCAGATTTCTATACTCAAAGTCAGTATTACCTCGCAAGTAAAGCTGACAAAGTGTACATGAATCCTATGGGTGCCATGATGTTTGAAGGTTACGGAAGATACCCCCTATATTACAAAGCGGCCCTTGAAAAACTGAAAGTGACAACTCACGTATTTAAAGTAGGTACATACAAATCTGCGGTAGAACCTTACATTCGCGATGATATGTCTGAGCCAGCGAAAGAAGCCAATAAAGCGTGGTTGACTGTACTATGGAATCAATACAAAGCTGATGTTGCCGCAGCGCGCAATTTAACGACCAATGACTTTGATGAAGACCTCGACAAATTTTTAGTTAAATTTGAGCAAGCCGATGGTGATTTTGCCGCCTACGCAATGGCAAACGGTTGGGTAGATGGGTTACCTACTCGCGAAGAAGTCAGACAGGAAATAATTGATATTGTTGGTGAAGACAAAGAGCATAAGAGTTTTAGTCAAATAAGCCTAAACAACTATCTAAAAGTGATTAAACCCATTTATCACCTTCCTCAGGTAGATGTTGATCATGTTGCAATAGTCGTCGCCAAAGGTGAGATTTTAAACGGCACACAAAAACCTGGTGACATAGGTGGTGACAGCACCGCTAATTTGCTTCGCAAGGCCCGCCTGGATGACACAATAAAAGCCGTTGTACTTTATGTTGACTCTCCTGGTGGCAGCGCTTTTGCGTCAGAAATCATTCGACAAGAAGTTGAAAACCTTAAAGCCGCCAACAAACCGGTAGTGGCGCTAATGAGCACTTATGCTGCGTCAGGTGGCTATTGGATATCGGCAACTGCTGATGAAATTTGGGCTGCACCAAGCACTATCACTGGCTCTATTGGTATATTTGGCATGTTTATGACCTTTGAAGACTCTTTAGATTATCTTGGTATTCACTCTGATGGTGTTGGTACAACCGACTTTGCTGGATTAAGTGTGACAAAAGCCCTTGATCCAAGAGTGGGTCAAGTCATTCAAATGAGTATCAATCATGGTTATCAAGATTTCCTAAATTTGGTAGCAACCTCAAGAAACATGAGTGTTGATGAAGTGGATAAAATTGCTCAAGGTAGAGTTTGGATTGGTGAGACTGCGAAAGACTTAGGATTAGTCGATAACCTTGGTTACTTAGATGATGCCGTTTCCGCTGCCGCTGATTTAGCTAATTTAGAAAATTACGAAACCAAATATGTAGAACGCGATTTAAGTCCTAGTGAAAAATTCTGGAAAGAGTTTTTAAGACAGGCATCAGCAACAGTTGGTCACGGCACCTTCGCTAAAAAAGACTCTGTCGTATCTGGCGTTATTAAAGATCTTTTAGAACAAGTTGATGCAGTTACCAAACTAAATGATCCGAATGGTATTTACGCCCATTGTTTAGTTTGTGAAGTAAACTAACTTCTATTATCCTACCCACGATTAATGGCCAACTTTGGCCATTAATCATTTTCTCTACACTCAATTAACCCTATGCATTAGCCCACTTGAAATGATCAACCCAGAACAACAAACTCGAATTCAGCGTCGTTTAATCGAATGTATACAGATGGCAGATAGGTATTTCAATCAGACGTTTGTTGCCCCTCAATTGTTGTTCAATCAAAGGGGAAATATAGCCGGAACCGCTCATCTTCAAAAAAACATCATAAAACTCAACGCAACTTTGTTAAAAGATAATTTCGAAGAGTTTATGCAAACCGTTTTACCCCATGAAGTAGCGCATATTGTTGCTTTCCAGCGATTCAATCGTGTCAAACCCCATGGTATTGAATGGCAATCCATCATGCACAATGTGTTCAATCTGCCACCTAGGGTAAGGCACAAAATGGACACCACTAAAACTCAAGGGAAGATGTTTGATTATCAATGTAAATGTGGAACCGTAAAACTGACGGTTCGAAGGCATAATAAAGTGGTGAATAAACAACAGATTTACTGCTGCCGAAAATGTCAGCAACAGTTAATACAGATAACGCAATAAAGCACTATTTTAACAATGATGGAATTATTAAAACCATTGCTTGGTAAACACTTTATCAAGCTCTTTAAACGCAGTTTTCAATAGTTTCGCCAATTCTTTATAACGAGGTTGAGAGCGTTGTTGGTTAACCTTCACACCTTGTAATTGCATTTTATGATGAATTTCCTGATACCAAGCGCGCAATGCTGGAGGAAGGGTTTGATTAGATCGATGACCTAACCACATTAACCCCTGCATAGGCAGGCTCAGAAAAAAAGCGCCTATTGCGATGCCCTGAGGTATAAAGCTATCGCCGTAAAAGTTGATAATAGAAAACGTACTTAATACAGCAAGTGGTGGCATGATGGTAATCGACAACTTAGTAGCGCTAATTACCCGATATTCGGGAAAAAGCCCATTCAACTGTTTTTCCATTGGCCAAGTTTTCATATATTCTTGACCATCTTTAAATATTCCGGTCACACTCTGAGACATTTGAATCCTTGCTGTTTAATGACGTAGTACTGTATATAAGGATAATCTTTAATCACAAAATTTACCAAAATAAATTAGCAGAATGAGTAAATTCACCACTATTCAATTGAAACAATGTGTAAATTGAACAAAAAATTTAAAATTTAGTGCGATTTATTTTCCGATTAAGAGAATATAAAATACAACTTTTCACTAAGTTTAATTAAAATCTTAAATTATTTGATCTAAATACAATTTTTACCGTTGAATCTAGTTTAAAAATCCATATGTTTAAAAGCACTTTTTAATTTATTTATTGGTCAGACGGATTGCTTCAATCCTGACTATTTTCGGAGAACAATTTATGTCTGAAGTAAGACACGTACGTCTTTTAATTTTGGGATCGGGTCCAGCCGGCTATTCTGCTGCTGTTTATGCTGCACGAGCTAACCTAAACCCTGTTTTGCTGACAGGGATTCAACAAGGTGGACAGCTTACCACAACAACAGAAGTTGAGAACTGGCCAGGGGACCCTGAGGGATTAACTGGGCCAGACTTGATGGTGAGAATGCAGAAACATGCTGAAAAATTTGATACAGAAATCATTTTTGACCACATAAACAAAACGGATCTATCCAAACGCCCTTACACTTTGGTAGGCGACAATGGTACTTATACCTGTGATGCATTAATTATAGCCACAGGTGCATCAGCAAAATATCTAGGGATGGAATCTGAAACAGCATTCATGGGTAAAGGGGTTTCAGCCTGTGCCACTTGTGACGGTTTCTTCTATCGCAATCAGAAAGTCGCAGTCATTGGCGGTGGTAATACTGCTGTTGAAGAAGCACTGTATTTATCAAATATTGCCTCAGAAGTGCATGTTATTCATAGACGCGATTCATTTAGAAGCGAAAAGATTTTATCTGATCGTTTATTTGAAAAAGCTAAAAATGGCAACGTAGTTTTACATTTAGACAGAACCTTAGATGAGGTACTGGGTGATGAAATGGGCGTAACTGGGGTACGCATAAAAGATGTTAATTCGGAAGCGACCGAAGAAATCGACATCATGGGCTTGTTTGTTGCTATTGGGCATAAACCAAACACCGATATATTTGAAGGTGAATTGGATATGAAAGATGGCTATATCAAGATTAACAGTGGCCTTGAAGGAAACGCAACGCAAACTAGCGTGGAAGGTGTTTTTGCGGCCGGTGACGTTTGCGACCATGTTTATCGTCAGGCGATTACATCCGCGGGAACTGGCTGTATGGCGGCACTGGATGCTGAAAAGTTCTTGGATGCATTAAGCGATTAAGCAGTTAAGGTCGAGCTTGTTTTAGAGAGAACATAAACCATGATTTCCTTGTACAAGCTTGACACTTCTCTCACCTTCCCATCTCCTTTAGATGCCTTAAAAGACCCCAATGGTCTGTTAGCTTTTGGAGGTGATCTTAGTGTCCCTCGCTTAGTAAGGAGCTACCAACATGGTATTTTCCCTTGGTTCTCAGCCGGGGAGCCTATTTTATGGTGGAGTCCCGATCCACGAGGCGTGCTTTTTACTGAAAAGTATAAAAGTAGTAAAAGTTTGCTTAAACATATCCGTAAAACCACGCCTAAGGTCACCATGGATACCTGCTTCAATGATGTTATCGACGCCTGCTCTACCATTCCACGAAAAGACAATGGCACTTGGATAACCACAGATATGATAGAAGCCTATAAAAATCTACACCAAGCTGGTTACGCCCACTCCATAGAAGTTTGGAATGATGAGGGTTTAATTGGCGGATTATATGGTGTGTTTGTCAATAATGTGTTTTGTGGAGAATCCATGTTTAGCCGCCAAGCTAATGCATCTAAAGTTGGGTTTCATTATTTAGTTGAGTTGCTAAAAGCCAATGACGTCAGGCTAATTGATTGCCAAATGCAAAACCCACACTTAGCCAGTTTGGGATGCGAAGAAATACCCAGAAAAACGTTTTTGGAATTATTGGCCTCTGAAGTGGAAAAGAAACCCACTAAATTTTGGGCCCCTCAGGTGCTAACAGCATGAACATGAAATTTGGTATAACCCAGCAATTTCAATGCAGTTATCTGGAGAAGGAACAAGAACAATTACTGGTGTTGGTAACAGACAGTGATGATCAACTGGATCATCAATACAATTACCTACTCGGACATGGTTTTCGTCGCAGTGGGGAACAAATTTATCGGCCACACTGCAATCAATGTAACGCGTGCCAGTCCATTAGAATTCCAGTGGATGCATTTTTAGCATCTAAGAGTCAACGTCGTATTATAAATAAAAACGCTGATATTCAAGTATTAACCAGTTCCAACAGTAAAGCCGAATACTACCCTATTTATGCCGAATATATAAACCAACGTCATAACGATGGGAGCATGTATCCTGCCAGTAAAAATCAATATACTGGATTCATCGAATGTGACTGGCTAGATACACTTTTTATCGAATTTTATATGGATGACAAACTCATCGGTGTCGCGGTTACCGATGTGTTGAGTGACGCATATTCTGCGCTTTATACATTTTTTAAACCAGAATTCGCTAATCGATCTTTAGGAACCTTCTCCATTTTGCAACAAATTGAGCAAGCCAAGCTCAATAATAAATCATTTTTGTATTTAGGATATCAAATAGATGCCTGTCAAAAAATGCGCTATAAGGCGAATTTTCACCCACATCAGCGCTTTATTAACAATAAATGGCAATTAATCACAAAAAAAAGCACATAAGCGCTTTACTCTTGGCCGCATATTGGGCAAAATCTGCGCGGCATTTTTGACACTTATTTATTAATTGAGGTAAACAACTTACATGGCGAAAGAAGACTGTATTGAAATGGAAGGTACCGTATTGGACACACTTCCTAATACTATGTTCCGCGTTGAATTAGAAAACGGACACGTCGTCACTGCGCACATCTCCGGAAAGATGCGCAAAAACTATATACGAATATTAACTGGCGACAAAGTAACAGTTGAGATGACTCCTTACGACCTAACAAAAGGCCGTATCATTTATCGCGCCAGATAAGACACGTTCCTTTTGCTAAATTAGCATTAAAAAACCCAGCATTGCTGGGTTTTTGTTTATCTAGTCTGTGTTCTATGGGTAACCCGTTAGAATACTAAACTTTACTAGCTTGCTTAGAGCTTTGATTAGAATAATCGAAATTAAGCTTGTCGTCTTTGACGCTAATTTTGACGGTTCCGCCATTGACTAGCTCACCAAAGAGTAACTCATTGGCTAAGTTTTTCTTCACATGCTCTTGCATAGTTCTAGACATTGGACGCGCGCCCATGGCTCTATCGTAGCCTTTTTTCGCCAACCACTGACGAGCAGCATCGTCAATTTCCATCGAAACGCCCTTATTGTCCAATTGGACTTGCAGTTCAATGATAAATTTATCTACCACTTGTAAGATAACGTCTGATTCAAGATGATTGAACCATATAATGCCATCTAAGCGGTTTCTAAATTCTGGTGTAAATATTTTATTGATTTCACTAATTGCGTCAAAGCTGTGGTCCTGCTGTTTAAAACCAATGGAGGTTTTAATGGTTTCTTGAACACCCGCGTTGGTTGTCATCACTAAAACCACATTGCGGAAATCAACTTTACGTCCGTTGTTATCGGTTAAGGTTCCATGATCCATCACTTGCAACAATATGTTGTATATATCACTGTGTGCTTTTTCAATCTCATCGAGTAACACAACACAATATGGGTTTTTAATCACCGCATCGGTTAACAACCCACCTTGATCAAAGCCGACATAACCAGGAGGTGCGCCGATTAATCGACTGACCGCATGACGCTCCATATACTCAGACATATCAAAACGGACTAACTCTACGCCCATTATTTTAGCGAGTTGCTGAGTGACTTCAGTTTTCCCCACACCTGTAGGCCCGGCAAACATAAAGTTACCTATGGGTTTAGTTTCCACCCCTAAACCGGAGCGCGACAAGCGAATGGCGTCAGACAAGGTTTCAATCGCTTTGTCTTGACCAAACACAACCAGTTTCAAATCACGAGTCAGATTTTTCAATGTTTCTTTATCTGATGCTGACACTGACTTTTCAGGAATACGGGCCATTTTGGCAATGATATGTTCAATTTCCCCTACGCCTATGGTTTTGCGTCTTTTAGAAACCGGTAACAAGCGCTGAGACGCACCAGCTTCATCGATGACATCTATTGCCTTATCAGGCAAGTGACGTTCGTTTATGTACTTAGCAGAGAGCTCTGAGGCCGCTTTAATCGCTTGATTCGTAAAGCGCACACTATGATGTTTCTCGTAACGACTTTTTAAGCCCATCAGTATTTTAGTCGTATCAGCAACACTTGGCTCAGTCACGTCAATTTTTTGGAAACGACGAGCTAACGCCCTATCCTTCTCAAAAATTCCTTGATACTCCTGATAGGTTGTTGAACCAATACAGCGCAATTCGCCACTACTTAACTTGGGTTTCAATAAATTAGATGCATCCATCACCCCACCGGAAGCAGCTCCTGCGCCAATAATAGTGTGAATTTCATCAATAAATAATATGGCATCTTCGTCTTTACTCAGCTCTTTGAGAATACCTTTCAAGCGTTTTTCAAAGTCGCCACGGTATTTCGTGCCCGCCAGTAATCCGCCCAAGTCCAATGAATATACGGTGGAAGATGCAATTACTTCAGGAACTTCATTGTTAACGATGCGATAAGCTAAACCTTCTGCAATAGCAGTTTTACCTACACCTGCCTCGCCCACTAGAAGAGGGTTATTCTTGCGTCGCCGACATAAAATCTGAATTGTGCGTTCTAATTCTGAATCTCGGCCGATGAGGGGATCAATTTTGCCTGCTTTAGCCTGCACGTTTAAGTTTGACGAGTACTTTTCTAATACTGAGGTATTTTCTTCACCCTCGGCAGTTTCATCTTGGCTTTCAACATTTGCTTCGTCATCGTTTTTACTTACGCCATGGGATATGTAATTAACCACATCCAGTCGCGTAACGTCGGTTTTTTTCAGAATATAAACCGCTTGAGATTCTTGTTCACTGAAAATCGCTACTAAAACGTTAGCACCGGTAACTTCTTCTTTCCCGGACGATTGCACATGGAATACGGCGCGTTGCAATACCCTCTGAAAGCCTAAAGTGGGCTGAGTTTCTCGATCACTTGTATCATCTTCTAAGATAAGTGGTGTGGTGTCTTTAACAAAATCGATTAGCTCGGCTTTGATAGACTCAATATTGGCTCCACACGCTTTGAGAGCTTCTCTGGCGGCTTTATTATCCAAAAGCGCTAGTAACAGATGTTCCACTGTCATAAATTCATGACGATGCTCTCTGGCAAAGATAAACGCTTCGTTAAGGGTCTGCTCTAAATCTTTATTCAACATACTTATACCCTCCTAAAATCGGGTTGGTTGGTTAACCCTGAAGAAAACTGACTTGGGTTGTTATCTTCTGAATCAGATAAAACCTTAATGATCAGTTTATTAGCCACAAAAACCGCCTTTAAAAATTGACGTTTCCATGGTTAAAGCCTCCATTTCTACATATTTCTTCGTTATCAGACTCTCTGATTCAAAGGTTAAAATCAATTGTTTTATGCGATCATTTGCATAAAAAACGCTATTTAAAAAAATTAACTGTACATCCTTTTGCCTATGCTTGCTCCATGCTGCACATTAAAGGATGCTGATGTTTTCTAGCATACTGATTGACCTGCATCACTTTTGTCTCAGCGATTTGGGCGGTATAAACACCGCATACAGCACGCCCCCGATAATGTACTGTCAACATCAGTTGATTGGCTTTTTCAGCATCCATGTTAAAAAAGCGCATCAACACCTCAATGACAAAATCCATCGGAGTGTAATCGTCGTTATTGATCAAGACCTTGTACATGGGAGGCGGTTCAACTTTCTTTTTGATTGCCTCTAAGTGCTTATCGTGATCTATGCTTATTGTATTATCTTTACTCATATTCAAATAATAGTGCCGTTTTGACAAAAATTGTGCTGATTTACGATTAATTGTGCTGTTTTTCGTTATTTTTGTCGATTAAATTAATTTGACCTTGACATTAGTAGGTTAAAATATCTACATTTTACATAGGGCAAAACGTTGTGCAGTCGATTTGCCTCATCTCTACACTCTTATAGTGGGGATTATGCAGTGTCAGTTCAAGGGATTAAAAGGAAGCAGATGTATGGCGGTTGGAAAAGTCAAATGGTTTAACAATGCAAAAGGGTTCGGTTTTATTGTTCCTGATGATGGTGGAGAAGATATTTTCGCACATTACTCCACAATTAAGATGGACGGTTATCGATCTTTAAAAGCGGGTCAAGAAGTGACTTATGAAGTTCAGCAAGGGCCAAAAGGCTTGCACGCTGAGAACATAGACATCAGCGATGAACCTGAAAGATAGTTAAACTAGACTTAATACTACTTTTCAAATAAAAAGCAGGCTATTTAGCCTGCTTTTTTGTAAGTTTTATTTTCGACCCCAACCTAAAGGATGGGATCGATTAATAACACATTCAATTAAGAAACAATTGAATTCAGTGTTTCACTAGGACACATAGCTTTAGTAATTAAGCTTTCGTTTGGATAATAATATCCACCGATATCAGCAGGTTTAGCCTGAGTAGCATCAATTTCCGCAACAATACTCTCTTCATTGTCACTTAATGCTTTTGCAATAGGCGCAAAATATTCGGCTATTTCAGCATCTTCTGTTTGGCTAGCTAACCCTTGAGCCCAATACATAGCCAGATAGAAATGGCTACCACGGTTGTCAAGTTGACCCGCTTTACGTAATGGTGACTTGCCATTATTTAATAGCGTTTCAGTGGCTTTATCTAACTCCGCTGCCAACAACTTAGCTTTGCTATTGTCATTTTTAATCGCTAGATCTTCAAGAGATACCGCGATTGCAAGGAATTCACCTAAGGAATCCCAACGCAAATGCCCTTCTTCAACAAACTGTTGAACGTGTTTTGGAGCAGAGCCGCCCGCACCGGTTTCAAACAATCCGCCACCGGCCATTAGCGGCACGATAGATAACATTTTTGCACTGGTTCCTAATTCCAAAATTGGGAATAAGTCAGTTAGGTAATCACGTAATACGTTTCCTGTTACAGAAATCGTATCCAATCCACGAATAGCACGCTCCATGGTGTAACGAATAGCACGAACTGGAGCCATTATTTCAATGTGTAACCCTTCTGTATCATGCTCTTTTAAGTATTCAGTTACTTTGTTAATTAGTTGAACATCGTGAGCACGTTCATCATCTAACCAAAAAATTGCTGGCATACCTGAAAGTCTTGCACGAGTAACCGCAAGTTTCACCCAATCGCGAATTGGCGCATCTTTCGCCTGACACATACGCCAGATATCACCTTCTTCAACATCGTGCTCAATAAGCACATTGCCATCTTGGTCGATAATTTGAACTTTACCGTCGCCAGTCATTTCAAATGTTTTATCGTGTGAACCGTATTCTTCAGCTTTTTGAGCCATCAAACCGACATTTGGTACTGTGCCCATAGTCGTGGGATCAAATGCACCGTGGGTTTTACAGAAGTTAATGACTTCCTGATAAATTGTTGCATAAGTACTTTCTGGGATAACCGCTTTAGTATCTTGAGGTTTTCCATCTGGTCCCCACATCTGACCGGAACTACGGATCATGGCAGGCATAGACGCATCAACAATAACGTCGCTTGGCACGTGCAGATTCGAAATACCTTTGTCTGAATTAACCATCGCTAGTGGCGGACGGTCTTGGTAACAACGATTGATATCTGCTTCTACTTCTGCTCTTTGTGAAGCAGGTAATGTGGCGATTTTATCGTAAACACTGCCTAAACCATTATTAGGATTAACCCCTAGCTCATCAAACAAGTCTTGATACTTGTCGAATAACTCTTTGTAGAAAACCTTAACACAGTGTCCGAATACAATCGGGTGAGACACTTTCATCATGGTTGCTTTAACATGTAAAGAAAACAAAATGCCCGTTTCTTTTGCATCTTGAATTTGCTCTTCAAAAAATGCACACAAGGCTTTTTTGCTCATGCACATACCGTCAATCACTTCACCAGCAAGCAAATCAACACGAGGTTTGAGAGTGGTTTTATTTCCCGCAGTGTCAGTGAATTCAATACTAACATGACCGGCTTTTTCAACGGTTACAGATTTCTCACCTGAGTAAAAATCTCCGCCTTTCATGTGGGCTACGTGGGTACGAGAAGCCTGACTCCATGGCCCCATTGAATGAGGATGTTTTTTTGCATAATTTTTAACTGCAGTAGGTGCTCTGCGGTCAGAGTTACCTTCACGAAGTACTGGGTTTACTGAGCTACCTAATACTTTACCGTATTGGTTTCTAATTTCTTTTTCTTCGTCTGTTTGCGGATTTTCAGGAAACTCAGGTAATGCAAAACCATTATCTTGAAGTTCTTTAATCGCAGCTTTTAATTGAGGAATTGAAGCACTGATGTTGGGTAGTTTAATAATATTTGTTTCTGGAACCTGGGTAAGATCGCCTAAAATTGATAATGCATCGGGAACTTTCTGCTCATCAGTTAGGTAGTCAGGGAAAACAGCCAAAATTCTGCTAGCTAACGATATATCACTCACTTCAACTTCGATACCAGCTGCATCCGCGAATTTACGGACAATGGGTAAAAGTGAATAGGTAGCCAACGCAGGGGCTTCATCAGTTTTTGTGTAAATAATCTTAGACTTTGATGTAGTCATTATATACCTCAGTGGTGGCGGCGGAACCGCCTGGTTAATCCAAATTACTCAGACGAAAGCGATGATAAATAAAATATCTATCAATAAACTTAAAAATTTGAGCACAGATTCTAATCAATATAGCTATTATAACCAGTACTTTATTACATTAATTATGCATAAAATATACTGTGGTTTCGCACCGAACCGCAAAAAATAGTTCATCACGAAAGATTATAGATGCTAACAATCAATGATATATGGGCTAAACTCGGTTTACCAGATCCAAGCACACTAAAACCATAAAAAAGTGAATAGTTATTCAAAATGAATCGTAAAAAGCACGTAAAAAAGAAATCGATAGGTCAAAACAGGACGGTACTTTTATTTAATAAACCTTTCGATGTACTGACTCAATTTACCGATGACCAAAATCGTAAGACCCTCAAAGACTATATAAACGTACCTGATGTATACGCTGCCGGGCGCTTAGATCGAGATAGTGAAGGTTTATTAGTGTTAACCAATGACGGTAAACTGCAACATCAAATTGCCAACCCAAAACAAAAAACGTCGAAAACCTACTGGGCACAGGTGGATGGTGACATTAGTCAAGAGGCAATCAATAAACTATGCGCTGGGGTTGAATTAAAAGATGGGCCGACTATGCCTGCAAAAGTTAAAAAAATACCACCTCCAGAGGTTTGGGAGCGGCACCCGCCAGTCAGATTTCGAGCCAATATTCCAACAAGTTGGATATCCTTAACCATTCAGGAAGGACGGAATCGCCAAGTGCGGCGAATGACAGCGGCAGTGGGCTTCCCCACTTTGCGACTCATTCGTTATCAAATTGGTCAGTGGACCATTGACGGCTTAGAAAACGGAAAATATCGAATTTTGTAGCAAGGCTTAAGAAACCCTTTTAAAAATTTTTGAACAATGAAATTTTGGTTATAAATTAGTTCTTTTTTGTAATCCCGTGTATTTAACTAAAGGCTTTATTTTGCTAGACTTGCCGCCCAATTTAGCAGCCAAGAATTCGCCAGCCAATATGTCAAATACAAACACGACAGCAAATTTACAAAACGCTAACAAAAAAGTCATCGTTGGAATGTCTGGCGGTGTAGATTCTTCTGTTGCAGCTTACCTTCTTCAACAACAAGGTTATCAAGTTGAAGGCCTGTTTATGAAAAACTGGGAAGAAGATGACAGTGACGAATATTGTTTAGCGGCTGAAGATCTGGCTGATGCGCAAGCGGTAGCCGACAAACTTGGCATAGAGTTACATACAATCAATTTCGCTGCGGAATACTGGGACAATGTTTTTGAATATTTTCTTGAAGAATATCGGGCGGGCCGCACGCCTAATCCCGATATTATGTGTAATAAGGAAATCAAATTTAAGGCGTTTTTAGAATTTGCTGCAGAAGATTTAGGAGCAGATTATATTGCTACCGGACATTACGTGCGTCGTGAAATGAGAGAGGGTCATTGGAAGATGTTACGTGGTCTAGATAGCAATAAAGACCAAAGCTACTTCCTATACACTTTGGGAGAAGAACATATTGCCAAAACCTTATTTCCCGTTGGCGATATCGAAAAGCCTGAAGTGCGCAAAATTGCTGAACAACAAGACTTTATCACCCACGATAAAAAAGACAGCACAGGTATTTGTTTTATTGGCGAGCGCAAGTTTAAAGACTTTTTAGGTCAGTATTTACCAGCTCAACCCGGTATTATTGAAACCGCTGAAGGGGTTGAAATTGGCCAACATGACGGACTCATGTTTCATACTTTAGGCCAACGTAAAGGATTACACATTGGCGGTAAAAAAGAATTTGGTGACGAGCCTTGGTATGTGGTCGACAAAGATGTTAAGCGTAACGTTCTCATTGTGGGTCAAGGTGCCGACCACCCTGCCCTGTATTCAGTGGGCTTGGTCGCCAATCAGTTGCATTGGGTAGATCGTTTAGGTCCCCAACAAGAAATCCGTTGCGCGGTTAAAACACGTTACCGTCAGGAAGATATTCCCTGTATCATAACGCCACTACCTGATGGTCAAATTAAAGTGCTTTTTGACCAACCACAAAAAGCCGTTACGCCCGGGCAGTCGGCAGTATTTTATCAGCAAGATGAATGTCTAGGTGGCGGAATTATAGAGAGTTATTTGCGTTGAACATAGACCACGATAAAGAAAAAACCTTGGCCTTAGCTGGCGTATGTCAAGCGGCAAGCCTAGTGCAGTCTGTCGCCCGTAAAGGGGAAGCTGACAATAATGGGTTCAAAGCAAGCATAAATAGTCTAGTTTTAACGGATGCTCAAAGCACGGTTGAAGTGTATGGCAGTATTGAAAACTTAGAAATTGGATTAGGTACGTTAATTGCCCAATTAGGTAATACGCCGATGCAAAAAGATGCAGAAATTACACGCTATATTGCTAGCCTGTTAGGTCTGGAGCGTAAACTTAAAAAATCTTCAAAAAAATTGGGCGAACTTTCGAAACGTATTGAACAAATACAACGTCAAACCGCCCATTTAGATTTATTTGACGAACAAATGATCAGCAATTTAGCCAGTATTTATTCTGATGTAATTAGTCCTTTGGGCTCAAAGATCCAAATTGCCGGCACACCTGAGCAATTGAAGAAAAACACCAATCAACACAAAGTCAGAGCCCTTTTATTGAGTGGTTTACGATCCGCTGTATTGTGGCGGCAGTTGGGCGGTAAAAGACGACAAATTTTATTTAATCGAAAAAGTATTGTAAGCAACGCTATTGCATTGCAACAGTCTATTCATCAATCCCTATAGGAGTACTTCATGGAATTGTCTGCACTCACAGCAGTTTCCCCCGTTGATGGCCGTTATGGCGCTAAAAGTTCAGCCTTAAGACACTTTTTTAGTGAATACGGTTTATTAAAATACCGCGTTCAAGTTGAAGTTCGTTGGTTGCAAAAACTTGCAGACACAGCTGAAATAACTGAAGTACCTCCATTTTCTCCAGAGTCAACAGAATTGCTCAATAGCATCGTTGATAATTTCAGTGAAGATGATGCCTTGCGTATCAAAACAATTGAAAGAACCACCAATCATGATGTCAAAGCCGTTGAGTACTTTTTAAAAGAAAAAGTCGAACACAACAGTGAACTTAATAGCGTAAACGAATTCATTCACTTTGCTTGTACCTCTGAAGACATCAATAATTTGTCCCATGGTTTAATGTTAAGTGAAGCCAGAGAGCAAGTTATTTTACCTTACTGTGATAAATTAATTTCTGAAACAAAACGTTTGGCCATTGAATACAAAACCATCCCAATGATGGCAAGAACCCATGGACAACCAGCCTCTCCAACCACTATGGGTAAAGAGATGGCGAATGTCATGCATCGTCTGCAGCGTCAACGCCAACAAATTCAAGATGTGACTATTCTAGGTAAAATTAATGGTGCTGTGGGTAACTACAATGCACACATTAGCGCTTACCCTAACATTGATTGGAATGGCTTTTCTCAATCCTTTGTGGAAAGCTTAGGGCTTAATTGGAATCAATATACCACCCAAATAGAACCCCACGATTATATCGCTGAATTGTTTGATGCTATGGCGCGTTTTAACACCATTCTTATTGATTTTGATCGCGATGTTTGGGGCTATATCGCACTGGGTCACTTCAAGCAAAAAACCATTGCCGGAGAAATTGGTTCCTCAACCATGCCTCACAAAGTAAATCCCATTGACTTCGAAAACTCCGAAGGAAATCTAGGTTTAGCCAATGCGATGTTTAATCATTTAGCCACTAAGTTGCCGATTTCAAGATGGCAACGAGACTTAACTGACTCTACAGTATTGAGGAATTTAGGTGTAGGCATGGGCTATTCTGTTATTGCGTATGAATCTACTTTAAAAGGGATCAGCAAGTTACAAGTTAATGAGCAAAGTTTACTCAACGAACTCAACAATAATTGGGAGTTGTTAGCAGAGCCTATTCAAACAGTCATGCGACGCTATGGAATTGAAAAGCCATACGAGAAGTTAAAAGAGCTTACTCGCGGCAAGAAGGTTGATCAGGCTGCCATTGCAGAATTTATTGATAACCTCGACTTACCCAGCAATGTGAAAAGTGAACTCAAACAAATTTCGCCAGCGAACTACATCGGTGATGCAATCGCCCTAGTGGAAAAAATCACGTCCTAGTCGGTTTTAAATCGCAACACCACTGTGCATTAACATCGTTATCGCTCCAAACAGATTAGATTTCTGCTTGGGGCGATAATATCCGTTTAATTTCCGCCGTAAAACTTAACTCTGCGTCCTTATCATATCCCCGAGATGATAGATTCATAAATCCATGCTCGTAATCGGTTTTGGTGCACTGCACATTATCATGTAGGGCCAGTTCCTGAATTACCTTATCAATATTGAAGTTTGGCTCTTTGTAAGGGAAATACAGTTGGCTGGGAACAGATGGTTTCAGCTTGGTAAAAAAGCGTATTTGGCCGGGATAAAAACCATAAAATCTATCGATACTTTGCGAATACTCTTTTTCACTTAGCAGCTTATACAAGGTGGCTGCTCCAGCACTAAATCCAATTACAGTTTTGTTAGACAGACTGGCTGCCAAAGCAGTTGAAATACGCATGGCATATTTTTCAATACCGCCAGCTTGCTGAAAAGCTGAATAGGCTAAGGCTTCATCCGTAAAATTAACAGAAGAAATATAAGGACTGACAATCGTTAATTGCCAGTCCGCCGGTAAAACCTGATTACACCAGTTTTTAAACGATTCGGTTTGTCCAAAAATATCAGAACAAACCACTAATTGATGGGCCATGGTAATACTTATTTAGATACAGACATTACGCCATCATACCACCATCAACCACAACTGTAGTACCGGTTGTATAACTTGATGCATCAGATACTAAGTACAAAACGGTACCCGCCATTTCGTCAGGATCGGCCACTCGTCCTAGAGGTATAACTTTCAACGCTTGTTTTAGGATCTTATCGTTGGTAGTGAGAGCTGACGCAAATTTAGTGTCTGTTAATCCGGGCAAGAGCGCATTCACACGAATATTCAAACTGCCACATTCTTTAGCAAATGCTTTGGTCATACTGACGACAGCCGCTTTTGAAATAGAGTAGATACCTTGCATATCCCCTGGTGACAGCGCATTCACAGAAGCTGTATTTAGGATCACGCCACCGCCCTGCTCTTTCATCATTTTACCGGCGGCCACTGACATGAAAAAATACCCGCGAATATTCACATCCACCGTTTTATCGTAGGCAGCAAGATCAGTATCGAGAATATGACCGAAAAATGGATTCGCCGCAGCGTTGTTAACTAAAATATCTAACTGTCCAAACTGCTCTTTGATTTGCGCAAACGTCTCATCTATCTGTGCGATTTCGCCTACATGACATGCCATAGCATGCGCTTTACCGCCATTATCGCGAATGCTTTGGGCAACTGCCTCACAACCATCAATTTTGCGGCTAGAAACAATCACTTCTACACCATAAGCAGCTAATAATCTGGCGATCGACTCACCAATGCCTCGACTAGCCCCTGTTACCAATGCGACTTTTCCAGTTAAATCGAATAAATTTTTGTTCATTTTTTGTTCCTGTAATGTTTCTATATCAGTATTCTCAAGAACGAATACCAGCTGTGTACCTAACTAGCCCCAAATTAAAACGAGATAACTAAGCGGTTAAGCCACCATCTAACACCATTGAGTGGCCAGTCATGAAACTTGACTCATCACTGCATAGCCATGCAATGGCATAGGCGATTTCTTCAACTTCACCTAATCGTTTCATGGGATTCGCACTCACCAGCGTGTTTTGTTGTTTCTGATTGAAATTGGCTAACACATTTTCAACCATCGGGGTTTTAATAAAACTTGGACAAACTGCATTAATACGAATATTTGCTCGTGCGTATTCAATGGCAACAGACTTCGTTAACCCAATTACGCCATGCTTAGATGCACCATAGGCTGAAATAGTTGGCGCGCCGGAAATCCCGGCCACCGAAGCCAAATTGATGATATGGCCACCACCCACTTCTAACATGTGTTGAATTGCTTGTTTCATGCAATACCAAACACCGGTTAAATTAATTGCGATATTACGATGAAACTCTTCGTCTGGCACATCCAACATACGCGCTGGCATGTGATCGACACCCGCGTTATTGAGAGCCACATGAATTTGTCCGTACTTAGCGATTGCGGCTTTATAAAAAGCGTTAACCGAATCTTTTTGTGTTACATCTAATTCAAAAAATGCAACCTCATAGCCTTTCCCTTGAAGGGATTCGCATAGGGCAGCACCTGCAGCCACATTGCGATCGCCAAAAAACACCTTGGCTCCACGGGACGCTAATAATTCGGTAGTTTTTGCACCAATGCCTGATGCTCCGCCAGTAACTACAACATGTTTATTTTCTACGTCAGCCGCTTTCATGATGAATGATCCACTTTGAGTATTAATTTACCGAAGTTTTCACCTCTAAACAGCATAAGCAAAGTTTCTGGGAACGTCTCTAAACCTTCAACCACATGCTCTTTGGCAATTAACTTACCCTTTGCAATCCAACCAGACATTTCTGCAGCTGCTTTAGGGTAATTTTCAATATTATCAAAGACGACTATACCTTCCATTCTTGCTCGATTTACCAACAAGGTTAAGTAATTTGAAGGACCTTTAACGGCAGTCGTATTGTTGTATTGACTAATGGCACCGCAAATCACAATTCTGGCTTTCATATTTATCTGGGTGAGAACATCATCGAGGATTTCACCACCTACATTATCAAAAAACACATCAACACCGTCAGGGCACTGCTCTTTTAGGCCCTTTTTAACATTTGAATTTTTGTAATCAACAACACCATCAAATCCGAGTTCATCCACAAGATAACGACACTTGTCTTCGCCACCTGCAATTCCCACCACGCGACAGCCTTTAATTTTAGCGATTTGGCCAACAACTGTACCCACCGCACCTGCAGCGCCGGATACCACGACAGTTTCTCCCGCTTTAGGCTGTCCAGTATCCAAAATACCAAAATAGGCAGTCATCCCAGGCATTCCCAGCACGCCTAAATAACGCTCTAATGGAGCTAAATTAGGATCTACTTTATAAACTCCCTGGGTTGAAATAACCGCATAGTCACTTACGCCGAAACCACCATAAACAAAATCACCAGTACTAAAGTTGGGATCTGTGGATTCGAGCACCTCACCTACACCACCGGCACGCATCACTTCGCCAATCTCTACGGGGGGAATGTAAGACTTACCTTCATTCATCCACCCTCGCATTGCAGGATCGAGGGAAATATAAAGTACTTTGACTTTAACTTGGTTTTCCCTAAGTTCAGGTAATTCAGTCTCGACCAAATCCCAGTTATCAGCGGTTGGGGTTCCAACTGGTCTGGAAGCTAAAAGAAATTGTCTGCTTTTCATAATAATTTATTCCTTATAATCTGTGCTTAAAACCATTCTGGTTGCATGTCACTGCAACTACTGTCGAATGCTTCCAGTAGTGTTAAATCTCTATCTATTAAAGGGAGTTCCCAATTAACGTAATATTTTGCGGCTTGAATTTTGCCAAGGTAATATGGCTTGTCTTCTTCATTACATTTCAGCAATGCTTTTTCCGCAACGTTTGCTTGACGGATCCAAATCCAACTCATCACAATGCTCGAAAACACGTTCATAAAACACTGGGCGTTGGCCAGTAAATTAGGCAGTTTGTCACTTCGTAATGCATCCCCAAGCACTGGAATTAGTGGCTGCATTTTTGCCATATAGCCCAAAGTAGACTTCACTAAGGGAGCACATTTCTCCCCCGTTGCGTTATTAAAATCCGCTAAAATCCGGGTTTGTAATGTATTTAAACCCGCTCCTTTTGCTTGCCATAACTTTCGGGTGAGTAAATCTAGAGCTTGAATGCCATTAGTGCCTTCATGTATGGGGTTGAGACGATTATCCCGCCAGCACTGTTCCACTGGGTATTCTCTGGTATAGCCGGCCCCGCCTAGGATTTGAATAGCTAAGTCATTGGCTTTCACACCAAACTCTGATGGCCAGGCTTTCACCACTGGAGTCAGTAAATCTAATAACTCCTCTGTGACCTTTCTTTCTTCAAAGGATTCGAGTGTTTTGGCATCATCCACTAATCGAGCGGCATACAAGCACAAGGACATCGCGCCTTCCACATAAGATTTTTGCGCTAACAACATACGCTTCACATCACCGTGATTGATAATTTCAGTTGCTGGATCTGTGGGGGCATTTTTAGGCGGAATACGGCCTTGAGTGCGGTCTTTAGCATAAGCTAAAGAATATTGATAACCGCTATATCCAATCATGGCGGCTCCGAAACCCACCCCGATCCGCGCTTCGTTCATCATCAAAAACATGTACTTAAGTCCTTGATGGGCTTCTCCCACTAAATACCCGTGACAATCACCATTCTCACCAAAACTCAATGCCGTTGAAGTGGCCCCGCGATATCCCATTTTGTGGATCAATCCGGCCAAAGCAACGTCATTTTTTGTGCTTGGTTCACCAGACTCGTCTAAACGATATTTAGGCACAACAAATAGTGAAATGCCTTTGACTCCCGCTGGTGCTCCCTGGATTTTTGCCAATACTAAATGAACAATATTGTTGGATAATTGGTGTTCACCGGCAGAGATATACAATTTACTCCCCTTGATACGATAACTACCATCTTGGGCTTCAACTGCACTGGTACGAATATCTGCCAATGAAGACCCTGCATGGGGCTCGGTTAACGCCATAGTGCCGGTAAATTCACCGCTTAGCATTCTGGGCATGAATTGCTGTTTAAGACTTTGAGATGCAAAATTACCGATTACATTGGCCGCCGCTACAGTTAAAAAAGTATAGGCTGAACTAGAAGGGTTCGCGGCCATAAAATAGCCAGAGGTTGCCATCATTATGGTTTCAGGAAGCTGCATACCGCCTTCTTCGAAATCATAACGACCGGCCATAAACCCTGCTTCGTTATAGGCATCAAATGCTTCTTTTACTTGTGGGATCATATGCACCGTTTTGCCGTCAAACTTGGGTTCATCGGCATCTGCAATGGCATTATGGTTTGCAAATTTCTCACTCGCGATTTTGTTTGCCGTGGATAAAATGGCATCAAAGGTTTCAACATTGTGTTCAGCAAAACGTTCACGTTGTAAAAGTGATTCAGTATTGAGTACCTCATATAATTGAAAAGGTAACTCTTTAGGGTGGATTAATTCGTCATTCATTAGCTGCATCCTCGGTTAGATCATACCGCTAGCATCACATATTTATGCCTGCAGGCTAACTGTCATTATTGACTCTTTTATGGCTAATATCGCCACACATTCATAACCGTGATAAGCTTGTAAAAACCCAACTTATATAGAGTCCCTTTAACGTGCATAAAGTCACCATTTTAGGTTTTGAACAAGCCTACGCCAGCGCTGTAACAGGTGCGTTAGATATATTTGCGTTGGCAGGTGTAACTTGGCAGCGTATGCAAGGTCAATCGCCGGAACGACTGTTTAATGTTCAATTGGCCTCAGTGGGCAAACGCGATATTGTGTGTATTAACCAGCTCACGTTAAAGAGTCAAATTGCCATTGAAGATGTGACGCATACTGACATTTTAATTATTCCGACTATTGGCGGGAAACTTGAAGAGGTACTCTCAGCGAATCGTAATCTTTTACCGTTTTTACGGTACTTTAATAGTAACGGAACTGATATTGCGAGCAATTGTAGTGGTGCATTTTTTCTAGCAGAAGCCGGTATTTTAAATAACAAAAAAGCAACCACACACTGGGGTTATGCAGAGACGTTTGCCAAACGTTATCCGTCGATTAATTTGCTAGCCAATAAACTCATTACCCAAGATGGCAATATCTATTGTTCTGGTGGTGGTATGGCGTGGCTCGATCTGGCCCTTTTGTTGATTGAGCGATATTGCGGCCATGATGTTGCCACCAATACAGCCAAAGCTCAGGTATTAGACATATCCCGCGGCAATCAAGCCGCCTATGCACAATTAAGAAGTAAAAAATATCATCAAGACGCGGAGATATTAAAAGCCCAGGAATGGTTAGAAACTCACTATCATCAAGCCATATCACTCGATCAATTGGCTAAACAGGTCAGCTTAACAAATCGCACTTTTTTGCGTCGCTTTAAAAGTGCTACTGAACAAACGCCATTTTCCTATTTACAATCTATTCGCGTCGAAGCTGCTAAAAAGTTGTTGGAAACGGAAAACGATTCTTTAGAAGCCATAGTGACAAAAGTGGGCTATGAAGATACGCGATCTTTCACTCGGTTATTTAGTTCTTTAACAGGGTTATCTCCAAGCCAATATCGTAAAAAGTTCTTTCGTATACAAAGCTAACTAAGCGTTAAAAAAACGTCATCAAAACCTAGAAGACAAATAGTAAAATAGCAAAGGCAATCATTGCGCCCTAAAAACAAACCATAAACGTCACTTTTACGGAATTATTTAGATGCTGACGATTTAGATTGGATTCTATCGGTATATAAAATTACACTAATGGGCATATTGATTATGCTAAGCCCAAATCAACCATTTTCTAACAATAAATCCGCTTTTTCCTTGATAGAAAAAGCACAAGGATAAACACACACTTAAATTTACTAATAACTGGTCATATTATGAAAAAACTTAACAAAACAGCTATTGCTTTGTGTATCCAATCGGCTTTAATCAGCCAATTAAGTTTTGCCCAAGAGCAGAATGCAGAGGCGACTGAACGTAGTCTGGAAAAAATCACAGTAACTGCGCAAAAACGTACACAAAGTATTCAGGATGTACCTATTTCTATAGCCACATTAAGCGGCGAACGTTTCGAAAGTATCTTTTCAGGTGGTGAGGATATCATTGCTTTGGCGGTAAGAGTGCCAGGCCTTTATGCCGAAACATCCAATGGTCGAGTCGCACCTCGCTTTTATATTCGAGGACTGGGCAATTCAGATTTTGATTTAGCAGCTTCTCAGCCAGTTTCTATCGTAATGGATGACGTCGTAAAAGAGAATGTTATTCTGAAAAGTTTTCCATTATTTGATGTCTCTCAGGTAGAAGTGATACGTGGCCCTCAAGGGACGTTATTTGGACGCAATACCACTGCGGGTATTGTAAAATTTGATTCCGTAAAACCCAGTGAAGACTTCGATGCTTACATGAAACTAGGTGTGGGTAATTTAGGTACTTTGAACTTTGAAGGTGCAGTGGGAGGTGGGTTAACCGATAACCTAGCTGGACGTTTTTCCGTTTTGTCGCAAAACCGTGACGATTGGATAGATAATGCCTACACAGGAGAAAACGACGCCATGGGTGGTTTCGATGAAAAAGCATGGCGCGGCCAATTACTGTTTTCTCCAAGTGATGACTTTTCTGCACTACTCAATGTTCATGGCAGAGAACTCGACGGCACAGCTTCCATTTTCCGAGCGAATATCTTTACAAAAGGTAGCAACGATCTAAATGAAAATTTTGACCGAGATGTACTTTATTATGATGGCGATATTGACGGTAATGGAGCTGACAACAATCCACAAGAATATAGCAACTATGGTGCGTCTCTGAAATTAGAGTTTGGCCTAGAAGACATGTCTTTAACCAGTATTACCGCCTATGAACAAGCCGATGGATATAGTTTAGGCGATATTGATGGTGGTGTTGTTTTAAATGAACCAGCTGATATTAACGGCGATGGAACGGAAGAAACCACCTACCCTGGAAATATTGCCTTTTCTGCAGTCACCCAAGATAAATTAGATGATTTAGAGCAATTCACGCAGGAAATTCGCCTGGCCAGTGAAACCGATGATGCCTTGAGCTGGCAACTGGGTGCATTTTATTATGATGCATCGTTTAATGTGACCAGTATTGATGGATTTTACGGCGCGACAACGGTCTTTCATGAAAACACCACTTGGGCTATTTTTGGCCAAACTTCTTATCAAGTTAACGATAAATTAGAGGTGACTGGTGGCTTGCGTTATACCTATGATGAAAAATCGTTAATGGTTGGCGAACAAAATGTTGATGGCTTTGCCCTGGTGATTGGTGCAGCCTCAATACAAGACTACGAAGATATCAATGTAGATGACGACCAATTAAGTTGGGAAATCAGCGCCAATTATAAACTGGATAGCGATACTTCTTTATTTGCTCGATTAGCAAATGGTTTTAGAGCACAAACCATTCAGGGACGAGATATTGCATTTGAATCGGATCCGTCAGTGGCCGAAGCAGAGACTATCAACTCCGCAGAGATAGGAATCAAAAAAGACCTACTAGATGATACTTTACGTATTAATGCCGCTGCTTTTTACTATGAAATTGATGACATGCAACTCAGTGCAATTGGCGGTGGAGCGAACACCACAGCGTTGATCAATGCTGACAAAGGTGTTGGCTACGGGTTTGAAATCGATGTGGAATATTTGGTCACCGATTATCTGACGTTAACTGCAGGATACAGTTATAACCACACTGAAATTCAAGACGAAAATTTAACTATTTTACCTTGTGGCGCCAGCGCAGATTTTGCTTTCACGGGTAATTGTACTGTATTCGATCCTCGCCCAGATGGTTACTCTGCGAGTATAGATGGAAATTCATTTCCACAAGCACCAGAGACTATCTTTAACTTTACAGCCAGATACGCTACGCCAATTGGCGATAATGGCGAGTTATTTGTGTTCACCGATTGGGCATTCCAAGGTGAAACCAGCTTCTTCTTATATGACTCTGTAGAATTCACCTCAGACGATAATTACGAAGGTGGTTTGCGTATTGGTTATGAAAATTACGAAAACAATTACAGCATAGCGCTATTCGGTAGAAATATTACCGATGAAGAAAATGTAAAAGGTGCTATTGATTTCAATAACCTTGCTGGAATAATGAATCAACCACGTATCTTTGGAATCGAAGCGAAAATCAGCTTCTACTAGGCTCAGTGAAATTAACTAAGTTAAATAAACTAAGTGAAATGAGTTAAGCCAAAAGCGATCCTTTTTAGGATCGCTTTTTTATGCGCTAAATATCCATTCTCAGAATCATATATTAGCGGAGAAACAACGCCCTTTGGATGATATAAGCGGATTTTAAAATAACCACACTAATAGCGTCCAGTGAGTTGCAAAATGGCACTGCCTACACCTGCGATACTCTCACCAGCAACCATTCCTGACGCAATAGCGATTAAAAAGCGCTGACTCCAAGTTAAGGCATAGCGACGTAAAAACCACGCAATCGCCGCTCCTAAAAACATACTGAATGAAATAGACGCAGGAATGACGAAAGCAAGTCCTAATGCCGGTCCGCTGGGCACTATACGCACAACTTTAGCAGGTAAATGGCGTTCCGCTAGCATTAACATAATACTGGCAACAACACCTGCCAGCATAGCCAGGCGTGCATTTAATGGAATAGCCGACAAGCCGACATTAAGTGTTTCAGCCACAGCTTGCCAAGTTACAACGGCTGGCGCTGGCCAATTGTCAGAAATAAGCATGGCCTGAGGGTCTGGGATCAGGGCCAGATAAGTTAAGCTACCAATAATACTGCCTGTAAGTACACCAATACACTGAGCAACAACCTGATGCAACGGGTTCGCATGAATAATGCGCCCTACCTTAAAATCATTCAGTAAATCTGCACACTGGCCAGCCGTCCCACCTGCAACATTGGCTGTCGTAAGGTTTGTTGTCATATTCCCAGGTGCAGCCATTCCCATAGATAACTGGGAAACCTGGCCAATGGCACCAATCGGCGGAATCCCCGTTTCACCCACTACCCTTCCAGCAACCACGGCTAGGATAAACGCCAACGGTACGGCCAACAATGCCATATAAAAGTCGGTATCAAACAACCACATTTGCACACCTACTACTAGGCAACATGCCACCATCAATCCAGCATACACTAACTTTCCACGATGATAGACGGGCCCTGTAGGCAATGTGTCTTGCTGAACTTGTTTAGTTTTGTTTAACGGCAGCAACATGAGTATGAATGGGCCAACCGAGGCAGTCACCATCAAGGTGACGCCTGGCCATAACAGCCAGCCTACCAATTCTGGAAACCAACTTGCTGTTGGATCATTCTGACCGGGAAGCACCCAACCTTGATTAAGTATTTCGGGGCCAATTATACCCCATGAAAGTACCGCACCGACAAGCAGGCTTATCCCAATTCTTGGCCCAATAATAGCGCCAAAACCAATTAGCAGAGGCGAAGGATCAAGAAAAAAGGTTAAATTTTTAAAACTGTAGCCTGCTGCAGTGGAAGCGCCCGAAGTTGACACAGTTCCCGGTAACGTAAGCCGTGGAATAGTCCACCAATAACTATCTGTTATTTTAATTAAGGCGGCCCCTAGCGCAGCCAGCCCTAAAGCATATACCCGTAACAGCGCTTCATGGCCTTTACTGAAGATATCCTGCATAACTTGTGCTGTGGCGACTCCCGCAGGAAGAGGTAACGGTGAACGGATTAAAAACGGCGTAAGCAGAAAATAAGCAACCCAAATTCCAAAAAAAGAAACCGTAAATACCCATATAATCAGTTGATACCAGGGTAGCTCGATATTGCTTACCAATGCCAAGGCAGGAATCGGGGCTACCAGACCTCCGGAAATGATAGAGGCCGCAGAAGATGCGGCGGTTTGATTAATATTACTTTCAAGTAAGCCCCAAGGTTTAGCTATTGTTAACTGATGCAACAGGGTCCAGAAGCCAAAACTCAATAGGGCCGCAGTAATTGACATATTGAATGTCCATCCAATTTTCAGGCCAGAATAGATATTGCAAGGAGTTAGCAAAATGCCGAGGAACATGCCGGTAAGCAATGCCCTCAGCGTTAACTCAGGCTGGGTTTTAACTGTCATTATCAGCCTCATCAATGGATGAACCTTCACTCGACATATATGCAGCCAGCAGACGGGTTACACTCAGTAAGCTATCCATATGAGTACGCTCGTAGCCATGGGTTGATTCAGTACCAAAGGTAATCAAACCATGTTGTAGATCATTACCCGCTATAATCGCCGAATGGGTATCACTGCGATAAAATTTATAGACATCTTTGCGAAACGGAATCTTATGTTGCTCACATAAGCGTGTCAGTTTCTTAGATAGACTAGGATGGTACACCCCACTGGTATCTTTGATGCCAATATTAACCCTATGTTCCGATGAGTTTTGGCCCGGGGCAACCGGACCAATATCCACACTCAATAATTCTCCGACCTGCTCGTCTGGTGCATGACCACAGCCACATCCAGTTTCCTCAGACAAAGAAAAAATAGGATGGCATTCAACAGCTAGATTCGGACTCTCCCCCAGCGCTTTGATCGCTGTCAATAAGCAAGCAACACCCGCTTTATCATCGAGGTAACGTGAGCTGATATATCCATTGGGTAAAAACTCGGTATTGGGGTCAAAAGCAACAATACTACCTACATCTATACCTAACGCTATCACGTCATCAGGGTTTTTACAGATCTGGTCCAGACGCAACTGCACATAATCCCAGCCAACGGGTAAGGTATCCACGTCATCTCCATATACATGGCCAGAAGACTTGATTGGTAACACGGTGCCACGCACCGGTGTAAAGCAATCTAACACACTTACTCGTCCCCCTTCGGCAAAGCGTGCAGACCAGGTCCCCAACGGAACTAACTTTAACCGGCCATCAGGTTCAATGGCTTGTACCATCGCTCCCAAAGTATCAAGATGAGCAGAAATTGCCCGGTCAGCATCACGTTGATCCCCTTTCAGTGTGGCAACAATAGTTCCTCTGCGTTTTGCGTAATACTCAACTCCTAAATCCTGCAGCTTTGCAGTCACATAAGCTACAATCTCGTCGGTGTACCCTAAAGGCGATGGGATCGCGAGTAATTCTGCCAGTGTTTTATGCAAATAATCTTCGTCTAAAACCACGCGGTTTTCTCCCTGTCTAATTAAAACTGATAGCTCAGTCCGGTATAGAAGTAACGTCCAATCTGGTCATAAATAATCGCATCATCACCAAATGAACGTGTCTCAGGTACAAGTGCTAAAGCCGGAGGGTGCTTATCAAACACGTTATTAATACCTGCATACACATCCAAACTGTCGCCTAGAGCGTATCTCGCTTGTAGATCGGTGTACCAGATAGTGCCTGTGGTATTCGGACTGCGGGTTTCTGCAGCTTCAGCTAAGTCATATTCCATATCTGAAAAATAACGTTCTTCTGCGGTGAGAGTGAGGGCATCCCACTGGTAAGTAACTCGAAAATTAAACTGCAATTCCGGATCACCCAATTCACCCGCTTCTTGATCAGGCGCCTCGCCTGCTTGGGCGTAAAAATCGAGTTTATTGAGGTAGGTACCAATTAAACTAAAACACAGATCTGAGTCAGCGAAGCTGTACAGATAGTTGGCCTCAACGTCGACTCCTGAGGCTTCAAACGAAGCAATATTAATTAGCTGGTTTGATACTGTTGCAATATTACCACTGGCATCACGGGTAACTACGCTGCACAACGGGTTGTTTAATGATGATGCATCGACACAACCATTAATGGTTGCTTGGGCAGAAAAACTACTGATGGCATCTTTGATTTCAATATCCCAATAATCCACAGTAATCGACAAGTTGTCTATTGCCTCTGGGGTAAAGACCACTCCAAAGGTAAAGGTATCCGCTTTTTCCTCTTGTAAATCCTCGTTCCCGCCGGAAAATACCGCTTTAGTAAAGGCTTCAGAGTTTGATTGATAGTCAGCAGTTAAGCCAAGTGCTTCACAGTTAGCAGCCCGGTTAGCACTGCCTGAAGCCAAATAATCTGCATCACAGGGATCAGCAAGGAACTGGTTAGACTGTTCCACTGCCGCATATAACTCCCCTATATTGGGCGCTCTAACCGCTTCAGATAAGGTCGTACGCAAGCGTATAGTCTCGTTTATTGCCCAATCGGCTCCAACCTTCCAAGTAGTGGCTGCACCAATAGTAGAATAATCGGCATAACGAACCGCTGCATCGATAGTTAAACTCTGAATTAATGTCACGTCTGTGAACAGTGGTAGTGATACTTCGGCAAATACTTCGTTTACATCAAACTCGCCTTTGGTATCGGCAATTGCGGCAGTGGCAAACAATGCGCCACTATTACGCAGATACCCTTCCTCAGTGGCTGAGGTTTCTTCTCGGTATTCAACACCGGCAGCAAATGCAACTTCACCACCGGGTAACTCAATACCTGCATAGCCGTTGACAGAAGCATGCAACACTTGCTGCGCCAATTTACCTTCAGTAACAAAATCTACCTGACTAAACACTAATGCTTCTTCTGTTGCTGCATTGGGACCAAGAATATTTAGTGGTACGCAGCCATTAGATTGATCACGACAAACTGCCGTGCCACTTTCATCCAACACAACATCGATTTGTTGAAGGAAATTGGCATTAATCCGTTCATTAATAAATTCGGTAGTGTTATTTGTTTCTCCATACTGGTAATGCACTGTAAAATCGATATTGTCAGTCAGCACACCTTCAAAACCAAACACCAGTTGGGTGGTATCACGGTCGGAGTGAGACTGCCGCCCCCCCTGGTCCACATTGGTTCGTCCAACATAGAAACCATCGACATTTTCAGCACTGAGAATAGTCCGAAGCTCGTCTGGTACATATGGGTTTTGGGCCAAAATAAACGCACCTGGAATACCACTAGCAGAGGCATCTGAGCCCAGATTAAAAGTGGGTTGACCGTTGGTGTCAGAGGTTGTCTTGGCAAATTTACCATCAGCAAATAAGCGCACATCATCATTAATATCGTAAGTCATGCCTGCCGCCACAATAGTGCGTTCAACCGGTACTGCGAGCAAGTCATAGTCAGACATATCAACAAAGTCTCCGCCTTGACTCAACCAAGGTTGAACCAAATAGCCCATGTCTTGACTCACAAGGTTTCCTGCATCGTCAAACGTAAAAGGTCCACCATAGGAGTCAAAGGTTTCACCATTAGGACCAACTACCTGCCCACCTGCGGGCGTACCAATAAAGCCGGTATTGGCAAATAAAATCTGATCAGCAATACCATCATTGCTACCGGTATTATCAGGATTTGGACCGAAGCGTGTTTCGGTACTCGCCCAATCACGCTCTGAAGAGCGTGCTGACAAAGATCGATCAAATGTTGCATTAAAGAAAATGTTGCCGCGATCGTCAGCAAAATTACTGCCACCGGTCAAACTTAAATTAAATTGCTCACCATCACCTTCGCTGGAAATGCCAGTTTGCGCATTAAACTGCAAGCCTTCCATATCATCTTTGGTGATGATATTGATAACCCCAGACACTGCGTCTGCACCATAAATTGCAGATGCGCCGCCAGTAATAACTTCAACCCGTTTAATAATCGCACTGGGGATAGTATTCATATCTACCGCTGCACTACCTGAGCGGCTTCCTACATGGCGGCGACCGTTAATCAGTACCAAAGTACGGTCAATACCCAGTCCACGCAGATTCAAAAAGTTAGTCCCAGCTTCCTGTGCGTCGCCGGTGGTATTTACATTACCTGTGGTTTGAGTGGCTCGGATTGCGGGTAACTCATTCAATATATCGGCAATTCGAACATCTCCGCTTAGAGCAAGGGTTGCCGCGTCAATAGAAGTTACCGGAGTGGGCGTAGTTGAGCCTAACCGGCCAATACGTGAACCCGTTACTTGGATTTGTTCAACTTTTGGTTCTTTTTCATTATTTTTTGTAATTGCAACAGCGGACAAAGGCAGTTTATTTTCTAGCGCTTTGCTTTTTTGGTTGCTTTGTGGCTTTTTTTCTAATGTGTTCTCCCTTTGAGACTTACTTATCGCAATTGTGTCTTTACCTATTATGGTATAAATCAGTCCAGTATTTTCTAACAAGTGATCCAAAGCTGATATTGAGGTTTGTTCTCCGCTAATACCTTCACTAGTTAATCCTTTAAGATAATCACTTTGCACTGTCACTTGGATACCTGACTGCTCTGAAAAGGCTAATAAAGCCGCATTCAATGATTGCTCTGGTATATTAAACATGATGGAATTATCTAAGTTATTCGTTTCAACAGACATTGCCGAGATCGATAACATAGAACTAAAAACGAGAGCATGTCTAAGTGGTAACCTTGGTTTTATCGCATTTTTCATTTTTCGTTCCATCCAAAATTTAAAAGTTAATAAAGTTACTCTGCAATAATGAATAAATAACATTACCACAAAGCAAAACTTCAAAATATATCTAGCTATTTCAATAACTAAGACGAGTAGACTTTAAAAAACGGAACTTATAAATGACAAATTATTTATTTTTATTGAATATTAATTCAATTTTATTTAGCTGTAATGATAACTGAACCATCAGTTAGGCGGATTATTTTCACAGGAAAAGCTACGGGTAAGCTTTCTAACCAATTATCTATTTTGTTGGTAAAAATCGTTCCTGAATAGGCTAAACCCCCGACTTTGGAGTCAGTCAAACTAATCGGAACTTTAGAATATCGATTTATATCTTCAACTACATAACGAAGTTCTTCAGTAAGATATTGCAAATTACCAGTGCGCCAAGCTATGGCCACGTCCATTTTAGAGTCATCAACAATATCAACCTTATGTTGGGTATAGCGAATCTGTTGACCTGCTACTAAAACAGTATCCTCATGCTCTCGATTTAAAGGCTTAATAATTCTAGGAGCAACGTTAGCACCGTAGGTTAAAGATGGTGCTACTTTTACCTTTCCTTCTGTAACAGTGACAACCACCCTTTCAGACTGTTTAATAACATTAAACTCAGTACCTACTGCGGTGATAGTTCGGGTTCCCGATCCTACGATAAAAGGACGTTGAGGATCTTTGGCTACATCAAAGTAGGCCTCGCCTCTCTCTAGTACAACTTTGCGTTGTTTATTGCTATATGCCACCGACAACAAACTTTTTGCACCCAACGTAATCTTGGAGCCATCCTCAAGTTGTATGCTGTCATGTTGACCTGCTGAAGTTTCGTGTACTGAAACAAAAATATTACCTTTATCCCGAGGGTAAGTTTGCACCCAGAATATAGCTAAAAAACTCAGCACCAAACATGCAGCCCCCATAGAAGGTATTGCATGTTGAAAAGTTGATAGTGACAACCTTTTTCGCCACGAAGTAGACGAGGCAGTTTCTGTAGCTATTTTCTGATTTTGCCGCCACTGAGCAATACTTTGTTCACCATCGTAATCGTCCTCAAGTAACTCGGCATCATCAGGCCAGTCAAGATGATCAACTTTTCCCGATATATGCATGAGCTCTTCAACTTGAGTAAAAGCGTCAATATGTTCTGGCTTTTCGTATAGCCATGTTTGCCATTGAGTTATCGTCTCAGGCATCACATCAGGATCTCGTAATCTATAATACCAAACCGATGCTTGCTCGAATACTTCGTCCTGACTCTTAAATTCGCCTCTCATTCACTGCTCTCCAAGGCTTTTTGCAACCGCATTTTACAATGTTCAGTCGCTCGGACTAAATATTTTCTAACCATGCGATCTGATATTCGCATGACATTAGAAATCTGTTTTGAACTCAAACCATGATAACGACTAAGCAAGAATGCTTTTCTGCACTTTGGAGGAAGCTCACTAATAAAGCTAGAAACTAACTGAACCCTTTCGTTAACGAGGGCTTCTTGTTCAGCTGAAGGCGACTCTTCATCAAAAAATAATAAAGGCTGATATTTTACCGCTGTTTGCTTTGCTCTCAATCTATCTATCGCTAAGTTGGAAGCAACTTTGAATAAATAAGAACGTAAATAACTAATAGCGCCGGGTTTATCTAAATCTAATAACTTAACATAAGCTTCTTGAGCCACTTCATGTGCGTCTGAATCAGACTGCAAACGGGTGCGCAAAAAGCGTAGCAAGGTGTCATTATGTTGGTTAAAAAGATCAGAAATAAGCGCACGCTGATGGGCAGATAAATCACTGTGTTTTACCTGTTGTTTCATCGCTTCTAGATTGAACTTGTGCACCGTCAAAAGCATATTCCCTGAACTATTGATAATGCCTAGACGTACAAGCTTTAAAAATCGGAACCCCAAAATGGATAAATCAATAAACTTTTATGTTTGATCAGCGCAGTGGATAACGACTTATTGTGTTATTTTTATACTGTTTTTTAATCCACTTTACCAGTGACTATTCATCTTAACCAAAACACAATATGCACTTTTAAAAAACTATTACAGGCGGAATAACATTGGTTAGTTTGATTAAAGCTAATACTATTTAGCTACCAAATTAGCTTTTGCGTTGGCTATTTTAGTCTTTTAGAGATGCGCCGAGGATGCGCTGTCCAACTAACTTAATTATTGAACGCTTGCGCTACGCCCCTAGACAGCAATTATACAGCTTATTTGTGTTATCCAACTTGTATTATTCCAAACAACAATTAAGTAAGTTACTAATTATTCAAATCTCAAAATAAAAACACAAAGCACTATTGTTGAACCTAGTGGATTAATTTTATATCAACAAATGGCTACTATTTGATCTAGATTAAAACAAAGTGGCACAATTTCTGAGTTAATAGAGAGTATAAGCAAATTGATCGTTCAATATGCCTTGTTTTACACTAAATAAGTGCATAAAATTTAGACACCATCTAAAGTTTGCACCGATAAAGGGCATGTTTTGTATGATTTACAGTCAATGAACGTGATTTTTTGTAATTCCATTTCACAAAATTAGATTAAAACTGTAATATTGCCGAATTAATAGACTATTAATGTAATTTAATTACCATGCGGAGGGGCATATGAGCTTCAAGAAACAATACCTTAAGTCAAAACCAGTGTGTAAAGTCACTTTCAAGTTGTCGAAAGAAGAAGCTAAGAATGCTGAAACAGTGCGTTTAGTAGGAGATTTCAATGATTGGGATATCGAGACATCTCCTATGAAGAAATTGAAGAACGGTTCTTTTTCTTCAACCATAAACCTACCTGCGGATGCAGAGTATCAATTTCGATATTTGTTAAATGATGAAGAGTGGGAAAACGATTGGAACGCGGATGCTTATGTGACATCGCCAATTTCGTTTGACGAAAACTCAGTCGTATCAGTGTAATTTTTGTAAGCTATTTTAAAAGAGAAAACCAAACCAAATTATCATGAATTATAAAAAAGGCAGTCTTGCTTCATCATAGCAGACTGCCTTTTTGATTTTTCTATATAGTTTAAAGTGCAGCTTCTAACTCAGGCAATACATCAAACAAATCGCCCACTAAGCCATAATCGGCTACTTGGAAAATTGGCGCTTCTTCATCCTTATTAATAGCAACAATCACTTTTGAATCTTTCATACCCGCTAAATGCTGAATAGCACCAGAGATCCCTACCGCAATGTATAATTGAGGAGCGACAATCTTACCCGTCTGCCCTACTTGCATATCATTTGGCACAAAGCCAGCATCAACAGCAGCACGTGAAGCACCAATAGCAGCGCCTAACTTATCAGCGATACCTTCAAGTAATTTGAAGTTTTCACCATTTTGCATACCGCGACCACCTGAAATAATCACCTCAGCAGCGGTTAATTCAGGACGCTCAGATTCGGTAAGCTCTGCGCTGACAAATGCTGATTTATCGGCAACTTTAAGGGTATCAATTGTTTCAACTGCAGCAGAACCACTTTCTTCTGCTCCATCAAATGCTGACGCACGCACAGTAAGTACCTTTTTGCTATCACTACTTTGTACAGTAGCAATCGCATTACCCGCATAAATTGGACGCACAAAGGTATCTTCGCTCTCTACTGCGATAACATCGGAAATTTGTGCAACATCTAAAAGGGCTGCTACACGGGGCATAAAGTTCTTACCCGTAGTCGTTGCCGCTGCAATTACATGGGAATAATCTGCAGCTAACTCAGTGACTAAGTCAGCAATATTCTCTGCCATTTGGTGAGCATATTCTGCGTTATCGGCCAACAATACTTTGCTTACGCCGGAAATTTTAGTTGCTTGTTCAGCGACTGCTGCACAATCTTGCCCAGCAACCAAAACAACTACGTCAGCTGCCATTTTACTGGCTGCATTGACTAGTTTGTGAGTTTCAGTTTTTAATTGTTCATTGTCGTGTTCTGCATATACTAAAACAGCCATTAGATCACCTTCGCTTCAGTTTTTAATTTGTTGACCAGCTCTGCTACATCTGCCACTTTTATGCCACCTGAACGCTGTGCTGGTGGAGTAACTTTCAATGTTTTCACATTCGATGTAAGAGATACTCCGAAACCATCAGCTGGTTTAACATCAATGGGTTTACGTTTTGCTTTCATGATATTAGGCAGAGTTGCATAACGGGGTTCATTAAGTCGTAAATCTGTAGTGACTACGGCTGGAAGATTCAATTCAACAGTTTGCAAACCACCGTCGATTTCCCGTGTCACTTTCACTTTTTCACCTTCAATATCCACTACAGACGCGAAAGTACCTTGAGGCATACCTGAAATGGCAGCTAACATTTGACCGGTTTGGTTGTTGTCAGAATCGATCGACTGTTTACCTAAAATAACCAACCCTGGTTGTTCTTCTTCAACCACTTTTGCTAATAGTTTTGCCACTTGAAGGGAATCTAAATTTTCACTGGTATCGATTTGGATACCACGATCAGCTCCCAAAGCTAGGGCTGTTCTAATTTGCTCTTGGCAGGCTTTGTCACCAATTGAAACCACTACAATTTCATCAGCAATACCTTTTTCTTTTAATCGAACCGCCTCTTCTACAGCAATTTCACAAAATGGATTAATTGACATTTTTGTATTGGTCAAATCGACCGCGCTGTTATCGGCTTTAACGCGAACTTTTACGTTGTAATCAATGGCACGTTTAACCGGCACTAAAATTTTCATGTTTACCTCTATACGATATAAAGTGTCGAAAAGTTGTAACGCAAAATCTGCGTATTTGTAAGGTTGTCTAAATTTACTGGCTGTTTACCTAAACGTCAACGACTGTATTACAAACTTACAAATCAATGTTTCAGTATTTTAGCCATAAATATAGCCAATAATTTCCATTTGAGCTTCAGTTTTATTATGTTAATGTTAATAAAAAGTACTATTTTTCAACCTTATTATTGCTTCACATTTACATTTTAATTAAGCCCTAACTATTTGATATAGTTAACATTAATATCAAGCAAAAGGACGTTATCAGGTGCTATGTAGTAGATAATGGAAACTATATGCGTGATGAATAGTAGCAAACAATTTTGGTAAGTATGAGTGATAGTTGCTTAACTATTTATTTCTTTAATTAATAGATATCTATAAGGGAGAAACCCGTGGAACGTGAATCGATGGAGTTCGATGTGGTGGTAGTAGGCGCAGGTCCAGCTGGTCTATCAACCGCATGTAAAATTATGCAATTAGCTCAGCAAAACGAACAAGAGCTTATGGTATGTGTTGTCGAAAAAGGTTCTGAGGTAGGTGCTCATATTCTTTCAGGCGCAGTGTTTGAAACTCAAGCAATGGATGAACTCTTTCCGGACTGGAATGAGCGTGGTGCTCCTATCACGACTAAAGTGACCGAAGACCACATTTATTATCTAAAAAGTGAAAATTCTGCTACGCAATTACCTAACTTTATGACACCTAAGACTATGCATAATCATGGGAATTATATCGTCAGTATGGGTAACGTCTGTCGTTGGTTGGCGGAACAGGCTGAGCAATTGGGAGTGGAAGTTTTCCCCGGTTTCGCCGCTTCAGAAATAATTTATAATCAGGACGGCAGCGTCGGCGGAATTATTACTGGCGACATGGGCATAAGCGAGACAGGCGAACACAAAGACAGCTATATGCCTGGCATGGAACTAAGAGCTAAATACACAGTGTTTGCTGAAGGTTGTCGAGGTCACTTAGGCAAACAACTTATATCTAAATTTGAACTCGATAAAGATGCTGCACCTCAACATTACGGTATCGGTTTTAAAGAAATCTGGGATATCGATCCTAGCAAACACCAAGAAGGTTTAGTGGTTCACACTGCGGGTTGGCCTCTAAGCAGTGAAACAGGCGGCAGCTATCTTTACCATGCTGAAAACAATCAAGTTTTAGTGGGTATCATTATCGACCTAAATTATAAAAACCCACACTTGAGTCCCTTTGATGAATTCCAAAGAGTAAAACAACACCCTGTATTGAAACAATACTTAGAAGGCGGCAAGCGTGTATCTTATGGCGCGAGAGCGATTGCTAAAGGTGGATATAACTCCCTGCCCAAGATGACCTTCCCGGGTGGAATTATGGTGGGTTGCGACGCGGGTACTCTTAATTTCGCAAAAATTAAGGGAAATCATACTGCCATGAAATCCGGTATCTTAGCAGCTGAAACCATAGTGGAAGCTATTAGCCAAGATAAAGTCGGTCAAGACCTAACGTCCTACACTGAGAAATTTGAGAACTCGTGGTTGTATAAAGAACTGTATAGTTCACAGAATTTCGGCGCAGCCTTGCACAAGTTTGGCACCTTTTTAGGGGGCGCTTATAATACCTTTGAACAAAATATCTTGGGCGGAAAAGTTCTGTTTAAGTTAAAAGATACAAGTACTGATCACGGCGCTATTGGTTTAGCGAGTGAATTTACTAAAATAGATTATCCTAAACCTGATGGTGTTATTAGCTTTGACAAACTCTCTTCGGTCTTTTTATCCAATACCAACCATGAAGAAGATCAGCCTTGTCATTTGCGATTAAAAGATCCCGCTACGCCTATTGTCATTAATTTGCCCAAATACGATGAACCTGCGCAAAGGTATTGCCCTGCCGGTGTGTATGAGATTATTGACAGCCCAGAAGGCGAAAAACAGCTACAAATTAATGCTCAGAACTGTGTACATTGTAAAACCTGCGACATTAAAGACCCTACACAAAATATCGTGTGGGTGACGCCTGAAGGCGCAGGGGGACCTAATTACCCGAATATGTAACTAAATGATTAAGCACATAGGCAGAAAATTGCTAATTTCTGGCTATGTGCAATTAATTCAATTAAATTGCTTGTATATCCGTTCACTTATCCCTATCTAACTACTTATGCAATCAATTAATTATCATCTAAGCAGCAACGAAGCTGAAAAACCTTATTTAGTACTTTTACATGGCCTTTTTGGCAGCCTAGATAATTTGTCTATGGTAAGAAAAGCTGTTGAGAGCAATTACAATGTTCTGAGTATCGACTTACCTGATCACGGTAAATCCGCCTTCACTGACGGATTCTCGTTCACCGGGTATGCCAACAAAATAGTGCAATTAATAGCGTCTTTGAACATCCAAAAAGTATCCATTTTAGGGCATTCTTTGGGTGGTAAAATAGCCATGAAAATAGCCCTTGATAATCCCCAACTAATCGAAAAGCTAGTTGTAGCTGATATTGCTCCGGTAAGCTATACACCTCGTCATCAGAACGTTTTTAGTGCATTAAACGCGGTGAACTTAGAAAGCATAACTTCACGAAGTAATGCTGATGCTGTGATGTCTGAATATTTAAAAGAGCCAGGTGTCAGTCAATTCTTACTAAAAAGTTTAAAGCAAGTTGATGGCAAGTGGCGCTGGGATTTTAACTTACCGCTGTTGCAACATGATTACTCGGCTATTTCTGAAGGAATTGCTAGTGATAATGTTTGCTTGGCCCCCGTACTCTTTATTAAAGGTGGTCAGTCAGATTACATATTGCCAGAACACAAATCAGCTATTAGTGCTTTGTTTCCAAACAGCAGTGCAAAAGTGATTGGCTCGGCTGGTCACTGGTTACATGCTCAAAAACCCGTCATTTTTAATCGTTTGGTTAACGATTTTTTGCAAAATGATACTTGTGGGTAATTCGCTTGTGTCACTTTGTATGGTATATTCTGCGCGTTTTTTTATTCAGAAGGTTTTGCGATGCTAAATGAATATTATGAGCAAATAGAAGCTATCGTGTTAAACCTGACCTTGGTTGCGCTTTTTGCCTTAATGGGATTTGCGATACACGATGTGTTAAAAAAGAACAATGTGCCCTTCCTTGGTCGAGCCGTTGTTTATCTTGTTTTATTTTTAGGTGCAGCCGGTTTTATTGCTAAAGGTTTGATCCAGATCTTTTGGGAAAACAGTGGTATTTAATATAATTAGGCATCGAATTAGTTAAGTAAAGGAAAGTTGGAATGGCAAGTGTAGGTTTATTTTTTGGAAGTGATACAGGCAACACAGAGCACGTTGCAAAAATGATCCAAAAAGAACTGGGTAAGAACCTTATTGATGTTCACGATATTGCTAAAAGCAGTAAAGAAGACATTGCTGAGTTTGATTTACTTTTATTCGGGATCCCAACTTGGTATTACGGTGAAGCTCAATGTGATTGGGATGATTTTTTCCCGGAGTTGGAAGAAATTGATTTCAATGACAAACTAGTGGCTATTTTTGGTTGTGGCGATCAAGAAGATTACGCCGAATATTTCCTAGATGCGATGGGCATGATTCGTGATATCGTCGAAGCTAGAGGCGCTATTCTGGTCGGCCAATGGCCTTGTGAAGGTTATGATTTTGAAGCATCTAAAGGCATGGCAGATGATGAGCATTTTGTTGGGCTAGGTATTGATGAAGATCGTCAACCCGAGCTAACGGAACAAAGAGTGAAAGATTGGTGTAAGCAAATTCACGAAGAACTTTGTTTGTCTGAATTAGCCTAATCTTTCGAATTTAGCATGCCCTCTTCTGTGTACACAAGCGTTGGTCGGTTTTAACAACCCTAGCGCTTATTTTTTGGCGTAAAAATAAGTAATTAAACAATATTAGCTTTGTATAAATACTACAATTTAAACTGACTAACCGCTTTTTTCATTTCCACCATTAAATCCGTTAGTGTTTGATTTGCCGCTGCAGAAGAATAAGTAGATTCTGCACTTTTCTCAGCCAAAGCAACAATCTCGGCTAGGTTATCTGCAATTTTCTCAAATAGCCCATCTTGTTCTACACTATCGCTGACAATATCTTGATTCATTTTCCGTAAACTATCTATGGTTTCGTATATTTCAGCGACTTGTTGCGCCACATCAAAAATTTGCGCTTCGCTTTGCTTGGCGTAATTTGCACCTGTATTGATAGCCTTGACTGCTTGTTCTGCATCGGTCTGAAAACTGGCTATCATAGATTCAATTTCTTCCGTGGAGTTTTGAGTACGATTTGCTAACGTGCGCACTTCATCAGCAACCACAGCAAAGCCTCTCCCCTGTTCACCCGCTCGCGCTGCCTCTATCGCAGCATTTAAGGCTAACAAGTTAGTTTGCTCGGCAATAGTTTTAATCACATCTAAAATACTGCCGATTTTCTTACTATTTTCATCTAATCTATTAATTATTTTTGAGGAGTGAGCAGCTTGCTGAGTTTGTTCAGATATTTGAGTTTGCGTGGAGGATACTAACTTTCTGACATTGGCACTTTGTAAGCTTACCTGTTGCAACTGCTGCATTCCATTTTGAATATGTTCGGTATTCATTTTACTGGCTTGTCGAATTGAATGGGTATCCAATGCTGTTAAGCCCAACTGTTCCTTTTGTTGCTCAACTTGATGCAACGTTTGTTTACTTAAATTGGCTGTCGTCACCGTAGCATTTTCCAATGACTTTTCTTGAATAAGGATCTTTTCAATCACTGCATGCAAGTTTTCAGTGACCTTATTAACGTTCTTTGCCAATACCGCAAACTCATCTTGGTTTGTAGAATAAGCTTTGTGGGTTAAATCTCCACTGCTAATTACAGCCAAACTGCGATTAATTCTTGCCAACGGCAGGGCGATACTACGTGTGGCAATGCTGCCAAATACGATCGCTGCCAATAGGGCAAAAATCAATAAGATTAACCCCTTCCAGATATTTGAGTTAACCGTTTCTATAATGGCCTGTTGCCCTAGCAACGTGTCTTGATTGACCTCTGAAAAAACCGTTGAAAAATGCTGCCTTGCACCATCTAAATGCTCATTCGCAATAGCGTAAAAAGCGTTTGCCTGAAGTATTAAGTCTAGTCTGTTACCTTGTTTTGAAAACAAACCGGGCTCTTGCTGTAGTGTATTTTGTAACTGCAAAAATTGTTCATTGAGCGACTGCACGTATCCTTCAGTATCAATGCTTTGTGCTAATCTATTAATATAGTCGATGTCGACTTGTACGTTGCTCAGAGTAAACTCAATGTCGCCCTTGATGGTTTCACTTAATTGATTATCATTAGTAGCAATATACTCTTTGATGGAAGTAAACAATGGCATAATTTTGTTATCTGCATTAATGGCTGTACCTATTAACACTTCAAGATTAGGATCCTCGTTTTCCAAAAATGTCATATCGCCTAACAGGGCGCTGGTTTCGTCCGCCATGGCAACAATATTGGTGGCTGTCTGCTTGATCTCAATATCCAATAATAATTGTTTGCGTTTTGCCTGGAACATATTTTTAGATTGCTCAACGTATGCTAAAGCGCTCTGTAAACCCTGTTGAAAAGAAACATTTTTAGCACCTATTAGTTGATCAAGGTTTTCAAGATTAAGCAAAAATTCCGATGATAATAGCTCAAAGTTCTGTTGATTAGCGTCTAATTCATCCAATGATTGTTCGAAATAACCTTTAGTCGAGATTGTGGCAAGTGACAAAATACCGGTTTGAATTTGTAACATGTTTCCCTGCACTGGCATTTTGTGTTGAACCACACTTTTAGCTGATTGACGTATGTCATCTAAACTAAGATAAGAAACTAAATTTGTGACTAACATTACACACCCGAACAATATAAAACCGGTAATAATTTTGCCTATGACATTAAGTCCCATAATTAACTTTAGCCCTAATTAATCGATTATTTTGTTAACCAACCTCGATGAGTTTTCATTAACATTGACGTCAGCTTGGCCCAGCCCACCTAATTTAGCTAATTTGCGCAGTCACCTTGGTAGTTAGATTTCATTCTTTGGATCATCCTTAAAGAGTAGCATGTTACAAAAATGTTGCTTTGGTCGGAATATTTAACGACTTTAATGATTAGTTTGTTCGCTATCCCTTTCATATTTCCTATACTTCCCTATAATGAAGCCACCAGTTATCGTTTAGAAAAACAGATGGATCAAAATAAAGAATTAAAAAAAGCAGGGCTTAAAATAACCCTACCAAGATTAAAAATTCTCGAGGTTTTGCAAGCGCCTGCAAACCAACATATAAGTGCGGAAGACGTATACAAGCTATTAATAGAACAAGGTGAAGAAATAGGCTTAGCCACGGTTTATCGCGTTCTCAATCAATTTGATGATGCCGGAATATTAAACAGACATCATTTTGAAGGTGGTAAATCCGTATTTGAAATCAGTCATAAGCAACATCACGATCATTTAGTATGTTTAAAATGTGGCAAAGTGATCGAATTTGAAGATCCGATTATTGAAAAACGTCAAGAAGAAGTAGCAGCTCAAAATAAAATGAAATTAACCCATCACAGTTTGTATCTGTATGGTGAGTGCACTGACGGAACTTGTGACGAAGATTAGTCACGATGAAGAGAAGATTGAATTGAAATTCAATCTTCTATGAATTGATGGTTCTGCGACGAGTGCGTTTTGGCATTCTAGTGACTAGTTCATAACCTATCGTATCTGCCCAAGATGCCACTTCATTTACCAATAAATTTTTTCCCCACAACTCTACCTCTGAATCAATTTCTATCCCTGTTAAGCCTGTCACGTCAACAGTGATCATATCCATAGAGACTCTGCCACACAACTTAGCGTGTTGTCTATTCACTAACACTGGAGTACCAAGCTTAGCAGTACGAGGGTATCCATCACCATATCCTGCAGCGATGGTGGCCACGACAGAATCTTTGCTGGCGACCCAAGTATTCCCATAGCCCACCGTTTCTCCTTTAGGCACATTCCTAAGAGCAATCACCTTGGACATAAACGCCATAACAGGGAGTAGTTGTTGCTGCATGCTATGCTCAGGTAAGTTATCTACAGACAGTTTATTCGTGGGCATAAACGGCGAAACGCCATATAACATGATGCCAGGACGATTCCATGTCCCCCGCGCTATAGGCCAAGCTTTAAGCCCCGCAGAATTAGCGATACTGGTTTCAATTTGTATAGAAAAATGGCTCTCCAACTGCTTATGACAGTTGGCAAATTTTTCAATTTGTTGATTGGTAAAGTGATTATTAGTTTCGTCAGCAGAAGATAAATGCGTCATGAGCACCACATTTTTTACCTGCTTTACGCCTTTTAACCTTGCGTAAATATCCATGACCTGTTCAGGCAAAAAGCCAAGTCTATGCATACCGGTATCAACCTTCAACCAAATAGCAATCTGTTGTTTCGCGTCCAAATTTTCAAGCATTTGACACTGATAAAGGTTATGCATAACCACGCTAAACCCATATTGACAGGCGATAAACAGTTCCTCTAAGCTAAAACATCCCTCCAACAACAATATTGGTGCAGTAATACCTTGTTGACGTAATTCAATTCCTTCTTCTAAGCTAGAGACCGCAAACATAGAAACAGTTTGTTCCAGCGCCTTAGCAATTTCTGCTGCACCATGGCCATAAGCATCCGCTTTAACCACCGCCACAGTTTGACTGTCTGGAGATAGTGATTGAGCATAATGGCAATTTGCAATTAAAGCGTTTAAATCGATTGTAATTTCAGTGGGGCGTGTCATTAAGTAGCGTGTCCTGATGCAATAAAAAGTAGTAAAAAATTAAAAGTCAGTAATCATATTTAAATTGATTAAATAACGAATTCACTTCTTTATACGTTTTTCCAATCTTGCCACTACCAATTTTTTCTCCGTCTAAGGTTATCGCTGGTGCAATATTTTTAGTCGAACTGGTTAACCAAATTTCATCCGCAGATCGAGCTTGTTGTAAACTGATATTTTGCTCCAAGACTTGATAATCAGTATGCGTTCTCAAAAGATCTAAAACAATTGCTCGTGTAATCCCTGGTAATAATTGCGAGTCCAAAGACGGCGTAAAAATCTGTTTATTTTTAACCACAAAAACATTGCAAGATGATGCTTCTGTAATTTGCTCAGCTTCATTGAAAAGCAAGCATTCATCGACATTGTGATCTTGACTACTTTGGTAATGTAAAACGTTGCCCAACAAAGAGGTAGACTTAATATGACATTGACGCCAGCGCAGATCTTGCTGGCTTACTAAGTGCAACCCTTGGTGATTCCCATCATCATAATTAACTGGTGGTTTAATGGCGTAACACATCATAAATAAGGTTGGTTCGATATTGTCAGGGAAACCATGTTGCCGTTTAGGACTGACCCCTCGACTCACTTGAATATAAATGGCCAGGCTATCTCCGCTATTTTGCCTTAACAGCTCGCTTAAAAGCTGTCGCCACTTGTCCTCAGACCAATCTAAGTTAATGCCTATCGCTGTTAAGCTATTTTGCAAACGTCTGATATGTGGAGCAAAGCCGACCATTTTCCGGTCATAGGCGGGTATTACCTCGTAAATCCCATCCCCAAACAAAAAACCACGATCAAGTGGGGATATCATCGCCTCACTTTGGGGCATGAAAGTACCATTAAGGAATACAATTGAATCAGTCATATTACTGCCAAAATATTAGTTAGATTGAATTCGGGTGAAAAGCTTAGCGTGTTTAACTTCTGCCAGATTAACCAAGTTGTGGGCGGTTTGAATGTCAATTGCTGAAAAAGTGACTTTGCATCCAGGTGTTGCTTGAGACAATTTGTCACAATCAACGGACAAGACACTGCCCACCTTGTAGTAGCCTCCTACAGTCTGCCTATCATCCAACATAATAATAGGTAACCCTTGCTGAGGAATTTGCACAGCACCTCGGGTAATTCCTTCTGATAACATTGGTTGATTCGGTGCCGCAATAGGATTGCCAGTCAACTTACAAGCCATTCTACTTGAGTCGGGGCTTACGACGTATTGATTAAGATATAGTTGCCTTATCGCCACAGCTGAAAAGTCGTTAATTTGATAGCCCTCGACCAATCTCAAGGTTAATTCACTATTTGCCGCAACCTTAACACTTCTTTGGGCCTCAAGAGGAGCGATTTTTGGTATTTTGAGCTCAGTGGCAGGAGTTTGACTATAGAATGCAATTTGATCTCCGAGCTTCAATACTTGCCCGTCTTGCGTTAAGCCCCCTAGCCTATCGCGCATAACCGTTGTGCAACTTCCAAAGATTTCTGGTACATGAAAACCTTGATGGACAGCCACATAACTACGAAGCCCATTATCGGATTTATTAATGGTTAAAACATCACCGGCATTCAATTTAAAATTGCGCCAAGATAGGAAAATGCGATCATTAATAGAAATCTCAGTAGCGCCCCCAGATATCGCCACCTGGCAATAAGAAAGGGCTTTGAAACTAAATCCGCAACCAACTACTTCAATACTAGGGGCATTATCTTTATTATCACATAACCAGTTAGCCCATAGGCAACTGCGTCGGTCTGCCGGACCACCAGAGGTGATCCCCAAGTGCTGGTAGCCTCTTCGACCTGAATCCACTAACATACTTTGTAAGCCAGTAGTCATTATTTCAATAACATGATTCACGAATTGTGCTCCAGCATTTGGTAATACTTATCTTCACTAATTTGCTTAAACCTAACGGTATCGCCTACTTTGAATGGAGAAGGTGATGTTCGTTTTGGGGCAAATAATTCTAGCGGACAAACACCAACAATATTCCATCCTCCTGGCGATTCATTAGGATAGATAGCGGTTTGTCGATCAGCGATAGCCACTGCACCTTTTGGCACTTTCTTACGAGGGGCTGTTAATCTAGGGGTGGCTATATTGTCATGGGTTTCCCCTAGAAATGCGAAGCCAGGCGCAAAACCTAAACAATAAACTCGGTAGCTGAGTTGTTGGTGCAGTTGAATAACTTCATGGACAGGCATGTTATTGTGTTTAGCAATTCGCTGTAAATCGTTGTCTTCAGGCAAGCCATAGCAGACCGGGATATCAACAATATTCGGTGTCAGTGAAGTACCTGCGTTTACGCCATTGTCATTTTGTAGAGTCTTAACCAATTCTAAAATGCGTGCTTTCACTGCAAAAAAATCTGTAAGAAAAATGTCGAAACTAATTAATACAGAATGATATGCAGGGATAACCTCTTGCACCCAAGGAATATCTGTCTGTTGCAATAGGTGCACAAACATACTTACTTGTTGATTTTTTTCATTGAGTGTTAGCCCATCAAAATAGACAATTAAGGCATTTTCGCTGGCTACATTTATCGTAACTTCTGGGTACTTCATGATTCGATTGACTTAACTAGTTTAAAGACAGTCATAAAGATAATAGCTCACGGATATGTTTCACCGCTTCGGCTGCACCTTTACTATCACCATGGACACATAGTGTGTCTATTTTTAACGGTAAAACTTGTCCCGATGCAGATACTACTTCTTGGCTTTCTACCATTCTCTTTACCTGCGCAAACATATCATTTAGCTGCAACACGGCTCCGGGTTTAGCGCGGGATAATAGCAACCCTGTTTCTGTATATCGCCTATCTGCAAAGGCTTCAAATTGAAGTTCAACATGATACTTATTTGCTATTTGCTTGAAAGATTGCCAATCCGATACCGCTTGAACGACCAAAATTAATCCTTCTGAATATAGACTGACAGCCTTTACAACAGTTTCAAATAAACTTTGGTTAGCCATCATATCGTTATATAAAGCGCCGTGTGGCTTGACATAATCGACAGTTTTAGCATGAATTTTAGCCATGCCCTCTAATGCCGCAATTTGATAATGTAGCAGTGGAATTAGTTCAGCTTCGGACAAGGCCATACTGCGACGACCAAAACCTTGTAAGTCAGGGTAGGAAGGATGTGCACCTATTATTACATTGTGCTTTTTTGCAGAGATGATAGCGGATTGCATAGCCTGCGGGTCACCACTGTGAAAACCGCAAGCAATGTTAGCCATGTCGACGTATGGCATAATTAAATCGTCATGCGGCATGCGCCACGCCCCATAACTTTCACCTAAGTCACAATTTAGTTTGATCAAGCGCTTATTGCTCCATGTAAATTCAGATATAATGGTGATCTAAGGCGAGTTCAACATAGTGATTTTCACACAGATCACAACTAAGATTCGCTAGTTTACTTTATTCTTAAAAAAAGTCAGGTGTATGCTACAAATTGGAAAAATGAATCGCTTAGAAGTGGTTGACAAATTGCCCTTTGGATTTTATCTAGATGGTTCCCAAGTGGAACGTATTTTACTGCCAAATGGTTCTGCGCCTGAAGGTTGTGAAGTTGGTCAAATGGTCAATGTTTTTATTTATCATGACAGCGAGGATCGCATTATAGCGACCTCTAAGATCCCCCTCGCCCAGGTAAATGAAGTTGCGGTATTAAAAGTAAAAAGCCTAACGCGTGTTGGTGCTTTTTTAGATTGGGGGTTAGAAAAAGATCTTTTAGTTCCTTTTAGTGAACAAGAACGCCCTATGTCCGAGGGTGTTGAGTATGTCGTTTATGTTTTTGAAGATCCAGAAACCGGACGCCTTGCAGCATCTACTAAGCTTCGCGACTTTTTATCTGAAGAGGGTCATGATCTTAAAGCTGGAGTAGAAGCAGATTTGATCATTTGTGGTCGCACAGATTTAGGCTACAAAGCGGTGATAAATGGTACTCATCTTGGCCTAATTTTTAAGGACGAAGTGTTTAAACCAATTCGAACTGGTCAACAGATGAAAGGTTTCATTAAACGTATTCGCGAAGATGGAAAAATTGATTTGTGTTTTCAGTTTCACAATGAACAAGCAAGAAAAGAGCTAACCGAGCTTATCATTGACGATTTAATAGCCCATGACGGCCTTTCAACGTTAACCGATAAAAGTCCTCCCCATGAAATTACTCAGCGCTTTGGAGCCAGTAAAAATGCCTATAAAAAGGCTTTGGGATCGCTGTTTAAACAAAAACGTATTTTAATCGATAAAACGAAAATCACACTAGTAAAGTAAAACTATAACGACCTTAACAAGGAACAAGAAATGCAAGCCACTGTTACCTGGCAAAAAGATATGCTGTTTGATTGTGAAACCGAATCGGGTAAAAAACTCCAATTAGATGGAAATGGTGATCAATTAACACCAATGGAGACAGTCCTATTATCCGTAGGAGCCTGTTCTTCCGTTGATGTAGTTGAAATTATGAAGAAATCTCGTCTGCCTCTAACAAGTTGCCGATGTGAACTCTCAGCAACTCGAGCAGATTCTGCTCCAAAAGTATTTACCGATATTCATGCAGAATATGTAGTTAGCGGTGAAAAAATAAGTGATAAACACCTAGCTCGTGCAGTGCAGTTATCCTGTGAAAAATATTGTTCAGTGATGTTGATGTTAACTGGAAATGTGAACATAACCACGTCTTATCGAGTTGAAGAGTGATAAAGAAAAAAGCCTGTTTATTTGATAAACAGGCTGTACTGGTTTTGCTTATGTCTTTTTATTTTTAGATTACGACCGGTTCTGTGGTTTCTGCTGCTTCAACGGCAGTGGAATTATCTAAAGCTTGTTTATCTCTAACGTTTTTTTGGACAGTCACAGCTGCAAACAAACTTAATGTATATGCCATAGCGTAAAATCCTTTTTCACTCAATAATAAATCAGCATTGATCAAACCAATCACTAAAAGCCCTATGGCTAGACCGGAAGATAACCATGACAAGGTGCTGTAAATAGATGAAGTGTTTATACCTTCAGCCTTATCTCTTACATTTTTCTGCAAAGAAACTGTAGAAAATAATCCATAAAGTAACGTTATTAGATAGTAACCTTTTTCATTAAGTAACATTTGAGCATTAAAGAGCCCCACACCATAAGCACCGATGCCGATAATCAAAGCTGCAACAGCTGCATAGGTATAAGATTTTGTTGGGGCGTGCATAGAAGTCGTTACCGGTTGTGTTGTCATAATAATTCCCTGTTGTTTAATGTGTTATCTAAGGTATGGATAAAGCTTGCCTTCAACAAGGCCATTAATAAACCCAATTTTTAAATGTAGCTTATTTCAAGCCCTAAAGTTTATTATTAATATACCTTACAATGAGTTTATATCTCCGCTTGCCGTGAAAGTAATAAATTCACTGGCCAATTCGTTCCGTCTTAGGTAATTGCCAATGGTGGTAAACGTCGCTGTAAATACCTTGCCGTCGTGATCTTTAGTAGTGACATCATCCATGAATAGAGAGCCAAAAAACAATTTAAATGGGTTAGTCTTGACCTGTTGTGCATGGAAATGTGCTTTTGCATTAACCTTCAATTGCGCAACATCTCGCGTGCCGTAGATGGCCGAATTAAGTAAATCTAGAGTGTACTCAGTACAGTTTTGAAAGGTCGAATTGAACGGGTTAGCAATAACCGAATAGTGTTGATTGTGCAGAGCTTTATCGTTTCCCGAAGCGATCAATTCTATCAGTTTTTCCTGTACTTCTTTGCGTGGAATTAAAATGCCGGCAGTTAATTCATGTACACCCCAGAAGAAATCCACTGGATAGTCGACAATGAGTTCACTTTGATTCGGCTTTCCATTTATTTGATAAAGGTTATGTATTGCGTAACCTTGCACTACTTCACCATTGTCCAAGGTAATATTTGAATACAATGCTACTGCCGTATGGGTAAACTTAATTCCTTCAGGCAAATCTTTCTCTGGCCTCCCTACTCTTGCAATAATAAATGCTCTAGCGCCCTTAGAGGCTGCATATTTTTCAACGTCTTTGGCAAATTTAATAATTTTCTTAGGCTCGTGCTGACTAGGAGCATCACTTTGACTGCCAGCAAATACAATGTTAGGCAAAAAACTAAACGTACTAATCATGATGAGTAGATAATATGTTCGAGATTTCATTTCCTTAGTCTCCGTACAAAAGTTATTAGAATTATTCAAAAGCGTCAGGCTAATTTACTGTCGTTTAATCACTTGATTAGGGGCAGGATCAGCAGTGATAGTATGCTCAGTGATAATCAATGTTTGTTGATGATGATGTTCATGAGAAGCACTATGGGAGGACATGAGGCCATCACTTAATGCATCCCCGGCCTCTACAACAGCGCTTCCAGCAACTAAGCTCACGCTACCTGCGACTATCACTGGGGTGACCATTACCACGCTAGCCACTTTAGCGGTAGAAGCTAATCCTTCCGATGCAGCTAAAGCAGTATGTTTACTTGCCTGTCCACTATGATGGACAGATCCTTCAGCAAGTGCGTTCAAAGATGATGTAGATAAAATGATTATTAAAGCAGTAGTTAAGGCTTTCATATTGTTCTTCCTGTTTGTTGTGAACGAGATGAACAATAGCTTTCAGGTATACCCTGTGTAAACAATACTGTTTTATGTATACTAAACATCAACCATTAGTTTATTATTTTAATACCCGAGGAAAAGAATGAGTCAAATTGGACAGGTAAGTAAAACGCTCAAGCAGCTTTTAAAACAACATCAAATTACCTATCGAGCGCTTGCCGATAAGTTAGCAATGAGTGAGGCCAACATAAAACGCATTTTTTCAACTAATAGTTTTACACTAGAACGTCTTGAAGAAATATGCGACATACTGCAGATGTCACTTTCTGACCTGTTTGTGGTAGCACAGCAACAAACCGAGAAACTCAGCCAACTTACGGAAGAACAAGAACTACAATTACTCGCCGATCCTAAATTACTGCTGGTTGCCGTGTGTGTGCGGGATTCGTGGAAATTTAACGAATTGATTGAACACTACGATATTGATCAATACGAATGTACCCGCTTATTAGCAAAACTAGACAAACTTAAAATAATCAGCTTGTTACCCAATAATTACTATAAGACCTTGATTGCTCAAGATTTTAGATGGATACCTGGCGGTCCGTTAGAGAAATTTATGGAACAGGAGGTAATGGTGAAATTCATGGCTCCCAAAAAAGATGAAAAGTGGAATTTCAGGCTTTATATCCGGGGTAGATATTCACAAACGTCAATAGAGATTATTCAGCGCAAGTTAAACCAGCTAACTAAGGAAGCATCTGATCTCAACCAAGAAGATGCCTCACTACCACTATCTAAGCGTCAACACATGGGCATATTGATGGCAATGCGACCTTGGGAGCCCTCACTATTTGAAAGCATGCGCAGAGTTGATGATGGGGACAGTTGATGGTGGTTTATCAATATTATGGGACAAATTGATAAACCACTGAATAATATGTTAGGTTAATATTCGAGCTATGTGAGTTTTAATTTGACCTGGGAGGAATAAATGACATCGGAAAACTCAAATAAAGATGACAATAGCTTTATGCATTTTGCTGCACTTAAAACCGCAATAGTGAATGGCGAAACGCAGACTGTAAAAAGTCTTATATCTGAGCATTCAATGCAAGAACTTGAAAAAAGCTACCTCATTGATTTAGCTAATTTAAACAACAACAGCGCAGTTTTAGCGTTACTTAAAGGTATTCCTGTGAAAAAGTAAGCTTGATTGAAATTCTCCTAAGCTTTTCTTTTGTTGGACAGCCACAAATTTAAAATCAAGACAGCCACAAACTAGACCACCTCTTTCAAGTAATCCACTAAGCTTTAGGTATTAGATTCAACAGGAAGAACTATGCCTTTAGCAAGGAAGCGTCAAATTTGTTTGACGGACACTCCCTACTATCACTGCGTGTCCCGCTGTGTTCGTCGGGCTTATTTGTGTGGGAAAGACAACGTCACAGGAAAAAGTTTTGAACACCGTCGTCAGTGGGTTGAAGACCGATTACTGTTTTTATCCACGGTATTTGCCATTGATGTCTGTGCCTACGCCATTATGAGCAATCATTCCCATGTGGTGTTGCATGTTAACGTGAACGACGCTAATCACTGGACGGACAAACAAGTGTGCGCAAGATGGCATAAATTACACAAAGGAACGCTGTTAACCCAGCAATTCTTGAGTAGTGAAACCACATCGTTTTCTGCGCCAGAATTAGACAGTTTGCAAGCCACTTTATCCATCTACCGACAACGGCTAATGGATATCAGTTGGTTCATGCGCGAACTTAACGAACCCATTGCGCGAAAAGCCAATCATGAAGACCAATGTACCGGCCATTTCTGGGAAGGACGCTTTAAATCTCAAGCGCTATTAGATGAGCATGCAATAGCCGCATGCATGGTTTATGTGGATTTAAACCCAATTCGGGCAAAATTAGCCACCACACCTGAAACCTCTAAACATACCAGCGTCAGACGACGTATTATCGACTTGAAACACGGAAAACAACCTTCAACATTGATGCCATTTTTAAGCAACGTATTAACCCGTCAAACAACCGTGATACCGTTTAATCTTATAGACTATCTAAAGTTAGTCGACCTTTCCGGGCGTAGTCTACATCCCACTAAAAGTGGTGCAATAAATATGAATCAGTCACCTATCCTTCAGCGACTTGGTTTTGATGAACAAACTTGGAATACCCTTTTTTCAAGCTTCGAAGAAACTTTTAGTGTCGCAGCAGGCCAAAACGACACTCTTAAAAGTTATAAACGACGACGTCGACATAAGCGCTTAGTTGGTTCAATTTAATAATAATTCAATCAAGTTAATTTCTGAATCGAAAAATACTGCTTAGTCATATATCGGCAAAACTATCGCGCACCTAATTAACTGCCACACTTCAATATTTCGTTTTTAGCTCATTTTAAAAAAGAATTATATTCACTTTTAGCTTGTCTATAAAAATAACTTAGCATTACATATTGTTATTCATACAAAGTAGTGTCTGTCTAATTAAATAATTAACTATGCCTGTCCAAATTTAAAGATCATACAAAGTTATGCCTGTCCATTTAAACATGCCTGTCCAATTTAAAAAACACGATTTGTCCACAAAAAAACACCGTTTTAACATGCTAAAACGGTGTTTATGTTTGTCGAAGTTTTATTTACAAACAACTTGATAGATGAATAGCAGGATCCGCCTCTCTTGCTTTTATTGCATCTGCAACTGTTAAGCCTAGTGCTTTAGCTATACCCTCACCATATTCTGGGTGACATTTATTACAATTGCGAATATGACGAAATTTAATAAAATCAAAAGTATCACCCATTTGCCTTGCAGTATTTTCAAATAGAGCTTGCTTTTGTTCATCATTCATTAAATTAAATAATGCACGAGGCTGACTGAAATAGTCTTCATCATCTTCACGGAAATCATAACGTTTAGCATAGCCATCTATTTTCAAAGGTGGTTCCGCGAACTGTTGTTGCTCCTGCCACTGTTGAAAGCTATTAGGTTCGTAGTGAGGTTTATCGCCGTAATTGCCGTCGACTCGACCTTGACCGTCACGAGCATTACTATTCACAGGGCAGCGGGCTTTGTTCACCGGAATTTGATTCAGGTTCACACCCACTCGATAACGTTGAGCATCTGCATAATTTATCAGTCTAGCCTGCAGCATACGATCTGGTGAAACACTAATACCTGGAACTAAATTACTGGGAGCAAAGGCTGCTTGCTCAACATCTGCAAAATAGTTTTCAGCGTTTTTATTGAGCTCAAACTCACCAACTTCTATTAATGGGTAATCTCCTTTAGGCCACACTTTAGTCAAATCAAAAGGATGGTAAGGAACTTTATCCGCTTCAGCCTCTGGCATAATTTGTACATACATCTTCCACTTAGGAAAATCTCCCTGCTCGATGGCCTCATAGAGGTCTTTTTGATTGCTTTCTCGATCCATAGCAACCACGTCTGCAGCTTCGCTATCGGTTAAGTTTTTAATACCTTGTTGAGTGCGGAAATGAAACTTAACCCAATAGCGTTCGCCTGCCTCGTTCCAAAAGCTATAGGTGTGAGAGCCAAAACCATGCATATGCCGATATGAAGCTGGAATACCACGATCACTCATTACCACAGTTACTTGATGCAACGCTTCTGGCAATAATGTCCAAAAATCCCAATTATTTGTAGCCGATCGCATATTAGTACGAGGGTCACGCTTAACTGCTTTGTTTAAGTCTGGAAATTTAAGAGGATCTCGCAAAAAGAAAACAGGGGTATTATTGCCAACCATATCCCATATCCCTTCTTCAGTATAAAACTTCAAAGCAAACCCTCGAATATCGCGTTCAGCATCAGCGGCACCGCGCTCTCCAGCTACCGTACTAAAACGCGCAAACATTTCAGTTTTTTTACCTACCTCACTAAATATTTTGGCGCGAGTGTATTTACTAATATCTTGAGTAACGGTGAACGTACCATATGCCCCTGACCCCTTAGCATGCATGCGCCTTTCAGGAATGACCTCACGTACAAAGTTGCCAAGCTTTTCATTTAACCACACGTCTTGCGCTAAAACCGGACCTCGTTTGCCTGCAGTTAAACTATTTTGATTGTCGACTACCGGCGCGCCACTGCTAGTAGTGAGGTCTGTTGGTTCATATGGACATTTTTTATCGCTCATTACACTTGCTCCTGTTAGAAACTAATCGGTATTTCATGTTTAGATCACAACTACCACAATTTTCGAAGTATAGAAGATGTCTTATTTTTTACTGAACATTAAAAATTTAAAAATAAATTTATGGCTGTCCAACAATTTAGTCCAACAATTTAACCCTAGAAATTAAAAAAATCATGCCTGTCCCAAAATACCCAAAATACCTTTACCATGAAATAATGACACTAAATTGGTATTAGTAGAGACTACTTAGCTAATTTCTCTTGTTGTTCTTGCGTTAACACTTTCCAATATTTTTCGTCAATCTCAACCAAAGGATCAGACATTTTGAGTAGCGACAAATAATCGAAAATATCTCCCTGCAACCTTTTTAACTCCTTACTTTTAAAGGAATCGGAGTTAGTTAGTACAGCCTGTCCTTCAAGCTTTTTCAACAAGTTATCAAGATATTCGGTATTAACCTGAATCTTTGATTTTGAATCTTGAATATCACTAAATGCTGCTGCAGTATCTAATATAGACAATCTTTTGTTAGCTTGTTGTTCTTTTTTGGCTGACTGGTCAGTTGCCTGTCTGGCAAGTAAATCAGCTTTTTTCAATGCCATCTGTTCGGCTTCTTCCTGACTCAAGGCTATTTCTTCTGGAATTTGCTCGTCAACTTCGACCTCTAAGGGTAGCTCAAGCTCCAATGCCAAGGGTTCAATTTCCACATTATCCATTGCCTTGGCAGCTAAAGTTAACGCTTCTTTTTCAGCATATTGGGCCCGCTCAGGTTCATCCAGCTGTTGCTCTGTAAATTCTTCTTTCTGGGGCAATGGTGCACTCGCCATTCGCGTCGAAACTGACGGTTTACTTAAATCTTTAGTTTGCAATTTAGCTTTGCTAGCTCCTTCGCTTTCATCCAAAGTCGCTTGATCAGCAATTTCATAGCTATCTACATCAGCCTGTGGTGCCTGTTCAAAACGCGGGTCGAACTGCTCGTACTGCGTGTAAACCACTAAGCTAATGAACATCACTGAAGCAGCAATTGATGCAGGCCATTGCCATTGTCGCCATTTAGTTGACTGATTTTTAGCATCAATACGTTGCTTCGCTAAGGTTAAAATGTGGCTGTCCACTAACTGGGAAGGTGCTGGTTTATTTTGAGATTGGTATAAATTGCTGACTTCTGAGTCAACTATATCTTCACTAGAGGATGTTGGATTGTTATTCATGATGGGCATCCTCGGTTCCCCAATCTGGCATCTTTTTAGATAAACAGTCTCTTAACTGAGCATAGGCATAACGTAATCTACTTTTCGTTGCTTCATGGGAAGAACCAACGATCTCCGCAATTTGTTTTATCGTTAACGTCGACTCTTCTTTAAGTAGAAAAACATCCAAAAACTTCACGGGTAACCTTTTCATGCATTCTTTCAGGAAAAACCGCTGTTTATCAGCTATCAGCATTTTCTCCCCCCTAGTTTGATGAACTTCTGAGTCATTAATTTGGCCCTCTGCACCGTCCACAGAATCATCAATCACCTTTTCGACAACTTGCAAATGCCTCACTTGATCAACTACTCGGTTGCGCGCCATTGTGTATAACCAAGTTGAAAATTTAGCGTTTGGCTCAAATGACTCCGCACGATCGATAACTTTACTCCAAGTATCCTGAAATAAGTCTTCGGCTAATTGCTGATTTTTCAATTGCCTCAACAAATAACGATACAGACCGCCTTTATGTCGTTCATATAAAAGCTTAAACGATGCTGAATCTCCACCAGCAAATCGTTTAAGCAATTCTTCATCTACTACTTGATTCAAACGAATTTATCTTCCCTTAAATTAATAAGACCTAGCCAATCTCACACCCTGTGTCTTAATTTCTGTATTTTGTTTGCGCTCTTCATGGGTAGTTGAACCCGTGGTTTCTGACTTCAGAGTTTTCGCCATTCTCACCAAAGAAACAAATTCAGCACGATAGCCATAATCATCCTTGCCTTTGTTGTCATTAGCAAGTTCTATAATCTTTTCAAAATCTAAATTTGCAGTGTATTTACTATTTCTCAATAATTGTGCAAAACCCACAACAGAAGTCGCAAATTTAAAATCAACAGATTGGGCATCGAAATCAATAATATTTTGTTTTTCAATTATTTGGTCAAGCAAAATACTGTTATCGTCATCCATGGGTTTATATCTTAGCTTGACATGTGCCAGTTCGTTTTCCAAATTAGAAGCGTCACTATTATGATTTTGTTTATAGCGTAAATCGTCGTTAAACTTGACTCCACCTTGCAATACCACTTCATAAAAAGCCGTCACAGTGTGGCCATCGCCTATTTCTCCGGCGTCTACCTTATCGTTGTTGAAATCCTCATTTTTCAAATTACGATTTTCATAACCAATTAAGCGATATTCAGCCACAGTATTGGGGTTAAACTCCACCTGAATTTTCACGTCACGGGCAACAGATTGCAAAGTCGCATTCAACTCTTCCACCAGTACTTTTCGTGCTTCCTGTAACGTATCAATGTAAGCGTAATTACCATTTCCTTTGTCAGCTAACTGCTCCATTAAATGATCATTGTAGTTACCTTGACCAAAACCTAAGGTTGTGAGTTCAATACCTTGTTGTTTTTGTTGTTCAACTAATTCGATTAATTGTTGATGATTAACCCTACCTACATTGAAATCACCGTCGGTGGCTAGGATCACCCGATTGACGCCATTTTTCTTAAATGCCTGCTTAGCCAATTTATATGCAAGTTCAATCCCCTCACCTCCATTGGTTGAACCACCAGCGGATAAACGATTTAACGCTTGCTCGATTTTTACTGTCTGATTCGCCTCGGTAGGCTCCAGCACCACGCCAGATGCTCCTGCATAAACCACAATAGCAACGCTGTCATTTTCAGTTAATTGTTTTGTCAGCATAGTTAGCGCCCGCTTAACTAAAGGTAACTTGTTTGCAGAGTTCATAGAGCCCGACACATCCAACAAAAACACTAAATTTTTATCACTACCATTAACCTCTTGGTCAGATCCATCTGTTTGACTATTTTTTGGCTTATCTAAAGAATGAGCCTTTAGGCCAATTCGCATCAACAAACGCCCGTCATTCCAAGGTGAATTAGCCACTTGAGTATCAATTACAAAAGGATGCTCAGGGTCATCAGCTACGGGATATTGATAATCAAAATAATTCACGAATTCTTCAATTCTTATGGCATCAGCTGGCGGTAGCCACCCCTGATTTAGCATCCGCCTGGCGTTGCTGTAGCTCCCTGAATCCACATCTATTGAAAATGTAGAAACAGGATTAGTATTGGTTGTAAATACCTGATTTTCTTCTTGTTGTTGATATTTTTCAGTAAAGGTGGGGTTCTGCGGCATTTGCGGCGGATAATAACCCGGTGAAGTGGCGGATAAGTCAGCCATAGCAAACTCTTGAGTTTGCAGTCGCTGTCTCTTTTGCAATGCTCCTTGAGCCCTAGCGTGTGCCTCTGCCCGCTGAGCAGCTACCATAACCTCCTCAGCCTTAGCTGAATCTTTAACCTGTTTTTCATTTTCATTGATTGTGCAAGCCGCAATACTCAAGGCAAGTCCAGTCGTAGCAAACAAATAACTCATTCTTCTGAGGGTAAATTTAGGTTTAGTTACTAGATTAATAGTATCTTGACGTTTTGAGTTGTCTGATTTATTCGTGTTCATTTTTATTCCTTTTACACTTAGTTATCAGTACCAACGAATGAGTATTAAAAAGGGGTTATTTATTTTTCAATATCTTATCAAAATGTATTCTGCAGCATTTTCACTCAACTATTAGCAAATAAACCAAGTATTAGTAAATTTAACCAAACACAGTTAATCAATTTCAAAATTAAATTCATGAATGGCTATATCCATTTGATTTATATAGTTTTTTACAAGTGGCATGGTGAGTGCTTAGTTTACAGAAAAGGACTCTCTTACGAGTGGTCATTAATCAAAGCACAATGCAAATTGTCGTTACGAACTTAATTTAAAATGTTTGGTTAAATTTGGAAAATACAATGGACACTAATAATTATCACAACCATATTTCAATTTCACGCTCATCACTAAAACAGTTATCCCTAGCCGTTATGATTTGCTCGAGTTTCTTATTGACCGCATGTGGACAGGCAGAAGCCAATAAAAACGAAAAAACCGAAACAGAACAGGCTAAAGTTATTCCAATTCCAGTTGAAGTGAAGAGTTTGAGCCGTGGTGATATTTCTTCTAATTATGCAACAACCGCCGTTTTAGAGGCAAAAGAAGAAGCCTTTGTGGTTGCTAGAGCATCAGGGATCATTGATCAGATTTTAGTAGAAGAAGGTGATTACGTTAAAAAAGGCCAAATATTAGCGAAACTAGATCCCGAACGTTATGAATTAAACTTATTAAGAGCAGCGGCTGATTTACAAGGTATTGAAAAGGAACTTGCGAAAGTTAATAAGGTTTATCACAAAAAACTCATCAGTGATGACACTTATGACAAACTCACAGCTCAATATGAATCAGCAAAAGCAACCTTAGCCTTAGCTAAACTCGATTTAAAAGAGGCAACCATAGTCGCGCCTATTAGTGGCTATATCGCAGAAAGAAATGCAAAAGTGGGCAATCTAACGGAATCCTTCCAGCGCGAGCGCATGTTTCATATTGTGCAACAAAAGCAGCTATACGGAATTGTTTACCTACCAGAAAAAGAACTCTCTCGCGTACACGAAAATCAACAGGCTAGCCTATCAATATCTGCACTGAACGATACACTCATTAATGCTTATGTAGAGCGTATTAGCCCTGTCATTGACGCAAAAACTGGCACTTTCAAAGTCACCCTTAGGGTACCCAACGAGGATAATTTGCTAAAAGCAGGGATGTTCTCTCAGGTCAGTTTAAATTACGACACCCGTCAAAATGCGACTTTATTACCGCGCAAAGCTTTACTCGCCATTGACGACAAAACCAACGTGTTTGTGGTCGACGCCAATGGGATTGCTAACAAAATAGCCATTAAAGTTGGCTACCAGGAAGGCAACTTCGTAGAAGTGACCGAAGGTCTAATTGGTGGTGAAAAAGTAGTAGTGACTGGTCATCAAAACCTCAAAGACAAAGCTGTTGTTGAAATCGTAAACAGCTAATTGGGGAGCAAATTATGAATCTAATTGAAATTGCGGTGAGACGTCCGGTAACCGTGTGGATGTTCACCTTAGCAGTACTGCTATTCGGCTTTGTTTCTTTATCACGTTTATCATTAAACCTGTTACCGGAGTTATCCTACCCCACACTTACAATTCGCACAGACTATGTGGGTGCAGCGCCTGGGGAAATTGAGCAATTAGTCAGCAAACCCATTGAAGAGGCCGTGGGCATTGTCAAAGGGGTGCGTAAAGTTACCTCGGCTTCAAAAGCAGGACAGTCAGATGTCGTTTTAGAGTTTGACTGGGGTACTGAAATGGATATGGCCAGCTTAGAGGTAAGGGAAAAGCTCGATGTTCTGTTATTGCCCCTGGACGTTAAACGGCCGCTGTTATTGCGATTTAACCCAAGTTTAGATCCGGTCATGCGCTTTGGACTTGGCGCAAACAAGGCAAATTCTGATAACGCCAGCTCTGCTAATCCTTCTTTTTCACAACAACCAAGTATGGATGAAGGGAGTATGAAGCGGATCCGGACCTACGCTGAAGAAGATATCAAGCGTAAGTTGGAGTCCGTTGAAGGAGTCGCTTCCGTGCGCGTCGGAGGAGGTCTGGAAAACGAGATCCATGTTTTGATCGATCAGCATCGCACGAGTCAATTAAACATTCCGTTAGCCGAGATAATCAAGCGTTTAAAAGATGAAAATGTCAATGCTTCCGGAGGCCGTGTCGAAGACGGTTCACAGGAGTATATCGTCAGAACCCTCAACCAATTTAAATCTTTAGACGACATGCGTAACTTGTACATTGCCACACGTGATGGCAGACACATTCGTTTAAGTGATGTGGCAGAAGTAAATAACGCCTACAAAGAACGTTCATCCGTCACCCGCTTTGATGGATTTGAAGGCGTTGAAATTGCCATCTATAAAGAAGGCGATGCCAACACGGTTAACGTGGCTAATGCAGTAAAAACTAGGCTTGAAACCTTAAATCAAACATTGCCTGAAAACTACCAAATCCAAATGGTCTACGATCAATCTTTGTTTATTGCCAGTGCTCTTGAGGAAGTGAAATCGGCTGCCATCATAGGCGGAATCCTGGCCATGTTTGTGTTGTATTTTTTCCTGAAAAACATCTGGCCTACGTTAATAATTTCCATTTCCATTCCCGTGTCCATAATTGCCACCTTTAACTTAATGTATAGTTACGATATTAGTTTAAACATTATGAGCTTGGGCGGTATTGCCTTGGCTATTGGTTTATTGGTTGATAACAGCATAGTGGTGCTGGAAAATATCGACAGGCATAAAAAACACAATGCCAATACATTAGAGGCTGCTGCCCAGGGAACAAAAGAAGTATCAATGGCCATAGTCGCCTCCACCCTCACCACTATGGCAGTATTTTTCCCATTGGTATTTGTTGAAGGCATTGCAGGTCAATTATTTAGTGATCAAGCCCTTACGGTGACCTTTGCACTTGCGGCATCCTTAGTAGTGGCACTCACCCTGATCCCAATGTTAGCTGCAAGAGAAAAATCTCGTCGCCCAAGCAAAGAAGTTGATTTAGGTCCTAGGAATATTAAACAAAAACCATCGGGTTGGTTACAACTAACCGGTTACTACCTGCTATTACCATTCACTCTTTTAGCAAAACTGCTGTTTTATGTGCTCCCGCTAGTATTAACAAGCCTGATTTTAGCTGTATTTAACGGGCTATCCAAATTGTTATCCGCACTATTCAAACCCGTACTATGGCTTTTCGATAAATTCTACAAGCTAATATCAGCAGCCTATTACTATAGTCTCAATGTTGCTATGCAAGCACGCTTTGCAGTAGTCGCCATTGTGCTCGCCTGCTCTGCATTATCTCTGTTACTTTTGCCTAAAATTGGATTGGAATTGATCCCGCCACTGGCTCAGGGAGAATTTGATGTGGAGATTACCTTACCAACTGGCTCTAAGTTAGAAAATACTGATGCAGTGCTAGCGTCGTTGGCTACCTTTACGCAACAACAACCACAGGTTGCACGCACGTATTCATTAGCTGGCACCGGCAGTTTAATGAATGCCTCTCCCTCACAAGGTGGTGATCATTGGGGAAAATTAAATGTGGTAATGGCCAGTGAAGCTTCAGCTGAAGATGAACAGCAGGTTATTGCTGCCATGCGCCAATATTTGAGCAATCAAGCGGGATTGCAAAGTAAATTTGGTACCCCCGAACTATTTAGTTTTTCCACCCCACTGATGATTGAAATATCTGGATACGACCTACAAATGTTAAAACGTTACGGTGACAAACTTGCACAAGTGCTGTCTGAAAATGGACGATTTGCGGATATCAAAAGCTCCCTGCAAAATGGTAACCCAGAATTAAGGGTACTCTTTGACCATGCCAAGCTAGCGCAACTAGGTTTGAATGCACCCGATGTGTCTAAATTGATTGCAGCTAAGATTGGCGGCGAAGTAGCCAGTCAATTTAGTATTGATGATCGCAAGATAGATATTTTAGTGAGAAACCAACATACCCAACGAGACTCCATTCAAGATATCTCTCAAATTGTCGTCAATCCGAATAGCGCCAATGCAATTCCATTAGCTGCGGTTGCCTCGATTGAAATGTCGGTAGGCCCAAGTGAAATAACCAGAGTCGGTCAACAGCGGGTTGTATTGGTTAGTGCAAACCTCAACTATGGTGATTTAGGAACCGCAGTAATTGACGCCCAATCAGCCATAGAAACTCTCAATCTACCAGTCAGTTTACAAGCTAGGGTCACAGGTCAAAGTGAGGAAATGGAAGCGAGCTTTAATTCTCTATATATGGCATTAGCCCTAGCTATTTTCATGGTGTATTTGGTCATGGCATCACAATTTGAGTCCTTACTACATCCATTCTTAATTTTATTTACCGTGCCTATGGCCTGTGCCGGTTCAATTTACGGTTTATATTTAACCAATACCAACATCAGTGTCGTGGTGTTTATTGGCCTCATTATGCTCGCAGGTATTGTTGTAAACAACGCCATAGTATTAATTGATCGCATTAATCAACTACGTGCAAATGGGGAAGAAAAAATAGCAGCCATTAAACAAGCTGCACATAGCCGCTTGCGGCCAATTCTTATGACCACTCTGACCACAATTTTGGGCTTGCTGCCCATGGCCATTGGCTTAGGTGAAGGCTCTGAAATTCGCACACCTATGGCTATCACAGTAATATTTGGCCTGTTGTTCGCCACGTTTCTTACCTTATTGATGATCCCAGTCTTATACAGCCTATTTGATCGCAAAACTTTCGCCGCAGATAACGACAAGACGACTATTCAACACACTAAAACTGATACAAATGAGGTGGTGTATGGATAAGTTCGCCCATGCTGGCGCTGCATTGGCAAGCTTTGCCATACGACGTCCGGTTACCATCTCAATGGTGTTCTTTTCATTGTTAATCATGGGGTTGGCAGCCAGTCGACTGTTGCCATTGGAGAAATTTCCAGGCATAGATTTTCCGGAAATATTCATCCAAGTTCCCTACAAAGATGCAACGCCGGCGGAAATCGATAAAATGATCACTCAGCCCGTGGAAGAGGCGTTAGCCACTATGTCGGGAATTAAACGCTTGCGCTCCCGTTCTACGGAAAATAATGCGGAAATTCAAATTCGCTTTGATTGGGATGCCAATATTAAAGCCAAAAGCATAGAAGCCCGAGAAAAAATCGATGCGATACGCCATCTGTTACCAGAAGATGTAGAACGGGTATTAGTATTTAAATTTAATTTGAAAGATATGCCGGTTTTTCAACTCAGATTGTCCAGTGACCGCGATATTTCCAATTCCTATGACTTACTTGAACGTAATCTAAAAATGCCCATAGAACGCATTAAAGGTGTCTCAAAAGTAGAGTTGTACGGGGTTCAGAAAAAACAAATCTCCATTCGTTTAGATCCCCAACGTATAGCAGCACTGCATATCGATACTGGAAAATTAACCAAAACCTTAAGGGACGCTAACTTTTCCATGACGGCCGGTCAGTTTTTTGATTTAGACCAAAAAATCACCGTTAATCCAGTGGGAGAATACCGGAGTATACAGGAAATTGAAGATCTTATTGTTCAGCCCAATGTGCGCTTAACCGATATCGCCACCGTTAAATATGAAACCCCACGGGCGGAAGAAGGACGCCATTTAGATCGCACCCATGCCATTGGTTTAAATATCTTTCGAGAATCCGGTGCGAATTTAGTCGCGGTATCCGATGCGGTTATGCAAGAAATTGAAAAAGCCCGCAATAGCACCGCGTTCAATGGCATTAACCTATTTATTATGGATGATGAGGCTGACTCGGTCACCACCTCCCTTCAAGACTTACTTAATTCAGGCCTGATCGGTGCAGTATTATCGATCATTGTTTTGTATTTATTTTTACGCAACTTAGCCACAACCTTGGTAGTGGTATTGTCTGTGCCCTTTGCAATATGCATAACATTAGCCTGCATGTATTTCTTAGGTTATACCCTCAATATTCTGTCATTAATGGGCTTGATGTTAGCGGTAGGCATGTTAGTAGACAATGCTGTGGTAGTCACAGAGAGCATTTTTCAAGTCAGAGAAGACGAACCTGACCCAGTGGAAGCAACGAAGAAAGGCGTCGCTTTGGTAAGTTTGGCGGTGATCGCTGGAACGGCTACCACAGCCATCGTTTTTTTACCCAATATTGTAGGGGCCAAAGAAGAAATTACGGTGTTTTTAGAACATGTAGCCGTGTCTATCTGTATTTCATTGTTTGCTTCTTTGATTTTAGCGCAAACGCTCATTCCATTATTAACCACAAAGTTGAAAATAAAACCTAAGCCAAAACATATTAAGCCATCAAAACTGAAAGCCTTGTATAGGTCTATCTTAACCTGGACCCTTGCAAACCAAGGTAAGACGGCATTGATTGCAGTACTGATTTTAGTGAGCACTATAATCCCCATGAACCTGTTGAAAAGCGATGAGCAAAACAATGGTAACAATGGTCGTATTTGGTTGAATTACAATGTCCAGGCTAATTACAGCCTTCAGGAAGTAGAAAAGACAGTAGTTAAAATGGAGGACTATTTATACGCCAATAAGGAACGCTTTTACATTAAGCAGGTGTACAGTTATTTCACCACAGGTGAAGCACAATCAGGCATTACGTTAGAAGATGATATCCCCATTAAAATTGCAGATCTTAAAAAACGCATTAAAGATGAATTTCCTGCATTTGCACGGGCAAAACCGTCTTTCCAGTGGAATGAGAGCAGTGGCGGCGGCGTCAAAATATCATTATTCGGACAGTCATCTGAAACCTTAATGGAAATTGCCAATGAAATTGTCCCTGTATTGGCAAGTGTTGACGGTTTAACCGATGTTAAAGCGGATATAGATGGTCAAAACTACGAGTTACAAATTAAGGTTGATAGGAACAAGGCCTTTCGATTTGGTTTAAACACTCAGGATGTGGCGACTATGATCAGTACAGCACTGCGCGGTTCAAACCTACGCACATTCAGAAATGCCAGTAATGGAGAAATAGATATTCGATTGCTTTACGATGAAACATTGCAAACATCCATCGATGGGCTACGTAATTTAATTGTGTTTAGAAACCTTGAGCAAAATGTCACTCTGGATATGTTGGCTGATTTAACCATCAAACCAAGGATGTCTCATATTCAGCGAGACGGCAGACAAACAGCATTGAGCATAGGCGCAAATTTAGAAAGCGACCTCACCATTGAAGAAGCAAAAGAACGCATTGAAGCCATTATGGCCAATGTGCAACTTCCCAACGGTTACTCTTGGGCGTTAGACGGCAGTTTCCAGCGCCAGGACGAAGACGAAGGGGTAATGATCACAAATATGCTTTTAGCTGTCTGCATGATTTATATTGTTATGGCTGCGCTTTTCGAATCCTTATTATTACCCACTTCGGTATTAACCTCGTTGATATTTTCATTTACAGGCGTGTTTTGGGCATTCTTAATTACCGGCAACCCCATGACGGTAATGGGCATGATAGGCATGTTAATTTTAATGGGAATAGTGGTGAACAATGGTATCGTCTTGGTCGACCGGATTAATCAATTGGTTAATCAAGGTTTAGCAGTTCACGATGCCATCATTGAAGGCTGTCTTACCCGAGTTAGGCCCATTTTAATGACCGTATCTACTACTGTACTTGGACTTGTTCCCCTGGCGTTGGGTGATGTGAGCATTGGCGGTGACGGCCCGTCTTACTCTCCAATGGCTATCGCCATAATAGGCGGTTTGCTATTCAGTACCTTAACTAGTTTATTTTTAGTCCCTTTAACGTATTTATTGCTGCTTAAATTACGTCGCAATACCGTACAGATGATATCGGATAGTAAACACCTAGTGGCGAAAATTACCGGAGCTTGAGGAATCGATAGAAAATGGCGCTCATAATGTCTCTTCATGAGCGCCTTTATCGGCCGAAGGCTCTTAATTGGCTGATGGCTCTCAACTGGCCGAAGGCTCTTAATTGGCTGATGGCTTTTATAAGCTAATTAAGAGCCTTAAAAGGCGGTTTACTGTTAATGGTTTGCTGTTAGCGTTTATCTGCTAATTTGTCCATTAGAAATGCTATGGCGGCCTTTTCAGACGGCGCAAAGTCACCATCGGCATTGGCGATTTCTTCAGCCAACTTTAAAGCTTGTAATTTCATCCAGGGATCTGACAATAGAATCGCGCGATGGGCTAAAAAGTTTTCAATTTCGTCTTCCGCAATGGCATCGACGACTTTCCTTTCAAGGGTAGTGTAATAATCTAGTTTATCGATATCGCTAGACCATTCCAGTTGTGCTAACCAGTCCTGCATATAGCGCCTTTCTTGCTCGTCAATCACGCCATCAATCATCACAAACATAAGCGCAATATCAAATAAAGCCTGACGTTGAATTTGATCTTTACACTGCCCCAAGTCTAACGCTTGAATAAAAATGGTAAACCTCATCAACTTACTCCATGGTGTTTTATAATCCAATCTACAGTATCCTAGTCCAAACTATCCTAATCTGCTAATCCAAAATGGTTAAATCTACCCAACAAAATCAAACGAATCATTGCATTGTCGGACTTATCAACCCCAAAAGTCCTACCAATGTAGGGGCAACATTACGAGCTACAGGGTGCTATTGCGCCAAATCAATTGTGTATACTGGCAAACGCTATGAACGCGCTAAAAACTTCGCCACTGACACCAAAAATGCCAATACACACATTCCGTTAATTCCTAAAGAAACGCTATTTGACGACTTACCAGAGGGTTATCAAAAAATCGCATTTGAATTAGTCGAGGGAGCAACACCACTACCCCATTTCCAACATCCAGAGAAGGCAATGTATATTTTTGGGCCGGAAGACGGTTCGATACCACAACAGGTTCTGAATCAATGTGATGACGTAGTTTACGTCCCTACGAAAGGTTGCATGAATTTAGCAGCGTCAGTGAACGTACTCTTGTATGACCGAATGGCAAAACAACAAGACACCATATATTCCGATGACATCATTCGCAGCAGCCGAGATACCAATAATAAACTTAAACGAAAAGTGCCTTTTCCTGTGAAATAGTCAGTCAAATCAATCCAAACACAAAATAATTACAAATTTATAACATACTTCCTTTCTAAATAGGCTTAATTATGCATTAATTGAGAAACAGCACCTTTTACGCTGTTTCCATTGTTGTCGATAAAAAAGGAACTCTACTATGTCTGAAGATACCCGGATTCCCCGTAACCCAGAGAATGATCACACTGTTGAAATGGCAAAAACCCGACGGGAGTTTTTGAAACAAAAAACCGGGGCGGATTTAAAATACACAGGTGAATTCAGTATCGATCCCGGGGTTTTACCCGGCAATGTAGAAAACTTTATTGGTATTGTGCAAATGCCTGTAGGTATCGCTGGCCCAGTGCAAATAAATGGTGAAAGTGCTAAAGGTTTATTTTACGTTCCCCTCGCCACGACAGAAGGTACCTTAGTGGCCAGTTATAGCCGAGGAATGCGGGTAATAAACGAATGTGGCGGAGTAAAAACCACAGTTGTGGAAGGTTGGATGCAACGTGCTCCAGCGTTTATTTTCGAAGATGCCAGACAAGCCCGTGATTTTGGCCAATGGGTAGAGCACAACTTTGAACATATTAAAGCCGTATCTGAGTCTACAACCAGTATTGGTAAATTAGAACACATTCAACAATGGTCTGTGGCAAAAACTCAGTATTTACGGTTTAACTACACAACAGGTGATGCGGCCGGCCAAAATATGGTGGGTAAAGCAACCCTAGTGGCATGTGAATGGATCAAAGCCAACTCCCCTATTCCATGTATGTATTTGCTTTCTGGCAATATGGATACAGATAAAAAACACTCCCATTTAAATATGCTGCACTCCAGAGGAAAACGCGTCATTGCTGAGGTGATATTGAAAAAAGAGGTGTTAGCACGGGTAATGAACGTCGATACAAAAGTATTAGCAGGAGCCACCACTCTGGCCAATAATGGCGCTCAATTAGCGGGGGCAGCTTATAATGGTCCTCACTCTGCGAATGGTATTGCTTCACTATATATTGCCACTGGCCAAGACGAAGCAAACGTAGTTGAGTCTCACGCTGGTATGCTATCCCATGAATTGCTCGATAACGGTGATTTTTATCTAGCCGTAACCTTACCTTCATTGATTGTAGCCACCTTTGGTGGTGGAACAGGGTTACCCACTCAACACGAATGTTTACAGTTACTCGATTGCGTAGGTAAAGACAAAGCCAATAAATTCGCTGAAATTGTGGCGGCAACGGTATTAGCCGGCGATATTTCACTGGCCTGTGCTGTCATCGCTGGTCATTGGGTTAGCAGTCACGACAAAATGGGTCGTAATCGCTAAGCTCATATAACATCAAAAAATTAACGCAAAGCGCCTGGGAGACCGGGTGCAGTGCAAATTGTGCCTATAATTAAAAGCCAGATACGGTTTAGGTTTCCCCTTTAAATTAAATTTATTTTAGGATCATTTAAACCTTTTCATCTTCACCTTCGACTTACTCTCTGATTGTTCTAATAATTTCAGAGAAAATGTCATGAAAATTGAAGATACCAGTGGGCAAGACGTCGTACTGGCGAATAAAAAAAATAAAAAACCCTTTATCATCATCGTCGTCGTTGGTATTGCCTTATTAGCCAGCTATTTTACCCTAGCCCCCGCGTTGAGTAATTGGTCAAGTTCCGACTATTCCATTTCAGCTAAGCGCTTGCGACTTGGTACGGTTCAAAAAGGTAACCTGGTAAGAGATTTATCAGTTCAAGGTCGAGTGGTGGCGTCGGTTAGTCCAAGACTTTACAGCCCTGCTCAAGGCACCATTACCTTTAAAGTAGATGCTGGCGATTCAGTGAAAATGAATCAAGTGTTGGCATTAATTGACAGCCCAGCTTTGACCAATGAACTAAAACAAGAAGAGTCCAGCTTACAACGTTCGCAAATGGAATTAGATCGGGAAAAAATACAAGCTAAAAAACAAGCGTTAGAAAATCAAAAAGCAGTGGATCTCGCTTTAGTCGCCTTAACCGCGGCTGATCGGGAAAAACGCCGGGCTGACAAAGCTTATGCAACCCACTCTATCAGTCAGATCGACTATGAAAAAGCCCAAGATGATTTACAAAATGCCAAACTCGTCCACCAACATGCGGTGCGAGATGCCCAATTAAATCAAGAAAGTCTGGCCTTTGAAATTCAAACTAAACAATTGCAACTGGCTAGACAACGACTGCTGGTAGAAGAATTAACCCGCAAAGTCGACGAATTGACTATGCGCTCTCCAGTCAATGGCATCGTCGGCAATTTAGCTGTTCAGCAGAAAAATCAAGTAACCCAAAATCAGCCGATTTTAAGTGTAGTGGACTTATCGGAATTTGAATTGGAAGTTGATATTCCAGAAAGCTATGCAGACGATTTGGCAATAGGTATGCCTGCAGAGGTCAGTTTCAATGGCGAAACGCATTCAGCCACTCTGGTCACTATCTCACCTGAAATTGAGAACAATCAAGTGAACGGAAGAGTGCGTTTCGCCGCCCAAAATGCCGCTGGAGAGACCTTAAAGCAACCTCAAGGATTGCGTCAAAACCAGCGTTTAACCACCCGTATTCTGATGGAAAGCAAAGCGGATGTGTTAATGGTGCAACGAGGACAATTTCTTGACAGTGGTAGTGGTCGAATTGCTTATCTAGTGAAAGATGGTATGGCGGAAAAAACCACAATTTCCACCGGTATCCGCAGCCTGTCAAATGTTGAAATCATGCACGGTTTAAATGCAGGTGACACCATCATTATTTCTGGAACAGAACAATTTAACGGTGCCCAACGAATTCTTATCACCAATTAAAATGCTCGGTCGTGAATACCCAAAATGAAAATTCTAGCGACAAAAATTCAAAAAAATAATAGAAACGAATAAGGAAAGTAGATGCTAACCATGACAGACGTAAAAAAAGTGTTTCGTACCGATCTCATTGAAACCCATGCCCTACGTGACTTTAATTTGCAGGTAGATGAGGGCGAGTTCGTAGCCGTCACCGGCCCTTCAGGCTCAGGAAAAACCACCTTTTTGAACATCGCGGGCTTATTAGAAACCTTTGAAGGTGGCACCTATCAGTTAGATGGTCAGAATGTAAGTCACCTAAATGATAGACAGCGCAGCCAACTCAGAAATGAAAAAATTGGGTTTATTTTTCAAAGTTTTAATCTTATCCCAGATTTAAATTTGTTCGATAACGTAGACGTGCCTCTGCGTTATCGCGGTTTCAAACGTAATGAACGTAAAAAGCGCATCGAAGAAAGTTTAGAATTAGTGGGGTTAGCTAATCGTATGAAACATCTACCCTCACAACTTTCTGGAGGCCAGCAACAGCGTGTTGCCATAGCACGTGCCCTTGCTGGTAATCCGAGGTTTTTACTTGCCGATGAACCAACTGGTAACTTAGATACTAAAATGGCATTAAGTGTATTGGAGTTATTGAAACAAATTAACCAGCAAGGTACCACTATCGTGATGGTAACCCACGATCAGCATTTAGCCTCCCAAGCCAAACGCAACATTTATGTGCGTGATGGTCAGGTAAGTGAAATGAGTGGCATCGCCGAGCCTGCTCATATAGAAATGCATCAAGCTGCCATAGGCTAAGGAACAACAATGTTTACTTATTATCTTCGCTTGGCCATGAAAAGTATTAAACGCAATCCTATTCTCAGTGCCTTAATGATTACCGCGATTGGCCTTGGCATTGGCGCAAGCATGACAACGGTTACCGTTAACTACCTGATGTCTGCCAATCCTATCCCCCATAAAAGCGAGCAACTTTTTTACGTGCAATTAGACAGTTGGTCTGAGTTCGAACCTGCTAGAGAGCCTAATGAACCACCCGATCAAATTACCTGGACGGAAGCGACCAACTTAATGCAGGCCAATCAAGCCTATCGACAATCGGCGATGGCATCTACAGGTGGCGTAATTGAACCCCAAGGGCAAGATGAAAAACCATTTATGGCCAGTATTCGGCTGGCTTTTTCAGACTTTTTCCCGATGTTTGACGTCCCCTTTTTATACGGTAGTGGCTGGCCAGATAGCAGTGATAAAAACCGAGATTACGTGGTTGTGATCAGCAAAGCCACAAATGAACGAGTGTTTGGTGGTGAAAACTCTATTGGCCGCACCATACGAATTGTTGGTGAAAATTTCCGAGTTGTGGGGGTATTAGATGATTGGCTTTTAGTGCCACGCTTTTACGATGTTACCACAGGGGCATTTGACGAAACCGAAGAAGTCTTTATGCCCTTTTACATGAAACAAGAACTAGAGCTGACCAATGGTGGCAATACCAATTGTTGGAAGACCCCTGAGGGTGAGGGATTCACTGCATTTTTACAATCTGAATGCGTGAACTACCAAATGTGGGTCGAACTAAGAAACGATAATGAAAAAGCTCAATACATGAACTTTCTAGACAATTATGTAAATGAGCAAAAGTCTTTAGGTCGCTTTGCCCGCCCACTAAACAACCGCCTTTCAAATGTGATGGAGTGGATGGAAAATCAAGAGGTAGTTGCCGATGATGCGCAGATCATGATGTGGGTGTCCTTTATGTTCTTATTGGTTTGCTTGCTAAATACAATAGGTTTGCTGTTAGCCAAATTTACTGGCAAAGCCGCAGAAATTGGTTTACGCCGAGCAGTAGGCGCGTCAAAAACCGACCTATTTATTCAGCATCTGGTGGAAACGGCTTGTATTGGTATAGCCGGCGGAATTTTGGGCTTAGGCTTGGCCTACTTAGGGCTGGAGGGGATTAAGTCATTGTACGGCGAATTCGTACAAAATTTAGTTGGATTAGACGTGACTATGATGGCCAGCGCTATTTTGCTCGCCCTAGTATCGAGCATATTGGCTGGCATGTACCCCACTTGGCGGGCTTGCAATATCGCGCCAGCCAGCCAATTAAAAAGTTAACAAGGAGAATACGATGAGCTCTAACCAATGGGAAATCGGTCCAATTTTTCGCGCCTTAATGCGCAATAAAGTAGGTGCTATTTTAATTGCCATTCAAATTGCTGTGACTATGACCATAGTAGTGAATTCAATATTTATCATTCTAGAACGAGCACAGCGCATTGAACGAGATAGCGGTATTGATGAAGTGAATAGCTTTTATCTCACCACCACAGGTTTCGGCGAAAACTTTGATCCTAAAAGTACCGCGTTTAATGACTTAGAATTGATTAGAAATACACCTGGGGTATTAGACGCAATCCAAATTAATGCCATCCCTGTTAGTGGCAGTGGCTGGTCAATGAGTTTTCAAACTGAGCCTGGGGAAGAAAAAGAAACGCAAGGGGGCGCCATTTACATGGTGGATGAGCACGCTATAGATGCGCTCGATTTAGAAGTGATTGCTGGAGAAAACTTTCTCCCCATTGACGTAAGATTCCGGCAACCAGGGGTAAGAGATTGGCCAGACAATGTGCTGATCACCAAAGTACTAGCGGAGTCTTTGTTTCCCGATACGCCCTATCAAAATGTGGTAGGTAAAACCATTTATATTAGCCAAACTGAACCCATGATCGTAAAAGGTATCGTCGATAAAATTCAGGCACCTTGGGTAGGTTGGGATGACTTAGAGCACACAGTACTGACACCTGAGATAACGGGTTTCGAATCAAATAGATATTATGTCCGAGCACAAGCTGGGCAGCGTGACGCAATTATGCCGGTTATTGAAGAGGCGCTAGCGTCGTCAAATAAACAACGTATTATTCGCGGTATGCGCACCGTTCAGGAAACCCGAGAACGCAGCTACCGTGGTGACACAGCGATGATAAAAATACTGTCAACGACCATGGTTATTCTCACCATAGTTACAGGGTTAGGAATTGTTGGTTTAGCTAGTTTCAGTGTCAATCGTCGGAAAAAACAAATTGGCACGCGTCGAGCGTTAGGCGCAAGCCAAGGTTCAATAGTACGCTACTTTATGATTGAAAACTTTTTGATAAGTACGGTCGGGGTGAGTTTAGGTGCGGCATTGACCGTTATTTTAAATATGCTATTAGTGGAAATGTTTAGCCTAAATGCATTGGATTGGTATTTCGTGCCTGCAGGTATGATAGTACTTTGGGTTGTTGGCCAACTTGCGGTGTTTGGCCCCGCCAAAAAAGCGGCAACTATTCCGCCAGCAATGGCGACCAGAACCGTCTGATAAATAAAAAAGCGGAAATTCATTGCAAGAATTTCCGCTAACAACTTCTACTTAGGAAAGTTGGGACAAAAGGTCCTAAAATTATTTCGCTTTTTTAAGCTGCTTTTTCAATTTAGCTAGTTTGTTTTTTTGCTTAGCGATTTTAGCTTTGCTGGTCTTAATTTTTGCTTTTAATGTTTTTGCTTTAGCCATGATGGCATCTCCTGAATAAAAATAATCAAAACAAGAACAGGGATCGATTAATCTTGATCCTTATGTTCTTTTAAAAAATCACGAATAAACCGCCGGACTTCACGGGCTGCACTAGTGTCTAGCTCTTCACAAAGCATGACAAACTCCGCTCTTTCCTGATCATTAATCCTAACTATTAACTGGCTATTCTTTTTCTTTGATTTTTTGTGCTGCAAAATAATCTCCAAATCACCATTAAATTGAGAGGTTTAACTACGTGATAGAATGATAGTGACAGATACCAAAATGATAGTCAATGTATATACATTGTATATCCATTTAAAAGATAGCTATTCATAATTATTTTATAACCACACCTTTAATTTGTGCGAATAGGTGCAGATCCTTGGCTAACTTTAAATGCTGAAAAGATTTTTGTGTGATTTGACTGAGGATAACGCTACTACCCACTTTCAATTTTAAAATAACACTACCGCTTTGGGTAAACTTGAAATCCAGTAGTTGTGCCGGAAGTACATTGAGGATACTGCTATCAGAGGCTCGGGTTAGGCTCACACTCACATCCTTTGCGTGTATAACCACTTTCATTCGTTGCCCGGCGGCTTTGTTTGTGATGCTGACCCAAAGCCGCCCGGCGGGTGTTTCTATGGCACTAACATGTTGTTGTACATCAACTAGATCAACTTTGGCACTAAGCACACTTTGCAGATCCGGTCCTAAGGTTAACGATTGATTTAGATCAGTAAGCAACTCGCTAGTCGTCCCCTGCCCCGTCACTCCCGTTTTGTCCATTAACACAACCTGTTTAGCTAATCGAGCTAATTCAGATTTAGAATGGGTAACATAAATAACGGGTATGGATATTTGCTCTAGTAAGGGTTCGAGGTAATCTAAAAATTGACTTTTAAGCTCATCATCTAGAGCGCTGAGGGGCTCATCCATTAACAATAGATCCGGCTGTGTCGCTAAGGCTCTGACGATAGCCACCCTTTGCTGTTCACCACCCGACAACGTATTAGGAGCGCGCCTTAATAAGGGGGTTAACTTTAGTAACTCAATAAGCTGAGGGACATTAAAGCGTTGCTCTCGATTTTTATGGTTTTTCAATCCCCTATAAAAATAAATATTTTGTTCAACATTTAAATGCTCAAACAAACTAGGCTGTTGAAACACCATACCAATATGACGATTTTGAGGTGGTACAAAGGTATTTTCATTTTGCCAAAGATTATGTTCAAAAATAACCTGTGCATCAGTTAAATTATCTAACCCCGCAATAACCCGCAATAACGTTGTTTTTCCTGCACCAGAGGGACCAAACAAGACAGTTACGCCTTTAGATTTAAGGTCTAAATCAACCTTAATGGAGCGGCTATTTAGAGGTTTCATGAAACGAACCTGTAAACTCATTTATTCACCACTTTGTAACCTTTGTTGGTTGCATATACGATCAACAACAAAACAAACGAAAACAACAATAGTGCAGCAGCCAACCAATGAGCCTGTTGATACTCAAGTGATTCTACGTGTTCATAAATGGCGATTGAAACAACCTGTGTTTGGCCGGGAATATTGCCTCCAATCATTAATACTACGCCAAACTCGCCAAGGGTATGGGCAAACCCCAATACTGCAGCGCTAATGATGCCGGGTCTTAGTAACGGAACAACAATCCGAAAAAAGCGCTCAGACTTTGACGCACCTAAAGTAGCGGCTACGTCTAAAGGCCATTGTTGTAAATTCGTAAAAGCAGTTTGCAAAGGCTGAATCACAAAAGGTAAGGAATAAATACAAGAGCCAATAATTAAACCGGTGAAACTAAAAGCTAGATTGCCTGCTCCCAAAGCATTTGTTAATTGACCAAGCGTTCCATTTGGGCTCATTAAAATCAATAAGTAAAAGCCAAGCACCGTAGGAGGCAAAACTAACGGAAGAGCTATCATCGCTTCAAAAATAAATTTAAATCGCCACTTTGACTTAGCTAACCAGAAGCTCAAGGGAAAACCGATTATGAGTAATAAGAATGTCGAAATAAATGCTAATTTGATAGTTAGCCAGAAGGCAATTAAGTCAGCTGAATCCAACATTATGGCACGCCATATCCGCGCTGTTGAATAATAGTGCGCGCAGCTTCAGAGGATAAAAAAGTGATAAATTCAGCGCCAGCTTGTCGATGGGTAAGTAAAACGCCCTGTTGTTTGATTGGCTGATAGTCCTTGCTATCCAGCTCAGTGAAACGACTATCACGCTCTTGTTGCACCATCGACAAGGCAACAATGGCAACTTGCGCATTGCCTGATTTCACATATTGCAAAGCCTGATTGATATTTTCTCCCATGACGACTTTATGGGTAATTGATGTCCACACACCTTTGTGAACTAGCCATTGTTTTGCTGCTTCGCCATAAGGAGCAAGTTTAGGGTTGGCAATAGCAATGTGTTCAACGCCTTTATTGGTTAAATACCCTAAAGAGAACTGAGAAGACAGAATACCGGGATGAAATACCACTAACTTGCCATAGGCATAGGTAAAGGGTTTATTCTGTTTAGTTAACCCTAACCGTTGCAACTGTTTTGGACGCACATCGTCGGCAGAAAGAAATATATCGTAAGGTGCGCCGTGGGAGATCTGTGCAAACAATTTACCTGTGGAACCAGTGCTGATCAAAATTTGGCTGTTATGAGTCTGTTCAAACTCTGACTTTAAGTGCTTAAATGTCGATAAAAAGTTGCTGGCAACGGCCACGTGAAGGCTTTGATCGGCTGCAGCGTTATGCAAATAGAAAAGGGCTATGATCCCACATAGCACCTTGAGCAATTTGTACCTAACCTTCTGCGTTGGTCTTTTCATCTCATCTGCATGGCGTGGTTTACCAAGGTAAAATTTCACCATTTGAATGCCAAAAACTACCGGTATTATCTAAATTCAACTCTTCAATACGAGTTAATAATCGCCCTGCCGCATCTTGTGCAGAAATATCGCCTCCGTAACTCACCATTTCAGTTTGTACATACCCTGGGTGTAACAGTGCGACTGCAATTCCACGCTCTTTAAGATCATTGGCCATGGACACGCCAACAGCATTTAGAGCAGCTTTAGACATACGGTATCCGTAATAGCCACCAGAGCTATTATCAGCTAAAGACCCCATCCGACTGGTAATATGCGCTACTTTAGCGCCTTTTCTAAGCTGCTCGAGTAAAATTTGTGTGACGAGAAGAGGCCCCAACGCATTGACTCTAAACTGATGTTCAATGGTATGAGGATCCCATTCTTTTATAGAATCACGACCTAAAACACCCGCGTTATTAATCAGCAAGTCTATTTTCAAATCCTTTAATTTAGCTAATGCATTTGGTAACGTATCTGGGTTGCCTACGTCGACTTTTGTCACAACCTTAGCGCCACTTTTATCTAACTCGTCTGAACTATTGCGGCACAATGCATACACGTCCCAGCCCTGAGCTAAAAGTTGCTTTGTAAGCTCTAATCCAATACCGCGATTAGCACCCGTTATCACTGCATTTGGCATTATCCCTCTCCATTTTTTAAGGTTTGAATGAGTTTTTCTAAGTCTTCAGGCGTATCAATGCCTGTTGGTGGCGCTTTCTGTGCTTCATCTACGTGAATTTTTTCGCCATGCCACAACACCCGAAGTTGCTCTAAAGACTCCACATGTTCAAGCCCCGACGGTGCCATGTTCACATACTGTTTGATGAAGCCAGCTCGATAGGCATAGATACCGATATGGCGAAGATAAAAATCGCCAATTTCATCAATGCTATCTGCATCCATAAAGCGAGACCGATCATAAGGTATAGCAGCACGAGAAAAGTACAATGCATAACCCATTTTATCGGTAACCACTTTAACCACATTAGGGTTAAAGGCATCTTCAACATCGGTAATTTTGACGCCCAATGTGGCCATCTCAGCATCTTTATATTGAAATAGGTTTTCTGCCACCTGACGAATATTCGCTGCAGGGATAAAAGGTTCATCCCCTTGCACATTGACCACTAATTCATGGGCTAAAAGCCCCTCAACATCAACCACTTCGGCCAACCTTTCAGTGCCTGATTCGTGATGGGCGGCCGTCATACAATAATTGCCACCAAAGTCCGTCACTGTCTTCGCGATGCGAGCATCATCTGTTGCTACTATGACGCGCGTCGCCCCTGCTTCCAATGCTCTTTCATAAACATGTTGGACCATAGGTTTACCATTAATTTCAACCAATGGTTTACCTGGAAAACGGGTAGAAGCATAACGTGCAGGAATAATTACGGTAAATTTCATTGTTAGCGTTGATCCAAATTTTCAATATCCGTGGATGTTAATTCACGTGCCTCATTTTCTAGCATGACCGGAATATTATCTTTTATCGAAAAGGCTAACCGGTCAAAACGACATATTAATTCTGAATCTTTAGCCTGATATTGTAGCTTACCTTTACAAACTGGGCAGGCCAGTATTTCCAGTAGTTTTTTATCAAATGCCATTTGTTTTATGTATCCTTTTTAATGGAGTCTAATTTTTGTTTTAATTGTAGAGTAAAGCTTTCTGGCAGTTTTGCAAAAATAGGTAGATACCACCAATTATCTTTTGCCATATGACGACATTTTACCGCATCTTTTTCAGTCATCACTATATTTCCGTCGGGAAAATCTGATGGTGTAAATTGGTAATGGTCGATAAACGAAAGATGTTGTTTAACCGGCACCTGCAAATCGTCTAATAAATGATAAAAGCGTTGCGGGTTTCCTATTGCCGCAATGGCGGTCACAGCCTCGCTAAAACCGTTAACAGGTTTATGTAGACTAGCATCTTTTAGGTTAATAAAGTCACCTGAGATTATATCCATGGGGATTTCGGGAGATATTGGTGTACCACTGTTGTTGATCACGAAATCGACAGTTTGCAACCTTTTTTGGGTTTCTCTGAGGGGGCCCATGGGCAGCAGCCAGCCATTTCCATGTTTTCTAACACCATCAATTACCACAATTTCAATGTCACGATGCAATGCATAATGCTGCAAACCATCGTCACAAATCACCACATCGCAATGATGTTTATCCACCAAGTATTGAGCCCCCCTTGGACGCTTAGGATCTATGACCACGGGGCAGTTGGCTCTTTGTTTTAACAATAGAGGTTCATCGCCAACAAGGTTAACGTCGCTTTGCAAGTCAACACTGGCCGGGTAGTAAGTGGCTTTACCACCATAGCCACGGCTCAAGATACCGGGTGTGTAACCTTGTTGAGTTAACCAATCAGCTAAGAAAACCACCATGGGTGTTTTACCATTTCCACCCACGGAAATGTTTCCCACTACAATCACTGGCACTGGGACTTTATGGGTTTTAAAACAACCGATTTGGTAGCCCCTACGACGCATGCCCGACAACAACCAAAATAGGCAAGTCAGAGGAAAAAGAAGCCACTTAATCAACCGATGTTGAGGCGCAGGATTAAACCATACTCTTTCAATAAAGCTCACTTAGTGCTTATTCCCTTCACTAAATTGCATACTGTGCAGCTGCGAATACGCCCCTTGTTGTTGCAACAACGTATTGTGATCACCTTGCTCGATAATTTTACCTTGTTCGATTACCATTATTTGGTCTGCATTTTCAATCGTCGATAAACGATGGGCCACCACGATACTGGTTCTATCTTGTTGTAACTTGTCTAACGCGTCTTGAATTAAACGTTCAGACTCAGTGTCTAGAGCAGAGGTTGCCTCATCTAAAATAAGAATAGGCGCATCGAGCAAAATTGCCCGAGCTATGGCAATACGTTGACGTTGCCCTCCAGATAATTTTAACCCGTTCTCGCCTACCATAGTGTCGTAGCCATCGGGTAATTGATCGACAAACTCCTGAACATGGGCGATCTTTGCGGCTTCCAGTACCCGCGAAGGATCAACATTAGCAGTTGCATAAGCGATATTATTAAAAATGGTGTCGTTAAACAGGGTGACGTGTTGAGAGACCAATGCAAACTGTTTACGTAAATCAGTGAGTTTGATGTCTTCAATGGGAATATCGTCTAAACGAATTTGCCCTTGCTGAATATTGTAGAATCGAGTTAATAAACTTGAAATAGTAGATTTACCACTTCCAGATCGCCCGACTAAGGCAAAGGTTTGACCCACTTCAACTTTAAAAGAGATATGACTTAACGCCTCTGTGGGTGTGCCTGGATAACTAAAAGTCACATTATCAAATTCAATCTTGCCATCTAATCGACTTATTTGTTTTTTCCCTGAGTCAACTTCAATGTCTTGATCAAGAACCTCAAAGATACTGGCACAGGCTGCCATTCCTTTTTGGAATTCACTGTTTACCGTCGTCAGTTGTTTTAAAGGCTTTAACAGCATCGTCATACATACCACAACCGTGGTAAAAATACCGGGGGTTAGATCTTCAACCATACTCGGTAGGCTAGAAATATATAACACCACTGCAAGGGCGATAGAGGCCAATATTTGAATGGATGAAACACTCAAAACACGAGCAACAACTAATTTCATATTTTGTTGACGATTATGATTATTGCGCTCATTAAAGTTTGCTTTTTCTTGCTTCTGGCCACCAAACATTAACACCACTTTATGGCCTTTGATAACCTGCTCTACTGATGAGGTTAAATTCCCCATAGTTTGTTGAATGGTTTTACTAACCTGACGGAAGCGTTTACTCACCACAGACACTATGACAGCAACCACGGGCCCAATCAAAATAAATACTAAGGACAGCTGCCATGAGTAATAAAACATAACCGCGAGTAAACCGATGACAAAAGCACCTTCACGTATCAAGGTCAGTAAGGCTTTACTGCCGGCCCCTGACACTTGTTCGGTATCGTAAATGACCTTTGATATGAGTCCGCCAGAGGCGTTATCATCATGGAAAGAAACAGGCAAGTACATATACTTTTCAAATAATTGTTGGCGCATTTTCATCACAATTTTGCTGCCTATCCAGGCCAACGTATAAGTTCCCATAAAATTAAATAAGCCGCGAGCGATAAAAATGGGCACGACAAAAAAGGCGGCAATTCGCAAAGTTTCAAAATTCTGTTTGCCTAAACTATTGTCAATAATGGGCTGGAGCTGTGAGAATATCCAAGAATCGATGGCGGCATATCCGAGCATGCCAATAATCGCCATCAAAAACGCCAATTTGAATTCCTTCAAATAGACTAGAAAACGTTTAAACAGAGATTGTGTTGGAAGCGTTGAATTCATTTATGTGCAACTTTTACGTTAGATAACTTGTTGATTATAGCTGTAATTCCAATCTAATAAAAATTGATATTACGATTACGCGATTGTTTGTCTAAATTCGCTTTATCCCTAGCCAAATTGAGCATTTTTAATACAAAAACACCGATTAATGCCATAAGTATCGATTAAACCAGCGTTGACGTGGGGCGTCTCGAAAACGCGTAACTTTAATGGGTTCTCCTTCGAAGGATAACGTCAAGCTAATTTGCCCAGATTGCGCCGTAGATATCAGCTCAATATTGTGTTTTACATACCGATTCACTACCTGTTGCTTAGGAAAATCCCAACGATTTAAATAACCTTGACTGAAAATAGCATACTGGGGAGAAGTTGCTTGAATAAACGACATGACTGACGATGTATCGCTACCATGGTGGGCAGCAACTAAAATATCCACATTCAACAACTTTTGATACTTTTCTACCAGTTTGTACTCAACTTGTTTACTTATGTCTCCGGGCAACAAAATGCCCTGATGCCCATCAGATATTAGCAAAACGCAAGAATAGTCATTCCCTTCTCCGACCGTACCAGCTTCTGGCCAAAGCCCGGTAATCGTTAGATGGAGCCATTGCATTGATAAGTTACTGTTGCACCTATCTTGATTGGATATAAAACCAGAGACGTCAACCCCTGCAAGTAGTTGCGCTAAACTGCCCCCGTGATCATTGTCAAAATGACTGACAAAGACCCAATCGAGTTTGCTTATATTGTTATTTTTTAATACCGGTAACACCGCGGCATCAGCCATATTAAAGCCACTTGGGTAAGCGGCCCCGGTGTCGTACAAAAGCGCTCCTTCGTCTTGTTCAATTAATACGGAAAGTCCCTGCCCCACGTCCAATATATGTACCTTCCAAGTATGAGTTGTGGCAGCGAAAAAGTAACTCAGTAGTGGTACCACTGCGATTAAACTAAGCAGTTTAAAGGAACGCTTAATTGGCATACATAACATTATGATCACCAAGAACAGCCATGCCCACACAACCTGTGGAATGCCAGGGAGTTCAATACGGGACCAACTTAATTCGGAAAAGCGCGCTAAACCTATAAGGCTAAAATCTAAAATCCAGTCAACCCAGGAAAATAGTAATGCGGCCAAATAGTCATTACACAAGAGCAGTAAACAGCCAATTAAACACATTGGTACAATGATTAACGTAACCAAAGGCACTGCAAGTAAGTTTACCAAGGGCGAAATAACCGACACCATGGAAAAGTAAACCGCCACTATGGGCATCATTAAAAAGCAGAGTATCAGTTGCAATCGCAATACCACTTTCGCGGAGCCCTTAACACGGGCCAGCAAAGTTTGTGACTTAGGGTTATGTGGATTAACCGGCCACAACCAAGCGACTAATCCAATAAAAGTAATTGCCCCAAAACTCAGCCAAAAACTGGCGCTTAATAAGCTCATAGGGGAAATCAAAATAAAGATAAAAATATTGCTCAATATAAACCAGCCAAAGGTCATAAATCGAGCAGATATAAGCAGCACTGCCCATGCGCATAACATTACCCAAGCGCGCAAGGTCGGCAATGAAAATCCGGCTAAATAGGCATAGCAAAATGTCAACATCAATGTGGCGACTACCGTTAAGTGTTGATAATTCAAACGCTGGGGGAACTGGATAAAACGACCGAGTAAACCCAAAGCGATATTGAACAGCCCATAACAAAGAGACGCCACAACACCTAAATGCAATCCTGAAATGGCGACTAAATGCGCCACTCCTGTTGCCTGGATCATTTGCCAATCTGTTGGCTGCAACCCGGTTCGGTCACCAAAGGTTATGGCAGCAATCCAACCACTGTTTTGTAAATTAATTTGCCTAAATTTATCAATTAGTTGCTGTCGACGGCTGACAGTATCATCAATTAACTCAGCACCTTTGTTGAGTACGTAACCTGTGGCAACGATGTTCTCAGAGAGCAACCACTTCTGATAGGAAAAGCCTCCTGTATTGGCTAGCCCGTGGATAGGCTTCACTTTTATTTGTAATGCGACTAATTGCCCCTGTTTAAGTGACCATGATGGCGCTTTCCAAGTGAGTCTGATGCGGGATTTTGCGTAGTGCGTTTGGCCGTTGATACTTGCGACTATTAAATTAAATCTGGCGGTTTGTTTTGTACTGATGATAGTTTCGATTGAGCCTGTAACTTGCCTAATTTGTCGAATATCTTGCTCTGGGAGTTGCCAATTAACCCGCCAATGGCCTACACTCGCCATCCACACGATTGCAAATAGCGCTCCAGAGATTAATATTGCTTTCGAAAAGCCAATTCCTTGGGGATTTCGTGTAAATAGCCAGGCAATGAGAAGTAATACTGGCAACCAATAAACACTTGGGAGATGGGTCCACAAGATACTGGACATTGAGATTGTCACAAAACTGACAAGCCAAAGTTGTTTATTACGTTGTATAGTGTTTAGCAATTCCTTTGCCTCAACAGTGGTATGAAATTCGGTTAACTATGCCTAAAAAGATTATTAAACGCTTTTTACCAGATCACCAAACGATCAAGAAGCATAAAGCGTTAAAAATGTTCGGAACTGTACTTCATGACCCCAATTTGTGGCATTTGAACAGAAAATCCGCTTCAGGTGCATTTGGTATTGGGTTGTTTTTCGCATGGTGGCCAGTGCCCTTTCAAATGTGGTTAGCCGCCGCATCAGCCATACCTTTACGGGTGAACCTGCCCCTTTCAATGGCAACGGTTTGGATTACTAACCCGTTCACCATGCCCCCAATGTTTTATCTTGCTTATCTATTAGGGACTAAAGTACTGGGCACGCCAGAGAGGCATTTTAAATTTCAATTGAGTTGGGATTGGGTGGTACAAAGTATGGAAACCATAGGGCCAGCGTTCTTAGTTGGCTGTGGTATCTGCTCGATTGTGTGCAGTATTGTTGGCTACTTTGGTCTTAACGCCATTTGGCGATACTCGGTGAATAAAGCCTGGAATAAGCGAAAATTACGGCAACATAAAAACCCATAAAGCCAGACGTGAAGCGACTAAATAGGTGAATGCTGCTCAATAATATTTATGTCGGATAACGTTTATCCATAATGTGTAAATCACTACTGATGATTTGTTTCAATATCTGTAAATCAATATCTGCTAAGGTATTTATATACAAACAAGCCTTACTGGTTTTGTGCTTACCGAGTTTGTCTAATAAGCTGTTATTTTCAGACAGAAATGCACCAACATAAATGGATAAATTTTGTTTGCGGGGGGAAAATCCGCTGCGTAAAAACTGCTCTTGTTTACCACTTGCTAAAGTGTAAGTGTAGCGGCCAAAACCAATAATACTGCTGCCCCACATTGTTGGATTCTGGTCAGTCACTTGTTTGAATATATCCAGCAACACTAACGCATCCTCGCGGCGTCGAGTGGGCTCTATACGATGAATGAATGAGACAACATCTACATCATTTGCTTGGGTTTTATTTTCACTTGCCATAGTACAGTTACCTTATTCGCTTTATTCAAACGGACATTTTGTCACTGTGTTTAGTCGATGTATGTTTAGAGCATACCGAGCAATTGACTCACTGACAAACTCCCCCTTGCAAACTGCCAATTCAAACAACCTTCCTGTAAACAAAAGATGCCCTTTCAATGCAAACTTAGAATAAACACTAGGCTGCCTTCGGAGACTGTTTTTTTCTGAGACCGTTTTTTCTGAGACTGCGTTGTACCGCAGTCTCAGGTAATCCATTTAACAAATGAATGTCACTCTCAATGTCACTGTCACTGTCACTTAAGCAAGATTAATCAGCATGTTGGTCAAGTAAATCAATTAAATCCTGTTCAGTTAACACCGCCACCCCTAAATCTTGTGCTTTAGTGAGTTTAGATCCGGCTTTATCACCGGCAACAAGGTAATCTGTTTTAGCGGATACACTCCCCGACACTTTAGCCCCCAAAGCTTGTAATTTTGCCTTGGCATCGCTGCGCCCCATCGTCTCCATTGTCCCAGTCAACACAAAGGTTTTATCTTTGAGAGGCATTTCATCCACTGATTTAGGAATAATGTCTGGCCAAGTTATTCCCACTTCCAGTAAATCATCGATAACTTGAATATTGTGGGGTTCACGCAAAAAGTGAAATACATGGGCGGCTACAATTACGCCTACATCACTGACTTCCTGCAAGGACTCTTGATCCGCAGCTTTTAACGCTTCTAAGTTACAATAATGATTCGCCAAGTTCGCGGCTGTTGCTTCTCCGACTTCACGAATACCTAACGAATACAAAAATTTAGGAAAGGTAGTGTGTTTGGCATCTAATAGCGCATTCACCAGATTTGCCGCCGACTTTTCTCCCATGCGTTCCATATTGGAAAGTTGCGCTAGATCTAATTTGAAAAAATCTGCAGGACTTTTAACTAAATCCTGTTCTACTAATTGTTCAATCAGCTTGTCGCCTAAACCATCTACATCCAAAGCTTTGCGAGAGGCAAAGTGCTTCATGGCTTCTTTACGCTGTGCAGCACAGAATAAACCGCCGCTACATCTGGCGACGGCTTCGCCTTCTATTTTTTCAATGGCTGAATCGCAGATAGGACATCGGCTTGGGAAGACGATTTCTGTGGCATCCTCCGGCCGCATTTTAGTGACGACAGAAACGACTTGTGGAATGACATCCCCGGCTCGGCGAATAATCACCATATCGCCTTTTTTAACACCTAAGCGCTGAATTTCATCCTGATTGTGCAGTGTCGCATTGGATACGGTTACTCCTCCGACAAAAACCGGTTCCAAACGGGCAACTGGGGTTATAGCTCCGGTGCGTCCTACCTGAAATTCAACATCGAGGAGTTTTGTCATTTGCTCTTGAGCTGGAAACTTTTGGGCAATAGCCCATCGTGGTGCTCGCGATACAAAGCCTAGCTGTTGTTGCAACGCTATGTCGTTCACTTTAAAAACAACACCGTCAATCTCATAACTTAAACCATCCCGCATTTCACCGATTTTGGCGAAATACCGATGACAGGCTTCCACTCCTTCTGCCACATCAATTTCGTTACAAACCGGTAACCCCCAAGCAACTAATTGGGCAAGGCGATCACTGTGTTTGTTCGCCATCGGCTCTACTTCACCTTCGACTAACCCCATTGAATAGGCATAAAATAACAACGGACGACTGGCTGTAATTTTGGGGTCTAGTTGTCGTAAACTTCCTGCAGCAGCATTACGCGGATTAGCGAATACTTTTTTATCTGCACTGCGTTGTCTTTCATTAAGTTGTTCGAAGCCCTTTTTCGGCATGAACACTTCACCGCGCACTTCTAGTCGAGCTGGAAAGTCATTGCCCCTTAACATTAACGGCACGTTTTTAATAGTTTTAACGTTGCTGGTAATATTTTCTCCTACGCGCCCATCCCCCCGGGTGGCCGCACTGACTAAGATACCGTTCTCATATAAAATACTCACTGCCAAACCATCTAATTTGGGCTCGCAGCTATACTCCAAAATTACATCTTGTTTAAGCCTATCAACAATGCGTTTATCAAACGCACTCAACTCTTGGTCATTAAACGCATTGTCCAATGACAACATCGGTACTTCATGTTCAACTTGGGTAAAGGAAGATAATGCTTCGCCCCCAACTTTTTGACTTGGTGAATCGGCAGTAATTAATTGCGGATGCGTTTTTTCGATAGCATTGAGTTCACGCATTAAACGATCGTATTCAGCATCAGGTACCGAAGGATCATCGAGAACATAGTATTGATAATTATATTCGTTAATTTGAGTTCGAATATGGTTTAACTGCTGCAACAAATCGGCAGATGGGCTCATGAATTTACCTACAAATCGGAATAGATGGGAAATGAATAATTGGGGGGCAGCCATAATCACTGCCCCATTTAATCTAGTTTAACGCGCTATCATGCGTTTTCTTTCAAACTCTCTGATTTTTTCAACATACTGCTGCAGACTTTGTTTGGTCAAAGCACTGCGTCTTCCATCGAGTACTTGAGCAGAAAACTCGTCAGCAATTTTGCGCGCGGCGTTGTGCATCATATTGAAGACTTGATGTGGATCTCCCTCAATGGGCAACATCATAAACAATGACACCCCCAAAGTAGTAAAGTTCTCCAAGTTATCGATATCAAACACACCAGGTTTGAACATATTGGCCAAACTAAATAATACCGGTCCTTTGCCATTGCTATTTACGTGACGATGGAAAATATCTTGATCCCCAAACTTAAATCCAAGGGTTAGCAGCATAGGTAGTAAAGCGGCTCCTTGAATGGGATTATCGTCATTTGCCCGCACATTGAGCACTAAAACCTGTTGTTCTGGTGGCTCTGTATTTTCGCTGCTTGCGCCACTTGATGGGCTTTGAGCGCTTTTTTGCGTAGCGGATGCATCAGAAGTTGCTTCGGGTTCATCAAAATCGATTTTCATCTGATCTTCACGTATTTGCGGTTCTTTGCGCTTCCGCGGCTTAGGCTCAGCTTTACTGCGTTTAACAAAATTGCGAGCTTGATCTGCAAGGCTAACTTTATTGTCTACAGGTGTTTCAGCTTTAGGCTCAGGCTCAACTTTAGGCTCGCTCTTGTGCTCAGTGTCAGGTTTAATGTTAGGCGAATCTGGTGATTTAGGCTTTGCTGTTACGTCAGGATTGGCAGCAACTTCATCGACCGCCGAAAAGTCCATTACTGAATCCGTTACATTAGGCTGCTCACCTGATTCAATCGCTGGTTGTCCACCAGGCGCTTTACCAGTCTCTAGCTCGTTTGTTCTTAGTAAAAACGGAGGAGGTTCTGGAATATCACTTGGATCAGCATTATCAATTGCACTCATACGAGAACGCATGGCGTGAACTTGTTGAGCAGCATATTCAGGCTTAGGCTGAGTGACAACTGACGAATAAATTTTAGGTTTAACTGCTTGTGAATCTACTGCTTGTTCTGTGACATCTTGTTTAATCACATCACCGGCATTTTCAGACAAATTTGTCTCAGGAATATCGTTTGTTTCACCTTGCGCATTTTTTGTGCTTAATGGCGTTTCAGGATCCGCGGCATTTTGCTGATTGGAAGCTTGGCTCACCACTCGAACCGCTCCTATGCCAAGTTCATCGAAATTATCGCCACCTAAACTAGGCTCAACTTTATCGTTAGATTTAGCCGCAGCACCCATCTCGATGACGTCTGAACTTGCGCTCGGTTCGGAATCAGTATCGATGTCTTCAATATCTTCATCGTACTCATCGTCCCAACCTTGAGTTTCTAAATTCGCATGCCCTTTTTCTTGTGCGTTTTTACGCACACTCCACATGCCATGTGCCAAAATGCCTATGATGGCTACCCCACCAATGACTAAAAATGCTAGTCGTAATTCTTCCATATGAGCTTAATACCCTATTTTTATGCTTGTGCAATCGCCACAGCTTCTTCAACATCCACTGCAACCATACGTGAAACGCCAGGTTCCGCCATAGTAACACCAGTCAAATGTTTAGCCATTTCCATCGCGATCTTATTGTGGGTGATATAAATAAATTGTACGCTTTTTGACATTTCTGACACCAATTTACAAAAGCGCCCAACGTTGGCATCATCCAACGGAGCATCAACTTCATCAAGAAGACAAAACGGTGCTGGATTTAATCTAAAAATCGCAAACACCAATGATAAAGCGGTTAACGCTTTTTCTCCACCAGAAAGAAGGTGAATTGTACTATTTTTCTTTCCTGGCGGTCTTGCCATTATGGTTACGCCTGTTTCGAGTAAATCTTCGCCAGTTAGTTCCAAATAAGCTGAGCCACCTCCAAACACCTTGGGAAACAGTTCTTTTAAGCCATTATTCACATTTTCAAAGGTCTCTTTAAAGCGAGTTCGTGTTTCGCGATCTATTTTTCGGATTGCACTTTCTAAGGTTTCCAGTGCAGCCATCAAATCGTCGTTTTGGTCATCCAGATGCTTTTTACGTTGGAATTGGATTTCATATTCTTCTACTGCCGCTAAATTCACCGCTCCAAGACGAGACACTGCAGCAATAGTGCTTTCCAATTGTTGTTGCCAGCTATTTTCTTCGGCTTCTTCTGGCATATTTTCCAACAGCGTTTTAAGGTTTTGATTGAGCTCTTCCAAATGCTCTAAAGTACTGTTAGCGCGGACACGATAACCTTCACACTCGAGCTTTTTACTTTCCAAAAGACTTCGCATTTGTTGAATTTTATCAACAATTCCTTGTTGTCCTTTCTCCGCTTCAGACAGTAAATTTTCCACTTCAGCTAAATTATCGCTAACCTGTGTTTGTTGTAATTCAACTTCAACCCTTTGTTCCAATAGGATGGCCAACCTTTGCTCTTGTTCATCCGCCGGCTGAGATAACTCAGCAAGCTCGTCACAAAGCTGGTTTTTGCGGGTCAGCATATTTGCAATTAACTGTTGAGTGCGTTGATTCCCATCACTAACGCCCTGAATTTGGCTTTGTAACTGTTGTAACAATAAGGCAAGTTGATGGGACTGAGTAGTCAGGGTTTCAACTTGATGACGTGCTTGCTGTTCCCTGTCCTGCAATTGAGCTCTTTGTTGCTCGAACTCGAGTTGTTTTACTGACATTTCTTCAAGTTGCAATTCTAAGTCTTGAACTTGCTCTGCCAATTGCTCAGATTGCATTTTTTCATCTTCTAAAAGTTGCAATTGGCGGCTAAGTTCTTGTTGCAGTTTTGATTGTCTTACCACTGTTTGTTGCTGTTGCATTTCTAACAAATTCAGTTGATTCTGTTTTTGAATCATGCCTTGTTCAACCTGAAAAAACTCTGTTTGCTTTTCTTCCAGTTGAGTTTCCAGTTGCTCAGTGGTGTCGGCTAATTGGGCAGATACCGCTTCAAGCTCGGTCAACTTTTCATCGACGAGTTGCTGGCGAACCCCAGTTAATTCAGTGATTTTTGCAGCTCTTTCAATTAACCCCGTTTGCTTTTGAATTTTTCCTAAATCCAACCAGCCTTTGCCAAAACGTTGTCCTTTTTGGGTAACGATACTTTGTCCAGGTTTTAAAGTTGCTTGCAATGCCATGGCTTGCTCGTTAGTTTCTACCGCTATTATCTGAGCAAACCAATCTGGTAATTCTGCATTTATAATTTTACTTGCTAAGCTACCTTCGGGTTTTATCTGACTCAACTGATCAGCAAAGATCAGCTTGCCACCTTCCAATTTCAAATACTCTTCAAGATGACGTCCTTGGTTCAACCAATACCCTTGCTGCCATTCAGTAGTCACCGCCTCAACGGCTTTTTCCCAACCTGCTTCAACTTGCAGTACTTTCCATAAAGGTTGGTAATCTTCACCTCTTGCCTGCAACAGTTGATCTAGGGTTTGATGTTCACTAGAACTACTTTGCAAACTTTTTAAAGCGGATATTTGCGCATCCAGTTGTTGCACTTGTCCTTTTAAGTCAAACAGTTCGCTCTGTTGTACTTTTTCTTTTTCTCGTGTGTCGAGTAAACGCTCTTTACTGTGTTCAAGTTGTTGTTTGGCATCATCAAAGCGCTCTTTTCCTTGAGCAATTTGCAAATGTAAACTATCAATTTGTTCGGCGACCACGTCCTGTTCTAATTCATCTTGCTCTTGTTTTAATTCGCTCAGCCGTTGCCCAGTGCGCATCTGCATATTCATTGTCGATTGAATTTGACTATGGCAACTTTGCACTTGCTGTTTACAACCTTGATAGGCCTTTTCATGGTCATGAAAATCATTATTCAGCAACCTCGATGCCTCTTGATGCTCTAGTAAGGTTTCTTGTGCATGTTCTAATTGTGCTTGCACTGCCTCGGACTCAGGTTCTGACTCCGCGAGCTTAACTTCAAGGCTTTCAAGTTTAGCCGCCTCTTCTGCTGCGACTAGTTCAGACTCTTCAATGGATTGATTGAGCTGTTGCAGTTCGTTTTCAATTTGTGTTTCTCGTTGCTTGGCATGCAAACGACTTTGCTCCAATTTGGTAATATCAGTGCCCAATTGGAAATTCTGCTTCTGTAAATCTGTTAATTGTTGCTTAAAATTTTGTTGTTGTTCCCGATAAACGGTTATACCTCGCTCATCGCCTCGTTGTTTTGCCACAAAGGCTTCAACGTCATTCTGCTGTTGTTCTATTTCACTTTCCAGTGCTGCTATATGTTCACTGTGTTTTAACCAGCGTAACGCGGCGAGCTCCCCTTTTAGGTTGCGTTCTTTGGCTTTTAGGTCTTTATACTTTCTGGCTGCATTAGCTTGACGTTGTAGCTTGTCTATCTGCTGCCCCAATTCTGAACGCACATCTTCTAACCGTTCTAAATTTTCTTTGGTATGTCGGATACGATTTTCTGTTTCACGACGGCGTTCTTTATACTTAGATATTCCCGCCGCTTCTTCTATAAATACTCGAAGTTCTTGGGGCTTAGACTCAATGAGTCGAGATATAGTGCCTTGTTCAATGATCGCATAACTTCTAGGTCCCAATCCTGTACCAAGAAACAAATCAGTCACATCCCGGCGACGGCACTTAGTTGCGTTTAAGTAATAAGTTGATTGGGCTTCGCGGGTGACCACTCGCTTAACGGAAAGCTCAGCGTAGTTTGCAAACTCCCCTTGTATTCGCCCAGAGGAATTGTCAAAAACTAACTCAACACTACATTGAGACACGGGCTTGCGTGCATTGGAGCCATTGAAAATGACATCAGTCATTGCATCCCCACGCAGATTCTTAGCAGAACTTTCGCCTAACACCCAACGCACCGCATCGATGACATTAGACTTTCCACAACCGTTGGGACCAACAATTGCTGTCATATCATCTGGAAACGGAATATTGGTAGGATCAACAAAAGACTTGAACCCAGCCAATCTGATTTTTTTTAAGCGCATTCGGGATAGAGGATCTTTATTATAGTTTGTATTGAATGTATCAAATGTCATCAGGTGTAACAATTGAGGATTTGTATTGATTCACTACAAAGTTATACTTAATGCCTATTTTTGAACCTAATTTGCGAGTATGAGTAAAAATATGCAAAGTAATAGTGGCGCAGGGTATTTTCTGCAGGGCTTTTCATTAATTAAAACTAAAGGCCTAAAACGATTTGTTTTTGTTCCTTTAGCAGTCAATTTAATACTTTTTTCTGTGGCCCTATATTTTTTAGTGGGTCAGATAGAGACTTCAATTCTGTATATCGTCAACATTATTCCCGATTGGGAATGGCTGAGTTGGTTAAAACAAGGTTTAGCATACATACTTTGGCCCCTTGCGGTGATAACGGTGCTGCTGGTGTTTGCTCTTTTATTCGGTACCCTTGCCAATTGGATAGCTGCACCTTTTAATGGCTTACTGGCTGAAAAAGTGGAATTGCACCTCACTGGCAAAGGTTTAGGCGATTCTGGTTTACTGGATGCTTTCAAAGATATTCCGCGCACCCTAGGGCGAGAAATGGCCAAACTAGGATATTATATTCCTCGCGCCATTGGTTTCCTTATTCTGTTTTTTCTTTTGCCCGTGGCTGGACAAGTTTTGTGGTTCCTATTTTCAGCTTGGATGATGGCAATCCAATATTGTGACTATCCATTTGATAATCACAAGGTCGATTTTAAAACCATGCGTCGCACTCTAAACGAAAGCCGTACCCACTGCTTTTCGTTTGGCATTTTGGTCAGTGTGTTTTCGATGATACCTATCATTAACTTTTTGGTGATGCCTGTGGCAATTTGTGGCGCAACATCTATGTGGGTTAACGAATTACGAGACAAAGTTCCCCAGCATTAAAAAGCGTCGAAGGGTGATCGATTCTAGGTTGGTCACCTTCGACTTCTTTATGATGAGATTAACGGGTTTAGGTAGCCATCATAATAAGTGCATTAAGTGAGCGATGACTTTGTCTTCATAAAGACCTCAAAATCTTGGCTACTTAAGGGTTGACTAAACAAATATCCCTGCATAATAAAGCACGCATTTTGGGCTAAAAATTCCGATTGCACCGCCGTTTCAACGCCCTCAGCAACCACAGAAATGCCAAGGGTTTCAGCAAGCTGAATGATCGCTTTAACAATGATTTTTTCCTGGGGGTTATTCTCTAAATTACGCACAAAAGATCTATCGATTTTAAGGGTATCAACGGGTAACTGTTGCAAGTATCGTAAGGATGAATAACCGGTGCCAAAATCATCTAATGTGATACTAAATCCCGACGTTTTAATTCGCGTTAAATGTTCCAACAAATCACTTTCGCTTTCCTGCAGAGTACTTTCGGTTACTTCAATGCGAATAGCATCGGCAGGCACTTGATGCTTTTTGATTAAGTTATCTATTAAATCGAAAGTTTTGTGTTGATAAAATTGCCGATTTGAAACGTTAATAGAAAGTGGGATGCGTTCATTCAATGACATTGTCCAGTCATCTATTTGTTCAAATGCCTTGGTCAAAACTTGTTCGAAAACGTCAATAATTAAACCTTTCTTTTCCGCTACATTGATAAACTCAGTAGCGGCTAACACTCCTCGTTTAGGATGTTGCCAACGGGCTAAACATTCAACGCCGACGATTCGATTATCGCGTAAGTCAAAGACAGGCTGGAAGTAAGGTACAAATTGGTCATCAATCAATCCTTGTTGTAATTCTTGTTCAACCACACGAATATCATTCAATTCTTGGTTTAATGCTTCGCTGAAAAACTGGTAGCGATTACCACCATCGTGCTTAGCGCGATACATTGCGGCATCACCTTGCTGCAACAGAGATTCAGCGGTTTCACCATTATCAGGGTAAATGCTAATGCCAATACTGCAGCCAACCTCCATCACATTGTTGCCACTTCTAACCGGCTTCTTCACTTCACGGATGAGTTTTTCACAAACCTTTGAAATGGTTTCAGTATCTTTGATATTACTCATGATTACAGCAAATTCATCGCCTCCCATGCGCGCGATAAGATCACTTCTGCGTAATGATTTTTGTAACCTTTCTGCCACTGCACATAACAATGCATCACCCGCATCGTGCCCCATATTGTCATTCACCAGCTTAAATTTATCTAAATCCATAAACAACACAGCAAAGCGTTTTGCTAATCGTTGTGATTGACTAATTTCATGGTCGAACAATTGACTGAATAAGTATCTATTCGCTAGACCTGTTAAACTATCTCGATATGCCAGCGTCGTTAAGCTTTGATCGGGCAACGCATCAACGGATTTGTTGCTCAAGCGGGCCAAAAAGCAAACAAAACGTCCTTCATCAACGATGGGTGAGAGATGCAAACTACAAGAAACAAGGTGTTTAGATTTAGCGGCAATCAATACATCAAGGGTACAAATCTCTGAGAGGGCTTTACTTAACGCGTTTTGCCAACTGTTAGCACTCGTTTGCCGTAACAAAAACACCTCATCTAAAGCTTCCATTGATTGACTTTTTTGATTATCACCAATGAGTTGTGCAAAGGCGGTATTGATAAACAATAGCTTACCAGTTTCATCCACAATGCCTGTTGGATCAGGTAAGAACTCATAGGCGTCACTTAACGAGGTCACATCAATTGCCATGTTTTAAATATCTCATTTTTAATTAGTCAAAATTGTTGTGGTTTAGCATTTCACAAAATGTAACGGCCATATAATGGGCGTAAAACTGAAACATTATGAACGGAAGTTTTTATACTTATACCACCAATAGCCGGCCTGCTCATAATCCCCCGTTGATTCATACCATTGGGCAAAATTGACGTAAATGGGAGTTAAGCTAAGCTTGTCGTTTAACGAATCACGCCAGATTTTTAAATACAAATCAGGGATGACACCAACATCATGATGCTCCATAAAGGTAGTATGTTTTACTGGTTTATAAGCATTTCCTGTAGTTTGGTCACAAGTTGCTGTCTTGGTAAGTACGATTTTTTCATACTTATTTTGATATTGGGCAAACTCGGTACCAGAAATTAGCGGTTTATTGGCGGCATATACCAAGTTGGGAGCTTGGCCGGATAGACATAATTTCTTCGCCACTAATTCATCTATTTCATATTCATCAATGAAGCCTGCGAAATGAGCCAGTTCATGTAAAAACACCTTATAGTCATCTTCCTTATCAAGAAACATGACACCGTTATGGACATTGGCCACTCCCCTATCGGCAATCACAATTGCATGGGTGAAATCAGTCGAACTCGCCAGTTCAGAAACAGTCTGCAACGAGCAAGAAAGGGGTTGCTGTTTTTCACCGCTACAGGCTAAATCATCTGGCGCTAGCCAAACTGGAGAATTAAAGCAAATGGGGAAAGACCTAAAACGAGGATCAGATTGAAAACGCTCAGAAAACTCATCAATTTGGGTAATTGCCTGCAATGAGCCGGCGATAAACTGTATTTTCATGGCGCACAGAGGCTGTTTCATACCATCATTTGTTGATCGTCGTTGATGGGTTTCTTGCCAGCGCATGCTTTCAATATTGGCAACCAAATCCTGTGTCAGTTTTTGAACGTTGCCCTCTTGGTTGTCACTTTGGTTAGCCAACCATTGAAAACTGACTTCAGGGCTCTGATGGTTCCATAGGAGAGCGGCGTAAACCCGAGTTAGATGCGGATTAAGTTCAGCGGCCTTGCTTAACCACTGGTTGTCTTCATCAGTAGTGCCTAATTGATTGAGCAAATAATACAGGGAGACGATGGCTTTTTTATGTCCAGATGACGCTGCATTTTCAAGTAACCTTACCTTGGCAGACGTGGTAGATGCGAATAGAGCAAGTTGGAATTGGCTCTCAGAATCACCAAGCTTTGCAGCACGGGTAAGGTAATGTTTTTTCGTATCCGTGTCTGCAGTGTGCGCTGCGAGGAATAAAAGTGCGTCTATTGATCCAATTTCCGCACTTTTTTGAATCCAATAAACTTGATTTTGTTCTATGGCTAGAGTCGATAATCGTTCTAAAGCCCCTGCATGTTTCTGTTTAGCAGCCATAAACAAAGGGCTGTATTGTTGAGGTTCTCGAGTGCCTAAATTATATAAAAACTTCGTCGAAAATACGCTATCGGCTCGCAATAGCATGGAAATTAGAACAAACGGCAGTAAACGGATTATCATTGTTTGAACAATAGACTTAACTTTTTAAGTCTTCTGACGCCTGTTTACGTAACTTATCTATCTCCAGCCGCGCATAACGATGTTCTACATAATCATAAATATTAGTGCTCAAAACCATTTTGAAATAATTTAACGCTAAACCGCGATCACCACGACTTTCATAAAATTTCCCCATATAAAAATACACTTCACACATACGTTGATTCAATTCAACGGTATTTTTCGGGCCTATTACAAAGCCATTTAGTAATTTATTCCGAGTCACTTTGCCCAGGTAAAAATCAACGATGATTGTTCCCCAATTATCATCGGCAAGGTTTTCACGATGCTTTTCTAGTTCAGCTAACGCTGTTTCATAATTCACTTCTTTATGCGCTAAAAAAAGCCATAAGGCGGAAAAAGGATTCCCTTTGTCCTTGTTGTAAAAACGCGTGAGATCGTCCACGGCGAGCTCATTACGTTGACCGTAGTAAAGTGCAATGCCGCGATTTAATAACGCAAAGTCTAATTCTGGATTAATTTCTAAAGCAGAATCAAAAGATTCATAGGCTTCATTAAAATCCATCTGCTGGGTGAAATGGATGCCAATGGAATTATACGCTTCCGCCAAATCAGGCTTTAATTGTTTTGCCCTACCAAAATCGTATTGCGCCAATCCAGCCAATCCAACGGTATCGTAATGGGTACCCCGTAAAAATAATAACTCGGCTTTTTCTTCATTACTCAATGATGTTTGAGTCAGGATCTGGTTGTATCTTGCAATGGCAAGTTGTGATCTAAAATTTAATGGTTGAGGCTCTGGAATGAGAATACTTTCGACTTTTGAATGCAGCGCGGAACCCGAGTTAATGCTGCACCCAGTAAGGACGATAGAAATAAAAAACAAAGATAGCAAAAGGTGTCTATTCATATTGATGGCAATGGCACTTGAAAGTTGGACAAAAAATAACAGAAATTAAATCAATTGTGATCTAAAGGTTAAGAAAATAACGCCCAAAAGAGCAAGATAAGACTCGCCTATTTAGCCTAAAATGTAAAGTCCAGCAGTGCATAAATGCGAATTATTCAGAGCTAAATTAGTGCGTTTTATTATAGTTATTCAATGTCTATTTAGATAAACACTTGTCAACAGCTTAGGTTTTATCGCAAACTATGTGGCCGTTTTAAAAATGTAAGATAAAATACTTGGAAAATAAAATACAAAAACTAATCCAGGCGGCTAAACAAGCGCAATTGAATTCTTATGCCCCTTATTCAAATTTTAAAGTAGGCTCGGCAATTTTAGCGGACAACGGTAAAGTGTATGCTGGCTGCAATGTAGAGAATGCGGCCTACCCTCTTGGTCAATGTGCCGAGGCCGGTGCAATTGCGGCCATGATTTTGGACGGTGGCAAAAAAATAGTTAAAATTTTAGTCGCCAGCCCGAATGAAAAGATCTGTTCCCCTTGCGGCGGCTGCCGACAAAAAATCAAAGAATTTGCCGATAAAAATACCGAAATTTTAATGTGTGACAGTCTAGACAATATTCAATCTATTGATATGAATTCATTGTTACCTCTGGCATTTGAACTAGACTAAACCTTTTACTTTATAAGCACTCTGCTGTTTAAGATTAGGCAATTAACAACACCATTTTTCAAAACTCGGCTTTTAAAAACTAGACTGGGTTAACATGGGAAAAATGTGGCTTTGTTGCTAAGTTTAAAAATATATTAATTAACAAGGCAAGGAATGCCATATGTTAAAGGATCTATTTCGGCAAATTGCATTTCTTGGCATCAATGAAAATGATTTGGACAACGTTAGTCATATAAAAATAGTTAACACTATTTCATTGATGGTGTTAACATTTTTAATAATCCAACTGCCTTTTATCATTGGGTTTTGGCAATATGGCGGCTCTCCTGTTCTTATTTCATGCGCGTTACATATCGTCGTTTTCATCCAAATACTGCGTTTCAATTGGCGTCATCATTTTGTATCTGCAAGATCTTTACTCATGTGTGGTTTTGTCTCCTACATTGGTATATCCAGTATAATTTGGAGTATCAACCTGCAATTTCACTTTTTCTTTTTAATTGGCTTATTTGTTAGCCCGTTTTTATATCGAGACTGGGAAACCCGCCAGTACATACCGAACTTAATAATCTATGTTGCGTGTTTTTGTGGCATTGAAGCATATTGGCAATTCCCACGTCACGCTTTTCAGCCCAATGAATTAGAGAGATTTTGGTTAACAATGGGAACCTGTCTGTTGATCTCTGGCGCAGCTATCACTGCAAGCCTGTTAGTCTATCAAAATACTCGTAGGGCTCATGTGAGAGTCACTCGGGACAAAGCTCGCATCTCACATTTATTGCAGAAAACCTTACCTAAACCTTTAATTAAAACTCTACTGACAAACTTTACAACTAATCAATCCAGTACTCAGTTGGAACAGCATTCTTGCTCCGTATTATTCGCCGATATTCAAGGGTATACCCAACATTGTAGTCATTCCAACACACAAGAAACCATGCAATTACTGAATGCTTTTTATTGTGAATTTGATTTAATTAGTAGAAGAAATCAACTGCAAAAAATAAAGACTAATGGTGATCAGTATATGGCTGTTTGCGGCATTTATGAGAAACGTATCAATCCCGCCATACAATCATGTCAAGCAGCCAAGGCGATGCTGAAGAGTTTCAATCATCTTTGTGGTGAATTAAATTTAAACTTACAAATAAGAATCGGTATAGCCAGCGGTCCGTTAACCGCTGGTTGTGTAGGATTAGATAACATGCTTTTCGATGTATGGGGGGAAACCGTTAATTTAGCCTCACGCTTAGAAAGTAACGGAAAAGCAAGTAAAATTCTCGTTTGCCACACGACTTATTTGCATAGCCGTAGCCATATCAAATTTGAAAGTGGAGACAAGCTTAATCTGAAAGGACTTGGTACACTTACCGCTTATTTCATAAGTGACACTGAATAATAGAGGAAATCGTTAAACTTAATGTATAAATTAAATCTCCCCAATAAACACCATTTCCTAACAGAGCACTGGCAAAAAAAGCCCATTGTTATTCGTAACGCTTTTCCTAATTTTGCCGACCCTTTAGACGAACATGAACTTGCAGGCCTTGCGCAAGAAGAAGACATTGATTCTCGAATCATTTCCAAAAAACAAGGTGTTTGGTCAAATACCCAGGGCCCATTTTCTGATTTTACGCCCTATTGTATTGGTGATTGGTCGTTGCTGGTGCAATCGGTCGATCACTATATTCCCGAAGTAAAAATGCTGTTAGACAGTTTTGATTTCATTCCCAATTGGCGAGTTGATGATTTGATGGTCAGTTATTCAGTAGCGAATGGAGGAGTTGGTCCTCATATCGATCAATATGATGTCTTTATTATTCAAGGGCAAGGGACCCGACGTTGGCAAGTTGGAGCAAACAAGCACCATGAGTCCATTCAACCCGCCAAAAATTTAAAACAGATCACCGGTTTTGATCCCATCATTGATGAAATTCTTGAGCCAGGTGATTTAATTTATATCCCTCCAGGGTTTCCACATAATGGCGTAGCGCTAACATCCTGTTTAAACTATTCCGTCGGATTCCGTGCACCAACCCAGCGAGAATTGCTGGATGGGTTTGTTGATTACGCGCAAGCAAAAAATTTATTCAATCAGCGCTATAGCGATCCCGATATTTCGCCCCGTGACTCCCGTTTCGAAATTAAAGCTTCGGAAATCGAAAAAATGAAAAGTATGTTTATGCAAATGATTAATTCTGTTCATTTTGATGATTTTATCGCAACTTATTTTACGGAAACCAAAGATGTAGATATGTATGCAGCTGATTTAACAGAAAATTATTCACTAAATGAAATAATTAACTTACTCGACAATGGGGTGATATTTCAGCGTAAACTCGACACCAGAGTAATTCAACAAAAATTAAGAATAAACGATAAATATCAGACAGTTACCTGGGTTAACCAACACCGGATAAACGTTGAAATAGAACATGAAAATATGCTGTTAAGCATGCTTAATGCTAATTATTTAGATAACCAAGAAAAAAATAATTACGCTAACGGCTTAATTTTTAATCAAATATTGGCTAGACTCGTAAATGCAGGGGGTTGGTACCCTGATATTTAACAAACTTTGAGGAGAGTGCTTCAGTGACGTTAACTGTACAAAACGTTGACTGGGAAAAAGCCAAACATACATTAAGTAGGTTAAGAGAAAAGGTTTTTGTTTACGAGTGGCGCATTCCAAGAGAATGTGAATTTGATCAACAGGATATGCATGCGATTCATGTCCTTGTCTTTGACAATGAAAAACAAGAAATCGCAACCGGCAGATTAACCACAAGAGGTGAAATTGGTCGTGTTGCAGTTGTTCCAAAATTTCGTGGGCCAGAAGTCTACCGCACACTATTCGCGGCTCTAGTTGATAACGCTAATCGATTAGGATTGCAGCAAGTATACGTCCAGTGTGATTTGGAAGGAGTAGAATACTATAAAAACCAAGGATTCAACCCAGTCGGTCCAGTTTATATGGATGCCGGAATAGCCAGACAAAAAATGGCATGCTCCACCGCAGAATTTTCACTCAATAGAGTGGAATTAACACATTAATACAGCACCTTTGGTGCTGTATTTTTTTAAGTAGGATTTGCTCCTAACCTATGCCTTACCACCCTTAATTTCTTTCCACAACTCTTCTTGGTTGTACAACGCATAAAGCCCTTCTGCTCGCGTCACTAGCATCTTAGCAAACTCTTTTTGAGTGGCATCAATATTTGCACTTTCTTCAATATCTTGTGCTTTTAATTGCCATTGAAAAGAGAATCTTCGCAGTACATCTCTGGCATTTTTCTCGCTTTCATAAGGCAAGAAGTCGCAGGGTAGATCGCCACTTATCACCCAATAAAACCTATTGTCTAAGGCTTTTATTTTCCAAATTGCGACATAGGGTGCTAAATATCGACATTCTTCGGTGACGACAGAGTCAAAAATAACACCATTTTCTGCCAAATGTTTATTTGCCCGTTGAAACTGTGAACGTACCCATTGAGTCATTTGCTCCTGACTCATTTTTTGAGGTTGTGTCATAACTATCCTTATCCAATTCTAATTCTGTAATACTGCTAACAGTGCCTGTACTGGATGCTTTGGCTTGAAGCCTTCGTATCTGTTCACTTGAGTACGGCATGAATATCCTGTTGCCAGAAGCGTATGCTGTGGAGTTGAATTCACCACTTGCTTCCAACTTAAGTCATAAATTCCTTTTGATTCTTGTTGATGAATTAACTCATGGCCGAATGATCCCGCCATTCCACAACAGCCCGTAGCGATGGGAGTTAACTCTAAACCAAACCAAGCAAATATTGCCTTCCAATGATCATCATTTCCAGCAATGCTGGTTTTTTCAGTACAGTGTGAAATAAGCTTAAAAGCAACATCGGTTTTGCCATGAACTTGCATTTTGTCTAATAACTCCCGTTCAAGAGTTTGACTAGCGAGCCACTCATTTACCAACTGCACGTTGAAATTGCCGCGTTGGCTGCCAAGGATACGACTATATTCATCCCGGTAACATAGCACTAACGAACCATCGATACCTATCATAGGCAGATTTAATTTTGATACTTGATTTAAGAAATCTGCTGTATTTTTTGCAGTTTTCGCAAACTTCGCTAAAAACCCTTTAACATGTTGCGGCTTGCCATTGGGTTTGAATGGCAGCACAACCGGATTAAAATTCAGTTTTTGCAATAACTGAATTAACTCTTCCACAACTTCAGCTTCATAAAAGCTGGTGAAAGGGTCTTGCACTATCAGCACCGTTTTTGATTTTTCGGTTTCATTTAATCCAGACAACGCGTGCAAATCGAATGGCATAAGTTGCTTTTGTTCAAGCCGCGTGTCCAGCGCAGGCTCAGACAATAAAGGGGCGTCTACGTAACCTACATAACGCTCTATGCCTTTCTTCAGCCAAGGTTGGCGTTGGAAGAAATTAATCATTGCCGGTGCTTTAGCCATCCAAGGAGCCATTGACTCAATATTGGCGGTTAATACATCTTTGGCCGGTCGCAAATAACGTTGATAATAAATGGCTAAAAATCGCGAACGAAAAGAAGGAACATCTACATTCACCGGACATTGGCTGGCACACGCCTTACAGGCTAAACAGCCCTCCATGACTTCTAACACTTCGTGGGAAAAGTCTGCATTTTTAGACTTATACCGAGTATTTTGTAAACGTTCAAACCATGAAGGACGCTCCTCGCCTTTTTCCAGTTCAATAATATTCACGTTTTTTTGGCTAAGTAAACGTAACCACTCTCTAATCATTCCAGCTCGTCCTTTAGGCGTATGACGACGATCCCGGGTCACTTTACTGGAAGGGCACATGGTCGAAGTGGTGTCGTAATTATAACAAAGGGCGTTACCATTACAGCTCATAGCAGGCTCAAAAGAATCGCGAACGGCAATGGGTATTTGACTATCAAGATCGCCACGTTTCAGATCTGAAACTTTGACCAGTTCTTCGGTTGAATCGATTGGTGTGCATATTTTGCCCGGATTCATTTTATTCAGAGGGTCGAAAACACTCTTTATTTTTCGCAGCTCAAGAAATAACCCTTCTCCAAAAAATTCCGGCCCGTATTCACTACGGTAACCTTTGCCATGCTCCCCCCACATTAAACCGCCATATTTAGACACGAGGGCGACCACTTGATCAGAAATGTCTTGCATTATTTGCTGTTGATTAGGGTCACTCATATCCAGGGCTGGTCGAACATGCAAGACACCTGCATCTACATGACCGAACATTCCATATTGAAGCCCTTTACTATTCAACAACCCTCGAAACTCCATAATGAAGTCAGCCAAATTCTCAGGAGGTACAGCGGTATCTTCCGTAAAGGGAATAGGCTTTTTCCAGCCATCGGCTTTACCTAATAAGCCCACAGACTTTTTCCGCATTGCGTAGATACGATTAATATCAGCTACATCATAGGTCAATTGATAACCAATGATGCCATCTACCCCCTGCTTTTGAGCGTCGTCTAGCCTTTCACATAGCTGCGCTATTTTCGTTTCTATTTGAGTTTTATCTTCACTGTTGTACTCCACCATATTCAAACCGAGTACGTCTTTACCCGGCACGTCTTGAATAAGGTCTTTGACTGAGTGCCACACAATATCTTGCTTGGCCAAATTGAGTACTTTACTGTCAACCGTTTCCACAGATGTTGCATTAGCGGCGACCATATGAGGAGCATGGCGAAGTGCTGATTCGAACGAATCATATTTAATATTAACCAAGGCTTTGCACTTGGCAATGGGCGTAATATTTAGCTTTGCTTCAGACACGAAAACAAGGGAGCCTTCTGAACCCGTTATCACACGGCTAATATCTAACTGAGTTAAATCATCTGACACCGTATGCTCTAAATCGTAACCTGTTAAAAAGCGATTTAAGCGCGGAAACTTAGCTAAGACTTGTTCTCGTTTACCCACACAGGTTTCAATTAATTGCGTGGCAATTTCAGTTAAACGGGTGCTTTCAGCCCCTGTCTTTTGCACGTCTTCGATAGCCCTAGGCGCGGTTTCTAAAATCGTACCATCCACTAACACAGAGGTGAGCCCTAAAACATGATCACTGGTTTTACCATAAACTAATGAACCTTGCCCTGATGCATCCGTACTAATCATCCCCCCAATAGTGGCTCGATTACTGGTTGACAAATCAGGAGCAAAGAAAAACCCCAGTGGACGTAAGGCGTCGTTTAATTGATCTTTTACAACCCCCGCTTGCACTCTCACCCAAGATTGTTCAGCGTTGATCTCAAGAATCTCATTCATGTGACGAGAAACGTCGACAATAATGCCATTTGTAAGGGACTGTCCGTTAGTGCCAGTACCGCCTCCACGAGCGCTAAATCTAACCTCATCAAAATTATTTGCTGTGCGACCAATTAATGACAAATCAGCGGTAGATTTTGGAAATAACACGGCTTGCGGTAATTTTTGATAAATGGAGTTATCAGTGGCAACAGCTAAGCGGCTAGCGTAACTGTACTCAATATCACCAGAAAAGCCAGAAGACGTTAACTCTTCTAAATACATTTGATAATGATTTTCTAACGCAGATTGTGGGTCAATACTCGGTAACATCGTCACTGTTTTAAACGTCCAAAAAAGATAGGCATATTATAACCTTTTGCTTTGTGCTTTACCTACATTCATTCGATATATTTTATAAATCGAATTCATCATAGTAGATCAACTATCTAATTGATTTATATGAAACTAAAATTAACTATGGTGCTATGCCTGCTTCATTACATTTAGCCACATTGGTGTAATTTGTTGATAATATTCAACCGTTTTATCAAATAATCTCGTACGCGCTGGTAAATTAATCAAGGTTCCAGGCAACCAAGGATCTTTCGATAAATATTCTACGACCAGTCGGCCAATTGCAAAACTCCGAACCAAAATATCTTTATCTGATAATGACTCAACACTTTGACATTCATTGACAATCAACTCATTGGCATCAACATAAAATTGATTTAATTCATCTAATGGCCAACTTTGCGTAAATAAGTGAGTCGTACCGGCATCAATATCCGTCAAATTACCGATTAGCATCTGAGGCTGCTCAACAATCGAATGAAAATGAAAAGCGGTTTCCTCTAGCAAATCACTCAAGTTGTTAGGTCTTACCCAACCTAAATTATGAAAAAACTTAAACCCAAGTAACTCTGCTTTGTTGTGTAAGCGTCGCATTATCGTGGGGCTAAATTTATGCTGTAGCTGATTCACTAACAACCATTGCCCGCTCCAATTCAAGTTGCGCTTTTTCAAATCCAACCAGAATCGAGGCAGAACAAATGAGTTTTTACTTTTTGCCAGAGAATATTTGCCGTTATCTCTAATTAACTTCCCCTGCTTTGTTTGGCGGGATAATGCCATTCGCATTGAAGCTTCACTTATTCCCAACTTATCAGCAATTAATAGTAACTGTTTCGCTGAAAGACTTGTCAATTCAGATATTTGAAAACCTTTAATAGCACTCAGTAATTCTAACACTTTTTTATCGGCGCTATCTGCGTCGAGTCGTTCCATAGCAGTTTGATAGTTTAACTTCATAACAAATTATTTGCAATTTCCTTATTTTTTGTTATACCTAAATTAGGTGTTTCTTTTGGGATATTTGACCATGCTAAAACTTTCAGAACATATTTCGTCTGACGAATTAAAAGCCCTATGCCAAACTTCTGATTGGGTGGGATGGTATCGTGTTTTAACTAACTATGCATTGATTTCCATTGCAGCAATAATCCTAGTCACCTTCCCCTATTGGTATACCTTTATTTTCTGTAGTTGGATCCTAGGCGGTCGCATTTTAGGCATTGCCATCCTCAATCATGACGCTGGACATGACACTTTATTTCGCAGTCGACAGCTTAATCATTTTGTGGGCCGTTGGTTATTAGGGGGCTTAGTATTAGTGGATTATGAAGCGTTTAAGAACGGTCATCAACAGCACCATCGCTATGCCGGTACAGCAAAAGATCCAGATAAATTATTCGTAATTAGCTACCCAGCAACGCCCGTAAGTATGTTTCGAAAATTCCTGCGTGACCTGAGCGGCATTAATGGTTTCAAGGAAATTGCTTATCAAATAAAGGTGTCTAGCTGGCACAAGCGACTTCCGAATATCCTGGTTCATAGCGTTATTATTGTAAGCTTAGTGCTTTTGGACGTATTTTGGGTGTATGGCGCATTTTGGGTAGGCTATATTTTCTTTTACCCTGCCTTGAGTAGACTTAGGATCATGGGTGAGCATGGTGCAGTTACCGATATAAATGCGTTAGATCCGCGTTTAAATACTCGTACAACTTTAACCAACCCCTTAGTCTCACTGTTGTTTTGTCCAAACGATGTTAACTACCATTTAGAACATCATATTCATCAAAAAATACCCGCACAAAATTTGAAAAAAGCCCATGAGCTATTTAAACAAAGAGGTATGTATGACGGTTACGATTGTCTTGAAAGCAGCTATTGGCGGGTGCTGAGAAAATGTATTTCAAAACGCCATGGTAAATCAAAACTTGCCCACCATGCGCCTTCTTCCGTGAGTAATATGAGTTGAGCATCGACAATCATTAAAGGGTAAAAAGAGAAATCAATCAACACAACTTGTTACATGAGGAAACACATTTAAATTAAAATATAGACTACACTGGCATTGTATTTTGGGGAGGTTTATAAGCATCAAAGCTGATACTCAATATATCACTATTCATGCTCGTTAATGGTAAACAGAGAAAGGAAGATTATGAAAAAGACAATACGAATTGCCCTTGGCGCGGTGTTATCTGCAGTTGGAATTGTGTTTGCAATCCTACCAGGCTCTATTTTATTTTTAATAGGCGGCCTTGTGTTATTGAGCTATGACATACCTTTTGCCCGAAAGTGTTTAGCAAAGTGTCAGAACTCTATGAGTGTTAATGCGCGGCGATTAGACAGGTTCTTACTAAATCGCAAATATCGCTAACCCCTAGCAAGCAAATTTTACGCAAAATAAAGGCAGGATTAACCTGCCTTTATTGTATTTATTGTCTTATTACCTGAGATTAAGCGTGTTTTTCGCCCAAATATAACCATGTTTCTACAACGGTATCTGGGTTTAGGGAAACACTATCAATTCCCTGTTCCACTAACCAAGCTGCAAGGTCTTCATGATCTGATGGTCCTTGACCACATATACCCACGTATTTTCCGCGTTTTTTCGCCGCTTTAATGGCCATACTTAAGAGTACTTTCACAGCTTCGTCGCGTTCATCAAACAAATGAGCAATAACCCCTGAATCACGATCCAGTCCTAATGTTAACTGGGTTAAATCATTAGAACCGATTGAGAACCCATCAAAGATATCCAAGAATTGATCAGCAAGTAATGCATTTGAAGGGAGTTCGCACATCATAATAACCCGCAAACCGTTTTCACCTTGCACTAATCCCTGCTCAGCGAGTAGTTCAATGACTTTTTTGCCTTCGCCTACAGTGCGCACAAAGGGGATCATAACTTCAACATTGGTTAGCCCCATGGTGTTACGAACACGCTTAATGGCCTCACATTCTAGAGCAAAACAATCACGGAATTCCTCTGAAATGTAGCGACTTGCACCACGGAAGCCCAGCATTGGGTTTTCTTCATCAGGTTCATACTGGTAGCCGCCTACCAAGTTGAAATATTCGTTTGATTTAAAGTCTGACATACGCACGATTACTTTCTCCGGTGAGAAAGCCGCCGCAATGGTAGAAACCCCTTCCACAAGCTTTTGAATATAGAACTCAACTGGTGATTCATAACCCGCAATCATTTCAGAGATTTCATCTTTCAACTCTTCAGGCTGATTTTCAAAGTCTAACAAGGCTTTAGGATGCACACCAATCATTCGGTTGATAATAAACTCTAAGCGCGCTAAACCTACGCCTTTATGGGGTAATCTTGCGAAATCAAATGCACGGTCAGGATTACCGACGTTCATCATGACTTTCAATGGAATATCTGGCATAGAATCAATGCGTGATGTCACCACATCAAATTCTAACTCAGCATCGTAGACATACCCCGTATCACCTTCGGCACAAGAAACAGTAATCTTATCGCCAGTTTCTATGGAATCAGTTGCATTTCCGCAACCCACCACGGCGGGTATACCCAGTTCACGAGCGATGATAGCCGCATGACAGGTTCTTCCACCCCGATTGGTGACGATAGCTGACGCCTTTTTCATGATGGGTTCCCAATCAGGATCTGTCATGTCTGTGACTAGCACATCCCCTGGAAGAATTTTACCCATTTCATCAATTGAGCTTAGTACTTTGGCTTCACCTGCACCGATTTTATGGCCAATTGCGCGACCTTCAGTGACAATCTTCGCTTTGCCTTTCAATTGGAAGTTTTCAATGACTTGAATATCTTCACGAGAACGCACAGTTTCCGGACGAGCCTGAACAATATAGAGCTTGCCGTCAGTGCCATCTTTTGCCCATTCGATATCCATTGGACGTTTATAGTGTTTCTCAATGATTTGAGCTTGCTTGGCGAGTTCCATGACTTCTTGATCAGTAAGAGAGAACTCCAAACTTTGAGATTTGTCGACATCAACAATTTCAACTTGTTTACCGTGGGACAAATCTGGAGAATAAATCATTTTAATTAGTTTGCTACCCATATTGCGACGCACAATAGCAGGTAAGCCTTTATCTAGGGTTGGTTTGTGCACGTAAAACTCATCTGGGTTTACGGCCCCTTGTACAACCATTTCCCCTAAACCATAGGAAGATGTAATGAAGACTACGTCTTCGAAACCCGACTCAGTATCAATGGTAAACATAACACCAGAAGAACTTACGTCACTTCTTACCATACGCTGGATACCAGCAGATAAAGCAACCCCTTTATGGTCGTAACCTTGGTGAACACGATAGGAAATAGCACGGTCGTTAAATAGCGATGCAAATACATGTTTAATGGCAACAAGTACTGACTCATAGCCTTTAACATTCAAAAAGGTTTCTTGTTGACCTGCAAAAGAAGCATCTGGCATATCTTCAGCCGTTGCAGACGAACGCACTGCAAAAGAAGCCTCTTCACCAGCATCTCCTTGTAACTTTTCAAATGCAGATTTGATTTCACTTTCGAGTTTCGGTAAAAACGGGGTTTCAATCACCCAGTTGCGAATATTTTCACCTGCTTTGGCTAGCGCTTCCACATCGTCAACATCTAAGCTGTTCAAAACATCATGGATACGACCTTCTAGTCCACTTTGTTCCAAAAATTCGTTAAATGCATATGCGGTTGTAGCAAAGCCCCCCGGAACTTGAACACCTGCATTAGACAGGTTTGAAATCATTTCACCCAATGATGCATTTTTACCGCCAACGCGATTCACATCATCCATTCCCAACTGCTCATACCAAAGTACATATTCTTGCACTGCTAACACCTCAAAGTTTTTTGTCCTGGGCTCGATTGCTAAGGCGCAAACGAAATAAGTTTTATCGCAAAATAGTGTTCAGATTGGTGCATACGAATTTATTTTGTTCACCTTCTGGCTTTTTGCGTCAGGGATTTTAGAATGGTGTAAAGATGAAAGTAAAATTTAATTTCTTTCTGTAATAAAATTACAACATTGTTAAGGAATTGTAGTGAGATCAGCTTTTTACATATCTGATGGCACAGCCATTACCGCAGAAGTGTTTGGCCATGCTTTACTGTCGCTTTTCACCGTAGAATTTAAACATTACACCGAACCTTTCGTAGAAACTGAACAACAAGCTAAAAAAGTATTAAACAAGATTTCAGAGGAATTTAAGGAGACCGGTTTACGCCCATTGGTATTTTATACCATCGTAAACACCGATATTCGAAAAATGATAGCTAAGTCGGTGGGGATTAATTATAACTTCCTTGACCAATTTGTAGCTCCCCTAGAAAAAGCACTTGGTGTTCCGTCGATGCCAGAAAAGCATCGAACTCATAGTATCCATGAAAAGACCTATGACAATAGAATTGATGCAGTCAATTATGCGCTAGCTAACGACGATGGCTCTAATGTAAAAGACTACAATGAAGCCGATATTATTCTATGTGGGGTATCTCGCTCAGGAAAAACGCCCACCAGTCTATATTTGGCATTACAATTTGGAATTAAGGCGGCAAATTACCCTTTCACCGAAGAAGATATGGGCGATATTTTGAAACTTCCCCCTGCATTGAGACGTTTTAAAGATAAGTTGTTTGGGTTAACCATTGCCGCAGAAAGGTTGCACTCAATTCGTTCGGAGCGACGAGCAAATAGCCGTTACGCCTCGATGAAACAATGCCGCATGGAATTGAGAGAAGTGGAAAACTTATATCGTAAGGAAAAAATTCCCTTTTTGAATAGCACAAAATTCTCCATTGAAGAGATGTCAGCTAAGATATTGGCAGAAACAGGTATTCAAAGGCGCAAATATTAGGACGTTACTGTATGTTTACTCATTTTGATCCAAGTTTGCTGACGTTTCTGAGACAATTGGCTAGTAATAATAATAAAGAGTGGTTTGCCGACCATAAACAGGAGTATGAAGACAAAGTTCGTACCCCTACCCTTGAATTTATTGACAGCATGGATAGTTGGATTAAGATGATTTCTCCACACTATGAGGCAATAGCGAAAAAGGTAGGAGGATCGATGATGCGCCCCTACCGAGATGTTCGCTTTAGCAAAGATAAATCCCCTTACAAAACTAACCTAGGCATTCAATTTCGTCATGAAATTGGCAAAAATGTACATGCTCCTGGTTTTTATTTGCATATTGAACCGGAAAATGTATTTATTGCAGTGGGCACTTGGCGGCCAGAACCCGACGCATTGAAATCCATCCGTGAACACATTGCCTTGAAACCTGATTCGTACGAGGACGCAATACAGCACGCGCCATTTAAACAAATCTATGAACTCTCAGGGGATAAATTGAAACGCCCTCCTAAAGGTTTCAACGGCGAACATCAATTGATTGAAGAAATAAAGCGCAAAGACTTTATTGCTGTTTGTCCATTACCTGAAACATTTCTATTTGGTGGAGACTTATGCGAGGAAGTGGCTAGGCGCTATGGCAGAGCTCAGCCCTTTCAGAAGTTTTTATGCGATGCCTTAGGCTTGCGATTCTAGACATATTCGTTTGCATGACTCCAAGGGGCAAAGAAAATTGCGCTTTGGTTTAAACCCATTGGCTAAAATATCGACGAGATTACGAAACCAACTTGATACTGTTTTTATATACAGTTACATTGTGGTTATCAATACTATTTAAAAAGCAGATAGACGTTGAAGTTTACAATGATATACGGCGCATCTGGAGTCGGTAAAGAAAGTGTGGCCAGAGAGTTGGCAAAAAGAAATTACTGGCGATTATTTCCACAACATTTGGCCTTCGACATTTCTTGTGCGGCAGTGGGTTTCGGTAATGACGGTTTTGAGGCATTTCAGCGCAAAATATGTGTTGAAGCCTTGCAAACCATGATTGATAAAAAGACAAATGGAGTCGTTTTTACGTTTTGCTATGTGCATCTAGCAAGTAACTATTTCATTGAAGGCTTGTTTGAATTATTGAAACGCAACCACATTGCGCCTAATTTTATTCGAATATCTTGTGCTTATGATGAACACGTCAGTAGAGTAATCAACCCAGGTCGTAAAAACACCAACAAAATTCAATCGAAAGCATACCTTGATAAGTATCTCAGAGACTTCGATTTTTCAACTAATATTCCGAATGTTGAAACTTTCCATATAGACAATACGCATATGACAGTTCAAGCAACGGCGGAAAAGATTGAATGCTATTTACAAAAAAACTAGAAGACGGAGCTCAGTCCGAAAACCCTTCTATTGCTCGAGGTTACGATTAAAATCGCTTAACAGCTAATCTACAAAAAGATCACTTAAACAAGGTAATTCATGACTTCATCAGTCCAGGTCAACGCCTGTGAATAACACTTCTTGAAGAGTTCGAGTTCTTGTTTGGTTAGCCGTTCAAACACTTTGTCGTCTAGGCGCTCAATTCCAATGGTATTTTGCAGTAATTTACCCAAATCATTATCATGAAACAGTAAGGCTGACTTAATCGAATCACTCAGGGTTAAACTATCTAAAAGATCTTTAATTTCAACTTGAAAAACCGCATCTATACCTGAGAGTAAACCAACCAAAAAACTCTCTGAAGAATCTGTTTTTACGCCACCGGTAAGGGGATTATCAGAAAACAACGATAGGGTTTTAGCTCTGATTAATAGCGTTCTTAATAACTCTTTGGGTTGGGATGAATTGGATGCAAGGGTTAGGATCATTGCCCATTGTTTTACCACATTTAAACCAAGCCTTACCACCGCATCTTTAACCGATTTAACCTCTCTAACCAGTTGATAAATCGGGCAATTTATTAATGCTAAAATTTTAACCGTGAGCACAGGATCCCGAGAGATCAACTCAGCAACTTCATCGGTTTCAATATCATGCCGACTTAAATGGGAAACTAATTGCAACGCTGAATTTTTGTTAGCATCAATTTTCTGGCCACTAATTAAGACTGGCTTTTCCAAAAAATACCCTTGAAATAAATCGAAGCCTAAATCGAGACATTTATCAAAGCTTTCTTGGTCTTCTACTTTTTCCGCCAACAGCTGGAAACCAACTTTTTTTAATTTCGGAAAAATTACAGTTAATTTGTTAAAGTCGATATCTAGAATATCAATTTTTAATATTTTAATGTGTTTAAAAAACGGAAACTTAGATGGCTCGAGTACATAATCATCTAATGCGAATTGATAGCCCAAACGTCTTAGTTCAGCAATTCGTTTTAATACATCCTCACTAGGTTCGACGGTTTCCAATATTTCGAAAATAAGATTATGTGGGGGGATAGGGAAAAAGTAGTCTGAATCTAAAAAACCCATATCAACGTTGACTAACATGGGGAGATCTAGATTTATATTACTGTTGAAAACAGAAGTGCACACATTAACTAATAAATCCCGAGTAGCAATAAGATCTTTATCGTCACTATCAGAGTTAAATATATCTCCACGATATAAAATCTCACTAGCGACCATTTTACAACTTCTATCGAAAATAGGTTGTCTCGCAAATAAAATCGTCTCGTTCACAGGATTCCTAAAAACAACAGGTTTGGTGACCAATATTAATCTCTTAATGGTGAATTATAAACACCTGTTTACCATTTTCATATTCCACTTTAAGCTAATAGGCTCATTTAAGGGCTAGCTTTGAGGTAAACACCTCCTGCTGAATCAACGCTTGTTTAACTGATAGCTTACGAAAATACAATGGGGTTGCCATTGCTTAACAAAACTCAGCACGCTTTGCTGAGTTCCCCCTATAGAGAACATGGGCATATGAGGATTTAAACATTGTTTTCCCAATCCACTTTTAAAATACGCCAATGTCTTTACCGTGCAAATTGAACACTGCGTCAAACCAATATTCATTTGTGATCAAAGGTTATATTGACTTGATTCTTGCCCTCTCCTTTGGAATGGTAAAGTGTGATATCGGCATCTTTTAAACCTTTTTCTAAATCAAGATCTTCAGAAGGCAGAGATACTCGTATTCCCATACTGATGGTCACCGAAATTTGCGTGCTAGTGTTAAGGGTTACCTTAAGATTGCGAATTCCATTTAACAGCCTATCCGCCAAGCGGGATGCATCATCAGCTTCTTTAATTGCCGCAACAAAGGCAAACTCTTCACCTCCGTATCGACAAAAAGCGTCATCTACCCGAAAGAAGCCGTTTAAATATTTGGCGATTTCAACCAACACAATATCACCTGCATCATGGCCATAAGTATCATTAAACACTTTAAAATCATCAATATCTAATAAACCAAAAGCAACTAACGAGTCTCGTCTGAGGCAGGATTTAATCAGCCGGTGGGCATGGTCAATAAAAAAACGTCGATTGGGAATATTCGTTAAGGGGTCGTAATAGGCAATCTTTTCCAGTTTAGCGTTGGCGGTTTGAAGCTCTTTGGTTCTTTTATCAATTAGATTTTCTAGCTCTGTCTTTAACTTTTTGAATTCATTATGTTTGTTTTCTAATTGTTCTAGATGAAACTTCCGTTCTGAAATATCGCGTTCTATGGCAGCAAAATGAGTAACTTGACCATATTTATTTTTTAAAGGAATGATATTCATATCAATCCAGTAAGGTCTGCCATTAGCATCATAATTAAGGAGTGTTTCGCTCACTTCCTGAAAATTCTCGAGCTTTTGATGTATGCGATCTGTAGTTTGTTTATCTGTTAATGCGCCTTGCAAAATTCTCGGCGTTTCACCGATAACATCTTCTTTCTTATAACCGGTCATCTTCTCAAACGCTTTATTGACATAGATGATCCTAGGACTTAATGGATAGTCAATTTCCGACGCTTCAGTAACCACCACCATATCTTGAGTATTTTCAACAATGGCTTGAAAGGAAAATAATTGTTTCGAGTCTGAAATATCAGTAAAAGTTACGACAATAAAGGTTTCGGGACTATCGGGTTCACCTTCAAAATAAGCGTTAATAAAAAACCAACTAATAGTATCTGCCGAGCTGTCTAACACGCCAAGCACTTCGTTTTTAAGACGTTTTTTGGTTCGTTTAACTTTGTTAACTGGATAATCTTCAATCAACAATTTTTTACCAGACTCATCGATAAAACGCCACTGAGGATCTTTAGAACTTTTGCCGATGATTTGTTTGTAGTTTAATCTTAATAAGCGTAAAGACGTTGGGTTTGCATAAATAATAGAAGTGTCCCAGCGATGGATCACAACGCCTATGTGAGCGTTTTCTAAAAGCTTCTTGGTGTTAAGCTCAATAAAGTCTGCCATCAATATCATCTACTCAATGAATATTCATTAAGTATAGAACAAAATTAAGCTCCGTCTAATTTATTCCACAAACTCAAGATGCGCAATTATTTTACCTAAATATTTGATTATTTTGAATAATTTGGGAAATAACTATCAACGTTTTCGTCGTTTACTTTTCGTTTTCCCTTCCATTTTCATGGCTTTTGAATCACGCTTATTTGGTGTTGCTGAGCCGTCTTTAAAACGCTGTTTTTTCGCTTCTTTCTCAGCCATTTTTTGAGCAGCCAATTGCGCCACAAGTTTCTCTTCCTGAATCACCATAGTTGGAGTTTCTAATGTGATTCGGCCCAATCTACCTGAACGAAGCTCATTAATAAGCACTTCACAGATTTTATGTAAATTAACCCGTCCTCCTGCTCGCAAGGCGCCACGTTTACTTGCTGCGGCCTCTAAAAACTCAATTTCCGTATCGGGTATGGTGTCTAAACCAAATCTTTCCTTCATCAGCTCAGGATAGTATTTAATGAGGTAGTCTGCCGCATAAAAGCCAACGTCTTCGTAATCCATGGCCGTGTCTTTAATTGCACCTGACGCAGCCAAACGATAACTACTGTTTTCATTTTCAATTTTGGGCCAAAGAATTCCGGGCGTATCTAACAACACGATACCACTTCCCAAGTTTATCCGTTGCTGGGTTTTAGTCACTGCTGGAACATTGCCCGTTTGTGCAATAATCCTATCAGCTAGGGTGTTAATTAAGGTCGATTTTCCTACATTAGGAATACCCACTATCATGGTATTGATGGATTTGATTCCAGCATCTTTTTCAGGCAGCATTTTGCGGCACAGATCTACAATTTGTTTAATTTTCGCCGGTTGCTCCGTAGTAGTTGGAAATGTCTTAACACCTTTTTCTTGCTCTAAATATTCTTGCCATTTCAGAGTGAGTTCAGGATCGGCTAAATCTGTTTTACTTAACACTTTGATACAAGGCTTTTCACCTCTTAAGTGTTTAATCGCGGGATTTTCGCTTGAATAAGGAATTCGAGCATCAAGTACTTCAATCACCAGATCCACACTGGGTAGAACATCTTTTATCTCTTTTTGGGCTTTATGCATGTGCCCTGGATACCACTGAATTGCCATTATTATATTCTTTTCATGTCGTTGCTAAATCGAATTCATGACCAAATAGAATTCAAATTTACACAAGGTTTGTTTAATCCAATGAATACAGGTTCTACATTCATCAATATTTTCGACAGGCTTCGCTTTTAAGATAACGGGAAGAGGCGCTTAGATTGCACAAACTATCTAATTCCTATGGGGCACTAAGATTTAACTCTTCCACCTGTAACTTTATCAGCTCGCCCTTCTAGTTTTGCTTTTTCCGCTCTGATCCGACGTACTTCTTTTGGATCTGCTATGAGGGGACGGTAAATTTCAATTCTATCCCCCTCCTTAGGTACTTCGGAGAGCTTACATGTGCGATTCCAAATACCAATTTTCAATTTTGATAAATCAATTTCTGGAAAGCGCCGTAAAATACCGGACGCCTGAATTGCTTGCTCTGCCGTTTTGCCCTTTTCGATAGTTACACTAATCAACGCCTGCTCTTTAGGTATACCGTAAACCACCTCGACTGTGATTTGCGAATCACTCATAAATACACCTCTTTCGCTCTGGCTGTAAAAGCATTGACCATATTGGTAGCCAGGGTATTAAATACTTTGCCAAACGCCATTTCCGCTAGACGACTCGAAAATGCAAAATCCAGCTTCAATTCTATTTTGCACGCATCTTCGGCTAATGCGGTAAATGACCAGCCCCCACTTAGATGGGAAAAAGGCCCTTCAATAAGGTTCATTTCAATGGTTTTGCCCCTATCTAAGGCATTTAACGTGGTAAACCATTGTTTTACACCCGCTTTGGCAATCAACACAGCCGCTTTCATTGAATCCTTGTCATGTTCAAGCACTTTCGTTTCAGCGCAACCTGGCAAAAATTCAGGATATGACGCTACGTCATTGACTAAATCAAACATCGATTCGGCACTGAATCCTACTAGCGCACTGCGATGAACACTTGCCATCCACTTTCCTCTTAATAACCTTGCAATTTCTCGAGGAAGTTTACCACGAATTATCAAATTGCATAGTTCATCCATGTAAATACAACTATTTTTTAAATCATCTACAGACAAATTAAATCGGCCTGATATAATTCGCCACTATGAAGAAAAAGAACGCTAAATCAAATAAAAGCAACACCATAGCTTTAAACAAGAAAGCCCGTCATGACTATCACCTGCAAGATAAAATCGAAGCAGGTATAGAACTACAAGGCTGGGAAGTGAAAGGTATTCGTGCTGGAAAAGTTAACCTGACAGATAGCTTTGTGAATATTCACAATGGCGAAGCTTATTTGCAAGGCTGTAAGATTACTCCATTAAATCAGGCTTCTAGCCATGTTGTGTGTGATCCCGATCGTCAGAAAAAGTTACTTATTCACCGCCGTGAAATTGACCGATTAATGGGCGCAAGAGAACGACAAGGCTACTCTATTATCGCCACAGCTATGTATTGGAAGCAGTGTTGGGTAAAAGTAGAAATACATTTAGCCAAAGGTAAAGACGCCCATGATAAACGAGATACAGTAAAAGATCGCGATTGGGCAAGGCAAAAAGAACGTATGATGAAACATAGCGCTTAACGCTATGCTTGGCTAACTAGCCCATTTCATGTAATTGGGCTAGGCTAGTTTACAAGCCGAAGGATTGACGTAGTAAATTAATTGCTAAAAGCCACTATCACTTAGTTGTATGTGGCATATTGCGTCGGTAACGCTTAGTTAATTTAGCCGCTAAAATTTGATCTAGCACGACACTAATAAACGCAGATGCATTGAGTTTTACTGGCTTACCCTTGCCGAGCCGTCGCAGTTGTCGTTTCACCAACGCCATATTAGCCATGCCACTTAAGGTTTTATCTTTCCATCCCACTTGCGGTGTCATGCTGACCATTCCGGGCACTTGTTGCCAATGATTCGGTAAATCAGGGTTGTAGGCGAGTGCTGTGGCCATTCCCACTAAATCAACACCAGACTCCAACACCTTTTGAGCAACCGGTAAGCGTTTAATCCCCCCTGTCGTCATGATGGGGATGTGGCTTTGTTGAGCAATTTTGCTGGCAAATTCAAGAAAATACGCTTCCCTTGCTAGTGTTCTATCATCTGCAGTATGCCCTTGCATCGCAGGCGCTTCATAACTTCCACCTGAAAGTTCAACCACATCAACATGCAGGGGTTCAAGCATTTTCACAACGGCTATGGCATCGTCAACATCAAAACCACCACGTTGAAAATCAGCGGAATTAAGCTTCACTGCCACGCTAAAGTCCTTAGCACAAGACTTTCTTATCGCAGTGATGATCTCGATTAATAAACGGGCGCGATTTTCCAGGCTTCCGCCCCACTGATCAGTGCGCTGATTAACTAAAGGTGATAAAAATTGTGCGAGCAAATAGCCGTGAGCTGCATGCACTTCAACGCCATCAAACCCCGCTTTTTCGGCCAACAGTGCGGTTTCAGTAAAGCGTTGAATGACATCTTGAATTTCCTCCTCAGTCATCGCCTTAGGTTGACCAAATAGCCTAGAATGCTTGCCAAGATCAAGGGCCACATTCGACGGTGACAAGACTTTGCCCCCCATTTTTTTAAATACCTGTCGTCCTGGATGATTAATTTGCATCCAAACTCGTGTATTATTGCGTTTTGCTTTTTGCGCCAAAGTCGCAAATGGAGCTAAATCCGTATCTTCTTCTAAAGCCATTCCCCCAGGGCCTGTCATGGCCATAGCATCGACCATAATATTACCAGTAATAATGAGACCTACGCCCCCTTCTGCCCATTTTTGATACAAATTAAATAGGGTTTCATCGGGCAATTGCTTGGCATTTGCCAAATTCTCTTCCATTGCCCCTTTTACCAATCTATTTTTTAAGGTTTTACCACTGGGCAGCGAAAAAGCTGCAAATATGTCGTTCGTCATTAAACTCTTCTTAGTATGCAATAGTTAACCATGACTTAATCAAATCAGAATAGTTATTTGCACAACAACTAACCCAAAATAATTAGCCCCTACAAGGGTCACTCCCCTTTGGAGTCTGGATTAACAAATCTTATCATTTAGCCACCCTAGGTTGTCAAAAACCGATTTTCAGTGAGGTGACGCTAAATAAATGCACTTATATACTCCTTTTACTAAGTCAAGCTGCACAATAAAACGTCTAAACTATGTTGAATACTCATAAACGATTAAAACCCAACCACTTGAAACAAAATTTATTGTCCCCACATATTGTTTTATAGAAGGATGTGTTATCCTATCTGCTACTTGAAAAAGTACTACATCGGGGCTGATTTTGGATTCGACAGGAATCGGGATGCCTTAGGTGCATGCAGAGGTGCGGTTTGCCTCTTTAAACAGCCGCAAAAAAATAGTCGCAAACGACGAAAACTACGCACTAGCAGCTTAATAACCTGTATAGGCCCTTCCACTTCAGCCGTCTTCTATTCGTGAAGGTTTGGAAGGTCATACTAATAGAATAGCGAGGGAAACTTGTCCGAGGTTGAACCGCGAAATAGTATCGGAACAGCTACTAGGAATCCTGTTTGTCGGAGTCCAAAATAGTTAAATAAAAGACAAAATAAGCATGTAGTACCGACGGTTGAAGCTTTCTGGACGCGGGTTCAAGTCCCGCCAGCTCCACCAAACAAAATGACGGTTTAGACCCTTCTAGACCGTCGAATCCCCCTAACTATATAGCCTCCAGTGAATCATCACATTCACAGCATGCGGTCATGCGTGGTCTTAAAAAGGCTACAGAATGTCCCAAATCTGCAAGTAAATGTCTCAAATCTGTAACCTCTCCTGACGAACTTACTCAAGGCATTGGTACGCGAGAATGCCATGAATTTCGTAAAAAGATATTCAATCGCATCACCCCTATTTCCTACGATACAGCTCATAAATACTTAAAAATTACCCGTGAGTTAGATTATGTTCACGCAAATCGGTTTCTGAATCGAATTGATAAGCAAATCCATATTGCAGATCTCAATATCACTTGGGACATTAAAGAAATTAGAGAATTTGCTAATAAGAAGTCAATGGAGTGCATATTAGACACCGTTGGTCTCAATGATGCTCAGTCAGTAGCATGGTGCAAAGCAAAGCTATTGAAGTATGGAATCACACTTCCTGAAAAAGCCAGTGATATAGAAAATATTGCATCAGCAAAAAATGAAAAATTCTGGTTTCTAAAATTAAAGCAACTTGCCTCACAAAAATTTGAACAGGTGCGTCGTTCACTAGATTTAATCAATCAGTCTAAAAGCCCCTATTGTAGTAATGATCAACTTCGTCAATGGGAATGGGAAAAAGAACAATCCTTAGAATACATGTCTAAAAACTGGTTTTGCAGCGCCAGCGGTGAACTAATCTCAATGTTAGACGCTTATAAAAGTAATGTATCGAATCCAGCTATTAGACGAGCTGAACTAATGGTACGCATAAAAGGAACTGAAGAATATTCAAAATTGCTTGGGCACATTGGGTACTTCTATACAATTACGTCCCCTTCCAAATATCACTCTCACTACAAAACAGGTAGACCAAACCCGAAATATCAGAATTTCAATGTGAAAGAAACTAACGATTATTTGTGTAAACAATGGCAAAAGACCCGTGCCCAGTTCCACAGAGAAAATATACAAGTTTATGGTTTACGCGTTGTTGAGCCACACCATGACGGAACGCCACATTGGCACTTAATGTTATTCATGGCTCCTGAGCATGCACATCGTGTTACTGAAATTTTAAAATTTTATGCTTTGGAAGATGATGGCGCTGAACGTGGTGCTGAAAAAAACAGGTTTAATGCGAAAGAAATCATTCCCGAAAAAGGGTCAGCGCAGGACTATATTGCAAAATACGTTTGCAAAAACATTGATGGTGAATACATCGATAAAGATAAATACGGTAATGATGCGAAAACCTCGGCAAAACGGATCACTGCATGGGCATCATTATTTAGGATACGTCAATTTCAATTTATTGGTGGGCCATCTGTCAGTTTATGGAGAGAACTTAGAAAAACAAAAGAATCAAAATCTTCTGAGTTGGAAGAAATCCGTAAAGCAGCTGATTCATCCGATTGGTTAACTTACCTAGTGCTAATGGGAGGTCACAATATCCCCAAACAAGATCGTCCCTTTGCCATTGAATACAAGAAGCAATTAAAAAAACACTTAGAAGGTTTAGAGGCTTCCACTTTATCTGAGCATGCATTTAACAAAAAGCCCTGCTCTATTCGCTCAACGACTAACAACTACCCTATAGAAGATAAAGGCTGGAAGCTCTTATCGTCACCTCCGGAGCAAATCAACTGCTCGCCCGCCCCACGGGACGGACGAGCAGTTGATGAAGCCTCCGGTGGTTACCGAAGGGCTTGGGGAGGGGCCCCGCCTGCGGGGAGGAGCTCCAATCCCGTAGGTCTTGGACTTGTGTAAATAACTGTACTCAACTTAATAAACGACAAATAAAGAACAAATATGAAAACTAAAAGAAACGATCAATGCCCTTGCGGAAGTGGCAAAAAATTTAAAAAATGCTGTTTGTTAATGAACCAAAAATCACAGACTTTCGACGTTAAACAAACCTTAGAGCCTGAGTTCTTAGAAGATGATTTTGAAGTGACAGTTTATCACGGTTTTACAAAGGAATATGAGAGTCACACCCCTTTTGATATCGACTTTGATAACGCTTGTTGCCATGTCATAAAAGCCAATCAATCAGTAGCGTTAGAACATAATAAAATGTTGGATTTTGACATGCTTAAACCAGGCGATTGGTTTGTCATGGGTAAACAAGACGGCCAAGTAAAGTTTAGCTTTAAATACAAAAGTGCCGAAGCTGCCATGGATATAGCCAAGGAAAAGTTCAACGCTGTTAAGTTTTTATCTTTACCTGAATTTATTTAAGTAAAACGCTCTTTAATAATTTGGATTTTGATTGGTTTGGGTGACACTAGTCTATTAATACATTGATAATAAAAATGGAATAAGTGCTAAAACTATTGGGAACTCATAGTCTGAAAAATTAGATTGAATAACCAAATATTTAATAAAGGATTTAATTCTAATTAAAATAATTTTTAGACGGCTGTACTCCAGATTTTTATGTAAAAAAGGGGTCTTAAATGAGTTAATGTTTTCTAGTTTTTCAAGAACTTCCCAACCTCTAAAATCCACTTTATTTTTAACAATCAATTTATTTTCAGGGCTATATTCAAATATAGAACGATATAACTCATCTCCTAGTGAAACGTAAACGGGAGTCTGAGCAAAAAAGAAATTGGGATCCCCTTCCGATTTTAGTTTGTATAACTCATTATCTTCAGTTGCTAATCTCGGTAATAGTACAAAAACTTGATTTTTCTTATTCCTGAAAAATTGATCTAATGATTTTAATGCTAAACTCTCAAAATATAATTTTTCCAAATTCTGATTATTGCTTCTAATAACACTTAAAAAACTAGGCCTATGATTTTCTTCTAAATAATACTGGCCAAACCTGAAACAAAAATATATATGGATACAAAGAAGAACGACATATACATTTTCATGACTAGTTAATTTAACAGTGTTTCCTAAAAATCTTACTGTTTCTAATTCAAATCCTAAAACGACAAAAATCAAAATGCCTATTGAAGACATAATTAAGTTTCTTCGTTGTCTTAAAAGTCCATCAGACAATTCCCTATCTCTAGATTTTATTTGATTATTCAATAACATACCCTTTTTATAGGTAAATCAGCGTAAACATTTACCAATTTTTAAAACATGATCAAAAGAAAACTGATGCTCTGATGGTGCTAAAGTGCAACGGCCCACGTACCTTCCTTTGAACTCTTTTATTCCATGTTCAATAAATACAATATCACCGCACTTAGGACAACTCGCTTCATATTGTACAATTTCAATTGATTTCGGTTCCTTCTCATCTTTTATACTTTTATCCCTAGTGACAACAAACAAAGTGTTTGATGTTTTAAACCTAACCATAAAATCAGGTACAGAAGAAACACCTTTTTCCATTAACTCGTATATTACGAATATCGCTCGTACTAAAAAGTAAAGGAAAAATACTGAGATTATAGAAACCCAAACATAATTTGTCGTACCAAGTAAGTAGATCAAAAAAGGGATTCCAATGATTCCAATTACGGGTATGCAAACAAAGAAAAAAGCCCCTTTTCCTTGGAGTGATACTTTTAATAATGGCTTTACCCAGAAATAAGGTTTTTGAATTGAAATGGGTTTATAGCTGATCTGGTTACTAGGTTCAAAGTTAGGTGAGTTAATATCTGAAAGAGTTAAATACCAAAATGCTTTTGCGCCACCTTTCGAATCATTGCTATTTATTTCGAGATGTCTGTTATGCCCTTTCTCTAACAAACTTTTACTAAATTTAGATTCCGCTGATAAAAGCTCTTTAAGGTTATCTTTATGGCTATTTACTACTCTTCTTGCTTTGTCAGCGTCAACATTATCTGACCATACAAATGAGTAAATTTCTTTGTATGTAAAACAAATATTATTAATTGGAACCGATTCTTCAATTAATTCTAAGGATTTTGTAATTAATGCTAAAAGTATTTCTTCAGCTTTATTCAAATTCTGATTTTCATTTAGGATTTGCTTAGCAGTCTTTAGAACCCCATTAAGCTTTTGAATATCAACCACTTTTAATTCCCTAACAAAATAATATCAACCGGTTTCATACCGGTATAAACCCTGTTTTACCAAACCTTTACAGACCATTCTAACCCCTCAATTAATACGGAGGTACAAAAATGATTGCCCTAACTCAGAAATATGTCACGACCAAAAAACTATCCGAAATCACAGGATACACGAGAGAAGCAATTAACAACAAAACCAAAAAAGGTATTTGGCAAAAAAATGTTCATTTCCATAAAGCTCCTGACGGGAGGCTAATGATGAATGTTGAAGCAATTTACAAATGGATAGAAGGAAGGCCGTAATGACAGTAAAAATATCAAAAGGTGGATATGTAATGGACTTCACTTTGAATGGTGTTCGATATAGGGAGTCCATCCCTGCGCCACATAACAAAAGTGCAGAAAAGCGGTTAATAGAACAAGAAGCAGTTTATAAAATGGCGATCTCGATAAGTGATAAAACTGCGTTAGACAAATATCCTAATAGCGGAATATTACAAAAAGCTTTCGACTTTAAAAGTGCTAGCTATACGGTAGATGCATATTCATCCATTTGGTTTGGTCGCCACCAAGCCAACTGGTCACACACTACAATTCGAGGCTATAGCCAAAAATATAATACTCATATAAAGCCGAATTTTGGCCAAATCAAACTTCAAGACTTTACTCCTAGTATTTATCACGATTGGGCAAAAGTTCAAAAAATGTCCGGAAAATCTATGAATGAAATCCGTAATATCCTTAATCAAATATTTGAAGAAGCATTTCTTGACGAAATTGTTGATGTAAATCCCATAAAACGTACCCGCAGAGCCAAAGTACAACAAAAAGAACCTGAACCTTTTAACCAGCAAGAAATCGACAAAATACTGTCTGCTTTAGAATCCCCTTATAAAGCATATTTTCAAGTCGCTTTTTATACAGGTATGCGTACTGGTGAATTATTAGCTTTGAGGTGGGAGGATATTGATTTCGATAACACTAAGATACACGTGCGTAAAAGTATTTCACATGGAGTTGAAAAGGATCCGAAAACACGTGGAAGTATAAGAGATATGGATATGCATCCAAAAGCACAAGAAGCTCTCAAGCTCCAACTTACCAGTAAACATACTAATGCCGAACGTGTTTTTGTTGATCCGCGAACGAGTAAAACATTCAAAAATGCAGAAGGTTTAAGAAAATATATTTGGAAAACTGCACTCAATACGAGCCAAGTTAAATACCGATGCCCATATCAAACAAGACATACATACGCTTCAATGATGCTATCTAAGGGAAAACCACCAATGTGGGTTGCCGCACAAATGGGGCACGCTGACTGGGGCATGATTAGAAAAGTTTATGGGCGGTGGATTAATAATTGACAAATGACCACGGTAAGGTAATCTAATTACGCGATTAAATGGTGAATTTAACCACAGAGCATTGCTCAAAATTGTTAATTCGAGGAACTTAAATGTTCTACCTGAACCGGTAACGCTCGCGAGCTTTTAAGCACGTCGTGCCCGGTAAGCGACGAGTGGATCGTCGCTAGGTTTGTCGGGGAGTAAAGTTCGTTAGTAGCTCACCACTCCAGATGGGAAGTTTATAGTGGACCTCTGATATCTTTCAGGGGGTTGAACCAACCATATGACGGAGAAAATATTATGAATATTGATCGCAAAACTAACGAAAAACCTAAGAGTTTGAGAAGAGCTACTAAGTGGCGAATCTTGATGATTAAGCTATTTTTAAATTGTTTTTACTTTGCAATAAAAGTATTGCTTAAAATAGCCATCATTGCATGTTTAACGTACTTCGGAGTGCTAGTGCCAAACTTTTAGCTTTATATTGCTAGGGCTAGGGTTACTCCCCTGCGTTTACCTATATGGTGTTATTATGAATTTATTATTGCTTAGAAATATCCTTGGAATAGATGCAATAGAGGTTGCAAGTTCATGTGATATTACAGTTGAAGAACTTGAAGCTGTTGAGCAAAAAGATGCTACTAAGTTAAATCAGTCAAACGTTACAAATAGAATTTCTTTTTACTATTCTGACTTGATAGGAATTGATGTAGATAAGTTCAAATTTTGCTTCATTCAAGGTAATGCTCCAAAGTCATCCGTTTACTTTTTAAAAATTTTGAACAAAATATTCTATAAGACAGGAAGCTTATTTTTGAATGGCAAAGCAGTATAATATAAATCAATCTCCACTTTACAAACTTGGAACTTTTAAAAGGCTAGCAAAAATCTTAGATTGCGAAGTGAAAAGTTTGGAATCTCTTCTCAACAATCCTGAAAACAATTACTACACCTCTTATGTAAAGCAGGAAAAAATTAAAAGCGGTGTAAAAGAAATTATTAAGAGAAAAATACAAGTCCCCAAGCCGCAGCTAAACAGGATTCATAGAAAAATACAGAAATTTCTCTCTAAAATTCAGAAACCTGAATACCTATACTCAGGAGTTAAGGGTCGGTCGAATGTAAGTAATGCTAAATGTCATATAGAATCTTCGTATATGAGTAAAGTTGATATAAAAAATTATTACGAAGACACATCTGTAAAAAGCGTTTACAAATGTTTTATAAATACCTTTAAAATGAAACCTGATATAGCTAATGTATTGTCGGTTTTATGCACCTACAATGGCCATATTCCTACTGGTAGTTCTTTGTCTCAAAATCTCACTTTTTTTTGTAATATTAACTTATTTAATCAAGTTTCTCAGTATTGTAAAAAGAGAGAAATAAAATTTTCTTTATACGTAGATGATCTTACTTTTTCTGCGAAATATAAACTTAAAAAAGAGCTTTTTGATAGAGTAATATTTCTTTTTAAGAAAAATTCTAATTACACTATTCACAAATTCAAAATGTATGACTGTAATACAGCTAAATTAATAACAGGCGTAATATTAAAAGATAATGTGCTATATGTTCCTAATAAATTGAGATTGAAAATGTTAAATCATGATAGAGACAGGGAACGGTTCATCAAAAAATCGAAAAATAGTATGGAAGAATCAATAGCATTCTTTCAACGGTTTATCGGATTAGTCAGCTGTGCGAACCAAATAAATCCAAACTATAAAATATGGACAAAAGAACTTTGCAAAGAACGACTTGAGAATGGTATCACTGCAGTCAATTATAGAGAATAGAATATGTATTCCATTGAAAAACATAACTTTAAAAATAGTTCAAGTCCCGCCAGCTCCACCAAATCAATAAAAGAAGACGCTTTTTAGCGTCTTTTTTTATGTCTCCAGACAACATAATTTCTATTAATACCATCAGTTAAATGAATTTATCTTTTATCAGCATGGTATTATCTCTTATCCTTAAAATTCCCCCCTTAATATCAACTCTGAACATTCCACTTTATCCTCCCGTTATTTTCAATGGGTGGTTAAGAAATTAGCTTTTATCTTGCATTGGTGACTCAGGTATTAATTTGAATAACAACAACTTGTTGAGATACTGTCTATTCCCTCGATACTATGGTGACATAACTATCGATTTAATCTAATTGCTTAAACAAGGCGCGGTTTATAAGGATATTTATGCTTGTTAGCAAAAGTCGCACATTCAAATTGACTATCGTATTGTTGATTATCCTGGTTAATTCTTTAGCAGTCCTATATCTAGGGCGAGAGCGATTAGCATTACCCGAGTGGTTAGTGAAACCATTATCCTATATAGAACTATTAATTAACGAAGAAGATGAAATCACATCCGTGCCTTTGACCCCTTTAGATAATGTTCAACCCCAACACAACATTGATTTACCTGCCAGTGGCCAACAGCCGGATTCTGCTAAACTAATTGCCAATATCAATAATCATGGAGAATTATCTACCACGGGATCCCTATGCTCTGATTCTCGGCCAAATCTTAAGAGTAAACAAATTTACACTTGGATAGATAACGATGGTAACCGTCATATAAGTGACAAATCCAGATCCGTGAACAGTGATACCTCCGTTTCAGTCATTGCAACCATCCAACCCGAGGCATTATCTATCAATTACTCAGGTACGGTACCGCCCTATCGTCTACAACAAGAAATTCACTCAAGGGTAATGACAAACAAAGACTTGTTTGCACAAATTACAGCAAAGGATTTAGTAAGACCTATCACCATTAATTTTAGATTTTTCAAAGATATTAATAGCTACAATAAATACCAGAAGCAGGTCGCGCCCACTATAGAATCGGCTATTGGTTTTTATGTTAGTCATATTAACGAATCTGTTGTTATGATCAATGATGATAAGCAGAGTGTGGATACGGCTGTTCACGAAGCGATGCACGCGATCAATCGGCATTGGTTCGGTCATATGAGCAAATGGCTGAATGAAGGTATCGCTGAATACGCAGAATCAAGTCAGTCGACTTCCCCTTCCAATAGCCAATGGCGAGCACATATCCAAAAACATGGGACACTGCCTCTTACAACACTGTTTAAAGCAAACGGCAGTCTCTGGGAAGCCGACAAAACGATGATGTATGCTACCAGTTGGGCATTTATTGCATACCTAATGGAAAACCATCAGCAAACACTGGCTCGCCTTTTATTGGAAGAAAACAACAATGGCTGTAATGTGGTTAACATCAGTGATATAGAGCGCATATCATCTTATCGGTTATCGATGTTGCAGAATAATTTTACTCATTGGTTAAAACATATTTAAAATTATTAGCAAACGTCCATTAGCTTTTAACAAGTAAAGCCATGGCACTCTCCATCATTTATCATAACATGTGGCAAAAAAAAAGCCCGTTTCAAAGAACAGGCCGTAGATGTACTTAAACGATTACTATTGAAAACTTATTTACGCTTCGTAGAAAAACGCAGTCCGAACAACCCCATGCAAAGTAATGCTAAAGACAATGGCTCAGGAACCGACTGGCTTGACGTTGATGCAATGCTCACAACACCGCTATTCACAACATAAGACATCGATGATAGATAAAGACTCTCTGTACTACTGCCTGAACTTGCACAGGCGGAATTTACACCCTCGACGCACCAAAAGTTTATACCAGAACCAGTAAAGGGATTTTGGAATAGTACGAGACCAACACCAGAAAAATCAAATAATAAATCTGTGTTTGTAGCCGTCAAAGAGGAACCATTTATCAAAAGGTCAGAATTCGTACCCACATTTCCAGGGCCGATTAAATTAAACGTATTAGAACCATCATTAAGCGTTAAGTCCCAATCGATGATATTGTTCGTAGCCAATGTTCCTAAAAAACCATCTGTAGTAATTGAACCAGTGACACCACCAGCCCCAATGACTCTTTCCACATTATAAATTAAAGACGCATTTGCTGTACCAACAAAAAGAAGTGCAAGGGTCAGTAATACTTTATTCATTTCATTTACTCTATATTGTCAAGATAACCAAGAAATGCAAAGGTCACGCCAAATCATAAATAATTGTTTAATAAGGATATTTATTTTACACACTTATTAAAATATACATTTTGTAAAAAATACTGACTAATTTAAAGTGGCTAAAAAGCACTACTGGTAGGCAAAATTTTAACGTCGGCAACTCACCTAACTCATGTACAAACTCAAGTATGGACAGCCACAAACTAGACTCTAAGGTAACCCACATCAACTATGCTTAAGTATTCTTAATTCAAGGAATGAATTATGCCATTGCCACGGAAGCGCCAAATCAGTCTTTCAGACCCCCCTTATTATCATTGTATATCCCGCTGTGTTCGTCGGGCTTTTTTGTGCGGCGAAGATAAACTGACTGGAAAAAGTTATGAACACCGTCGCCAGTGGGTAGAAGACAGATTGTTATTTTTGACCACGGTCTTTGCCATTGACGTGTGTGCATATGCGGTAATGAGTAATCACACCCATGTGGTACTGTATGTGAACTCTGGCAAAGCAAAACACTGGACGGATAAAGAAGTTGCTCAGCGCTGGCATATGCTTCACAAGGGCACGCTGCTTTCACAAAAGTTCACATCTGAGCAAGCTACTGAGCTTAGTGAGGCTGAACACATGACACTCCAATCCACTTTATCCGTCTATCGAAGTCGATTAATCGACATCAGCTGGTTCATGCGAGAATTGAATGAGCCTATTGCCCGACAAGCAAACCAAGAAGATAACTGTACGGGGCATTTTTGGGAAGGGCGATTTAAGTCACAGGCTCTGTTGGATGAGCATGCTTTAGCTGCATGTATGGTGTATGTAGATTTAAATCCAATACGCGCTAAAATGGCAACTACACCAGAATCATCTCATCACACCAGCATAAAGCGCCGCATTCATGATTTTAAAAAAGGGTATCAGCCCTCTACGTTAATGCCCTTTGTCGGTAACTCAATGCAGCCAAAACCGGCAGGACTAAAGTTTGATTTAGTCGACTATCTAAAATTAGTGGACCTATCGGGTCGTAGTTTTGTTCCTAACAAGCGAGGCGCAATAGATATGAGTGGTTCGCCCATATTGCAGCGCTTAGGATTGGATGAAGAAACCTGGCAAGATATATTTTTAACCTTTGAAACTAATTTTAGCGTGGCTGCGGGCCAATCTGGTACATTGAAGGAATATAAACGAAAGCGTCGGCAAAAGAGTTCATTGGGTTAACGTCTCCCCTAAAATCAGTTTTCATTTCAATCGTCTTTTGCACAAGAGGCAGGCCTAGCATCGCGCCAAATTCATCTCCATGATGCTCAGTCGCCTGAAATCGATGATTGCTTAGGTGTTTACCTAAATTATGAACGCATTAATACTTTTCATCAGATTCCAGTATAAATTATATGCCTCAATTTTCACTACCTTAAAAGGTGCCTGTCCATGTATATTCGCGGTGATAACTACACCAGAATGGAAGCTTTAGCTATTTTCATTTCAGAATAGTAGTTTGGTGTTTTACATACTTCAAGCTATAAAAATATAGTGACTCTATGTGCAAAGCCTAAGTAAATGATAAGGAATAAATTTGATATGGACAATTTAGTTACAGAGGTCGCTTCATTAAATCAGACTTTACGCTCACTTGAATCAGAAGAGCAGCCTGACGATAAAGTGATTTTAACTATTGCTGCAGCCATGTTGTTAGCGGGAATAATACATGACGAAGAAGTAAAAAATGTTTGCTTACCTGCAGAAGAGGAACTTGAAGAACTAGGGTTGTTACTTTGGTGTATCGAAAGCCAAATATCACAAGATAGGTTTTCGTTTGATAATTTGAACGAATATGAATCTTTTTACGACAAAATCTATTCTCCACATTTTTCTGATACCGAGTTTTACAGAATATTGAATGGTGTATTAGCAAGCGCGATTTCTCAAAAAAGCGTTTTTGCTTCATCACAATTAGTTGCTTTAGGCCTACGATCACCTAACAATCTTATTCGTTCATGCGCACTTTGCTCTGCTATCGACTTATTCGACATTAAGGAATTAGATTTATTCCAGAGAATTGGTTGGTTTTACGGTAGAGAAGTAGATGAAACAACGAGCCAAATTTTAGCGTCTATAGTCTCTAGAGTGTTTCTTCACATACCAAGTGCTAATAACCAAACTCCATTTAGCATAACCCCCTCCCCGTCAAATGTACCAAACCTATTGCTAATTCACGGTACCGTGCTACCAACTAAACAATCAAATGCCCCCACATGGTCAGTACCTAACACTGGGCAGCTCCACAATCACTTAAGAAGCATTCGACCAGATGTTTACAGCCAAAATGATTATTTCCGTTGGGAAGGTGGTTATACTGATTATGCTAGGGAAGTAGCTTCTATGAACTTAAATGATTGGATAAATGCAAGGAACTTGTCCGGCTTAGATATTATAGCCCATAGCCATGGGTGCAATGTTGTTATGGACGCTTTAAAGAACGGTACTAACATTAGAAATATTATATTCCTTAACTGCCCAGTTCATTGGCAAAAATACTCTTTGCATCCACTCAAATTTAAAGATGTTAATTCTATAAGAATTAAATTTGATTTTGTTATTTTGGCTGACCGAGGAAAGCAAAGGTTCCCGAAAAATACAGTAACTGAAACAATTTTACCATTTTGGTTTACATCTCACAGTGCCGCTACAAAACTTAAAGTTTGGAAAAGCCAAAACCTTGATAGATTTATATGAGTTGTAAAATTCATCTGTGTTTTCTGTGGCACAAGCTGCAGTTCTAACGAAAGAAATAAAAATTTAAAGTAACTAGCAAAACCTAAAATTCATTTAATAAAACGTTTGTGTTTGCTCTTTTTAGTTTTTAACGAGATGCCTTCATACTCACTTTCAGACGGTCTGGAATATTCAACGTGTGAAAACTTTTGATTTTTTTGATAAATATAATTAGAACGACTTCTGACCCCCAACCCAAATGAAGTAATAGCAAACCCCAAAATGGTGACACCAACACTTGGCGTTAAAGTTTGATTTATTACCCCGATAAAATCACCAATCAACAACATAGCACCAATCGAAAAATACAAGATATAAATACGACCAACCCCCTTATCTTTTTCACCTAATTTTATTAATTTCATTCCAATAAACGCTTCGATAATTCCTACTAATATTGCGATGCAAGAAGGTATTAATCCATCAGGAAACCCAAGTTTAGGAATGAAGTGAAAAAGCATAAAAATCGAACTAATTAATAAAATAAAGCCATGTCCAAACAGTAGGTACCCAATTCCTTTCTTCAAATTATCCATATTACTGAATTTCCTTGTGGTTGTTTTTTAACCACACTAAGGCATTGATGCTTTTAGTGTCAATAACAGAATATGGATATCAATTAGCGTCCTTTAATTACTCTATGATGTGGGTATGTGCAACCGTACTAAATCATTTCTGAGTAAATGCAAAATGTTGTTTCATCGTCGTTATATGATTAATAATTAAAAAAAGGTTTGTAAGTTTGATTTTAAATTCTTCACTAACCTTTATTCGAGTAGGATGCTGGTTTGCTTAAATAAAGCCATTGCAGCGCCATATTTGGCTACATATTCACGTTTAAATGAAATCTTAGGTGTAGCAACCCATCAGCCCGTTTATCACTCACCAAAGGCGAAATTGGGTCCTTCAAGGCTAGGAGTTTGTGGGTAATTCCCATCCCAGAGATTTTCTAGGTTTAATCCTTGAAGGTTAGGTTGTTGTTTCTATATGGTATGTAAAAAAGAGTCCTGTTGACTGGAAACTACATGGATAATTCGAAGTTAATGTTTTCATTCCTTTGCGGATTTCAAATATCAATTGAATAAGACCACCTAGGGGCAGGTAAAAAGTCTACTCCCATTTCAATCAGTACCGTCGCTATACTCCTTCTTATACTCCCGCAACTTAAAGACTTTTTATACAAACGATAACTCATAAGTTGTAGATCGATAACTATGATTTACACTTTACCTTTCAGAACTAATAACTAAAGGATTTAGCTTTGCATGATTTGATAGTAGACGGTTATTACTGGGTTAGATGCAAAGAAATAGATAGCGTCCCTATCATTGCTGAATATTGTGATAGTGAATGGTTTTTTTGTGGATTTACAAAAGCGTTTAAAAATAATGAAGTTGAAATTTTAAGTACTAGAATTGAACAATCGTAATTGATGGTCACAATTAGCTTTAGTGGTACAGGATGTGGGACAGAAAAAACATAAAAAATAATTAATATATAAAATACAATAAATTACATACCCTGTTAAGTTCCCGCCAGCTCCACCAATTAAGACCTAATTCGTTGATAATTCAACGAGTTAGGTCGACATCTTGGTCGAAAGTGCGAAAAAGTGTCACACTCAGGTGTCACACATATGGCTTTCAAACTCCCCTACCTTCTTAAAAATCGTAACTCAAATTATTACCTCCGCTTTCTATTACCCTTTAACAATACTATTAGTAAGAGGCACAGATTAGAAGTTCGTTTCTCGTTGAAAACCAAGGACTTAAATGAAGCTCTTTCGGTTTATCACGTCGTTGTGCCACATCTGAAGTATAGAATTAAAGAGTTTTGTAGTATGGATAGAGAACACGCACAGTCGACAGCCGAAATCGCATTTTTGAAAAGTGGCTTTAAAGAATTAATAAGTCAACGTATCTAGCAAGTAGCGGTGCGGATTGTGTAAATAACAACCATTAGAAAACAAAATTAGTACTAAGATCATTGCAACGACATTATGAAAGTCACGACCTCGATTGGCATTCTATACTAATACTTCACTTTCTCCGCCTTTAACTATTACTGAAAACAAAACTGCCAGCTTTCTCGTAAGTTAATATACGCACCTACCTCAGCAGATAAATTTAGGAACTCCATGGTATTCACTAAAATGTCTTCGCTATCTAAATTGGCAATATAGGGGATTTTTTTACCATTGATATTCAAGATGCATAAAAAAGGCGTACGCAAATCTGTGTAATACGCAACATTTAGGTGCCGAGACTCGGTTAAGTATTGCCCTAAATCGATTGTGTCACCTTCATAGCGTGAATTTAGTAAATGCCGGAAGTAGGCAGATTGAGCGATTTTTAGTGTGCAATTATCAGTTTCTGTCGGGATAAATCTGGGCTCAGCAAAACTACTTTCAATGTCACTCTCATGGTCTATTTCAGTTCCCTCGCGTATTTTGCCGCGGGTAATCGTACTCACGGGTAATAGTGGCCATATACTTCGACTGAGTGTGTTCAACGTTTTATTGTAGGTATCAAACACTACCTCACGCTCTAGGTTTGGACTGTTTTGATTAAGCACATTAAAACCGATATTAAATATACGTTTATCGGTTTTTAAGAACGACTTTAAGCTAATGTTGGATTTATGATTAAATAACTCAACGTAGGTTTGTATTTCTGAAAAATCCAAAATCGCAGAGGCTATCATATTGAATTGGTTGATTAGCTGTACTTTTTGACCATTATTAGCCAAACATATTTTTTGAATAAACCGAGTCAGCTCTAAGTTTATACCTCGATAAGGGGATTGCCATTGAAGACCACTCTTCCAATTAGGTTTGGCTTCGGTCAATTTTGCTAATTTGTTAGAAAAATTTGTGTACATACCTGAATAAACAATACTTTTTTCACGCTTCTTCATAAAACCAAAACATTCTGATTGATTACTCATGACATCTCCCAAACTGGCCTAAAATACAAATACGTTCCCTGCCGAATTTAGCTTTACTATTTCAGTGCAAAACCCGCTGACACTCAGGTAAACCCGATTGATTGTTTTTTTCGAGTAAGTTTAAATCTGCCAGAGAAACGGCAATTTGAGTAAGTTCTAGTGAAACCGCAGCGGACCGTTTATAGGCCTGATTGATTGCCCGGGTCAGTAAACGTTTTATATGCCGCAGATTGGTATTTTGCAGCTTACCAATGACTGCTTCGTTGAGCTGCTTAGAAAATATGTCTGACAAGTCATTTTCAACGACAAGCCCCTGGTAAATATTTTGAACTACCCGAGAGAATTGATCGCCTTCTGGCAAATCTATCTCATAGTTACTCAAACGAGATTGAATGTTTTCAGGTAATCTTGAAAACTTATTGGTTGTAGAAATAAATATGACACCCGAAAGATCAATTTCTAAATCGTAAAACTGGTCTTTGAAATGTTTAGCTTGATGAGGCTCTAATATATTGAGTAATACTGGCAACAAGGTATGTTCAGACTCGGTACCTGTATACACTGAGCACAAATCATCTAACAATATAATCGGTTGGAAATTATTTGTTTTTTTAAGCATATATTCAGCCAGCCGCCCACAAGTGGCATTTTTCCAATGTGGATTACCCCCACAAAGTTCAAATTTAGACATCATAGCGCTAATCGTTAAATCAAAAAAATCGACACCCAATGCTGCTGCTAATGCGCGTACAAAGGTAGTTTTACCTACACCTGGAGACCCTTGAAGATTAATTGATTGCACAGACATGTGTTTTGATGAAATAGATAACAAGGTAATTCTATCTACTAAATCTTCAATAACATGACTAAAGTTTGGGAAATCAACAATTAAAGAGGCAACTTTCTGAGCCATTTCTATGGTGCACACCAACGCATTTTTATATGCGCTTATAGTCGACAAATGATCCTCATTGTTTATGGATACACTGTGTTGCTCTTCTATAACTTTCTGCAATTTTTGCAGGTCAACAATAGCTATTTTATTTGGGTCAAACTTATCGCTTTGATAATCTATTTGACCTTTATCTCGCACCGGTCCTAGCGCTTTCAGATCTTTTTTAACCGAGTCATAAACGTCTTCTTCAATATCTAAATCTAAAAGCTCATCGAATATATCTGCAAAATCCTGATCAAACTCATCTTCCACAGTCTTGTCAACTTTCGGTTGATTTTGGTTCATCAGTGGGTCGTTACTAATTTCATGATGTAGATTAGTTTTCATAGCTTTTTTATTGCTCATAAGAATTCCTTAATAAGAAAAGTAATATCTATCTGCACATTAGAAACAAAGCCCGTGAAGGCATATTAACCGTGTATGAGACTGGTGAATAATCACCGTAAAAAAGCTAACCAGATAAAGAGACTGCAATTGTATCTATCAGCTGGCTGGCTATACGATAATGGCAGCTATATTAACGAGGCAGCCGGAAATAATATTTCCGCTCATTCCAAAATTGCTAATAAAATTTATTTGTAATATGCCAGAAAAGGAAATTGGACGTTATTTATACGTAATGAATAACAGAGGTATGTAAATATATACCTTATGAGCCAAGCATATAATTATAACAGGTAACAAAGTGAAAATACTTACTGTATAACATGTACTTAGAGTTAATTTTTGCTTATGAGTATAATAGGTTGTTGATATAAATATAGGCCGCAGAAATAACGTTATCGTATTTTACTCCCCCACATAAATAAACTAGTGCCATAAATTTGAATAAAACACGTATTTCAACTGAGACTTAAAAGCATGACAACATTATACCAAGACTTTACCAATGACCTTATTGCTGCACGTCAAACAGCGCGACTTATTGAAGTGCAAAAAAAGCATATTGAACAACTAAAAAAGGAGAATGAAATCTTCTCCGAATTTGAAACTTATCGCAAAATCTATGATGCAGAATTATCCAATTACAATTTGACAAATATAATAGTTATCGATGCAAATGCTGGCGAAAAAGCTCAAATTTTGAATGCTATTTATCATTTAATTAGCAGCAGTTTAAAAGCGAAGAAGACCATTGATAGCTTGTTAAAATTGGTGGTTAGTTTCTCTACGATGGGACTTGCCGACTTAGTTGCTGAGAATGTAACTAGTCAGATATCTGATTTGATTGATACGGTCGTAGATAAATTTTCTGAAGATATTTCTGAAAAATCAGTGAGCATGGCGCTCGATAAAGTCGAAGATGTTAGCAATAATATCGCTGACTTAGCTAATAAAAGGCATCAATTAGGTAGCGAGTTATATCTAAGTAATGAAGCCCAAAAATGCTTGCTTGAATTAGCCACCAACATAAGTCAAGAACATACTCCGCATCAAGCCATACAATTCACTATGAAATTGATAACATCACTTGGATTAGATGCCCCTAAACTAATTGTTATCAACAACCCATATCATTTGGATTCGGCATCTTTATCACTGTGCTCTTTGCTGTTTTCTTATGCAAAAGATCTAAATCAAAAAAGTGAGAGCACTAACATATCTGTCGTCTTTAATTATACGGACCGTCAACCATACGACATGTCGCCGATTGCACAAAGCGCTGACAAAGACGATTCTACAAGATACACAACATTGACACGGTTGCGTCACATGGTGCAGCGTTATGGCATGTTGGAAAAGCCGGGATCCAACATTCCTAAACCAGCGATTAAAGCCTCTACCTTTGTTGGTCGTAAAGAAGAATTAGAACAATTATCTCAGTCGTATTTTGATTTCGTTAAAGAATGTACAGAAAAAACTAAGGGAACCAAAGAAAGTCTATGGACAATGATAAAAGGCGAACCAGGTACTGGTAAAACAGCGCTAATTAATAAACATATTGAAAACATCACAAACCCTAAAGACTCACTTTTAAGCAGTCAAATCCGTTTACGACTATTAAACCAAATAGGACATAATTCTGAAGTGACGGGGTTGGCCTCTCTATTGCAATTCATACAATCAGAAGCAATCCGATTAACCCATTATTATCAAACCAAGCAAAACTTTGTGGTACAAGCGATAAATGATAAAAAGATAGTAATTAAAAATGCTAAAGATGACGCTGAGCATGCTGTGGGTGGGGGATATAGCTCTAGAAAAAGCACTATAAAAAATGCTGTTAAATTTATTGCTGATTGTGCAGGTTTTGGGACTATGCACGACGCAACAAGTTCAGCATTTGATGCCCTTACCTTGGATAAAAGCCAGTTTCAAACTATGAATGTACTGGATACAGACAATAAGGAAGATAAAAAGCAAGAGCAGTTTGAACAACTGAATATTGCACTTATGCATTTATCGAATATTTCAGAAGCTGTTAACCCTGGGGCGAAAGCAGTTCCCCTTTTACTGTTTATTGATGATCTTCAATGGATAGATGAATTATCGGCCGAATACATACTCAACCAATTATTGCCTAAGTTTTCAGTACAACTTCTGATAACAGCAAGAAAGTCTGATAGCGAGACAAGTTTTAAGTTGGCCAAACAAGATGAAAATCTGTCTCCACATAAACTAAAACTATTCGAAATTGCTAATCTGTTTAGCACTCCAAGCAACAAAAAATCTCAAAACAAAAATAGTTCAACAGAACTTAATAATATCAAGCTAACTGAACAACTTAATCTCAGAGGCATGGATAAAACCACTTTAGCCTCATTAATAAGCACAGTTTATCAAAATACCACGCAGTATAGTGCTGATATAATAGCTAGCGCCCTTATCGAAGCGTTAACAGAAGAGCAAATATCAGAACAAACGCAGGTGGTTACGCTGTTTGCTGTCGAAGCGCTGAACGTCGTCAGCGATGACGCCTTCTATCACCGAAACGCCGATGTTGCTCGTTTGATTATTCAGAATGAGAAAGGCATGTTTAGAATTAATACTGAAACAGAACAAAGTCTTTCACATATTGTAGAGCGAGTTTTCAAACTGTTACGTGAAGCGCACCAAGATGCGTTTAATCATGACAGTTTCCAAAATGAAACTACTAGAAATTTTACCCTGTCCTCATACGCAGTAATGGAAGAGCGTTTATTTATTATTCACCAATATTTTGCTGAATATGGCGACGCCGCTACATTTAGCCTACAGCTAGGGGCACTAATTGGCGCGCCTTTTGATAGTAGTTTAGTGAGTGAGTTAATTACAAAACTCAGTACCGTAGATATATCAAAATACCCAACTATGTCACCAATAAAAACCTTCTTAAACCAACAAAGTGGACAAACGCTTACTTACGAGCATCTTGAAATATTGGATGAAGTTTTTGAGATACTCAGACGCCTGCAGCAAGGCCAAAACATGCACCAATATCGCCACGGATTGTTTGCCCTATTTTTGCGACAACAAGCAAAACATACACTTGATAAGGTATTAAACTATAGACAGAACAGTCATACGTTCAATGCATTTGTAGCGCTTTGTCAGGACGTTTTAAATGAGAAAATCGATAAATTTTTGGAGCTCAAACAGCCTACTAAAGCACAATTCGAAGTCCAATTATACTTGAAAAATTCCTTAAATCGTTTATTAGAATTTGCTTATGATATTGATGCTCAATATTGGGGGAAACCGTTTTGCAGTAGTTTACGAACACTTGCATCTACCTACAACCTAACAGGGCAGAGCGAAAATGCTATTAGTCTTGGGGAGGACGCAGTAACTATTGCTGAATATTGTTATACAGAAAATCCATCCCTCTGGAGCGGTGAGTATTGTAGTACTTTGCATACCCTTGCACTCTTTTACGGTAAAATTGAACAAAATGATGAAGCGATTCGACTAAATACTAAATCAAATAACATACAAGAAGAACTTTACACTGCCACCGATGAAAATTGGCGAGGTTATTGTAAAAGCTTAAACAATCTTGCAAGTCAATACGCTTTAGTTGGTCAAGAAGATGAGGCTCTCAAACTTATTGAGAAAGCGTTATTGATTGTTGAACCTAAATATAGTAAAGATCCCGATCAACGGGCTGGCATTTACAGTTTATTATTGAACACTTGTGCAGGAATCTATAATGAGATGGAGCGGCATAGAGAGTCGATTCGTGTTGGAAAAAAGGCATTGCTCATTCGAAAAAAACTGTATGGAATAAATCCTGATATATGGGCGGAATACTACAGCGATAGTTTGGTTAATCTTGCGGATAGTTATCGCCAAATAGACAATTTGTCAAAGTGCAATGAATTGCAAGAAGTGGCACTAGACATTCGTAAAAAATTGTATATTAAAAACCCTGAAATTTGGGCCGACCTATACGTTAATGGCCTTATTAATCGTTCAGGACTGCATTATACGAGGGGTGAAATGTATGATGCTATTCATTTAAATGTAAAAGCACTGCAAATTGTAGAGCCCAACTATAGTAAAAACGCTGGATATTGGATAAATATTTACATCTCACTCCTTAATAATCTTGCTTCATATTATGATAAATCTGACAAAGTTATAGACGCGATCAACATAGGAAAAAGAGCGTTGATAATACTGACGCAACGCTTCAGTCTCAATCCGTATCGTTGGGAAAAACAATATTTAACTAGTTTAATAAATGTTGCAACGTTTTACATGAATGCGAGCAATTACGAAGATGCAATTAAAATTGGCGAAATTGCACTACCTATCAGCAAACGACTCTATAATGAAAACGATACACTATCTGTAATTAACTACAGTGCAACTCTTAATAACCTTGCAGAAAGCTATATACAAGTCGAAGATCGCAATATTGATGCTATTTTATTTAATAAGAAAGCTCTTGCAATTCGAAAAAAAGGCTTCTCCAATAATCCTAGCCTCTGGGCTGAAGACTATAGCATTAGTCTGAATAATCTCGGCTTTTGCTATGTACAATCAGGCATTGAGACAGAACAGGCTAAAAACCTTTTTCAGCAATCATTAAATATTAGAGAAGATGGTTTCAGAAAGGATCCAGATTTCTGGGTAAATTATTATTACGGTAGTCTAATTAGTCTCAGTTTCATTAGCATGAAATTAAAGTATTTTGAAGTAGCAATTAACCTTGGCAAAAGAGCTCGAAATATACTTAAACCTTACTTTGAACTAGCACCTGAACAATGGGGGGAGAGCTATTACAATAGTCTCACTCATCTTATCCAAACCTGGCAGCAAATAGAAAATGTAAATGAAACTATTCGGTATATGGGAGAATCTTTAGTTGTTTTGGAAAAACTCTACACGTCAAGGCCTGAAGTATGGGGCCTCGAATTTTGGTCTGTGATGATGACAATTCCTGATAGTTTTATCGAATCTACAAATATGATAGAGGGGACTGAAGTTTTGAGGCGGGCGTTAATCATTGCAGAGACAGCTTATTATAAAGAGCCAATTGTTTGGGCTCAACGATATATGGGTCTCAAGAAAAAACTGGCTAAAACAAACAAAAAATAATGTATAAAATTTATTTAGAATAAAGTGAACGATTTGTGTCTAATTTTATTCGCTATATACCAGTCCCTTAATCCCAATATTGGAAAGTCATTGTAATTAGATAAGCTTGCAACTGGCACTTGAAAATTAATTCCCATCAAACGTTGACAAAATCAATAGAGTATGATTCCACATTGACTTTTCACCTCAATTAGTGTAAGATGCTCGCCGTTGTCAACAGACACGTTATTTAACTAACTCACTTTTATTCACATGAAATAGCCCTTCGGGCAAAGAAATAAAACGGTAGCTATTTTGCTAATTAGTTTGGCTACTAACTTTCAATCCTAAAATAATTTTTTTGTTTAATTGTTATCGATCATTCCACTACGTCGAGGGTTTTTTATGTGCTTAATTAGTCAATCTCTAGAGCTTGCTACTTTCATTTCTGCAACAACAATCAGTGATGCTATATCGGTAGCAGAGCTTAATGCAAAGCTACCTGAACATATTCGTGGTAAAGGTACTCCCGACAGCCAAATGAGAAATATTAGGAATAAGCTAAAGCCTCTCATTGATGGTGGCCACATATGCCGTGTTGAGGGGGGCCGCGCTGCAAGGTTTTATAAGAAACCCCACTTAAATACTCTGGACCTAAAACGTCTGACGCAATTGAGTGCAAATGAGGATGGAAGAGTCAATAAAGCTTCATCAGAGCGCTTAAATGACTTTGAGCTACAAGAGAGGCTGATTGGATTAAGCGCCGATGTGGTTGACCGTTTAGACAAAGGGCTAATGGAGCGTGTAAATACTATTAAAGATGCGATCCAGCATAAACGTAAATTAGTTTTCTCTTATATTAAGGGAAAGCAAGGCACTAGTGAGCGCATTGTAGAGCCCATAGGCATTATTAAAGACGGTAGACATACTGTCATGATCGCATTTAATAAACACGGTGAAAAAAGGGCTTACACGGTAATGAAGATGCTTGATTTATGCAAAAAGCATGACGAAAAGCATTTTCATGTTTTGTCTCAAAGTGACGCCATAGGTATTCTACAAAGTGGGATTGAAGAGCACTTTATTAGCGATAATAAAGAGCATATTGTTTTGGAGTTGTCTTCTAAAGCAGTGGATCTTTACCGCGAGGAAAGACCGCGTTTTTGTGAGGACTGGCAGTTTGAAAATACTGACTCTTCATTCCGAAAGGCTCGTGTATCCTTTAATCGCCGCCTAAGTGTTAAATTTATAGAAGATTTAATGTCTCTTGGCAACCACGTTAACATCATAGGTTCAGAACGCCTCATCCATGAGTACCGTGAAAACCAACTCGATTTAAATCGAGTTGGTTAACTGAACAAGCCTTGACTAATAAATGAATTTTTCAGTTATTACTTTTACAATATCCCTCAGTTCTAGCTTTTCTACCAAATAATCAGGCATACCCTCACCACCTCTTGCTGATACAAAAATCGACGCAGCTAAGCTACAAGTAGAATCCGAATCTCCAGAATGACAGGCACTCATTACCAATAATTGTTCGAATGTTTCGGCATGAAGAGCGCAGTATAAAGCCATTGCCAATGTCTCATCAGCACACCAACCTTGTCCGTAAGCAGATACACAGTTAACACCTTCGTAAAAATCGTTATTAAGTAGCTCGATGACGTGTTCAATATGGCTCTTTTGAATATCAAAACTAAAAGACAATATATTCGCCAGGTTACTTATCATTAACTCTCTAGTCATTGCCATGGAGTACATTAATGTGCTTTTACTAGGACCTCGTTGTAAATTAAAAAAGAGCAGGGTTGCAATAGCTGCCGCTGTTAATTTTGCGATAGGATGTCCATGAGTGATTTGCGCCACTTTGAATCCTAAGTCAAAACTTGCCAACGCTTTTTGATGACAACTTAAAGAACATGAACTAGAAGATTGAGCTGCATACACCATTGCTATCGGCAGGTTTTTAATGGTCACGCCTGAGCCTTTACTAAAGTTGTATGCACTCTGTGAGGGATATTCCATATCTTTCAGTGCACTTATGCAAGTATCGCCTGGTTCAACTCGCTGGTTTAATTCAGGATGAGACACTAATCCAGCTTCAGTATCAATTTTTTCACAAAATACGCTGACTTCATTCTGCGTGTATAGCCAGCGCTGATATGCGCGAGCCACTTCAAGGACTATCGTGTCGTTTATCAGTTGGTAATCATTAACGTTTTGTTTGTTAGTGTATTTAGAATAAATAATACCTTCTGCGGTAAATAGGTTTAATTGCGTGTCGTCGCTGGTTTTACCTAAAAATGTTAATTGTCCGTCATAATTGTATAGGTGGAGTCCCGACTGTTTGATTTTTTGATCACTAAAAAACTCCATCGGCAATCCAAATGCATCACCTATTGCTGCCGCTAACATTGCACGCTCAAAATTCAAAAGCATTGGAGTCGAAGCTTGTGAAATAGCTTTGTTGTCACTTTTTATTGCAATATTTTGCATAGTTACCTCATAAATTTGATTGATATATTTGGCGTATTTACACGTAGTTTCTATTTGAAAATAAGATTGCTGAAATTGGGTTTAGTCCGATTTTTTTGTTGTGAAGAGTAGTTCATAAGATGGCGAAAAGCCTCTTCTAGATAATTATCAATGTTAGAAAAATCATCGACAGATAAACTCAGAACACCTATATAAGGCAGCATCCAAGTAGGCTCAAATTCTCGCTTGATAGAAAACTCGTTAAAAAGATTGGCGATTAATTGTTGTGAAAAGCTTTTAGGTGATTGTTGATTGATTTTTTGCGGCAGTACAAAATATCGTTGAATGTCTTTGGAGCCAATTTCGTTGGCCTGGTTACCTCTATTAACGTTAATTAATACCGTATTTAGGTCTATCTCAATTTGAGACGCATTTGACGAATATCCGAAGATAAATATCCACACTTCTTCGTGATCATTAGGATTGCTAAACACTTTTATTTGATGATTATCACACTCTAGTTTAGCGACACTTTGGATGGTTGTTTCTGCATCATGCTCTAACCTATGTTTAGCTCTAATGAACACTACACAATCTTCACCATAAAGGCTATTTGGCCAAGGGGATTTACGTGCGAGTTCAATTTCGCCCAAATACTGCCTTACTAACACCTCTAAAATCACTTGGTCATCAAACTCATCTATCCGCGCCGAACCAACAACCAGCTTTTTCATAAACTCAATACGGTCACTAAAAGCAACCTTAATTGGTTTACAAGGCGAACTGATGTCTACCAAAAACGAATGACTTTTGGCTCGCATCAATATGTTGTAAATAGCCTGGTTGATATCCTGCTGCATATACACTCCAAGGTTTGATAAAAAACGTGTTGATAGAATTAGCCGAATACAAAAATGTATTTGTTCAATTCAGTAATTTGAATATACAGCTCGAAGCAGAATAAAAATTTCCGTCAACTAAAATGCTTATATCTCCTAATTATTTTCTTGATGGAAAGATCTATTCCGTCTGCGTCAGTATATTTACTGCCATCAACTACGGTTGAATTCATTAACTTCAAAGAGTTTTGGCTTCAACAGTTTTTAGTCATCGTGTTTTTAAAAAAGATATTTTGGTTTGTCTAATAAAGGAAAATTAAATGAATAAACTCGTTTTGTTAAGCTCTATCGCAACTTTATCATTCGCATTGTCTGGTTGTTTTAGTGACAGTCAAGATACTGATGGTGATGGAAAAATATCCGCAAGCGAAGCATTTCCAGCGTATGCAGAAATGTTAAGAACTGATGGTGTGGGTAACTTTCACGACTTTGTTGCGCCTTCAACTGCTGATTTTCTGAAGAGCCACATAGCTGATGAAACAAATACCTCAGATGGTTTTTCTGAAGACAGCATTTTTGCTTTTAAGATGCTGCTTGGGAGCGAAGAGCTATTCTGCTCTAACTACACGATTTTAGAAGAAACAATCTACAACAATGTAGCTAGGATCAAAGTGGAGTTGAAACAAAAAGTTATGGAAGACCAAGAATGGGCTGATTATTGTAGTATTAGAGTGGGCCCAGTTCAGCGCCATACATTTCATTTGCAATATGATTCAGAAACAAAAAAATGGGTTATTCCCACTCAAGGTTAAACCTTGAGTGTTAAGCATTGGCTTCGCCTGCTAGAAAGCTCAGACATAGATCTCTAGCCAGAGATCAACTTAGCGTGCTCAAATCTAGGTTTTAATGTGAAATGGGGATTAGTGGTGTTAATTTGCATCCACCCCTGATCTATTTGATCAAATTCATATACGGGTGACAGTGACAACAGTGTGTTAAAACTCAAGTTCAAGGTTTACGATGATTACAACAAGCTTTCCAGATGAACAGTTGCTTCTAGATGAAGATCTACCCAGTATCGTTACAAATCTTACAGGCTATCCACTTGGTAATTCCGTAAACTTGGAACTTGACGATACTGGGTGTGCAAGTAACTACTCAGGTTGTCAGGATATGATGTGGTCAGCAGATTGGACTGAAGGTTACTATTATTGATTACCTATTGTAATTGCGTTTAGAACATGACCATTAGTGCAACTCGATTAAGACGACCCTAGCGGGAAACCTAGTTATTTTATAAGGTTGTTTTAGCGCTTGTAAAATCAGGTTTTCGAAGGGCTTCAAAGGGGAACTTAATTAATTGCCACAAAAGAAAAAGAGAATAATTCTGATTATTCTAGTAACAGGCATTGATACCTGCCTATGGTTTTGATTTAAAACCTATTTTAGTTTAGTTTTTAGCAATTATGGTTATTTATATTAAGTAGGTTCTTAATAACGAGAAGCACAACACAAAGAGGACACAATTATGGGGCAAATAATTATTGCTATCTGGGTCGTTAACTTAGCATTGGCAGATTTTTTTATCAATGTATGGATTTCTGATGCAAGCAGATACATCGGAAAAAACTTAATATTCGCAGAGTGGTATGGTATCGGTAGTTTTTTCATGAGCATATCTCGCACTATGGAATCATTTGGAGCAGACTTTACTGTGTCATTTATTCTAACACTAATGACTATAGTAATGATGGGCAGTAAAACTCTTGATGATATTGATAATGAGATAAATTGAATTAATCTGACATTTCTTCTTGAAAAGTAGAGAGTGGGCTCAGTTCAGTACCGTACATTTCATTTGCAATATGATTCAGAAACAAAAAAATGGGTTATTCCTACTCAATAATGCAAGGAATTATTAGCAATAATATAGTTCATATATCCTTTTAAAATAGAGAGTTACCAGATAAAAGTATGGATATCGAATCCAACTTAAACAAAAAGGTAACTCTCACGTTACAAACTAACAATCCTGAAGTTATACACAGTCGGTTTGCTTAATTTTGCTGAAGAACTAGGTAACAACACACAAATCTGTATGGTCATATCATGGGACAACTTTTATCGATACAAAGAAGCCCGTGCGGAAGGCAATGTTGAAGCTTTGCTCAATCAAAACCGCCGGGCTCCTAATTAAAAATAGAGTCAATGAAGCGATTGAATTGGCGGTAGTGAATACGCAGCAGAATATCTCACTCATGGTCAAAGTAGAACGAGCTTAGAAAGCTAAGGATGATGTGTTTATTGTGTGAAGGGTATGTCATGGGGACACTTGACCACACTCTCCCAAAAAATGTCTTTCTTGAGCTCTCGCTATTATCAGAAAATTTCGTTTAGATTTAGTATTCATTTAAAGACCTCAAAGAACTTTAAATTAAATATAGCTGTCAATCGAGGTCGTGACTTTCATAATGGCAGCAATGGATATTTATTGCCTAAATACGATCCTTGTTACTAGGAACACGCTATTTAATCTATGTTGCATAAGAGAAAAACGTGACTATGTACTTTCAAATTCCTTTGTTGAGGAGCTGCTGAGTTCATAGGCTTTTTAAATAATAAAATCTTGTTGTTTTCTGCTTAAGCCCTCACAAATTAGTGCAACTTGTAACACTGTTTAATTCAAACAAAAATTAAACAAAGATACTGGCTTCTTCATCAAACAGACTAAGTAAAATCCCCTCCCCTCTAGAGTATGCAATTACTATTACCCCATCAACAACTGCACACTGTTAAAGAATGACTTCTGCCAAACGGTCCAATTCTTAGCAAAACAGTAGTCATTTTTTAAAATTGCTATTTTTTGGTCAAAACATAAATTTACATAGTCAAAATAACTAACAAACTCATTCCTACATTTTATGAAAATCACTAACCAATTGATTATAAACAAAAATAATTTTTGGCATTTCCTTTGCTCTATGTACTGTGAATCACAATCGCTACACCAAACTAAGACCAAAGGAAAAAAAACAATGAATACATTAACTAAATCAATCGCAATTTCAGTTTTAGCCATCAGCTCAATTGGACTAGCAAATGCTGCAAATGTAATAGTCCCTACCGATAATTCTATTACAACCAAATTATGTGTTGCCGCGACTAAAGGCAGCAAAGCTAAATTATCCAAAGCAATTAACGACTCGCGTTTAAGCAAACGTTTCGTTGTTGAAAATGTTAAATGCAATGAGCTTGATCTGGTTAATTTCGTTGAACAATTCGGTGAAAACCCAGAAAAAATGAATAGCTTTTTGACCAGCGGAAAATACAACAAGGCGGGTACCATTGCCAGCTTGTAAAAAGGATGGGAATTTAACCCTATCTCGCCGTAAAAACACACAAATGAAGACGCTTTTTAGCGTCTTTTTTTATGCTTGAATCATCCCTCAATAGTCTTTAAGAGAATATCTTCCGATATTCTAGACTGATTTAAACCCTGTAAATTGCGTCTACATAATTGACCAAACTAAGGGTTATTACTAATAGCGTAATCACACTATAGTGGTAAAGTCTGAGAATAATTAATGCTCAACATACAACACGACATTGATATTGAATAAACCTAGGAAGTTGATAAATGCGGATAGGCATTCTTACTGGCGGTGGTGATTGTCAGGGTTTAAATGCTGCAATACGAGCTGTAGCGAAATCATTAATGCTAAACAATAATGCTGAAATTATAGGTATTGAAGATGGTTTTGATGGTTTATTGAAACGTCATGTTCGTCAACTTAGCTATGCAGATTGCAGTGGGATCCTTCCCCTAGGTGGTACGATTTTGGGCACTAGCAATAAAGCCAATCCTTTTGATTATCAAGGCAGAGACTGCTCGGCAGATGTGATGTCTTATTATCATGAGCTAGGTTTAGACGCAGTGGTGATGATTGGGGGGGATGGCACTATGTCCATTGCCTATGAGCTGTCTAAGCTGGGGATGAATATTGTTGGTGTGCCTAAAACCATTGATAACGATTTAATGTGTACTGAGCGCACGTTTGGCTTTCAAACTGCCGTTTCAATTGTCACCGAAGCCATCGACAGACTGCGTACAACAGGTCACTCACATAAACGCATTATGATCCTTGAAACCATGGGCCGCTACGCAGGCTGGATAGCACTGCATGCAGGTGTCGCCGGTGGTGCAGATGTCATTTTGATCCCCGAGTTTCCATACGATCTTGATGAAATAGTGAAGGCATGTGAATTACGGGCCAGTGAGCAACACTACTCAATCATTGTTGTTGCTGAAGGTGCTAAGCCTAAAAATGGTGCTATGGCGGTGCAAGAAACGATTTCAGATAGCCCAGACCCAATTCGCCTGGGGGGCATTTCAGATGTATTAAAGGGGCAGTTGGAAACGCGCCTAAAAGGTGAAGTTAGAGCGACCGCTTTAGGGCATATTCAACGCGGTGGCTCTCCCACTGCAAATGACAGAATTTTTGCAACAAACGTTGGTGCATTCGCCGCCAAGCTCGTCGCTGAAAAATTATATGGTCGAGTGGTAGTTCAACAGAAAAATCAATTGACCAGCGTACTTTTAGAGCAAGTTGCAAATCAAACTAGAGGGGTCGCTAAAGATAACATTACTTTACAAAGTGCACTTTGTTTAGGCATCAGTTTTGGCGTTGAAAACTTAAAAGCAACCACAGGTTTCTAAATTTTAATTAACGTAAAAGTAGGCATTTTTAAGATAGTTTGAAACAAGCTATATCAAGGGTAAATATACTTGGTAATCGCTAAGTAGCATCGGTAAAAAATTATTTTCTTCTAGACTAAGGCAGATCGTTAATGTCAAGAATGGAACCCGCCAATACGGTATCAGAATCGAAGCAGCGCGCCCCCAAGCAATTTGGCGTGGTGAGTGCCGTGCGTGGAAGTATTGTAGAAATTAAATTCGAACATAAACCACCAGCTATCCATACTATTATTTATGCTATAAATCGCACTATCGCCTTAGAAGTACTAACCCAATTACCTGGCAACAAGGTTCGTACTATCGCCCTTACTCCTACCCAAGGATTAGCCAGAGGAATGCAAGCTGAAGACTCAGGTCAGCCTCTAACTGTTCCCATTGGCAAACAAAATATATCGCGCATGTTTAATGTGTTCGGCAAGCCCATAGATGGTAAAAGCTTTGATCATCAATGCCAGCGCCGCAGTGTCCACCAAGCTCCTCCCCCTTTGTCCAAACTTTCTAGCCAGTTACAAATTTTTGAAACTGGAATCAAAATTGTTGATGTTTTGTGTCCCCTTGAACGAGGGGGGAAGGCCGGATTGTTTGGCGGGGCTGGTGTGGGTAAAACCGTACTATTAACAGAAATGATCCACAATATGGTAAGCCATCAACAAGGGGTAAGTATATTTTGTGGGATTGGTGAGCGTTGCCGCGAAGGAGAAGAGCTCTACCGGGAAATGAAAGAAGCTGGCGTATTAGATAACATGGTCATGTTATTCGGACAGATGAACGAACCACCGGGCAGTCGCTTTCGTATCGGTCATAGTGCACTAACCATGGCAGAATACTTTCGTGATGATGAGCATAAAGATGTGCTGCTATTAATCGACAACATTTTTCGCTTTATTCAAGCTGGTTCAGAAGTCTCAGGGTTAATGGGGCAAATGCCCTCTCGAATGGGATACCAACCCACCTTAGGAACCGAATTATCCGGTTTAGAAGAACGTATAGCAAACACGCAAAATGGCGCTATTACCTCTATTCAAGCAGTATACGTCCCCGCTGACGACTTTACTGATCCTGCAGCCACACACACATTCTCCCATCTGTCAGCCACCTTAGTACTTTCACGCAAACGGGCCAGTGAAGGCCTATACCCTTCAATCGACCCACTGCAATCCAGCTCCAGCTTGGCCACAGCCAATATTGTGGGTGAGCGACATTACAAAATAGCCCAAGAAGTGAGAGAGATCCTAGCCCAGTATGATGAATTAAAAGACATTATAGCAATGCTTGGATTAGAACAGCTTGCCAATAAGGATCGTAAAATTGTTATCCGAGCTCGCCGTTTAGAACGTTTTTTTACCCAGCCCTTTTTCACTACAGAACAATTTACTGGAATGAAGGGGAAATTTGTAAGCCTAGAAAATGCCCTCAGTGGCTGCGAGCAAATTTTACAGGGTAGTTTTGATGAGTATCCAGAAAGCGCGCTCTACATGATTGGTGACATCAATGAAGCATCAGAATCCAAAACCAATAATGTTGAGCCAGAGCAACAGGAAAATCACCATGCTAGTTAAAATTTTACTCCCCAACCAGGTCTTTTTGGAATTACGCGATGTGGTCAGTGTGGTTATAGAAACACCAGAAGGCAGCTTCGGGATATTAGCGAATCGGCTTGATTGTGTGACACCCGTTGTCCCTGGAATTTTAACCTATCAAAACTCAGCTGATCAGCATTCCTATATTGCGGTTGACGAAGGGATGCTAGTTAAAACTGGCAAGCAACTTCTCATATCAGTGCGCAGAGCTGTCGTTGGGAGTTCTTTAGAGCAATTACACCAAACAGTGGAACAAGAGTTTTTAAAGGCGGATCAGGAACAGTTGGAATTGCGAAGTGTATTAGCCAAATTGGAAACCACTTTCTTAAAACAGTTTTCATCTATATCGAAAGATTGATTAACCATGAGTAAAACTGGCGTTAAACAGCAACCCCAAAAACAAACAAGGCACTCTTTAGTAAAACAAGTTGAATCAAAAGCACAACTAAAATTAAGGGCTAAACGCCGTTCATCCCCCGGTGTATGGTTTGGTTTGGGGATGATGGGAATGATTGGTTGGTCGGTGGCGGTCCCCACTTTTCTTGGTGTGATTTTAGGGATTTGGATAGACAACAACTTCGACAATCAACGTTCTTGGACCCTAGCGTTATTACTCGCAGGTTTAGCCATTGGTTGTTTTACGGCTTGGGGCTGGGTAAGCAAAGAACACCGCGCAATTGGTGATGACAGTGCTCACCCAAAAAATAACGCTATTTCAGAAGAGGAGGACAAACCATGATAGAACACTACAGTATGTTATTTGCCTTAGTTGCAGGTGTCATTTTAGGTAGTAGTTTTTTTTACAGCTTATGGTTTACGGTACAAAAAGGACTGCAATCGCCCCACCCTGAACGCTGGTTCATTGGCGGATTTGTATTGCGTATGAGCATAACCCTGGTTGGCTTTTACTTTATTTCAAATCAACAGTTTTGGCTGCTGATTTTATGTCTGCTAGGTTTCTTAATTGGTCGAGTTATTATCAATAGAGTATTGGCCGTTAGTGGAAAACCAGAGCCTGCATGATCACAAGACAAAACTAAACCAACGATTTTCAAACTGATAAGAAGTAACTGAAAAAAGGTTAGAACAATGCATATTACACCCGATGAAATCATCTATTGGCAATTTGGTTTTTTAAAACTCAATGCCACTATCGTTTTTACTTGGTTGATAATGTTCATTTTAGTACTTTGCGCTTACCTCATTACCCGCAATTTAAATAGTCAATTGCGACCGAGTCGCTGGCAAAATGGTTTAGAAGTCTTGGTGGTGACTATTATCCAACAAATAAACCAAGCAGGTTTGCGTAACCCCGCAAAATACATAGGTTTTTTAGGTACCTTATTTTTATTTATTGCGATGGCTAATTTACTCACAATATTTCCAAATTATGAGCCCCCAACCGGTTCTTTATCCACCACAATTGCACTGTCACTCTGTGTGTTTATTTCAGTTCCTTTTTACGGAATAAAACAACAAGGCTTGATGAAATATTTGCGCTCATATGCTCAACCCAACTTTTTTATGCTGCCGTTTAATATTATAGGTGAGCTTTCTCGTACTTTAGCGTTATCCGTACGCTTATTTGGGAATATGATGAGTGGAAGCATGATCTTGGCAATTTTACTCGTAATATCGCCTTTTGTGTTCCCTATCGTTATGTCTTTATTAGGGTTATTAACCGGCATGGTACAAGCCTATATCTTCTTTATTCTGGCAGCTGTGTATATTGCCGCAGCCACAGCCGAAGACCAGCAAAACTCGCAACAACACACTTCAATATCCGTTTCTGTACAGGAGAAAAATAATGGATAACCTCACCCTAATTGCAATTTGTTCGATCATAACTGCAGGACTGACGATTGGTATAGGGGTACTTGGCCCTTCATTAGCGGAAGGGTCTGCTATCGCAAATGCATTAAAAGCCCTCGCTCAACAACCCGATGCCTCATCAACCATAACGCGAACATTGTTTGTAGGTTTAGCGATGATTGAATCAACGGCTATTTATTGTTTTGTGGTTTCCATGATTGTGCTGTTTAGTAATCCATTTTGGAACTATTTTGTCGATAAAGCAGGAAGTTAAAAATGCCAATTGATTGGTTTACCCTAGTAGCTCAAACCCTTAACTTTTTAATTTTGCTGTGGTTGTTGAAACGCTTTTTGTATCACCCAATTATTGCAGGTTTGAACAAACGAGAAATCAAAATAGCGCAAATTTTGAATGATGCGAATAGCAAAAATGAGAAAGCCAAGGCCCTGCAATCAGAGTATCAAGTTAAATTAAGTCAAATTGAAGATCAACGCCGGGAAATTATCAATAAAGCCCACCAAGAAGCCAAAGTTAAAGGTCAAGAATTGCTGAATATGGTGCAACAACAAGGAGCTGAAATTCTGGAAACTCGCTTGCATGGAATTGAACAAGAAATACAAGCTTTACAGCACCAAATTGTGCAAAGAAGCATGCAGGAGGTCTTTGCCACCAGTCAAAAAGTACTCCATGATCTTGCTGATACTCAGTTACAAACCTTAATGTTCAACAAATTGATAGGACAACTTAACAGCTTGAATACTGAACAACACAACGAGATAAATAGAGCGGTGAATTCGAATACACCGCAAATATACATTCACAGCTCCTTCGAACTAACTTCATCACAAAAAGACTCTTTGCAACAATGGTTTCATCGAACCTATACAAAAAAAGTTGATGCAAAAGATACGCTTAGAGAACTTCAGTTTACCTACAAGATTACGCCAGAATTAATTTGTGGCATCGAAGTTGTTTTTGATGGTTGGAAGGTTCCTTGGAGCACACAAAGTTACCTAGACTCAATGCAAACAAATCTTCTGCAGCAACAACCTAAACTCACTTCAGAGCATATTATCAAAGCAACCCAGTTAGAAAGTTCAGACACACCGCAATCAAGTATCGGTTAAATTAACTAAAGCGCAGAAACAAAAATGAAACAGGAACCGCAAGCAAGTTTAAAACAACAGTATGATTTACTGTTTGATCAGCTGAATCAGTCCAATGCTCACGGAAAGATCAACTGCTTACTGGAAGAAGTCGGAATTGTTAACAGCGTATCCCCAGGAATAGCCTCGGTGACCGGGCTACCGGGTGTTGGCTTTGAAGAATTGGTGCTTTTCCCAAACAATATTTACGGTATTGCATTTAATTTAGATGAAGACGAAGTCGGCGTGGTACTGCTAGGAGACTATTGTCAGTTAAGCGTAGGGGATCAAGTGAAACGGACTGGGCGGGTAATGGACATTGTCGTGGGCGAACACTTATTAGGCCGTGTTATCGACCCACTTGGCCACGCTATGGACAACAAAGGTCAGCTTTCACAAACTCCGCGTTTACCCATAGAGCGTCCCGCTCCAGAGATCATGTCACGGTTACCAGTGACCGAGCCGTTACAAACGGGAATTAAAGTGTTAGATGCCCTACTGCCCGTAGGCCGGGGACAACGGGAACTCATTATGGGCGACCGTCAAACTGGCAAAACGTCAATTGCCATTGATACTATTCTTAACCAGCATGGCAAAAATGTCATATGTATCTACTGCGCTATCGCCCAGAAATCCTCATCCATTGCGAAAACTATCGCCACTCTAAAGCAACATAATGCCCTTGAATACACAATTGTTATGGCAACAGAAGGTAGTGATCCTCCCGGCTTAGATTATATTGCTCCCTACGCTGCAACCAGTATTGGCGAATACTTCATGCACGCAGGCAAGGATGTCCTTATCGTTTATGATGATTTAACCCGTCACGCTCGTTCCTACCGGGAGCTATCCTTATTGCTTCGCCGCCCTCCGGGAAGAGAAGCCTTTCCAGGTGACATTTTTTATTTGCACTCACGTTTACTGGAGCGTTCAACTCATTTAAACGAAGAAAATGGCGGAGGCTCGCTTACGGCCTTACCTATTATTGAGACGGAAGAACAAAATATGTCTGCCTACATACCCACTAACTTAATTTCAATTACCGATGGGCAAATCTATTTATCGCCTAAATTATTTGATTTAGGAATATTACCGGCTGTTGATGTGGGAAAATCCGTTTCCAGAGTGGGAGGAAAAGCCCAACATGCTGGTTTTAAAGCGGTTTCAGGCACATTGAAATTAGAATATGCGCAATTTGAAGAATTAGAATCATTTGCGCGCTTTGGTGCCCGTTTGGATGAAAGTAGCCTAGCAACGATAGAGCATGGAAAGCGCATTAGAGCATGTCTGAAACAACCAGAATCCTCGCCCCTATCAGTATCAGCACAAATTCTTGTACTCTTAGCCCTTACACATCATTTCTTTGATGGAATTCCACTAGCGTCTCTTCAACAGGCGCAAGATGCCGTGCTAGACGGGTTAGTTACCCTTAATCAGGATATTCAAAGCAAATTAACATTAGCGCAACCCCTCAAGGAAGATGAACTAGGACTTATTTTTTCTATGTTCAAACAGGTTTTAACACCTTTACAAAGAGATTCCGAGACTGACGCTAACCACAAAGCGGTTAACGGCGAATCATGATATGAGTGAATCGAATAGTGATTTACAACGTAAAATTGTGAGTGCAACTGATTTAAAGTCAGTGGTAAGAACCATGAAAGCTATGGCAGCTGCAAACATCAACCAATATGAAAATGCCGTCCTTTCACTGGATGATTACTATCGAACCGTGCAATTAGGATTGACAGCATATTTTATCAATACCGATAAAAGTGATTACCCAACAACTGATAGAATCTCAAAATCAGCAGCTCACAAGTCTCAAATAGGCATTATTGTCATCGGCTCAGACCAAGGATTAGTCGGCCAATTCAACGATATTTTAGTCAATTTTCTAAACGAAAAGCGCAAGGACTTTGCTGCAACTCAGGTAATTTTGACCGCTGGAGAACGGGTACGGTCTTTACTCGAAGGAGAAAAAGCCTTACTAGGAAGACATTTTTCACTCCCCAACTCAATAGACAGTATTACCTCATTTGTAGCAGAGATTTTACTGGAAGTTGAAGAGCTTCAGACAAACAAACACTTGAAAGAAGTTTATTTGTTTTTTAATCGTACCTTAGACAAACCAAATTACGGGCCATGCTATCAACGGATTTTGCCTTTTGACCACGCATGGAAACACGAATTTGTTTCCCGACCTTGGCCTACCAGATGCCTCCCCCAACTTCTAGTTGAACCTGCAACAACCGTTAGCAAACTAATAAGAGAATACATATTCACCTCAATTTTTAGAGGATGCATTGAATCACTCGCAAGCGAAAATGCAAGTCGCCTTATCGCCATGCAACGGGCTGAAAAAAATATAGAAGAGCTACAAGAACAAATGCAAAAGTCATTTAATAAACTTAGACAAAGTGCCATTGATGAAGAACTTGCTGATTTGGTTAATGGTTTTGAAGCGCTTTCTTCTCCAGAAAAAATAAAAACACAGTGAACAGCGGTTAAATAATGCTATTTACAAAAGATATTCGACTAAACTCTTTGTTCATCAAGTTTGATCGACATCAAATAGTCAATTAATAATCGGTGTATGGTCGAAACCTATCATCTTGATTCTTTAATGGAGATTACTATGCAAGCACCGCAAAAAATTCTAGTTGTAATCAGTGGTAAACGTAAACAGCACGAGGCATTGCTTCGAGCTTTAAAATTTGCCGAGTTGAATAATGAGGTGCATATCCACCTTTTGAATGTAATTTACGAGCCAATTTTAGAGCTAACCGACGTACTTTCAAGCGACCATCGCAAAGAAATGAAGAAACAATATGTTGCAGACCGTTATCTTTATCTCAATAGCATTGCTGAAGATCTAGAGAAAAAGAATATTCGTTGCACCACTCATGTTGAATGGTGTCGCGAGGTGTATGAAGGTATAGAAGATGCTGTTGAGAGAATTCAACCGGATCTGGTTATTAAACGTATTACCGCAGACTCCATGAGCATTAATCCCTTTGCCATGCCAATCGACAGGCACTTACTACGGTATTGTAAAGCCCCCTTGTTGCTGGTAAAACATTCAAGTTGGACAAACGCACCTATCTTAGCAGCGGTTGATGTGTTAGCCAAAGACGAAAAACATGTGGCGTTGAATCAAGATATCTTAGAATCAGCAAAACTGTTTGCTCAGATAAGTGACAGTGAAATACACACCGTCAGTGCTTATATGGTGCATAACATGAGTGCTGCCATCGATTTCCCTACCATAAATTTAGAAAAACTCAGTGCCAACAGTGCTCAATTTCACAGTGATAAACTCGATAGTATGGAAAAAGACCATGACATCAACATGGCCAAAAAACACGTTGTAGCTGGCATGCCTGAAAAAGTCATCCCGAATGTTGTTAAACAAATAGATGCAGAATTGGTGATTTTAGGCACAGTAGCACGAAAAGGCATTTCGGCAGCTTTTTTAGGAAATACGGCTGAGTCCATTTTGGCTGAACTCAACTGCGAGGTGCTGGCATTGAACTTAGACGAGAGTGACTCAGAAAAAGTATAGTTCCTGAAGCCAAACTCCATTATTAATTAGCCAATAAAAGTTGGGTTACAACGCCGTAAAATGCGCGGTAACCTCTACTTTTAGCTTAGGTTATTTCTGTTCAAGCAACGAAAATACGGTTTTGGCAATATCTGTATTGTTGCTTAGCCCTACAAAGGATTCGCTATGGCTGCCAAATGCAAATACTGGCACGTCTACCGCCGTATGAGCGCCTGATGTCCAACCGGTAAGAGTGCGTGCATCAATAATATGTTTGATATTGACGTAAAGCGATTTTTTTACGGCGTCAGCCGATGCATCTGCGTAAGGATTTCCCTCGCTGGTTGAAGACGGGTTATCTTCGGCAATATTTTTGCTGCTGTTTAACAGCGCAAGCTCAGATTTAGTTAACTTAAAGTTTAGTAACTCAGCAGCAAGTTCTGGCGTAATATCAGTGTGTAACAGTTGCTCAGCAATGTAACTAGGTGAATGCTTCATGGTACGCAAAATTTCAGGGTTCCACTGATACTTTCCATTGGCTCCTAAGGTCATACCGCCTGTACTGTGGTCAGCCGTTACCACAACTAAGGTATCAGGATGCTGAGCAACATAGTCTTCGAGCATTTCCAGAGTGCTGGCAAGATCTTGCATTTCTCCCATAGCAGCTGCGATATCGTTGCTGTGACCGCCCCAATCAACCTGGCTTGCCTCTACCAACATAAAAAATCCCTTATCACTTTCAAGTTGATTCAACGCAGTTGATGTCATCGTTTTTAAACGATTAGGATCACTGTCGTCCAAGGCCCATGGCAAACCAACATCAGCAAACAAGCCAAATAACGGCTTGTCTTGTTGAACCGTCTCTAAATCGGCATAATCATCAATATATTGATAACCCAGTTCCTTAAACTCACTGACTAAGTCTCTGTCTTCACGTAAAAAGAATTTCCAGCCCCCTCCTAGCACTACATCATACATCTGGTAATTTTCGACATAACTATCGGCAATTTCATCGTAGTTTCCACGGGCAACATTATGGGACATAAAGCCTGCAGGTGTAGCATGATTTACCTGACTGGTGACTACCACGCCAGTTTTCTTACCTAGACGCTTTGATACTTCTAACACTGTGGTAACTGGTTGTTTGTTAACATCCATTGCAATGGCACCGTTGTAAGTCTTCACCCCGGCAGATAACGCAGTAGCACCGGCCGCAGAATCTGTAACATATCCTGAAACTGAGGCTGGATAAGTACTACTCATGCCCACTAAAGTGCGGTCAAAAACCGTTTGTTCCATTCCCGCAGTATTAGGATCATCGTGAAAATATCGATATGCACTAATATAGGCTGGCCCCATGCCATCCCCCACGACCATAATAATATTTTTAGGTTTTTCTGGAACCAAAGTGGTTTGATTTGTCTGTTGTTGATCATTGCATCCAAAAAGCACTAGTGACAACGAGAGCAATCCAAATTTACATTTCATACTGAGCCTATTTTTTAATGATGGTTAAGATTTAAACTACTATTTCCATGAACGGATAGCGTGTCCGCGAAAAGCGTAAAAGAAAATATATAAATAACATGGTAAACCAATCCAATAAGCAGATTGTAAATCTCCAATTTCGTGGGAGATTTTACCAAATAATAAAGGTAAAATTGCACCACCAGAGATACCCATAATTAGTAACGCTGAGCCTTGAGCCGAGTAATTCCCTAACCCTTTTAACGCTAAAGGCCATACAGACGGCCACACCAAAGCGTGAGCTAGGCCCATTAATGCCACAAAAGTGATGGTGTTAGGAATAACTGGTATACCAGACCATCCCCACAGTACGTCGGCAATACCTGTAGATTGAGTAGAAGAAAATACAATACCCAAGATACACAAACAGCCGGCAATGCCTGAAGCTACTAACGCGTTTTCTTGAGAGACAAATCGCGGAATACATGTAACGCCAACCAGATAACCAATGACCATAAACACCATGGTAAATGAGGTTAAACCTGCAAAGTTACTTACTCCTAATACGGAACCGTAAAGACCAATGGTATCCGCTGCAATCACTTCTACCCCTACGTAGAAAAACAACGCAATTGCGCCTAACACTGTATGAGGAAAATGAAAAATGGATGTTTTGCTGCCACTTTCTTCAGAATCACTGTTAGTCGATTTTATTTCAGGCAACGCAGAGAACTTCACTAAGGCAATCAAAACGGCCAGCGCGATGGCCATTAACACATATGGCACGATTAGATTATGTGATAATTCCATTAAACGCTGATTTTTTGCTACCTCAGACAGACCGCTAAGAGCATCTTCTGAGTAATTTCCCATGTCTGATAATATTAAAGACGTAAATAGAATAGGAACTAAAACGCCGGCACTTTTGTTAATTAACCCCATGATGCTGATGCGCATTGCAGCACTTTCAACCGGTCCTAAATATACAATGTAAGGATTTGAAGCGGTTTGTAATATGGTTAAACCTGCAGCTAATACAAACAAGGCAATGAGAAAAAAGGCATAGTTTGCAGTAATAGCTGCGGGTATATGAAGTAAAGCGCCAACCGCCATAATGCCAAGCCCTAGCGCCATACCGTTTCGATAGCCAGTCTTTTTAAGAATGATGGACATGGGTAACGCCATCACCGTGTAAGCGATATAAAATGAAAAGGTCACAAACAAAGCTTCAAACTCATTTAGTTCACAGACTAATTGAAGAAATGGAATTAATGAGCCGTTAAGCCAAGTAACGAAACCAAAAATAAAAAACAAGATACCAACAACGATCATTGGAACAAAGGTACTGGTTTTATTGGTTGTTAGAGTTTGCATAATTTTAGACCTCATTAGCCATTGTTTCTGTGGAAAAGACCTTATTGCCGTTTACCCATGTTGACTGCACAACGAGTTGCTCATCCAATTGAATAAAATTGGCGAGCATTCCTGGTGCAAGTTGAACTGTCGAACCGCTTTTTACAGGTGAACCTGATAAATAATCTTTAGGATATTGGCTAGCTAATCGAATGGATTCATCCAAACAAATACCTAATTTAAAATGACAATATCTTACCGAGGATGCCATATCGATGGCTGCACCTGCTAATTCCCCGGTTGTAGATATTAGTCGTCCATCTTTTACTGTTACGTGCCGATCAAAAAATTCAAATTCCTTAGCATCTGTTCCCACTGGTGGCATAGCATCGGTTACTAAAAATATCCCCCCCGTAGGTTTAGCTTTGAGGGCTAGTCGAATATTCAGATCATCCACATGATGACCATCTACGATTAATCCGCAACGTGCCACTTCAGAAGTTAATGCGACACCTGTTACGCCAGGCTCTCTGGCCGAAATTGGCGACATGGCATTAAACAAATGGGTAAAACCGCTGGCTCCGCTTTCGAGGGCTTTATTGGTCGTCACCGCATCAGCATTACTGTGCCCGATACAGACTTTAACACCTAAGCTAACTAAGGCTTTTATTTGCTCATCAGGCACCATTTCTGGTGCTAGAGTGACGATAATTTTACCTAGATCTTTACGTTTAAACAGCGCCCACTCTCGATCTGTAATCGGACGAATATATTGCTGACTATGGGCACCTTTTTTTCTTGTAGAAATATGCGGGCCTTCAAAATGTATCCCCAAGATCCCTGGAAGGTTTTGGCTAATCCCTTCAGCAACTGCATCAGCCGCCTTTTCCATAGTAATGATATCATCGGTAATCACCGTGGGCATTAACCCTGTCGTGCCGAACTTAGCGTGAGCCGCAAAGATGATCTTTAAAGACGCCACGTTTGGCTGGGCATTAAACAATACACCACCACCACCGTTTACTTGTAAATCTACGAACCCAGGAGCTACGAGACCGTTAAGCACAGTATCAACTTGCGAAGTATCCTGATCCATTGCAATGATATTTCTGCCTTCAATCACCAGCACTTGATCACTATGGTATGCCTGTCCATCAAATAATTTTCGAACGTGCAATCTCACTTTCTGGGTCATAATGTTTTGGTGACTTTATTCAAACCCAAAGGCACATCAGGATTTAAACCACGATGAGTTGAAAGCTGGGCGACATCAATATAAAAACGCTGTAACACCAATAAAGGCGCAATCCGCGGATGGGCTGCCAAGCTGTTTTGATGTAGATGCAAAACCTGAGCTCCTCGTCGTTTTACTTCATTGATTTGTTCCCGATGAGCCCCTTCACTTTCGTCCAAAACCAGACAGTCTAAAATTGCTAAACCTTGTTCTACCAAGGTAATAGGGCCATGCAAAAACTCAGCGCTGCTAAACGCCTCTGCGTGGATACTGCATACTTCTTTAAGTTTCAATGCAATTTCTTTAGAAACCGCAAAACCCAGTCCCCGTCCCAATACTACTAAGTTATTGACGTTATCAACATCCGTTGGTATCAATTGTGAGGGTGAATCAATAATTGCTTCAAGTAAACTCGGTAATTCATTTAGGGAGTCAAGTAAACCTTGATTGTTTGTCCAGGTTGCAACTAAATGCAATAGCGCAGAGAGAGTTGAAAGATAGCTTTTAGTGGCCGCCACCGACTCTTCTTTGCCTGCCTTTAATGGTAAAACATCATCCACTATATCTTGTAAAGGCGAACTTTCATCATTCACCAGAGCAATACAATATGCACCGCCTTTTTTTGCCATTTTTGCTTGGGCTAATATATCTGGACTGCGTCCAGACTGGGAAATAACAATCACTAAAGCCTTATCTAGAGCGAGTTGTTTGTTATATACGCTAGAAACCGAAGGTGCAGCTGCAAAGGTTGGAATTTGCGCTTCAATTTCAATTAGATATTTGGCAAATACACCTGCATGATCTGATGACCCTCGACCAATTATCATTACCATTTTAGGGTCAAATGCATGCAGCTTTTCGGCAATCGCCGTGATAGTTTTATGATTTTGTTGAATTTGCTGGCGAATAACACTTGGGGTTTGCCGCGCTTCTTTTTCCATTATTGTTTGGGTCATGTAAAACTCTTATTTATGTAACGATTGAAACTAATTTTTCAGGTATGAAACCATTGATATTTTGTCTGGCAAAATAGACAGCACCTACTTCTGGAGACGACAAGGGAGCAGACAGAGTATGTTGAACCCTTCGGCCTAAATGTGGAAATAGTGACCTTCCTAAGCCTCCAATAAGGGACATTCTAGGGGGATGGGTGTTCATCAATTTTTCCGCCATTGTATTAATATAATCTGCGCCCTCTTTAACGATGGATAAGGCTAATTCATCTTTGGCATCGGCCGCAACAAACACGCAATTTGCTAGTTGAGCAAAAAATGACGCTGGTTTACCCGCAACTTTTTCAGTGAGTTCTGCGCTATTTTTCAAGTTAAGCTGAGCCAACATGATTTCGGCAAGTTGTGTGGGCTTAGCGAACCCATCAAGTGATAACAGAACCAGTTCTGCGGCTTTTAAACCAAACCAAGCCCCGCTACCTTTGTCGCCTTGGGGAAAGCCATGTCCGCCTAATATTGTCGACTTCTGATTGACATAAGAAAATCCGCAGGACCCCGTTCCTGACACTATTACGGCACCATCTCCACCGTCGTGGGCTCCTAAACTGGCAATTAATAAATCCGTTGCCAAAAAAATTTGTTTAAATGGGTGCTGCCAATTCATAATGTTGTCGTAATGCTTAGGGAGGTTCACACCGGCAAGACCTACTCCAAGGGTAATATTCACCAATTCCCTAGGGCTCATACCAGCTTGTTGTAAAGCCATAATTGCACTGCTTTTTATAGATTCTTTCGCCTGCTCTAATCCATAAACTGGGTTTCCAGGCCCTGCCGTACCCTCACCTAAAACGACATTATCCGGTGACATCAAAACGGCTTTGCATTTCGTTCCACCACCATCAATTCCTAATATAAGGGAATCATCCGAAGTTAAATTCTTTCTCACTGTATTTTTTATTCCCGTTACCACTTCTAAACCTTTTTATTCGCTGTAAATATCAACGCTTCAGCGACTGCCCTTTCCCCGTCTTTATCAGATGGCTTTCCGGTTATCTGGCCATTTACCACCATCACACTGGAACCGCCGCCATCGAGATTTATCGCCTTTTGAACACCCAATTCCAGCATAAGCTCTGACATTTCTGTGATTGACGCGCCTATGCTTTTAAACGGATCTCGTCCATACACGACCACCACATAGACATCACCCGTTTCAGTAACGCCTACGGCTGTGCGGGGATGGCGTTGTAACACCCAATTTTGGTAAAAATTGACTCGATTATTTGTTGAGGATGCTGGCGAAATTTCGTCTCGGGCATCAATTGCAGCAGTGGCATTATCAACATTGCTCACTCCCCAACCTTGCTTACTGCGCTGAGAAATCGGTTGCTTACCATCAATTAATAGGGTCGGTCCACCATTAACCAGATACATACCCTTGCTTAACCTCAACTCACCTGAATCACTGGTTATCCGCTGAGTGATGGCCGCTTTAACTGCTGGTGAAATATGCTTTGTTAATTTCGAAGCTGGATCGCCTGAAGCAACAACAAGGCGGTGCCCTTTAGGTAAAGCCTCTGACGTGTTAGCCAAGTTAAAATAGACAGCATCATTTTCATCCACGAAAAAGTAAAACTCGCTGTTGTTTAAAACTTCATTAAGACCGCCAAAAAAATGGTTATAGACGATGATCTCATCTGCTTTGTGGCAAACATAGTCATGGATAGCAACAACTTTAGGATGATCAAAACCACAGTTAAATATTTTTCCCGCTAAGCGATTTATGCCATCCACATGGAACACTTCTTCTTCAACTGTCAGGCTAATATGAGATTGCACATTTGTTAAAATATCGACAGATAGTGATGGTTTATTTTTGATTAACAGAGCGGGTCTGCCGGCCACAGCTTCGCTCACTAAGGTACCGTTGATTACCCCGATACCCGCCACATCGCCAATAACTCCTTGACTTGGGTTAAACGCAAAAAAACCACCATTAACTGCTGCAATCCCTTGATTTCTTTTGGCTATTACCGATGTTTTTTCAACTCCCGATATGTGCTGTTCAGCTAAAAATGAGCGCAATGCACCTGTGTATTGAGATGGTACCAATTTAAGAATACTGATTGCTTGCTTACCCATGCCACCACTGCGTTGGCTACTATGGGAAGCACGCAATTGAAAGCCCTTCTCAGCAAGATCTTGTTGCATATCTTGCGCTTGTGTTACGGAGTGAAATTGACTAATGGTTACCAACTTTCCTAAGTCAGTGCCTTCTGGAGATTTTTCAATTAAATCAAGCATCTTAACTTCTAAGCTTTGAGAGCTATTATTGGCGTTGTTTACCAATAGTTGTTTGTTCAACCTATCGACTAAGACTTCAGCATCACTGGCAGACAACACTGGACTAGTTAACTGAAAGTAGCCAGACATTTCACCTCTATCCAGTTTAAAATAGCGCAACCCAGGTGCTATTTGGTTTTGGGTTGCTTGCTCTAACAAAGTTGGCAAGTCTGTCTTCGTATTCGACATTGTTGTACAAGCATTTATCAGCAGTGCGTAAAGGATCGCAGAGCAACTAATTGACAAACCTAACTTCGGCATGATTTTTCACTCGATAAGAAATGTTAGTATAGATAGGTATTTAGATAGAGTTACTTAAGGAGCATCAAATGATGCTCCTTAATCTCGCTTCGGTGCTTAAAACGAATATCGAGCACCAATAACAAAGCGTCTATCAATTTGTGCAAGATCATACGGAGTATTTTGCACTGAACGATTAACTTCTTGCTCAGTCAACAGATTTAACCCTTGCACTTGTATTTGCAGTGCATCAGTTACATTGTAACTAGCTGAGAAATCTAGCTGTCCGTACTCTTCTTGCCACTGCGGAATACCAGCAGTTGAAGCGAACTCAACCAAGTATTCATCGCGCCATGTGTAAGACAATCTCGCATTAAAGCTAGGGATATCATAATACAAGGCTAAGTTATAGCTACTTTCTGACAAACCCGGCAACCCTGAATTACGCACGTCTCCTTCATCTGAATATTGAGCCGCACTATCAATCATGGTGTAATTTGCCAACACACCAAAGTCATCTAATGAATCGCTGATAAAGCCCAGTCTGGATTGATAAGCTAATTCAATACCTGTAATAGTTGCGGCAACACCATTGGTAGGTTGGGTAAAAATAATCGGGCCACTAACGATGACGCCATCACTTTGTCTTGGAAACTCTCTAATTTCCGTGGTTGAAGAGGTATCAATAAAACCATCAAGATCTTTATAGAATATATTGATTGCTGCAACAGCTTCACTGGTGAAGTACCACTCAAAACCTATGTCGTAGTTATCTGCGGTAAACGGCTGAAGATCAGGGTTACCACGAGAACCAAGTCCGCCCCCCTCATCGATACCGTTAAAGCTTTCAAATGCTGCCAATTCACCCAGAGCGGGTCGAGTTAAACTCTTAAAGTAAGCCGCTCGCACTACCATGTCGTCATTTAACGCATAACGTATGTTCATGTTGGGTAAAATCTCTTGATAATCACTTTTTAAGGTAACCGGAGTAAACGCGTCTACATCTGTAGAGTCAGTGGTCATTTGTGACTCAATCGTTTGCAGTGTTCTTACAAAACGTAAGCCGGTACTCAAGGTAACACTTTCACTCACTTCGATATTTGCTTGAGCGTAGGCAGCAATTGTTTGTTCTTGCAATTCAAAACTATTAATGAGTGCAAAAGGTTCGTTTACGTCTTCGTATAAACCATCGATAGGTGTTCCATCGGCATTAAAAAAAGTAGCAAAGATTAAATCTGGGTCACCGCCGATTAAGGTTGAAGGAGCGAAGTCCGCACCATCCACTTTAAAACGATCCAGTGGAGTATAGACATCAGCAAGTGTGGGCAAATCGGTACGACGATTTAAAGGAGTCACACCATCAGCTAAGAAGTTTTCGGCTCTGATGTCACTCCTTGTTTGTTGCTGTTGCAACTCTCTATCAGTTAAACGCAATCCAAAATCGACTTTCATTAAATCGCCATTGTCGTATTCAAAATCCAACTTCAAAGTATTGTTGGAGTCTTTTGTTTCAAGTGGACGACGAATAAATACATTGACGACAAACTCTTCTGGATTACTCGCAAAATCGGTACCTGGTGTTGACCATTCTAAATAATTGTCGTGCATGACGTAGCTCACATCAGCTGGATAGAAATTGCCATCTTCTTCCATCCTGCGAAATGAAAATAAGTCATTGCTGTTAGATTTTTCGCGACTAAAGTGACCTATATAAGGCGAGAATTTCAAGCTATCAGAGATATGCCAATCTGCACTTAGTGTAAATTGTTTCACTTCTTCATCGATAGCCTCTTGTCTTGCACCTACGCGCTGTTGCACACCGGTCAACGTTGCTTGAGTTGCAACACCGTTCTCAATGACAGTGTTGCTTACCGCCGTAATATTACTTTCAGACGGAGCATCTAGAATAGTTTCTACGCGATCACCGTCAATTTTGCCGACTAGTGCCCGCGCTTTAATATCAAGATCATCATTAGGACGCCATTGCAAACCTAACACTGCACCTAAGGTTTCACGTTCCTCAGAAGTATATCCAAAGCTTTCTATTCGAGGATACAAAGCATCATATTGCTCTTGTGTAGGACCACCTTCTTCACCTACATCAGGACCAATCCAAACTGCCGATAACGGACTATGGCTGCTACCTCGTACTTCATTATTTTGCATATCAGTATCTGAGTAAACCAATGCGGCATTGATACCAAAAGTATCATCCCAGTTTTGGTTAAACACAACGGAAGCTTTAGGGCTGTTTGTGCCGGTATTGTCACTGTAGTTATTATAAACAGAAACATTGAGCACTTGATCTTGGGTGGCTAACGGATCCGGTGTATAAAGAGACACGCTTCCAGCGATTCCCCCTTCCACTTGGTCTGCTGTCACCGATTTGGATATTTCTACACTGTTAAATAATTCTGCAGGAAAAATTTCGAAGGAGAAGCCACGTGTTCCATCGCTTCCCCCAGCTAACATGCCGTTCACTTCGGTTGAAGTAAATTCAGGGCCAAGGCCACGTAAGTTTATTGCTGTCCCTTCACCTGTGGGGTTTCGGTTTAAAGTGACACCAGGTACACGTTGAATTGCTTCAGACAAGTTAGCTTCTGGAAACTTACCAATATCTTCAGCGGTAATAACATCCACCACTTTATTTGCGAATCTTTTTTGATTTAGGGATTTTAATAGGCTTCCGCGCACACCTTTTATGGTGATTGCTTCAATTTCACCTTCGTTTGACTCTTGGGCGTAAAGGTTGGCAGACGTGCTGCTTAACATGCCTAAAAGTACTGCAGTGGAGATCTTACTGAATTTAATTCTGTTGGGAGTAACAAGTGTTCTGCTCATGAATTTTCCTCAATGTTGACGGTGTATTTATAATTATTAATTACCACTCTGGTAATTAAACTAGCGGAAAGTTGGGTAAATTGTCAACACTTAATTACCACTGCAATATTTAATATTTCATTAATAAACTGAAAAATAAAATTAAATACTTAAATATCATGTGGTTATATAAAAACACTTGATATATAACAGTTGGTCGAACCTGTATATTCTGCAAACTTAAATATCAATATGGTAATTAAGTTTCCATATTGGTATTCTACTTTGATGGACGTATTTGATGATCACCATTGAAATCTGTCATTTACATCCCACAAGGAGATATAAGTGCACACGCAACAAACAGTCAGCTCTATTTCGTCAATTGAAAAACAGCTAAATAGTAGTCACAAGAAAGTAATAGAGAATATTCGAAGAAATGGGAAAGCCACAAGGGCGGAAATTGCTAAATCAACGGGTTTATCAAATCAAACTTTAACTCGTTTGACTAAACATCTCATATCTTTAGGGATAGTCGCTGAGCATTCTAAGATAGCCGGTCAACGAGGCCAACCTGCCACCTACTTAACCTTACAACCTGGGGTGTTCGCAAGTGTCGGTGTCATATTTGAACACGATAGGGTCGTTGTTTTATTAGATGATCTTGACCGCACGAATATTGTTAGGTTTTGTCAAGATGGTACGTTTTTATCGGCTGAATTAGCAATTAAAGCGGCGATAGCCATGCTTGATAAATTGTTTGCGGAACTGGCTTCAGGCATTAATGTATTGGGAATTGGTATTTCTATTTCTGGCTTTTTTACCAATGTAGAAGGATGCATTTGTTCCCAGCAAGATCCTCAAGGCTGGTCGGTGGTGAATTTCCAAGAAACCTTTGCTAAAAAATACGGCCATCAATGTTTTGTTGAAAATGACGGTAACGCAGCTTCCATTGGTTTTTCTCTCACCCAGAAAGGCGCAAAATTACAAAGCTTCTATTTAATGTTATTTACCCTAGATGTAGGGGGAGGATTTGTTTTTGATGGTGAAGTTGTTGATGGCGCTTATGGAAATGCTGGGGAAATTTCCGCATTGTTTAGCAGTGATAAATCCCTTTTGAGGCCCACCTTAGGCTCACTATATAAACATTTAACTGCTGTGTGGGGTGAAGAAGCCACTCCTGAAAAAATACAGTCTGCCATAGACCGCCAAGACACGAATATTATGTCTTGGGTGACAGCCTGTGTGGAAGCAATGAAGTTTCCATTAAAAGCGATTCAAAGTTTACTCGATCCCGAAGCCATCGTATTTACTGGTCGACTGCCAATTGAACTGCAGAAGCTTCTATCGCAAAAAGTAGTAGTAACAGGGCCATCTTTTGGAGATGTATACGCGCCTACCCCTAAGATTCACTTAGCCGATGGTAACGATATTCTTGAAAAAGGGGTTACGGCCATCCCTGCCTTTTACTTTTTCAAACGGGGTTAATGGATAACTAAAAGTTGTTTAAGTAAAAAATCAACTTGTTTACGTTAGCCTATTATTTTAACCTTCAGGTTAATTATTTTGTCAATAACGCTTCATCCAGCATAGTTTTGAAAGGATGATGTGCTAAGTAAACTTGAAAGAGTAACTGAGGCCTAATGAAATTATGGGAACATGGGGATTACGTTGTAGGTAATTGCCGACAGGTTTTACTATTTAGTGGTCGAGGGCCTTGGAATGACGAAGCGCTTGAGAAAGGCATTCAAACCACCAGTTCGAGTTTAGAATTTATTGACAGTACTCGCCCTTGGGGACAGTTAAGTTGCCTGTATGGTGAGAGTTTATTCCCTCCTTCAGCCTATGAGATTTTTTTAGAGCAAACAAAATTTCGTAAAAAATATGGCATAACGTCCATTGCAGTAGTGATCCTTAATTCAGATGTAAGTAATACAATTAAGCAGCAACTCTCGTCAGGTTATAGGGCGATGGATGTTAATTACGCTTTCTTTGATTCTATTGATGAAGCTGTTGAGTGGTTAGAGTCCCAAGGCATTGATTTAGATCCCGTTGAAATCAAGAGTTTTTTTGAAAATAGCATCTTGTAATCCATATCACATTAAAGTCCCAATAAAAAACCATTACATACAAAAATCATCATAATGTAACCAAAATGGAACATTAAAACTTTTCTTGATAAAGTAACTATTTAGGGACATTATATGGGAAACCCCTGGTTAACGTCCCATTAGGATGACTTTAAAATTATTATGTTAGTCAAAGAAATTATCACTAATCTAGGCGACCGCCTCAAACAAGCGCGATTAAATGCAGATTTAACGCAACAAGATATTGCAGATAAAACAGGCCTCTCAAGAAAGGTTATTATGCGTGCAGAAAAAGGCCAGGCTCAATTAGAGACTGTGGTCGCAATTTTAGTTGCATTAGGCTTAACTAAACAGCTAGATCTATTTATTCCTATTCCAACAGAATCACCTATTCAATTAGCCAAACGGCAGGGCCAAAAAAGACAACGGGCATCAGGCAATAATCCAGCTACGAAAAAAGGTGATGCAGCATGGTAAATGAAGTCGTTATCGTAAATTATCAGGATCAACAAGTTGGCGCAGTAAGTTATGATCTTGATAAGCAATTAGGTGCATTTGAGTATTCAACTGAATTTATTAAACGCGGGATACAGTTGTCCCCGATTAAGATGCCATTATCGAAACAAATATATACTTTTCCAGAAACTGATTTTAATGCATTTAAAGGTTTACCTGGTTTAGTTGCAGACTCATTGCCTGATGACTTTGGTAACGCTGTGATGAATGCCTGGGTTGCTTCACAGGGAAAATCACCCAGTGATATCACCCCTCTTCAACGATTAAAATACACCGGAACTCGTGGCATGGGTGCGTTAACCTTTGCCCCCGCGACTCGTCACAAAAACCTCAACTCTTCCCAACAACTAGAGGTTGAAAACCTGGTAGAAATAGCACAAGACATTGTGAATCAACGCTCTGAATTTAATGTGTCTTTGCATAAACAGGGTCACGAAGACAAAGAAGCCATGATGGCGCTAATGTCTGTGGGTATTAGTGCTGGTGGCGCAAGGCCTAAAGCGGTTCTGGCGTTTAATTCAGACTTTACCCAAGTACGTTCAGGACAAACTAATGCCCCTGAAGGCTTTAAGCATTATTTAATGAAATTTGACGGTGTTAGTGAGCATAACAAGAGCCAGGAAACATTTGGTGATCCCATGGGATATGGCGCAATGGAATATGTATACTATCTAATGGCAACCGCTTGCCAAATTGATATGATGCCATGTTTATTGCTAAACGAAGGGAAACGGCGACACTTTATCACCCAAAGATTTGATCGAATTGGAAATGATAAAATACACGTACAAACTCTCAATGGGCTCGCCCATGTTAGCTTTAAACAGGTAGGTATTTATTCTTATGCTGAACTATTTGATGTAGCTCGCCGTTTGCGTTTATCAGCCAAAGAAGCGGAACAGATATTTAGAAGAATGGTATTTAATGTTGTCGCTAGAAATCATGATGATCATGCTAAAAATATTTCGTTTATGTTTAACCAGGAACAGCAATGGTGTTTAGCCCCAGCCTACGATTTGGCCTACAGCTATAAACCAGGCAGCAGATGGGTAAATAGTCATTGGATGTCAATAAATGGTAAGCGTGATAACTTTGATAGAGAGGATTTCTATACCTTCACTCAGCTCAGTCCAATTTTTAATAAACGAAAAATTGATCGGATTATAGATGAGGTTGTAGAACAGGTGTCACGTTGGCACGATTTGGCCAACGAACATCAAGTGCCCAAAACACTCATACAAGAAGTGCAATCTAATCTAAGGTTATCGTTATAAAATAAATCACGAAGTAATCAAGTCATCTAGACTGTAGATTTGTGACCAAATGGGGAAAGTTATGCGACTCGCATTTTATGTTTTTTGTTTTTTAAGCTGGGGGTTATTAATCTTAGCCTCGAATTTATGGTCCATCTCTTTGTGGGGTTTGATAATTCTTATCCCTCTTACCATTGTCGGTTTCTACGATATTTTCCAGTGTAAACATGCACTGCTACGAAATTTTCCAGTAGTAGGTCATGGCAGATGGCTAATGGAAGATATTAGACCTTTTTTACGTCAATATTTTTTTGAATCAGAAACCGATGGTGTACCCGTTAACCGAATGTTTCGTTCCGTCATTTACCAGCGTGCAAAAGGACAGTTAGATTCCCTGCCCTACGGAACCAAATTGCATACACAAAATGTAGGTTACGAATGGATCAGTCATTCAGTGAGCGCTATACATTATGATGAAACACAGGAAGAACCCAGAGTTAAGGTAGGTGGACCGGATTGTAAACAGCCTTATGAAGCCAGTGTTTTTAATATCTCCGCCATGAGTTTTGGGGCACTAAGTGCCAATGCTATTCGTGCCTTAAATAAAGGGGCTAAACTGGGTAATTTTTATCACAATACCGGAGAAGGCAGCGTGAGCCCTTACCACCTCGAAAATGGCGGCGATCTTGTATGGCAAATTGGTACAGGCTATTTTGGATGCCGTGACAATAAGGGAAAGTTTGCGCCAGAGGCTTTTCAACAGGTAGCTCAGCATCAGTCAATTAAAATGATTGAGATTAAGCTATCTCAAGGTGCTAAACCGGGTCATGGCGGTATTCTTCCTGCGGACAAAAACACCCCTGAAATAGCTCGAATAAGGTTAGTCGAACCCGGGACACGAGTTGACTCACCTCCAGGGCATAGTGCGTTTTCCTCCCCCCTTGAAATGATGGACTTTATTCAACAGTTACGAGATTTATCCGGCGGAAAACCCATTGGATTTAAGCTCTGTATTGGTCAAAAAAGTGAATTTGTGGCCATGTGTAAAGCCATGCTTCAAAGCGGCATCAAACCGGATTTCATTACCGTCGATGGAGGGGAAGGCGGAACAGGTGCTGCGCCACTGGAATACTCTAACTCAGTGGGCATGCCATTGCGGGAAGCGCTGGTGTATGTTTGCGATATTCTACAAGGATTTGATCTTAAAAAAGATATCAAAGTTATAGCCAGTGGTAAGGCGTTTACCGGATTTCACGTGGTACGAAATATCGCCGTAGGGGCAGATATATGTAATAGCGCTCGTGGCATGATGATGGCGTTAGGCTGTGTGCAGAGTTTAGTTTGCAACACAAATCATTGTCCCACTGGGATTGCGACCCAGAATAAACATCTAGCTAAGGGGATCGTAGTTGAAGATAAAGCACAACGAGTCGCTCGCTATCACCAGGAAACGGTTCACGCCACCTTAGACATCGTCTCTTCTGCAGGATTATCTGACTATCGTTCCATCAATAGAGGACACATCTATCGACGCATAAGCCAAACAGAAATTAAGCGCTACGATGAGATATATCCCAGCCTTGTGAAAGGCTGTCTATTAACCGATGATTATCCTCAACAATTTGAAAAAGAAATGCAGGAGTCTTCAGTGGAATGTTTCATGCCTAAATCATATGTTTTAGAATCCAGTCGTGGCCTGAAAACAAAAAAGGCTGAGGAAACACTGATCAGCTCCAAACAAGCTTAATATTACAAGGAATTCCAATGTCAAACCAAGAACACTCTCTTAATATCGCTTTTATTGGCTTAGGTGTCATGGGGTTTCCTATGGCAGGATTTTTGGCTAATGCTGGTCACAAAGTGACTGTATACAATCGCACTGAAAGCAAGTCAGATCTATGGTTAGCAGAGTATAAAGGTGACAAAGCGTTAACCCCTGAAGATGCGGCAAAAGGCAAAGATGTGGTGTTTGCTTGTGTTGGTAACGACAACGACTTGCGCGAAGTGACCATAGGTGATGAAGGCGCATTTAAATCGATGAAGACGGGCAGTATTTTTGTTGATCATACAACTACTTCTGCTGCTGTTGCTCAGGAATTGTCGGAAATAGCCAAGTCAAAGAATATCGGTTATGCCGATGCGCCAGTCTCTGGTGGTCAAGCCGGTGCCCAAAGTGGCTCCCTCACGGTAATGGTAGGTGCTGATCCCGATACGTATCAAAAAATTGAAACGCTAATTCGATGTTACGCAAAAATGCAAAAGCGTTTAGGTCCAGTGGGCAGTGGGCAAATGGCTAAAATGGTCAATCAGATCTGCATCGCTGGCGTGGTACAAGGCCTATCTGAAGCTTTACACTTTGCTAAACAAAATGGTTTAGATGCTGAAGCAGTAGTCGAAGTCATTTCCAAAGGTGCGGCTCAATCGTGGCAGATGGACAATCGTGCAAGTACAATGTTAGACAACCAATTTGATTTTGGCTTTGCTGTAGATTGGATGCGTAAAGATCTGGGTATTGTGTTAGATCAAGCAAGGGTATCAAACGCACATTTACCACTCACAGCCTTAGTCGATCAGTTTTATAGCCAAGTTCAAGCCAATGGTGGAGGAAGATTTGACACGTCCAGTTTGATCACTTTATTAGAGAAAAAGTGACCTAACAGTATGCAAAATGAATGGAAACTCGCCAAGGATATGGCTCTATCATCCAACCTTCAGACGCCTGATGCTGGATGTTGGAGCTTGCATAAATTAGTGCTGTCAATTCCGTTGTTAAAATCACTAAGCTATTTAGCTAATTGACCAATTGATTGTTATTTTGCCAACAAAAATAAATCACACCACTTGATAAATTTAAAAACTCGTTAAAAATCAACATACTAAAATCTTGGCCTGAGTTCTGCAACTTCTGTCAAAAATATTACTCAAACTAGCAAAATTACTCTTACTTAGGAATATTATGTTTATCGCGAATTCATTCAAAGTACTCTCACAAGGCATAATCGTCAGCTCTACTGTCTTGTTTTTGTCAGGTTGTATTATTCATGTTGGGGGAGGAAGTAACGATACCTCACATGGCAATAGTGTAAGCAGCGTATATGGAGATTTGGAAGTTTCTCAAGGTAAACATGTATCTAATGTTAGCTCCGTAAACGGCAGCATTCAATTACATGATGACGTCAAAGCTCGTAGCGTCGACACCGTCAATGGCAGTATCAAAATGGGCGCATATGTATCTGTTCAAAACGCAAATACAGTAAATGGCGACATTGAAGCTGAACAGCATTTTAACAGCGCCAGTTTTGTCAAGGCTGTAAACGGTAATATCAGCTTGCAATCCTCTTCAAAGGTCGCAGAAGATGTTGAAACCATGAATGGCGATATCACCCTAAATGGTGTTCTAGTGGAAGGCTCATTGCGCACTCACACTGGAAATATGCTACTTACCAATAATACCCAAGTGCTTGGAGACATTATTTTCCACAAGAGTAACAACAGCAAGCATTCGGTGCCGACTTTAAGTATAAAACAAGGTGCAACCGTAACCGGCCAAATCATTCTGTATCGTGAAGTTGAGCTCAATATTGATGATGCGCAATTGCTCAATAAAATTGAATTTCAATTCGACAACGACAAGTAAATCACCCTTTTTATCGTACCCAATGTCACTCCCGACTCTTCGGCCGCTCTCAATATTTAAGGAAGCGGCCATTTTTTTACATCGTCTTTTAATCCTAAAAAACGACGTATAAACAGGGCAAATTGAATATCCGTTTGTTTATTCAAAGGTGAAAATGTTAATCTGAAATCACACTCAGAATTTTTAGCGAGTCGAGTACTCTATGAACACCATAATCATCTGTTTAATTATTGCCACTGTTATGCCCATTCTATTTAAAGCCCCCCTAGCCTATGCTCAAAATAAGATGGGCGGATATGACAATCGAACCCCAAGAGACCAACAAAGCAAACTCACCGGTTTTGGCGCACGAGCTCGCGCAGTCCATGAAAATAGCTTTGAAGCACTAATAATGTTTATCCCTGGCGCATTAACAGCGTTGATCACAAGAAATGTAGGTGATATAGCACAGTATTTAGCGATTGGATTTGTTATCTCGCGGCTTATCTATGCCCTTTGTTATTGGTTAGATATACACATATTGAGAAGTTTGGTGTGGTCAGTGGGCTTAGGATGTTCCATTGGATTATTGATTGTTTCTTTGTAAGTGGTTCAAAGCCATAAAAAAGCACCTTAGGATCAAGTCATAAGGTGCTTTCTTGGTAATTTTTGAATGCTTACTTTCTTCTTTTTAAGTTTTTATTCAATTTGTGTTTTTTGACTGAACGTCGCATACGACTAATACGTACGTGGTCGAGCTTATTACGCTTTTCATTGATCAAACTTTCGGTTTCATTAGGAAGCTGCACGGATTGGCGTAACGGATTCACGTCTTCTAAAGTCAATTCTATCCAGCCCCCCTGTGGTAAGCGTTTTTGTAACTCTAAACCGCCATAGCTTACTCTAATTAAGCGACTGACTTGCATACCCTGGGATTCCCACAAACGTCTTACTTCGCGATTGCGTCCTTCAGACAATGTGACGCTAAACCAAGAATTTAGACTTTCATCGTCGCCGGGGCGTCTTCGAATAGTTGTGAATTTAGCGACACCATCCTCTAGTTCTACCCCTTTTTTAAGCTGCGATATGACTTTTTCATCCACTTCCCCAAACACTCTGACGGCATATTCTCGTTCAATTTCGTGCTTAGGGTGCATTAATCGATTAGCCAACTCACCATCATTGGTAAATAATAATAAACCACTGGTGTTAATATCTAAACGCCCTACCGCAATCCAGCGGCCATTGGTTATTTTCGGCAAGCGGTCAAATACCGTAGCCCGTCCTTCGGGATCTTTACGGCTACACAACTCACCTTCTGGTTTATTGTACATTAGCACACGGCAAACCGGCTTTTCTTGCGCCAAGGTTAGTAACTGGCCATCTACTCTAATTTGATCGGTAATTTCAACACGATCTCCTAAAGTAGCGACATTACCGTTTACCGAAATTCGTCCCTGCTCTATCCATTTTTCCATCTCACGACGGGAGCCTTGACCAGCGTTTGCTAGTACTTTTTGCAGTTTTTCACTCATTAATGTAATTGCTCTTTATTGGGTCCTAGTTCAGCCAAATCTGACGCTGAATCTTGAGACACTGTATCTGATTCTATTTGTTCAGCCACGGTTTTTAGTCGCTGTTCATCTTGTTGTTGCTGCTCCAATTCTGGAAGCACTTCAATGGTTTGCATGGGAGGTAGATCCGCTAAACTCTTTACGCCAAAATAGTCTAAAAACCCTTTTGTCGTCGCATAGAGCGACGGTCGGCCTGGTACTTCTTTGTGGCCAACCACCTTGATCCATTCCCGTTCCGTTAAGGTTTTAATAATATGACTACTTACTGAAACCCCGCGTACATCTTCTATTTCCCCTCGCGTTATAGGCTGTCGATAAGCAATTAAAGACAATGTCTCTAAAAGGGCGCGAGAATATCGAGGGGCTTGTTCTTGCCATAACTTACTAAGCCAATGGCTTAAGCTATCTACAGATTGAAAACGAAAACCAGAGGAGACTTCAATCAGTTGTATACCCCGTGGCGCATAATCCAAAGTGAGTTCGGCTAATGCCGCATCGAGTTTTTTATTCGACACTTTCAATCCGTCCAAGACTGTAGATTGCAATTTTTCTTTGCTCAATGGCTGATCAGCAACAAAAATTGCAGCTTCAACAATTTGTTTCAATTGTTCATGGGTTAGCCTTGCCATGCATCCTCTTCTGCTTCACGTAACTTTAGATGTATTTGACTAAAAGGTTGTGCTTGTACCAACTCAACTAAACTCTCTTTTACCAATTCTAATATTGCTAAGAAAGTCACCACCACGCCCGCTTTTCCCTCGGAGACTAAAAATAAAGTTTCAAAGCCAAGATAATTATGATTATTCAACAATTCTAAAATCCTGCTCATACGTTCTCGAGTCGACAACACTTCTCGTTCAATTTGATGATGTTCAAAGGCCTTGGCTTTTTTCATCACCGATTGAAATGCCAGCACCAAATCTTGAAGGCTGACTTCCGGCTGTATTTTTATGGGTGCAACTTGCTCGTTTGGCTCGGCACTAGCGGTAAATACATCTCTTTCCATTCGCGGCAAAGCGTCCATTTCTTGTGCCGCAATTTTGATTGCCTCATATTCCTGTAAACGTCGTATCAATTCCGCTCTTGGATCATCTTCGTCTTCATCAACATCTGCCCGTTTAGGGAGTAATAGTCGTGATTTCACTTCGGCTAAAATAGCAGCCATCAATAAATATTCAGCGGCAAGCTCCAGTTTTATTTCTTTCATTACCTCAACATACTCCATGTACTGCTGAGTAATTTGTAATACAGGTAAATTAACGATATCGAATTTCTGTTTGCGTATTAAATATAAAAGTAAATCAAGTGGCCCTTCAAATGCTTCTAAAATAACTTCCAATGCATCCGGTGGAATATACAAATCTTCCGGTTTATCAATCATTGCCTCGCCATTGACAAAAGCCAGTGGCAACGGCTGTTGAATAGGCGGCTTATTCGGTGCTGACTCTTGGGTCATAGGTTATTTCAACTCAACCAAAAACACTAGTATCGCCGCTGCCCTCACGGATTATCTCAATCCCGCCTTCAGACATATCGATGACACTTGTGGGTTGCTCCCCTAAGTATCCACCGTTAATAATCAATTCAACCTGGCGTTCTAATTTGTCCCTAATATCTTCGGGATCAAATTCAGCTTGGGTTTCACCTGGTAAAATTAATGTGGTCGACATTAAGGGTTCGTTTAATTCTTCCAACAATTGTAAGGCGATAATGTTATCAGGCACTCGGATCCCAATGGTTTTTCGTTTGGGATTCTGCAACCGTTTTGGTACTTCTTTTGTGGCCTTAAGGATAAAGGTGTATGGTCCGGGCGTATTATTTTTAATTAGTCGAAAGGCGGTATTGTCAACCCGTGCATAATTTGACAACTCTGACATATCACGACACATAAGTGTGAAATTATGCTGCTTGCCAATTTGTCGTATTCGACAAATTTGTTCAAGTGCCGCCTTGTCTTCCATTTGGCATCCTATGGCATAACCAGAATCAGTGGGATAAACAATCACACCACCACTTCGAATAATTTCACAGGCTTGGCGCAATAGCCGTTGCTGAGGATTATCTGGATGAACATAAAAATACTGACTCATAAGTTTTCGCTAATTCCCTAATCTATTGTTGCATTGTCAAGTTTTTCCAGTCATGCCAAACCGGTGTTAAGCGCTCTGATATGGCTAAACTCTTACCTAACTCTGTCCAACGACTTGGATAATGAAAATCCGAGCCGGTTGACGCCAACAGTTGATGTTCGATGGCTAATTCCACTAACAGTTCTCGTTTAGTGGCTGCCAAATGCATATGATTGGCTTCAATACCATCCCCCCCCCCTTGACTAAATTCTGCAACTAACCGACGCAGCCATTTTGCTGTCATATCATAATGTCCAGGATGGGCTAAAATCGCTTGTCCACCTGCTTCCTGGATCCAGCTCACTGCCTCAGGGATACTTATCCATTCAGGTTTAACGTGGGCTTTTTTGCCTTTGCCTAGATATTTTTTAAAGGCATCATCAAGGCTATTGACGGCATTAAGTTTAACCAGTGCTTGTGCAAAGTGCGCACGAGTAATTTGTCCTATTCCTGCGAGACGTTTTGCAACCTCGTATACGCCAGGTACACCGGCTTTTTCTAATTTATGGGCGATTTTTTGTCCTCGCAACTCTCTACTTTGACTTTGACTATCTAGTCGCGATAAAAAAACAGGGTCGCTATCATCCACGTTCAAACCAACAATATGAATATCAAACCCATGCCAACTGGTTGACAATTCAACACCAGCAATCACGGTTAATTTTCGTTTACATTGTTGCTGATGATTTCTTAGTTCTTGAATTCCTTCAACGGTATCGTGATCCGTTAATGCCAGCACATCCACTTGCATATTGTGAGCACGATCTAGCAACTCCTGGGGAGTCAGTCGACCATCTGAATAACTACTGTGGCAATGCAAATCTATTTTCATGACTTCTATCTTATAACGCTTTAATTGGGCAATTTTAAACTTTTTATCGTCTGATGTATTGACACAACGAGCGAATTGTTTTCTTCTATAAGGGTACTGGCGCTATTATATGTTAAACGTCAGAAAATATTCAGGTTAAATGCCTTGGGAGTTGAATAAATCCCCTAAAAAGTCGAATCATAGCCTCAATTTGGGCAAAATTACGATATACAGAGTGAAATAAAACAAATGACACACACAACTTTTTCCACAAATAGCAAAATCTGGTGGTGGCACATCCCTAACTAGCGGGCTGTGAGTGTTTGTGTGAGCAAATAATTATTAAGAGGCCCGTTTATCGGGCCTTTTTCGTATCTGCCCGCAAACGCGTTAAAATTAAAATCAAACTTGAGAAGTGAAACATGAGTTTAACTCAACTAAGTGAAAAACCCGGAATTGCCGAAACCATTGTTAAACATGGACCTTACGTAGCTGATCCACTCAGTGCCTATCAGCAGTTATGTCACAATAAAACAAATACGTTATTACTTGAGTCGGCAGAAATCGACAGCAAAGATAACTTAAAGAGTTTAATCTTATTAGACGCTGCATTAAAATTAACCTGTCATGGTCACTCCGTTTTTATTCAAGGGCTAAACGACAATGGGATATCTGTATTGCCGTTGTTTGAAGAACATATTGCCGATGGTGTAACCGCCACAGCAGACCCTAAAAATAACGCCCTCACCCTGACCTTTTCCCTACCTGATGCAAATCTTGATGAAGACGCACGATTAAAGGCACCGGCGGTGTTTGATGCCCTACGTTTGATTATCAAAAATATTCAATGCTTGCGCCAACACCCGCAAAATTTATTCCTAGGCGGCGCATTCGCTTACGATTTACTGGCCAGCTTCGAAACCTTGCCGGATGTACCAGAAAGCGAAAATACTTGTCCTGATTTTGTGTTCTATTTAGCCCAATCATTACTGGTAATAGACCACCAACTACAAACCACAGAAATTATCAGCACCGTCTTTAGTGGTCAACATGTAAGCAATAGCTACTTTGCCGTCAGTCAACAATTAGAAGAAACCATTAGTCAGTTAAACCAACTCGAAACCAATTCAGTTCAAGCCGCACCAGAGCCCACTGCAATGAAGTTGGAAGTTGATAAATCCGATGAAGAATACAAGCAGGACGTGTTAAACCTTAAAGAACATATTCTGGCCGGAGATATTTTCCAAGTTGTTCCTTCTCGTACCTTCAAATTACCTTGCACCGCACCTTATGCAGCCTATGCAAATTTAAAGAAACAAAATCCAAGCCCTTATATGTTTTTCCTGCAAGATGATGATTTTTGTATGTTTGGAGCCTCGCCTGAGTCAGCTTTAAAATACGATAAACAGTCCAATCAAATTGAAATTTATCCCATAGCCGGTACACGTCCTAGAGGAAAACATACAGACGGCAGTATCAATGTGGACTTGGATAGCCGCATTGAACTTAACCTTCGCGAAGATCAAAAAGAAAAAGCAGAACATTTGATGCTAGTGGATTTAGCACGAAATGACGTGGCTAAAGTGTCTCAACCTGGTACTCGCTTCGTAAAAGACTTGCTTAAAGTTGATCGATATTCCCATGTAATGCATTTGGTCAGCCGAGTTGTCGGCCAATTAAGAGATGACTTAGATGCCTTACACGCTTATGCAGCTTGTATGAACATGGGCACCTTAGTGGGTGCGCCTAAAGTCAGTGCCGCATCGCTAATACGAGAAGTAGAGAAAAAGCGTCGAGGTAGTTATGGTGGCGCCGTAGGGTATATAAACGGTCATGGCGACATGGATACCTGCATTGTTATTCGTTCTGCATTTGTCAAAAACGATATTGCCTATATTCAAGCTGGCGCTGGCGTGGTTTACGATTCTGATCCCCAATCTGAAGCAGATGAAACTCGCGGAAAAGCACAAGCGGTGATCACCGCGATTATTAGCTCCCATGCCAAGGAGAACAATTTATGAGTCGTCCAGTTAGTGTTTTCCTACTAGATAACTATGATTCCTTTACCTACAACCTCGTAGATGAACTTCGCACTATGGGAATGAATTTAATCATTTATCGAAATTCGGTTTCGGCCCAATTGATCTATGCTCAGATGCAACAAAAAGCACAAGATTCAGAAGTGCTACTCTTGTTATCACCTGGACCAGGTGAACCGTCACAAGCGGGCTGTTTGCTTGAGCTGATTGGGTTAATCAAAGGGCAATTCCCAGTCTTGGGAATTTGTTTAGGACATCAAGCCATTGTCAAATCTTACGGTGGACAGGTCGTAAGAGCAGAACAAGTTATGCATGGCAAAGCGTCTTATATTCAACATGACAATAGTGCTCTTTTCGCTGGTTTATCAAACCCACTGCCGGTGGCGCGCTATCATTCGCTAGTTGTGAGTGACATTCCCACTGAATTAAAAGTGATTGCCAACTTTGAAGGTATTCCCATGTGTGTGTATCATCCTGCCGATAGAATGTTGGGCTTCCAATTTCACCCTGAATCCATTTTGACATCCCATGGCAGTCAACTTCTTGAACAAAGTATTCGTTATTTAACGCAAAAGGCATAAACATGACTATCAATACACTTTCCCACTTGGAATCGTTATACCAGGGTCAAGATTTATCTCAGCAAGATTGCGAAGCATTATTTTCATTGGTGGTAACGGGTGAGTTAGATGACATCGTGATTTCATCCATGTTAACCGCGTTGAAAATAAAAGGTGAAAAGCCTGCAGAAATTGCTGGCGCAGCAGCAGCGTTAATCAATAACGCCGCGCCCTTCCCTCGCCCTGAATATCCTTTTGCCGATATTGTTGGAACCGGCGGGGATGGTCACAATACCATTAATATTTCCTCAGCAGCGGCTATTGTTGCCGCCAGTTGCGGGGTAAAAGTGGCAAAACATGGCAACCGCAGTGTATCAAGTAAATCCGGTTCCGCTGATTTGTTTCGAGAATTTGGTATGGATCTCGGTATGAGCCCACAGACTGCAAGAAACTGCTTGGATGACGCCAACTTATGTTTCTTATTTGCTCCTAATTACCATGCTGGAATTAGATTTGCGATGCCCGTTAGAACCACCCTTAAAACACGAACTTTGTTTAATTTATTGGGACCCTTAGCGAACCCAGCGAAACCCAGTCATATGATGATAGGTGTCTACGCCCCTGAATGGGTAATGCCATTTGCTAAAACCTTAAAATTGTTAGGGTATGAAGACGCCCTTGTGGTTCACGGTAGTGGCTTGGACGAATTGGCCTTGCACGGTCCTTCTCAAGTGGCCGAGCTTAAGAATGGAGAAATTAATCAATTCACATTAACGCCAGCTGATTTTGGTCTGCAAGAGCACTCCCTTGATAGCATTAAAGGGGGAGAGCCTGAAGAAAATAAGGCACTGATAGAAGCCGTATTAACTGGCAAAGGTCAGATCGCCCATCAATCTGCGGTAGCCATGAATGCAGCTGCGCTATTGAAATTAACAGGGTTAGCATCCACCTATGAACAAGGGGCTAAAATGGCGCTAGACGCCATGCAATCCAAACTCCCTCTTAATACTATTTTAGCGGCTGCCCAGATTAGTCAACAAGGAGGGCAATAAGTGGCAAATGTACTAGAAAAAATATGCGCTAATAAACGTGAAGAATTGGTGCAGCGCAAGTTAGATCTGCCACTGTCGTCCTTTAAAGACGGGTTAACGCCGTCGGATCGCAGTTTTTATCAAGCCTTGTCACAGCCCAATGCAGGTTATGTACTTGAATGCAAAAAAGCCTCTCCATCTAAAGGATTGATCCGCGACGATTTCAACCTTGATGAAATTATTGCAGCCTACGGCCCATATGCAGCATGTATTTCAGTATTAACCGATGAAAAGTATTTTCAGGGTAAATTTGAATATTTAGAATATGTACGAGCTCGTGTCAGCCAACCCGTTTTAAATAAAGATTTTTTTGTGGATCCTTATCAAATATATTTAGCACGACATCACAATGCCGATGCAGTGCTACTTATGTTATCGGTGCTCAAAGATCAAGAATACGCTGAACTTGCAGCCTTAGCCGATGACTATCAACTCGATGTTTTGACAGAAGTCAGTAATGAAGAAGAAGTGCATAGAGCCTTAGCCTTAGGTGCTAAAATCATTGGTATCAATAATCGTGATTTACGTGATTTGAGTACCAATTTAGCCACCACTGAAAAGTTAGTTCCACTGATTAAACAAAGTGATCATGAATGCGTTGTGATTTCTGAGTCTGGTATTTATAGCAATAAAGATGTCCGTCGTTTAGCCCCTCTGGTTGACGGTTTTTTAGTGGGCAGTTCCGTCATGGAAGAAGTCGATGTTACCCGTGCAGTTAAAAAGCTGATTTATGGCGATGTTAAAATATGCGGCATTACAAAGGTAGAGGATGCCCGGTTTATTGCCAGCAGTGGCGCAACCTATGGAGGTTTAATCTTTGCTGAAAAGTCTCCCAGAGCAATTTCCCTTGAGCAAGCAAAAAAGATTGTTGCCGGTGCATCATTTCATTATGTGGGGGTCTTTGTAGACGAAACAGTCGACAAGATAGTGGAATATGCCCATCAATTAGACTTAGCCGCAGTTCAATTACATGGACACGAAGAACAGAGCTTTATTGATAACTTACGTGCCCAATTAACCCCTAACTGTGAAATTTGGAAAGCATTTGGCGTCACTGATGAGTTACCTGTTATGGATTTAGTATCTGTTGATAGGTTTTTACTCGATTGTAAGGTGGGCGAGCAATCCGGTGGCACTGGCCAGCAATTTGATTGGCATCTGTTATCCCAATTACCAGACAACAATAATGTGATGTTAGCTGGCGGGCTGAAACCTGAAAACATTCAACAAGCGCGAACCACAAAAGTATTAGGACTTGATGCAAACTCAGGAGTAGAAACTGCCCCTGGCATTAAAGATCAGCAAAAGATTAGCCAATTATTTGATCTATTGCGCCGCTACTGAAGTTTAACTCAGCATTGAGGTTTAATTCAGCCAGTTTTAAACAATAGCCAATAGACAACTAATTAGCTTAAACAGATATTAAAGAAAAGAGAGCAATATGAATCACTTAGACAGTAAATTTGGCGAGTATGGAGGTATGTATGTACCAGAATTGCTCATACCAGCATTAGATCAACTCGAACAAGCCTTTATCGACGCACAGAATGATCCTAGTTTCGTAGAAGAGTTCAATGGTCTGCTCAAAGACTATGCAGGTCGTCCAACCTCCATGACCCTGACGAAAAATTTGGTGAGCAACCCCAAAGTAAAACTGTATTTAAAGCGTGAAGACTTATTACATGGTGGGGCCCATAAAACCAACCAAGTGTTAGGCCAAGCTATTTTAACTAAGCGTATGGGTAAAACCGAAGTTATCGCAGAAACAGGCGCAGGACAACACGGCGTAGCAACCGCATTAGCTTGTGCACTGATGGGGTTAAAAGCGCGGATTTACATGGGCGCAAAAGATGTTGAACGTCAAGCACCTAATGTATTTCGGATGCGCTTAATGGGCGCGGAAGTGATTCCCGTAAATGCTGGTTCAGGTACCTTAAAAGATGCGGTAAATGAAGCCATGCGTGATTGGTCGGCAACATACGATAAAGCCCATTATTTGCTCGGCACTGCAGCTGGACCTCACCCCTTCCCGACCATAGTTCGCGAGTTTCATCGCATGATTGGTGAAGAAACCCGGGCTCAAATCATGGAAAAAGAAGGCCGTTTACCCGATGCGGTTGTCGCCTGCGTAGGTGGAGGCTCTAATGCCATCGGTATGTTTGCTGATTTTATTGATGAGCCCAAAGTACGCTTAGTGGGTGTTGAACCTGCCGGTAAAGGGATCCACACACCGGATCACGGTGCGGCCATATGCACAGGTAGCAAGGGTGTATTGCACGGAGCATACAGCTATATTATGCAAGATAACGACGGCCAGATTGAAGAATCCTATTCGGTTTCTGCAGGTTTAGATTACCCTGCCGTGGGCCCTCAACATGCTCACTTACATGACATTGGTCGTGCGGAATACGCCGCAGTGACAGATGATGAAGCACTAAATGCATTCCAGTTATTAGCACGTAAAGAAGGGATTATTCCAGCCCTTGAGTCTTCCCATGCCCTTGCCCACGCCCTCAATATGGCAGATGAAGCAGAAGAGGAAACCATCATAGTGGTGAACTTATCTGGCCGGGGTGATAAAGATTTAACCCACGTTTATAACATATTGGGAGAGCAAGAATGAGCCGTTATAACAACATGTTTGAACGCCTAAACAAAGATAATCAAGGTGCCTTTGTGCCCTTCGTCATGCTTGGTGATCCAGACAAAGAAACGTCGTTTAATATCATAAAAACATTAGTAGAAAGTGGTGCTGATGCCCTGGAACTAGGAATTCCTTATTCTGATCCTATCGCCGATGGTCCAACGATTCAAAAAGCCAGTATTCGCGCCCTGAATAATAAAATTACGCCATCAGATTGTTTTGCTGTGATTAAACAAATTCGCGAGCTATTTCCGGATGTTCCCATTGGGCTTTTGTTATATAGCAACCTGGTCATCAAAAAAGGCTTGTCTGAATTTTATCAAGCCGCAAACGCTGCTGGTGTTGATTCCATTCTTATCGCGGATGTTCCCCTTCGTGAAGCTCAACGATTTATAGACATCGCTAAGGGTAATAATATTGATCAGATACTAATAGCACCGCCAAACGCCAGTGATGAAACCTTAGCTGAGATTGGTCAAAAGTCCTCAGGTTACACTTATCTACTCGGCAGAGCCGGTGTGACAGGTGCAGAGACTGCAGCCACAATCCCAGCCGATGAATTAATCGCTAAGCTGACCCAATACCAAGTTGCACCGCCTTTATTGGGCTTTGGCATATCCAAACCTGAACAGGTTTCAGAGGCCATTGCCGCGGGTGCTGCCGGTGCTATTTCGGGTTCGGCCACAGTGAATATAATCGAACAAAATCTCGAAAACCCGAGTAAAATGCTAGAACAACTTGCTAGCTTTGTTGCTGACATGAAAGCCGCTACCCATAAATAACAGATTTGATAAGAAGGATAATTCAATGTTGTATGTGATTTACGCAGAAGACGTAGCCAATAGTTTGCCCCTTAGACTAAGCGTCCGCCCGGCCCATTTAGAAAGACTAGAATCCCTTAAACAACAAGGCCGTTTAGTGGTTGCAGGTCCTTGCCCTGCCATAGATAGCCCGACTCCAGGGGAAGCTGGATTCACAGGTTCCGTGATCATCGCTGAATTTGATAGTTTAGACGCGGCCCAGCAATGGGCAGATACAGACCCCTACATTGGCGCTGGCGTGTTTAAAAATGTGGTGGTTAAACCGTTTTCACAAACATTACCCTAGGTAAAAAAGCATGGCACGAATCGACATTACAGAACATCTGAGCATATCTGACGATCAGTTTGAAATGAGTGCTATTCGTGCCCAAGGTGCTGGCGGCCAAAACGTCAATAAGGTCTCCAGTGCAATTCATTTACGTTTTGACGTTAACGCCTCTACATTGCCAGAGTTCTACAAAACAAGTTTACTCAACAGCAATGACAGCCGTATTACCAACGACGGCATTCTAGTAATAAAGGCGCAAAATTACCGTACTCAAGAGCAAAACCGCGAAGACGCCATTACCCGTTTAATTGAAATTATTAAGAAAGCCGGTGAAAAACCTAAACCTAGACGCGCCACTAAACCCACCAAGTCATCACAAATTAGACGGGTAGAAAGCAAGAAAAAAGCAGGAAAAACCAAATCTTTGCGAAAAAAGGTCAACTTCGATTAAGCCTCAAGTGTCAGTCTCTCCTACATAGCTAACCCTAGGTTAATATACACAAAGCAATTACTTAGCCTCTCACCCCATTCAAGGTTTTTATATCGACGCCGATATCCTGTGTAACAACGGGGGCTTGGTTAATGAAACAAACAGGTAAATTTACACTTAAATTAGTTAAACGAGCTGCGTTACTGTGTGTGATCCTCTTGAGTATTTCTGCTTGTAACCAACTTTTCTCCATGAAAATTGTACGATTTGCCGATAAAGACAGCTATCAAGCAGATCCACAAACACTGGAAACCGTGGACCGAACCTTCTACTCAGCATTACATTTGGGAGATTGGCACTATCAGGGATCGAATACCTCTTTTGGTGAAGTAAGAGCGTTCATTAAAATTCCACAAAAACTCGATTTAGCCAAAAACGTGCAACAACAGTATCTACAACAAATTATTTGCCCAAGTGCGGACAAGCTAGAACTGTGGTACAAGTTAAGAAATATGGATTTAGAAATTCACATTTATACCAACAACAGAAGCAGCACGATTTCAGCTACTTGCGTGAATCCCCTACAAAAAGGCAATAGTCAGTCAGTGTAAAACCACAAAACTTAACTTAAGGATAAGGATTAGTTCAGTTATAGTTCAGTTAGCCTCTCCTATTATGAACCTAAGATTTTAAAGGAGAGACCTAATGTTAAATTTAAAAAGCATTTCAATTGCCACTCTATTGTTTGGTTTTACTGCTACCCAAGCGTTAGCCGATAGTCGCTATGACTATGCAAAAGTCGTTAAGGTTAACCCTGTTTATCAATACACGTCGGTTAAACAACCTGTGCAGCAATGCTATCCTGTTAAACGCACGGTTAGATACAACAACAATAATCATCAACGTGTTCACTCAACTGTCGCAGGAGCGGTGATTGGAGGCGTTATCGGCAATGTAATTGGCGACAATCGAAGCAGCACTATTGCAGGGGCTGTGATAGGCGGTGCAATTGGAAATCATGCCCAAGGGCCCCAGTACTCTACCTCTGTTACTCAACACTGTGAGACAGTTTACCAAACCTCAAAAAAAGTAAGAAAAATCAAAGGTTATGACGTAAAATATCGTTATCGAGGTGCAGCCTATGAGACCTTTATGCGTTCGCATCCAGGTGATACAGTGAAAGTCAGGGTTACGGTTTCACCGAAAAGACATTAAACTTTTTGTCATTAACTAAACGCCAACGAGTCAGGAACCCATTTTGATTGTGCTCATTAGACGTAACGTGATTTTCTTGTTGATGGCATTTGCCCTTAGTTTCGGCGGGCAAGTGTCAGCTCAAGAAAAATCAAACAGCAGCATTGATAAAGCCCAAGCCGCAGAAAAAGTGTTGCAAAAGGTTAGAGGCCGCGTATTGCGTGTTAACCAAAGCAAAAATACCTACAAGGTAAAGGTGTTACAAAAAACCGGACGGGTCGTCACTGTCGATGTCGATAAACGCTCAGGTAAAATAACCAAACAACGTAGTAGAGATAAATAATGCGTATTCTTGTAGTTGAAGACGATAGTAGGCTGTTAACTCAATTAGATCAGTTACTGCAACAGCATGGCTATAGCGTCGATTTAGCCGATGATGGCGCTAAAGCCAGTTATTTACTGGCCGAGCACCCTTATGACCTTGCTATTGTGGATATTGGACTACCCGTCATAGATGGTTTTGATGTCATAAAAAATGCCAGAAAGAACAATGTGATTTGCCCAATTCTTATTTTAACTGCACGGGATCGGTGGCAAGAAAAAGTAGAAGGCCTTGACGCTGGCGCCGATGATTATCTCACCAAGCCGTTTCATAACGAAGAACTCTTGGCCAGAGCAAAAGCCCTTATTCGTCGCTCATCTGGCCAGGCCAATCCGTTAATAGAAAAAGGCCCTATAAGCTTGGATACAACGGCCGAAGAAGTGATGGTTGACGGCCAATCTCTGGAGCTAACGGCCTACGAATATAAGGTTTTGGAGTACCTTTTTCTCAATCCGCAAAAAGTGGTGTCTAAAACTGAATTGACCGAACATATTTATGATCAGGATTTTGATTTAGACAGCAATGTCATTGAAGTATTTGTTGGTCGATTACGTAAAAAACTAGATCCACAAAATCAATACAAACCCATAGAGACTTTACGGGGACGTGGCTACCGAATTAATCGAGAGTTATGATAAAGTTATCTCTGCGCCTAAGAAGTTTTGCTGCAGCCCTGTTGGCACTGCTACTTTTTATTCCCTTAGGCGCAATGACGTTAGAACAAGCCTATACGGATAGTCTTAGCCAATCCATGCTTGAACAACTGCGTGTCCAAAGCCTCACCCTTATTTCTGAGTTCGAAATGGTCGAAGGTGAACCGGAAATGCCAGAACAACTCTTCAATGACAAACTCAACATTCCTGGCTCTGGATTGTACGCATTTATCAAAATAAACAATGACATTGTGTGGCAATCGTTATCCACTTTAAACTGGTCTGAACAACCCAAGTTAGATGCGCCCATTATTGGTAAAGAAATATTTTTAACCGAATTTAGCTTGCACTCCGATTATTTTCTGTATTCCTATACTGCTGAATTTGAAGGCGATATTGATTATGTTCCAGTCAGTTTTTTTATCGTGCAAGATCAACTCACGTTTGAAAAAGAACGAGATACCTTTTCAAATACCCTTTGGTATTGGCTTGGCTTTTTAGCGCTACTATTGTTAATTGTACTCATAGCCAGTTTAAATATGGCGTTAAGTCCAATCAATGCGCTCATTCGACAAATTAAAAAGACCGAAGAAGGTGATATTGAACGCTTACAACAAACCTATCCTCCTGAGTTGGAAAAATTAAAGAGCAGTATCAACCATTTACTCGACACCGAACAGCAACAGCGCAGTCGCTATAAAAATAGTCTTAGTGATCTGGCTCATAGCTTAAAGACTCCTCTAGCAGTGCTAACAGGTAATCCTAATTTACCCTCATCCGCCCGTGAACCTTTATCGCAAATAGATAATATCATTCAACGCCAATTAAAACGTGCCGTCGCCGGAGCTGGCAGTGGTTGGGAACAAGCCGTTTCAGTGTCAGTGATTGTACAAAAATTGCAGGCTGCTATGAATAAAGTCCACGCTGACAAGGGTTTAACAATTAGTACGCAGATAGCAGAAAATTGCCTATTTAGAGGCGATCAAACGGATTTACTGGAATTACTTGGGAATTTAATGGATAACGCCTGCAAAGCGGCAAAGTCAAAAGTGATTGTCTCTGCACAACACACTAATAAACTATTGCGTATAACGGTTGAAGATGACGGTAAGGGAATTGAACCGCAACACCGGCAAGCGCTTCTACATCGAGGAAAACGATTAGACAGCTATCAAGAAGGACAAGGTATTGGTATGGCTGTGGTAACCGATTTAATCTCTGCCTACCATGGAAAAATGGAAATTACTAACTCCACTCTAGGTGGAGCCAGAATTGAAATGACCTTTACTCAGGTGCCTGATTAAGCTCTTCGGATTCTTGTTGTTCTTCGGGAATATCTTCACTATCGAGTAAAATGGCAATCCAACGACTGTCTTCATTAGACTCTAACGCTATTTTTACGATCATGGTTAAGGGCACAGATAACAGCATCCCCACAGTGCCTAATAACCAGCCCCAGAAAATTAATGATAAAAACACCACTAAGGTTGATAATCCTAAGCCTCTACCTAGAAATCTTGGCTCAACCACATTCCCCATCACAGTATTGGTAACCACATAGCCAATGGCAGTGAGTCCCGCCACCCCAGGACCTAATTGTACAAATGCGAGCAGCACTGCAGGTACAGCCGCAATAATAGATCCGATGTTTGGAATGTAGTTTAATAGAAACGCCAACACTGCCCACAACATAAAGTGATCAAGCCCTAAGAAATATAACCAAATGCCAATAACGGTTCCTGTACCGATACTCACAATGGTTTTGATCACCAAGTAATTCTTAACCGAAACTAAAAATTTATCGATTTGTTGAATTTTCATAGAAGGATCATCAAGGGCAATATGTACTTTCTTAGGTACAGAATCGGCTTCGAATAACATAAACACAACAGTAAGTATGATCAGTAAAAAATTAGTCAATACACTTCCAAAGCTGGTCAGTATATTGGTTGCCATACTCATGGCTATTCCTGGATCTAAGTAAGAAACCAACAAGTCACTATTGACCTCTATACTGAAAAGACTCTCAAGCTTACTCGTAACCCAAACTAACTCATCACTTAATTGTTGTTTGTATTGGGGAATGTTTTCTCGAAATTCAGCCATGGAGTTACCCACTAAACCTGCTAACATAAATCCAAAAATAACAATGAGCAGTATCACTAGTATGACTGACAACCAACGAGGCACCCTATATTTAGATGCCCAATGGATGATTGGATGACATGCCATAGCAATAAAAATTGATAACAAAAAAGGCACTACGATTGTACTGGCGGATTTAATTCCCGCTAAAATAATGACAACACAGGCTAATACTAATATTGCTTTAATCGCAGTGGGCGACTTAGTTTCCATACAGATTCACATTGGATTATTTGATGTTGGCTGACAAACTAGCAGATAATAGCCTTATTGAAAACACAACGATTAAACAACATTTCGCGATTTTAAAGGAAGTAACAATAAATGAAGCTGAATCCAGCCACTATCAGAATTAAAAACCTAAGGTTACGCACTTATATTGGTATTAATGAAGACGAAATAGTGAACAAACAAGACGTTATCGTAAATGTTAAGATTCACTATAATGCCGAACAAGCCACTGGCTCAGATGATATGGAAGATGCGTTAAATTATAAAACCATCACCAAACGCATTATCAAATTGGTTGAAGACAACCGCTTTTCTTTATTGGAAAAATTGACCTCTGATGTACTTGAAATTGCCGCCGAGCACCCTTGGGTGATTTATGCCGAGGCGGAAGTAGATAAGCCCCATGCCTTGCGTTTTTCGGACTCTGTTTCCCTGTGTCTATCCTGCACAAAAGAATAAAAAACAAAGGTCAACTGGGTAATAAATAACTAAAAAAGGGCTATAGAAGCCCTTTTTTAGTAACGGCAAAGGATGAGGTTATCACACCATTTTTCGCAACAACTGACTGGTATTCAATGCCAATAATCGCCAACATCCTGCAGCACCCAGCAATCCCACTGTGACCGCTCCAACAAGGGGTGCAATAATCCAATACTCAAAATGTAATTTACCCTGCATTTCAAATATTTGTGACTGCAACAGATAAAGCGTCAGTTCATTAGCGAATGCTGCCATCAAACCTGCCACTGAGCCAATAATCAAAAACTCGTAAATCACACTGGCGCGTATTAAGCTGCCCTTAGCCCCTAAGGTACGTAAAATTGCCAACTCTTGTTGACGTTCATCCATGCTAGCCTGAACTTGTGCAATTAAGACCAAGGAACCCGCAATTAGCACCAAGACTAAAATAAACTCAACCGCCACTGACACCTGATCGACTATGTCTCTTAATTGATTAATTCTCGCGTCTACATCAAATAGCGTAACGCTGGAAAATGGCTGCATCAGTTGGGCAATTTTTGCTTTATCTTGGGTAGGAACGTGAAAACTGGTGATGTAGGTAGGTAGATATCCTTGCATCGCTTCTGGCTGCAACACAAAAAAGAAATTCGGTTGCATGGTTTGCCAGTTTACACTGCGCAGGCTAGTGACAGTTACACTCACCACTTCACTACCAATATTAAATGTCAGTTTGTCATCTAGTTTTATATTTAACCTATCAGCCAATCGTTCTTCAACAGATACCCCATATTCGTCACCTGTTTGCCATTCATCTAACCACTTTCCAGCAACAATTTCATTCTCATTTTGAAGTGTGTCACTCCAAGTTAGGTTTGCTTCTCGACCAAGGCCATTGCGCCCACTGTCTTTTTGTTCTTCGTCTTCTTTACTAATTTCGGTACGTATTTTTTCGCCATTAATGGATACAAATCTTGCCCGCACAACAGGATAAAAAACATCAGTTTCAACACCTAATTGAGTAAAATGTTGTTCTAAACCTGGTCGTTGTTGCTCGGTAATATTTGACATGAAATAGTTGGGAGTGCCTTCGGGCAGTTGGTCCCGCCATTGTGACACCATGTCGTTACGCATAACCAAAACCACAAGCAACAACATAATGGTCACGGAAAAGCTGATCAGCTGCACACTGTTGTCCATGGCTCGCCGTTTGATTCGAGCCCAAGCTAGTTGCCATGCTCCCATTTTGCCCTGCCCGAGCTTTCTACCCAGTGCAATAAGCCCATACGTGATAGCTAACAACGCACAAACTAAAACGATACCAGACACAAATAAAATTAAGCTAATTTGTAAATTCTGGCTGTAGGCCCACATGAGCAACAAAATGGCTGAGCCCGTGGCAGCAAACTGCAATACACGGGAACTCATACCCGCGCCTAAATCCCGTCTAAGGACTCGCAGAGGAGGTACCGAAAATAACTTTAATAACGGATAAAGAGAGAATAACACCGCACAGATCATGCCGGTGAAGACCGCAATGATCAGAGGTCGCCAATGCCACACATCAATAGACACATTGACTTTATCGGCAATGGCTAAAACCACCAATTGCTGAATGATGAAGCCAGCGATAGAGCCTAATACAATCCCTAACAGGGTGATAAAGGATATTTGATACAAGTAGATGCGTTGAACTAACTGTTTACTTGCCCCTAAGGTTTTCATGATCGCCACGGGATCGTAATGACGTTGGCTATAACGCTGTGCTGCAACAGCAATCGATACCGCAGCCAATACAATTGCCAACAAACTAGCAAGTAAAAAATACTGTTCGGCCCTGCCCACAGAGCGTCCCAATCGAGAGTCATCATCCTCAACCGATTGCCAAGAGTGAATTTCGCGATTTAATTGTGGGCGTAACCAATCATAATAATCATCTAAATCAGCACTGTTACCTACAAAAAAGTAGGTGTAGTCTACTCTACTGCCGGGACCGGTAATATGTGTAGCGGCTAAGTCTTGCAGGCCAATCAGCACCTTGGGATTGCCGCCAAACACACTAAAGCCAGAATCAGGAACATCGGTTATCACCCGGGTTAAAGTAAATTCTTTATCTCCTACTTCAATTTTGTCTCCAAGTTTTAAAGCTAGTTTCTGTAGCAACAGTGACTCCGCCCACACTTCTCCTGTAGCGGGTAATTGTTTGGTCACTTCGCCTAAGCCGAAAGCCTCTGTTGAGGTTTTTAATTGGCCTTTCAAAGGGTAACCATCATCAGCGGCTCGCAGACTGGTTAAGGTCATTTGTTCGTTACCAAACACCATAGAGCGGGCGTAAACTTGTTGGGTAGTATCTAACCCCATCTCTTTGGCTTTTGAAATCCAGCTAGGATCGACCGGTTTGTCAGACTCCAATAGTCTATCGGCAGCAATAAACTCAGCTGATTTTGCGGTTAATGCACCTTGCAGCCGTTCACTAAATAAGGAAAGAGACAAGACCGCTGCCACGGATAAAATAATGGCAAACAATATAATAGTGAGTTCGCCTCGTTTCGCTTCGTGCTTGAACAATCGCCAAGCTAAATTAAATCCATATTTCATGCTTAACTAGCCTGCTGCTGTTGGGCTGATTGTGCGTCTGTGGAGGTAACATCCGTCAATACGCCCCCTTGCATATTAAGTTGACGCTGACACTGTTTGGCCAAAATAGGATCATGGGTAACCAACACTAAGGTTGTGTCAGAATCTCTATTTAATTCAAATAACAATGACTCAACTTTTTCACTGTTAGCAGCATCCAAGTTACCGGTTGGTTCGTCGGCAAATAGAATTTTAGGTTTAGTAATAAATGCCCGAGCAATGGCCACACGTTGCTGCTCTCCACCCGATAATTGATTAGGATAATGGTTACCACGGTGGGCTAAACCCACTTGTTCAAGAATATCTTGTCCAAGTTGTTTGGCATTATCTAAGCCAGCTATTTCAGCCGGTAGCATAATATTTTCAAGGGCCGTTAAACTCTGAACTAACATGAAACTTTGAAAAATAAACCCAACTTTTTCGCCACGCAGCCTAGCTCTTTGTTCTTCATCCATAGAGTGCAAAGGTGATCCCCCTAAGAAAATCTCGCCTTCAGTCACCTGGTCCAATCCTGCCAATAAACTCAATAGTGTGGATTTACCGGAGCCCGACGCACCGATAATAGCAACTGACTCACCAGCCTTGACTTTAAAACTAATTGGTTGAAGGATCTGAAGTTCACCTTCGCTCGTAGTTACTACTTTGGTGATATTTTTAGTTTCTATCATTACATTTGGAGTTGTTGTCATAGTGCACTTATGGTTTAAAAGAAACAGAAGTCGTCTGTTCAATATTGGGTTAATAGTTATACTTTTACTGAGTATTTCGGATCACTTACACGCTCAACAAGCAGAGGGTCCAGAACCGGTAAAAATACTGGTATTGGGCGATAGCTTAAGCGCAGCTTATGGGCTAACGCAAGAACAAGGTTGGGTTAGTTTGTTACAAAATGCTTGGCAAAACCAAGGTATAAACGTTGTAAACGCTGCAATTAGCGGTGAAACCACTGACGGTGCCCTGGCACGGCTACCTAGATTGCTCGAACAGCACTCTCCCACCCATTTATACATTGAATTGGGTGGGAATGACGGATTGCAAGGTCATCCAGTAAAAAAAATGCAAACCAATATTCAAGCAATGATTGATACTGCTAAACAGCAAGGCATAGCAGTTATATTACAACAAATGCAAATTCCAACGAATTACGGACGCCGGTATAACCAAATGTTCACGGGCATGTTCACTGAGCTATCCGTTCAAAATGAGTTACCTTTAATACCCTTCTTTTTACAGGAAATTGCTTTAGACAAATCACTGATGCAAAAAGATGGCATCCACCCTAACCTAGAAGCGCAGCCGATGATTGCCGATTATATGCAACAACAATTAGAACAATGGATTAAATAACCCAATGTTGATTGAATGTGCATGCTGATATTTTTTGTACTATATTGATGATAGGTTTCGGCAACGAGGAGTATAAAAATGGAAGTAGGTTCTTCATCTAGCAGTGCAGTGGCGCAAGTAAGCCAACAACAGCAAGGGCGACAAGTTGACACTCAACAGCGACAAGTTGAGCTTGAATCGCCGTCGCAATCATCATCATCAACTGACAACAACCCTACGCCAAATTCGCGAGTGGGTTCAGTGATCAATACCCAAGCTTAGTGGTCAATGGCTTTATAAGTAAAGTAAAACTGACGAAAAAAAACCGAGCCTTTTAACAGCTCGGTTTTTTGTTACCAACAACCCCTATGGTCTAATGTAATGCACGCTTTTGCCGCTAGCAGGCTGTAAATACCTATCACGCAGCTTTGTTTGACGTGAGGTCATATCAACGAGTTCACCATTAATAATGACCACTTCTGCGCCTTCTGCCACTTCCAGAGGATCACCAGACCAGACCACTAAATCAGCCTGTTTGCCTTTGCTCAGGCTTCCCACTTTATTGTCAATTCCCAATATCTTAGCGGGATTAATGGTTAGCGCTGCAAGTCCGGCGGTGTATGGCAGACCGTGGGATACGGCATTACCGGCATGCTGAGTCGCTAAACGAATATTGTGGGTGCTCATGCCAATCGCGATGGTTACACCGGCTTTTTGTAATCGACCTGCATTTTCCATCGTGGCCGCTAATTGATCGAATTCATAGGGCAAATTCGACTCTGGGTTCAAAATAACTGAAATATTCGCTGCCGCGAGCTGATCAGCAACTTTCCAACCTTCAGTGGCATATAACACCACAATATCCAGCTTAGGGTGACGCTCTTTCAATGCGATTATTTGTAAAAGGTCGGCTTCCCGATGAGCAGCAATCATCAGTGGAGTATCCCCTTGAATAACCGGAACTAAGGCTCTAGCATCTTCAAGGCTACTCATTCCGTACCATGGAGATTGCGGAGTAAAGGTTTTGCCATCGACATAGCTTGCCTCATCCAAGGCTCGTTCCAAGGCAACCCATAGGGAAGCACGGCTGCCGCCAATGTCATCAGCAGCATCATTATCAACCCCCGTTGAAACAAACGCCGCTTTTTTCATAAGCGGTGTCATTCCCTCTGCAAGGGTGATAATTGCCCCTTGCCCTTGGAACAACTGACCAGTTCTATTCATACTAGTAGCAGCAGAGGTCACCCCTTCGATACGAGAAATAGCCAATAGCGACGAGTTGGGATTAATGGCGTAAGATACGTCGTACGCAGCCCCTATATTGCTGATTGCATTAGCAGAAGCACTGCTGTCTACAGTACCTGCCGACGAACTCACTTCGACTAAACCTAACGAGGTGTAAGCGCCAATTAAGCCAGGCGTCACAACTTTACCTTTACCATCAATAATATCGTAGCCAGTCAACGCAGGCGTTTCCGTTAGGATAGTTTGAATTTTGCCGTTACTAATTAAAACGGTGGCATTGGTTAAGGTGCCCTGCTCTGTCATGGTATGAACTGTTGCATCGACGATAGCAATATTTTTTGCACCGGCCGAAGCTGAAAACAGGCCATTTAAAGCAACAGCCAGTACTGCCAATGAACGTAATTTTTGTAAGTTAATCATTTGCTATCTCCTTCACCTGGCTGCCCTAACTCAAAATCACTGACTGGCCAACTGCTAGGATCATTGCGATCAAATGCAAGGGCTCCATCGATGTAGACATTGACGGTTTTCGCATAAGTAGAAAACGGATCCGCACTCCAGAGCACTAAATCAGCATTTTTACCTACCTCAAGAGAACCAGTTTGATCAAATATTCCCAATGATTTAGCAGGATTAGCAGATAACCACTGCCACGCATCCGCTTGTGAAATTTCAATGCCAACACGTTTACCATTTCCCCAAGCTTTTGCTGCTTCTTGGTTTAAACGTTGAATACCTTTATCGTCATCAGAATGCACTATGGCACAAGCCCCTGCGGCGTGAACCATTGGAATATTCTCCTGAATGCCATCATAAGCTTCCATTTTAAAGCCCCACCAATCGGCCCACATTGATGAACAAACGTTGTTTTCTTTTAAACGATCTGCGATTTTGTATGATTCAACAGCATGATGGAATGAGCCAATTTGATAATTAAACTCTTTCATTACATCAAGCATTGTGCCCATGTCATCAGCGCGGTAACAATGCATATGAACGATGATTTCACCGTCTAGTACGCCAGCTAACGTTTCTAATTTTAAATCTCTTTTGGGTACTTTAGGATCTTTCCCTTGATCGTACTCGGCGTAATAGCGATCCCATTTATTTTTATAATCTTGTGCATCCGCCCAAGCTTGACGATAGCCAGCGACATTACCCATACGTGTTCCGGGGCCACCTCTTTTACCGTACACACGTTTTGGGTTTTCACCACAGGCCATCTTCATACCATAAGGAGCGCCGGGAAATTTCATATCTTGGATCACTCGATTAGGCACGTTTTTAACCGTGACTGCTCTGCCGCCTACTAAGTTAGCGGACCCAGGTAGAATTTGTAAACTGGTGACGCCCCCCATAAGGGCACGATGAAATCCTGGATCCTGTGGCCAAATAGAGTGTTCAGCCCAAGCTTGCGCGGTAACAGGATCGGTCATTTCATTACCATCGGAGTGGGATGCAGTATCAGGCGTGGCATATACACCAAGATGACTGTGCACATCAATAATGCCTGGGGTGACCCACTGGCCTTTTCCATCAATTGTTTTGGTGCCATTTGGTACACTAACCGATTTGCCAATGGCTTGTATTTTGCCGTCGCTAATAAAAACCGAGCCAGACTCAATGTAACCGCCAATCCCATCAAGGATGTGCACATTAGTAATTAACGTCGGTTCACTTTCCATGGCTTGATAAGTGCTTGGGAATGGGTTTTTATTCAAGGTTACCGGGGGCTCTTTTTCAGGTTGTTCTGCGTCACAACCAGCCAAAAACACGCCAGCCAAAACGCTAAGGGACATCCCTGCGTATGTAGATAGTATTTTCATGATTTCCTGCCGTAAGTATGTTCGTTTACTTATTTTTATTCTTATTTTCTAATTTTTATGAATAACGAATGGTAAAATCCATCTCCCCCCCCTCTTATCCGCCCAATTCAAAAAACAGAAGAGCAAAAGGCAAAATGGATTTTGGTAGAATTAAATATAACAGTTGTGAACGATACTGCAATTATCCCCCTTGCAATTCATCCCATGGAACTTCGCATTCACCTAAGTTGCTAGCGATAAACGCAGATTGATCGGAAATGGTAACTGTCATGTCCATGGTTCTTTCAATTAACTCACTTAACTGGCAAATATGCTGCCAATCAAATCGATAAAACTTAGCATTTAACTGCTTAAATTTTGCAGCTGATTGTTGCCACCACACATCAGACTTTGTGTTAAAACTATAGACAATGACATTAGTCGCTAAACGCGTCGCTTTTTTGATTCTTTCAACATCTGGCTCGCCTATTTCGATCCATAGACTAATATCGTCATTTGCCTCTTTAATCCAGATGTCCGGTTCAGCGGTTTCGCTCAAGCCTTTGGTTAACTCAAGACCTTGTCGAGCATTTATACAAAAGGCGACTATTCTAGCCATCATACGTTGGGTTGTTTCCGATGGATGTTGGGCAACGATTAAATTCAAATTATCATAATGATGCCTATCCATATCAGCTAACGAAATACGAAATTTATAGATTGTTGGCTTCAATGCCATCTCAAATCACCTGTGATTGTTGTTGAAAAACCTGTCCTTTCAGACGTTAGGTTATTAGGGTTGCTGCAAAACGGCCACAATGTCTGCAGAGCGAGTCAAAGAACGAATACGTAAAAATAAATCTTGTGCCTGTGGATACTGCACTTTTAAATAGCCTAACCATTGTTTTATCCTATTCGGATAATATCGCCCCTTATCACCAAATATTTCGTATCCAGAATAAGTTAACAGCAAGGCTTTCACCTCGTCCCAATTCATTTCTGTTGTGTCATGGCGAATCACTTGCGCCAAATTAGGCATGGCTAATGCCCCGCGCCCTAACATAATGTCATGACACTGAGAGCGCTGTTGACAAAGCAGCGCATCAGCCTTTGTCCAAATTTCTCCATTTGCAATAATTGGAATTTGCGTTTGCTGGCGTATTTTGCCAATCCACTCCCAATACGCAGGCGGCTTATACCCTTCCGTTTTGGTTCGCGCATGTATGGCTAAGCTATTAGCTCCGGCAGATTCAATCGCCTGAGCATTTTCAATGGCTAAAGATTTATCTTCAAAACCGAGACGCATTTTAGCGGTCACTTGATGTTCTGCTGGGACCGCTCTACGCACAGCTGACACTATGTTAAATAACGCCTCAGGCTCTTTGAGAAGAACAGCCCCTCCTTTGCTTTTATTTACCGTTTTAGCTGGACAACCAAAATTCAAATCCACACCATGAGAACCTAATTCAGTGGCTCTAACGGCATTTTCTGCCAACCAATTAGGTTCTTGGCCTAACAATTGTACTTTGACTGGCACACCGGAAGGTGTTAATCCACTGTGATGCAATTCGGGACAAAGACGGTAGAACACTTTATTAGGCAAAAGTTGATCCACGACACGCACAAATTCAGTTACGCAAGAATCAAACCCACCAACTTGTGTGAGCATATCGCGCATGAGATGATCTACGACGCCTTCCATAGGCGCTAACACTATTTTCATTTCAACTAATTAAATTAAAGGGCTTCACAAAGTCGCGGATTGTAGCAAGAATGGCCGTTTTATGATCTGTTATTTGAGAATTTGTTTCGTTGATTTTTGCGGATTTCAGAATCCATCAATATATTCACTTTTCGCTCATCGTCTGCACTGCCCCAGTCCAAAATTTCTTGAAGACTGCGGTAACATCCAACACAAACGTCATCTTGATCTAAACAACAATTGCGAATGCATGGCGAGTCTATTTTGTGAGGTTGCAATTTCATCTAGTCGATTTAGCCTATTTATTCAGTCTAGTTTATTTCGCAAGAACCGATTGACGAAACGCTGCTATTTCTTCGATGGTGTACGGACTGAATACTCGTTTAGTAGAAGCCGGATGATTTTGCAAGCTCACTCCCGCGCGAAAAGCGCTAGCAGGTCTGATGGGCCTGGGGCTAAAACCGCCACCACAATTAGGGCAAACATTCTCTAGCACGGTATCAACACAGCTTTGACAAAAGGTGCATTCGTAAGTACAAATACACGCCTCCTCACTATCCGGCGGTAAATCTTTATCGCACCATTCACAATTGGGTCGAAGCTCAAGCATCTCGCTCTCCAGTTAATCCGTTTTAACAATAGACGGTTGTTTTTCTTGCTTTACCTTAGTGTTGGAATCCCAATTAAAGGTGTAAGGGTCAAAATGTTGTTCGATAGTTGGTTTTATAATGGCAAAGTAAGGAGATATGTCAAAGTCTTTAGGGACAAATAAAGTAGGGTGTCTTGATTGGAAGAAGTGCTTTATTTTAGATTCACGGGCGCGACTAGCAGCCGGCTTTACCTTTTGCGGTAAAATTGGATAGCCAATTGATTGAAAACCTTCGGCCAACAAAGAAGAACAAATTGCTCTGGTGGGATCGCCGCTCCCTAACGACAGCATTTCCCGACGCCAGCCCACAGGCACAGGCGGTGTCTGAATTAAATATCGGGCTAAATCAAAAATATTTTTAGTGTCATACTGATGGCCAATGCGTTGCTGCCCATAGTTAATTACTTTTTCGATATCCTCTGGATTCAGGCCGACAGGTCGACAAATTCTCGTACCTTGCTGCACGTATTCTTGGATATTGACTACCCTAACCCCTTCCACCACATCCGCTTCAAGTAGCTGTACTTTAGTCATATCTGGATTTTCAACTTGGTATTGATCGCTAATACAAAGGGTCGCGTGTGACCAAGTTGATTGGGTTAAATATTTAATTGCGGTGCTGACTCGGCTTACGCCATCGATTAGCAGTACATCACCTTTTTTTAAGGTTTGAATTAAAGCTTCAGGTTCACACGTGGTTTCACTTTGATAAGTTGGGCTAGGCTTTTGTAAAAAGTGCGCTATTTTATCGCCTATCCAAGTCAATGGATTCAATGCTAATTACCAATAAGTTCGAATAGCACCTAATATGCAACAGCTAAGATGTTTGTGCAAATAAGCCATACAGTTGAATAAGAAGACATAGATATGGACCAGCCTTAGGTTGCAGCACTAGCTAGATAAGTTTAACCATAACAACGATATCCATTGCCATCTGTAGACAATTCCACTTTTATGTTTCAGACATAAAAAAACCGCACTAAAAAGTGCGGTTTTTCTAATTGGCGTCCCCAAGGGGATTCGAACCCCTGTTACCGCCGTGAAAGGGCGGTGTCCTAGGCCTCTAGACGATGGGGACAGAAATTTTGCCTATCGAAGCAAGCTTCGATAAATTTCTGTAAGGCGAGTCGAGCCTGCGAGAGGAGCGACATTATAGGATGGTGAACCGTCCTATAACTATAACGAACCTTACAAAAACAATTTTCTATCTTTACTATTTACTTAATTCGCCCAGGAGTGTGAATTAAGCGTTCCTTGTTGCCGTTTCCGGCCACTGAATACATCCTGTATTCTGTTTAAAATGGCGTCCCCAAGGGGATTCGAACCCCTGTTACCGCCGTGAAAGGGCGGTGTCCTAGGCCTCTAGACGATGGGGACA
>NZ_JAUORV010000006.1 GCF_030548205.1 Aliiglaciecola sp. 3_MG-2023 | reverse complement strand
GCGGAGTGGACGGGACTCGAACCCGCGACCCCCGGCGTGACAGGCCGGTATTCTAACCAACTGAACTACCACTCCGCTGACCTATTGAAACGCTATTAACTAGTTTTGTAGAACCCCCTAGTCAACCGCGGCGCAGATAATAAGGGTTCACTATTGGCGAGTCAACCAGTTTTTTCGGATATCCGAATCTAATGCATCTATTTGTTTTAATTTTGCGCAAAACGCCCAAAAATGTTCAATAAACACACGTCAATTACTGAGAAAAATAAACAAGCCTATTTGCTTAAGTTTTATTTTTTGGGGATGGTTAAATCAATAATCCCTGAATCTTCATTATTTTTTTTAGCAGGGCTGGCTTCTGGTTGTTGCACAGCTTTTTTTGAAAACCTGTTTTTAATTTTATCTAATAAGCTTATTGAGGAGGTTTCAGTGTCCTCAAGCTCTGAATCTAGTGCTTTTTTAGAAGGCTTTAAATACAACCACAGGCTTACAGCGCCAATCACAATAATTATCAGATTAATCCCGATAATAAGCCCCCAAAACAACCCTTTCGACATTTTTTCATCTTCAACTAACAAAGGATCAGTTATCGTCGATTGAACAGAAGCGGAATTATCACCTGTTCCAATAGTGCCATCTAAGCTAGTTGACTGAGGTGGCGTTTCTACTACCACTTCCGGCTCTTCTACTAAGTATGTATATTCGGGTACATCCAAAATGAAGTCGCGACCGCTCTTTGTATTGCCATAGGCGGTGAGTTTGATGCGATAGACCCCTGATTCATAATTAACAATCAAGTATTCTCTGGCATTGGGTGTTTGCTCGGTTAACGAAAAGTTTTGAACATCGCCATTTGGAAAACGTACCTTGCCATCTATCAATAGCGAATTCATATCAACATATTCGCGCTCTGCATCAATCACTAGTTTGTGATATCCGTCTCCCCCACCATCTTCGATCATATTTATTTTAATGGGGTTGGGATACAGCATTAGCGGTGGATCTACCTGCTCTCTGGTTAGCATAGGAGTACTCACCATAAATACTGGGGTCCACTCTCCATTAGCCACCGAAAGGTTAAACTGACCAGTAAACACGCCATCTAATGGCGTTTCGTCCATCCCACGACCATTATCTTCAAAGGTCGCTATGGTTGCGATTTCTGCACCGAAATTGTTGTAGTTCGGGTTATTGGTACTTACAAGCTTAATTTCTAATGAGACAACGTCACGAAATTCTGTGGCGCTAATGGGCTCTCCGCCATTAGTCAATTGTGCCGTCTGTTTTAGTATTTCACCTGAAAATAAAATACTCGGCAGTGGTTTTGCGTGAAGTTCAATATCAGTGATCACCATTACCCTGCTATCTGGCAAAATCTGCCCTACTGCTTGCCAGGGTCCTGGCGTTGGATTTTTGATGTTGACTAGATCATAGGTCGCAGAGTCGTACCAAAAAATAGTTTCTCCATCGGCATCTGACTCAAATATTTTAGAACCATCAGGTTTCACCAAAACAACCGGTGCACTGCCGAATTCGCGAAAAAACACCATGGTGATTTCTTCAACTTGGTAATCTATTCGAAAGCGATTCTGCAACAATTTAATGCTGTTGTGGTAATTATCCCCTAATTCAGACAAAGGTTGTTGGTTTTTTTCATTAGGGTCTTGGGCATAAACTTGCGTCATGCCCATCAGCAACAACACTATCATTGTTGCCCATTTTACCATTAACTTAATGTGGCTGACGCCAGATACAAGAACCACTGCTGTCCTCTACAAGTTGTAATCGAGCTTGATGTTGTTCTAATTCATCGGCAGAAGCTTGAATAACCTTGAATGGTTTTCGGTTTGCATCTAAACGTTGAATGGTATTTTCACTATTATTATTGTTCTCGTTTGCTTTGTTACCGCTTAAATTTAGATCGGTTTGCCCACCCGTCATTAACAAATAAACATCTGCTAGAATTTCTGAATCCAGCAAAGCGCCATGCAATTCACGATGGGAGTTATCGATTCCATATCGCTTACATAAGGCGTCCAAATTATTTTTTTGACCAGGGTGTAGTTCTCTAGCGAGAGTTAGGGTATCAAGAACGGTACAGATCTCTCTGCTTTTTACCGGGCTAACCGGATTCATTAGCTGGAATTCATGATCCATAAAACCGATATCAAAAGGTGCATTGTGGATCACCAACTGTGCCCCGCGAATAAAATCTACAAACCCTTGGCTAATTTCTCTAAATTTAGGCTTATGCGCCAAATATTCATTGGTTATACCATGAACTTCTATGGCTTCAGCTTCTACAATACGCTCAGGATTTATGTAAACATGGAAATGATTACCAGTAAGCTTTCGGTTAACTAATTCAACACAACCTATTTCAATAATTCTATGACCCTGTTTAGGATCGATTCCGGTAGTTTCCGTATCTAAAACGATTTGACGCATTTATATCAACTCAATTGGCATTAGTAGTGGCTTTCATTATACTTGCCTACAACTTTAAATCACGAATATTTCCATGAAGCATATTACAATTTTTACAGATGGCTCTTGTCTAGGTAACCCAGGTCCTGGTGGTTACGGTGCGGTACTCAAATTTAATCAACACAACAAAGAAATCAGTCAGGGTTTTAAACATACAACCAATAATCGTATGGAGTTATTGGCAGCCATTGAAGCCTTAAACACGCTGACAGAGCCTTGTCAGGTTACGCTCACCACCGATAGCCAATACGTTAAGAATGGCATTAATCAATGGATTAAGAACTGGAAGAAGAACGGCTGGCGGACATCCGACAAAAAGCCAGTCAAAAATGCAGACTTATGGAAACGGCTCGATGAGCAAGCACAAAAGCACAATATTCAATGGGAATGGGTGAAAGGACACTCAGGTCACCCTGAAAATGAACGCTGCGATGAGTTAGCTAGAACCGCGGCCGAATCTTCAAATTTATTGGAAGACAACGGTTTTCAATAGTTTTACAAACATACTAAGCTAGCAGGGGGATCCCCCTGCTACTGCTACCACTTACAAATTAATTTACCAATGGTGTCATTCACTTCCATTCGGGCATGAGCCTTAGCAATGTCTTCAACCGCGTAAATGGTATCAATTATCGGCTTTAACTTAGCCGATTCAAATTCCCCTAAAAAACCTTGGCTGAAATCATGGATTAATTTAGTTTTATACTCATCACTTCTATTTCTTAATGTGGAACCTTGTAATTTCGCACGCTTACCTAACAATAACGCCATATCTAATTTATCGCCAAATCGACCATTTAATAAGGCTAACTGAACAATACAACCATCCATATTGAGGACTTTTAGACTTCGATTTGTGTATTGCTCACCGATAAAATCAATCACCACATCCGCTTTAAAACGTTCAGTTGATAATACCTCGGCAAAATCTTGTTCTTTATAATTCACTAACGTGCCTGCACCTAAATCCGCGCACACCTGCAGTTTTTGAGGTGAAGATGCCGTTACCGCTATTTTTGCTCCAATCAAGTTTGCTAATTGAATGGCCGCAAGCCCCACTCCACTAGCACCAGCATGAATCAATGCAGATTGTTTGGGTTGCAGTTGACCAATTTCACATAAACTTTGATAGGCAGTTAAAAACACTTCCGCAATGCCAGCCGCCTGCTCACAACTGAGACTAGCTGGTGTCTTAATCACATGAGCACTTAAAATTTTCGCGTATTGTGCATAACCACCACCGGCGACTAATCCAAACACCCGCTCACCTTCTTTTACGTTCGTAACATCGCTGCCCACAGCGACAACAACACCCGCAATTTCCAAACCCAAAATTTCACTTTCACCTTTTGGCGGTGGATACTTTCCCTGTCGTTGCAATGTATCCGCCCTATTCACGCCAAAGGCATTCACTTTAACTAATACTTCGTCTGCATTAATGATGGGAATACTTGTCGTATTTAATGTAAGCGTTTCAGGGGATCCGCCTTTTTCAAAATCCACAAATGACATGCTCTGTTGACTGTTCAAAAAATCACTCCATAAATTAAACATAAAATCGGATTTAGCTATCATATAGTGACTGCTGTACAATCACAAAATTAGTCTTCTTTCGCTAAATAAATTAGTCACTTGGGTCTAATTTAATCAACATTGGAATTTTTTATGAGTGCATCTGTCATTCTGCATCCCGGTAGGGAGAAATCATTACTACGCAAACATCCTTGGATATTTGCAAGCGCGATTAAAGAACACAAAGGAGTAGTACGTAACGGCGACACTGTCGACATCTTCGCTGATAACGGTGAGTTTCTCGCTAAAGGAGCTTGGTCAACCCAATCACAAATACAAGTGAGAGTATGGACTTTCGATCGTCAGGAAGTGGTAGACAATGGTTTCTTTTTACGCAAACTCGACCAAGCTATGGCTCTGCGAGAGCCCATTATTTTACAACATAGTTTAACCGGATATCGGATAGTTGCCGGGGAATCCGATGGTTTGCCAGGTATCACTATTGATAAGTATGCCAATGTCATTGTCTGTCAGTTACTTTCAGCTGGAGCGGAAAAGCACCGTAAAAAAATTGTTTGGGCCCTAACTAAGCGCTTTCCTGATTGCAGTATATTAGAACGCAGTGACGTGTCTGTTAGAGCGAAAGAAGGGTTACCTGAAATCATTCAAACCTTACATGGTGAAGTACCCGATGAAGTCATTATCGAAGAAAATGGCATTAAAATTATTGTTGATCTCAAACAGGGCCACAAAACAGGTTTTTACTTAGATCAACGAGATAGTCGCGCAACCGCTGCTACTTATGCAAAAGATAAGCGAGTACTAAATTGCTTTAGTTATACCGGAACCTTTGCGTGTTATGCACTCAAAGGTGGTGCCACAAGCGTAGTAAATATGGATGTCTCAGACAATGCGTTGGCAACAGCAAAACGAAATATTGAGCTGAATGATCTAGATTCTGCTAAAGCCAGCTTTGTAAAACAAGACGTGTTCGAAGCGTTGAGAGAATATAGAGACCAGGGAACAAAATTCGATATGATCGTGCTTGATCCACCTAAGTTTGTTGATTCAAAAGCATCATTAACCCGAGCCTGTCGAGGCTACAAAGATATTAATATGCTAGCGATGAAGATCCTTAATCCTGGAGGTATACTATTAACCTTTAGTTGTTCAGGTTTATTGTCATCGGATTTATTTCAAAAAGTGGTAGCTGATGCCGCATTAGATGCCAATAAAACCGTGCACTTTTTACAGCGTTTGGGACAAGCTGCTGACCACCCCGTAGCCAGTAACTACCCTGAAGGGTTTTATTTAAAAGGATTGGTTTGTTCAGTAAGTTAAACTATTACTGAAAAATAATGTAAATGACCAAGAATCTGCCCCCTTGGTCATTTATAAATGAAATAGATTAATTCATTTCGATAATTTCAACACCAATAATACAACTGCTATCAGAGCTGCGTTCACAGCGCACAACTTTGGCTTTGGCACTTAACGAAGGGATCTGACTACTGGTGGATTCAATCGCCACATCAACAAGCGTGCCTATCTCGACAGATTCTTCTTCCACTTCAAAAGACATGCCTGTGGCACTAATATCTTTGCAAACTGCGGGCATGGAACGAGTGGACTCATCATCGTGCACTGTCAATTCACAGGGTGAATTCAACATCATTCGAAAAAAGTTTCGCTTGTCATCGTATCCCAACATCTTTTACCTCATCCTAACTATAAACACCTATGACTTTTATAGGGTGCATCTGCTATAAAGTCAACGAACATCGTTTAAAATGATAGCAATTGATTTTCAATTCGCTTCACTGAAATTGGCATAGGAGTACCAAGTTGTTGCGCAAAAAAGGATACGCGCAACTCTTCAATCATCCAACGCACCGCTTTTAGGTCTTCAGGCACCTCTTTGCCTTTAGGTATTTTATTTAATGCTGCCTGATACCGCCCTTGCACTTTTTCTATATTTAGTTGATGTAACCGGTCTTTATTGGGATCTATGGGTAATTTTTCTAAACGTCTGGCGATCCCTTTAATATAACGGTTCCAATCGTCTATTTTAACAATACCAAATTGGCTTATAAAACCTGGAAACACCAGAGAGTTTAAGTGTTGTTTAATATCCCCATGGGCACTAATCATATCAAGGGAGACATTACCTTTTAATTTCTTTTGTATTTGATGAGCTTGAGTTAACCCTACTTCGACTTTTTTTGCTATATCAAGAACCACTTCGTTTATGTCTTTTCGAACAAAGTCTCGCGCTTTATCAAACAACTCTGGTGAACGAATAGGCACACCCATATCGCTTTCAAAACGAGCGATTAAGTGATCAACTCCAGCTTCTATACAATCATTGATTAGTGCTTGTATTTGCCCAAACGGATTAAAATACAGCCCTAATTTTGCTTTATTAGGTAACTTTTCCTTTAAATAACTTAGGGGTGATGGAATGTTCAACATAATTAAGCGTCGCAGTCCTTGTCTATGAATGTTTAGTGCTTTTTCTGGATTTTCAAATAACTTTATCGCTACACTCTTATTATCATCCACTAAGGCTGGATAGGCTTTCACTTCATATCCCTGGGAATTATCAATATACTCTTCTTCGAGTACTGAAAAACTCCATTGGGTGAGGCCCTTTTTCTCAATCTCTGGAGACGCCGCTTGTTTTAACGTGGTAGAGATTTTATCTTGCAGTCCATACTTAAGTACATGCAAGTCACGACCTTGTTTTAATAGGTTGCCTTTGCCATCCACCACTTTAAAGTTAAACTTTAAGTGCTCTGGTAACCCTTGCCATTGCCATTCATCTTCCGCCACTGTTACACCCGTCATTTTCAAAAGCTTTTTACTCAAGGCGGTTAAAAATGGTAATGGATGACCTTTAATATCGGTAGACGGCATATCTAACATACACGCATCTGCAAAATTTGGGGCAGGCACAAAATTACGCCTCAATCGCTTTGGCAATGATTTAATCAAGGTCACGATTAATTCATGTCGGAAACCAGGAATAAGCCAGTCAAAGCCGGTTTCTTCTAGTTGATTGAGAATGGGTAATGGAATTATTAAGCTCACGCCATCATCTATTTGGTTAGGCTCGAAACAATAGCTTAATGGCAGATTCAAATTGTTTTGCTGCCAAGTGTCAGGGAAATTGAGATCATTGACCTGTTCTGCCTGATGTTTTTTGAGTTGCTCAGGGTCGTACTTTAAACTTTCCCTTATGGTTGAATCAGCTTTATTCCACCACTTTTTAAAACTACTTTCGCTACAAACATGCTGAGGAATTGTTTGCTCATAAAATGCTACCAGTTCTTGCTCATCGACTAAGACGTCGCGACGACGGGACTTTTCTTCAAGTAATTGTATGTCTTCAATAAGACTTTGATTATAGTGAATAAAGTCGTAAGACAACTTAGTTTGAGCATTGACTAAGGCTTCGCGAATAAAAATTTCGCGACTTACTACGGCATCGATTGTGCTAAAGTTAACATGCCGATTGCTGACAATTGTTAGGCCAAACAACAGCACTTTTTCCAATGCTTGAACTGTCCCACGCTTCTTAGACCAAACCGGTTCACTGTATTGATATTTAGTTAAATGTTTGGCCAGTGGTTCGATCCATTCAGGCTCAATTTTGGCCGCTAAACGACCAAATAGTCTGGAGGTTTCCACTAATTCGGCGACCATAGTCCATTTAGGCGGTTTTTTGGATAAATTTGAACCAGGAAAGATCACAAACTTCGATCCCCTCGCCCCTTCAAATTCACGCTCTTTATCTTTAAAACCAATATGCGACAACAATCCAGACAAAATGGCTTTATGCACAGCATCAAAATCGGCGCTCTCTTTATTTAATCTAAATCCAACGTCTACAATAGATTTTTTAAGTTGGCTGACCACATCCTGCCATTCACGCATTCGCAAATAATTAATAAAATGGCTTCGACACCATCTACGCAACTGATTTGACGACAGCTCTTTTTGTTGTAATTTAAACTCTTGCCATAAATTTAATAAGGAAACAAAATCAGACTGTTTATCTGCATACTTTTCATGCTGTTGGTCAGCTGCAGCACGTTTTTCCTGGGGCCGCTCTCTGGGATCTTGAATACTCAGACCCGCGGCAATAATAATTAATTCTGAGACACAATTATGCTGTCCGGCTTCCACGACCATTCTGGCATATCGAGGATCAACGGGTAATTTAGCTATTTGTCGTCCGGTTTCGGTCAAGGTCAGCTTGCCCTGACGTTTTTCCACGGCAGTAAGCTCTTCTAACAAACGAAATCCATCATTAATGAATCGATTGTCTGGGGGCTGAACAAATGGAAAGTCCTGAATATTGCCTAGTTTTAGCGACAACATCTGTAATATAACCGAAGCAAGATTGGTACGGAGAATTTCAGGATCGGTAAACTCAGGGCGTCCTGTAAAGTCTTCTTCTGAATATAAACGAATACATATACCTTCAGAAACCCGCCCACAGCGCCCTGCCCGCTGATTCGCAGAGGCTTGAGATATAGCTTCGATGGGTAGGCGCTGGACTTTACTGCGATAGCTATAGCGAGACAACCGTGCAAAACCGGGATCAATAACATATTTAATCCCTGGTACGGTGAGCGATGTTTCCGCCACATTTGTCGCTAAGACGATTCGACGATTACCGTGTGATTGAAATATTCGGTTTTGCTCCGCGACTGAAAGCCGCGCATAAAGTGGCAATACTTCCGTGGCTTTATAATTCTGTTTATTTAAGGCATCAGCAGTGTCTCTAATTTCGCGTTCACCACTTAAAAACACCAAAATATCACCCCGTTTTTCACGGCTTAGTTCGTCAACCGCTGAAATAATCCCCTGTATTTGGTCACTCTCTTCATCATTATCTTGTAGTGGGTTATAGCGTATCTCAACTGGATAGCTGCGGCCACTTACTTGAATAATAGGCGCATTGTTAAAATGTTTCGAAAATCGCTCAGGATCAATGGTTGCTGAGGTAATAATTAATTTGAGTTCAGGTCTTTTAGGTAAAAGTTGTTTTAAATAGCCTAAAATAAAATCTATATTTAAGCTGCGTTCATGGGCTTCATCAATAATTAAAGTATCGTATTTACTTAAAAACCTATCAGCTTGCATTTCCGCGAGCAAAATACCGTCGGTCATTAACTTAATATAGGTGTCATCTCCCACGTGATCCGAAAAGCGGACTTTAAATCCCACTTTTTCACCGATGGAAGTACCTAATTCTTCAGCGATTCTGTTCGCAACTGTTCTGGCTGCTAACCGTCTAGGTTGGGTATGACCAATAAGTCCATCTACCCCGCGACCAAGTTCTAAACAAATTTTTGGGATTTGGGTGGTTTTTCCCGAGCCAGTTTCACCCGCGATGATCACAACTTGATGTTTTGCGATTGCTTCACTAATCGCATCTTTATGCTCACTTACAGGCAATTCCGGATAGTCAATATCTGGAATGTTTTGCAGTTTGAATTGACGTACTAAAGTGGATTTTTCAATGGCAGATGCCAAAGATAACCACTGAGCATCAGTTGATTTACTTTTGACTAAACGATTTAACTGCTTTTGCAGTTTAAAAATATCACTACCTAAGCAACCTGAAAGCTGCTTTTGTAAATCGTCGCGAGTTGGAATGGCTATATTCTGATTATTAGACAATGTGTTCTCAAAAAATTCGATGCATTAAAACGCAACGGATCCTAGAAGAAACGCCAGCAAATTTCCAGCAAAGTAGCCTATTAAACCCTTTTAGGCGCGTTTATACCCGTCTCTTAGTTGTACATCTATAGCATAAAGGACATCAGCACGACTTATGGTACCGATGAAATAGCCATCATCGTCAACCACTGGGTATAGTTTTGTCCCTTCATTTAAGAATCGTTGTGCCACTTCAATTATCGAATCATATGATTTCACAGCTAATACGTCTGTCTTCATAATTTCTTTAACACGAGCCACTTGCTCTCGGTAGTAACTCGATGTAACCATTCGCGCAATGCAGTCTTTTTCAGACAAAAATCCAATGACTTTATTGCGTGGGTTTAGCACGGCGCCACCTGATTGTTTACCCGTCAAAAGACGCTCTACCGCTTCGGCCACTGGCATTTCATCAGTAAATGTTACGGGCCGACGATTCATATAGTGATTTACTTTTAATGATTCCACCCTTTCTCCTTAGCTTCGAAAGTGTTTTGATTAGCTATCAATTTATACAACAAATTGATCACCTAATATAAAGATAGTCTTAACCGTTTAAAAAACATAACTTTTTAAAAACATTTTTGAATTTTTAAAAGGATTGACTAAGAATGTCTTTGTAGATAGCAGAACCTATTGGTTTCTGTATAATTCTTATTTTTCCCTATTCAGAATCACTGCAAAAAATAAGACATTCAATTTTTTATTCTATTGGTGATTAGGGGACTTTTAATTGTAGAGAGTAATGACGTTGAGCCCATCAATTCTTTGGCACGATTATGAAACCTGGGGAGTGAACCCTCAAAAAGACGTTCCTTGTCAGTTTGCGGGAATAAGAACCGACCTTGATCTCAATATTATTGATAAACCAGTAAAATGGTACAGCCAAATTCCAAATGATTATTTGCCTAACCCTCATGCGGCCCTGGTAACGGGTATTACCCCACAATTAACCTTGCGCGACGGCTTAGTTGAAGCTGAGTTCATAGAAAAAATACAACAACAGATGACAATCCCTGGCACCTGCAGCGCAGGCTACAATAGTATTCGATTTGATGATGAAGTGACGCGCTACACTTTATATCGGAATTTATACGACCCCTACGCTCGAGAATGGCAAAATGGTAATAGTCGATGGGATATTATTGATTTAGTAAGAGCGTGTTATGCATTAAGACCAGAAGGTATAAACTGGGTTTACAAAGAAGATGGTACTCCGAGCTTTAAACTTGAAGATCTCACTAAAGCCAATGAGATAACTCACACGGATGCCCATGATGCCTTAGCCGATGTTTACGCCACTATTGCTATGGCGAAACTAATTAAACAAGCCCAACCCAAGCTTTATGAATATATTTTTAGTCTTAGAAACAAACGTAAAGTAGCAGAGCATATAAACATCGATGCTCAGGTTCCTCTCGTCCATATTTCGTCAAAATTACCAGCAAAGAATGGATGTTGCACTTGGGTATTACCGATTGCATATCACCCAACCAATAAAAACGCCATCATATGTTTAAATTTAGGCTTGGATCCTAAGCCTCTTTTTGATTTAGACATTGAAGAAATAAAAGCGCGGTTATATCAACGAACCTCTGATATGCCTGAGGGGCAGCAAAGACTGCCGGTAAAACTCATTCATCTAAATAAGTGCCCTTTCGTCGCCCCTGCAAAAACCCTAAATGAAGAAAATGCCCAGCGATTAGGCATTGACCGCAGTCAATGTTTGCAAAACTTAGCGAGCATAAAAAGTCAAACCGGTTTAGCCAGTAAACTCGTAGCCGTATTTGATGAACAGCGGGAGTCTACTCCATCCATAGACCCTGACTATGCCCTCTATACAGGGGGATTTTTAAGTGATTCAGATCGCCAAAAATTAAATCAAATTCATCAAATCGCCCCTAGCAATTTAGGTGCAAAGGAGTGGGAATTCGACGACTCAAGACTCGCTACCCTACTTTTTCGATATAGAGCACGAAATTATCCGTTGAGCTTAAGTGAAGAAGAGGTCATTAAATGGCAACGACATAGACAATACCGTCTTACTGATCCTGACTCACCGGCAAGTATGCAATTGCCTGAGTATTTAAGTTTGTTGGAACAATTAACCTTCGAGTACCAGAATAACCCGCCCAAAAGAGCCATTATTCGAGCACTTCATCAATACGCAGAAAATTTATAAAAATGACCTACTCAAGACAGCGTAATGGTTAAAATAATTCTTTGGGAATTGAATCGAACAGCGAGTACATTTGACATTTGTTGTGATATAAATAGATGCTAATTGATAGCACCATATTTAACCTGTTTGTTCAACTCTTAGAACTCGTAATGATAGTTGGACAAAGTGGTAGCTAGCTGTTCATATGAATAACCCATGGTCATAGGTTGTCTATAATTAATACATTCATTTCTATAGTCGATAAAGCAGTAACAAGTAGATCAGATTAAATTTAGGTGGTAATAATGAAAGGCATCAATTTTAGGCTTGATGATAGCGGCAAATTTTTAAATTTGGTTATAAATCCAAGTGATGTAGCCCCCAATGTCGACACTAAATCTCTGATTAACAGCTTTAATAACAGTAACTATGCAGACTTGTACTTGTCTGAAGAAAACGTGATTAATGCTAGCGATTTATTGATCAAAGCGCGAAAAGAAGGGAACAACGAAATCATTACTGAAGTCATTGCTGAAAAAAAGGATGCAAAGGTAAAATTTCGTATTGAAGATAATGATATGTTCGCTTTTATCTCTATCACCGCAGCATACGGAGGCCATACCCCCACGGCGTCTGAATTAGTCAAACTTGCAAATGACAGTGGTGTCGTAAGAGGCTTAAGTAAGAAAATAATCGATGACGTTGCAGTAAAAGCGAAAGCCGCAAAACCAGGTACGATTATTGAGGCACTAGTGGCGAAGGGCTTGCCTGTTAAAAATGGTAAAGATTCTAAGCTTAACCCGTTAGTACCTAATGCCCTGGAGCGAATATTAAAGCCGCAAACCAGTGGCTCAAGCCGAGTAGACATGCGAAATTTAGGGGATGTCATTTGCGTGAAAGCAAATACTGAAGTTTTACGTCGCATTGCCCCATCAAAAGGTCGTAGTGGTTTTAATGTTAAAGGTGGTTTAACTGCTCCCAAACCAGGCGCTTGGATTAAATTCAAACCCGGTGATGGGATCAAAGTCAGTGACCATGATGAAAATTTATTTTTAGCTGCGATCACTGGCATGCCTAAATTTCAAAATGGCAAAATGTGGGTAGATGATACCTTTATTTGTAAAGGTGTAAATGTAGGCACTGGCAATATTAAATACGATGGTGCTGTATTAGTGAATGGTGATGTAACTGAAAAAATGGAAATTACCGCCAGTGGAGATGTCACTATTAATGGCTTTGTTGAATCGGCTACCATTAAAGCCGGTGGCGATATCATCATCACCGAAGGGGCAATGGGCAAAGTTAATGAACACAGTACTGAATATAGTACCAAACTGATTGCCGAAGGAAGTGTCCACGTGCAGCATGGGCAAGGGCTTAAAGTGCAGTGCAGTGGAAACGTTACCATCGGACGTCAATTGGCTTATAGCAAAATAAACTGTGGTGGAAGCGTTACCATAGGCCCAATTGATAAACCAAATGGCAACTTGTTTGCCTGTGATATTCAATGCAAAGGTGCGATAACCGCCGGCACTTTAGGTGCAGTATCTGGCAGCCACCTAAATATCGACTTTAGTCAGGGATTTAATACCCTACTGGAAAGAAAAGATACGGTCGAAGAGTTATTGCTGCAGTTAAGAGACAATAATCTTCGCCACAGAGGCAAATTTGAGTTAATGCGCAGTAAAAACATTCATCCAGAACTGCAGCGTAAATTCAAACAAGCAGAAGAGATGTTTAAAAGTGAATCCCAATTGCTGGAATGGCTAGAATCAAAATGTGAAAAAATGAAACTAGCCAAAGATGCCTATCAACAGGATATTAAAATAATCGCAAATAAGCGTTTGTATGCCGGTGTTGTAGTTAAACTTAACAACCGCACATGGCGTGCTGAACGTGAATATGCCAAAGCCAAAGTGCATTATGCGGGCCATCAGTGGAACTATGAACCGATAATATAAATATCATAAAGCCGCAATAGCAACCTACATGAGATAAATATGTCAGACTCGATTTACGATTTTCAAATGCCAATGAGCAGTGGTGAAGTAAAAGATTTTTCAGATTATAAAGGCAAAGTGCTATTGATAGTAAATACCGCTAGCAAATGCGGATTTACGCCCCAATATGACGGCTTACAAGGACTATATAAAAAATATAAAACACAGGGATTAGAAATTTTGGGATTTCCCTGTGACCAATTTGGACATCAAGAACCCGGTTCCGATTCTGAAATTGAACAATTTTGTACTCTGAATTTTAGCGTCGACTTTCCTCTTTTTAAAAAATCAGATGTAAATGGCAAACATGCCTCTCCTCTTTACGAGTATTTGAAAGCTCAAGCTCCCGGTGTGTTAGGTAGCAAAAGTGTTAAATGGAATTTCACTAAATTTTTAGTAAACAAAGACGGAAAAGTTATGGGCAGATATGCCCCAAAAACCAAACCAGAAGCCATTGAAAAAGATATAGAAGCACTGTTGTAATATATCTATCACCTCAGAATCATAGCCAAAGCATAAGAGACGAGCAGAATGAAAACACTATTTTTCAGTAGTAAATCTCATGATATTACTTACTTTACTAAACAAAATGCAGATTATAACTTCACCTTAGACTTTCAAGAAGCTAGGCTATCAATTGATACCGTAGCCTTGTGTCAGGGTTATGAAGCCATATGTGTCTTTGTTAATGACCAAGTGAATAAACAGGTTATTGAACAGCTAAAAGGCATGGGAGTAAAGCATATTGCGTTGCGTTGCGCTGGGTTCAATAATGTTGATTTACAAGCGGCAAAACAACTTGGAATAAACGTTTCTCGCGTACCAGCTTATTCTCCTGAAGCCGTTGCGGAACACACTGTCGCATTAATGATGACCTTGAATAGGAAGTTACATAAAGCGTACAACCGCGTGCGTGAAAACAACTTTAGTCTCAACGGTTTAATTGGTTTCAATTTTCATGGCAAAACTGCTGGTATTATTGGCTATGGTAAAATAGGAAGATGCACAGCTAATATACTACTCGGCTTAGGTTGTAAGGTAATTTGTTATGATCCAATTGCTCAAGATACTCCCTCTAAAGATGTCACTTTTGTTTCCCTTGACACCCTTTTAGCTAATTCAGATATCATAAGCTTACATTGTCCACTAACCAGTGAAAGTCAATATATGATAAACGATGACTCGATCCATAAAATGAAAGATGATGTCATGCTGATTAATACATCCCGCGGCGGATTGGTCGATAGTAAAGCGGTAATACGAGGGTTAAAGTCTCGAAAGATAGGTCAACTGGGCTTAGATGTGTACGAAATGGAATCAGATTTATTTTTTGAAGATAAGTCTTGGGAGATTATGCAAGATGATGTTTTTGACCGGTTAGTGGGGTTTCCCAACGTATTAATTACCGGACATCAAGGATTCTTCACCCACGAAGCATTACAACAAATTGCCCAAACCACCCTTAACAACCTTGCGTTAATGGCAAAAAAACAATCAGATCCTAATACCTTTTTAGCTTAAGGATCCGTTATTCAGTACTCGAAATAAAAAGTGGTTGCTGGGTCAATTTACCCCGAAATCAGGAGTTACAGCGAAGAATAAGATGGAAATACTTGCCCAACCATTTGTATGGTTCCCTATGACCATATTTTATTTCAGCGGCTTTAATCTTTTCGTATTCGTCGGTTTGCTTAGTGATATCCCTTAAATAATCATGAAAGCAACGGATACCCGCGCTGCTAATAATTTCACACGGCAAGTCATCTAGATGATGAATAACTTTTTGCGGTTCTAATGCATTATTAGGATTCAATCTCACGGTATTTTTATGCTTCATATCAGCTGCAACATAGTCGAAGTTACCGTACAGCAGATTACCAAACCTATGGGCATCCTTATTGAAAAAGCTTAAAGACAGTACCCCACCCGGCTTTACTTTTGTTAGCAAAGAAGAAATAGCCTCAAGCGGCGACTCTAACCACTCTAAAACGGCGTGGCATATCACCACATCATAGGTCTGTTGAGTGGGCAAATCACTCAATGAACTGCACATAAAGCTCACATTTTCATAATTTGCTAAATTTTTTTTAGCCATCGCCACGGCATCTGCAGACAAGTCATTAAATGTAAGTTTATGCCCCCATTCAAGCATGACTTTACTCATGATTCCTGTACCGCCCCCAACGTCAATAATGTCGAGCGGTTTATCGTTATGATTGATATACTGATTAAGATTATTAACTAACAATTCATGGCGCAGTTTACCTTTACTGGAACCGTAAATATTGTTAGCAAATTTATCCATCAATGAATCAAAACTTTGATCTGATTTTTTACTCATAGAATGATATTTTTTGACAAGAGGTATAGCCTCTCACTGTACGTGACTTTAATGGAGATCATTTTACGTGGATTTGTTCCTTTTTAAAAAGTTTATCGGTGTATTCTTAATGCCTTTACCGGTAATTTTAATATGTTTAATCACTGCGTTAATTTGTTTATGGCGAAAAAAGTACGCTCGAGCCAATCTGTTTATGATTGTCGGCATAGTGAGCTTCATTTTAGTGTCTTTTGCCCCCGTACCCAATACGCTTTTGCATTCCCTAGAGCGACAATATCCACAATACGATTTATCCAAAAAGGTAAATTTTATCGTTGTACTTGGCTGTTCTCACATCAATGATAGGGCCGTCCCCATCACGTCTCAACTATCTCCTTGCTCTCTCATCAGAGCTACCGAAGCCATCAGAATATTACAATATAATCCACGGGCAAAGATATTGACTTCAGGTAACGTCGGTAAACAAACATTTAGTAATGCCTATATGAATGCGCAGTTTCTCATTGCCATGGGTATTCCAGAAAGTCGTATTATTGAGGTTCCTTTGTCAAAAGACACTGAAGAAGAAGCCGCTAACTTGCGCGACACACTGCAGAACAACCAATTTGCGTTAGTCACCTCAGCCTCACACATGAAACGTGCAATGCATTTATTCCAACAACAAGGGTTAATCCCCATTGCAGCACCAACCGAGCACCTAGTCAGAGATTCAGAAGACGGCGACAGCGGTTATTTGCTACCGAACTCTAAAAACATATACAAATTTGAACGCTGGTGGTACGAATGGATGGGAAACACTTGGGTTAAAATAAAGAGTTGGTTCTAATCAAAAACTAAGTGTTCCTTTAAAACTAAGCGGCGAAAAGTCGTCTTAAACGGGATTGTCTATATCTACAAACGTCACATCTATATCAAAGGACCGGGCTAAATATTCACCTACAGCCTTAGCGCCATAGCGTTCAGTAGCATGGTGCCCAGCAGCGATAAAATGAATACCCATTTCCCTAGCAACATGAACCGTTTGTTCCGATATTTCACCGCTTATAAACGCATCCACACCCTGTTCTGCTGCCATTTCTATATAGCTCTGACCGCCACCTGTGCACCAAGCAATTGATTTAATATTGTGATCGCCAGCATTAATTATCTGCGGTTTTCTTTGCAAAGAGGTTTCAATATTGATTGCCAGTTCATGCAGCGGCAGAGGCGTTTCAAATTGTCCTAACATGGCAACACTTTGCGGATTTTTTTGCTCTAAACCTCCAATAACGTCAATATTGAGCCGTTTTGCTAATTGCGCATTATTCCCCAATTCTGGGTGGATATCTAAAGGTAAATGGTAACCATAGAGGTTAATATCATTATTGATTAGGTCTTTAATTCTTTGTCGTTTCATCCCTATGATACAAGGGTTTTCACCACGCCAAAAATAACCATGATGAACAAAGATGGCATCTGCATTTAACCCTACAGCGCGATCAATTAACGCCTGACAGGCTGTCACCCCAGTAACAATTTTACGAATTTCGGGAGTTCCTTCTATCTGTAATCCATTAGGACAATAATCTTTAATCTTTTCAGGTTTAAGTAATTGATTGAGATAAGTTAACAACGTTCGGTTATTGATGCTCATAGCCACCCTTTAACACTTTATTATCATTTAATATACAAAATTGTCGAAATTAGACATTTTTCAGAAAACACGGTATAAAAGCATTCCAACAATAGCAATAAATTTTAGTAAAAAGGTGCAGACCCTACAATGAGCAAATTGGACAAAGAACAGATCATCGAAAATTTTACCGAAGCATACAAATCCGCACATGGCAAAACACCAACCATCGAAGCTAAGGGTGGCTGGTACAGTGTCGATGGTGGAAAAAATGTCCGATTGTCTGCCCTCGAAGAAATGACTCATGACCTTACATCAGGGAACGCTAAAAACGAGACACTTAAGAAAACAGCTAAATCAGAACCGAAACCAGATTCAGCAACAAAAACAGTGACAAAATCCAAAGTAAAACATAGCTTTTCAGTTAAAGACTATTGGCAAGAAAAAATTATGGCTCAAAATCCTGGTTCAAAACTGCCACGTTAATTTGTACAATGGCTAATAATAATCGATGACAGCGGCTTATTAGCCGCTTTTTTATTTCTGTTATAAAAAGGAAAAGCACATGACGTTCAAACGTACTCAAAGCGCACTATTTGTTATTGCTGCCTTAGGGTTAGCAGCATGTGGGGATAAACAAGAGACTTCTCCTCAATCTGAACCTAAGGTGTTAACAAAAAAAGATGCGCAGCAGTTTGTTGAAACAGCACAACAGGATCTTGCAGAAATTCTTATTCCTGCGGCTCAAGCCGAGTGGGCTTATCAAACATACATTAATCAAGACACCGCAGCGTTAAGCGCATACTTCAATGAAAAATTCACTTCCTTAGCAACAAATTATGCCAAAGAATCAGCAAAATTTAATGCCGTTGAAGTTGACCAAGATACGCGCAGAAAATTAAATTTAATGACCAATAGTTTGGTTATGCCCGCTCCTGAAGATCCTAAAAAATCTGCTCGTTTAGCACAAATAGGATCAGAGTTAGGCGGAATGTATGGTTCAGGAAAGTATTGCCGCAGTGAAAACGAATGTTTCAGTCTGCCTGAAATGTCCAATATTATGGCCACCGAACGTGACCCCAAACTATTGTTAGAAATGTGGGAAGGTTGGCGACAAGTATCTCCTCCGATGAAATCACTATATGCGGAGCAAACTGAACTGGCGAATTTAGGTGCACAAGAATTAGGTAAAAAAGATTTAAGTGAATTGTGGCGCGGTAGCTATGATATGGAAGCAGATGCATTTAGCCAAGAACTTGATCGATTATGGGGACAAGTTAAACCATTTTATGAAGCACTACACTGTCACGTACGTGCCGAGTTAGGCGAAAAATATGGTGAAAATGTTGTGCCTCAAGGTGAACCTATCCCTGCTCACTTATTGGGTAATATGTGGGGGCAATCCTGGGGAAATATCTATGATATCGTAAAGCCACAACAAGAAATGGAGGTTATTGACATCACCAAAGCCTTGGAAGAGCATAATTACGATGAGATACAGATGGTTAAGCAAGCCGAATCGTTCTTTTCATCCTTAGGTTTTGCGCCTTTACCCGACACCTTTTGGGAACGTTCGATGTTTACCCAACCCACCGAGCGAGATGCCGTATGCCATGCTTCAGCTTGGAATATAGATAACATTGACGATCTGCGAATTAAAATGTGTATTCAGAAAAATGGTGAAGATTTCGCTACCATTCACCATGAATTAGGCCATAACTATTATCAACGAGCCTATAATAAACAGCCAATGGCATACCAAAACTCGGCTAATGATGGCTTCCATGAGGCAATTGGTGACACAATCGCGTTATCCATTACACCAAAATATTTAAAAGAAATTGGTTTAGTTGATTCGATACCTGATGCCTCAAATGATATTGGCATGTTGCTTAAATTGGCTTTGGATAAAATAGCATTTGTGCCCTTCGGGCTTATGGTTGATCAGTGGCGTTGGAAGGTATTCTCAGGGGAAGTAACACCTGAACAATACAATACTGCTTGGTGGGAACTTCGCGAGAAGTATCAAGGCTTGAAAGCCCCAATTGAACGCCCTGCTGATGCATTTGATCCAGGTGCTAAGTATCATGTACCAGCAAATACACCTTATACACGCTACTTTTTAGCCCATATCTTACAGTTCCAATTCCATAAGAGTTTATGTGAAATAGCAGGTGATCAAGGCCCTGTGCACCGCTGTTCGATATACGGTAGTAAAGAAGCTGGCACAGCTTTGAATAACATGTTGGAAATGGGACAAAGCAAACCTTGGCAAGAAGCATTGGAAACCTTAACCGGTAAATCAGAAATGGATGCCACAGCCATTCTTGATTACTTTGAACCATTAAAAGCTTGGTTAGATGAGCAAAACCAAGACAGACAATGTGGATGGTAAATAAATAACCAATCAGCACAAAAAAGAGCGACCTAGGTCGCTCTTTTTTGTCATTGCGTGTAAATTAATCGAGGGCTATTTAAACAACGTCTGACTTTTAGACCAAAGCTTTACAAAAGCCGACTCAATCCCAATAGACGCGGCTTTACCAAACTTTTCTGCTAGACCTTTTTTCTTACTGTATTTAACGGAAAAAATGTTGCGACTGTCTAATTTACTCATCAAGAAATCATCCGATGTTTGGATAGTATCCACCAATCCAAGCTCTTTTGCTCGACTTCCATACCAATATTCACCGGTCGCCACTTTATCTATGTTTAAATCTGTGCGGTGTGAAGAAACAAAGTCTTTAAACATGACATGCACCTCTTCTAACTCTTGTTTGAATTTATCACGTCCCTGCTCCGTATTTTCTCCAAACAAGGTTAAAGTGCGCTTAAAATCACCCGCAGTGTGCTGCTCAAACTCAATATCATTTTTCTTCAAAACTTTATGAAAGTTAGGCAGTTGCGCAATCACACCGATAGAGCCAATAATCGCGAACTTAGCGCTCAATACGTTATCTGCAACACAGGCCATCATATAACCTCCGCTGGCAGCAACTTTATCCACAGCAGCAGTAAGATGAATGTTTTTATCTTTGAGGCGTTGTAACTGTGATGCAGCTAACCCATAACCATGGACGACCCCACCACCACTTTCTAAACGCACTAAAACTTCGTCTTGTGGCTGAGCTGCACATAAAATTGCAGTGACTTCCTCACGCAAACTATCGACTTCGTGGGCATCCATTGAACCTTTAAAATCGACAACAAAAAGATTCGACTTTTGACTATCTTGATCTTTCTTTTTGGCTGCTTTTTCTGCTTTTTTCTGTTCTTTTTGCTTTTTCTTAAGTTGCTCTTTACTTAAAAGGAGGTTTTGCGCATGTTCTTTTAACTCCTCGAACTGCTCAGACATAGATTTAATTTCTAATTGTCCATCGCCCTGTTTTTGCTTGGAAGCAAGTGCAACTATACCGCCAACTGCCAATAAAATGGCCACCACAATGGTGATTGCTTTGGCTAAAAACAACCCATATTGAAATAAAAACTCCAAGCGTAACTCCTTTGTATTGATTTAAAAATCAACTTCTTCAAATTATTAGATGAGGAGCGGAATAAACCGTTCCAAATAGTAATCCCTTAATGTGGGGACAAAATATGAGATTAAAAGCGCATTATTTGCAGATTTCAATAACCCATAAATAATGACGATAGTCAGAATATAACCCAGTCCTTAGTGGGACAACATATAAATGTATAAACGGAAGGCAAAAAAAAGCCAAGTCATCGACTTGGCTTATTGAAATATCATGTTACCTTAATTGGATACTACTGATGGATCAGAAATGACAATGGTTCCGCCGGTGGCAAAAAATGCCGCAGCTTGTTTTTGCATTTCAGTTGTTACTGCAGCACTAGGTGTTGGACTTAATAAACTGGAATGCTCTCCGGCAATAAAACGCACTAACCCATTACCTTCAGTGGTGCTTGAAACTCCACTTAAACCTGCAAAACTTGCCAACGGCTCTGTACCTGCAAAGGTTGATGAATTGACTGTTGTATTAGGAATAACCTGATCTGGCAACGCAGTTGAACCATCATCATTAATCCCGCCACCAATCACTTCTTGAAACATAAAGCTTGTATTGGAAGCAAGTAAAGACGCAAAGTTATTTGGATCTGACGCATCAATAATAGTCTGGGCTGCAAACACAAAACTAGCAAACGTAGCATTAATTTCAGCTAGACCGGCGTCATCAAGTTGCGCTTCATAAGCAATAAATGCAGGGATTATTGCTTCTTCAGCGGGGACTTGATTTTCCGTAGCATAGTCAACTAAGAAAGCTTGAAACTCTGCAGATGATGATGCCAGTAGCGACCCTTTAATTAAATTGCTAAAGCTAGGTGATTCAATCAAGAAACCGCCAATACCGCCACCAGGAACGCTGAATACCGCGGTTTCAAATTGATACATAGAGTCAAAGGCAGCAAGGGGACTAGATTCACCGAATGATCTATTCGAAGAAGCGACAGAAGAAATACCGGTAATAGAACCTAGACTCTGTCCAACATAAGAAACCTGACTACCATCTAAATCTACACTTCCACCAGTTAGATCAACAACGGCATTCAAACCTAATCTTAACCCCATGACGTCAACAATGCTTTGTCGATTGTTATCTCGCGTTGTTAATAACGAAGCCAGATTTAAATAATCCGTAGTTGAACCACCAAAACCAGTTGATGTATTAACAATTTCACCGTCAATGGTAAAACCTCGGCTACCGTGTAAAGGGTGATCAATTGCGACTGTTGCGTAACCAGCAAGGGATAGCGCCCCGGTAATTGCTAAGAAGTCTTCTTTTTTAGAGGTAATACCGTGCTGTAAAATTACCACAGGCCAGCCTGATTCTGGCTTGCTAATGGCAGTTACACCTGAATCAGGTATTGCTGCTAAGACGGCAATCACAGTGGGATCAGGAACGGTAACTTGCACATCAATGGTTTGCGTACCATCTTCGTTTGTTCCTTGAGCCGCTGGTATTGGGCTGTAGCGGGTTACATGACGTAAGTCATTGACGCCCACATTAGTCAAATCCAAATCAAGGAGTTGGCCGTCTGATGCTGCTTGACATAAGTCGTTATTCGGCCCAACAGAAATAGTGCCATTAGCGATTAATGTCGCTATCTGCTCACTGCCTAAAGTTTGTAAAGCTAAGCCATTTGTACAAGCGGCTTCCCAACGTCCATTTAACGGATCGGCTGGATCACTGTAATAAGGTAAGTCAATAACTCCGGCTTTCAGAGAAGCGGCACAAAACGCCCCGACTTGCGGGAAAACGCTAGCAGCAGTTTCGAATAAAGGCGACGAAGGATCAGAAATCGCGGAAATCATACCATCACAGGTATTGAGTCCTACCGCCGTAAGGCCGGCCATTTGCTCTTCTCCCAAAAGGCTTGGTGCCAACATATCAAACGCCGTAGAAACCGGTGCGTCCGATACCGGAATAACTGGTAAAAATGCCGCAGCATCTTCAACCGAAAGCCCAGATTGAAGAGCTTGTGCAAAAGGTGCAATTTGCAATTGTTTAACGGTATTGATGATTTGCGTAGTTGATTGAGTAGTAAAAGTATAACTAAATATTATCTCATCCTGACTCAAGCCCCCTTGGCTCGTTAATACAGCTTCATAAGAATTGATTATTCCTTGTAAACTAAGCTGAGATTCGGTTGCCAAAGGTAAGGTGTTGATGTCTTGTCTTACTAACTCATAGGTTGTTGACGGCTTTAACGCTTGACCACCGGCGGTCAATTTATTGGTTGCTACCACATAATAAGAAGTAGACTCTTTGAAAGGTTTAAGGGGCACGATGGCCACATCATCACCACTTGCTGTGGTGATAAAATCAACCCCAAAGGTCAACTCTTCGCCCACCTTACAGCCTGTAATCGGTGAAACATATGTGCAATCGGGATCATTCAAATCACCACCAATGGCACCTTCGAATATCCTAACTGCGCCAGCACTAGCGACCGACTCAGCGTCTAAACTCACGCCTTCTGGATGAGAAGTTGAAAAAGTAAACGGGTGTTGCGTTGACCAACCATCTAGCGCCCCCAAGGCGGCTGAAGGGTTGTCAAAATCAGGGGTCCCGCCATTAGCCTGACCCGCAACCTCATCCGGCATTTCTAAAGTACCATCATCAGTCACTTCCACTAACGCAAAAAATAAGTCATTTGGTACGTTCAATACACTATTGGAGGGGTCAAACATAATACGTGAAGCGGGAACTGTTTTCGTTGTATCTTGTTGGATTTCTTTGAGTTCGTCGCCACCACCGCAACCAGCGAGCACAAACACTGCAGCGATACTTGTGCTGATTAACAGTTTTTTCATTATTTCTCCCAAATACAGTTAATTCATTGATACACATGTGAAAAGTCGATTTTTTAGGCAACATCTGTACATTGTTTGTGCCTTCCACCTTTCAACAAGTATGACCAGTTGTCATTGCCCCCATAGTATTGGCTTTGTTAGTTTTTTGCAAATGAGTTTGTTAAAATAATGTTAGACTGGCTACTTGTAAAAGAGTTATGTTTTGCTGGTTATGTATAAATAACCGTCACATTAGACTTTCAACGATTTCTTTCTTGAGCTTATTTGATTCCCCAGTTAATTTAAAAATGAATACCTCAAAAAGCCCATAAATGTTAGAATTCCATACCTTTTGTTTAACTCACATTTTAACATGCTCAATTTTTCTGCCCCTTTAAATGCCCTACAAAATAAAACAATATTAATCACTGGTGCCGGAGCAGGCATTGGTAAGTCGGCTGCTATTCACTTTGCCAAACATGGGGCCACAGTTATACTGTTAGGCCGCACAGTTAAAAAACTTGAATCAGTCTACGATGAAATAGTCAATGAGGGTTATCCAGAGCCCGCCATAGTGCCATTAGATATGCAAGGCGCGACAAAAAAGCACTATCAGGATATGGCCAACACCATTATAAATCAGTTTGGAAAATTAGATGGTGTGTTACAAAATGCGAGTGTGCTGGGACATTTAGAACCGTTCAAGCAGATTGAAGAAGATATTTTTAAGCAAGTCATGCAAGTGAATCTAAACAGTCAATTTCTAATGACACAAGCATTATTAGAAGCCCTTGAACTTGCCCCTACCGCTTCGATTGTTTTCACAAGTTCCACTGTCGGCAGCCAGGGAAGAGCCTACTGGGGTACCTACTCCATATCAAAATTTGCCACTGAAGGAATGATGCAAGTTTTAGCCGATGAATATGCAGGTACCAGTCTACGCTTCAATTGTATCAATCCAGGCGCAACTCGCACTTCCATGCGCTCTAAAGCTTTTCCAGGTGAAGATGCAAGTACACTGAAAGCACCAGAAGATATCATGCCGCTATATTTATATTTGATGTCGGATGACAGTAAAGAAGAAAACGGAAAAACCTTCGTTGCTCAACCAAAGTCTTAGTATTTTGAGCAATGCCAAAGGCACGGTATTGAGTTAAACAAAAACAACATAATTAAAGAAAAAATGCGACTTATAAAAGCCGCATTTTTTCTTTCCATGTAACTAAAATTGTAAACTAGGCTTATACCAACCTAATCGCCAATTTTTGCCCAGGTATCTCGCAAGCCCACGGTACGGTTAAATACCAATTTGCTTTCAGTACTGTCTTTATCTTTGCAGAAATACCCAGTGCGTTCGAATTGCACGGTTTGATTAATTTCAGCTTCTAACAAACTGGGCTCTACCCAGCCATTTTTGACAACTAATGAATCTGGGTTAATACAGTCTACAAAGTTCTCTTCAGCAGCAGGGTTAGGCGTTGTAAACAATCGATCATAAAGTCGAATTTCAGCAGGCAAGGCTTTACTAGCACTAACCCAGTGGATCACACCTTTTACTTTGCGTCCATCGGCAGGATCTTTACCCAATGTATCGGGATCATAGCTACAGAAAATGGTGGTGACTTCCCCTTCCTCATTCTTTTCAACACGCTCGGCCTTAATCACATAAGCATTTCGTAAACGAACCTCTTTTCCCAGAACTAAGCGTTTAAACTTCTTATTCGCTTGTTCACGAAAGTCGTCAGCTTCGATTAATACTTCTTGCGTAAACGGAATACTGCGGGTTCCTTTGCTTTCATCATTTGGATGGTTAGCTGCGCTAAGCTGTTCAACCTGATCTTCAGGATAATTCTCGATTACCACCTTCACTGGCGATAAAACCGCCATTGCCCGATTTGCATTTTCGTTAAGATCATCACGGATACAGGCTTCAAGCATGCCCATTTCGACCATATTGTCCATTTTAGTCACACCAATGCGTTTACAAAATTCACGCACTGAATCTGCTGTATACCCTCTACGGCGCAATCCGGCAATGGTAGGCATACGCGGATCATCCCATCCACTGACATGCTCTTCTTCAACCAACTGAATTAATTTACGTTTGCTCAATACCGTGAATTCAAGATTCAAACGTGAAAATTCGTATTGACGTGGTTGTGACTGAATATCAATATTATCTATCACCCAGTCATACAAACGACGGTTGTCCTGAAACTCTAAAGTGCAAAGAGAATGAGTGATACCTTCGATAGCGTCTGATATACAGTGGGTAAAATCGTACATTGGGTATACGCACCATTTATCACCGGTTTGATGATGGTGAGCAAACTTAACCCGATAGATGACAGGATCACGCATACACATGAATGCAGACGTCATATCAATTTTAGCCCGCAAAACACACTGCCCTTCAGCATATTCACCGGCTGTCATTTTACTAAACTCTTCCAAGTTTTGTTCAACACTGGTGTCGCGATAAGGACTATTTTGTCCTGGTTGGGTTAAGGTGCCACGCATTTCTCGCATTGCTTCTTGGGTTGAGAAGTCAACATATGCCAACCCTTTCTCGATTAATTCAGTCGCATAGGCATGCAATTGATCAAAATAGTTCGAAGAGTAACGGGCATCACCTTCCCATTCAAACCCTAACCAATGAACATCGTTCTTGATTGAGTTAACATAATCAATATCTTCTTTGTCAGGATTAGTATCATCAAACCTGAGGTTACAGGTTCCTTGATAATCTTGTGCAATACCAAAATTCAGGCAGATTGACTTCGCATGGCCTATATGCAGATAACCATTAGGCTCAGGCGGAAAGCGCGTGTGAATTTGTTTGTGCAACCCTGCTTGCAAATCTTTATCAATAATTTGACGTATGAAGTTGGTCGGACGAATGTCTGTCTCGGCCATTAATAGTTCCCCTGTAACACGTGTATTAGAAACGAAAAAAGAAGCTATTATAACACTTTGCTAGGAAGGCAAAATCTTTTTAATCAAATAATTTATAAAGCTTTACAGGTTAAGCCGCTGCTTAAAAGTAAGCGACTAAACCAACTCCAGATAACAGCATCCCTCAATAATATTAGAAAGTAATCATTATGAAAGTAAATGCAACCTCATTGGATATTTCCCAATTAGGTGACGTATCCCAATCCACCTCGTATTTTAAATCAAGCCGGTATGCAAATAATTCATTCTTATTTTCACAAGGGTAGCTACCACATATAGCCACATAGACATTATCGACATCAGAGAAATAGTCAAATTGACTAAAGCCGATATCCGCCAAATATAAGCCATTATACAAATAAAAAATGGAAATATCAGAGTCAAAATAAGGTATACCTCTTTCATCCTCTGCACTAGCGAATCCCCCTAGGAAACCGTTTTAAACTCACATTTCATGTTTAATTAAGAAAAGTACGCTGCCACTGGTAATTTGTCAGCTGCTTGCCAATCAGTATTACCCCTGAAGTTTTGAAACTCATCTAAATCCTGATTAACTTTGATACTACAAATTCGTTTTGAGAATTTATATTTTGTTAACTTTCAGATGCGGTTTTTTAAAGGGGGGAAACCTAGTATTTTCGACAATTAATGGAGGATTTTTATACTACGACTAAGTTAAATTACAAAGAATAATAGGCATAAAAAAACCCGCTAGAAAGCGGGTTTTTCACAGCAAATTAATTGCAGATTACCAACCGGTAATTTCACGCAAGCCTTTACCAATATCAGCAAGCGAACGAACTGTTTTAACACCTGCATCTTCAAGTGCTTTAAACTTCTCGTCAGCTGTACCTTTACCACCGGCAATGATTGCGCCAGCGTGACCCATACGCTTACCAGCAGGTGCAGTTACACCAGCAATATAAGAAACAACAGGTTTAGTTACATTAGCTTTGATAAATTCAGCAGCTTCTTCTTCTGCAGAACCACCAATTTCACCAATCATCACGATTGCTTCAGTTTCTGGATCTTCTTGGAACAACTTCAAAATGTCGATGAAGTTTGAACCAGGAATAGGATCACCACCAATACCTACACAAGTAGATTGGCCAAAGCCTTCGTCTGTAGTTTGTTTAACTGCTTCGTAAGTTAGGGTACCAGAACGAGAAACGATACCTACTTTACCAGGCTTATGAATATGACCAGGCATGATACCGATTTTACATTCACCCGGAGTGATAACACCTGGGCAGTTTGGTCCGATCATACGAACACCTTTTACCGTCAAGTATTCTTTTACGAATAACATGTCGATGGTAGGAATACCTTCTGTGATACAAATAATCAATTCGATGCCCGCATCAGCAGCTTCTACAATTGAATCTTTACAGAAAGGTGCTGGTACATAAATGACAGAAGCAGTTGCGCCAGTTTCTTCGACAGCTTCGCGTACTGTATTAAATACAGGCAAATCTAAGTGAGTTGTACCACCTTTACCAGGTGTAACACCACCAACCATTTGCGTACCGTAAGCAATTGCTTGCTCAGAGTGGAAAGTACCTTGACCACCAGTAAAACCCTGACAGATAACTTTGGTATGTTTATTAATTAATACTGACATTATTTGCCCTCCGCAGCTTTAACAACTTGCTGAGCTGCGTCAGTCAAACTGCTTGCAGCGATAATATCTAGGTCAGATGAAGCCAATACTTCACGGCCTAGTTCAGCATTAGTACCTTCAAGACGTACAACAACAGGTACGTTCACACCCACTTCTTTAACTGCACCGATAATACCTTCAGCGATCATGTCACAACGTACAATTCCACCGAAAATATTAACTAATACTGCACTAACGTTGCTGTCAGAAAGTATGATTTTGAATGCTTCTGCAACACGTTCTTTAGTCGCACCGCCGCCAACATCTAGGAAGTTAGCAGGCTTGCCACCGTGCAAGTTGACTATATCCATAGTTCCCATTGCAAGACCAGCACCGTTAACCATACAACCAACGTTTCCGTCTAGTGCTACATAGTTTAGTTCCCATTTAGCCGCTTCAGCTTCACGGGCATCATCTTGAGATGGATCGTGCATAGCTTTAACTTTAGGCTGACGATATGCAGCGTTGCCATCAATAGCCACTTTAGCGTCTAGACAATGAATATCACCGTCATCTTTTATAACAAGAGGGTTGATTTCGATAAGTGCGATATCTAAATCAACAAACATTTTCGCTAAACCTAAAAAGATTTTAGTGAACTGTTTGATTTGAACACCTTTAAGGCCTAACTGGAATGCCATATCACGCGCTTGGTACGGTTGAGCACCAACAATAGGGTCGATTTCAGCTTTCAAAATCTTTTCAGGTGTTTCTTCAGCAACAGTTTCAATTTCAACACCGCCTTCAGTAGACGCCATGAAAACGATACGACGAGAAGTACGGTCAACAACCGCACCTAAATAAAGTTCATCAGCAATATCCGTACAAGATTCAACTAAAATCTTGCTAACTGGTTGGCCATTTTCGTCAGTTTGGAAAGTAACTAGATTTTTACCTAACCATTTCTCAGCAAATGCTTTGATTTCATCTTTAGATTTAACTAATTTAACACCGCCAGCCTTACCTCGGCCACCTGCGTGTACTTGGCACTTTACTACCCACTCACTTCCGCCAATTTTATCGGCCGCTGCTGCAGCTTCTTCTGGAGAATCTGTAGCAAACCCTTCAGATACTGGTAAGCCATATTCTTTGAATAATTGCTTACCTTGATATTCATGCAAATTCATGGTGTTTCTATCCGTTTAATTTAATTTAAAAGTCGCATAATAGCGACTTGATTAAAGGTGCCGATAAAATACCGACATTTGGATAGATGATAGCTCAAGCTACCACCTATCAATTCGATTTAGTCCAAAATATTATACGTCTAAAAGTAAACGAGTTGGATCTTCTAACATTTCTTTTACCGTAACTAAGAAGCCTACGGACTCTTTACCATCAACAATTCGGTGGTCATAAGATAGTGCCAAGTACATCATTGGTAAAATTTCAACTTTTCCATTTACCGCCATTGGACGTTCTTGGATTTTGTGCATACCAAGAATAGCACTTTGTGGAGGGTTAATAATTGGAGTTGACAATAATGACCCAAATACACCGCCGTTAGTGATAGTAAAGTTACCACCTTGTAAGTCATCCATGGCTAATTTGCCATCACGACCTTTTATCGCAAGAGATTTAATACCACTTTCAATCCCTGCCATTCCTAGAGCGTCACAATCTCGTAAAACTGGAGTGACCAATCCACGAGGAGTTGAAACCGCAATAGAGATATCAAAATAGTTATGATAAACGATATCATCACCATCAATTGATGCATTAACCTCAGGGAAACGCTTCAATGCTTCTGTCACAGCTTTCACGTAAAAAGACATGAAACCTAAACGTATACCATGGCGCTTTTCAAAACTTTCTTGATACTGCTTACGCAAATCCATAATTGGCTTCATGTTGATTTCATTGAAGGTAGTCAACATTGCCGTAGAGTTTTTCGCTTCCAATAAACGACTTGCAATGGTTTTACGCAGACGTGTCATTGGTACTCGTTTTTCAGTACGCTCGCCAACTAGCGCGGCTGGAGCTGCAACTGCGGCATCTTTTGATGCTGGTTTAGACGCGCCTTTCAGATGTTTTTCAACATCTTCTTTGGTAATACGACCGCCTTTGCCAGTGCCTTTGATATTCGACGCATCAACGCCTTTTTCTGCCAATAAACGTCTTACTGATGGGCTCAAGGCGTCATTCTCTTCTGCAGACTCAGCTTCTGTAGATTCGCTAGCTGCTGGAGCAGATGCACCTGCACCTTCAGCAAAATTAGCGATAACTTGCTCAGCAGTAACAGTGTCACCTTCTTGGGCAACGATGTCAGTTAGTGAACCGTCAGCAGGAGCAACGACTTCTAACACTACTTTGTCAGTTTCGATGTCCACTAGGTTCTGATCCCGAGAAACCGCTTCCCCAGGTTGTACATGCCATGTTGCGATTGTTGCGTCAGCTACCGATTCTGGCAGCACAGGAACTTTAATTTCCACTGATTTACCCTTTGTACTTGATGTAGTTGGTTGACTAGCTGCGGGTGCTGCAGGTGCTTTTGCACTGCTAGCGCCGTCGCCTTCTTCTAGTTTTGCAATAATTTGTTCACCAAGGACTGTATCACCCTCAGCATCCAATATTTCCGTAATTGTACCTTCGTCTGGTGATACAACTTCTAACACTACTTTGTCGGTTTCAATATCAACAAGGTTTTGATCTCGACTGACTTTGTCACCAACTTTGACATGCCATGTGGCAATCGAAGCATCTGCTACTGATTCTGGTAGCACCGGTACTTTAATTTCTATTGTCATACTGGTTCCTAATTATAGAGTAAGTGCGTCATCAACCAACGCTTTTTGCTGTTGATTGTGAACTGCGTTATAGCCAACTGCAGGAGAAGCAGATGCAGTTCTACCTGCATAAGTTAGTTTTGCTCCTTCTGGGAGCGATGCCCAGAAATGATGCTGGCTACAATACCATGCTCCCTGATTTTGTGGTTCTTCTTGACACCAAACCCAGTCTTTAACGTGAGTATACTTTTTAGTGATCTTTGCCACCACGTCCTCACTTGGGAAAGGATAAAGTTGTTCAATTCGAACAATAGCCACATCCTGTTGTTCGTTTTTGCGACGTTGTTCTAATAAATCGTAGTAAACTTTTCCTGAACACATTACAACTCGTTTAACATCAGCTGGCTTAATATCATCAACTTCATCAATAACAGTGTGGAAAACACCATCAGTTAACTCATCAAAGCTAGACACTGCCAGAGGATGACGTAAAAGTGACTTAGGTGACATAACAATTAGCGGTTTACGCATTGGACGAATCGCTTGACGTCTGATCATGTTGTAAACCTGGGCTGGTGTAGAAGGCACACACACCTGCCAGTTATGATCTGCACATAATTGTAAAAAGCGCTCTAATCTAGCAGAACTATGCTCAGGACCTTGCCCCTCATAACCATGTGGAAGCAATAATGTTAATCCACATAAGCGTCCCCATTTTGCTTCACCAGAACTTAAGAACTGATCGATAACCACTTGTGCGCCATTGGCAAAATCACCAAATTGTGCTTCCCAAATAGTTAAGGTACCAGGCTCAGCAGTTGCATAGCCAAATTCGAAAGCGACAACCGCAGCCTCAGACAGCACTGAGTCGTAAATTTCCATTTTACCTTGGTCTTCACTCACATGTTGCAATGGCATATATTCCGCGCCATCGCTTTGGTTATGTAGAACCGCGTGGCGATGGAAAAATGTACCTCGACCAGAATCTTGACCAGTTAGGCGGATATTTGTTCCTTTTGAAACAATATCGGCATAGGCTAAATTCTCAGCCATCCCCCAATCGATAAGCTTTTCTCCTGCAAGCATAGCTTCACGATCGCCATAGAGCTTTTTCACCCGCGATTGCAATTTAAAGCTCTCAGGATAATTGACAATAGATCGGCCAAGCTCAATGAGTTTATCTTTATCAATTTGAGCATTGTAAGGCGCATCCCAGTCATGCCCCAAATACGGAGTCCAGTCTACAGAATGTTCTGTCATAGGACGCCACTCTGGAACAACACACGCGCCGTGATCTAGCGCTGCACGATATTCACTGACTAATTTCTCTACTTCGTGATCTTCAATACTGCCTTCAGCAGTTAATTGATCTGCATACAATAAACGTGGCACAGGATGCTTTTTAATTTTTTGATACATCAATGGCTGAGTCGCATTTGGCTCATCAGCTTCGTTGTGACCATGACGACGGTAACAAACCAAGTCAATCATCACATCACGTTTAAAAGTATTACGATAATCTAGCGCTAATTTTGTGACGAATAAAACAGCTTCAGGATCATCAGAATTCACATGGAATATAGGTGCCTGAACCATCTTCGCAATATCAGTACAATATTGTGTTGAGCGGGTATCTTCTGTTTTAGAAGTAGTAAAGCCTACCTGATTATTAATTACGATTCTAACTGTACCACCCACTTTGAATCCGCGGGTTTGAGACATATTAAATGTCTCTTGTACAACACCCTGCCCAGCTATGGCTGAGTCACCGTGTATAGTAATAGGTAAAACCGTTGAACCATCAGAGCACTCACGACGGTCAAGACGCGCTCTTACTGAACCAATGACCACAGGATTGACTATTTCTAAGTGAGATGGGTTAAATGCTAACGCCAAATGCACATTACCACCTTCGGTAGCAAAGTCAGAAGAGAAACCAGCATGATATTTAACATCACCTGCACCTAGGGATTGATCATGTTTACCAGAGAACTCATCAAATAAAACCGAAGGGTTCTTACCTAAGACATTTACTAGAACATTAAGTCGTCCACGGTGAGCCATACCAATAACCACTTCTTTCGCACCATTAGCACCAGCGTGGTTAATTAAGCCTTTAAGCATAGGCACTAATGCATCACCACCTTCTAATGAAAAGCGTTTTGCACCTGGAAATTTAGCCCCTAAGTATTTCTCCATACCATCGGCAGCAACTAGGCCCTTTAGAATATTGATTTTTTCATCGCGACTAATTTCGGGTTTTGCCTGTACCGATTCTAAGCGCTGCTGTAACCAACGTTTCTGTTCGGTATCAGTGATATGCATATATTCAGAACCGATAGAGCCACAATAAGTTCTATTCAAGGAAGTGAATAGATCTTTCAACGTCATGGTTTCTTGACCAATGGCGTAAGAACCTACATTAAAATGGGTATCGAAATCTTTTTCAGTCAAATTATGGTGGGATAACTCTAGGTCTCGAACCCTAGGCTGCTTCCATAAGTCCAAAGGATCTAGATTGGCATGTTGATGCCCTCTAAATCGGTAGGCATTGATCAACTGCAATACTTTAACTTGCTTTTCATCACTACTTGAAGCTTTAGCAGGTGCACTGCTAGTTGCTCTGGCCGCAGGACCTAAAGCAGCTAAGGCTTTGAATTGCTCTCTTATTAAAGAATGGTTGGTATCTAATTCAACGCCATCCACTTTAGGCAAACTTTCAAATATACTTCGCCACTGCTCTGAAACACTGTTTGGATCGTCCAAAAATGTTTCGTAGAGTTCTTCTATATAAGCAGCGTTGCCGCCAGCCATGTGTGAAGAATCCCACCATGCTTTCATCACGCTTTGTTGCATTATTGTCCCTTTAAAAAGTAAGGCTAACAACCGGATATCTAGTATGCGTAAATATCCAAAAAATTAAAGTAAATAAACCATTAAGGTTCGATTTTTTAAGCAAAAAAGCCATCCTACAAAGGATGGCTATTTAGACTTGCTGTCACGATTAACACCACTGGTGTTAAATGACTAAACTAAACAGCCCGTTGTAGCAGCATCGACTTGATATGGCCGATGGCTTTAGTTGGATTAAGTCCTTTCGGGCAAACACTCACACAGTTCATGATTCCGTGACAACGGAACACGCTAAATGCGTCATCCAAATCACTGAGTCGTTCATCAGTGGCGGTATCACGACTATCAATTAGGAATCGATAAGCGTGTAACAATCCGGCGGGACCAATAAACTTATCTGGATTCCACCAAAATGAAGGACATGATGTAGAACAACATGCACACAGAATACACTCATACAAACCATCTAGCTTAGCACGCTCTTCAGGAAGTTGAAGATGTTCGCGAGCTGGCGGATGTTTATCATCATTAATTAAAAACGGTTTAATTTTTTCGTATTGAGTATAGAACTGACTCATATCAACGACTAAATCACGTACCACTGGCAAACCAGGTAAAGGACGTACTACAATTTTTCCTTTTCCTAAAGCGGAAAGCGGGGTAATACATGCTAAGCCGTTTTTACCATTCATATTTACGCCATCAGATCCGCACACACCTTCACGGCATGAACGTCTAAATGACAACGTAGGGTCTTGTTCTTTAAGGGCGATAAGTGCATCAAGCACCATCATATCTTGCCCTTCTTCCACTTCAAGCGAATATTCTTGCATGCGTGGAGCGTTATCAACATCCGGGTTGTAACGATATATTGAGAAAGTAAGATTCATCTTCGTTACTCCAATTAATAAGTTCTAGCTTTAGGTGGAAACGCTTCGCGTAATTTAGGTGTCATGTTTACATCACGCTTACGCATAGACTCTGACTCTGGTAGGTAAACAGAGTGGCACAACCATTGTGAATCATCACGATCTGGATAATCGAAACGACTATGTGCCCCGCGACTTTCTGTTCTAAAGTTCGCTGCTACCGCAGTACTAAATGCAGTTTCCATTAGATTATCAAGCTCAAGACATTCAATACGCTGAGTATTGAAATCGCTACTCTTGTCATCAAGGCGGGCAAATTTCAACCTTTCTCTGATTTCTTTCAGTTCAGCAAGACCTTCGGCCATGGCATCCCCTTCGCGGAAAACAGAAAAGTTAAGTTGCATACATTGTTGTAAATCTTTCTTGATTTGTACTGGATCTTCGCCTTTACCAACCTCTGAGCTCTCCCAGCGATTGAAGCGTACCATAGCTTCTTCCACATCAGTTTGTGATGCTTCAGTAGAATCAATTTTATCAATAGCTTCACCAAGATGCAGACCTGTAGCACGACCGAAAACAACCAAGTCTAATAGCGAGTTACCACCTAAACGGTTGGCGCCATGAACAGATACACAAGCAATCTCACCACATGCAAACAATCCACCAATGGGTTTTTCATTGCCATCTTTATCAATGCTAATTGCTTGGCCATCAACGTTAGTGGGTATACCACCCATCATATAGTGACAAGTTGGAATAACTGGAATAGGTTCTTTTACTGGATCAACGTGAGCAAAGGTACGAGACAACTCAAGAATCCCTGGTAATCTTGATTCCAAGACGTCTTTACCTAGGTGATCAAGCTTAAGTTTAATGTGCGTACCCCAAGGACCGTCACAACCGCGACCTTCACGAATCTCAGTCATCATTGAACGTGCTACCACGTCACGGCCCGCTAAATCTTTCGCGTTTGGTGCATAACGTTCCATGAAACGTTCGCCGTCTTTATTTAGAAGGTAACCACCTTCACCACGGCACCCTTCAGTAACTAGCGTACCAGCACCGGCAATACCAGTTGGGTGGAACTGCCACATTTCCATATCTTGAACCGGTACACCCGCTCTCAATGCCATACCAACACCATCACCGGTATTAATGTGAGCATTGGTAGTTGAAGCATAAATACGACCTGCTCCACCTGTAGCCAAAACGACGGCTTTAGACTTAAAGTAAACGACCTCACCACTTTCAATGTCAATAGCAGTACAACCGACTACATCACCATTTTGATTTTTGACTAAATCAAGGGCGTACCATTCACTGAATACTTTTGTTTTATTTTTCACATTCTGCTGATAAAGCAAATGTAATAAAGCATGACCTGTACGGTCGGCTGCAGCAGCTGTTCGAGCGCCTTGTTCACCGCCAAAGTTTTGAGATTGACCACCGAAAGGACGCTGATAAATTCTACCGTCTTCGAATCGAGAAAATGGCAAACCCATATTCTCCATTTCAATAATCGCTTCAGGACCTGTTTTACACATGTACTCAATTGCATCTTGATCACCAATGTAATCAGAGCCTTTAACTGTATCGTACATGTGCCATTCCCAGTTATCTTCATGGGCATTTCCTAACGCAACAGTGATCCCGCCTTGAGCAGACACTGTATGTGAACGTGTTGGAAATACCTTTGAAAGTAACGCACAGGATTTACCTGATTGAGAAATTTGTAAAGCTGCTCGCATTCCAGCGCCGCCAGCCCCTACTACTACCGCATCGAACTCATGAACCGGAATACTCACTTCACACCCCACAAAACAAATAAACCAACTGCAACATACACAAATGCAATAATGTTAAGTACATATTGTAACGTTGCTCGTAAACCCGGACCTTTGACATAATCAGTTAAAACTTGCCATAGACCAATTCTTACATGATACATAATTGCAACTAGCGTAATGAAAGTGAAAACTTTCATAAATATGCTAGAAAATAAATCTCTCCAAATTTCAAATGTCACCACGGGTGTGGCAATGAAAAAATAGGTCATGTAAAAAGAAAATAAGGTAATGATAAGTGCCGTAGCACGCAGAGTAACAAAATCTTGCACTCCGTTACGTTTTAAACCCGCTTGTTCGGTTACCACAATATAACTCCTATAACGATCGTCACTAATACCCACAAACCAATAGTGGCTTGTGCGCTTAAGTTGCCTGAGTCGATTTCTTCCCAATGACCCATATCCATAATCACGTGACGGATACCGCCAAGAATATGGTAGGTCAATGCGGATAAGGTACCGATAGCAACGAATTTACCAAGAGGCCCTGCCATCACTTCTTGCACCGTATTAAACCCATCAAGGCTTGATACTGATACAGCCCAGGCCCAGATCACAAAAATCAGGGCGAAGAACATAGCAACACCGGTTGCCCGATGTAAAATAGAAACTATAGCTGAAGGGGGAAAACTTATCGTATTGAGTTGCAGATTGACTGGTCTTTGTTTTTTCACTTTATGTGCCTGTAATCATTGTTGAGGTTTGACGCATTTATTTAAAGTTATTATGTTGTATAGTGCATAAACGAAAAATAAAGTTAAGCTAGCTCAACTGTTAACACTTTGTTAATTAAGTATTAAACCTTTAACAACTAAGCGTTTTTTTCATTTAGTGTCACAAAGTATATCCACCGTAGAGATTAATTACAATTTTTGTTCTTGATAAAAACGGTTTAATTATGGATTTAGGTATTTATGAGTAATACGGACACATTTTAAGAATAAATATTAAACATTCGTGTATTAAAATTGACTTGCGCTAACTTTCTAAGTACAAATAGCACACTTTTTTTCATGGCTGTTATTATTGTATAAATTTTTAACAGTTTAAGAACTTAGTCTAAGGAGAACATCTTATGGCAGAAACTAAAGCCATTTTAAAGGTAGGCGACAAAGAGGTAGAACTTCCGGTACTTTCGGGAACTGCTGGGAACGACGTAATAGATGTTCGAGCATTAGGCTCTAGCGGTTACTTCACTTTTGACCCTGGTTTCATGGCTACTGGTTCTTGCGAATCATCCATCACCTTTATTGATGGAGCTAAAGGCGTATTACTTCATAGAGGGTATTCAATTGAAGAGTTGGCGAGAGACGCCGATTACATAGAAGTTTGCTATATGTTATTACACGACAAAACGCCCACTTCTGAAGAATATGCTGAATTTAAAAACACCATTACACGTCACACCTTAGTTCACGATCAATTAACAAACTTCTTTAGAGGCTTCCGCCGTGACGCTCATCCAATGGCCATGTTGTGTGGTACAGTTGGTGCGCTATCTAGCTTCTATCACGATGATTTAGATATTTCTGATCCAGAACAACGCTTAAGAAGTGCTTACCGCTTAATCGCAAAAATGCCTACTTTAGTGGCCATGTGTTACAAATATAATGTCGGTCAACCCTTTGTTTATCCAAGAAATGATCTAAGTTATGCTGAAAACTTCTTAAACATGATGTTTTCTGTACCTGCTGAAGATTATGAAATAAGCCCTGCTGTCTCTAGAGCAATGGACCGTATCTTTACATTGCATGCTGATCACGAACAAAATGCATCTACTTCTACAGTCAGACTTGCGGGTTCATCAGGCGCTAATCCATACGCGTGTATTGCCGCTGGCGTTGCATCTTTATGGGGGCCTGCTCATGGTGGTGCCAATGAAGCTTGTTTGAACATGCTGCAAGAAATTGGCAGTGTAGACCGCATTCCTGAGTTTATAGCTCGTGCTAAAGATAAAAATGACCCGTTCAGATTAATGGGCTTTGGTCACCGTGTTTATAAAAACCACGACCCTCGTGCAACTGTGATGCGCGAAAGTTGTCATGAAGTACTTGAAGAGATGAACATTGATGATCCATTGCTGAATGTGGCTATGGAACTAGAAAAAATTGCCCTTAGCGACCCGTATTTCGCTGAGAAAAAGCTTTTCCCAAATGTGGATTTTTATTCAGGTATCATTCTTAAGGCAATTGGCATCCCTACTAACATGTTCACTTGTATTTTTGCACTAGCAAGAACAGTGGGTTGGGTATCTCATTGGCACGAAATGTTAAGTCAACCTGGACAAAAAATTGGGCGTCCTCGTCAGCTTTATACTGGTGAAAATGCTAGAAAGTACAACCCAATTAAAAAGTAACTATTATTGACTATTCAAAAATAGCGCCTCAAGGCGCTATTTTTTTCTCTGTAGTTAAATAAAAAATTAATTCTGGTCAATAAGTTAGCTTATTGCAGCAAACAAATGTTAAATATAAGTAAATAAACAAGTTTGATTACATTAACAAATCAATAACACCACAAAAAGTGATAAAAATGCTTAAATACCACGCCAAAATATTAGGTTATGCTGGATTAACCCCATTTATTTTTCTGCCTTTTTTTATACTTTGGGAAACCGTTTCCTACTTTGAAGGAGTTGGCTTTTTCATTCAGTATTCTGCCATAATTTTATCTTTTTTAGGTGGTGTATTATGGTTTGATGGAATTAATAACAAGCGCTCTATAATCTTAATATACTTGGCTATGCTGCCTTCGATTGTAGGTTGGTTGAGTGTTATTTGGTTTCCGCCCGAGGCTGCATTAATTACCCTGGCTTGTAGTTATATCTTGGTTATTTTTTACGAATTTAAACTCTCTAGCCTGGCCACATGGTATAAATCCTTGAGGATCCGCTTAACTGCAATTACCGTAGGCAGCCATTTAATGATAATTTGGTTAATTTACCAAATGTCTCAATAGTTAAAATAAATCAGTTCTTCAATCAAATTTTTAGCAAAAAAAATAGCCCAGTAGGGCTATTTTTTTAATATCGTCACTTCTACAACAAAGTTAAGCGCGAATAAGCGCCAATAACTCAGCTGTTTTTTCTTCCATCAAGGCAATATCTCCTGAGGATTCAACATTTAAACGAATAACAGGCTCGGTATTCGATTTTCTTAGATTAAATCGCCAGTTGCCAAACTCCAATCCTACACCATCTGTATCGTCTATCACTTCTGCCATAGGCTGATATTTAGCAATAACTCGATTAAGTGCAGCATCAGCGTCCTCCAATAGACTGTTAATTTCACCTGATGAAGGGAAAGCCGCTATTCGTTGCTTCACTAATTCAGACAATGGTTGAGCACTGGTGCAGATTAACTCTGCTACTAATAACCAGGGGATCATACCCGAGTCGCAATACGCAAAATCTCGAAAGTAATGATGGGCGCTCATTTCACCGCCATAAACAGCATCTTCTTTACGCATTCTTTCTTTAATGAAGGCATGGCCAGTTTTGCTTTTAATCGGCGTACCGCCAGCAGTTTTTACAATGTCTTCAGTATTCCAATATACACGAGGATCGTAAATAATTTTGCTCGAAGCATTTTTATCCAAAAATGCTTTAGCTAACAAACCTACAATGTAATACCCTTCAACAAATTCGCCAGTCTCATCAAACAAGAAACAACGGTCAAAATCCCCATCCCAAGCTATACCCATATCAGCTTGATGGGCGATGACAGCATTGGCTGTATCTGCACGGCTTTCTGGTAACAATGGATTAGGTATTCCATTTGGGAAGTCACCATCTGGTTGATGATGCACTTTGATAAATTCAATGGGTACTTTAAGGGATTTTAACGCTTGTTCAATACTATCTAATGCTTTACCTGCAGCTCCATTACCGGCATTTACAACTAGCTTTAATGGCTTGAAGTTTGTCAAATCCACATAAGACAACATATGTTCAACATAAGCAGGTAAACATGAACGTTGTGAATATTTACCAGAAGCGGTGAGTTTATCAGTGGAAACACTGCCCTCGCCTTTTAGGAATGCTTCATCGCTACTGCGTTTATCAGAGAAAAAACTTAAACGCGATTCAACTGTGTCTTGATCATATTGTTCAGCAATATCTTTGATAGCAAACAAGCCGGTATCGCCGCTAATGGGGCGAGACTCACTTTTAACTAACTTCATACCATTGTAGTCAATTGGGTTATGACTAGCAGTCACTTCTATGCCGCCATCAACCCCTAAATGTTTGGTAGCGAAGTAAATTTCTTCTGTGCCTGTCATACCCAAATCGATGACGTTAGCACCACCATCGACTAGGCCGGCACTCAATGCTAATTTTAATGGTGCTGAAGTATGACGCACATCACCACCAACAACCACGTCATTGGCATTTAAATATTCGGCATAGGCTCGGCCAATTCGATAAGCCACATTTTCGTCCAATTGCGTTAACAATTTGCCACGAATATCGTACGCTTTAAAACAACTAATTTGCATCTTAAGTCCTTATTTACTTCGCTGTGCGACCGTATCTATCTGAAAAACGAACGATATCGTCTTCACCTAAATAACTACCTGATTGCACTTCAATAAGCTCAAGTGGAACTTTACCTGGGTTTTCTAGCGCATGGACGATACCAATTGGAATATATGTAGACTCGTTTTCAGTGACTAAGAAGGTCTCTTCACCGTTCGTTACTTTTGCGGTTCCTGAAACCACAATCCAATGTTCGGCGCGGTGATGATGCATTTGAACTGAAAGTTTCTCACCCGGATTAACCGTAATGCGTTTCACCTGGAATCGGTCACCGTTATCGATGGAATCGTAACTTCCCCAAGGTCTAAATACTTCACGATGAAATTCAAACTCTGGTCGGTGTTGCGCTTTGAGTTCATTAACCACTGTTTTAATGTCTTGAACTTTATTTTTATTTGCTACCAAAATTGCATCTTTGGTTTCTACCACAACGACATCGTCTAAACCTACTACAGCAATTAGTCGTTGTTCAGAATTAATGTAACTATTATTTGTGTTGGTTAACATAACATCACCCACACAAACATTACCTTGAGCATCTTTGCTGTCAGCTGTTTCCCATAAAGAAGACCAGCTACCTACATCATTCCAACCGGCATCTAACGGAACCATAGCTGCGTCGTCGGTTTTTTCCATTACCGCATAATCAACTGAGTCATCTGGGCAAGTGGCAAAAATATCAGCATCAACACGCACAAAGTCTAAATCTTTAGATTCTGAAGAAATCGCTTCTTTACATACTTTGAGCATTTCCGGCGCATACTTTTCTAGCTCTTGTAGATAGCGGCTAGCCTTGAACATAAACATACCGCTATTCCAAAAGTAATCACCATTAGCAACGTACTTTTCAGCAGTTTCCATATCTGGCTTTTCTACGAACTGCGATACTGCAAACCCCGTTTCAGAATGATTTAACTGCTCACCTCTGCGAATATAACCGTAACCAGTATGAGCACAATCAGGAACGATACCAAAGGTAACCAACTTCCCTTGTTCAGCTAACGCATTGGCGTGTTGAATCGCTTTATGGAAAGCCTTGTTGTCTTTGATTAAATGGTCTGCTGCTAAAACCAGTAGTACAGGATCTTCACCTTCGCTACACGCCTGCAACGCAGCTAATGCGATAGCAGGAGCAGTATTGCGACCCACAGGCTCAAGCAAAATCCCGCCGTGATCCCTGCCTTGCTGACGTAATTGCTCGGCTACAAGAAAGCGGTGTGCTTCATTACAAATAAAAATAGCTGGATCCATGTCTAAACCATCAAGGCGACTGACAGTATTTTGCAACATAGTGTTTTCATCGGTTAACGCTAAAAACTGCTTTGGCAATGCAGCACGTGATTTTGGCCACAATCTACTTCCAGATCCGCCCGCTAATACTACTGGTTTCATGTATTTTTCCTTTTTTATATTTTAATGATGTCTAGGCTCATGACTCACTCGCAATGAATGCGTTAAAGCTCGTCAAATACCTGAAACCATCCGTTCCACAAACATAGTTAAAAGCATGCTATAAAAGCTGCGCTTAGTAATCAACAATTGAATAGCAATAAGCTAAAAAACATAACAATAACGTCAAAGTTACCCATTATATTCACTTTAAAACTGCATACTTTTAACATCTCTTTGTGACATAAATTAGCAATATTGATAGTAATTGTTATACTGCGCGAAATTAAAAACATGACAAACAATTTTCATTTATGCAGGAACAAAAATCGCGTTTCGGTGGTACCGAAAGACTCTATGGTTTAACAGAAACACAACGTCTTAAAAATGCGCATTTTTGTGTTGTTGGGATCGGAGGTGTAGGGACATGGGCAGCCGAGGCGTTGGCTCGCACAGCGTTAGGAAAAATCACTTTAATTGATTTAGATGATATTTGTACCACTAATACCAATCGACAGATTCATGCATTAACCGATACCGTTGGTGAGGCCAAAGTAGACGTCATGGCAGCGCGTATTAGGCAAATTAATCCTGAATGTGAGATCAATTGCATTGAAGATTTTGTGACGCCAGAAAACCTGCAAGAATACATCAGTAAAGAATTTGATTATGTCATTGATGCCATCGATAGTGTCCCTGCAAAAGCAGCTTTAATTGCCCACTGTAAACGAAACAAAATAAAAATCATTACGACAGGCGGTGCTGGCGGTCAAATTGATCCAAGTAAAATAACCATTTCAGATCTATCTAAAACCATCCAGGATCCCCTCGCCGCTAAACTTCGAAGCCAGTTAAGACGATTTCACAACTTTAGCCAAAACCCTAAAAGACGTTTTGCAGTTGAATGTGTATTTTCCACTGAACACCTGCGTTACCCACAAGGTGACGGTAGCGTTTCGTGCCAAAAATCGGAAGCTCAAAGTAGTGCTAGATTAGATTGTAATACCGGGTTCGGAGCAGCGGTTTCGGTAACGGCTTGTTTTGGATTTTTCGCCGCTTCTCGTGCAATAAATAAGTTTTTATCCCTGTAAGTTGGGTTTAAATAGACACAGTGATTAGGTTTTCTGTTGAGTTGAACGCGCATTCCTAACATCTAAAACAATTGCAATAATTAACCAAACGCAAACTATTGATATCATTAACCAGGTACTTTCCGCCACTTGCATGATTTCTTCGCTTAACAATGCAGTTGAGGTTATTAGCAGTAAGTAATATGGAAGATTGAGTAAACCTGCCATCCAAATCACTCTTAAAGGCCCATTTTTGCTTCCTTGATTAAACATGAAGAAGGCCAATGAATTAATATGTATCATCGCTAACAACAGCGCTTTTAAACTAATTTTAGAATGCTGAGAGTCGTCGTTTCTACTCAACTGTCCGAGTCGGTAGTTAATGTATGAACCCATCGTTGCCGCCGCAACCATGGCAAAGGTTAAGAATAGAATATCCGCGACGGTTGGTTTGGATAAAATCACCAATACGACGGCAAAAAACTGCCCCGGAAAGTAAAACCCCACGTAAACAATTGACTCCGCTAAGATAATGAAAAAAATCAAAGCGTAAAAGTACTCACCGAAATATGACTTTAAGTCTTCGAGTATAGTTATCCCAGCAGGAATAACGTCAAAATGCACCAAAGATGAAATTAAACCCAGTGCAAATAACGCGGTTGTTGGTAGAACAAATGCATACTTCATATCAACTTTACGTGACTCAAAGATTTTGGGATCAACATAGCGGCTTTAACTCGTTATTAAAATATTAAAATTAAAATATCGAATGTTTGAGAAAAGAAATAAGCAAATTTGCCGATATCAAACAAGCATATGATCAATATCCAATGGAAAATTAGACAAAAAGCGATTATATCGCCACAATCACATTACTGTATAAGACAATACTGATTAATTTAAGGATGCTCCATGCGCATGACCCAAGAAGAACTCAATCAATTGATGGCAGATAGTGCTCAAAATGCGATTGATACCACGTTGGATGAATTTAAACTTGTATTAGATGGGACAGTTGAAAGTATCTCGTTAGTTGACGATGTGATTTTAGCTTGGATTGAAAGATACAAAGATCAAGCGTTAGAAAATGACGCTGTTTTTACCATATCGAATATTTACGGAGCTTATTTAGGCGAAATATTTAAACAGCTTGTGGGCGGAAATTGGCGCTACGATGAATCAGATAAAGATGCACCTTATGTGGTCATGGAGTACTCAGGCAAGTCTTATGCATTTGCTGGTATTTGTTACCAAAGACTAGTCAATGATAGTCAAATAAGTGTACAAGATTATTTTCAACAGGCTGTGGCAAATAGTGTGCAGTAACCATACAAAGCGCCCTTAGAAAATTTATCAGGGCTGATTATCAGCCCAATCCGCTATCATATAGCGTAAATGGCGACTTTTTAAAATCCAATAAAGTATCACCACATCAACTAACATCATGGAAGCAACCGGCCAGGAAAACTGCCAGTATTGGCCGACCGAAATTTGCATTTGATGGGCCAAATCAAGTAAAACGGTTAAAATCAAACAAGGTTTTATGAGTCGCCTGATAAATTGCCACTTGCTATCCCACCACTTTTCTCTGTACGCCACAATAATTATCGCAATTAACGCTCCACCGCCAATGCCAAAACCAATGTAGAGTTCACTTTTTTGCGGATAAAATATTTCAAGCAATCCATCTGCATCTCGAAAATTACTGAGTGAAAGAACAAAAATGGCATAACTTTTTGCGAGAAATAAACAACACCACCAAAAAAATCGTGGCGGTTTAATTCGCCCAGCCTCATCATAATGGTTTAAAGGTAATAGTAGTTTCGCCATTTTAGAGTTGAATAGCTTCTAAGCACTGAAACTGTGGCCGAAGCCAATGGAAATTATTCACTTTCAGTTTGAATTCCAAGGGACAGTAACATGTCATCAAGCACTTCATCTAAATCTACAAAGGTTCCACTGGAAATATAGATACTCATACTAGAACGAATACTTACTTGTTGACCACGTTGCTCACCCAAAATCGTATTCTCCAATGCATATCGCATACGTTCAAAAAATGATTTTGCAGAATCTTCTTCTATATCAGTTAGGCAGACGATGAATTGCTCCGGTGCAAATCTACCTAAAATATCGCGTTCACGCGTAACCTGGCTTAGGGTTAAGGATATTTGTTTTAACGCTAACTCACTATTGGTTGCCCCTATTTGCCTATTCACATCTCGAAAGTTGCCTAAATCAAATAAGGCTAATGCATTGGTTCGTCCAGGTGAAGGTTCAGGTACTCGTTTAATTTTTGCCAATGCGGCTTTACTATTAAGTAGGTTAGTAACCGTATCAAAAGATAAACTATTGAGATAACGGTGACGTAGCCAAAATATGATTGCAACAATAACAATCAGGAGCACGCAGACCACAATAACGATGGTTTGAATACGATCACTTTTTGACGCTTGCAAACTAGTCTCTAAACTTTGAATTTGGCTATGTAGATTAGCCACTCCCAATATTTTACCTGATTCTTGTTGCTCAATAGCCTTATTGATCATTACCTCAGAAAAAGTGTTGAAGGCTTTTTCAGCGTTTTCAATATCGCCCAGATACAAGTAGACTTGTACAATAAATTTCAAGTAGTCTTTATTTCTATTAACAAAGATTTTGTAACCTTCATTGGTATTTTTTTCATCTTCTAAAAATTGCTTAAGACATGCAATGTCATTATCTTCATAACAGACCACCGCACTATACCAACGATACAAACTATTAAACGTGGAACTATTGATGCTTTCAAGATAGATTTTCCACTTTGCAAGACTATAGCGTAACTGTTCAATATTATTGGTTCGATAATGGTAGCCCGCTTCAGCAAAATACAACCACACATTAGATAACGCTGTATCAACGGAAAGATTGACGCGTTTAAATTCTTGAATCGCTTGTTCGGCTTTTTCAAAATTCCCAGCGGCCATGTGAGAAGAGATAACGCTCATTAGCGTGGCCAGTAAGTTGGAACTTGTGTAGGTATTTAACCCTAACTCGTAAGATTTTTGAAATTGCTCAGCGGCTAAAACCTGTTGACCTAATGAGCCATAAAGGAGCCCTATATTATTGTGAATATGAGCCAAAGCCGCCTGATCATTTTTAACCGCATAGGTTTCCAACAAAGCGTACATTTTACCGAGTTTGACACCATCATCCATGTTAGCATGACAAACCGTGATCAAACCCAATTGCGCACTCAGATTAATCCCTTCAAATTTGTTCTGCGAAAGTTGTTCTGCCTTTTCATAAAATTCACAACGATCCAAATTTTCTTGAACATCATAAATGAAACCTAACTGGTAAGTAGCTGAGGCAAAATATTCCATCTCTCTATCTACTTTGGGATTATTAATAAGTGCGATCAATGCTTGTTTAGCTTCTTCGTGTTTTCCAACACAAATTTGCCAATGGGTTTTCATCACCATTAGTTGAAATTTCTGGGTATCGCTCAATTCGGGGAGATTCAAATAACTGTCGATTGCTAGATTTGCATCGTCTTCGGGGCAATCATAGGGCTCAATTGTTGAGGTGAGAATAAAGTTATCAATTTCGCTAATTTCGGCAGCAAAACCCACCGAAGAATTGATCAGCAAAACGATTAAAAAATAAAAGTACACTGATTTTCTAATCAAGGTAATATCCGAACACGCGTAAAAAGGAAGCTGTCAATAAACATGATTTAATTGTTCTTATTTTTATATTATGTTTTAAAGCTAAACAATCAGCCCCATGAAAATCTAATTATAAGTTTAATTCTTTCTAGTTTTAAGCACAAGATGGAATGAGGTAGTTGAAAACGCCTAAAAATGCGAATGTCGTGGCTAATAGATAGTCCCCTTAATGCCAATTTCTAGCACCAAAAATTAGGTTTTAGCAGCCATTGTAAACATCATTGCGCTCTATAAATTGACGTTAATATCTGATTAGACTTAGTTTTTACTAGACGCTATCACCGCAAAGGACAATCCTGTATAATTCTGCGCGTAAAATAACCAATTCAGGCATGGCTGTCTAATTTGACTGCATTTTAAGCTAGTCCAATATTTTCAGATGGTTAAGTCAACTCATTTAAATAACACCTGCAATAGCACAAGGCGTAAGATGACCGTAGAAATCGTTAACCCCAAGCAAACCACTACTCTAGAAACACCAGTGAAAATCTTGGAATCAAATACTGTAACGAAAGCAGCTTCAGGCACCAAGATAGGGTTTGTGAGCTTAGGCTGCCCTAAAAACTTAGTCGACTCAGAACGCATTTTGACTCAGTTACGGACTGAAGGCTACGATGTCGTGCCCACCTACAATGATGCTGAATTAGTGATTGTAAATACCTGTGGGTTTATCGATTCTGCTGTACAGGAATCCTTGGATACCATTGGTGAAGCACTGGCCGAAAACGGCAAAGTTATCGTTACTGGCTGTTTGGGTGTCAAAGAAGACGAAATTCGCGAAGTGCATCCTAATGTGTTGGCGATTACCGGCCCTCACGCCTATGAAAGCGTGGTAGAGCAAGTTCATTCTCACCTTCCCAAGCCTACACACGACCCTTTTATGCAGTTAGTACCTGACCATGGAATTAAGCTGACTCCTAAACATTATGCTTACTTGAAGATTTCCGAGGGCTGTAATCATAGATGCACTTTTTGCATTATCCCCTCCATGCGTGGCGATCTAGTCAGCCGCCCAGTCGGCGAAGTGTTGGATGAAGCCACTCGATTAAAAAATGCAGGAGTAAAAGAGCTTCTTGTTATTTCTCAAGATACCAGTGCATACGGCGTTGACGTAAAATATCAAACCGGCTTTTGGGATGGAATGCCAGTGAAAACTGACATGCTGGGACTATGTAAAAAACTGGCAGAAATGGGTATTTGGGTGCGCTTGCATTATGTTTACCCCTACCCCTCGGTTGATAAAGTCATTCCGTTAATGGCAGAAGGGAAAATATTGCCTTATTTAGATATTCCTTTCCAACACGCTACACCACGAATACTTAAGTTGATGAAACGTCCTGCTGCGGCAGAAAAAACCCTCGAACGGATCAAAGCTTGGCGCGCCATTTGCCCTCAATTAATTATACGTTCCACCTTCATTGTCGGCTTCCCAGGCGAGACAGAAGAGGAGTTTCAACAACTTCTAGACTTTTTAAAGGAAGCTCAACTCGATAGAGTGGGTTGTTTTAAATACTCAGACGTTGAAGGGGCTAAAGCTAACGATCTACCGGATCCTGTGCCAGAAACGGTTAAACAGGAGCGTTTCGAACGTTTTATGGCCTTACAGTCTCAAATTAGTGCTGAAAAACTACAGCAAAAAATCGGCTTGGAATACCAAATATTGATTGATGAGGTTACCAGCGAAGGTGCCGTAGGGCGTTGTTTTGCTGATGCACCGGAAATCGACGGTCAAGTGTATTTAACGGATGAATTTGAGGTTAATCCTGGCGATCTCATTTGGGGGCAAATTATTCATGCAGACGAACATGACATGTGGGCAGTGAAAGTAGAAGACTAATTCAACCTTGTTGGTTTCATTGCCAAGCTCTGTCAAATGCGAATCGTAAGTACTCAGTGTAAGTAGCTTGTGCGCGCGCACAAAGCAAATCTTCTGCGCAAGTGCAATTCGGGCTGATAATCAGCCCGTTAATTTACCCGTTCAATGGCTTTACTTGCTCACCATGTCAACGGCTTAATCATCTCCATTATCGTCTTTGGCCTGATCAATTAAATCCTGCCTAAGACGTTTATTGGTTTGCACCCCAAGGTGCCGAAATTGTTCTATTTGACGAACAAGATTTCCCTTTCCTGAGACTAACTTATTGGTTGCTGCGTCTACGTTTTTTTGCAACGATTCAACGGATTTGCTGATCTTCTCCATATCTTCCACAAAACCATGAAATTTGTCATACAGCTTGCCAGCTTGAGTGGCAATTTTTTGCGCATTCTGATTTTGGTATTCGTATTGCCAAATATTATTGATGGTACGTAGTGCCACCAATAAGTTAGTGGGGCTAACTAACATAATATTATTGTCCAGAGCCAACTTTACTAACTCAGGCGCGTGATCTATGGCCACTAAAAAAGCAGACTCTATGGGAATAAACATCAACACATAATCCAGCGTGCGTATACCTTTTAGATCTTGATAATCCTTTTTCCCTAGTCCCTTAATATGATTGCGTAAAGAGTGGGTATGGGCCACTAAAAACTGCTGACGGGAAAGCTCATCATCCTGACAGTTAAAATAACGTTCGTAATCCGCCAGTGATACCTTGGAATCAATAACGATGTCTTTATCGTTAGGTAAATGCACCACCACATCGGGCTGGTATTGTTTTCCAGATTCATTTTTAAGGCTGACCTGGGTGTCGAACTCGTGCCCTTCTCGTAAACCAGATTCAGTTAAAATGCGCTCTAAAACAACCTCTCCCCAATTACCTTGTTGTTTGTTATCCCCCTTTAAGGCTTTGGTTAATGCTGCTGCATCTTGCGTAATTTGCTGGTTAAGTTCCTTGAGCCCTAAAATTTCAGTTTTGAGGGAAGCTCGCTCTTGACCTTCTTTGACGTACTGATCAGAGACTTGCTTTTTGAAGCCTTCGATTTGTTCTTTAAGGGGAGTTAGCAAAGCATCGAGCCCAGCTTGACTTGATTGCGTAAACTTCTGTTGCTTTTGTTCAAATATTTTATTTGCCAGGTTTTCAAATTGTTCCTGTAAACGTTTCTCAGCACTGGTCAGTAAATCAAGTTTGTCTTCTAACGCGATACGTTCTTGGGCAAAACTGGCCCCTTGGGATTCAAGTTGAGAATAATATTGATTCGACTTGTCGTTAGCCTTTTGCGCATTTTCTTGCCAAGTTGCAAGCTGAATAGACAATTGTTCTATTTGCAAATCTTTTTGCTCTAACTCACCAAATTTTCGCTGTGCAAGAAGTTGCTGTTGATGGGCTTCATCAATTTTTATCTGCATCTTTGTGATGTCATCATGTAGCTGCAAAATTTGATTTTCGAGCTGTTGCCGAATGAGATCCTGTTGTTCTTGTGTCTCTTTTTTGTCGCTCAGATGCTTTTGACGATTAATTACATTAGTCACAAGCGTCCCTAGCAACAGTCCTAAAAAACCGGTAGCGACTAACAGTAAAACAGTATTTTGGTCTAAATCTACATTCATATTAATGGATTCTAATTAATAAAGATGGGTAAAATTGCGAAGTACTTGATGAAATAAAAGCAGTGCATCTCAGGCGAGATGCACTCTTGGAACAACTAAACTGAGGCTTACTATGCCTTGTTTAAATCCTCAATTTTCACTTTCCAAATAGCTGGACCCGTTTCGTGAGCATTGGCTCCGGTACTATCAACGGCAACGGTTACCGGCATATCTTCAACATCAAATTCGTAAATTGCTTCCATACCCAAATCTTCGAAAGCAACGACACGAGATTTTTTAATCGCTTTTGATACCAAGTACGCTGCGCCACCCACTGCCATTAAATAAACCGCTTTGTGTTTAGCGATACTATCAACCGTCGCAGGCCCTCGTTCAGCTTTACCAATCATTCCCATTAAACCAGTTTTCTCCAACATCATGTCGGTAAATTTATCCATACGAGTGGCGGTTGTTGGACCTGCAGGACCAACAGCTTCATCACCCACTGCATCAACAGGCCCCACGTAATAAATAAAGCGATTAGTTAGGTCAACCCCTTCCGGTAAACCCTCACCATTATCCATCATGGTTTGAATACGTTTATGGGCGGCATCACGACCAGTCAACATTTTGCCTGAGAGTAAAACGGTTTCTCCGACTTTCCAGTCCAAAATATCTTCTTTTGTGACGGTATCGAGATTTACACGACGGGTATTGTCGCCCACTTCCCAAGTAATATCTGGCCAGTCTTCTAATTTAGGTGGCGTCAATTCTGCGGGTCCGCTGCCATCAAGGTGAAAATGTGCGTGTCGCGTGGCGGCACAGTTGGGGATCATGGCGATGGGTTTTGAAGCCGCGTGGGTTGGCACTGATTTAATTTTAATATCGACTACTGTTGTCAAGCCGCCTAAACCTTGCGCCCCAATACCGAGGTCATTTACTTTTTTGAAAATATCTAAACGCAGTTTTTCTTCAGTCGTTTCAGCGCCCCGCTCCATTAACTCTTGAATATCAACGGGATCCATTAAACTTTCTTTGGCCAATACCGCTGCTTTTTCAGCTGTTCCACCAATACCTATACCTAACATGCCAGGAGGACACCAACCCGCGCCCATGGTTGGCAAAGTTTTAACCACCCAATCAGCGATATCATCACTTGGATTAAGCATAACCATTTTTGATTTATTTTCAGAACCGCCGCCTTTGGCCGCAATCATCACTTCAATACCTTCACCTGGTACCATATCGATATGGACTACAGCTGGGGTATTATCTTTAGTGTTTTTACGAGCACCGGCAGGATCAGATACGATGGATGCTCGAAGTGGATTATCTGGATTAAGGTAAGCGCGACGAGTTCCCTCATCAACCATTTGTTGAATGGTCATGTCAGTCTTATCCCACTGCACGCCCATTCCAACTTTGACAAAACAAGTTACGATACCTGTATCTTGGCAAAGGGGACGTTTGCCTTCAGCTGACATACGAGAATTGATCAGTATCTGAGCCATAGCGTCTTTTGCTGCCTGACTTTGTTCTCTGTTGTAAGCTGCTTCAACCGCTTTTACATAATCTATAGGGTGGTAATAGGAAATAAATTGTAATGCATCTTCAATGCTATCAATTAAATCTTGCTGACGAATGAGTGCCATAGGTGCCTCTAAATCAATTGTAGGGAAGTTTTTTGTGTCTTAAATATCCGCCAATATGATACCCTCTTGGAATCAATTGCTCCATCGCTAAACGCGTATAATTTAAATTTGTTGGTAAAATTTCCATGCAGCATAGCGCTTGTAAAAGCTCTCGTATTCAAACACTTGCTATTCCTTCTTCAACAGACATTACGGAATTGTTTGCCCATTATTGCCAAACTAAATGGTCAATATTGCTCGATTCAGCTAAAAGTACACACAAAAATGCCCGCTTTGATATTCTAGTCTCTGATCCCATCGCGGCGATAACTGCCTATCAAAATGTATGCGAAATAGAGTATTTTTATGATCCCTTAGATGAATACATCCCCACAGAAAAGACAGTAAAAAGAGACGGTCAGCCAATCAGTATTTTGCGGTCGTTATTACAATCTTGTCTACCAAAAGAGCCCCCAGCGCCGATGGAAACCGAAACACCATTGCCTTTTACCTCTGGTGCCATAGGCTACTTTGGTTATGATTTAGGACGATGTTATGAAACTTTGCCTAGCTTGGCTAAAAATAGCCATCACAATCCAGACATGGCTGTGGGAATTTATAGTTGGAGTGTGATCAAAGATAATCACACAGGATTGTTTTACCTGACGAATATTCCTGGCCTCCCCTCGCCAAGTAAACAAGAAATTGAAAACGTGTTCATGACTCCTGCACCTGATGAAACGCAATTACCATGGGAATTGAAAACAAATTGGCAATCCAATATGTCGAAGGCTGACTATATTATTAAATTGCAGCGTATTCTTGATTACTTACACGCCGGTGATTGTTATCAAGTCAATTTGGCACAACGTTTTAACGCCCAGTTCAATGGTTCGACCTGGCAAGGCTACTTGCGGCTTAGACAAGCTAATCGAGCGCCTTTCTCTGCTTATATTCAGTTAGTTAACAGTACTGTTTTAAGCATTTCACCAGAACGATTCTTAAAAGCCAAAAACAGATTTGTAGAAAGCCAACCCATTAAAGGCACGCGTCCGCGTTCAACCAACCTACAAACTGACCAACAAAATATTGAAGCGTTAAAACATTCAGAGAAAGACCGTGCAGAAAACCTGATGATTGTGGACTTGTTAAGAAATGATATGAGTAAGTCATGTGAAGATCACTCTATTCAAGTCCCAGCGCTTTTTGCCATTGAATCCTTCGAAGCCGTTCATCACCTTGTTAGCACAGTCACAGGAACCTTAAATAGCCATGATGATAGCCTAAGCTTGTTACAAGGCGCGTTTCCAGGTGGTTCAATCACTGGAGCGCCTAAAATACGAGCGATGGAAATAATTGATGAATTAGAACCAGATCGACGCAATATTTATTGTGGCAGTATTGGTTATATAAATAGAAACGGTGATATGGATACAAGTATTTGTATTCGCACTTTATTATGCGAAGATTCGCAGATATATTGTTGGGCAGGCGGAGGAATTGTATTAGATTCAAATCCTCAAGAAGAATATCAAGAAAGTTTAGATAAGGTGTCGAAAATTTTACCCATATTGGAAAACGACTATGAATAAAGAAGAGTTTGTTCGTCGCTTTCAACATATCAGAAAAATCAAACCAGAAGCAGATTTTCCCTTAACTGAAGTAGGCAAACCTGCTGCTGTACTGATCCCGATTATAGAGCGAGTAGACCAGTTAACAGTATTATTTACTCAACGCGCAATGCATTTAAAGAATCATCCTGGTCAGGTGAGTTTCCCTGGCGGTAAATTGGAAAAAAGCGATACTGATCTAGCCCATACCGCGCTGCGTGAAACAGAAGAAGAAATTGGACTAACGGCGGATAAAATAACCTTAATTGGAAGCCTTCCGAAATTTCGTACCGTTAGTCGTTTTGAAGTGACACCATTTTTAAGTTTTGTTGAGCCTGAATTTGAACTGACTTTGGATAGAAATGAAGTTGACAATGTGTTTGAAGTGCCATTTTTGCATCTTATGGACAAACAAAACCACTTTATTCATTGGACGAAACGTAAAGGGGTTAGGCAACCAATTTATTTTATCACTTGGCAGGATAAAACTATTTGGGGTGCAACAGCGTCATTTGTAAGACTGCTATCAAATCACATTGACTATGAGTCACTCGATGAGACTGTATAAGTTTTATTTACGCTGTCATTAACAATTCTCGTTTAAAAATCCCCGCCAACCACTTGCCCTCCTGAGTAACTATCAGCATAGTATTATGATATTTATTAAAGTGAGGAAAATACGGTAATGATCAGCGTTTTTGACATGTTTAGTGTTGGTATTGGCCCATCGAGTTCACATACAGTAGGACCGATGCGCGCCGCAAATGCCTTTTGTCAGCAACTTTCTTCAGACAATTTGCTTTCCAACGTTGATCAAGTCTGTGTAGAATTATTTGGCTCACTTGGGCAGACTGGAAAAGGTCATGGTACAGGAAAAGCCGTCATTTTAGGCTTACTGGGCTTCGATCCAGAAACTGTTGATGTGTCGAAGGTTGATACATGGCTATCGGAAATTGAACAATCTCAACAGATCAATTTGAACGGCACACATAAGGTCAAATTTCCCCGTGAAGGCGCGATTGTATTCCATCGCCGTAAAACCTTACCCTTGCATTCAAATGGCATGACAATTCATGCTTATCAAGATAACCAACTCGTTGTTAGCCAAACCTACTACTCTATCGGTGGCGGCTTCATAGTCAAACAAGAAGATTTTCAATCTGTTAAAGACATGTCGTTGGAAAAACAACAAAAACCTCTACCTTTCCCCTTCGCAAGCTCGTTCGAATTAATTAAACAGTGTAAAGAAAACGGTCTTTCAATTAGCGCATTAATGTTAGAGAACGAATCCACTGTGCAGCCTAAAGCGGACGTGATCGACAAACTATGGGAAATTTGGCAGGTTATGTTGGAGTCTGTTAATAACGGAATTCATACTGAAGGAATTTTGCCTGGTGGACTGAAAGTGACTCGCCGTGCCCCCGCCCTTTACCGTCGATTAGAAACGGAACAAACAGCCGATCCAATGCAAGCCATGGATTGGGTGAATCTTTTTGCGTTGGCAGTAAATGAAGAAAATGCGGCTGGAGGTAGGGTGGTAACAGCACCGACTAATGGCGCTGCTGGTATCATTCCCGCAGTGTTGTGTTATTTTGACAAATTTGTCCGCAAAGTTGAAAAGCCCACGGCTGCAAGATACCTTCTCACCGCAGCGGCAATTGGAATTTTGTATAAAAAGAATGCGTCCATCTCTGGTGCAGAAGTGGGTTGCCAAGGTGAAGTAGGTGTTGCTTGTTCAATGGCCGCAGGTGCATTAACAGAGATTATCGGTGGATCAGTTGATGCGGTGGAAAATGCCGCAGAGATTGGTATGGAACACAATTTAGGGCTCACCTGTGACCCCGTAGGCGGCTTAGTCCAAGTGCCTTGCATAGAGCGCAATGCCATGGGCGCAATTAAAGCAATTAACGCTTCACGATTAGCTTTAAGAGGTTCAGGCCAACACAAAGTATCCTTAGATAAAGTCATTAAAACCATGTGGGATACGGGTAACGATATGAAGTCTAAATACAAAGAAACCGCACGAGGCGGTTTAGCGGTAAACATAATAGAGTGTTAGCGTTACATACTCACTCTTAAACATAAAACGTTACCCGTTATTTAACGGGTAACGTAAGTCCTTTAAACATTTTCTCTACTTCATCGTTATTCTTTTGCATCATAGCGCGTTCTACCACGTCTTTAGTCAGATGAGGCGCAAAGCGTTCGATGAATTCATACATGTAGCTACGTAAGAAAGAGCCCTTTCTAAAACCAATTTTGGTGGTGCTGTATTCGAACAAGTGGCTGGCATCAATTTTCACCAAATCACTATCCAGTTTGTCATCTACTGCCATTGAGGCAATGACCCCTACTCCAACGCCTAATCTTACGTAGGTTTTAATTACGTCAGCATCTGTCGCAGTAAACACTATTTTAGGTTCCAAACCTGCACGGTCAAACGCTTGGTCTAATTCAGAACGTCCAGTAAATCCAAACACATAGGTAACTAATGAATACTCAGCAATGTCTTGAATAGTAATTGTGGTCTTTTTCGCTAAGGGATGATCGCGATTAACAATAATACTTCTGTTCCAGTGATAACAAGGCAACATCACTAAGTCATTATACAAATGCAAAGCTTCGGTAGCGATTGCAAAGTCAGCTTCACCTTTAGCTGCCAAATCACTTATTTGCGAAGGTGTACCTTGATGCATATGCAATGACACTTTTTTGTATTTACCCATGAAGCCCTTTATCACATCAGGTAATGCATAACGTGCTTGGGTATGAGTAGTCGCGATATTTAGTTTACCTTGATCAGGTAAAGTGTGTTCTCTGGCTACAGCTTTAATACTTTCTACTTTAGCCAGGATTTCTCGTGAAATATTAATCACGTCTTGGCCAGCATCAGTGACATGAGTTAGATGTTTACCACTGCGACCAAAAATCTGGACGCCGAGTTCATCTTCTAACATGCGAACTTGTTTACTTATCCCCGGTTGTGAGGTGTATAAATTTTCTGCAGTAGCAGAAACATTCAGATTGTTGTTTAAGACTTCAACAATATATCTTAGTTGCTGTAATTTCATTTTTATTAACCAAGTGCCTTTGAGAACATATACATATATGCAAAACATATTTACTGTAGGTTACATTAATTCCAAAAAATTTTAATAAAAATCTGCTTTTTTATTCCAGTTAAGTAAAATTTTTGGTAAATATCCCTTAGTTCAGGGATACTAAATCTTTTGTAGCCCAGTTCAATGAGTATTATAGTGACCGTAAAAGAGCAACAATTAATCGACTTTTCCACCGTACTAGCCGCTGCCGTACACGACATGAAAAGTTCACTAAATCTCTTACAACAGTCTATTGATGGTCTAAATAAAACGATTGAACCGGAAAATCGCGCTGCACAGCAGTTATTATCTAATGCTCACTACGAATCATCACGCTTAAATACGGGTTTAGTACAACTTTTGTCTTTATATAGGGCGGAAATGGAAAGTCTGCCGATAAATGAAGATGAGTGTTTTATTGACGATCTATTGGAAAACATTTTTATTACCCATGAACATTATTTGGGACATAAAAATATGACCCTTGAAATAGAACAGACACCAGGGCTTGTACGTTATTTAGACCAAGATTTAATTCATCTTTTATTAAATGACATTTTGGTAAATGCAATACGCTATGGCAGTTCTAAGTTGTTAGTTTCTGCCTATGAAGAAGATGATTGGCTATTTATTAAAGTAGAAGATGATGGTGAAGGTTATCCCAGTAAAATGTTAGTTAACAATAAAATTGAAATGCAGGATATTAAATTGGTTAACGGTCGAACAGGATTAGGAATATTTTTTGCTAGATTAATCGCTTCAGCTCACCGCAGAGGTGATAAAAAAGGTGAGATATTGTTATCCAATGGCGGAACATTAGGCGGCAGTGTTTTTACACTTAAGTTGCCTTAACGTCCGGTTTTATAGAACAAAAAGTCAGTTGTTACAGGATTTAAAGGCTAAATGATTTTTCCTATCATAATAATTTTAATCGTCTCGTTAGTTGTGGTTGCAATTGTGGTAAACGCATTGCAACAGCACAAAGAAAAAATCGAGGCTGAAAAACGGACTGAGATTGCCAAACAAAAATCGGTAATTGATGAGACGGAAGATATCCTAATGACTGTCGATACGATTCCTGTATCTCAACGTTTAGTGGCGGTGTTACAAAATCGAATTCTAAATGCCCTCAAAATTATGTATGAGCTCAACCCTGGTATTCCGGAGTTAAAACAGCGGATAAAACAGAGCCAAGACCGTTTAAAAATGGTTGATATGGAATCCCCGCCTCCAAGTCACGATAACTTTGTTTTACCTGATAGTGACAAGATGGTGATTCAATATATTCAAGCTGTGAAAAAATTTCGTTCGCTGTTGCGTTCAGAGCATGCGAAGGGAAAAGTCGACACCCAATTATATAGCGTAGAAGATAGACAACTTTCCGCCCTGCAAATTAAAGTGAATGTAGAAACATTGGCGAAACGGGGTAACACCGCGTTACAATCCAATATGTTAGGCTCCGCTCGTCAATACTTTGAAAAGGCCATTGCCGCTCTGGAAGCACAAAACCAACCTGACCAATACAATATTGAGCGTAAAGCGGCCCTAGAAGATCGCTTAAAAGTTATTCAAGATAACCTACGCAATGCCAATGCTAAAGACAGGCAGAAAAAGCAAGAAGAAGAAAGAGACGAACTAGATGAGTTATTTGCCCCTAAGAAAAAGTGGTAATATCGTTTTCACCTTTTTCCATCAACAACTGCCACAGTGTTTCAGCTGGCACCGACAGAGACTTTCGAGACGCCTTAACCATCCCTATTCGACGGATGAGGTTCTCACCTTCAATGGGTAGACATACCAGCTCAGTATGACTAAATTGTTGCTGACAAATGCCCGGCACAACGGATACACCAATATCTTGCTTAACGCACTCCCCTAAGGTTGCCAATTGGTTTGCCTCCGCCACTATATTCAAATTAATGTGATTTGTACGGGCAAAATTTTCAATCCATTTTCGTACAGACGATCCTCGGTTCAACACCACAAATGGATATTCACATAATTGTTGCCAAGTGACTTTTGCACTTGTTGAAAGTGGATGGTTTGCGGCAACTACGGCGATGAACTTATTGGTCATTAGAGGATAGAAATCCAAGCCGTCCAACTGATCATTCTCAAAAGTAAAGCCAATTTCGGCACGACCCTCGCGCACGGAATCAATCACATTTTCCATCACAACGTCACGAATGGTTAAGTTAATATCTTGCCAGCGCTGATGGAAAGACTTTAATACCCCCGGTAAAATACTACTCGCAAAAGATGGCATAGCTGCAATTGTTAGCCGCCCCCTTTGCATGGCAAACAAATCTTGCATATCGGCAATGGCCGTTTCCCAATCGTGCATTAAACGTTTAGCAATAGGTACAAATTCTTTGCCTTCATGGCTTAATTGAACTTTGCGAGTAGTACGTGAAAATAATGCCCCTCCCAAAAACTCTTCTAATTTCTTGATGGAGGTAGATAAAGCGGGTTGTGAAAGATGTACTTTTTCCGCTGCTTCAGCAAACGTACTAGAGCGAGCTAATGTAATAAAACACTGCAATTGTTTATAGGACAACATGTTCGCACCAATTAATAAATAAAACTTATTAATAAGCATATTAAATCAATTTTACTTTAATTCAAGTTGGATTAATACTAAGTTAAATTTTTGTAAAGAAGAGGCTTTTATGAGCGGATTTAATAAAGTTGTTACCAGCTATGAAGACGCGTTAGCAGGCTTGCAAGACGGTATGACTGTGATTGCCGGTGGATTTGGTTTGTGTGGCATACCGGAAGGATTAATTGCCCAGATCAAAAAGATGGGAACCAAAGATCTTACCGTTGTTTCAAACAACTGTGGCGTAGATGGGTTCGGTTTAGGCTTGTTGCTTGAAGATAAGCAAATTAGCAAAATGATTTCCTCTTACGTAGGAGAAAATGCCCTTTTTGAAAAGCAACTATTAGATGGAGAATTAGAGGTTGAACTGACTCCGCAAGGCACTTTGGCTGAAAAAATGCGCGCCGGTGGAGCTGGGATCCCTGCATTTTACACGGCAACGGGTTACGGTACTCCGGTGGGTGAAGGCAAAGAAGTTAAAGAATTTAATGGTCGCCCTTATATATTGGAAGAGTCAATTACCGGAGATTTTGCAATCGTTAAAGCTTGGAAAGCAGATATTTTTGGAAATTGTATTTACCGTCATACCGCCCAGAATTTTAATCCTATGGCAGCAACTGCGGGGAAAATCACCATAGTTGAAGTAGAAGAAATTGTGCCACCTGGTGCTATTCCACCAAGTCAAATTCACACCCCTGGTATCTATGTAAATAGAGTGATTAAAGGTGAATTTGAAAAACGCATTGAACGTCGTGTTGTTGCAACAACCAAAGGAGATATCTAATGGCTTTATCGCGAGATCAAATTGCTATGCGCGTAGCTCAAGAATTTCAAGACGGAGATTATGTTAATCTCGGCATTGGTATTCCAACACTAGCGGCCAATTATGTGCCTGAAGATATCGCTGTAATGTTGCAGTCTGAAAATGGTCTTTTAGGCATGGGTCCCAACCCAACAGAAGAGCAGCTAGACGCAGATATGATAAACGCTGGAAAAGAAACCGTCACAACAATCACCGGAGCATCAATTTTCAACTCAGCTGAAAGCTTTGCGATGATCAGAGGTGGCCATGTAGATTTCACTGTATTAGGTGCTTTTGAGGTGGATACAAGTGGTAATATCGCGTCTTGGATGATCCCTGGAAAACTAATAAAAGGTATGGGAGGGGCAATGGATTTAGTAGCAGGTGCTAAAAATATCATTGTAACAATGACTCATGCAGATAAATATGGCAATTCAAAATTATTGGAAAGTTGTACCCTCCCACTTACTGGTGTGAATTGCATCAATAAAATTATTACCGATTTAGCCGTAGTAGAAGTTAAAGACGGCGCATTTCATTTATTAGAACTTGCTCCTGGCGTTTCTGTTGATGAAGTGAAAGAAAAAACTGCTGGTAAATTAGTGGTCAGCGATGCAGTAAAAGAAATGGTATTTTAAGTCGCGTTTTAAAGTGTCATTGAGGGATATGTTCCCTGCCCTCAACGACACTATTTTACATGCAAGCTCCTCCCTTTGAATGTTTGTTATAATCCTTTGATTTGCCCCTTTTTGTCCCCTCTCAATTAACTTAATTTGATTACTTTTAATCCAGGTTCAATTACAATCCTACTAAAAGGCCACGATTATTTTTAAACAACTATTAGTTTGAGATTTATGTTGAAAAAAGGAATATTAAGCGCAGCGTTGTATTGGGTATTTGTTTTCCCGTGTTTTGCAAATAAACAAATGATTGCCATGCCTATTCAAGATAAGTTGCAAGAAGCTAGAGATTATTTATCTGTGTTACCAGAGAGATCATTGGCTATTTTAAGTAACAAAGAGCATTTATTGCGCATCAGCAACCATGAAATTTTAGCCGATTGGTATGATGCAAAAATGATTGCGTCAATCAGAGTCGCAGACTTAGATCAAATTCAAGATGCACTAATTCATCTTAGCAAACTACAAAACACTGACTTTTCCAAAACAAACCGGACAACCTGGTTAAATGGCCTTGGCATTTGGATGCGTAAGTCAGGATTCTTACTGGATGCCAAAATAAGTTACCTGTGTAGCGCTAACAATAACAGCACGGAAGTGGGTAAAGTCATACCCATAATGAATTTAGCTATTGTGGAACTAAGATTGGGTAATACTCAAACAGCAAGGATATTATATGAGCTTGCCCTAGGAATAGCAGAAAAACATGAACTCGCATCGGTATTTGCTATTGTTGAAAATGGGCTCGGAAATATCAGTTTAATCGAAAAAAAATATCCACAAGCACAAGTACATTTCAGTGAAGCTTTAAAACTCAATGAAAAACTCCAACGTCGTTCTGGTGAAGTATTATCAGGGGAAAATCTATTATTAAGTTTTTTGTATCAAGATAAATTAGATTTATTCGCCCGTCTATCTGATCGTATAAAGCGAAAATTAAAACGTTCTCAAAGCGGCAGTCGGACTGCTTACTTTGCAATATTAAAAGCCATTTATGAAGCGAGAATTGATAGTACTAAAATAGCTGCATCAACCGACACTATAAGCGCTAATATGACGTTATTAAAAGATAAAGCCCTGAGAGATGTTCTGGCAGAACTTATCGGTACCTATGGTTTAGCTTGGCAAGCTGAGATACCAATTAAAAATGAAGTACAGCGAAATAGCTTAAAAACTTTATATCCAGTGTGTAATTGGGAGAAGTTTTCGGATGATAATTACATCTCTGTGTTAATATCTCAACTAGCTCAATTTCAAGACTTAAAAGAGAACTAACCTTGCAATTTAATGATTTCCCCTTAGACCATCGAATTTTAAAAGCCTTAGAAGTAAAAGGCTTTCAAGAAGCCACCGAAATCCAGGCAAAAGCCATTGGACAAGGCTTGCTAGGCAAAGATTTACTTGCTTCATCTAAAACTGGGTCGGGGAAAACACTAGCGTTTTTAATTCCAGCGCTGCAACGGGTTTTTAAACAACGAGCGTTAAGTAGAAAAGATCCCAGAGTATTGATTCTAGCGCCAACTAGAGAGTTAGCTAAACAAGTATTTATGCAGCTCAAATGGTTGATTGCCAATCAAAATATTTTTGCCACCCTCATTTTAGGCGGTGAAAATTTTAATGATCAGGTGAAAGCCCTTAAACGAAACCCGCAATTTGTGGTAGGGACAGCGGGCAGAATAGCGGATCATGTTAAAGGCAAAAGTCTATATTTGAATGGTCTTGAACTACTTATCCTAGATGAAGCAGACCGCATGTTAGATCTCGGGTTCGCCGATGAGTTAAAATTAATAGACCGCTGTGCAGATCATAGAAAGCGCCAAACAATGATGTTTTCTGCCACATTAGACTCAGCAGAATTGCATTACTTAACAGAACGTATGTTGAATGCACCGCAACGCATAAGTGTCGGTGACTCTAGAGAACAACATCTCGACATCGAACAACAATTTTACTTAGCAGATCATTTAGATCATAAAATTTTACTGCTCAAAAAACTGCTAAAAAATGCCGACAACAAGCAAGTAATTGTATTTACTGCCACCAGAGAAGATACCGAGAAATTATCATTACTATTAACGGCTGATAACATAGATAGTGCAGCCTTGAGCGCGAGTTTAACTCAATCTCAACGTAGTAATATTATGAACTCATTTAGTCGTGGTCAACATCAGGTATTGGTTACCACGGATGTGGCCTCGCGGGGCTTAGATTTACGTAAAGTCGAATGGGTTATCAACTTCGATCTGCCTAAATTGGCAGACGAATACATTCATAGAATTGGACGCACGGGCCGAGCAGGCAGTAAAGGTAATGCAGCCTCTCTTGTTGGCCCTAAAGATTGGCAGAGTTTTATTGCCATAAAAGGTATCTTGCAACAAAGCATAAGTTTCAGTGAGTTTGAGGGGCTTGAAGGAAAATTCAAAGGACTTAAACCTGCTAAGCAAAGAGCATTAAAAGGTGCCGTACAGAAAAAAACCAAAAAAGTAGCACAACAAAGCACGCCTAAACCACAAAAACGGATCCGTTCCCAAGAAGGCGTTGATGTAGGTCACATTCCCATGCGTAAAAAAGCCCGACCTACCGAGCCTGAAGATTAAGAGAATCGAAATCCCATGCAAGTTGAAGATATAAGAGTATTTATACCCAGTTTAGATTATGAAAACTCCATAGGTTTTTATCAACAATTGGGATTCGATTGTGAATTCGCCAGCGATGATCTAACTTTGTGCAAAAATGGGGAATGTTATTTTTTTATTCAACGTTTCTATAATCAACAGTTAGCCGAAAATTTGATGCTACAGATATGTGTAGAGGATATCGAACAAGCCTACTCTCTTGCTCAAAATGCCGAACACAAGACAAAATTATCGGAAATTCAAACTGAGTCCTGGGGTCAGGTGTTTTATCTCTGGGGGCCGGTTGGCGAGTTGCTCCACATAACCCAACTCAATCATTTATGAAATTAATCTCTTGAAATTTAGACCTGATCTGACGAAAGCCACTTTATCTATACCTTGAATTTCATCTAATTCTAATTAGGAATTGAGTATCTGTTCCTATTTGAATTGGTTTTGATTCCTTTATTGTCCGTTCAGCTATCGCAAAAAGCCGCTTTCACAGGCATTAAGCATGTTCATGTAAACTGATGTTTCGACCACCTAAATAACCAAACACACCGCATAACAAACTCGCTAAGGCGCATAGCCACAAGACCGGTGCCCAACTGCTGAAATACGAATGTAACCCCCCGGCAAACATTGGGCCTATAGCTGCCAATAAATAACCAATGCACTGTGCCATTCCAGATAACGAAGCCGCTTGTCTTGAATTGTGGGTGCGCAAACTGATGTAAGACAAACCTAAGATAAAAATAGCTCCAGAGCAAAAACCTAACGTGGCAGACCAGACCAAAGCAAAACTAGGTAGATACAGTAACCCTAAGGCACATAGGAATCCTAAAATAGCTAACAATAGCGCCAGTATTTTTTGATCTTTTAGTTTAGATAATAATGGTATTAAGATAATTCCAGGTACAGCTGAACCTATTAAAAATACGCCGTGATAGACAGCCGCTTTTTGCGCTTCCTGCCCTCCTTCGATCAATATATTAGGTAACCAAGCAATTATTATATAAGTAAAAAAAGAATTGAGACCAAGACACAAGGTCACATACCACGCAATGGCATGATGCCAAATCTTCCCTTTAGTGAAAGACTGGGTGAGATCTTTGGTAGGCTTGGTATGTAATTTTAACTGAGGTAACCAAACTATAAGGCCCAATAATGTGATTAAAGCATAACTGGCTAGGGCCATTTTCCAGCCGAAATCCTGATAAGCAGCCAATGGAATGATCACAGCAGAGTAACTGCCTCCAAACACTCCCATTGCTAATACATATGCTGAGGTCATAACCGCTACTTTATGGGGAAAGTCTCGTTTAATTAAACTGGGTAATAACACGTTACCTATGGCGATTCCTATACCAATGACTGCAGTACCTAGGTAAAGAATAATCACTGAGTCGAACAAGCGAATACCAAGTCCAAAACCGATTAAGGCCAGCGCAACAAATAAGGATATTTCAAGGCCATATCGTTTCGCTAAACTTGGAGCCAACGGCGAAGCAACAGCGAATGCCAGTAACGGTAATGTGGTTAACATCCCCGCCTGCGAAGCTGTTAGTTGGAAACTATCAATAACTTGATCTAATACTGGACCAATTCCAGTAATGGGGCCCCGCAGATTGGCAGCGATCAAGAAAATGCCTAGTATTAAAATGGCAGAGGAAAAAAGGGAGCGAGTAGATGGCATTGAGTTCATTACAACAATTAACAATTAAATCGAAAGATGAATAATAACAGACATTTATACACCCAACAGCAGTTTCCAAGACTAACGGTGTAATAAGTTAAACCGCTTGTATTACAATTACCTTGTTTTCTTCGCTGCTAATAACTAATTTCAAAACGCATTAGATGAACCCGAATTCAATTGCATGGAATAATGCCAAAGCACTCTAGTGTTGGCTGATTTGGGCGTATTTTGCACCCAGCAAGCTGATCATATCATCGGCTGCTAATTCAATTTCTAACCCCCTTCGCCCGGCACTGACGAAAATCGTTGGAAATTTTTGAGCATTGCCATCAATAATGGTTTTCAGCCGCTTCTTCTGGCCTAAAGGGCTCACGCCCCCTAAAACATAACCCGTAGTTCGCTCCACGTCGGCTTTATTGGCCATCTGAGCTTTTTTTGCGCCCAGAGCTTTGGCCATTAACTTCATATTTAAACTGGTATTGACGGGTAAAATGGCGACAGCTAATTCTTTACCATCAAACTCCACTACCAAAGTTTTAAACACCTGCTCCTCATCTAAACCGAGCTTTTCAGCAGCCTCTAAACCGAAAGATTTAGCATCTGCGTCATGCTGATATTGATGAACAGTAAATTGAATTTTACGTTTTTTGGCCAGGTTGATTGCCGGTGTCATTTTCCAATACTCATTATATTAAGTAAGTTACCAATTAGGCTTCGCCATTCCCCAGATTACGAGCTTGCATATATTCAGCTAATAGGTTTGCCATGGGATCTGTACTATTGGTTAAGCCTGATAACACGCCAACTTGATCTTCATGACTACGATGTTGCCCCAGCTTTTCTTTTCCTAGAACGTCATTTACTTCAAGTTTAAAACCGATCACAGCTTGACGCAGACGATGTTGAAACGCCTCGGGCATTGTGACCTCATCTTTCAATAGACTGGGTTCGTAGTGAGATACCAATTGGTGCATTCTTATGGCCGTCTCACCTTCGTCCAACAAATGAACATCACCATAACAATGAACGGCTACATAATTCCAGGTTGGCACTGCGGGTTTCTTATCATACCAGCTAGGTGAGATATAAGCATGAGGCCCGTTAAACACAACCAGTGCACGGGTATTATCGATGGTTTTCCAGTGTGAATTGGCCTTCGCCATATGGGCATACAACCAGAGCTTACCGTTTTCGTCTAACTCACAAACAAAGGGTAAATGAGTAGCACTTAAATCGGCGGTTACCAACAATCCAAAGCTATTTTGTGCAATGATATTTTGCAACTCACCGAGATCTGTCAGTTGAAAATGTTTCTCAACATGCATGAATAGCTTTCCTTAAATCACATTATCACTATCGAACATAAAAAAGCCCCTTACGGGGCCCTTATATAGATTTATCAATCTATGGAATTAATATTCCCACCACGCTTCTTGCCACCACTCTAAAAACTCTTCGAAATCGATGAACCCGTCGTTGTTTTCATCAATAAGGGAGAATCCTTCTTGCACATGGCTCGCTTTCGTTTTTGGCGAAAGAATGGTTAAAAGTTCAATAAACTCAGGTAAATCAATTTGACCGTTTTTATCATGGTCAAAAAAATCGAACTCTTTGCGAATTTCAGCAATTTTGCTGTGATCCAATGGTGTTTTGTCGGTCATATTTAAGTCTTATAATACTTACTAAATTAATTCAAACATCAGTTTAACGCGATATAACTGCGTCTGTCTATGCTGACTTACCTGCTGCTATGCGTCTTTCTCTGCGCTCAGCGGCTTTCTGTTGTCGACGCAGTTTTGTTGCCTTTCTCGCTTCTGAACCCACATGTTCTTCATTTCGCTCTTTAGCCAAATTCACCTGCTTCTCACGCTCACGAAAACGTGCTATTTGCTCTTCTGTATGTTTGCCAAAACACTTAGGGCAACTTACCCCTGGTTCATACTCTGGCGTCTGTTTATCTTCTTCAGTAATAGGTAAACGACAAGCATAACAGGCTTCGTAATGGCTCTTTTGCAATTTATGATCAACCGCCACGCGGTTATCAAAGACAAAACAATCCCCTTTCCACATGGTATTTTGTTCGGGAACGTCTTCTAAATATTTTAAGATCCCACCCTCTAAGTGATAAACCTCTTCAAATCCCTGTTCTTTCATAAACGCAGTCGATTTCTCACAACGAATACCACCTGTACAGAACATAGCAACTTTCTTATGTTTTTTAGGATCAAGATTATCAGCAACGTACTGTGGAAACTCTCGAAATGAGTCAGTTTTAGGATTGACTGCGTTTTCGAACGTCCCGATCTCAATTTCATAATCGTTGCGAGTATCGATAAGTAACACCTCTGGATCGGATATTAACGCGTTCCAGTCGGCAGGTTTCACATAAGTCCCTACTGTTTTTTGCGGGTCAATTCCCTCAACGCCCATAGTGACAATCTCTTTTTTGAGTTTCACCTTGGTGCGGTAGAACGGCTGCACGTCGTCCAGAGATTCTTTACAGGAAATGGGGTTGATGCGGATATCACTATTGAGGTAGGCAATGAGACTATCAATGCCTTCCCGAGTACCAGATACCGTGCCGTTAATACCTTCACTAGCAAGTAGCAAAGTTCCTTTGATATTGTGACTTTCTAACACGTCAAGGAGTGGCTGACGCATTTCTTTATAATTTTCAAGCGCAACGAATTTGTACATTGCGCAAACAATGAATTTAGACATATTTTACCTTTTTGCGAATTGGAACGTAAAACCAAAGCATATTTTTGCGGCGCGGATTATACCAACTAGTGATAATTTTGCAAAAACCATAATTTCATTAAGGTTAAATATAACTAATCAATTCATTCCATTTAAAATATCGTAGAGTTTGGTTTCATCTACATCAATTTTGCTTGCTTCATTGCAATGGAATCGTTGTTGAGTTTGAAAACCACAATTAATAATCACTTCGGGTTCAATTCTTTTCGCATCATTCAAGGTGGCCAATGGCTGGGGATGCATTTTTTGCCAAAGAATAGCGTCACTGATATTTTGTGTCATTAGCTCACTTGTGGTGCGCGCAAATGACCAGTCTCGGGGTTCTGCTTCAAGTGGCGTTTGCGGATAGTGGTGTTTGCTAATACTACTAGGAAAATGGCTAGGCTCATGGTCTTCGTCATGAATGTTTGGGCGTTGCAGATAATTGTCTTCCAACATTGCCAATAACAATGCGAACTTTTCCCCTTGCTGCAAGGCACGATTGAGGGTTCCAGACCATTCAAGATCGGATGCAACCACTTTAGATTCTGGGGTAATTTCAACAGCCAAAGTATTTTCCTTTTAATCTACTTTTTATCGTTAATTAAAAAAAAATCTTTAATTCTATTTACAGACTCAATTTTCCTGTTAGTATACGCGCCTCTTTGGAGGGGTACCCAAGCGGTCAACGGGAGCAGACTGTAAATCTGCCGGCTCAGCCTTCGCAGGTTCGAATCCTGCCCCCTCCACCACTTTTCTTTAAACGACATCCGTTTAAACTCAAATCGCAAAAATAAATTTTTCCCTGAAGGGGCCGGACGAGAAGCTGCAATCCGCAGTTCGACTATTTTGTCACTCCTTGTTGTGTAACCCAGGCAGGTAACTTTTTTATTCGATGGCTTTTTCCGCCTTACTCGGTTAAGGTGAAAGAAAGTAACGTTTCTGATGAATTTCAATCAGCTGTGAGTATTCCATGGATTATTGCCGTCCTTTTCAAAAAATAATAAAAACTGTTGGAACCTGCGTTTGCATAATTGCATTATCTGCCTGTGTGAGTAACGACAATCCCTGCGAAGAAATTTTGGAAGTTAAACAACAACATCAAGATTGTGAAAGACTGCGTAAAGTCATGCAAAAAACAGATTATCCTCAGCAAGCGCTAACGGCTAAGCTCAGATATGAAGAGGCTTGTGTTAACTTGCGTTACTATCGCGATGAGTTTGATACAATTTGCAAAAAAGATGGCACGCCCATTGGTCAAAAACCAAAAGAACAATGAGCAGATTGGACTGAGAATACGGGTGATCTACCTAATTGCCAAAAATGTGAATTAGGTAGGCCAAAGGACAGTTAATTTTAGATGATTGCATCACCTTGCCAGCTGATTATCTTCCCATCCAACCGCCATCAACTAGCAGAACAGTACCGTTGACATAACTAGACGCCTCAGAAGCTAAGAATACAGCCGGCCCTTTAAAGTCCTCAGGGGTTCCCCATCGATTTTGAGGAATGCGTTCGAGGATACTGGCAGCACGAGCTGGATCATTGCGTAGAGCTTCCGTATTGTCGGTATCGATATAACCTGGTGCAATGGCATTAACGTTCACACCTTTACCCGCCCATTCATTCGATAAGGCTTTAACTAATTGGCCAATGGCGCCTTTACTGGCGGCATAGCCAGGAACCGTAATGCCACCTTGAAAGGTCAATAAAGAAGCGGTAAAGATGATTTTCCCTTGACCTCGAGCAACCATTTCCTTACCAATTTCACGGCTTAAAATAAATTGAGAATTTAAATTGACGTCAATTACTTTATCCCAAAGTTCATCACCATGCTCAGCGGCCGGTGCGCGTAATATCGTACCAGCATTATTCACAAGAATATCAATTTGGGGGAAGTCCGATTTAACCTCGTCGATAAATTTGTAGAGTGCTTTACGGTCTGAAAAGTCACATTGATAACCTTTAAACTTTTGGCCAAGAGCATTCACTTCTTGTTCTACTTCTGAACCTTGTCGCTCTAAACTTGCTGAAACACCAATAATGTCAGCGCCAGCAGCGGCAAACCCTAACGCAATTGCTTTGCCTATTCCTCGCTTACAGCCGGTTACTAAAGCAACTTTTCCTTCTAAACTAAATTGATCTAACATTTACTCTTCCTAATAATAAATCTCATTTAAGTTAATTTTTCAGTAACCTTTTATCAAACACCATCATAACTTGTTGTTTTAACAATTTTACCGGCTTTATCTCGTAAGATAGATATCCACCTCGCTTGGCCATGAATATCGCCGTAGGCTATTTTATTGTCACTAGAGTATAAAAAGGTTTCAACGAACTGTTTTGACGTAATTTCAACGCCAATACAGTTTTCTCCTTTAAGGGATCGTATTGAAATATCACGATTCTCGTCTGATTGAATTGCATCTTTAGGTTGGAAAACGTTCAAGAAATAGGTGTTCTTACTTTTTTCCTGATTTTCAATTAACAGGGTTTTTAAACTAATTCTTCGTATGTCGTCGGGCCGTTGAGGAGTCATGATCTCTTCAACTAACGTCTCGTCAATTTTTGTCTCACGGGCTTCCGGAAATACTGTAAACACATTCAAGGCCCCTTCTCCATTGACTATCTCAAACTGATTTTCAGCAATTTTATGGGCATACTTTTCAGAGTGAATTCGCCATGTATAGGTATGTTCCAACTGACTTTCCAATTCATCTAATAAAATGAAATACCCACACTCACTGTTAATAATATGCCTGGCGTTACGGGTAAGTTGCATTTCTGGGTAGTACATACGACTGGATTCACCAACGACATAGGTATAACCACCTTCATTAGAAAAAGCTTCCACTTGGGCAATGGCCTCTTCCGGCACATCTCGCCAAACGTTATGGATTCCTTTGCAGTTTAAATCAAATAGTACAGGATCACTCAAATCCCCTTCTTCCCATATTTTTTCACCTACGCAGCCGGTACCATCCACGGTCACCAGATTATGAATTTCAGCCTTAGATGTACGATTGTAGCCTTCATCAATCACTAAAGAGGCGCCATTATGCACCAATACAAATTGATTAAAATCTACATGATAATGAGTAAGGCTCCGGGTCTTCCAATCGTTCTTTTTATCCAGCTCCCAACTCATTTCCCATTGTTTATGACCTCCAGCAGGACTCGATTTAAAGGATAAATGGGTAGCATCCGTATCCCAACTTGAGCGCATCACTACCATTCCAAGATCAGGAAAATATTTAGTGAGAGGTAAATTTTCCGGTGATTGCTGCTCTATTTCAGGGTTGTACCATATCAATTCAAGAAACGCCTCAGGCAGGATCCCAGGAAAAATTTTACTTTGATAGGCTTCTCTAAACAGAAATTTAGTCCGGACCATTTCCCCTAACCACTGCGCTTGGCCATTGTTGTACTCTGATGCAATCTTGTAATAGGCACAAATGGAATGGGAACTGCGCTTGTCGTGTACATCAGCAAAGTTAATATTTTCTTCCCAATTCGGCGCTGATTGGTACAGGCGGTAGTCAAATGTATTTTCCATAAAGCCGGTTTTAAAGTGATCCGTGCCGCCATCTTTGCGGATCAGATCAGCGGCGACTAAGAAGAAGTTCATTGCAAATCGCCAATATCCTGTACCTTCGTAGTTAGAGCCATCTTCAGGTAAATAATCAAAAACTTTGTCGAAGTTATCCTTAATTTCGTCAATCCATAGCTGTGCACCTTCATGCTCAGGGCGAATAGCATAAGCCGTGGTCAACAATCCTGAATAATTTATCCAGTTATGATTCTGCCAATAATTTGTAGACCAACAATGGCCAAGGTTTTCTTGACCATAGTCGAATATTTTATTTCCCTGTAAAATTAGTTTGTTAAGAAACTTAGTGCGCTCCTCTTCCGTTAGATGATCTTTGAGCCAGTCGTAAGATAATCCTAGTCCAAACAACATCCACGACGCACTAAGGTCAACATCCACGAGGAAGCCATATCCCCATACATCGTAATCTACGGCGGTGAAAATCCAACGCTTCGCCTCAATCAGATAATGCTCCTGTTCAGTCAGCAAGTAAGCCAAACTTAAATTTGCAGCGGCCATTCCCATATAGGTAATACTGGTTTTGGGATGGTCTTTTGACAGTACCTCATCTTCATACAACCGACACTGCTCAATAAGACGAGTCAAATGCTCTTTGCGAGTGGTCTTAATCTCAGCCTTAAGGGCATCGAGTTGTTCGTTGATAAGCAAATAGTTCATGGTTTCTTCCTGTAATCAAAATTCATTTTCATAGATAAGCTGCAAGCTTTTAAATAATCATTCGCCATCAATTAACCTAAGACGGGGTGGATTTAACTTGCCTAACTGATGATCTGCCGGCTCTAAGCATTAACGCACTGATGACTCCAATAATGATTGCAAGCACCAGTATCGCGATTCTGCCTTCTAGTGGATTTGGGATGAGCAACATTAACGCGATAAACCCTGTTACTGCCGCGCCAAACTGACCTATTGCGGTTAATTGACTTAAATCATTCCCCTCTCCAATTTCTTTTTCAAAATCGATTGGTGTTTTCATGTTTTTGAAAAACAAATCAACCATTTTGCGATGTGCGGAGTTGGCATCTGGTGCAAACAACATAGAGATTAGAAAGCCAAATGTGCCTGTACCCAACACCCCAAAAAATTGCTGTTGGAAGTTCCAATCAAACCCATCGCTATAAGCTTGGGAAAATCCAAAGTAACTTAAGGGAACTTCGAAGAATGCCAAACTAGAAAATATTAACGCGCAAGCGATAGAAGACAGTGCTGCCCACCATGGTGTTTGCCGAATAAACATGCCAAGCAACAGCGGAATTGTAATGGGCATAGATAGCAGAGTGCCCACCTGTAACATGATCTCAAAAATGCCTGAACCATCTTGTTGTGCAAAATACAGAGCTAAAATAACAATTAGAAAGCCCATCACCCAAGTTAACATCCGTCCGTAGTTTAAGAGTTCCAACTCCCCTTTAGACCGCCAGCGTAATCTGCGAGCCAGTTTTGGATAGATATCTTTAATTAAAATGGCTACATTCGTATTCAAACCTGTATCCATAGAACTCATAGTTGCAGCAAGAATAGCCACGACTATCAAGCCAACCAATCCCAGCGGTAACAAGCTAATGCTAGCCACGGCGTAACTGGCCTCTGCCGGTTTAGCAATATCAAAGGCCATTACCAGTTCGGGATAGAGAAGTCGCGCGGTTATTGGTGGTAAAAACCAAATCAGACTGCCTAATAACATTAATATTGAACAAAACAAGGCCGCTTTGCGGGCTTCCTTTCCATCTTTTACAGAAAAGTAACGTGGTGCAGCATTCATAGAATTAAACACAATGAATTGTTTTGCCATCATTGCACTAGCCCAGCCCCAAGTGTACGCCCCTCCAAATAAAGTCGCAGAATTGACCATGCTATATTCTTCACTGAGACCTTGTGCTTCTATTTCTGCAAATAAATTGCCCACGCCCCCAAGTGCATCCAAACACAACCAAGCAACAATTAGGGTTAAAGGCACCAAGATTAACCCTTGTAGAAAGTCGGTGGCCATTACCGCCCAGCGACCGCCCGTTGCCGAATAGAGCAATACCACAATGCCGCACACCACTATCACGTAGTTGATGTCATAGCCAAAGACGGCGGAACAAAATATGCCCAGCCCGTAAAGTGCCATTGCGGAATATAAAATACGAATGGGGACCTCGTAGTAGGCATAAAAATCCCGGGTAGTTTCACCAAAACGACTGGCAATCGCCTCTGGAAAGGTGGTCACTCGCATTTGTCGTAACCATGGCCCCATAAACAGAAAATTAACGAAGAAGCCAAGGACGTTACCAAAGAAGATAAACATGGCGGAAAAGCCAGATTCGTAAGCGATACCTGCTGCACCTGTGAACGTCCAGGCGCTAAACGCACTCATAAAGGCGCTGCTACCCACTAACCACCAAGTGCCCTTACAGCCGCCTTTAAAATAATCATCTGTATTGGCTGAAAACTTTTTGAAAACAAAACCAACGATAATAATTAACGCTAGATAACCAATAATTACCAGGTATTCAATATTAGAAATTTCCACACTTTTCCTCTCGAAACATTATCTAACATTATCAATAAGATATAAAAACTAAAAGGTTTTACTAAAACGATTTAGTTGATTAAGTTAACATATTGTTGCAAAATGTCAATATCCGACCAATTAGTACTTTTTAAAGAAATAAATAAATGGCAAAAACAAAACTTATTGATGTGGCTAAACGAGCTGGAGTATCAAATAGTACCGTCTCTCAATATTTGAATGGTCGTTTCGATTATATGTCAGAGAAAACAAAGTTGAGGATCCAAAAAGCCATTAGCGAACTGGATTACGTCCCCAACCCTATTGCCCGCAGCCTTAAAATGAATAAGACAAAAACCATTGGTGTAATAGTTCGCGATATAACCGGTTTTTATACGAGCCGAACCATCAGAGGCATTGACGATTACTGTAAAAATAGTGAGTACAACTTATTAATTTACAACACGGATGTGGATCCAAAGGTAGAAGCAAAATCCTTAGACACCCTTAATCAATTACGAGTAGATGGGATTATTATTGCGTCATCTGGGCAGAATACAGATTTAATTAATCGATACAGTGATAACGGCTTACCCATAGTGCATTTCCAGTTAGAACATGATGGCCAAGAAAAGAATATTATTATTTCCGATTATCGAAAAGCGGCGTTTGAAGCAACCGAATACCTTATTCAGTTAGGGCACAAGCGAATTTGCTTTGTAACCCAAGATTTCAATCAAGTTAAGTCGCGAAAAGATCGATTTCTTGGGTATGCAGATGCCTTGCAAAAGCATGCTATTCCAATGGATCAAAGCCTCATTAAATATTGGCACCGAGAAACTGGATTTGAACAATCGCCAATAGAGTATTTACACACGGAAAATCCACCTAGCGTGTTTTTTACACAACATTTGGCCATTACTACGGAATTATTATCAGTATTGAATGCTGCTAATATCGTCATCCCTGACGATGTTTCTTTGCTAGGTTTTGATGATATACCAATGGCGGAATACTTTAAGGTGCCAATCACGGTTATCACGCAAAACCCCTACGAAATTGGACGACAAGCGACTAAGTTATTGCTAAACAACATTAACAGTAAAACCCCCGCTTCGGAAAAGATCATGATCCCATGTTCTTTAATAAAAAGGTTATCTTGTAAACAAGTTTAATCATTACAGTGAGTTTTCGAGGGAGTATGGTTAAACGTAAATGATATTTACATCTTTACTATACAATTCCTTGAGTGAAGCAATTTGCCTAAACAACGGGTTTTACGACTTTACGCTTTGCTAACGCAGTCGTCATAGAGCCACACACAACACAAGCAGCACCTAAAATCACAAATTCATTAAGAGCAATCAAACTAAATTGCTCTGGCAGTAAGTGCTGGGCAATCACCACACTTATAAATGTAAACACGGGGCCAGTTGCAATGACCGCACTCACTTTAGCGGCACTCCATACATTTAATGCTTCGGTAAAACAACCATAGGCAATTACCGTATTTAAACAGCAAAAAAGTAACGCAAAGCATTGCAGATGATTCAATTCGGTTATTGCGGATAAATGTATAAAAGGGGTGAGAACGAGGATACCGATTAGGTAAATTAGTAAGGTTAATTGTTTAGCAGTAAATGACCTTAAAAGAACCTTCTGCATAAGCGCATAAGCTACCCAAGAAACAGCAGCAAGCACGACTAACAATATCCCTGCGTTATAAGCATTAATTGAAGAAAACAACCGACCTAAATTAGGACTGAAAAATAAACCCAAGCCTACGAATAATATAATAGCGCCGATTATTTCAAGGCGATTTAAGTGTTCGTTATAAAACACTATGCCACCGAGCATTAATAAAATAGGCGCTATTTGCATCATCACTTGCACAGTTTCTGGATTGACGTAATCAAGACTTTTGACGTTAGATACATAGTTTACGACTAAAGCCAATGCGGCAATTAACAAGATAAATTGAGATCTTGGCAGCTGTTTCAATATATTCGGCAACGCATTGCGACTCACTAACAACACAAACACCACAAGCCCAGCGAACAGAAAACGAATCCAAGTAATAGTCATACTATCTAGGGCTTGCAGACATATTTGCAAAAATACAGGGAGAACTCCCCACAGAACAGCCGTAATCAAAGAAAGAAAAAATCCATTTAATCTTAATCTCATATTTTTAATACCGCTAACTATTCTTGATGGTTCAATTGCGCTATTTAACCCTATTGTTATCTAAACAAAAAGTGTTTATTGCTGTTTTTAATAGTTAATTGAAAAATCTATCCCAAGGGTACGTGGATCACCTGGGTAAATCGCTAGACTTCCTGTTGTGCCCGACACTTTGTAAGCAGATGGCAACTCAAAACATCAAGTGATTTGTGCAAGTACTGAAACTGAAATTTGACTAATCGTCAATTAAGTCGTCTATATCGTCAATCAAGTCATCTAATTCATTTTGAATATGTTTAGTTTGCTTTTCAGTAAACGTGGGTTGTAGCTCCACTAATAATTGAATATAAACTCTACGATTGTGTTCACTTGCCTGCAGATATTCCTGACTTTTAAATAGATCTGGGTGCTGAAACATATAATTTACTTCTTCAGCATAATTCGGCACTTCATGCCGCGATAACATGATATTTTTAACGGATGCTTGAATACTGCGACGATACGCTATCCATTGCTCAAAGGTGGAGAGGAATTTAGTGGCATGTGTGCGGATCAGTTCTTTTTGTGAATTGGACAATTTACCCACCCATTTTTTTATTTGATCTTGGGTGTCCTCTATGGCGTCCTGCCGACGCTCTTCTTTAGATTTTTTATTCCGCTTTTCTTCTTTTTTCTGGTTCTCCTTTTCTAATGCGTCAAACATTTCGTGTATTTGATCGTCACTAAGATGAATGGATAACTCAGCTAATTCGGGGCTGATTTCATTTCTAAAGCGCGCCCAGTGTTGGTTGCCGCGCTCCATATGATTCGACCATTCTTGTGAGGTTAAATAACCGGATTGAATATCCGCTTTTACATCTATTAAATGCTGACGATAATTGGCTAACTCTTGTTGGCGATGCCACTTTAACCATTTTTCAACTTTTTCATCAAGTAAGCCTTTTTGAGATTTATCTAAATCAATATAATCATCTATGTACCAATACATCATCCAATCAATATTGTTATAAGCAAATTTTGAAGTACAGCCGCTGAGCAATAGTATTGCGACTAAACAAACACTGATAACTACATGTTTAAACATCATTAAAATATTCTCTTATTTCACTATGTGGTATGCATATATTTGACATCATTGCTTACAAGACTCAGTGAGGCAAGGGTAATTCATGAATTATTACAGTTTTGCAATACCTGCTATTTTGACCACCTGAACCATGCAAATCTTTATAGTTTCTTGTATAAGGACTATGTTTAACAAGGAGTTATCATTTTAGTCCAAGCAAGGAGATAATTTATATGCGTAAAATTGCGCTTCTCACGTCAGGCGGTGATGCACCGGGAATGAATGCTTGTATCCGCGCCATAGTGTTAACAAGTTTACGTTACGGACTGCAAGTTTATGGCTATCGCCATGGTTTCAATGGATTACTTGAACAAGAGTATTTAAAGTTAAGATCTACAAACATAACCAACATCATTCAACGCGGTGGCACTATTTTAAACAGTGCTAGATGTTTGAGTTTTAAAGCAGATGATGCCGCTAAAATGGCAGCTAAAAATCTTGATGCACTGGGGATTGAGGCACTAATAGTTATTGGTGGAGACGGTTCGTTTCGAGGCGCGAAGCACTTATCTCAACATTGGTCAGGCCAAGTCATAGGCATACCTGGCACTATCGACAACGACGTAAATGGAACGGACGCAACAATAGGCTACTACACGGCCATTGAAACCGCGTTAGATTCCATTGATAAAGTCAGAGATACAGCCGATGCCTTTGAACGAATATTTCTTATTGAAGTTATGGGGCGTCACGCAGGATTTATTGGCCTCAATGCTGCCATTGCCTCTGCCGCAGATCATATTTTATTGCCCGAATTATCTCGTAGCTGTGAGCATGAATTAGAAAACTTAATAGACCATATTGAAGCGGTAAAAAAACGCAGGGGAAATTCTAGCTATATTGTTGTGGTAACCGAAAATTTATGGCCTCAAGGCATCACTAACCTTGCTGAAGTACTCACAGAAAAAACCCAGATTGATTGCCGCCCAGTCATTCTTGGTTATATTCAAAGGGGCGGCTCTCCGGTATCCCAAGACAGAGTTTTGGCCACTAAACTAGGGGCCTTTGCGGTTGAAATGGCATTAGAAGGCAAAACAGGCGTTATGGTCGGCGAGATAAATCAACAATTGGTTTGTCATGATTTAGCAACCAGTTGGCAACAAAATAAAACGTTAGATCCCTATTTAGTTAAAATCCAACAAGATTTATTCGACATATTAAAACGTCCCTAAACGCAAATTAAATTGAAATCTGTGTCATAAATGACCTATTGAGACCGACCGTCTTGATAGCATCCAGTGAACTAATGAGCCAGGGCTGCATATGACAAAGAAGCGGCACTTAAAATTGTTCATATATAAACATAAAAGAACTAGCTAGGATGTAAACTAAACTTGTTTACCCTAAGTTTTGAGTTAAGCCTAAACCCTGATCATTTCCTTCACTTTATCTCTGTGACTGCGGCTCACTTTAAGCTCAGTATCATTACTCAGCACCAGATGGTATTCGCCACTAACATGACTGACCATTTTAGTTACATACTGAATATTGACGATTGCTGAGCGATGGGCTCTAACAAATTTTCTAGGATCTAATTCTTCCTCAAGTTCTTTCATGGTGCGACGCATAATGTGGGTTCCATCAAGCGCATGAACACACATGTAATCCCCCGCGGCATCAATCCATTGAATATCGTTTACAGCAACTCGGGTAACTTCGGAACCGTCTTTAATTGCAAGAATTGACGGGTAACGCTTATTCTCAAGACTTTCACCTGATGCCAAACGCTGTAAAATATCCTCGCAATCATCACCGGTGAATTCTGCCACCAATTTTGCCAGTTTAATTTTCTGCTCACCTTCAGACGTTTGCCCAAATACAGCGGTTACTTTATCTATTGCTACCCGTAAACGTTTTTCATCAATGGGTTTCAACACATAATCTAAAGCATGGATATCAAAGGCTTTGATGGCATAACTATCGTAAGCTGTAACAAATACTATGATGGGAATAGGTTGCTGTAACTCTCTCAACTTATTAATCACTTGAAAACCGTTCAAGCCTGGCATTTGTATATCAAGAAACACTAAATCAGGCCGCAATTGAGGAATGGCTGAGACAGCTTCTAGACCATTTTGGCATTCTCCCAAAACGTCTATATTGTCGAACTCTTGTAACCTCACTGCCAAGCCTTTTCTGGCTAGGGGTTCATCATCTACAATCAACGCTTTAATTTTAGTTGTCACCGTCATTCACCTCAAAAGGAATTCGAATGCTCACTTTTATACCGGTTGGTTGATTGTGAGACACGACATAAGAAAAGTTATTTGAATACAATGAGCTAAGCCTTTCCTGAATGTTAGGCAGCCCGACACCATTGCTTCGATTTAGTTGGCCATTTTCAATATTCGCACCTGGGCCATTGTCACTTACCTCTAGCATTAAGTCTCGCCCAAAGGATTTGGCAACCACTTTTATTTTACCGCCTTTCTCCATTTTGGAAATAGCGTACTTAATCGCGTTTTCAATTATGGGTTGTAAAATAAGACTTGGAACTAAGGCATCATTGCAATCATCTTCAATATCCCATTCAACATCTAAACGCTCATCAAAGCGTACTTTTTCTATCTCTAAATACAACTCTAACGCTTGTATCTCGTGCTTAAGAGAGATTTTTTTAATGGGATCTTTGTCTAGGGAATAGCGTAAAAAATCGCTTAACCGACTAACCATAGCCTCTGCTCTCTTATTATCTTTCACCAAGATAAGCGTGCTGATGGCGTTCAATGTGTTAAACAGGAAATGGGGATTAAGTTGGTACCTAAGCATTTTCAAATGGGCTTGATGGGCCATTGTCGATGCCTTAAGGGCATTTTGCTTTTCTTTCTGCAGCATTTGGAAATTTTTAATTCCAAAATACAGACCACTCCAACATACCACCATAATCAGTGAATTGATGGTATTGGTAAAATACATAAACCAAGCTTCTGGTCGATAGCCATGTTTATATATTTCCCAAAAGTTAATGTTTTTTAAAACCGCCCAGAATAAAGCGATGCAATACGCACTGCTCGCTACCGTAAGTAGCATTTTCCACGCGCTTTGCTGATGAGCCCAACGATAGATGTATCGCAAGGGGATAGTTAACAGCCAACCTGCCATAGCATTAAGTGCAATAACAAATATCCAAATGCCGCGAACGTCGTGTAAGAATGAGCCGATATAATAAACAATCGCGAATCCAAACCACCCTCCTGTATGCAGGGTCCAAAATAGTCTTTCACGATTTTCGTATAGCTTTTGCCAATTGAACAATAGTAGATCTCAGGTGAACATATTAAGCAGTGAGTATACGCCTGCTTAAATTAAAAAACTCGTTATTAATCCCAACCTTAGTTAGGTTTGTCGCAAAGGCAGGAGGGTAACCAAAGGGGACTATTAGCTTTTGTCTGTTTGACAAAGCCATATTCTACCTGCCTGGCTCACGTTATTAGATGACAAGAAAACCTAATCTAAAACAGCTACACAGCCTTTAATATTGAATGTTAAAGCGCTTTAGCCAATGCACCCACCACCACGCAGGCCCCACTAGTAAAAACTGTAAATCTTTAAAAAATGAAGGTTTCTTTCCTTCGATCTTATGGCCAACAAATTGTAAGATCCACATGACCACAAACAACGCTAAACTGAATTGCCAAACCGAAATACCTAGATAGGACAACAAGCGAACGCCGCCAAAGCACAAAATAGTCAATAATGTCATTGCTGCGCCAATAGGACCTGACAACTTAAAATAATACCAAAGTACAGGAATAGAAATCACATGGGCCCAAGTAATGTCGAAATGATTCAAAAACTCAGGGGTTGGAATAGACCAAATCAGTGCAAAAGTCACAAAGTAAATAGCCGGTACGGCTATCCCGTGAATGAGAATATTGGTTTTGTTTGTATGACTTTCACCATACTCGTTTAATAACATTTCGACTCTTCGCATAAATACCTCTTAATTGGAGCTTTAGCTCTGCACAATGTAAATTTTTTTTATTATTAATTGTGATGCCACCTAATTAGGAGTTATCCCCACGACAACGCCTATAATGTCACCCAGTAGAAAATCACGCTATCATCAATTGATGCAGCAATCCTTCCACAACTTTCTCAGATGCTTCAAATTTTACACCTAAGTAAAACCGAATCTCATCCACTTTCTGATTCATGACTATACCAGTTAATTCGGATATTTTTCCGTCTGGATTTTTAATCGCTAACGTAATTAGAGTTTTAATCGCTAGTTTCTGCTTAACCAATTGACGATCAACCGATACACGACAACCGCTGGAAGACAGATCGACAATGAGACCATCAAATAACAGTAAATCCGTTTCCTTTTCCACTACGGTCACATTTACGTGGGCCTGTGCTCGCTGTTCACTTCTGAGGGCATGACATTGAAGCGATTGTGGAAAAGTCGTAAATATATAACTCGCTGGATTATTAACTATGACACTAATCTTAACTTTAAATGCAACCACTTCACCCGCGTCGTCTTCATGAATATAACGTACGACTAAAACCGCATCAGGGTATATCACGTCGCGTAAATTCCCCCAACGAGTTTCATCAGGATACTTAATTATTAAAAAGCGATTACTATCCATCCCAACAAATTCAGTCTTAATTCTGGTGACCCCCGATGCAGCCATAATTTGCAGATCTAGAGCTAATCCAGGGCGCATTGCACGTAATTTACGTAAATCCTGCCGAGTTAAGCCTGCTTTGTCTTGCGTTATTGCCACTGGTTGGAAATCTCCTATAAGTTAGCAGTTGCCTGTCTCTGAAGCCATAAATCCTTATGAATTGTATATTTTTTATCATTTAAACTTCGACTCTACAACTTTTAACTGCTGTAACAGAGAATAATATCAATGTCTTAGCTGTTTAATACTTAACTCAACAGAGGCTATCGGTTATCCTTAACGACAGTCTTTTCACCAGTTGCGTATACCAAACTGGTGGTTCTTAACAATGTAAAACCATAAATAGAGCACAACTTTGCAAACATCTGAACAAGTTCATTATTCCGTTACTGTTGACTCAATTGCCGGTCACACTTTTAAAATCGTGCAAACAATTAATATCACTGATCAAGGTAATATTAAGTTCAAACTCCCCGCTTGGATCCCCGGAAGTTACATGATCCGAGACTTTGCCAAGAATGTTGTGTCCCTCAAAGCCTATGACGATGATCTACAAAGCTTGAAAATCGAAAAATTAGATAAACAAAGCTGGCAAGTCACCCCAGGCAAAGGCAAGGTTCATATTGAAAGCATTGTCTATGCATTTGATTTGTCAGTGAGAAGTGCTTACATATGCGATGAATATGCATTTTTTAATGGGACTAGTGTATTCTTTGAAGTCGAGGGTTATTCTGGTCCTTGCAGCGTCGACGTTAGCATTCCAGACGCGAAACTAGATAGCTGGTCTATTGCAACGGCAATGTTACAAACCCATACTCACAAATCAACTCAATCTTTCAAAGCGGACAACTACCAAAGTCTTATTGACCATCCGCTTATACTAGGTGAACTTGATATTGTTTATTTTTCAGTAAAAGACGTTAAATTTGAATTTATTTTAACCGGTTCTCATCAAACTGATATGGACAGGATCTGTAGAGATTTACCGAAAATATGTGACCACCATCTATCCCTATTTGATGAAAATACTCCAGTGGAGCGTTATCTGTTTATTACCTTGCTATGTGCAGCAGGATTTGGTGGATTAGAGCATAGCCACTCAACAGTATTGCAATTCCCGCGCAATCAGCTTCCAAGCAAAGCACAACAACATAAAATGCCAGACGGTTATCGTACCTTCTTAAGTTTGTGCAGCCATGAGTTATTCCATACTTGGCACGTTAAACGCACTAAACCCGCGGAGTTTATCAATTTAGACTTAAGTCGAGAAACCTATTCTGAGCAGCTGTGGATTTACGAAGGCTTCACCAGTTATATAGATGACTTAAGCTTATTGCGTTGCGGTTTAATCGACGTCACTAGTTACTTTGAAGTATTAGGCCAAACATTAACCCGACTAAAACGCAACCCTGGTAATTTAAAACAAACCGTGACTGAATCTAGTTATGACGCCTGGACACGCTTTTATCAACAGGATGCGAGTGCAGCAAATAATATTGTCAGCTACTATGCCAAAGGAGCTGAAATCGCGTTGTGTTTAGATTTATTAATCCGCAAAGAATCCAACAACAACTACAGTATTTTCGATTTATTAAAAATACTGTGGCAACGATTTGGCAGTGTCAATATTGGGACTCAGAATGATTCCATTCATAAAATTTTGAAAAACGATTTACATGTCGACCTAGATAACTTTTTAGAGCGGGCTTTGTATTCAACATCCCCTATCCCCACAGAGCAATTGCTGGCAGAGTTCGGTGTTACTTTGCATTGCAGAGCAAGAAAAGATGTTGCTGATAAAGGCGGAATGCCCGCACAAGAGACTCTGTCAGTTGATTTCGGTGCGACTTTTGAGGCCACCGCAACAGGCATTTCTATCATGCAGGTTTTAGAAGACTCAGCAGCCTATGAAGCAGGATTACAAGTTAAAGATAACCTAGTAGCAATAGAAGAATGGCAAGTGAGTAAAGATTCGTTTTTCAATGTTCTGGAGAATTATCAAGATCAATCTCAGGTCAGATTGCACGTATTCCGTGACGGTAAACTGAAAACCTTCACGATGCCAATACGAAGTGCAGTGAAAGACACCCTCTATTTAACGACGTCAAATGAGCAGAAGCAGGCTCTATGGTTAAACAGCTAGTAACGGCAGGCTATAAACCCGAAACGCCCTAGGGACAACACACAAAGGTAAAATAAACACCTCGGTTATTTTACTTTTGTGTTTACCCAGTGCAGACACCATCCCATAAAAACGGTTCACACAAGTTCAATGCTAGCAAGCGGGTTATGGTTGTTAACCGGCAAGATGTTAGCTACCAATAACCGCCATTTTTATTCACTATTGCTGAAAGCATAAAACCGATGGTCGCACTACATAAAATCAAGCCAATGACAAAAAATGGTGTAAATTTAGCAATGGCAAAGCGCACATTTCGCCTTTCAATACTATCAATGACTTCATCTAAATCAGCTTCATCGTAATGATATCTGTTAACAATATAACGGGACGAATCCCCCACTTCAGTAAAATAAAAATGGTATTTGTCTAACAAATCTCTTAAGCGAACGGGATCCATCTTAGTTTGTTTTAAGACATCTTCGAAAGCGACACCATTGGGTTCAAAACCATCGAGTACTCGATGTATTTTCACCACTTCAGATGCTTTCATGGGTTTGATACCAATAATCGTGCTCATGGCCATGTCGTATTTCATTGCAGCAACCTTTATTTTTGACTCCATACAAAATATATCATCAAAACAAGCTACCCATGGTACAGTTTTTAGCAAAGATTTTTGATTAATTAGAAGGCCTTTGAGGAACAAGTAAAGCGGGGTCCACTCGTTGATTTTGCCAATTCATTCGCCAATCCAAGTGCGCACCTGTCACCCGACCAGTGGCACCAATTTCTGCAACCAATTGACCTTGCTGAACAATATCGCCCACTTTTACATGACCGGCATGTAGATGTAAAAATGTAGAAGAAACCCCGTGGCCGTGATCAATAATCATGGTGCCACCAGAATAATACATATCTGGCACCCAAAGGGTCACTATCCCATCAGCTGGAGCATAAACAGAAGTACCTGTAGGCGCAGCCACATCAACGCCGAAATGGGGTCTTTTGGGTTGGCCATTTAACACACGCTGACTACCATACACACCACTAATCGGCCCTTCAGCTGGCCAGATAAAGGTCTGCATGAAGTCAACGCGCGGATCACGGCGCGATCGCGCCTTAGCCACTTGTTGGTTATCTAAACGAATTCTAGCCAACACATCTTCGGGAGGCGTGACCATTTTAGGGGGTAACCCTTCAATCCGCTGAACATCATATTCACGCTTTTTTAAAATCACATCTTGTTGTTGTTTAGGTTGCTTTGGTGCCTGCCAGCTCAGTTCGTGCTTTAGCTCTGCATCCCGGCCAAAACCAAAAACGAAATAGCCTTGCTCAGATACCGTTAATGCTTTGCCATCTAACCATACTTGACTGCCACTTGGTGCCTTGCCACGTATGAGTGCGCCCTGAGATAGCTCCCCTTCAAGTTCAATGGCGATGACGTTAACACTGATCAGCAAACTGAATAAGGTTGTAATTACGACTTTAAGCATAAGCAATAGCTCCTTTTCCTACCCCTTCAAATGCGAGCACTTTAAAGCGACTCTGTGACCTTTGCTGTTTCAATTCCATCGCCATAAACTGCGCTAAACATTCCACCGTGGAGTCGGTATCAACTATGTCACACTCAGATTTTGGAATAGCCAGTGAAAATTCACCTTGAGATGACTCATAGTTAAAAAAGAAGTGAGTTGAAAGGTCTTCAATTTTTTCCGATAAAGCACTTTGTTGACCCTCAATAATGTCTTCTTGACTACCGACGTAGATATCTTGCCAACGTTTGGCCCAATATTCCTGCCAATCTACATTCAACTTATCATTTTCATACACCACTACCTTCGACCGGTGACCGTGAGCAATGCGCTGACAGTTACCATCGTGTTTTTTGAGACCGTGGGTGTAATGATAGTAGGGCGTATTGATAACTTCTGGACGTAATATTAATTCGATACCATCAACGTTACTCGGAAGGTGTGTCGCAATAACGTCTTTTAGATATTGACCGACAGACGCGATATCCACTTCTTTTGCGTAGACGAAAGCATATGCTTCAGCAGGACATAAGAGATGAATTGACTTCCCATTCGGCCTCAAAAAGTCCACTTTCACTTCGCCGCTATTGGCATCGCGCTCAATTATACTAAAAGCATGTTCTGCGGGTACAAGTAACTTGTGATCAACATATTCATCAATAAGAAACTTTAGTTCTTTTTTAACTTTTCCGAAGTCAAGCACCATGCTTTCTTCATTAAGTTCACCATCTAAAATCACATCCACAATCCAACTTTCACCAACCATTCCTCTTTGTGCACAAAGATAGGAAAAATCCATTACGGTTAAGTCGTTGACAAAAAGCTGCATAGTGTAAAGTAGTCCTGTAATTTTAATGTAGTTAATAAACTTTTTAGGTTGCTCAAGTATATCGTATTCAGATTACGACGGCATGTTTGTATTGGTTAAAACTAGTTGTTATTCCGAGTGAGCTGATCTTTTAAATTAGGTGGAATACCCTTAATCAATAACGTATCGGAATTTGGGTCGTATTGCACTCTATCACCGTATAACACTCTGTCAAAACTCAAACTAATACCACCGCCTTGACCACTGAATTTGGCTAAGGTTTTTAACGCACTACGATCTGCTTGAAACGATGATTCCAAGGGGGTTTCAGCCTGTTGGTTAAAGTCTACAAAGTTACGTCCTTCTTCTTGAGGCAGGCTTTGCGACAACTCTTCAATCTGAATATCATCCCCTTGTTCTAACTTAGCCTTATAATAATCAGACACAATTTGTCGAGTTTGCTGCTGCTCTTCTTTGTCTAACTGCTCAGAAGCAATAAACTCATCTACGGTTTTCAACAGTTGTTTATTTTGCTGCTTAATATCGACCAGCTCTTCACAACCAATAAAATGCATGAAAAAATCTGAGACCTTTCTGCCCATGCGTCCTTTGATGAAACTGATATAACGGTTTTGTTCCGGTTGCGTCTTTAATTGGGTTAAATCTATTCTGACGGCTAATTGCATCTTTGCTAAGTCTAGATGATCGCTGTAAGTCAATTCTAAACCCTCGGTAATTTCTACGTGCTGTTTTGTGTTTAACAGCGCAATCATTAAATATTCAGTGGCTAAAAATTCATAATGACTAAAGATCACAAAACCCGTTTCTACCGTGGCCATTTCGACCATGCTTTTCTTAAGCTTTTCGCAACTGGCAACACTAAAATCAATAAAGGTATCGGGGTCCGCTATCATCGCTAATAATTCAGAACGAAACTGATCATTCGCCTCAATCGCATTTTCATCAGATGACTCATCAGAAGGTGAACTCGAATCAATAAAACTCCCCACCCCTTTACCTGGCTTTTGGTTGAACACTTGATTAATTTGCTGTGCCAGTGTTTCAATATCAGGCGTGACGTCAAAACAAGTACTTTTAGGAACAACCGTTAACTCTTGTTGTTCATTAATCCCTAATTGATGTACCACAAAGTGTTGAATAACAGCGCTCATGAAAATCTAACCTTATAAAGTGACAAAAAATAAAAAAACCGACCATTGAATAAACAGCACCTAGTTACTATCTGTTCGAATACTTGTTACTATTTACCTAAATCGGTTTAAAGGTTCAAACATGCCGCAACAATCCAAATATTCAGACGCTCAATTTGAAGCGCTAATGAATGACATCGTATTTGCTCTGGAAAAAAATGAAGCAAATAGAGATTTATCTTTAATGGCGTTAGGAAATGTCATCACCAACATCTTTTTGCATCAAGTAAACGATAACCAGCGCGAAAAAATGGCCGCTCAGTTTACACAAATCTTGATGAAAAGTATCAATGGAAAACAAAAATAAATGATACTCTCAGAAACACCCCGTCGTATTATGTTAACCAAGTTAGTCACTTGGGGTCACTGGTTTACGCTTTCCAATATTGTCATTGCTTTAGTGATCGCAGGAATTTACGTTTTTGCATCTCCTTTACCTGAATCCTTACTGGGGATTACTTTCCTGTTAGTAAACTGGGTAAGTCATATTGGCTTTTTAACCTTTTTTGCGTTTGTCATTTTAGTGTTACCGCTGATTTATGGATTCCCAAAGTCACGTTTTATACGTGGAGCTGCGTCAACTATAGCCGCGTTGGGCTTAGCGTTATTGGCATTTGATGCACTGCTATATACTAAATATGGTTTACATCTCAACTTTGGCTCTGCTGACTTAATCAAAAGTGAAACTCAGCCGGTAATCAATGCATTTGGCTGGCAGCAATGGGGCTTTTTGCTGTTATTATTTGTCGTCTGGCTTTCGTTCCAACTTATACTGGCAAATGCCCTTTGGAAACGAATTGAACGACTTCAAAAGTTTCGCCTGGGTGTGCCTATTAGCAGTTTATTTGTTGCTTGTTTTGTATGTAGTCATGCTTTGCATATTTGGGCTGACGCAAACTTATATCAGCCCATAGTCAAACAAGATAATTTATTCCCGTTGTCATATCCAGCCACGGCTAAAGCACTCATGTCCAAATACGGCTTGTTGGACATAGAAAATTATAAACAGCGTAAAGCATTGCAATTTGATCGCAGCGTTCACGGTATTAACTACCCGGCTAAACCTGTGTATTGCAGTATTAATATTAGCAAACGTTTTGTGTTGCTCATTCAAACCGATGAGCCAGAGTTAACGTTACAGAGCCCCACGCTCATCGCCTATGACAATCATTATGATTTGAGCTCCAACCATCACTCATCTCAATTTTCGAGCTTATTTGGGCTGCCAGAGATTTATACTTCTGAGCTTGAGAACAAAACTCCATTGATGTTAGAGCTGCCGCAAAAACTCGGGTTACCCGTATTTTTGTATTCTGATTTACCTCTAGAAAATGCGAAATTAGCAAAATTAAACACGGATTTTGAGACCTTTGCTAAAGCAAGTGTTTCTGATCAACCTAAACTAGCTGTTGGATTTGTATCGAGTGCAAACATTAAACAATTAATAGCTTCAGGTGTCTTAGATAACAATCAAGTGATTATCTCTAAACTTGCTGCTAACCGTGATGATATTCAACAAGTGCCCTTGTATGCGAACTTTAAACTCAACAAAACCTTATCGAGTCACTTAGACTTTACAGCCACAGTGTTAGAAAATCTAGGCTGCCAAGCTCTTTCCGATGATTACGCCGTAGGTCAGCCAATGCAGAGCCCTCGTCGCAATTGGTTGGTTGGAACCAAAGGTAGTAAGGTCATTGTCATGCAAAATGATAATCGCATTGAAGTATTGGCCAATGGCAGCTACAAAATTTATGACCGACAGACTGGCGAAGAAAGTATTGATAGCCTCAATACAGGGTTGTTAAGTCAGGCGATTAAACACTTAATGCATTTTTATTAGGCTAAATAGGGTATATACGATTTAAACTATCAACCCATTTAAACCCAATGTTAGTGTCATCGGCCATGGGGGTGCTTGAGTAGAGGTAACGATGGGCCACCCCTGCTCGAGACGCGGCCAACATGTCGGTTTTATTATCTCCAATCATCACCGAGTGTGACATATCAATATCGAATTTTTTTTGCGCTTGTTCGAGCATGCCGGGGTTTGGCTTTCGACAAGCGCATGATTGCAGGTATTTACCTTTGGCTTTTGTGGGATGATGGGGACAATAAAAAAATTCCGTAACCTTAATGCCTCGCTTTTCAAACTCTGACTGCATCCATTTTGACAACTGATGAAAATCATCTTCTGTGTAATAACCACGACCAATCCCCGACTGATTGGTTATCACAATGATGATGTAACCTTGTTGTTGAAACCACTTACAAAGTGGAAAAATATCGCTAATAAAGTCGATTTGTTCGGGACGAGATGCATAACCATGATCAACATTAATCACACCATCTCGGTCTAAGAATAACGCTTTAGGTGTCATTACATCTTTCTCAATACTTGGATATCAAATTCCGTCTGACAATTATTTTCAGCTTGCAAAAATTGTTGTTTATTCTGTTCACTAGTATGCCAGTAGTAAGGTGTCATTTTTAACAATGCAAGTCGTTGCTCCGGTGTCTGAAAGTTCAAATCAAATGCCAATGATTCTCTGCAGTGTAACGAGAAATTTTGGCTATCTACTTGGCTCAGCGTATGGGGTTTCGATTCTGCATAGATGGATTCTTTAAGTTGCTGCAGGTGCATTGGTCCGGGATTGACTAAAATCCATAAGCCATTGGGTTTTAAGATCCGTGCCACTTCATCCTCACTAGAAGGCGCGAAAACTTGCACAACCACATCGATAGTATGATCCTCAACAGGAATTTTAAACGTACTGGCAACCGCGAATTGACAATCATTATGTGTCTTAGCCGCACGCTGAACAGCCACTTTTGATATGTCACAGCCTGATGCAGAACACTGATAACCGGCGTTTTTTAATTGCCTGCAAAGCTGCGCTAAGTAATACCCTTCGCCACAACCAGCGTCGAACAAGGCCAAATCAGGGTGTTGACCATGCAATTGAATTAACTCAGCAATACGCTCTATTAGAGGGTCGTAAAAGCCGTGTTGCAAGAATTCACGGCGGGCCAATATCATCTCTTTATTGTCGCCTGGGGCTTTGCTATTGCGCTCTTGTGCCAGTTGTAAGTTGACATACCCCTCTTTAGCGCGATCATAACAATGATTTGCGGCACAACGCCACGTACCCGCATCCAATGACAATGGAAGACGACAAGCTGGACAAATCCACATGTAATTAAGACTACCTTAAATTTGATGCCAAACTCAGTAACAGCCCGGCGATAATAGAAAGTAGGCTATTAGACCCTTGTTCCACCATCCAATTCAAGTGTCCGTCCCGTAAAATAATCATTCTCGAATATAAATTTTGCCGCGTGGCCTAATTCTTCAGCTTCCGCCAGTCGACCTACAGGTACGGTAGACAGAAATCGTTCTATCATTTCAGGGCGCATTTGCGCTGCCATGGCAGTGTTTACCAGGCCAGGAGCGATACAACCTGTACGAATATTATATCGAGCTAGTTCTTTAGCCCATGTTACCGCCATGGTTGCCACAGCTGACTTTGAAGCAGAATAATTAGTTTGCCCCATGTTGCCACCTCGGGACACAGAAGATAGATTGATAATGACGCCAGAACTATTGGTTTCTATCATGGTTGTGGCGGCTTCTCGAGCACACAAAAACGTTCCGGTGACATTCACGTCAATAACAGATTGAAACTGTTGTTTTGACATTTTATCAACGACTTTGCCGTCTTTTATTTTAAGTAACATGCCATCACGCATGATGCCAGCACTGTTAATTAAGCCGTTCAACTGACCAAAATCATGCTTAATTTGAGAAAAGACGTATTCCACATCCGACTCATCAGTCACATTAACCGCATAGCCTCTAGCGGTTACGCCTAACTCGGAAATTTGTTCCGCTGCACCTTTCACCACAATATCTTGAACGTCCAGCATGGCCACGTGAGCACCAGCATCAGCAAAGGTTTTAGCCATTGCCAAACCAAGTCCTTGCGCCGCTCCGGTAATCGCAATTACTTTATTCTTAAGTTCCATAACTCACCTTTTTAACTATAGGGTTACTACTATTTACGACTGTAAAACGTATTAAAGGATAAAGATCCCTTGCCTTCAACCTTGAAAATTCTCATTTTATCCTACGCCTTTAGAGAATTTGATTATCACTATCTGCTAATAATCGTCTTCCAATTATCATTCGCATAATTTCATTAGTGCCTTCTAAAATTTGGTGTACACGTACATCCCTAACATGACGTTCCAAAGGATATTCTTGAATATAACCGTAGCCACCATGGATTTGCAGCGCTTCATTACAAACTTGAAAACCAACATCAGTGGCAAATCGTTTAGCCATAGCACAGTAAGTGGTTTTATCTGGGCTCTGACTATCTATTTTATAGGCTGCGAGTCGCACCATTTGACGAGCAGCAACGAGTTCTGTCGCCATATCTGCGAGTTTGAATTGAAGTGCTTGAAAGGCGGCTAATGGTTTACCAAATTGGGTACGTGTTTGCATATATTCAGTGGCGGTTTCCAACGCTCGCTGGGCAGTTCCAATGGAACAAGTGGCAATATTTACCCTGCCCCCATCAAGCCCCATCATAGCAAATTTAAATCCTTCACCTTCTTTGCCCAGTAAATTGTCGATGGGTATTAACACATCTTCAAAGGTAATTAATCGAGTGGGCTGGGCGTTCCAACCCATTTTTTCTTCGGCCTTACCATAAATAACACCTTCAGCATCTGCAGGGATCACGACCGCAGAGATACCAGCGGGCCCATTATCACCGGTTCTCACCATAACGACTAACACATCCGTTTCACCTGCCCCTGAGATAAACATCTTAGCGCCGTTAATGCGATAGTTGTTTCCTTCTTTTACCGCTGACGTCCGTAAAGACGCGGCATCAGATCCCGATCCGGGTTCAGTTAAGCAATAAGAGGCAAGGTGTTCGCCAGTGACTAAGGTTGGGCACCAAGCCGATTTGACCGACTCTGTTCCCCAGCTTGCAATCATCCAAGTCGCCATATTATGAATAGTCATCATTGCCGTAGTCGCAGTGCATCCACTGGCCAATTGTTCAAAAATTAGGGCGGAATCTAAGCGACTAAGCTGTAACCCTCCCGCATCTTCTGGTGTGTAAAGTGAGCAGAAGCCTAACTCTCCTGCTTTTTGAATGACTGATTTAGGAAATATATGCTCTTTATCCCAACGGGCTGCATGGGGCGCAAGTTCCTGTTCAGCAAATTGTTTTGCTGTATCAACGAAAGCGATTTGATCTTCGGTTAAATCAAAATTCATATGCTAGACACCTATAAAAACGTTCATGTTAAAGTATTGTAAATAGAATACCAAACTAATTACCTTAACGTTAACGTAAGAAAAAATAATATCACCAAAAACTGCCAACATCTGTATACAGTTTTTGTATGTCAGAGGTTTTATTGTCTTATTTTAGCCTCGATTCTCGGGTTAGCCTATTCAATCGAAATATCTCGAGCAGCATATTTTGATACTTGCATAATTAATTTGTGGTGAAATAACTATCCATAGCAATGTACATTGTTATTTTGATACTATGCTTGTTATATTGTCGTAATAAATTGATCAGAAAGAAGAAATTATTGTGGTTGTACCCAAAATCAACATCGCTGTAGTTGAAGATAATGGCATGGCCCGAATTCTTTTACGGAACCATTTACTAGAAATGGGTTACTCTAATGTCTCTTGTTTTATTCATGGTAGAGAACTCAAGAAAGCCTTGAAAGTCCGTCCATTTGATCTAATTTTAATGGACTTCCACCTTGGTAATCACAAAAATGGTGTGGAAGTCATTCAAGAATTAAGCCGTGAAAAACTATTAAAACATACTACAGGTTTGATTTTTGTCACGTCTGACAGACTACCCCTGATAATTGGACAAATTGTTGACATTCATCCCGACGATCTAGTCATCAAACCCTATACCATTCGCATCCTCGAAAAAACCATCGCTAACACCTTGAAAGTACGCAGACAATTGATGCCTGTTTTAGCTTTGATGGATGAAAAACAGTGGGATCTCGCTCTGCTCAAACTCGAAGAAATAGCGAAAAATAATGCCTTACCAAAATCACGCACTAACCTATTAAAAATACGTGCAAGATTATTATTGAAACTTGCCAGGTATGATGAAGCGGCTGCACTGTACAGTGGCGTCTTAAAAAGTGCCGAAAATGTAATTTGGGCCAAATGGGGACTAATACATGCCCAGTATTTAGCCGGCAAAATAGAAATTAGCGAAGAATTGCTAAAAGACATGTTAGGTGCCCATTTAACCAATGACAAAGCCTGCGAATGGCTAGCCCGGATTTGCATTGGTCGAAAAGAATATGAGGTAGCTGAGGAATATATTGATTTAATCAAAGAAAGCGCGCTTTCAATGCCTGCAGCTAAATTAAAGTCTTACGTTTACCAATTACAAAACAAAATGGATAAAGCCATTGATTTGTTAGAGCGGAAACGTCTAAATGCAAAGGATATTCGAGAGAAATATGCAGAACTATCATTGGAATTGGCTCGCTGTTACCTCACGATAGCGGAGTCGAAAAAAAGCCATGAAAGAGCCAATGCTTTACAAGTGGCGCGATTTTTAATCGGTAATGCTGGACGCAATTATTTAGAAGAGAATCTCGCGATTAAACGTGATTACATGAACATTCTTGTGGCAATACTAGAAAATGATCAAGACAAAGCTTTAGCGCTTTTAACAGAAGCCGATCAAAAAGACTTTAAAGCAGCAGATGTTCCTACTATGACTGACGCCATCAAGGGGTGGCTGGGGGTGGGTGATGAGATGCGTGCAGCTCAAATCTTGTTTGATTGTGAGGAAAAAATGTTAGACACCGAAGACCTCACAGATCAAACCATCTCTTCAATGGTTATAGCTCAGCAAGAGGAAGAATTAGGGGAAAGACGACCCAGAGCCCTTAAGTTTAATAAACAAGGGTTGCATCTGCACAATCAACAGCGTTACCTAGAATCTGTAGACTATTTTTACCAAGCTTACTTACTGTTTCCCAAAGAAGCGGCATTTGGTTTAAACCTGTTACAAGGGCTATTGGAGTCGAACTTGGCAGAATACAAAAAAGCAAAAACCATCAAGTTGTTTAACGAATTAGATAGTCGCGAATTAAGTATCAGTAATCGCAAACGTTTAAATGAAATTGGTGGCAGAATTAGTGCAGATAAAGAACAATTCATTATCAACGAAAAGCCAGAATAACCTCTCTACAAATACATAACTAACTCAAACACAGTAACAACAAAGGCTCAAAGCCTCCCTTTACCTCACCTCAAGTTACCTTACTTTTCACTTCGAACTCCGGGTTGAGATACACCTTATTAGCGATAATTTGTTTTAGACTTTCTAAAGCCCTAACAACATCTGAAAAGCCAATATACAAAGGTGCAAAGCCGAAGCGAAGCACGTTAGGGGCGCGAAAGTCGGCGACAACATTGCGCTTAATAAGCGCCTGACAAATAGCGAAAGCATTAGGATGAGTGACAGCCACTTGACTGCCTCTAAGCTCTGGCTCTAGAGGTGATATACAAATTAAATCTGTGTCTAATTCTAATGCAGTTAAACCTGCGATAAAAAATTCAGTAAGTGCTTGAGACTTTTCCACTACCTGCAACATACTTAGGTTATTAAATACGTCTAATGCGGCGTCTAATATACTCATTGAAATAATGGCTGGGGTACCCGTTAAGCACTGAGAAATATTCTTATTGCTCTGGTAGTTGGGGGAAAATTGAAATGGATTACTGTGACCCATCCATCCACTTAGGGGTTGTTTAAATTGGGCTAAATGACGTTGTGCAACATACACAAAACCTGGTGCTCCTGGCCCACCATTTAAATACTTATAAGTACAACCCACGGCAAAATCCACTTCCCATGCATCTAGTTTGAGATCTAACACACCGGCACTATGGGCAAGATCCCAGATAACTAAAATTCCTTTTTCATGGGCTAATTTCGTTAACTTTGCCATATTGTGAATGTAACCGGTTTTATAATTCACTTGAGTTAATAACAACACCGCCACCTCTTCATTCAGTGACGCTTCGAGGTTATTTGAATCTACTGTTCTTAACATACAGCGCTGACTGCTTAAAAGTGATTCAACCCCCTGCACCATGTAAAGGTCTGTTGGAAAATTGTCTTGTTGTGACAGCACGACTTTTCGATTTGGACGCATGTTCAACGCGCCACACAGCAACTTAAATAAATTAACGGAAATAGAATCACAACACAGGGTTTGCGAAGGAGCTGCTCCAACTATTTTTGCAATTTTCTCGCCGACAATGATGGGTAAATCAATCCAATTATGGGTGTTCCAACTGCTTATTAAATCTCTGCCCCATTGTTGCTCAACCACTTCCTTGGCGCGTTTTTTAGCACTAACGGGTAATACACCTAAAGAATTGCCGTCTAAATAAATACAATCATCAGGCAAGTCAAATAACGCCCCATAAGACTCAAGTTTATCTTCAGAATCTAACCTTGCAGCAGCAGTTTTTAATTCCTCTAATGAAGTGAAAGCAGAAATTTGATTAGTCATTTAGTTACTCTGTAAAAGTACGTAATTTAAGTTTGGAATTAGTGTGTTTTGCCAGATTGCTGAATGTGTTCCAGCAATAATTCAAAAGCTTTCGTTTTTGGGTGTAAAAAATCGAAATGCCCGGCCCCGGGAATACGCACAACCTCAGAGCTAAAATCAGTGCTTTGTGACAGCGGAACGATCTGATCTTGCTCACCATGGAACAAAGTCACTTTAGCAACGTTTCTTGGGGTGGCATGTTTATAGTCCATGACAATGCCCTTATTTTTGCCCGTGTCCGTGTCTTCATATTGCCCTCCCATAAATTGGCTCACGGCGGTTTGACAACTATTTGCCCCATTAGAATATTGAATAATGTCAGTAATGGCAGCCAGCCCAATAACCTTAATTTTATAATTTTTATGTACATCTGCGGCAATAACCTTGTCATTTGCTAACAAAGCTAGATGACCACCAGCAGAATGTCCGAGTAGGTATATACGTTTCGGATCGAAGTTGAGGTGCTTGTGTTGGGATAAAATAAATTGAATACCACGTTGAATATCTTCAAAGGTTCCTGGCCATCCGCCCCCCTCGTCCCCAACACGTCGATATTCTAAGCTCCACACCATAAAACCGTTGTCAGCAAGGGCACTGGTTAATGCAAAACTATGTTCAATTGAATAGGCATTTAACCAACACCCTCCGTGGATAAATATAACCAGCGGTTTGGACTCATTTTCTAGGCTATTGTTCGCCAACCAGAGTTTACCGAATTGTAATTTTTCGGGTCCGTAGCTTAAGGTTTTATCGGCTTCATTATACTCTGCACCGAGCACTTGAGTGTATTGAATATTTTGTAATGTATTGGCGAAGGATTCTGTGCACCTAAGATGGGAACAGAACAAAACAATCAGGACAACAAGGAATTTCAAAATACTCATATTCACTTTTTCGTTATGGCCAAAGGGATCTCAGCATAAAGGTGATACGTTATTTTCGCTAGCAAAATTGCTTTGGGAGCTATGATATACATGGCGTTTAATCATTTCATCAATATTTTAATTAGAGATTCCTTTTCAACATTTGACCTTCCGTTAACACTATGTTAACTTCATTTCTAGCTTTACGTGAACGTAAAGGTAAAGGTAAAGAGCAAAAAGTAAATATTGCGTTTGGCAATTCGTTGCAAAGTTAGTGGTACACCCTAGTGATACACACAGATTAAACATAAACCAGGTTAGGATATAAAAATGAATGTTGTAAAACAAACAGATAAGTACCCCACTTCCAGACACGATAAAACTTACAGTATCGGCGAGTTATCCAAAGTATTCGATATCACCCCTAGATCTATACGTTTTTACGAAGAGCAGGGCCTTTTGTCTCCAGCGCGCTCAGGACAAACACGAATATATACAAATAAAGATAAAGTCAGACTAAAACTGATATTGCGAGGAAAGCGTTTAGGGTTTTCTTTGGCTGAAACCCGCACCCTTTTTAACCTTTATGACAGCCATCAGAATTCAAAAGTCCAACTTCAAGCAATGTTGGAAATGACCAAAGAAAAACGAGCCTTGTTGATTCAGCAACTCGAAGACATCAATGTATTGATGATTGAGTTGGATGAGGTTGAGTCACGCTGCCAAGATGAACTTGAACAAATAAATAAATAAAGGATAAATAGCATGAATACTTCCTACCCTACTCTCAATTTTGGATTAGGCGAAGATATCGATATGCTTCGCGATCACGTCTACAACTTTGCCCAAACTGAAATTGCCCCCTTGGCAGAAAAAGCTGATGAAGATAATGCCTTCCCTAATCATTTGTGGTCTAAATTAGGCGATATGGGCTTGTTAGGAGTAACCGTAGCCGAACAATATGGTGGTTCTGATATGGGCTATCTTGCGCATACCATCGCGATGGAAGAAGTGAGCCGAGCCTCTGCGGGAATAGGATTAAGTTACGGCGCCCATTCTAACCTGTGTGTTAATCAAATCCACAAAAACGGCACTGAGGCACAAAAACAAAAGTACCTCCCCAAACTCGTATCCGGAGAACATATTGGTGCTCTGGCAATGAGTGAACCCAATGCCGGATCAGACGTCGTTAGCATGAAGCTAAGAGCTGATAAAAAAGGTGATAGATACATTCTCAATGGCAACAAAATGTGGATAACCAATGGTCCGGATGCCGATACGTTTGTTATTTATGCAAAAACCGATAGCAAAGCAGGCTCTAAAGGCATTACTGCATTTTTGGTCGAAAAATCCTTTGCAGGCTTTAGCCAAGCACAAAAACTCGACAAATTAGGCATGCGCTCCTCAAATACCTGTGAATTGGTATTCCAAGATTGTGAAGTACCTGCAGAAAACATTCTTGGCGAAGAAGGTGGCGGTGTTCGTGTATTAATGAGTGGCCTGGATTATGAACGACTGGTGCTCTCCGGTGGACCTCTTGGGATCATGCAGGCCTGTATGGATTTAGTCGTTCCCTACATTCATGACAGAAAACAATTTGGTCAATCCATAGGTGAGTTCCAATTGGTACAAGGCAAAGTTGCCGACATGTATACCCAAATGAATGCTGCCAGAGCCTATGTTTATGCGGTAGCGCGTTCCTGTGATCGCGGTGAAACTACCCGCAAAGATGCCGCTGGAGCGATTCTGTATTCTGCAGAATTGGCAACTAAAATGTCCTTAGATGCCATTCAATTGTTAGGTGGAAATGGTTATATCAATGAATTCCCAGCTGGCCGTTTGTTACGAGATGCGAAACTCTATGAAATTGGTGCAGGTACTTCGGAAATTCGTCGCATGTTGATAGGCCGCGAATTATTTAACGAAACAAACTAAATCTCCGGCTTTTGACATCTAGGTGTCATCACAGTGAGGTTAAATTTTATTAAATGGATTAGGAGCGATTGCATGCCCCCTATCGTCAGCAAGTTAAATGTTAAAAGTCAGGAATTTATCGATAACGCAGCCAACATGGCTCAGCAAGTTAACGATTTAAAAGAAGTTATCGCTAAAGTAAAACAAGGTGGCGGTGACAAAGCCAATGATCGGCATACTGCTAGAGGCAAATTATTGCCCAGAGACAGAGTCAATGCATTGTTAGACAGCGGCTCGCCATTTCTGGAATTGTCACAACTAGCCGCTTGGAACGTTTACGAAGATTATGTACCTGCCGCAGGCGTCATAGCAGGTATTGGTCGGGTGTCCGGCGTAGAATGCATGATAGTGGCAAACGATGCGACGGTAAAAGGGGGAACCTACTACCCTCTTACGGTTAAAAAGCATTTGCGTGCGCAAACTATCGCAGAACAAAATAACTTACCCTGTATTTACTTAGTGGACTCTGGTGGCGCGAATCTGCCAAGGCAAGACGAGGTATTCCCAGATCGGGAACATTTTGGTCGTATTTTTTATAATCAGGCGAATTTATCCGCTCAAAACATTCCACAAATAGCGGTTGTAATGGGCTCTTGTACCGCAGGTGGTGCATATGTTCCGGCCATGGCTGATGAATCGATTATAGTCAAAAACCAAGGTACGATTTTCTTAGGAGGCCCCCCTCTTGTGCAAGCCGCGACGGGAGAAGTAGTAAGTGCTGAGGAGTTAGGTGGAGGCGATGTTCATTGTCGTACATCAGGTGTGGTCGATCACCTTGCGAATAATGATCATCATGCATTGCAACTGGCCAGAAACGCAATTGCCCGTTTAAATCGAACTAAACCCAATTATCTAGACCTCGCCGAACCCCAAGATCCTGCTTATCCAACAACGGATATATACGGTGTTATCCCTAAAGACAGTAAGCAGCCATTTGATGTTCGAGAAATCATTGCCAGAATCGTGGACGGTTCAGAATTCGATGAGTTTAAGGCCCTATTTGGCACTACCTTGGTGTGCGGTTTTGCACGAATTTTTGGATATCCCGTGGGGATAGTCGCAAACAATGGCATTTTATTTTCCGAGTCTGCTCAAAAAGGTGCACACTTTATTGAGTTATGTTCCCAGCGAAAAATTCCTTTGGTGTTTTTACAAAATATCACCGGTTTCATGGTGGGAAAACAATATGAAGCGGGAGGAATAGCCAAACACGGGGCGAAAATGGTAACTGCTGTAGCCTGTGCCAAAGTACCGAAATTCACGGTTTTAATTGGTGGCAGTTTTGGAGCTGGAAACTACGGTATGTGCGGCAGAGCCTATGATCCAAGGTTTATGTTTATGTGGCCCAATGCCCGGATCTCAGTGATGGGTGGCGAGCAAGCTGCTGGCGTGTTAGCCCAAGTTAAACGAGATCAAAAACAGCGCAACGATGAAAATTGGAGTGCTGAACAAGAAAAGGCGTTTAAACAACCTATTATTGATACTTATGAGCAACAAGGTCATCCCTATTATGCATCTGCGCGACTTTGGGATGACGGCGTAATCGACCCAGCAGATACACGTTTTGTGCTTGCCCTGTCAATTTCTGCGGCACTTAATAAACCCATCGAAGAAACGCGCTTTGGCGTGTTTAGAATGTAAGGCTATTCTCGTTATGCATGATATTCCTAATTCCTTAAAAGAACATTCAGAAGATGTACTATACACACTAGACTCGAGAGGTGTGGCAACGGTCACCTTAAACCGACCTGAGGTACACAATGCATTTGACGACACCACCATTGCATTGCTTACCCATTATTTTAATCAGGTGGCAAGGGACGACAATGCCCGCGTACTGGTCTTGCAATCCAATGGCAAAAGTTTCTGTGCCGGTGCCGATCTAAATTGGATGAAGCGCATGGCAAGCTATAGTTATGATGAGAATGTTGAAGACGCCAATGCATTAGCCAAGATGTTGCATACACTGTATACCCTTCCTAAACCTACCATCGCTAAAGTTCAAGGTGCAGCGTTTGGCGGCGCGGTGGGCTTAGTCTCTTGCTGTGATATCGCCATTGCCAGTCGGTTAAGCAAATTCTGTCTCAGTGAAGTTAAATTAGGCTTGATACCGGCCACAATTAGCCCTTATGTCATTGATGCCATTGGCGATAGAGTCGCGCGCCGCTACTTTATGAGCGCCGAAGTCTTTTCTGCCCGCAGAGCTCGTCGCTTGGGCTTAGTCAGCGAAGCTGTTACCGAAGAAGAGTTAGACTCAACGGTTAGTTTGTTGGTCACCCAGATCATCAATAACGGGCCAATTGCAGTGGCAGCGGCCAAGCAGCTCGTGTTTGATATTAAAGATGAGCCACTGGACGAGGAGCTTATCGAAAAAACCAGTTTACGTATTGCCACAATACGAGTTTCGGAAGAAGGGCAAGAAGGTTTAACTGCATTTTTGGAAAAAAGACAACCAGCATGGCGGGAAAAATTATGAGTGGGCTAAAAAAAATAGACAAACTACTGATTGCTAATCGCGGTGAAATTGCTTGTCGCATCATTAAAACAGCCAAAAAATTAGGCATTAAAACCGTCGCCGTCTATTCCGATGCAGATGCCAACGCACTGCATGTGAAAATGGCCGATGAAGCAGTAAGACTCGGCCCGGCTCCCTCTCGAGAAAGCTATTTAAAAGGTGAATTAATTATAGCTGCGGCGATAAAACTCAATGTAGACGCGATCCACCCTGGCTATGGGTTTTTGTCGGAAAATTCACAATTTTGTCGTTTATGTGAACAACATAATATTATTTTTGTGGGCCCACCCATTGGCGCAATAGAAGCCATGGGCTCTAAATCAGCGGCTAAACACATTATGGAGCAAGCAGGTGTTCCTTTAGTGCCGGGATATCACGGCGATGATCAATCACCACAGCTGTTAAAAAAACATGCCGATAACATGGGTTACCCTGTACTGTTGAAAGCAGCAGCTGGCGGCGGCGGCAAAGGGATGCGACAAGTCTCTGATAGTAAAGAGTTCTTTGATGCTCTAGATGCAGCAAAACGTGAAGCTATGTCGGGCTTTGGTGACGATATTATGTTGGTTGAAAAGTACCTCATTCAACCTCGTCACGTAGAAATCCAGGTGTTCTGTGACAGTCATGAAAATGGCGTGTATCTGTTTGAGCGTGATTGTTCTGTGCAGCGACGCCATCAAAAAGTGATAGAAGAAGCCCCAGCGCCAGGAATGACAGAAGAGCTACGTCAACAAATGGGACAAGCGGCGTTAACAGCTGCCCAAGCGATAGGCTACATTGGTGCTGGTACTGTCGAGTTTTTGTTGGATAGTAACAATCAGTTTTTCTTCATGGAAATGAATACACGATTGCAGGTAGAACACCCTGTAACGGAAATGATCACAGGTCAAGATTTGGTAGAATGGCAACTCCATGTGGCCAAAGGCGAAACGCTGCCAATGCAACAAGGGCAGCTACAAATAAATGGGCATGCCTTTGAAGCAAGAATTTATGCTGAAGATCCAAACAATCAGTTTTTGCCTTCTACAGGTACGTTAACTCGTTTAATACCGCCCGTCGAAGGCGATGAAGTCCGAGTTGATACTGGTGTGTTAGAAGGAGATGATGTTTCGCCATTTTACGACCCTATGATAGCCAAATTAATTGTCTGGGATCATGATCGTGACAAAGCCCTTGCTAAACTTGCTGACGCCTTAAGTCATTATCAAGTGGATGGCGTGACTACAAACATTGATTTCCTCTATAACTTGGCCACTCATCCCGCTTTCAAGGAAGCTCAGTTGAGCACGCATTTTATTGACGAGCATGAAACTGAGTTATTTGTGAGTGATGCGCTTCAGCGAGCATTATTAACTCCGCTGGCCGTAACCTACTTACTATTGCAACGTCAGGCATTGACCTTAGCATCACAGAAGCAAACATCCGCCATACAATCACCTTGGATAAAGCACAATCACTGGCGCATGAATGAACAATATTCAGAAGAGTTAAATGTGTATATTCAACAACAAAACATAGCCGTTCAGGTTGAGTATTTTTTGTGTTCGCAAACACACCAGCAAGCCTTCAAAGTGACCACACCCGAAGGATGTTTTGAGTGCGTTGGTGAACTCAAAGGTGATCATTTTAGCGCCACAATAGATAAACAACAGGTAGAAGCAACCCTGCAAGTCCATCAAGGGTACACTAGCCTCTTTACCCAAGAATACGCGATTCAGTGCAAACTCAATGAACCTGACTTAGGATTACATGATGCAGATGATCACCATGGTGGTTTTGAAGCGCCCATGAATGGCACCATCGTCAGTCAAGTTGTAGAAGAGAATAGCGAAGTAGAAAAAGGACAAACGTTAATCGTAATGGAAGCAATGAAAATGGAACATGCCATCAAAGCCCCCAAAGCTGGGGTGGTCAAAAAGTTCCATTTCGTTGCCGGAGACCTTGTTGATGGCGGCGCAATCTTGCTTGACTTTGAAGCCAAGGAGTAATACCAATGACCAGCCATTATCCTACACAGGTAAAAATTGTTGAAGTTGGCCCAAGAGATGGTTTGCAAAATGAAAAGCAACTGATCAAATTGGCGAATAAATTACAGTTGATCGATGAATTGGCGTTAGCTGGATTGAAATTTATCGAAGCTGGGAGCTTCGTTTCACCTAAATGGGTACCACAGATGGCCGACAGCGGTGCGTTATTTGACGAGTTAGATCGTCAACCCGGTGTTACCTATTCGGCCTTAACCCCTAACCTACAGGGTTATAACAGTGCCAAAGAAGTTAAGGTTGATGAGGTGGCCATATTTGGCGCGGCATCTGAAACCTTTTCGCAAAAGAATATCAATTGTTCAATTGCTGAAAGTTTAGATCGCTTTTTGCCCGTTGTAGAACAAGCCAAAAAAGATAACATACCCGTTCGAGGGTATGTTTCTTGTGTTTTAGGTTGCCCCTATGAAGGCGATATTTCGCCGCAAAGTGTGGCTGAGGTGAGTCAAAGATTGCTGGACATGGGATGTTACGAAGTGTCACTTGGCGACACTATCGGTGTGGGAACGCCGGTTAAAACCAAAAACATGTTAGAGGTAGTACAACAAGTCCTTCCCCAAGACAAAATTGCCGTGCATTTCCATGATACCTACGGACAAGCATTAGCCAATATATTAGTTGCGTTACAGTTAGGCGTAAGCACCATTGACAGCGCAGTAGCAGGTTTAGGCGGCTGCCCTTATGCCAAAGGTGCTTCAGGTAATGTTGCCACAGAAGATGTGGTATTTATGTTGAACGGTATGGGGATAGCAACCGGCATTGATCTGCATAAACTAGTGCAAGCAGGCAGCAATATCATGGCAGCACTAGGTCGACAATCAACGTCAAAGGTCGCCAACGCATTGTTATCTTAAAAACATGAGCCCATAGGGATGCATAATGGGTAACAGAGGTTCCATCGTTAATGTTGCTTCTCCAGTGCGTGTTTAAACACTTTTTTCGCCTCTTCTTTTGCTCTCACAGGATCGTTGTTAGATTTGCCAATTCTGGCAACGATGTTGTTTAAATCCTCAGTACTCATGCAGTCGTGCAATATTTTCAGGCGATGTTCAATATCCGGGAATTTTTTCAAAACGGCTGCTGAAATTAAAGGTTGGGCTAAATAGCGAGGAAAAAACTGCTCAGTATCTTTTAAAATAATCACTTCCCCACTGGTTACTTGAGGATCGGACTCGTATCCTACGAATACTTCAGCTTCACCGCTTTCCTTTGCAGAATAGCGATCAGTCACGCTGCACGGCAATACCGATTTAAATTTAACACCGTAATCTAACAATCCCAATAAGCAATCTTTTCTGTTCATAAATTCTGGATCTGCGCTAAACGTCAACTTAGCGCCTTTGGTTTTTAAATCATTGATAGTGGTAATTTCCTCAGATTCTGCTAATTCTGGTGTCATCACCAAACAATAATCTTCGCTACAGCCAAGATTAGGCAGCCACTTAATGCCTAAGCCTTGACCATAATGATTCAATTCTTCTGTTAATTTCTGGGGTGATTTGATCTCATTGTTTTCAGTTTTATGATGAATATTAAAATACTGTACACACGTACCGGTATAGTCCATGTAAATATCCAGCCATCTATATTTTAGCTCCGCAAAGTTATGCATGCTGTCACCGTTGGGAAAACGGATTTCACACTTAATATGTGGATTTTCATGGGTTATCGCTAAGGCTAAGAGTTCGGTAAAAAACATTTGTGAGAGATCGTTTTTTGCACCTATGATAATTTTAGGATTTGGCCCTTCTAATCTGTTAGGCGCCAATATGTCTTCTCCGGCGAGTATTGGCCAAAATGATTGCTCAGAAGTACTGACTTGTTGTTGCACTCTTCCGATAGTTTGACTGAAATTAGATTCTAATTCATTAAGTTGAACATGAAATTCTTTATCAGACACCTTTAAAGTTAAAGACTGAATAAAACTCGGCATGTTGATAATGACAAACGGCATGATTAACAGTGCAAATAGGATCAACACCTGATTGGTGGCCCTTAAATATTCATCCAGTCCAAACAGTTTTAACTCCGCGAGAAAGAACAACAGTACCGCTAAACAATAAATAATGAGTAAATAAGGAGCGGACTTTGATAGGAAACTACTGTTTTTTTTAGGTTTCATACGTTCTCCATTAGATACATTATTGCAATTGCACCGCGGTTGGCTCGAAACAATACAAGTTGGTTTTTGACGCCAATGGACCATTCAATACATTGGCAATCACTTTTTGCTGAGCAAAAATTTGAACATTATTTAAGAATAATTCGGGCCATTGCCTGACTAGCGCTTTGGTTCCCTTGGGAAAGGTATAAACCTCGTTAGGCAAACATCGAACTAATTGTCGATCATAACGTTGCCCCAGCACGAGTTGTTTGCTGCCCGTTGCAACGAGTCTAACTGAATCGGCCATATCGATTTCATTGGTCACTTGGGTCAATAAACTAGTAAAGGCTTGAGGGTTGCTTTTTAAATTATTGAGAACGTCATTAAACTGATTTTTTAGGGCAAGGTTATTCGGGTTGTTTTTCGTAAACAATACGCTGTGAGGCACATAATCAATATAGTCAGCAAATCCTATTTTAGCGGATAATGTAGGCATAGACTGGGTTAATACCGACTCCCCGACTGTCTGAGATTCAATTAAAACCTTCGGTTTAGAGGAATAAGCTAACCACACTAACGCCTCAGAAATAGATAGTTTACACGCTGAGGAGCCAGCTGACTTGATTTGCGTATTTAACACATTATCAGAGGTCACGATCAGGTTACTGTTTTGTATTAACTCATTAACGTTGTCTATAGGAGAATCACCGAATTGATACACATAAAAAGTCTGATCCTCTAAATGGCGATAAGTTAACGGAGCCTTAGGGGCAATTTGCAATAGTCTTTGGGATAGTTTTAACCTGATTGCCTCTGGGCTTTTTGCAACCTCATTCCATTGCCCTTGGGTGATCTTTTTAGCACTTAGCAATAACCATTGTTGATTGCCATCTAGCATCTCAAACCCCTGCTGAGTATCTTTTAATTGACAGGTATTTTTGGGCATATATTGACGTAATCTTGGCGTATATTCATATCCCGCCAAGGTGATGACTGCATACTTTTGAAGATCAGATGGATGGCTGATGGTTGCGGCAGAAGGATTATGTTGCAAATGAAAGAAAATCCCATTGGGAACATCAATAATAGGATCACTGAAATAGAATTGGTTTTCCCTTTCAGGCGTTTTAATGTAGGGATAGGTTCCCCTAATTTGACTATTTTGCTGGGCTAATTGCGCTTTAGAATACGCCAACTCCCACGGCATAAATTGTAAGTCGACACTGTACCCCATCTGTTCAAAAACGGTTTTAACAACTACACTTGCAATACCTTTTTGCGGTAACGTTTCCCCCGAGTACGGAGCCCATTCCCCAGAAGATAAATGAATAACCTTAGGCCCCGAACTAGGTTGTGTACTCAAATACACAATGGCCGCGATCAAAAGCAACAGAGCGCCAATCAAACTAACCATAATCATAGGGTTATATTTCGTGCGAGTTGTTTCCAAAGTTTTAACCTTTCCAGCAAAGTAGATGACAATCAACCTGTTTAAACCTTATACAATTAATGGGCATTTGTCAGGTTGACTGCTATCTTAATGGCAATTATGGCAGGTATTTATGCAAACAGATTGGAAAAGATGGGTGAAACCCCTTTTAATCTATACCATTAGGCCTTAATTTAGGGTTTGGATGATTACAATATCACGGTGAAATATTCATGCTTTTTGATGGCGTAAAGCTCGCGTTCTGCGGCCTATTGTTAGTTACAAGCTTCAATGCCTCTTCCGAGGTAGTGCTGACGGAAAAGTTTGAGCACTATTCAATTGCTCCAACGAACCTTCAAGAAATAAAAAGTGAATTGCGTTTAAACTCACCCATTGTTAAAGAAAACCAATTATTTCATGGCCGCACCCAATGGCAACTGACCCCTGTTTTTGGCCTGCAATCCACGGGTAATCTTTGTCGAATAGTGGGAATAAAGATATATCTAGAAGGGATTTACACTATGCCTGAAATGACCAACCGAAAAACCGCATCACAAAGTTTAATGCATTCATTTGATAATTATTACGCAGCTTTATTGGATCATGAAAAAGGCCATCAGGCTATTTGGATTGAGGCCGGTGAAACCATTGAACGCAAACTAAAAAGCATGCCTCCCCATTTTCAATGCAGCCAATTAAAATCCCAAGCGACCAAGCAAGTCTCAGATCTAGTAAAATATTATCAACAACAGAATAAGCAATATGACCTAGAAACTGGACATGGAAAAACCCAGGGTGTATTTATATCTGGTAAATAACCCCTGCAATACTTAGACGGAAAACGACTGGCGTTTTTTGTAATAAGGTTTCAAGCAAGGTTAAATAGTTGAATTTTCAGAGGCGCTAAAATTCCCGCCGTCAAACTTCATATGCTTATTCGATTCTATTTCCTTAATTGTCTTGGAATGATATCCAAATTTCATTGATTAAATTATTCGATGATGTTGTTCGTAAAAATCAATTATCTTTTTTGCTACTTATTGATAATAATTCTCATTATCAAATCTAAACTATTATTGAGTACAACATTATGAAAAAGACAATTACCTTTGCATGTTTACACTTTACCGTTGCCTTCACAGTCGCTTATTTATTAACTGGCAGTGCAGTAATCGGTGGCGCAGTCGCCCTTGTAGAGCCCGCAGTTAATACAGTGGTATTCTATTTTCACGAGCGTGTTTGGAAAAAGTTTGAAAGCCAGTCAGCCAATAAAATAAATGACAGTTCCGAGCAGGCTTTCTCATCAAATGATATGACATTTGTCTCTTAAGTCACCCATGTACCAAGGGTGGCTAAATAGGTTAAACAGGCATAGTTTGATTTTTAGGGATGTAGGTGATTAAGCGGACAGAAATAGTGGGTTAAAATGTATAGCGAAGCAAACGTAACCCACCGCTATTTGTTCTGTTTAAATTACAGTTTGCACTAGCCAATGCACCACTGAATACCCCCCCAAAAAGGAAGTTGTTAAAATTAGAGTAAATGTACCTAAGCAGCCTCCACTTTTATTTGAAGAGTACACTTTTTCTTGCTCATGCCTGGGCCTACTTCTTAACCATTGCAAGTGACAAGAGTTGCAATATAAACGAGTGAAACCTCTGTTCCAGGCACTAATAGTTCTAGAATCATATAATTCAATTTTTTTACATCGAGTACAACGAAATGAACTACTTTTTGGCTTCTTTTGACGATTTAATAAAATTAACGCAATCACCGCAGGAATAACAAATATTATCGAGCCTTCTATATTGTTTGATTTAAAATATATATATGCAGTGAATACTATAGAACTTACCAGAACAAGAATTAGGAGGTAATCAAAAAAGTTTTTGGTCTTAGGTTCAACATCGGTATTGCTCTTATAATGGTTTGTTTTAGACAAACCTTCAATTGCAACACTCGTTGCCTTTAATCTATTCTGATTATCCATTTTTTCAGTAAATACAACAATATCACCGATCTCCGGTCTTCTGCTTTTAGTAGTAAGACTAGAAATATGAAAAAAGACCTTTTGATTGTCATCTGACGTTATAAAACCAAAACCCTTATCATCTTTCCATTGACTTATTGTTCCTTTCATATCGTCTAAAGACTCCATTCTCATTAGGTAATTTAGCGTCCTGTATTTACGACACAATCTTGTTAGCCAACTACACTTAGAGAATGAGCCACAGCCATTGAGTTTGCATCAGAAAAATACGCTTGTTATTGCGCCAACCACTTCACTATCGTAGCTTTGCCGCCACAAGCAACTTACACAACAACATGTTTAAAATTATTACCCTAGACTAAACCAAACTGCCAGAAAACTGCAACTATTGATAAACATTACTGTGAACAGGTTTGTATAAAAACGATTTGAGAAGGAAGTATATTGAATTGAATAAACCACGGGGAAATTGTGGAAAAAGCAGTCGTTAACTCGGAGAAATACGGAAGATATCCGCCTTGGCGTTAGACGATAACCTGAAAGGCTTATGCAATTTAACGCCGCGCTTTACGGAAATGTTGGATCGATAGCGAGTAAATTTTCCGTAGCAGCGCATTGTTATGCATTTCGCGCCACTTTGGTTGTATTGAAACCTTCCTCCGCCGTGGGAGCCTTGAAATATTTTGTAACCTGCTCAAACATTTCTGGTGTATCAGTTGCCATTCTTTCAGGCTGTTCTTTGCGCCGTTTTTCAATCTGTTTTAAACAGATCTCATTTGACAAGTCTATGTATACCAAATTATGTGGAGCTTCAATCTCGGAGAAAATACTCCGAAACCAATCTCTTTGTGACAGAGTATTTGCGGGGAAATCCATGACTACATTTGTTCCTGCAGACAACATGGATTGAACAAGCTTTTTAATCTGTGGCTTAAGTAGATTTGAATATTCGATATAGTCATTTAGTGATGAAATCTTATTTGGGTAAAGTGACGCAAGCCATTCATCTTCTGAAAGCAATACTACATTGCTTTTCTGTGCGATCTCCCTAGCTTTGGTAGATTTTCCTGCCCCCATCTTTCCACAGAAAAAGGTCAATTCTCCTTTGTTCATAGTTGCTCTCTATTTTGACGCATAGACACAATAAGTCCCTAAGAAATGTTAGCCTCCACATTTTCGTGGGTTAGCTCAAAAAACCACCGGAGTGCTGGCCGGAACTAGAATTGGTTTGTTCAAGACTAAATCAATTTGGAGGCTGGCATGAACAAACATAGCATAATTTTTTTAGGATTAGATACCCACAAAGAATTTAACGAAGTGGCTTATTGTGAAGATCAGCGAGATATAAGTGCTGCGCATTATAGTCGTGGCCTCATCACTTATCCCCAAAACACCTGGCGATGACTTTCTATTTTTAATCCAAAAGGCAAACTGAGTAAAAAACAAACGAATTTGAGGAATATATATATAAGCTTAAAAAGATTTAGGCAAGATTGTTAGGTTTCAATTGCCACGGGGGCTCGCACCAAGGCCGCTATCGAAAGCCAACTGGATTGGAAGTATTTTGTGGCAAAAGCGACGAAAAGCCGGATTAGCTAACGTCTAATCTTCCATAACCGCTTTTAAGTTATCTAAGCTCTGTTGCAGATCGGGGCCAATTAACGAGTCCATAGCTAACGCAAAATACCGATTGATAGCATTAAAACCGACGTCACCGGTTCCAGTCCAAGTCACTAACGTTTGGCCATCGCTTTGTTGAAATGTTAACTGACCTTGAGATGTCATATCAAACCCAGAGAAATAGAGTTCATAGGTCACACTTTGATTGGGCGCTAATGCGATGATCGTCATTGAACCATCGCCTTCAGTAGCACTCTTCCAAGAAGATTTCATGCCTATCCCGATGCTATCTCCTGAATATTCAACCTGCATATTGGGATCCCGTTGATACCAAACGCCCCAATCTCGCCAGTTTCTAAGATCCGCCACTTGCGGGTATATTTTATCTGCCGCTCCATTGATTGAAATACTCCGTTGCACACGGTATTCAGATGGCAAAAAGTAACCAACGACAATAAATACCGTCAATAGTATTAGAAGTGAAAATATAACCTTTTTAAGAATTGCCATGGTCAATACTCCTCGTTCAGCAGGTAAATTGTTTTAATATGTAGTTTAGAACGGCATCCTTATCCACTTTAAACGCAACATCAATATCAAAACCGTGGTCTGGATCTCGGTATGTTTGACCTGCATTCGGTTCTTCAGTCGCCACATTTAACTTAACAGGTTCAAAGGTTATCTCATCTCCTTGTAGGGCTAACACGCAAGTCGCGAGTACGTCCCACATAAAATAAGTAAATTCATAGCTAGGAATAGTATTAATTGTGGTTGCCCAAAACTGACAAGCCAAACTTGAAATAGGATACTCTTTTTGGGCGGCCAATTGACTCAAAAAGTCAATGTTTACAGGCAAACAATTAGTGGCATCTAAACCAATTAATTTTACCACTACGCCGGAAGCGAAAAGCTTTTGACTGGCTATCGGATCCCAATAGGCATTCCATTCTGCGCTTTTATCATGGTTGTACATGGCCACATTGCCAGGCACATCCACTGCGCCCCCCATCCAGATAACGTTTTTAATTTTCTGCTTTAATTCTGGCTGTTTTTCAAAGGCGGCTACCAAGTTTGTGCATGGGCCTGTCATCAAAACACTGACGTTGTCGGCATGAGTTAAACAGGCGTTAATCAACTCTTCCGCGGATAAATCTGAAATTTGTTTTTCGTTGTAGCTTTGCGCCAACATATCCGGCAGCACATTGCATATTTTAGGTTGTGCCCGCCAGTCTGCTGGAAAGGCATTTTCACCATGAAGATTCCCTTTGCCTACAGGTATATCGGTGCGTTTGAACATAGACAATATTTTTAACGTAGATATAGTCGCATCTGATAGGTAACAATCTGCTGGCGTAATAGTAACGGCTAACAAGTCGATATGATCCATTGTTAACAACAACATTAGGGATAGTAAATCATCTACTCCCCCATCATGATCGAAAATAACTTTTTGTTTTTCTGTGGTCGAATTTTGTTGATTTTGTAATGTCATTAATTTCTCTTACTAACCTTGGTAAAACTGTTGTTGATACTCTGTTGGAGAGATACCCACAAATTTATGGAAGTTAAATCTTAAGGTGACGGTGTTATCAAAGCCGACACGAGATGCAAGTTCGTCCATCGATATATGATGGTGCTCTAATATTTCTTTGGCCAATCGAATTCGTTGTTGATTTAACCATTCTTTTGGCGGCATGCCTACTGAAGCTTTGAAGTGGCGATCAAAACTGCGTCTGGACATATTTGCGTGGTCAGCCAAATCGTCCACTTTAGAAATCTTATTTAGCTTTTTAATTGCCCATTGCAAGGTTCTCGCAAACTTGTGGTGTTTTTGCGGCAAGGGCGTTTCTACAAATTGCGCCTGCCCACCCGCTCTATGGGGAGAAATAACTAATCGTCTGGCAACTAAGTTTGCGATCTCATGCCCGAAGTCTTGGCGCACCACCTCTAACGATAAATCGAGACCAGAAGCACTGCCCGCCGCACAATATATATTATCTTGCTGAGTATAAAGCACATTGTCTATATACTCGACTAAAGGAAATCGCTGTTTAAATAATTCTGCATATCGCCAGTGAGTAGTAGCTTTACAATGATTCAATAGGCCTAATTGTGCTGGTAAAAAAGCCCCTGAACAAAAGGTAATAATACGTTTATTTAAACTATGGAAAGCAACAATTTGTTCCGCCAGGGATAATTTTATTTTACGGGAATGGGTGTCCCACCCGGGGATCAATAAAATATCGTAGTGAAGTAATTCAGTTACCTCATTGACCTGCATCAATAATCCGCTAGAAGACGCTAACAATTTGCCATCAAAACTTATAACATCGCACTTATACCACGGAGATACCTCCTGTCTTGGCAAGTGAAATACTTCCAATGCACACCCTAGCTCAAAAACTGGGAAATTATCCGTCACTAAAATGGCCATATGGTGCATTTTCGATTCCTTTTCGATACTGCAACGATAAAAACTGGCCTAATATTAGCGAATAATAATTAATTTGCCAGTGTATCCAAGAGTTAGGGGAAGTATATTTAATAATTTTTTAACATTTCAAATTGTTTTTGACTAAAGTACGTGCCAAACTCATTACATCAAAGAAAAAACTTTAGTTACAATCACTTTGAGCCAACATTCTTATTCATTGTTTGAGGAAGTCATTATATGGAAGGACAGAACCCCCGTTATATCAGTAATTTGACTCGTGATACATATGCACTAATTTTAGCTGGCGGCCGTGGTTCTAGGTTGCATGAATTAACCACTTGGCGAGCAAAACCCGCTTTATACTTTGGTGGTAAATTTCGAATAATCGATTTCCCACTTTCTAATTGTATTAACTCAGGTATTCGTCGAGTTGGTGTAGTTACACAATATAAATCTCACTCTTTAATTCGTCACCTGGTCAGAGGTTGGGGGCACTTCAAAAAAGAATTAGGCGAATCTGTGGAAATTCTACCTGCTTCTCAACGTTCTTCTGATAATTGGTATCAAGGAACGGCAGACGCAGTGTTTCAAAATATTGATATCATTCGCAATGAATTACCCAAGTATGTAATGGTGTTGTCTGGTGATCATATTTATCGTATGGATTACGGAACTTTACTCGCGCGTCATGCTGAATCAGGCGCAAAAATGACAGTCTGTTGTATGCCTGTGCCGATTGAAGAAGCCGCCGGTCAATTTGGCGTAATGTCAGTGGATGAGTCAATGCGAATTAACGGTTTTGAAGAAAAGCCTGAACATCCATCCCCTCTCCCCGGTAAGCCAGATATGTGTTTAGCCTCTATGGGGAACTATGTATTTGATACCGAATTTTTATTCGAACAACTCAAACGAGATTCCGAGAAGTCGAATTCAGATCGGGATTTCGGAAAAGATATCATCCCTGATATTATTAAGGATCAACTCGTTTACGCTTATGCTTTTGATGAAGTTGATCAGCGTGAAGTCTACTGGCGCGATGTGGGTACATTAGACTCGTTTTGGACCGCAAATATGGAATTGGTTCAGCCTGTTCCCGCGCTAAACTTGTATGATAAACGTTGGCCAATATGGACCTATCAAGAGCAACTTCCTCCTGCTAAGTTTGTATGGGAAGAAGATAATAGACGTGGCGCGGCAATTAATTCGGTGGTGTCAGGGGGATGTATAATCTCCGGTGCTACAGTTCGAAAGAGTGTGTGTTTCTCAAATGTACGAGTGCACTCTTATACCGTAGTGGATGAGTCGGTTATTTTACCTGATGTGGAAATCAAACGTCATTGTAGAATACGCCGTGCAATCATTGACCGTGGTTGCATTATTCCTGAAGGAACCGTTATAGGCCATAGTCGCCAAGATGATGAAGCGAGAGGCTTCCGGGTAACAGAGAAAGGCGTCACTTTGGTTACCAGAGAAATGCTAGGATTACCGGTAGGATATTAAATTTTGACAGATAAAGTAGTTTGAGTTCGACATAGTAATGTTCAAATCTCAAACTACTTTTCACCTTTAGTCTTGGGACTCCCATTGGGCGATTTTATCGTTAAGCATTGATGCAACCAACATGGGCTGTTCTAAGGGAAACATATGCCCCCCACCTTTCACCACTTGATGTTCAAGATTATTCTTTTTGACAAAGGGCGCAATAGATGAGCTCTTACAGACTTTGGTTTTCTCTCCTGTAATAATTAACCCAGGTATATGATGGGGCAATTTATAGCGGCGCAAATTTAACGGGATCGTACGAAAAATAGTGGCTTCAATATGATGGTCAAAGTCTAGTTTTAACTCATCAGGCATTTCTTTGACTGCACTACCAACATAGTCGGCAATACACTCAGGATGCATATCTCTAAATAAGGCCTTACCTTTAAAATAATTTTCGACATTTGTCTCTTTAGGCCAAGATGTGCATCTGTTCATCGCTTGTTTGGACGGCGATAATCTATCGGCAAATCCCAACTTTCGAGCACTTCCAAATAATAAACTGGTTAAGCCAGTAATTAATGGCGGATCGAGGAGCACCAATCCTTTCACCATATGCGGATGCAGACAAGCGGTTAAATATGACACCACAGCGCCAAAGGAGTGGCCCACCAAGTAGCAAGGTTCCGCCTGATTTTCATGTAAAAAATGGACGATTTCGGAGACTTGATTTTGCCACCCTATATTAACCGGAAAATTTGGATTATGGGCCAACTTTTCTATGGCGATCACATCAAAATGGCTCCTCATAGAATTTAATAGAAGACGGTAACTTCCCGCTGGAAACCCATTAGCATGGGCAAAGTGAATTTTAGTTCGAGTGGTCATTTTTATTTAAGCTTTCTCTTTATTATTTAGGTGACAGTAAAATCTATCTACTATCAGTACAATCTAACGACTAGCAACATAATCTAACGACTAAATAAGGGTTCTGTAAGGATTTTTTGTTTACTTTTTTAGGTATAAATACGAATACCTAAGTATCACTTGCTAGCTTTATTTATCCACGCCGTTGTACCAAAATCAACTCAAGTTAAACAACAAACCATTCAATTGAGGTCAATATGAAAGCGCAGATTAAGCTTCTTATAACAGCCAGCATCGCAACTTTAGGTGTTTCTACCTTTGCAAATGCATCAATTAATACCTCTATGGAAATGGTTTGTCATAACGCACATGCTTCTACGCTCAAGACCGAAAGAAAGTTATCTGAGGAAACAGTTAACTCCTCAACATTAATGTCACAACACTTTGCTGTGACGTCTTGTAACGGAAAGCAGTTGTTATTAAGTACAAAATTAGAAAATACAGGTATTTCGTCGAAAAAATCAAACGACGAGCAACTTGTAAGTTCAGCCGATTAAACGAATTGGATAATCCAATTTAGAACCTAACCATTTCCTTTGATACTTAGTGGTACTTTCCCATCCCTTGATGGAAATCGCCGCTCCTCCCCGGAGCGGCATTTTTTTATCCGTTTCTTTGCTCGGCTAACTCCCAATCTCTATCGACCCGTCTTGACGTCCAATAGAACGCGAGAATAGACAAAATATAAGGCACGATTAACCAACTCAGTGCCAATCGTAAAGATTCTACCTCACCATAGCGTTCACTTAACATATTGCTAAGAATGCCAATAAAAGTAGGTCCACCACCTAAGGCAATGATATTTAACACGAAGAAAAATAACGCCGTAGACATCGCGCGAACACGAACCGGTGCAAGGGTTTGAGCCAACGCAAATGACGGGCCTAAATATGCTCCACTGGTAAACAGCAGTATGGTTAATAACACTAACGCCACAATAGGACTACCAACTTGTAAGGCAATATACAGCGCAGGGGTGCCTACCATCAACATACCTGCAGGTACTAAACCATAGGCTTTTTTATTTTTCTTCCCTAACTTATCAACTAAAGCTCCACCAATCCAAACACCAGCGGCGTATGCCGTTCCATTACTGATCCCCATAAAAATAAGTAGATTGAAAAAGCTAAAATCAGGGTGAGCACGAACAAAGAAATCAATTACCCAGGTAGAAATGGCGTAGTTGCCGAAAGAGCCAAACGAGATACCTATACACATTCCCCACCACGACGGAATAGTGAGTAAGGTTTTAATTGCTTGCTTGAAAGGTACCGCCTGCATATCTGCATTTTTGTTGTCTCCACCGCGCACAGGCTCTTTTACTGTAAACTTTAACAGCAAGGCTAATACAACCCCCGGTAGGCCAACGCTAATCATAACCAAGCGCCAATCTGCACTACCCCCTTTGATAAGAAATGCGGTGGCAAAAAACGCTAACATAACCCCAAATGGAATACCTAATGAATAGAAGGCTAACGCACCTGCTCGTTTGTCTTTTGGAAACAGATCAGAAATCATGGAATGAGAAGGTGGACTGCCGCCAGCTTCACCAATGCCAACACCAATTCGCGCTATGGCAAGTTGAAAATAACTAGTAGCGAGTCCAGACAGCGCTGTAAAACCGCTCCAAAGAGTGAGAGAAATGGCAACGATGTTGACCCGGCTATATTTATCAGCCAACCAGGCAATTGGAATACCAACAAAGGTATATAGCAAAGCAAAGTAGATACCTTTCAACCAGCCTAGTTGAGCATCATCTAACCCAAGATCCGCTTTTATCATGGGCGATAAAATGCCGATAATTTGTCTATCAATAAAGTTAAATGCATAAACTAAGGTTAATATGACTAACACATACATTCGGTATTTACTGCTCACTTCCCCTTGCTTAACCTCGCCATTAGCATCCTTTATCCCGTTGTTCGACATGTAAACTCCCACTTAGTATTCAAAACTGTCTTCATACTAATGACCTAAGGTTAAAAATAACAAGGAAACTTGTTAACTATATGTAAATAAAATAATTATCATCATAAAGATTGATAGTTCAGTTAATCCGCAGTATCAAAAGCAGCGAGATTGGAACTCTCTATTCCTCATATCTAGCGAGTTGCAAATTTTTAAAACCAAGCTGGACATCCGACCAGTTTGTCGTTATAAAAGCACCTCTTTTAAGGAAAAAAATATATGACAATAGATGAACTTCTCGCTCAGGCTAAAACCCATAGTCTTCATACAGAAGACCAAACCAGTTTGACAATTCCAAAAGAATGGGGCCAAGGCAGGACAGTATTTGGCGGATTATCTGCAGCCATTTTATATGCGGCAATACAGGTACAGGTTGATGATGATAGAGTGATGCGCTCGTTTAATTGTAATTTTGTTGGTCCGTTACTTGTCGATACCCAATTCGAGATAGTTGTAGAGATTTTGCGTCAGGGTAAAAATGCCACTCAAGCGCTGGGACGAATTATTCAAGATGGAAAAACATGTGTTTCTTGCCAAGTTTGTTTTGGAGTCGCGAGAAAATCAAAAGTTGTGGTGAAGAACAATGATACTCACACCATGGAAAAGCCACGCAAAGGGATGTTTTTGCCGCAAATTCCAAAATTAACCCCAAAGTTTTTGCGTTACTATGATCTATCCCTTGTGGAGGGTCGAATGCCTTTCACTGGCAGTAAGAAGAGCAAAATACATGGCTGGATGCGATTTAAAAATCCACCTAAAGAAATGTCCGATGCACACTTAATCAGCTTAATTGATGCCTGGCCTCCCGCGGTACTGCAAATGTTACGTTTACCGGCCCCCGCAAGTACAATGAGTTGGAATATTGAGTTTATTCATCCTCATCAAGACTTATCTCCTTCAGACTGGTTTGCCGTCAATATTATCACCAGACAAGCTGCGGATGGATATGCCCATACAGAAGGGAATATTTGGGATCAAAAGGGAGAGCTCATTGCAATCAGTCGCCAAACAGTGGGCGTGTTCGACTAACACATTAGTGGTAGTTTACATTACAGACGCAGCAGCGGGGTTAAACATCGCAAGGACGCTTAAGCTTTGCATGCCAACATGACTCAAAGCTGCATCTAAATCACTGTCTTCTAATCCTAATTTTTCGTACAACTCGACTTCTAAATTGGCGTGTCCAGAATAAATTTCTGGATTACAATTATCTAAGGCCAATATATAACTTAATTGCATTATTTGCTGTTCGACATCTGTCGCTTCATGTTGACTAAAATGTTGGTTACGTATGGGGGCAATTATCGCTTCGGGTATGCCCCACATTTTAACCAAGGTAGAGCCAATATCCGCATAAGATGCTCCACCCAATAATTTAAGTTGCAGCTCCAATGGCGTTTCGTTTTCATTGATTTGAGCGCATTGTTTGGCGATATCAGGGTTAAACCGGATCATAATCAGCTCTCCCACATTATGCAGAAGACCAGATACAAAGATTCGCTCAGACTCCCTAAGCTTTTTGCGCTCAGCAAAGTATTTACACAATAAAGCGCAACAAACTGCATTCTCCCAATAGCGCTCTAAGTCAATCACGCTGGAATCTAGTTCAGCAAAGGTTTTGCAAATACTAAAGGCCACCACTAAGTCATATACGGAATTGGTGCCAATCACCTGAATGGCTTTAGAAACGGTTTCTATTTTGTTAGGGAATTTGTAGAGCGCGCTGTTGGCTATTTTTAAAATTTGAACAGTTAAAGCTGGATCGAAATTGATTACACTAGCAATGTCATCCATGCAGCTAGAATCATCATCGATCAATTTTCTAACCTTAATTACTGAATCAGGCAACACGAAAATGTCTTTCGCTTCAGAAGCATAGTCCAATGCATGCATCAATTACTCTCCGTTCAACCATTTCAATTTCAGTGTAGCTAATTTAACAAATTTTACCTTAAAGAGGGAACTTTTATTATCCATTCGGTGTAAAAAATACTCCAAATCGTAATTATTCATGCTTTCCTACTAAATTATACAAGTCTTCTGCAGAAAATGACTTCCTATTAGTTGCTTGATGGTTGGTTAGCCCCTTGACTAATCCAATCACTTTTTTATTTACTGGTGTATCTATACCTAAGCTTGCTCCTTGCTCCACAATGACACCATTTAGGTAATCAATTTCCGTTTGCTTGCCATTGGCAATATCCCACCACATTGAGGTTCTCACGTTTTCGTCAATAGCCAACATTTTATTGGCGAGGATTTTAAATATACCATCAGGTAAGCTCAATACTAATGGCAAGTATTTAGCTGCAACAGAGGTCACTTTGGGTAACACAATCCCTTTTGCATCAGTGACTAACAGTAGCTCACGCATCATTTGTGCAATCACTAACCTATACTTTCGTTGCTGGAGCATCGACTTTACTGGAATATCAGCCAATGCATTAACGCTATTTCCAAGGTTAAGTTGTAGCTTAGCCCACAATAATTCAGTCATTTGATTACGACGGGTAACGGGCAGAATTGGCGAATCAATACAAGCGACGAGCTGCTCAGTGAATTGCTCATCATCGCTACTGTCCTCGATTGTCAACATACCTTCGGAACCGCGATGATAGTGAGCATCGCCTAATACAACCACGTTAAACGGCACCATGGCGCGTAATACCCGATTATTAGGAAACGTCTGTTTGATGATGTTTTCTGATCCAAGACCATTTTGACAACAAATAATAGTGGTTTGCGGCTGCACCACAGATTGTAATTGCGCCAATGCGCCTGCTACTCCCGTACATTTTACCGTTAGCCATATCACATCAAAATCCTGAGCGGATGCCTCATGGGATAACAAAAATGCTAAATTCTCAATTGTCACTTTGTGCTGAAGGTAATCGGTTAAAACTATTCCTTGAGCGAGTTTATCCATGATCTGTTGGCGGGCCAATAAAGTCACATTTTGCTTTTTGTGGGCTAAACTTCCCCCCAAATAACACCCTATTAAACCTGCACCAAAGACTAAATGTTTCGACATAACCTGTCCGTTGTTTTCTCTTTTCGACTATCTTAGGTCTTTCCCACTTTACTACATAACGTTATCATCCACGACCTCTACTAAATAGCGAAGATTAGATAGTTACATGAGCCAACCCGTTACCAGCAAACCTAAACAGCTTTTAGCCATAGGATACGTATGGCCTGAACCAAATTCATCGGCTGCCGGAAAGCATATGCTAAGCTTGTTGGAAACCTTTAAAACTGCGGGTTATCAGATTTGTTTTGCCAGTCCAGCTGCCCAAGGCGAACACAAAATTGATCTAGCTAAACTGGGAATCGAAGAAGTAAGTATTGCGTTAAATCATAGCTCTTTCGATGAGTTTATTCGTCAACTCAATCCCCAAGTAGTGCTTTTTGATCGTTTTATGATGGAAGAACAATTTTCTTGGCGCGTGGCTAAAAACTGTCCTGATGCATTACGAATTTTAGATACCGAAGATCTGCATTTCTTGCGAGATGCTCGCCATAAAGCCCATAAACAATCGCGACAAGTAACCGAGTTAGACTTAAAAAGTGATATGGCCATGCGCGAAATTGCCGCTATCTATCGTTGTGACCTAACCTTGATAATCTCAGATTATGAAATGGCGATGTTGCAGGAACAGTTCAAGGTGCCAGCAGAATTACTGCATTATTGCCCTTTTATGTTAAATCTTAGCCAACTACAACCATCGTCAATAAGCTTTAGCCAACGCCAACATTTTATCAGTATCGGCAACTTCCGCCATGCCCCAAATTGGGATGCAGTGTTATATTTAAAACAAAGCATATGGCCGCTCATTCGCAAACAAATTCCAGCAGCGGAATTACACATATATGGTGCATATCCGCCACCTAAAGCCACCGATTTACACAGTCCTAAGACCGGTTTTTATGTAGATGGATGGGCTGAAGATGCATTCACTGTATTACAACAAAGCAAAGTCTGTATTGCGCCCTTGCGTTTTGGCGCAGGCTTAAAAGGCAAATTAGCTGATGCGATGTGGACAGGCACTCCGTCAGTGACGACAAGTGTTGGTAGTCAAGGAATGAATGATGGTTCAAAATGGCCTGGAGCTATTGCTGATGATCCACAAGAGATAGCAGCTCATGCTGTGCGTTTATACCAAGATGCTGAACAGTGGCAACTTGCCTCTGAATATGGCTATCAAGTGTTGAGTGAGCGTTTCGACTCAGACGTCATTCAAGGGCAACTCCTGGCAAAAGTAGCAAATTGCATTGAAACTTTAGCGCAGCGAAGATTAAATAATTTTACCGGGATGATGTTGCAACACCACTTTCACAAAAGTACCCAATATATGTCACAGTGGATAGAAGCGAAAAACGCCCATCCAAAGTGACCTATTGATTATCTCACATTTGCTTATTTGACTTGCTTAACGATACTTTTTTCGCCTAACCATTCTATCCGGTAGAGATCCCGCCGTTTATCTAAAAAGTTACGTACAGAACCGGTGTTTTGTAAAATTTGTAACTTATTCAAATCAACATCAACAATTAAGGTCATTTCAGTATTGGGTGTGGTTTCCGCCATTACCGCATCATGGGGGAAGGCAAAGTCAGAAGGTGAAAATACGGCGGTTTGCCCGTATTGAATATCAACGTTATCAACCTTGGGTAAGTTGCCAATACTGCCTGCAATTGCCACGTAACATTCATTTTCAATGGCGCGGGCTTGAGCACAACGTTTCACCCGCAGATACCCATTTTTTGTATCTGTCCAAAATGGCACAAATAATATTTGCATTTCCTCTTCACTAAGCAAACGAGCAAGCTCAGGGAATTCCACGTCGTAACAAATCAGCACGCCAATACGACCAAAGTCAGTATCGAATAATGTCAGTCTATCGCCCCCTTCCATGGCCCAATCTTTCTTCTCTGACGGGGTTGGATGGAGTTTATATTGAGACTCAATGGTACCATCGCGTTTACAAATGTAGGCTACGTTATACAATAAATCCTCTTCAATGAGGGGCATTGAACCGGCAATAATATTGATGTTGTAGCTTACCGCCATGTGGGAAACTGCATTGAGTATTTCTTCGGTATAGGTTGATAAATGCTTAATGGCTTCAATTGAGGAGCTCTGATCACCCAGCCCCATTAACGGTGCGTTAAAAAACTCAGGGAAAAGCGCCACATCACAACGATAGTCTGACAAAGCATCGACAAAATATTCGAACTGTTGCAGCAACTCCTCCACACTTTCCATTTCACGCATTTGCCACTGCACACAACCAATTCGCACTGAATCTTTTTGATGACCAAAGAGCTTACGTTCTTTAGGTTCATAATAGATATTGAACCATTCCAACAACGTTGCATACCCTTCAGACTCTTTGTCTTCAGGCATGTAACCACGCAGAACGCGTTTTACTTCAAAATCATTGGATAATTGAAAGGTTAGAATGGGATCATATAAATCTCTGCGTTTCACCGCTTCTATATATTTTTGAGGCGAAAGTTCATGGCTATGATTTTTATAGTTGGGAATACGTCCACCTAGAATAATGGCGCGTAAATTTAAACTTTGACACAACTCTTTACGCGCCTCGTAAAGCCGTCTGCCAAGTCGTAAATTTCGGTACTCTGGATCGACAAACACCTCAATTCCGTAAAGAACATCACCATTGGGATCGTGTGTAGTTAAATACGAATTCCCGGTAATTTCATCATAGGTATGTTCATCACCAAATTTATCGTAATCCACAATAACTGAAAAAGCCGCGGCCACAACTTTACCGTCATCCTCGATGCAGATTTGACCATCCCTGAAGATTTTTAGCATCGCCAAGTAACGTTTTTTGGTAATTGAGCCTCCTAAATTGGGGTAAACCTTGTTCATGATAATTTTGAGCACGTCAAAATCGGATTCGGTTAGATTTCGAGCGAGTAATTTGACTTCATTTTCTTGAGACATATATTTCCTATCATTAGGCTTTAGAATTGCTAAGCACAACTAAATCCAAGGCTTAGCCGTGTTTCTTGGCGTAATCTTGGATTTTCTCAATTACCGCGGCAAGACCATTGCCACGGGATTCACTAAGGTGTCGGTCTAACTGTATCTCAGACAAATATAATTTGTAATCAAATGCTAAAACAAATTCTGCCGTTTGGTTTTGGATGGGTTCTAAAATGATAGCTAACAGCCCGCGGACTATTTTACTGCTTGCATCAACTTCAAATATTAAACGATTGGAAGGGCTGGTTTGGCAAACCAGCCATACCTGAGACTCGCAGCCAAATACTTCTGAATCAGGCGTTTTGTTGGTTTCAGCTAAACGGGCCAGAGTTTTTCCCGCCAACATAATTTGCCGAAAAACTTGATCCCATCCCCGAGCAGATTTGATGGAATCCGTTAATGGAGTTGCTTGCTTAGCATCACTTAAAATAGGGCGACTCTCTGACGCTATGCTTGTTTTACTGCTATTATCTTGGTGATTTACATGGGTAGCATCAGGTTGCTGTAACTGATGAATGGCGGCTTTTAGTTGAGCAATAAAAAAGTCGATTTCAGCAAAGGTATTGTAACAACTTAACGACACCCTAATGGTGCCCAAAATGTTCAGTGCTTTCATCATCGGCATCGCACAGTGATGCCCTACTCTTAGGCCTATTCCTTTTTCAGCAAGCAAAATACCAATATCCTGACTATCCTGGCCTGTTACGGTAAAAGATAAGGTCGCAATTCGATTCTCTAGATCGCCATACACACTAACCTCAGGTATGATTTTAATCTGAGTGAGTAAATAATCGATTAATGCTGTTTCATGTTGAATAATTTGGCTTCGGTGGTTATCAATAAACGCCAACGCTTCTTTGAGGGCTAAAATGCCTTCGATATGTGGGGTCCCGGCTTCGAACTTCAGAGGGCTAGGCTGATAAGTGGTTGAATGAAAGTCAACGGTTTTGACCATCTCACCGCCGGTGAGAAACACCGGTAACTTTTCAAGTGCTTTTTGTTTGCCATAGAGCACGCCTGTGCCGGTTGGAGCAAATGCCTTATGACCGCTAAACACCAAAAAGTCACAATCTAACTTAGTTACATCTATGCACAAGTGTGCAACAGCTTGTGCAGCATCAATTAAGGAAATCGCATTCAAGGCTTTGGCCTTAACTAGAAATGGTTCAACTGGTTGAATACTGCCTAGGGCATTTGACACCAATGCTAGAGCAACAATACAGGTTTTCTCCGTTAACAGAGCCAATCCTTTTTCTAGATCCCAAACCCCAGACTGATCAATGGGGATCACATCGATTTGTAAGTTCTTTTTATCTGCAAGCACTTGCCAAGGAACAATATTGGCATGATGTTCTGTGGCAGATAGTAAAATACGGCCGCCTGCAGGAAAGTCTATTTCAGCTAATGATTTAGCAACCAAATTGATGCTTTCAGTTGCACCTTTGGTAAATACAATTTGCTCTTTTTGTTGCGCCCCGATGAATTGCTGAACATAGGCCCTAGCATCTTCAAAATCAGCCGTTGTCTGATTCGCTAACGCAAATGACGAACGATGCACATTGGCATTTTTAAATACATAATAATCGTGAATATTGGCCAACACACTCTGCGGCTTCTGGGTAGTTGCAGCATTATCAAAATAGATTAGTTCAGCATTATTTGCATGTTGAAAAAACGGAAACAGATGACGTAGAGAAGTATCTTTCATAGGGGTATTATTTAGCACTAATATGGGTGAAAATCAGTTTAAATATCACCCAGAACGTTTTTCTGGGTGATATTCACAAACAAGGTGAAAACAGAAGAATAAGGAAGATAGTTTCATTCTATTTTCTGTGTCATAAACAGCTATTCCATTTGCTCCTCAAAACACTCGGTCAACTCTTTAGCATCAAGCATAATGCCTTCTTCGTCTTCACTCAGTGGAAAGACCAATATCAAAGTTCCATTTTTTTCCATTCCAGGTAACCATTGTTGTAACCAATCATCCAGCGTGATCTGTTTAGGCTTACAATCTGGAAAATCATTCTTCTCCCATGCTTTCGCAAAGGATTCACTGGGCCAAATGGGTAAACAGGCGTCTTCTTCTGCTTGAAGTAAAAGCCAACCATTTTCACCAAACAATCCCCACAACTCTTTGCTTTCAATGATTCTAGATAACGCATATTCAAAGCGTGCTTCAGGTTGTAATTTACTGATATTAATAAACTCTTCCGTAGATGGTTCTGGCATCACATTTTCCTTTTACATTGCCAAATTTCATTAACTGCAACTTATTAGACCAAAATTTAATCATTTAGCTTGCAAAATACACAATTTGATAGCTTAATTATCCTAATAGGGAAAATTATTATGCCATTGGAAACTGTGAAATCGTCTTTTGCCTCACCCAATCGAAAAACTTGGGTATATGGCGTTTTGATTCTGCTGATCTTTGCAGCATTAGGTTACTACACTCTTCTAAATCAAAAGGATCGCACCGCTAACCATGACTATTATAGAGTGCTTTATGAAGCTTCCAATGAATTTAAAGAAAATTTAAATAAATTAGACAGTATGCACCGCTACAAAGAGGGTGTTTCATCCATACGCTCATTGCTTCCGAGTTATACCCGAAAAGCCGATTCGGAACAAAACCTTTTACATGCTGATGGTTTTCAATACTCCATCGCGGGACAAACGTTACTGGTTAGCGCTGATTTAGAGACTGAGAACGAACCATTCCAAGCGGAATTATCTTTTGAAGATATTCTTCCCAATCCAAAGAGAGGATTCAGCCAGTATTTATTCGCAGATAAAGACGGTAAAGTGATTGCGACTGTGGGGGATGAAAATACCATTTCCATCGTTGAGTTACGCAGTATTAACCAACAAATACAACGGAAGAACAAGCAGTTCCAGTTTAACTTCAGTGAATCTGAGAAAGCAGGTGAAAGCTCCGATACTCCGCCCCTACCCAGTTACAGCAACCATGTAGACATGAAAATATCCTATGGTGAATTTCGCGTATTTGTATTTCCATTTGCATTAGAAATACCCTTGAAAAAAACCTCTGCTGTAGAAAAAGACGGTGATCAGAAGAAAATAGTAGAACTGGACAAGTTATATCTTGTGGGGTTACTACCACAAAGCAAACTCAGCAATAGGGAAAATAACGATTGGAACCTGTCTTTGTTGGTTGTCACCCTAGTGAGTTTATTGTTCATATGGTGCTTATTAAAGTTATTTTTACTGCCACAAAATCAATCTATTACTCGCTCATTTCGGTTATTGACAGTGGCTTCAAGTTACGCTTTTTTTGTTGTCATCATAGCCTTAGCATTGGGCTACATGCAAAAGTCATTATTGCAATTAGAAAAAGATCAAAAAGCGACTGAATACGCCCATTATTTAGACCAAAAACTACGAAAAGATATCAATGACGTTTTCACTCGATTAGAACAATATAAAACCTTTTATACGGAGATTCTGCAAACCTTAGGGACTTTTTCAGCGTTTTCGCAAGCTTATACCGACTTTACAAGTGACGACCTCAATACCTTTAACCAATCAATGAAAAAAGCGATTCTCAGTCTCAATGCAGAACATTGTATTAACGGCAAACCTGCTTATTGGCTGCCGGGTAGTGCCAGTACCCCAAATAAAACCTATGATATCAATTACGATTGCTCACTATCCCCAGATGATCCGCAATTTATGCAGTTAGCATTCGATGAGCATGCGATAAATGTGATGTTGAAAGCCTTTCGTTCAAACAAAGCTGACGATGTCACCTTAGATTTTTATTCCAATAATCAGAAGCTTGAACTTACTCCTGAAGAATCATTGAACACTTCAGTTGTAGCGCCATTTTTACAACATCAATCCCGTAGCATATTATCCTCATTCGCCATCAACAAAGAAGGCAACTCGGTGCTTCCGTCTTTGAATTTTCAAGAGAGCAATGCCTTACCGGCAACCTTTAATTTGTCACATCGAAACTATTATAAAAAAGTGCGAGATCAAAAAGGCTGGGATATTGAAAGACACGTACCCAGCGTTCAGGCGAATAATTCATCCCCACAAATTGACGAACAAGGTGTTGAGTCCACAAGTGCCTCTTCTACCCTATTCAAAAACGTTTTTATTCAGCGTTTATTAAATGTAACCAATGGTACTCGCGGTACAACAATCTCAATGCCTATCTCCCCCCTAAAAAATAGCAAAACCTATGATTATATTTTGGCTGCCGATGTACTATTGCCCTCAATGACCTTAGGTCAATCTCCGCCGTACGACTTTAATTACATGGTGGTTGATCGCAGTACTGGGAACGTGTTATTTCACAATGATTCAAGCCGTTCCTTAGTCGAAAATTTGTATTTTACCGGGGATAATCATTCAGCTCTCAGTAAATGGCTTAAAGCAGGCTTAGATCATTATCCCGAATTAGGAAAAGAACTTCTGCAAGGCACATACCATGGACAAAGTGGACGCTTTGCCATTTCCAGCACCGCCGTCGACAGGTGGGCAATTGTCGTTTTCTACCCCAACGATAGCTTACAAACCTTTATGACCAATCAATTTCTTTATGTAATGACTACATTCGCGGTGATTATTGCCTTGATGGTCATGGGAATATACGCCGTTCGCCATTTTATTTGGACCAGTACCCTTAAAGAAAAACTCAGATTACCAGCCAAACTTAATGTACGACTGGTCATGTTAGTCAGCTCTGTACTTTTTAGTGCAAGCTATTGTTTGTATTTCATCGGGCATAATATCGACTCCCTTTTTAACCACTTTGAAGGTATAAATTGGTCACTCTGGTTGCCGATTATAGGGTTATCAATTGCCACGGTCTTTGTTTATCGAGGCTGTTACAATCACTTTTGTTTCCCTTTTAATCAACTAGATACTTCTACCTTGCACTCTGCAAAACGCGGTTCAAGACAATTAATTGTGGCCGTGCTAATAGCCATAGCAATTCACTTTTTGTATCTACAAAAAACCGCGAATACCCCAGAAAAATCCATCAACTTTCACTATCAACAACTTGCTTGTAACTGGCTTAATTATGAACGTCAAGAAATCAATTCTATCGGCTTGAGCCGCTATCCCAATTCAATTACGTCAAATCGCATCCCCCCGGTTAACTTACTTCCAATTGACTCGAATTGGCGTCAGCACTTAACCTCTAAAGGCGGAGATTGTCAGAATCTATCAACCCAAATTCACCCAGACGATTATCCTAGTTTAAGTTCGGTGTTTAGCGCCACTTACTTATGGCAATGGATAAATATCTATATTCTAGACCGGGAACTTGCCGCTAATTATCAGCCAAACTCTGATTTTCGAACATTCGAGCACACTGAGCCTGAGGGTTTAGTCAGTTCTATCTTATTTTACATTGCGCTTTTCGCGGTAATTATCTGGGCATGGTTTCGGTTTAATACGCAACTGTTGTGGAATCGCTTGTATTGCCCAGAACGCTTTTTACAGCATATCAATAGAATGACGCGTTCAGTCCAAACATTGCAGTTAGAGCAGCGCAACCACAACTTAAAAATTGAATGTGACACCATTAAATTAAATGGCATTGGATTATCTCTACTACTACGAAGTATTGCTTTACAAGAAGCGAATACTGATAAGGATCGCCCAGTAACCCATCTCCTAGCTGGGTTTGAGACCTTGTTTTCAATGAGCCCCTGTTTACAAAACTTCAGTGTGGAAAATAGCTTTTTGCCTAATTTAAAACTGAATATTGTGCAAAAAGAGAATGGCAAAATTGCCGTTGAAATTTGGGATATAGAGACCTGTCTGGAAAAAAGTAAATTTAGACAATTATTACTCGAATTAATCATGGAGATAAAATCCCTAACCCTATCAGGACAACTGGATAGTTTTACCATTTTTACGGGATTCCACAGTCTACAACGAGTGAAAATGAAAGATCCACTAATGTTAGATCAGAGCAGCGTGCTGGATCACGCCGAATATCTATCCTGGGCAGAATGTTTGATGGACTTTATCGTTGTGATCCCCGATAGCTTTAAGCAAGGTATTGACTGGCAAATGGTCAGAGAAGAAGTCAATGGATTTCCAGAGTTGCAATTCCTGCAAGAGGAATTTGAACAAGGGGAACAACAAGACTCCTGGAACCATGTTTGGAGGCGAGATGAACAACTAAACATTGAAAGCCGCTGGAGTACTATCAACTATATTTTGCTTAATGCAGAAGCCCTTTATCGATTTAAGTGGGAATCATGTTCAAGTGCAGAGAAACTGGCGTTGCTGAATTTAGCTAAACGTCAGAAACTCAATCCGGCCAACACCCAAATGATTGAACACTTAGCATTAAATGGGTTAATTACCGTCCGTAAAGGCAATATTGAAGTCATAAACCGTAGTTTTACCCATTTCATTTTACATGCAGAGACAAAAGCAACATTGAACCAATTGGTGAAACAAGGCGAAGAAGGTTTGTGGAAAAATTATCGACTTCCCCTCGGCGTTATCATCATATTAATTATTGGCGGTATTGCCCTAACCTCTGGGGAGTCAATCTATATCATTGCAGCGTCAATGGCCGGTGTATTGGGCACGATTGCCAGTGTCACCAACAGTGCCAACCTATTGCGCGGGCAAATGCGAGAATGACGTTTCAACACCGAGGTCGTCATAAGTGGAACTGCCCCCTAATAATTTAAAAGTGACAGCACTAGTTACCGGGCTAACCGCCATGGTTACCACACTACAAGGTAACCAAGCACGGCTATAAGGGTACTAGGGATAATGAGGGCAACAGCTTATTGAGTGGATTTTTCATCTCGCTCATTTAAATGAGAAATAGGCGTATTACCTAACATTGGCACGGGAGGTTTAGGGTATTCATTCCAATAGGTAATATGCAACTCTAAGTTACTTTGCCAACTTTCATCCCCACCAGCAGGATACTGACCTTTGATTAATGCCTCAGCACTCACTCCAGGAAACTGCAATTGAGAAGGTTCAGAATCCATAATTTCCAGACCAGCAGCTTTGGCGAATTTGTGAAATTGTGCCCAATAATTATCTAATTCAGAACTCTCTAATGGTGTTCCTTGCTGTGGGAGCACTACCCCAAATTTACACGCCAGACCATATTGAAATACAGACAACCAAGGTTTTTCAGCGGCTCCTTGGGTGTGAAGTTCTTGTTGTTGCACCGGCGTACGGTAGCCTTCAATTAACTGTATAGGATTATTTTTTTGTTCAAGATGGGTAATCAATCCTTGTACTTTTTCACGCATGATAGGGTGTAAATTGTTAAGAAGCGTATTGAGTGTCATGATTATTTTCCTTATGTTCCTGCTTTTAAAAAAACGCAAATATTGCGTTAAATTTTTATGCACTACTTTAAAAAATCACTATAAACATCATTACTTTACACTTAAACTCAATAGTTGCATATTTTTTAACCACCTTGGTTTATACTTTTAACAAAAGTTTTTCGTCATCCACAAGACATTGTCATCAAAAGGAAACCTAATGAGTGTCTTTATTGCAGAGTTGAGAAGACGCAATGTATTCAATGTTATCGCAGGTTATGCGGTGGTTGGATGGTTAATTATGCAATTAGCCGTTGTACTGGAAAGCGCATTGCACTTACCTGTATGGTTTGACACAGTGGCGACCATTTTAGTTATTTTTGGCTTTCCTATTGCAGTATTGCTCGCTTGGATTTTTCAGTTTACCGCCAAAGGACTGGTTCGCACTCCCAAAAACCCCGCATTAAGTAAAGGGGTCAATTCCAAAAATACCATTACTGTTTTTACGCTTACGGGAATAATTAGCGCAGGGCTGATCACCTTTATGTGGCTGCATTTGGGAAAGACCTCCTTGGTCGATGCCAATACAGAAAATCAGCAGCCTAGTCCAAAGCCACCAATCAATGCGGTTTCCAGCTCTGCCACCCAATCAATAGCCGTTTTACCCTTTGACGATTTTTCTGCAAGTAATGACCAACGCTATTTTGGTCATGGTATTTCTGAAGAGTTGCTTAATTTATTAAGCCGCATCAAAGGACTAAGAGTTGTTTCCCGCACTTCTTCTTTTGCATTTATTGACAAAGATTCAACCGTAAGTGAAATCTCCAAAGCCCTTAACGTGGCACACATCTTAGAAGGAAGCATACGAAAGTCGGGTAATACTATCCGCATTACGGCTCAACTGATTAATGGGCAAACTGATGAGCATATCTGGTCACAAACATATGATCGTCCCCTATCAGCAGAAAATTTATTTGCCGTACAAGACGAAATAGCCAGTAAAATAATTCAACAACTGAAAGGTAAATTGACGGTAGTGCCGTTAAAAGACTCCGATAAAACTCTATCTTTAGAAGCCTATGAACTTTATTTGCAAGCCCGTGAAAGTCAAAAGTTACGCTCACCGGAAAGTTTAGCCCTAGCCGCTCAGAAATTTACCAAGGTCATTGATTTAGATCCCAATTTCGCCCCAGCCTACTCCGGTTTATCTGAAACCTATTTGTTGATGGAAGCTTACGCCGGTATGGATAAACAAGCATCCCAACAAAAGGCGACACCGCTAGTGACCCGGGCACTTGAGTTAGCGCCTAACTCTGCAGAGGTACTCTCTGGAGCAGCATACTTAGCTAAAGATAAAAATACAGCCGCTTCCATCAAACAAGCGCAACACTATGCCACCTTAGCCATTGAAGCCAATCATAATTATGCCAATGCTTATTTTCTTTTAGGCGGCATTTTGTGGGAGCAAGGTAAGTTACAGGCAGCAATAAAACAGTACAAGAAAGCAAGATTGCTGGATCCGTTGTCGAGTAATATTTTAAGTAATCTGGGCCGTATTTATTTATTCATTGACGATAAAATTAACGCCAAAATCATTGGTGACGACTTAGTTAGACTGCACCCTAATCAGCCCTTTGGTTATAGTGTTTTAGCCGATCTGGCGTTTAAAAATGGAGACTATTCCAACTCACATAACATGCTACAAAGCGCTTATGCCTTGAATCAACAAAGTACCAGCATCAACAGAAACTTAGCAAGATTGTACAATTTAGTGGGGCTATATCAGCATGCCCTCTGGTATAACGACAGCGCGACAAGCCAGGTTTGGTATGGCATTTACACAGACGACCTAGGCTTAGCAAGTAAGCAGCTAAGCAAGGTGAAAGACATGACAGATATTGCCTGGTTTTTATATTATTTGCGAGACTATGAAAAGACCAATCAAATTGTCAACGGGTATATTGAAGCTTACCAATTACTCGACAGACCGATTGAAAGCGCAGCCAGCGCGGACTTTATGATTGCTTTGGCACAAACCCGAAAAGTGTTAGGAGAAAACAACGAACAGCTGTTAAGCATGCTATCTGATTACCTGCAGGATAAACCCACTGAGCAAGTTGATAGCGTCAATGAGATTAAACAACGTACCTTATTGGCAATGCTCACCGGCAACAAGCAACAAAGTTATAGATGGATTCAGCGAATGATATCTTTGGGCTATGTTATGACCTTTATTGATCCTATTTTTGATGAGGTAAGAAGTGATCCCGAATTCCAAGACACCCAAAATGCCATGGGAGCCTTGAGGGATACATATCAAGGCCGAATTAAAGCCCAATTAGCATCCCCTAATCCTGTTTGGATAGTGCCTACTGGCAAAATTCAAGACCCTAACAACTCGCTTTCCTTGACGTCAATGGGCGAAGACATCTAATCAGATAGCCTTTGTGCTAAGCCGCTGCTACGCAGACAGACATTATTGATACACGTTTGCAGGCTTTGTGGATGGCTATATAAGACAAAGGTTTCCCTGGCCCGCGTGAGTCCGGTATAAAATAATTCACGACTTAAGCCTTTAGCCCCAGGGTTTAATCTGACATCAGGCAAACACAGGTACACGTGATTAAATTCTGACCCCTGGCTTTTGTGAATAGTCATTGCATAAACTGGTTGATGTTCCGGTAATCGACTCAGCAGCACCCCCTTGAAACCACTTTCTGCGGTTTTAAACCAAGCTTTTATTAATTTTGGGTTTTCAGGATCCGGCATCACAATACCGACGTCACCATTAAACAACCCTAAGTTATGGTCGTTGCGTGTTAGCATAATAGGTCTGCCTACATAATCTTTTTCATCCTTTGAAATAAAGCCTTGGCGGTCTAACTCCAAAGTGACCTGATAATTAATATTGTCCACTCCCCACTCACCGGATTTATGGGCACACAGGATTTGCTGATTTAATAGGTGCACAAAGCCTTGCTTTAAATCCGCTTTTTTCACAGACGAAAAATAAGCATTTAATTGACTAGCATACTGACGGGCAAATATATTTATATTGCCCTCTTGATACCAACTTAAGGTTTCCTGATTACTATCCGACAGCACTGATAACACGCCATCTACGTCACCCTCAATGGTTTTCTCAGCCAACAAACCAATGCCACTATCTGATGGAAATCGATGACTTTTTTGTAGCTTAACTAAGCAATCGGCAATAGGGCTGTTCACCTTATCGTCTGTTGGTTGAGGAATATGTTGCTCGCACATCTGCGTAATTTGTTGTCCGGTGTGAACTGAATATTCGGGGTTTGTTTTACCTAGCAAGGCCGCATAACAAATATCAGACAACACACTGCCAGTCTCAACGGAGGAAAGCTGGTTATGATCACCTAGTAATATTACTTTTGTTTGCTTGGGAACGGCACTAAGTAATTTGTACATTAAGGGTAAATCGACCATTGAAGCTTCATCCACAATCAATGCATCCATATGCAATAAATTTTCGGCATTATGTTTGAACTCAATTTTGCCCGTTTGTGTCCCTAACAGCCGATGAATGGTACTTGTTTGCAGATCTAGCCCTGCTTGGTAGGCTTTCGGTAGTTTTTGTCCAACAGAGACTATGGATTCGGTTAAACGGGCCGCCGCTTTCCCCGTTGGCGCAACTAATTGTACTTTTAGCTCTTTCCCATCAGACCTTTGTAAGGCAAATAACAAAGCCAATAGTTTTGCCACTGTGGTGGTTTTACCGGTACCAGGTCCGCCGGTTATCAGGCTAAAATTGCGTGTTGCCGCTATGCCAACGGCCACTTTTTGCCAATCTATTTCTGTTTGTACTTGTGATAGTGAATGCTCAACCTGCTCTGTGGATGTTTTCTGATTAGGCTGTGCAAACAATTCATGAATAATCGGTTTCACAATTTCAACAGATACGTTAGTTTCTACCCTTAATTTTTGTTGAATAATATGGGTTAAGCCTAGTTCGTATTGATGATAACGCTGTAAATACACCGCATTTTGCTCAAATATGAGTGGTTTTTGAGGATTTTCATTACTAGAAGCCGAAACGCAATAGCTCTCATTAAGTGCATCAATTAGCTCGTTAATATTCGAAAAACCCAGCACTTTAAGCTGCTTATAGGAGAGTTCATTTAAGTTTAAACAGCTATGCTGTTGACTCAAACGTTGACTCACCAAACCTGCCAACAGCGCGATTTTGTCATTTAAGTGCTTTTCATGCTGATAGATAAAATGTGCAAACGCACTGTCTAAATCTGACAGGCCAAGAGCGCTAATCTCACCTTTACAGCGATCAAAAAAATGCGTATTCAATAGACTATTTACCATAAATCCATCTGCTCCTGAGTACTGCTTTGCTTGGACGTTATGGACGTTTCGGGATTTCCTTGGAAAAGCCTATCTAAGGATTCAATAATACTTTTTTCTGGTTTGTAGAAATAAATTCCACTGCCCTTATGATACTCAGACATTCCACGCAAGAACCAATAATAGGCTCCACCAACGTGCCGGTCGTAATCGTAATCGATTAACTTACTTTTCAGAAAACGGTGCAGAGCTAAAACATAGAGTAAAGACTGCAAGTGATAATCATGCTCGACCATGGCTCTTTGCATTTTCTCTTCGCTGTAGTCAGCATAATCTGACCCTAGATAATTAGATTTATAGTCTGCAACGTAAAAACACCCATCAATACAAAAGGTTAAATCGATAAAACCTTTTAACATCCCATGTAATTGAGAAAATTGATATTGCCGCTTGCTGGTCTTAAATACTTTGTTGATCAATTGATTGAAAGGCTCTGCTTGAACTGATTTAAGCGGTAAATGAAACTCCATTTCTGGACAAACCTGAGCTTTGCTCAAAGATGCCAGGCTAAACTCAAGATTCGCATTTTGTGTAGTAGGAAGGGCTATTCGGGTGTTTAACACCTCTGTCAGCCAGCTTTCTACAGTAGCGTTCCACTGAGGATCAATACCGAACCAACTCCCCTGTTGCTCTATCATCTGCGAAAGTTGACTGGGTTGCTGAAAATCAATATTTTCTAATACACCATGCAAAAACGAACCTGCTTGTGCGCCGCGGGTAAACTCAAATCGATTTAGACATGGTTGTTCAGCGGTTAAAGGATTGTTGCCAAGTTCTGCAACGTGATTAGGATCAATAGTATCCTCCCCTTCACTTTCATCGGTTCCAGGCTGCTCATGTTCAACGTGAAATTGGTTGCGCGCGATGGCCGAATAACTGGTAATTCGCCAATTGCCATCAATGGGAGTGTCTAGTTGATTAACTGCCAAGTGGGCTTCATCTTGGGACTTTTCTCCCCGATATTGCAATACTTCCGCGCCAACAGATACTTCTTGGTAACCGATGTCCCCAATAGTCTGCAAACTGCGAATTTGTTGCCCGATATAAGTGTTGCTTGGCTCACTGCTTGCCGAGCACAGTAATTTACCTAGTGCAGAATGAAATAAACCAGAACGAGACTGACTTTTCCCCATAGATGGATTCCACACGCCTACAAAACAATTATAAACCGCACGGGTGAGCGCAACATATAACAGCCGAGTATCTTCGGCCAAACGTTCAAAATCTGCTTTCTCCAGATTTTCAGGGGTATTTTCAAAATCCATGGTCAAATCTAAATTTTGATCATGGAATAGTGCCTCAGTTGCAAGCTTAAAAGAGCACCCGAAAGGTACAAAGACATAAGGAAATTCTAGCCCTTTGGAAGCATGAATAGTAATGATCTGTACCAAATTACCATCGGTTTCCAAACGTAATTGATGGGATTCATTGTTATGGTCCGGCTGCTGTATCTGTTGCCCTAGCCAATACAACAGTTGATTATCACCTGGGGTGACAGCACTTTGCTGCTGCAACATTTCCACTAAATGCCTGAGATCCGTTAAACGGCGCATGCCATCATTGCAATGTGTCATCAAGCGGGTATACACATTGAAATGCTGCATAACTTGGTTTAGCGCCATCATAATGCCAAAACGCTGCCAGTTATGTTGCCAATGAACAAATGATTCCACAATCTGCTGCCATGCTGATTCATCGGTAAATAACTGATCTAGTTCATCACTGTTAAAACACATGAGTTCACTGGTCAACGCGGCTTTAATTCGTCGCTCATCAGACGGGTTTACTAAGGCATCTAGAAGTCGGTATAAATCCATGGCAATTTCAGTAGCATAAACGCTGTGGCGAACCAAAAATACGCTATCGACTCCCCGCATCGCCAATGCCTGTTTAACTAGATTGGCTTCATTTCGATCTTTCACCAGAACACAACATTCTCCGGCTTTCAGTTTGCATTTTTGCTGTTCATCTTCTATTTGTTTTACTAATTCACCCTGTTGCAACAAATCGACGATGATATTGGCTGTATGACCAGCTAACTCATTTTTAGCATCTTTGTTACTGATTATCTCTTTGGCACCCTGTAAGTGATAGAAAGTTAAACTGGCGTAGTCGCTTTCATTAGTGCGCAATTGCGTAGACGAAGATGCCGCCGCGACCGGTAAAAATGGAATGGCCTGGTCAAACAGAAAACCATTTTCACTGTTGACGAATAATTGATTGACGGCATCAACCAAGGCTTGCTGAGAGCGCCAATTGGTTGCCAAGGTAAACTGCTTTTGACTGCCAATCTGCTGCTTAGCTTGAATATAAGTGTAAATATCCGCGCCTCTGAATCCATAAATTGCCTGTTTAGGATCACCGATCATTATTAATGAATAAGCCAATTGATGGTCGTCGTGAAGTGGATAAACTTGACTGAATACACTCAATTGACAATGATCGGTATCTTGAAACTCATCAATCATGGCGGCGGGAAACTGCTGACGTATGAGCTCCCCTAACGTTGCACCATTTTCCCCCAGCAAACCATCATTTAAACGGGTAAGTAAGTCATTGGGCGATAGTTTACTGCTTCTAGCTTTAAACTCTTCTAAGTTACTTCGTACCTGTACTAACGCACTATTTTGAACGCCAATACTCAGTGTACTGATGAATGTTTGCCGCAGCGTTTCAGTGAGTTCAAATCGTTGGAAATCCAGATTTGTTAATTCAGGGCTAGCCTTAGACCGGGCCTTTGCCACTTTTTCTGGGAAAAAGTCGGTCCATCCGTTGTCGAAAGGACAAACTAAAGAGTCACTTTGGCAGAATGCGTCCATGCTGTGATAGATGTTAGGTTTGCCAAGCTTAGTATTCCCTTTAAGTTTTGCTTGCTGTAATTGCGCTGAGACATTTTCCGTCAGCCACCACTGTTTGAGGCTATTTGTTTGCTCATTGAGTTGCGCTAATAAGTCTTGGGCATCGGCGATTGTTACCTGTTTACTGGGTAAAAACTCGCGCTCCAAAATCCCTTTTAACGACTTAATTAATTGCTCGGGCCCGGACCAAATATTACGAATGTACTCAACCATGTTTTTTGACAAAGGAACAATGGCACTGCGCCAATAGTCTTCTACCGCTTGTTGTATCCAGGTCGATTGATCTAATTCCAACTGCTCATCAAACACGCTACCGCTAGCAAACGCGTGCTCCGACAACATGCGCTGACTAAAACCATGAATAGTGAAAATAGCAGCTTCATCCATTTGTCGAGACGCTAGCAACAAAGTTTCACATGCCAATTCAATATCAGAGGTATCGTCGATTAACTGCTGAATAAAGTCGTCGCTACTGCTACCTCGATAAAAATCCAAATAAGCAGTTTGTAAACGTCGACCTATGCGCTGCTTAAGCTCTGCTGTAGCAGCGTTGGTAAAGGTCACCACTAAAATTTGCTCAACACCCAACCCCAGGCGTTGATGGGATTTTGCATCCCTTAACCCCTCGCATTGGTGTCCCAGCAATAAGCGTAAATACAAGTTAACGATGGTGTAAGTTTTACCCGTGCCAGCACTCGCTTCAATAAGCGATGCGCCTAAAAGTGGATAGGAATAAGTATCAAGAGGGTTCATTTCGATACCTTATAATCAAAAATTGGCGCTAAAATTGTTTCACTCAGTTGCTGAAATTCAGCAAAGTTAACGGATAAATCAGGACATACTCGATGAATATTGGTTTCTTGACCTTCACCTGTACTAAAGTTCGAGCCATTAAACTCAGCTAAGGTTTTGTCTATATCTTGGGTCTCAAACCATTTTTTCGCGCTATTAGCAAAAAACATAGGAGGTTTATTCAAACCTTCCCTATAAATCGTTAGTAAACTGGTTAACAGAGCTAATGCTTGCTTTTGGGGTACAATCGACAGCTCGAAAGGTTTTTCAATACTTAAATACCGCGCTACACCACTGTTTCGTTCAGAGGATGCGCAGTAACATAGCCATTTCAACCAAAGTTCAATGATATCTTTACCGCGCATTTTAGCCCCTCGGTATAGCACTAAATCAGTGCTATAAATTTGCTTTAACCAACCTTGAATAGTGCCGTTAGCTAACACGAGATCAACTTCCACTAAACTGGCTTTTTTAGCTTTCACATTATCAATCAATTGGCTACGAAGGGTCTCAGATGCTTGCCAAACTTGTTGAAAACTCAAAGGTGCTGCTGTACCTGTAGGTAGCTTGCCTTGTGCCAGGTAGTCTTCATAAAACTGTTGTTTAAAGGCCGCTTCATCCATATCGTGTTTGAGCATTGCCTCTAACATGCTTTCATTTAACTGATACCGGGTTAAAGAATCAATTTCAAAAGGTTCTTCATCTACCAATTCATTAAAGTACAACGATAAATTAGTTCGCCAACGTTGACGAAAGAAATACTTTGGGGGATTTTGGAAAAACGCAATCAAATCATTCAATTCTACCACTGGGCCATCATCTTCTAATTGACTGGGTAAGCTGTGATTAAAAAAGTGAGCGTTTTCACTTTCGATCATTTTCGCATTTAATACGTTTAACCAAATCGACTGATAACTTTGCAGGCTGTTGCTGTTATCAAAATACTGTTTTGAAAATGGCTGTAAACCGTGTTTTTGTAGTAAGTGGCCATTGAGTTGTTGTTGGGTTTGCTCAACTGGCAAAGCTAGAGTGTCTTCAAGACAAAATACCTGCTGGCAGTAATCTAATAACTCAGTCACCAAAATCGAAGGGTTTCGTTCTGAGTTATCGCGGCTACTATTGCCTAGAAAGCTAATATATAACTCATTACGAGCAGATAAGATTGCCTCTAAAAACAAATAACGATCGTCCATTCTTCTGGAGCGATCCCCTCTACGGTTTTGGCTTTCACGCATTAAATCAAAACCGATTGGCACAGTTTGACGTGGATAGTCCTGGTCGTTCATCCCCAGTAAACAGACCAATTTAAAGGGAATACTGCGCATTGGCATTAAAGTACAGAAATTCACTTTGCCAGCTAAAAAGCGCTGCCCTACCCCTTTGTCTTGCAGGCGTTGGGATAATTCGGCCACAAAAATGTCCTGACTCACTTGTTGATTAAACTGTTTAACGTGCCCCTGAATACTCTCCAATGCTTGACGTAATTGATTTAAATAGACCTGCTCATTTTCATCAACCGCATAAATGCGCTCGATAAAAGATAAACTCTGTTTTACCTTATTATCTAAGGTGTCGCTGGTTGAGCAAAAGGTGAGTATATCCTGCAGTAATAAAGCAAAACGATATAGCTTCCCTAGGGCTATGGCACGTTGTCCTTCTATATTCTTGTATGGGGCAATGGGTGGGCTATCAGATTCGGCCCGGGCAAATAGAAAGTCGCCGCTTAATGCGTAACCTGACAATAAACGTTCAAGTGCGAAAATCAGTGTGTTTTGTGGTTCCTCTGGCACCGACCAGCGGTGTTTATCCGCACCACTCAACCCCCAACGGAAACCAACTTCAATTAACCAATCGCGGATATCTTCATATTCATTGGCAGCAATATCGAAACATTTTTGGATAGCTGGGATTTCTAAAAACACCAGTGATTCAGACAGGCTGATGCGACTGTGGTGTAAACTCAATAAATTAATGAAGCTTTCTATAATGTGAGATTCTTGGGAGGCGTTGCGGTCAGAAATACCATAGGGAATAAACAACTCAGACTCCGCACTGCCAAAAACGCCATCGATATAAGGGGCGTAAGCCGCCACATCAGGCATCATTACCACAATATCCGAAGGCTTTAATTCTGCATCTTGCGAAAAATGTTGCAGTAAATGGTCGTGTAACACCTCAAGCTCTCTGACTTTCGAATGGCAACTATGAATTTGCAGCGATTTATCATTTTCTGTTATTTCAATTTTGGGGTAAGCCAGCCCATTACTCAATAACTCATCTGCATGCAATGGCGGCTGCGTATCACGCATGGTTAATTCACATATTTCATGCTGTAGCCAATCCAACAATGTATTGGGCTGCACCTCAACAAATATATCGGTGGGTTGTGCATGACTTTCCATTAGCATTTCAAAATAATCACGCCCGGGCTTCCCCCAACTCGCCAATAACGGGTTGCCCACGTCATACAATGCACTGCGCTCTGAGTGGGTGTCACCTTCTTTTAGTTTATGGCGACTCAAGGTGTTTTCATCCACAATGTCGCCCCAAAAATGTTGACTGGGATTACACCAAAACAAAAATACTTCACGATGTTCAGCTAAACCTTGAAATACGTCTAGTTGTTGTTGTGGCAAGGTAGATATGCCAAACACGTACAGCGGCTTTTGCTCAGATTCCGGCTCACTTTGTGCGATTCGCTGAAGCAACTGCGCGTGCAAATTGGCACGATGATAAACAGACTCATGTAGTTTTTGGGTTTGTGCCACCAAGGCGCGCCAAAGAATGGGTTGCCAAAGGTGTGAAGTGAGCACCTTACCATCAACGCTGTTTTCTCCGGTTTCCCACAGGTTAATCCACTCGGGCCGATACACTTGATATTGATCGTACACGTCGGCGATTTTTTGACAGAGTTGATAGAACTTTAGGTCTCGGTCTCCATTTAAATAAAGATTAATTTCACTAAATTCAGGGGCGTCTAGAAAATCTTCAAGAATACTCATTAACTTCCAAACCATATTAGGTTTAGTAAATGCGGAAGTTTCAGGCAAATCATTAAAAAAGCATTTGTATTGTTGCCAGATATAGCTTGACGGTAGTGGAAATTCGATGTTAGCCGCCACGCCTAGGGTTTCGGCAATGGCAATTTTAATCCATTGCGCCATACCCGGGCTCTGCACAATGATGGTGTCAGGAATAAGTAAAGCGTTCAAATTTTCGCTATACGATTGCTGTTGGAAAACGTCTGGCGACGACTTTGGTGATAACTTATCTAACAAATCAGCCAGTAACACTTCCATTTTATTTGACTGAATTAAATGTAACACACAACACCCTTTTCCATTTTATTCCACAACTTATCGGTTTATCAGAAGTCATGTTAGCGCGTTTAAACCAGTTCCAGCAATCACAAATAACCCCGTTTTCAAAACCGCTGACTATCTTTATTTTCAACTCAGTAGCTTTGTTTGTTAGAATCATCGGCAAATTTTAGTCGATGGTAGAAACATGAAATTTATTTCCTTTAATATAAACGGTATTCGAGCCAGATTGCATCAATTGCAGGCACTTATCGAAAAACATCAACCCGATGTCATAGGACTGCAAGAAATCAAGGTACATAACGACCAATTTCCTGTGGAAGATGTCACTGCAATGGGTTACCACGTTTATTTCCATGGGCAAAAAGGTCATTATGGTGTGGCGATGCTTTGCAAAGAAAAGCCTATTAACGTGCAGTATGGTTTTCCTAGCGATGAAGAAGATGCCCAACGACGAATGATCATGGTGACTTATCCATTGCCCAATGGCGAGAAAGTAAGCGTTTTAAATGGTTACTTCCCCCAGGGTGAAAATCAAACCCATGAGACGAAATACCCAGCGAAACGTAAATTTTATAAAGATTTAATGGGGTATTTAAACGCAAACCATACTCCTGATGAAAATGTCATCGTAATGGGCGATGTGAATATATCCCACACAGATCTGGATATTGGCATAGGTGAAGAGAACCGTAAACGTTGGTTAAGAACGAAAAAGTGTAGCTTTTTGCCAGAAGAACGTGAATGGCTAAATACGTTATTTGATTGGGGATTCGAAGATGGTTTTAGAACATTAAATCCTGCTGGTGGCGAACAATACAGCTGGTTTGACTATCGTTCTAAGGGATTCAATGACAATCGAGGATTACGCATAGATTTAATTTTGGCCACCCCTAAACTCCATGAAAAGCTCTTAGAAGCAGGCATTGATTATGAGCTTAGAGGAATTGAAAAGCCTTCAGATCACGCGCCAATTTGGGCAACCTACGAGTTTTAAATGTTTGATTTAACCATACTTCAAAGTGCAGCTTGGCTTATTTATGTACTCGGCATTGGATTTGTATTAACACGGGTATCTTTCGCCCAATTTAAGCAAAACAAAAAGCTACAACATTTAGTCCTTGGCTCGTCAGTGTCCGTTTTTGGTTTATGGCTTTTCCGAGTTGGCGTGGAGCCTGGACTGGATGTTCATTTTTTGTGGCTTACCGCAATGACACTATTGCTGGGCTTACGCTGGGCACTATTAGCCGGGTTTTGCACCCTCATTGTGTCTACCGTAGCGGGTTATGACAGTTGGCACATGTTCGGGATTAATGGTGTTTTGGGGATCAGCATTCCCATCGTAACCAGTTATTTGATTTACAACTTTTCCTTTCACAAATTTCCCAGACACTTTTTTGTGTATGTGTTTGTCTGTTCGTTTTTCGCAGGTGCCGCGATGATCGCAGTAAAAATGCTGCTAATGGCTGGTTATTATTATGTGGATGGTATTTATGACGCCGACACACTGTACAACTCTTACTTGCTGTTAATACCTTTATTGCTGATGTCTGAAGGTATGCTCAACGGCTGGACCATGACTATATTGGTCATCTACAAGCCTACGTGGGTGTACACTTTTTACGATAAATACTACTTACATGGCAAGTGAATCCAAAAACTAAAAAAGGGCGGATAATGCCGCCCTTTGTTCAACAAATTTGTGACTTACTCGTCAAACAAAATATCGTGAACGTTTTTTAGATCCGTTTTACCTTCAATAATTTCATCCGGCGTTAAACCTGAAATTTCATGGGGGAAAACCAACCACTCATCACTTTCATGGATGAAATAATCTGGCACCATTTCAGTTTTATTATTCTCTGGTTTGTAATACGGGCAGGCGACTCGGATGTCTCCGGGCATATTCAGTCTTGAAAGCTTTTTAATTTGTTCAATGAGTGCATTTACGCTACGTCCTGAATCAAACACATCATCTACAATCAATAACCCATCGCTTGCGTTGGCATTTTCAATTAAATAATGTAGGCCGTGTACTTTGATTTCTTTAGACTGTTTATCAATCCCATAATACGAAGAAGTACGTACTGCAATATGATCAGTTTCTACTTTTTTATAATCAAAATATTCTTGCACTGCAATACCAATGGGAGCTCCCCCACGCCAAATACCGACAATAAATTGCGGACGAAATCCGTCTTGATAAACTTTTGCCGCTAAACGAAAAGAATCTTCCAACAATTTTTGTGCAGTTATATACGTTTTTTGCATTAATTAACCTTAATTTACAAAGACTCAAAAACGGTTTTGGCTAAAACCTGTTGTTTTTTGAGTAGGATTTTTCTGTCTGTTGACAATTATAGCGAAAGCATTGGATAAAGTGTTGAGAAATCCTAGCCAATTTATCCCCTACTCGTATTTTAATGCTTCAGCAGGTTGCACCTTTAACGCTTTGTACGCTGGATAAAGGGTTGCAATAAAACACAAACCTATGGACAGTATTACCAGAGAAACAATTTGCTGCCAACGAATATCAACAGGCAAACCCTGTCCATCTCCTACCGCAATTGGTATCCCTAAAACCGTTAAAATCGTATTTAACTGGGTGACCAGTAAAATGCCCAAGATCAGACCAATCACCGTTCCTTTAATGCCGTTATATAGACCATTGATTAAAAAGATAACAATGATGCTGCTGCCGCGCATTCCCTGAGTACGTAAAATCGCAATATCGCCTTGTTTCTCAGTGACCACCATTACTAATGCCGAAACAATGTTAAACGCAGCTACAGCAATGATGAGTAGTAACATCAACGACATCATGTTTTTTTCCATTTTTACCGCGTCGAATAAAGGGCCTTGTCGCACTCGCCAATCCACAGTGGGTAGATCGATTTGCTGTTCAACTTTTTGGTATTGAAAAGCGTCTTCTAAAAATAATCGGGTTTGTTGTAACTTGTCTGCCGATTTACGCAATAATTTGGCATTATCTTGGATATCAATGTACACCACTTTATCGTCTAACTGGGATGCTAAATCGAATAATCCCACTACTGTGAACAAGCGCTGGCTGGGCATTCTGCCCATGGGAGAATAAGAACTAGCACCAGCTGATATTATGCGCACTTGGTCACCAGGACGGATACTGAGCTTACTGGCCAGCGCTCGGCCCAATATTATATTGTATTGCCCGGCCTTTAGTTGCCCAAACTGCCCAAAAATCATATTCTCAGCAACGATAGAATGTTGCTGCATAAAATCTGCTGAAACACCATGTATTTGCACGCCTTGGATACCCCGGCGAGATTGCACAATCCCTTCACTTTCAATAATAGCGGAAACCCCTTCTACCCCTTCAATTTCCGCCAACTGAGTGATTTTGTCAGGTGTAGCTTGACGAGTATCAACGACTATATGAGGCGTAATGCCTAACATTCTACTTTTCAATTGCAATTCAAATCCGTTCATAACGGATGAAACGGTGATCAGGGCAATGAGTCCTAACGCAATACCGACCACAGAGAACAAATTAATAAAGGCAATAAAATGACTACTTTTACTGGCTCTTGCGTATCTAAAGCCGATAAAGGTGGATACAGGATAAGACATATTTGGGTATCTAGCCTTTTTGGAAATCAATTAAACCAACATATTGAACACAATATTTAGCCTTTGGCTGTTCATTGTGAACCATAAACTGGCATAATACGTGTTTGAGATCAGCTAAACAAGAAACAAAGTTATCTCAATTTGGTAAACTATAATCAAAGACTTACAGCGACTATGGGGTTAAATTGAAGTAATTTAATAGATAACTAAATTTATCAAAACAAAGTCGTTAAAATCGAATCAAATGGGGAATACATGGATCCACTTAGTTTGGAACAAAAAATGGCTCAGTTTCATGAGTTTTTTACCATAAAACATCAACTCAGCGTGAATATGACCCCTGTCAGTGATGATTTTCAACTTCCCAATTTAGAAGATTTAGTGAGTCAAATGCCCTATGCATTTAAAATTGCTGCAGAAGTATCAAATGTAGACTCGCAAGCTATTAGGCCGTTACGTAATCTGAGTGAACATGCCAAAGATCTCACTGATTTTCTCAATCATCAAAATAAAAAAATAGATTTGATGATGTCTTATATTCTGCAGCAACAAGATGATCCAAAACATCGATATATGTCAGTGGAATTTGGCGGTGGAGGCATTATATTAAAACGAGATGCCCCCTTGGCTGAAGGCACAGTTGTAGAACTCAAAGTATTTTTAACTGAAGAGTCCGCTGCTGTTTATTGTTATTCAGAAGTCATCAAAGCTGAACCTAATGGTGACGATTACCATATTTATTTACTCTTTAGGCGAATTCGCGAAGAAGACCAAGAACTGCTAGTTAGAGCCAGTTTACATTTGCAGACACTGCAACTTCGCGCCCGCTCGAAACAACAAAACAATGATTCAAATTAATGACAATAAGTATTTTTACCCCTGAGTTACCTAAAAAATCCGGCAATATTGTGCACTGGGGCAATATGCATGGTAGTAGTTTATCATTGGCAATTGCTAATGGCGCTAAACGTAATCCTGGTTCCACTCTATTGGTTACTGCAGACACCCCAACGGCATTAAAACTGGAAAAAGAACTGCATTTTTTTCTCGCCGGTGCCGGCGACGACGAGTTAGAAGTAAAGTTGTTACCCGATTGGGAAACCTTACCGTATGATAACTTTTCACCCCATCAGGATATTATCTCCCAACGCTTAGAAACCTTATTTGAGCTGACCCAGAATAAACGCTGCATTTTTATTGTGCCAGTAAACACCTTATTACTCAGAATGCCCCCCGTAGACTTTTTGGGGCGTTACTTGTTGATTTTAAAAACTGGGCAAACCTTAGATATAGATGAGTTTAGACTCAGTTTAAACAAATCGGGGTATCAACACGTAAATCAGGTCATGGGGCATGGTGAATTCAGCATTCGCGGTAGCATTATTGATTTATTCCCAATGGGTAGCAATCAACCGTTTCGAATTGACATGTTCGATGATGAAGTTGATTCAATTCGTCACTTCGATCCAGACAATCAACGCTCTGGTGACAAAGTTGAAGGTATTAATTTATTACCAGCCAGAGAGTTTCCAACGGACAAAGAAGCCATAAAACGCTTTCGTGAAAACTACGTCAATGCTTTTGACGCCAATAACAGTAAAAATTCAATATACTACCAAGTGGGCAAAGGACTCATGCCAGGTGGTATTGAATACTATTTACCCTTGTTTTTTGATGACACAGCGACTTTGTTTGATTATCTGCACCCTAACACCTTACTCATGACCTATGGTGATTTATCTTCGGCATGTGATTTTTACTGGGCAGATTTAAATGAACGTTATGAACAACACCGTTACAACCCTGATCGTCCGCTATTGCCACCGCAACAAATATTCCAACGTTATGAAGAGCTATTTTCGGGGTTTAAACAATGGCCTCGAATCAATTTATCTAGCCAAAAATTGGAAGAAAAGGCAGGCAGAATCAATCTAGCCACGGATGATATTGGCGAAATAGCCATTAAGCATCAAAATAAAGTGCCATGGACGAGTATAAAAGAATCCGTTAAAAACTGGCAGAACAAAGGTCAAAAAGTACTGTTTTGTGCGGAATCTCAAGGGCGGCGAGAAAGTCTTTTAGAGATTTTACATAAAGCGCAAATTCAAGTTAAAGCGTTTGAAAACATTCATGATTTCTTAGCTAGCCACGAACCTATTGGTATAGCCATTGGTTTGGCAGAGAACAGTTTCCAGCTTTTAGAGGCTGATGGCGAGTTGGCATTTATCACCGAAACCCAGCTGCTAGGCCATAAGGTAAGTCAACGGCGCTTACGAGAAAAACGTCAGGCTACCGATGAAAGTGCAATCATACGTAATCTTGCTGAACTGACACAAGGCCAGCCCGTTGTCCATTTAGAACATGGTGTGGGACGCTTCTTAGGTTTGCAAACCCTAGATGCCGGGGGGTTAACCACTGAATATCTGACCATCGAATATGCTAAAGAAGCGAAGCTCTATGTACCTGTTGCTTCATTACATTTAATCAGTCGATACAGTGGCGGCGATTTAGATCACGCTCCCTTGCATAACCTCGGCTCAGATGCTTGGAGCAAAGCGCGCCAAAAAGCAGCGGAAAAAGTCCGCGATGTAGCAGCGCAATTATTAGATGTGTACGCCAAAAGAGCAGCTAAACCCGGATTTGCCTATAAAATTGACTGGCCAGAATACCAAGCTTTCGCCGATAGTTTTCCATTTGAAGAAACAGACGATCAGTTACAAGCCATCAATGCAGTCATTCAAGATATGGGCAGCCCGAATGCCATGGATAGATTGGTTTGTGGTGATGTTGGTTTTGGTAAAACAGAAGTAGCTATGCGCGCGGCTTTTCTGGCAGCGAATCAAGGTAAACAAGTTGCCATACTTGTGCCCACTACTTTGCTCGCACAGCAACATTTTGAGAACTTCAAAGATCGATTTGCGAACTGCCCTTTTCGAATAGAAGTGTTATCGCGTTTCGTTACAGGGAAAGAACAAAAGCAAGTGATCGAAGGTATTGGCAATGGCAAAGTGGATATTATTGTTGGTACCCACAAATTATTGCAGGATGATTTGAAGTTTAATGATTTAGGTTTGGTTATTATTGACGAAGAACATCGATTTGGCGTGCGTCAAAAAGAAAAATTTAAAGCCTTGCGCTCTGATGTGGATATTTTAACACTCACTGCAACGCCAATACCCAGAACCTTGAATATGGCACTCAGCGGGATGCGTGATTTATCCATTATTGCCACAGCTCCAGCTAAACGTTTGGCGATTAAAACCTTTGTTCATCAACGCAGTAAAGAGCTTCTTCGGGAAGCAATAATGCGGGAAATATTGCGCGGTGGACAGGTTTATTTTCTTCACAATGAAGTGGATACCATTGAAAAAACCGCAGCTGAAATTGCTGAGATTGTCCCCGAGGCGCGCATTGCCGTTGGACATGGACAGATGCGAGAACGTGAACTAGAGCGAGTGATGAGCGAATTTTATCACCAACGCTTTAATGTGTTGGTATGTACAACAATCATTGAAACTGGCATAGATGTGCCATCAGCGAATACCATAATTATGGATAGAGCTGATCATTTAGGCTTGGCTCAGTTGCACCAATTACGCGGTCGTGTGGGTCGTTCCCATCACCAAGCTTACGCGTATTTGCTCACTCCGCCACCCAAGCGAATGACCAAGGATGCACAAAAACGCTTAGATGCCATTGCTAACCTGGAAGATTTGGGTGCAGGATTTGCGTTAGCCACACACGATCTAGAAATTCGCGGTGCAGGAGAATTGTTAGGTGACGATCAATCTGGACAAATCGCTACCGTTGGTTTTTCTTTGTATATGGATATGTTGGAACAAGCTGTAGAAGCCCTAAAAGCTGGTAAAGAACCCTCTTTAGATGATGCTCTGTCAGCACAAACTGAAATTGAACTGCGCATACCCGCATTGTTACCTGAAGATTATATTGGGGATGTAAACACGCGATTATCTTTGTATAAAAAGCTGGCAGGATGTTCCAATTTAACCGAAATAAAAGAATTTCAAATTGAATTGATTGATCGATTCGGTTTATTGCCCGATGCTGCTAAGAATTTAGTTAGAGTCGCGGAATTAAAACTTCAAGCTAAATCAGTGGGAATAAATAAAATAGATGCAACAATTAAAGGTGCTGTAATTGAATTTTCAGACGCCACTAAAATTGAACCTGGCTATATTATCCGTATGATTCAAACGAAACCTAATAAGTTTAAATTAGAAGGTCCAGATAAATTAAAAGTCATCATTAACAATGATTCAGCTCAAAGCCGAATAGACGTTATCGAAAACTTACTGAATGATTTTAGCCGTCAGGTAAAAGCAGCATGAAAGGTAGATTAGCAGTGTTCTGTTCTCAAAAATGTTTTAGATTAAGTCAGGCGTACATCCCTAAAGCCATGTTAGCTGGGCTATTTTTGTCAATTAGCGGTGTTGCCAGCAGTCAAGAAAAGCAGTGGTGGTTTGATGTGGAAGTGATTGTCTACAAACGCAATATCGACCCATCTTCTATTGTCGAAAAATTTCCTGACAAGATAAGCACTATTACTCCCCCTGTCGGTTTTGAAAACTTACATGACTACCTATATCCTGATTTAGAACAGGTATTCGTTGGGCTTCCATTGTGTTTTTCAAAACCCTCACAGCAACAAACTATCAGTTCTGAAATCATACTCAACGACAGCTTTGGTAACTTTGTAGCATTTGATAAAGAGCAATTTATTAAGAAAGACAAAAATGAAAATCCAACAGACTCGTTGGCTTATCTAGATATCTGGCAACTTGATTTGCCGTTAGAACCCGTCAGATTACCAGACAATCTTTTATGTCGAATAGAAGGTGAAAAGCCCCTAAAACCTTTCATTGAAAAAGTCCCCAGCGTAATAAGTCATGTTGAAGATCCGGCGCTACATGCAACCCAATTACTTTCATCTGATAGCTTTGAATTAAATGAGCTGGCAAGAGACATTAATCGACAAAGAGGGTTATCAACCATTCTTCATATGGGCTGGCGACAGCAAACTGTTTTCGGCCAAGATGACGCCTTAGCACTGCACTTATTTGCAGGCAAAAACTATGGTCAAGAATACGATGCCTTAACGGGTTTAAGGCTGACAGAAGATAGCAATAATTCACCACTGACTAACTTGGCAGACAGGTTGTCAGTTGATCAGAGCGAAGGCATCACTTCATCTGGTTTAACTGCAATTGAGCTGGCACCACAAGAACAACAAACGGACTTAATTGAACACATTAAATTGGCTTTAGAAGATGACAATTTTGAATTTAAATTGCCAGCCTTAGATGTGCTCAATGAAAACCAAGTATCCTCTGACGATGCAGCGCTAAATAGTAATGATATTTGGGAATTAGATGGCACAGTGAAAGTCTTTTTGCGCTATATTCAGCGTACACCATACCTGCATATCGATAGTGATATTGATTTCAGAGCACCGGTTTTTGACTCCCCGGCGTATCTCAGAGAAGACGCTGCAGCAAATCAGGTACAACAATCTTTACCCCAACCTGACCGATTACAAAGCTACCCATTTAAGCAATTACGCCGCGTGATCAGCAAGCAAGTGCATTATTTTGATCATCCGTTGTTCGGCATGATTATCCAAATCAGACGTTATGATTTACCTGCTTCATTTGATAACCATTAAAATTAAAGAGCAATTAATTTGAAAATTTATACAAAAACAGGCGATACAGGTAAAACCCAAATTTATGCGGATAAAGTCGTTCGTTTGCCTAAAAACGATGATGTTTTAGAGTGCTATGGAAGCTTAGATGAACTGAATGCCAATGTAGGCCTGTTAATAAGCAATAGTCTTTGTCCGGTGATCAGCGCTGAGACTGAATTATTAACGGATATTCAAAAAAACTTGTTTCAAATCGGGTTTGCCATGTCAGACAATGCGGCTTTAAACGATAGCGCCCTTACAACCATTGAAACCCATATCGATACTTTACAGGCTCAATTAGCGCCACAAACCCACTTTATCTTACCCGGCGGTCATCCTATTGCTGCACAAGCGCAAGTTTGTCGAACTGTAGCCAGAAGAGCAGAAAGACGCTTGGTGGCTTTACTGACAAACTATCCAGTACCTGATATTTGTTTACAATACTTAAATAGATTGTCAGATTACTTATTTGTATTGGCCAGAGCGATTAACCATCACTACGTCGTCGAAGAAACAAAGGTTTCCTAGATAGCGTTTCAATTTACTTAGAAAGTCACAACACTGACACCAGTGATAACTAAAGCGGCAATGATGTTTAGCATAAACCCTTCTCTGGCCATGGTTTGAATACTGAATTTACCCGTGCCATAAACGATGGCGTTTGGCGCGGTGGCTACCGGTAGCATAAAGGCACAACTGGCACTCATTGCTGCTGGCATCATTAAGAGCGCAGGATCAACACCTGCAGCGATGCCTGCTGTAGCTAAAATGGGCATCAACAAAGTCGCGGTTGCGGTATTGGATGTTATCTCCGTAAGAAAGGTCACAAAAAGGCAAATTGACAAAACTAATATAGGGACAGGAAGCGCTGACAATCCATTTAACCACCCTCCCATTACCTCACTCAAACCAGAAGCGCTAAATGCCTTAGCGATGCAAATACCTCCGGCAAATAGCAGTAACATTCCCCAGGGAATATCGTTGGCAGTAGGCCAATCCAAAAGAGTTTCCTTTTTACCGTATTTTGTTAAGTTTCCATTTGGCACTAGAAACATTAGCACTACCCCTAATAGTGCAATGGTGCTATCGCCAACAAAAGGCATATTTAACCAGCTTGTCCAATAAGGTCTTAATACCCACGCTAACGCGACAAAGGAAAAGACAATCAATACGCGTTTTTCCGCTATTTGCCAACGTCCAACTTTCGGTAAATGACAATCTTCCATGGTTTTTAAGCCACGGGTTAGCCAGATTGCCATTAGGGGAATCGCAATAATGACAACGGGCACACCTGTCTTCATCCACTGTAAAAAATCAATTTCATGCCCCTGAACTTCTTCATAAACGCTCATGAAAATAATATTTGGCGGAGTTCCTATTGGTGTACCTACCCCGCCTAAACTTGCTGAGTAAGCGATTCCCAGCAACAAAGCAACAACGATCTTTTGCTGTTTTATGTGGGGAACAATAGCCAAAACTATGGGCAGCAACATCAAGGTTGTCGCTGTATTAGAAATCCACATACTCAAAAGAGCGGCGGTTAACATAAAACCTAACACTAAACGTCTGGGACTTTGGCTTCCCGTCATTCTTATCATATACAATGCTAATCGACTGTGGACATTAGAGCGCTCCAACGATTTTGACAACATAAAGGCCCCCATCAATAGCAAGATCACATGGCTGCCAAGTGCTGATGCGGCTTCTTTATGGGTAATCACTCCCGCCATTGGAAAGGCGAAAAATGGGATTAGTGAGGTTACCGGAATGGGCAAGGCTTCTGATACCCATAATGTGGCAATGAACAAGGTGATAGAAGCGGTAATGGCAATAAGGTGATCTTGCTGCAAAAATAAATATAAACCTGTATAAACCGCAGCAGAAATCACAAATGCAATACAAATAACCGGATAATTAAGCTTCACAAAATTCGCCTAGTGTTTTTAGTGCCTGTTGATATTTATCGGTCTTTCGTAATTGTTGGAAATCTAAAACCTGCCCCTTGCGCATGCTTTTTGCGCGTCCCGTAGAGGTATAATCACTGGGTAAACCATCGATAGCCTGAGCAGCATCTTTGGGACTATTGCAAACCAATGCCATATCACAGCCAGCATTTAAACCGGTTTTGACACGCTCTACAATTGAGCCCAATTGCACTGCCCCTTGCATCGACAGATCATCAGTAAAAACCACACCGTTAAATCCTAGTTGTTTACGTAAAATTTGACCAACCCAAGTAGGCGAAAAACCTGCGGGTAAGGAATCAACATCAGGATAAATAACATGAGCAGGCATCACTGCATCTAACAAGCCTTGTTGATTTAGCTTGTCAAAAATCGTCATATCTAGTTGAAATATTTCTTCTTTGCTACGACTATCTACCGGCATTGCCACATGGGAGTCTTCTTTTACATTCCCATGACCTGGGAAGTGCTTGCCTGTGCACTTCATACCGGCGTTGTGCATGCCTTGTATAAACGCGCCAGCAAGAGAGATCACATGTTGAGAATTTTGATGAAAGCTGCGGTCGCCAACAACGTCCGATATACCGTGTATATCCAACACTGGTGCAAAACTCATGTCAATATCAAAGGCGAGTAATTCTGCTGCCATCAGCCAACCAAAGGTTGTAGACTGGGCTAAAATCCTTTCGGTGAGATTTTCATCTTTGCTACATAAGCTGCCCATGGCTGGAATCGCACTAAATCCGTCGCGGAAACGTTGTACCCGGCCGCCCTCATGATCAACGGCAATTAACACATCATTACGGGCATTTTTGCGTAATTCAGTAACCAAGGCTTTCAGTTGTAATTGATCGTGATAATTTCGCGAAAATAAGATGATTCCGCCAACTAGTGGATGATCTAAGATGTCTTTTTCCTCGGGACTGATTTCGTACCCTTCGACATCTAGCATTATTGGTCCCATTGGGGCCTCTTAAGCAAATTGATGATATAAATAAAACTATATAAGAATGAATAACATAACGAAAGTTAAATTCACCATTCTCGATTTTCTGTTTTTCTGTTTTTCTGTTTTTCTGTTTTTCTGTTTTTCTGTTTTTCTGTTTTTCTAAGTAATGCATTCGCATATTGCTATTCAATCAAAGCACTTTAGACACAATGCCTTCATAAAAGTAACAGCAGAATATGCTATGTGTGATCGGCGGAATGTATTTTCTTATTTTCACCCTAGCCTGGCTTAGTATTAAGAGCTAGCTTAATGAATCTTTATAAACCAACTAAAATTAACGCTAATTAGCAATCAATCATTCTTTAATAATACTCAACTTACGCCATCGAGTTACTTAGCAATAGATTTTCACTCAAAGGCCAGCATAATTTTCGATGGGATAATCTTTATTTCGTAAACTTTATGCTAGTTGTCTATAACCAATGTATAATTAACATTAATTCCAAGGAAAATATAATAGCATTCGAGGTTGATGCGTATCAGAACCAAAAATGTTAAATCGTCACAAAGGTCAGCCGCATTAGTCTATATCTTTTGCTAAACATTATCTGACTGGGAGTTTGTATCATGACATCGAATAAGCCTAAAAATGCTCCTCCGTTGCATCAATTTTTTGAAAAACCAAGAGAAATTGAAAAGTACTTTAATGCTGCTTTCAATATCACAGGCGACCCACTCTTTGTTAAAGACCAAGAATGCAGATTGTTACTTGTAAACGATGCATTTTGTAAGCTCTTCGGGCTGACAAGAAAAGAAGTATTAGGCAAAACACTTGAAGAAAGAGTCACGGCTAAAGAACGAGCGCATTTTTTAACCATTGACAAAGAGGTGTTAAAAACAGGAAAAGAAATTCTATGTGAAGAAACATTGACCGTAGAAGGAAACGAAGAAAAAACCATACTGACCAAAAAAAACCGCTTTACCGACTCCCATGGAAAACATTTTTTAGTCGGTATCATTCACGACATTAGCCAACGCAAACAGGCGGAGATGCGGGTAAAGTCGGGTCGTCATGTGTTGGAACTGATTTCCCGGGGCAAGCCTTTAAATGACATTTTGAACGCCATAGTTCGGGTAGTAGAACAAGAAAATCCAAAAATGCTATGTAGCATTTTATTACTTGACGAATCGCAAAAACATTTAGTTGTTGGCACCGCTAGCAGCTTACCCCAATTCTATAATGACGCACTTAACGGCATAGAGATTGGTATTGGCGTCGGATCTTGTGGAACGGCAGCGTTTACAAATAAACGGGTGATTGTAGATGATATTGAGAGCCACCCTTACTGGGCCCCATATAAAGAACTCGCAAAAGCGGCTGACGTAGGTGCATGTTGGTCAGAGCCAATACGTTCCACTAATGGGAATGTGCTTGGGACATTTGCAATCTATCACCAAAAATCCCACCGACCGACTAGCGCAGATCTGTTGCTAATCGAACAAACTGCAAATTTGGCCAGTATTGCCATAGAAAAAAAACAAGCCGAAGAAAAACTCGAACGCGCGGCAAGCGTATTTACCCATGCCCAAGAAGGCATCATGATTACCGATTCCAATGTAAAAATTATTGAAATCAACGATACCTTTACGCAGATAACTGGATATTCACTCCAAGATGTTCAAGGCCAAGACCCGAGTATTTTTCGCTCCGATCGTCACCCCGCAGATTTTTATAAAGAAGTGTGGAATACCGTCAAGACCCACGGTCATTGGCGCGGCGAAATTTGGAGTCAGCGTAAAAATGGCGAAATATATCCAGAATTAGTCACCATCAGTGCGGTAAAGAATGCCGCAGGTGAAATTCTGCATTATGTTTCATTGTCCACAGATATTACGCCGATGAAAACATATCAAGGACAACTTGAGCGCATAGCCCACTATGATGCCTTAACAAACCTACCTAATCGAGTATTGTTAGCAGATAGGTTAAAACAAGCAACAATGCAGTGTGAGCGACGCAATCAGTCGTTAGCCGTTGCATTTATGGATTTAGATGGCTTCAAGAGCGTCAATGATACCTATGGGCATAATGTAGGAGATGAACTGCTCATAGCTGTATCACAACGCATGAAGGACGCCCTTCGTGAAGGAGATACTCTGGCACGCATTGGCGGCGATGAATTTATTGCCGTAATGGTTGATTTACACCAATTTGAAGATACTGAGCTGGTGTTAAAACGGTTATTAAAGGCAGCGTCAGATCCCGTCAAAGTCGGTGATGCGTTAATGCAAGTTTCAGCCAGTATTGGCGTGACGCTTTATCCCCATGACAATGTAGATGCCGATCAACTCATTCGACATGCAGATCAAGCTATGTATATGGCTAAACAAGCCGGTAAAAATCGCTATCACCAGTTTGATATTGCCCATGATATGGCCATTAATACTCAACGTGAAAGTATAGAGAATATACAACTCGCCTTAGACAATAATGAATTCCTATTGCACTACCAGCCCAAAATTAACATGCGAACAGGCAAGGTTATTGGCGCTGAAGCACTTATACGTTGGCAACGTAGTGACAATACTCTGATACCACCGTTAGAATTTTTACCCCTGATAGAAGGTCACAGCATCAGTTTAAAGGTGGGCGAATGGGTTATTGAAAATGCGTTGTCTCAACTACACCAATGGCAAAAAATAGCTTTAGATGTGCCCATTAGTGTTAACATTAGTGCTTATCAATTACAGCAAAGTAATTTTACCTCTCGTTTAGCGACGCTATTAAGCGCCCACCCTAAAGTCAATCCAAACCGTTTAGAACTAGAGATACTTGAAACCAGTGCTTTGCACGATACTGGCCTTGTCTCAACAACAATGATCCAATGCCAAGAGCTAGGAGTTCGATTTGCCATTGACGACTTTGGCACTGGTTACTCTTCATTAACCTATCTCAAACGTTTACCCGCATATCTAATTAAGATAGATCAGAGCTTTGTGCGTGATATGTTGGAAGATAATGATGACTTAGCCATTGTTCAAGGTGTGGTAAGCCTAGCCAATGCTTTCCAGCGTAAAGTAATCGCAGAAGGTGTGGAAACCATTGCTCATGGTAAAGCGCTATTAGATCTAGGTTGTGAATTGGCCCAAGGATATGGAATCGCTAAACCTATGTTGGCGAGTAAAATACCAAATTGGATCACAAGCTGGGAAAAAGAAAAAGTTTGGAGATTTGAGGATTAAACAGCCTCACTAATTCGTTAGTGATAGCGCTATATTCTAATAATTTTGGTTTTAATATCTGCTTTTAAGGGATCTTTGACTGACGCTCTTGCCATTGTTCCTTCGCCAACTGCACATACATCTCAACCTCTTCACCACTTTCTTGCGCAAGTTGCTCTGCTAATGCCTGAATTTGTTTGTCTCTTTTGTCAATCAGTTGATCAGAACGCTCAAACAAATCTTGTGCTTCAGGATAATCACGTTTTAACTGCTGAATATCTTTGAAACTAAGGTAGTATTTCTGGAATTTATCTACAAAAAGTTGTCTACTGGCTAAAAATTGCATAAACCTCAGTCCATTATCCCCTGATATTAGCGACATTTCGGTATCGGGCAAGTTGGCTGCTTCAGCTATTTCAATGGCTCTTTTTTGTAATGATTTAGCAAGTTCCAAATCGTTATTTTCAACGGCTTGCTGCATACTTTGTTTGAACTCATCATTATTCAAAATATCATTGTATGAGTATTGTTTAATTGAACTTGGCTGTTTTTCCGATTGCCCTTGCGTTGTGTCAGTCGTTGAATCTAAATCCAATTTGAAATGGTTCAATTGTGTCAACGCAATAATAGCTGCAACAATTACGACGGCAATCAGTATAAGATTTTTAGACATGGATATTACTATTTCTGTTTAATGAGCGGGTTCAGTCAACTTCCTGATTAGAAGTCAGCGACAATGAAATTTACTTGTTAGGTTTCACACCCTTATGGCGTTAAGGGTGTGACCAGTTTGCTCTAGGAGTCTGAAGGTTCCGTATTTTCAACACGGCTTTTTAGTTTTTGACCTGGTCTAAAGGTCACAACTCTGCGTGCTTTAATGGGAATATCTTCTCCAGTTTTAGGGTTTCTACCTGGACGCTCATTTTTTTCACGTAAATCAAAGTTGCCGAAGCCGGATAATTTTACTTGCTCTCCGTCTTCAAGTGCCTCTCGGACTTCCTCAAAAAATGATTCAACAAGATCTTTAGCATCCCGCTTATTAATACCCAATTTTTCGAATAAATGTTCAGCCATTTCAGCTTTGGTTAACGCCATAAAGTCATTCCCTCAATGATGCCCCGAACTTTTCTGCTAACTGGGACAGAATATCTTCAACTACCGCTTGAATGTCATTTTCTTCAAGCGTTCTTGTTTGGTCCTGTAAAATAAGAGAGATTGCCAAGCTTTTATAACCGGCCTCTATTCCCTTACCTTTGTACACATCGAATAAGTTTAGGCCAACTAGTTGATTTCCGCCAAATTTTTCGATGTAAGAAATTATCTCACCTACAACTTTATCTTCCTCTACAACGATGGCAATGTCACGTCTATTAGCAGGAAATTTTGAAATTTCTTGTGCTATAGGCAATTTTTTACCGCCGATTGCATTAAAATCAAGTTCAAATACGTAGGTTTTACCGTTTAGGCCCAAAATTTTAGTGAATTTTGGGTGAACAGCTCCCACATAGCCAACCAATTCTTGGCCACGATATATTTGCGCACTTTGACCAGGATGAAGAGCTGAGTGTTCAGCAGCCTTAAAACTAAACTCAGAAAGATTCGCTGTGGTCTGTAATAGCGCTTCTACATCTGCTTTAATATCGTAAAAGTCAACGGCGCGATCTTCCACATTCCAATGTTCATTGTTGCGGTTACCGCAGATAACACCACCGATCACGACTTCTTGCCTTACACCGGTTTTTTCACTGCTATCTGGTACAAATCGCAACCCCGTCTCAAACAATCTAACGCGACTTTGTTGGCGTTTTTGATTATAGGACACCGACTGTAATAATCCTGTCCATAAACTAACTCGCATCGCAGACATGTCCGAAGAAATTGGATGTGGCAGTTGCATGCCAATCATGTCAGGAAATAAAGCACTTTGTACCTTAGGATCCACAAACGAATACGTAATGGCTTCTTGATAATCACGCTCAACCAATGTTTGTTTTAGTCTGTCTACACTAAGGTTTTGTTCCTTATGGACTGACATTTTTAACTTCGCCGTAGGCGCTATGGTTGGAATACTGTTGTATCCGTATACTCTGGCAATCTCTTCAATCAAATCTTCTTCAATGCTGATGTCGAAACGATACGCAGGAACAACAACACTCCACTTATTGTTAGAAAAATTAACCTCTAACCCTAAGCGCATAAGGATATCTGTTACTTTCGAGTCTTCAACATGGATCCCAAGGATACGAGTAAGACGAGCAGCGCGTAATTCGATGGTCTTTTCTGCTGGTAGATGTTCTTGACTAACTGACTCAGTAATAGGGCCAGCTTTACCACCAACAATCTCAACAAGAAGTTGGGTTGCCCGCTCCATTGCCACGCGTTGTAATTGTGGGTCAACGCCACGTTCATAACGATGGGATGCATCAGTATGTAAACCATATTGACGGGCCTTACCCATAATTGCATCTGGCGCAAAAAACGCACTTTCTAAAAATATGTGTTTGGATTCAGCAGTAACACCTGATTGTAAACCACCAAAAATACCCGCCATAGCTAAGGCTTTACGTTGATCGGCTATGACCAATGTATTGGTTTTCAAAGTCGTTTCATTACCATCTAGAAGGGTTAAGGTTTCTTTTTCATTTGCAAAACGGACAATGATGTCACCATCTAATTTATCCAAATCAAATGCATGCATTGGATGACCCAGTTCGAGTAACACGTAATTGGTTACGTCTACCACAGGATCAATGCTACGAATACCGCTTCGTCTAAGTTTTTCTTGCATCCACAACGGCGATGACGCATTAACATTAATATCTTTAATCACTCGTCCTAAGTATCTTGGACAAGCATCTGGAGCAGCAAGTTGGATGTCACGAGTATCGTCAATTTGACACTCAACACTTTCAATCTTCGGTGTTGTCACTTCTACCTGATTCAAAACACCCACTTCTCGCGCAACACCTCTAATTCCTAAGCAGTCCGCACGATTAGGGGTTAAATCCACCTCGATAGTAACGTCATCTAATGCTAGGTAGTCACGGATATCTTGGCCAATAGGTGCGTCACTCGGTAGTTCAATAATACCATCATGATCTTCACTAATGCCCAGTTCAGAAAAACTACACAACATGCCAAAGGAAGGCTCACCGCGTAATTTGGCTTTTTTAATTTTAAAGTTCCCCGGCAGCACAGCGCCAACCGTTGCTACGGCAACCTTGATACCCTGACGACAGTTTGGCGCACCGCAAACAATATCAATTAACTCGTCTTGACCGATATTAATTTTAGTTACACGTAATTTATCTGCATTGGGGTGTTGCCCACACTCGACAACCTCGCCCACTAGAACACCTGAAAACTCGCCTGCTACGGGTTCAAGTCCATCAACTTCCAAGCCGGCCATACTCAGCTGTTCTGACAATTGTTCCGTTGATACCGCTGGGTTAACCCATTCTCTCAACCACTTTTCACTGAATTTCATTTGTTCGAATACTCTTAATTAAACTGCTTAAGAAAACGAAGATCGTTCTCAAAAAAGGCTCGGAGATCGTTCACACCATAACGTAACATGGTTAGACGCTCTACCCCCATTCCAAAGGCAAATCCAGTATATTCTTCTGGGTCAATATTGACTGCTCTTAAGACATTTGGATGAACCATACCGCACCCTAACACTTCCAACCATTTGCCGTTTTGTCCCATCACATCCACTTCAGCAGAAGGCTCTGTAAATGGAAAGTAAGATGGACGGAAACGAACTTGCAAGTCAGCCTCAAAGAAGTTATTTAAAAAGTCATGTAAAACGCCTTTTAACTCAGCAAAACTGACATTTTTATCAACCATCAAGCCTTCAACCTGATGAAACATAGGCGTATGGGTTTGGTCATAGTCATTTCGGTATACGCGACCTGGAGAGATTATTCGCAGTGGCGGCTTCTCAACTTCCATAGTGCGAATTTGCACACCTGATGTTTGCGTACGAAGCATCACATCAGGATTGAAATAAAAGGTATCGTGATCAGCTCGAGCCGGGTGATTAGCCGGTATATTCAATGCGTCAAAATTATGAAAACCATCTTCTACTTCTGGTCCAGATTTCACTGTAAAACCAAGCTCTCCAAAGAAGCTTTCAATTCGACGAATAGTACGACTTACGGGGTGTAATCCACCTAAGTTTTCCGTTCTGCCGGGTAAGGTAACATCAATGGTTTCACCAGCTAGTTTTGCGTTGAGCTCAGCATCTCGCAAATATTCACCACGAACTGAAATAAGCCCTTGGATTTTTTGCTTCGCTAAGTTTATCTTTTGTCCGGCAATAGGACGCTCTTCAGCAGATAACTTTCCGAGTCCTTTGAGTAAATCAGTCATATGACCTTTTTTACCCATAAACTCTACTCTCACAGCGTCTAAAGTGGCCGCATCTTGTGCATCGTTAATTTTAATTTGTGCCTGTTCAATTATGGCGTCGAGATCCATAGCTTCCTCGGATTGGAATTTTACTTAATAAATTAAAGGCCTATCTTCACAAACCTGATAAGTGTACTTTAAAAAAGAACCGGTAATTCTACACGAAATCAGACCTTTATAGCTAGCATCAGGCTATGTTTGATCAGCAATTTTTTGTATATTTAGGTGATAAGGAAGATAAATAAGGGTGAAAGCTAGCAGTTCAGTAAATTAGTGAAATTATATTTAACTAATAATGAACAATTTGAATGGCGGTAAAACAAAAAAAGTGACAATCATATTGTCACTTTTTTGTATTTTTACATGTTTCAAAAAGTCGATATCAGATGACTTAATGCTGGTTGTAATGAAGTTATACTTAAAAAATAGAATTCACTATAAAGGCCATTAAATAAGCAAGTGCCCCATAACCGACCACTAAGCCCCAGGCAATTTTTTGACTTCCGGTTTCAGCTTTAATGGTTGCAACTGTAGCCACGCATTGTAAGGCAATAACATAAAAGATTAGTAAGCCCATTCCAGCACCAAAGGTTAAACCATCGTTTTGGATATTGGCAGCCAAACCAGCAATATTTTCATCTGCACCTTCAATTCCAAACAAAGTGCCTAAGGTACCCACAAATACTTCTCTGGCTAAGAAGGACATCAGAATAGCGACACCATAACGCCAATCCACACCAAGAGGTTCAAACAAAGGTTCAATAAAGTGACCAATATGACCTAAATAAGAATTTTCTAATCCCCCTTCATGGATTGGGAAATACCCCAAAAACCAGATCCCCACAGCAACCATAAAAATAACCGGAGCGGCACGACGTATAAAATACTTAGCGCTATTAAATACGCGATACATCAGTGGTTTCCAATGGGGTAAACGGTAACTGGGTAATTCCAATATAAATGGCATTTCGCTTTTATCACCGTCTGCAAAGTGCATTTTATCCATAACAAAGCTGACAATCAGTGCTGTCATGATGCCGGTCATATACAAACCAAAAAACACCATACCTTGGGTATTCACTAAACCGCCTAGATACTGAGTTTGTGGAATAAATACGGCAATTAACAAGGCATAAACGGGTAAGCGTGCAGAACATGACATGAGGGGAATCGTCATCATTGTAATCAAACGCTTACGAGGTGATTCAATTGTACGTGCCGCCATAATGGCGGGTATGGCGCAGGCATGACCGGATAAATAAGGAATAAAGCTTCTACCAGACAAACCAAAGAAACTTAAGGGTTTATGACAAATTAGCGCCGCTCTGGCTAGATAACCACTGTCTTCTAACAACCCTATGATAAAGGTTAACACCATAATCTGCGGTACAAAGACTAAGAAAGAACCCACACCGCCAAAAATTGCATCATTTAAGAAGTCATTTATAACCCCCTCTGGGAGTGCGCCACTCACAAAAGTAGCCAGTATACCTATGCCACTTTCTACTGCATCCATTAACGGCGTGGCCCAGGTAAATATACTTTGGAACAACAGGAACATAATCGCCATAAAAGCGATACCACCCAACCAATTATGCAGTAGGAATTGATCAATTTTATTTTGCTGTTTTAACACAACATTGGCGTTCATGCCGTATTTATAAGCGAGGTGGCGACTTTGTGTTATCACCTCATCATGATTTTCACTCACGTTTTGTGGAGTACAGGTCTGTTGTTCGACTAAATCAGGTAATGCTTGTTGAAACTCAGATAATCCTATAAGTGTTTTTGCTGACAATGCAAAAACTGGCGAGCCTAATTCTGCGGAAAGTCCCTGTACATCAATTTCATGACCAAAACGCAATGCGTCATCGATCATATTAATTACAAACACAAAGCCTTTATTATGCTTTTTAGCTAATGCTTGAATTTGTAAACCAAATACCAAACTGCGTTCAAGGCGAGATGCATCCAAAACACAGACGATTAAACTAGTCTCATCACTATCTAAGGCTTTGTAAATTGCGTCTACTGCCACTTGCTCATCTTGAGAAAAACTGTGTAATGAATAGGTTCCCGGAAAATCAACAATGGTTAGATCTTTCATTTTTCCAGATTTCAGCTCTACTGTGACACCAGGGAAATTAGCCACTTTTTGCTGCAAGCCAGTTAATTGGTTAAACAGTAAACTTTTACCGCTATTCGGCCGCCCAATTAAAACGACCTTTTGTTGAGCACTCTTATGATTATCTGAAACAGTTGAAGACACTACGGGTACCTGTTTAGTGAGAATTAGTAATGTAGAAAATAACGGTTAAATTACTTCGTAGAATTTGCGTTACATTTTTATTTTGATATTTTGTGCTATTTCTTTGTCAATTGACAAGATAGCTCCACCCAACTCCACGACCTTTGGACCATTAAACGGACATTGTTTTAGACATGAGATAGTCTCTCCGTCACAAAAGCCCATTTCTTTGAGTCGATTACTCATCGCAACCGACAATCCATTTTGTAATCCAACGATTTTAGCGGATTTTTTTGTAGGAAGTTCCCACACTGTATTTTGCAACATAATTAACTGACCACAAATGAGAACTATTTTCATTTATTATCTTATAAACTCATACTAAAAGGCAAGTTCTGAATAGCCTCTTTGCACTTTTTTTAAGGGTTTAGCTGTTTACTTTGCTTCACCTTATCCTCCGAGCTTGGCTACTGAAGACCTAAAACGAAAAAAGGCGAACCATCCTGGTTCGCCTTTTTCCGAAAGAACTTAAACTTAATTGTTAAAAAATTAAGCCAATGCGCCTTTTGCTGCATCAACCAATGCAGTAAACGCGCCTTTATCATGCACAGCGATGTCTGCAAGGATCTTACGATCGATTTCGACAGACGCTTTCTTCAAACCGTTAATGAAACGGCTATAAGACATGCCATTTTGACGTGCCGCAGCATTAATACGTGCAATCCATAATTGACGGAATTGACGCTTACGCTGACGACGGTCACGGTATGCATATTGACCTGCTTTTGTTACTGCCTGGACAGCAACGCGATAAACTCGACTACGAGCTCCGTAATAACCTTTGGCTTGCTTTAGTACCTTCTTATGACGGGCACGGGCAACTACACCACGTTTTACTCTTGCCATTTTTTAGTCTCCTGTGCTTTAAACGTAAGGTAACATGCGTTGAATCAACGCAGTGTCAGCTGAATGGGCTAATTTCTTGCCACGCAAGTGACGTTTACGCTTAGAGCTCTTCTTGGTCAAAATGTGACGCAAGTGAGACTGCTTGCTTTTGAAACGACCTGAAGCGGTTTTTTTAAAACGCTTGGCTGCTCCACTATTGGATTTCATTTTAGGCATTGCTAAAACTCCGCATTGTTAAGACCACACTTGAGGACATGCTTTGCATGACTACTCTGGGGTCGATGTTTCAACATAGTAGCAAGGTGAACTTAAGGTGCAGATCCGATTTTACGGTCCTCAGTTACTTGTAAACCTTTACTACTTCTTAATTGGGGCAAGCACCATGATCATCTGACGACCCTCTACCCTATGAGGGAAAGACTCGCAGTTGGCAATGTCTTCTAAATCCGTGCGAACACGTTTCAGTTGCTCAATGCCAATCTCTTGGTGGGCCATTTCACGTCCGCGAAAACGAATCGTTACCTTGGCCTTATCACCTCCTTCTAGAAAGCGACGCAGGTTGCGCAGTTTTACCTGGTAGTCGCCTTCATCAGTGCCAGGGCGAAATTTAATCTCCTTGACCTGAATTTGCTTTTGTTTCTTCTTCTGCTCTTTTTGAGCTTTACTCTTCTCGAAAAGGAACTTTCCGTAATCCATTACCTTACATACAGGCGGCTCAGCGTTCGGACTTATCTCTACTAGATCCAAACTAGCTTGGTCGGCGAGAGTTTGAGCTTCTCCTAGAGATACTATCCCTAGCTGTTCACCTTCTTTACCAATTAAGCGAACTTCCGTCGCTGTGATTTCTTCATTGATGTTGGCTTTATCGCCTTGAGCCTTATTATTAGCGCCTTTAATATGTCGTTCCTCCACGAAATTAATCTAATTGCTTAGATGCGACCTGTTGATTAATCAACTCCATAAACCCTTCTATTGAGAATTTACCGAGGTCATCACCCTTGCGAGAGCGCACCGCTACTTCGTTTGCTTCCATTTCTTTGTCGCCTACGACTAATAAAAATGGAACACGTCTAAGAGTGTGCTCGCGGATTTTAAAGCCTATCTTCTCATTTCTCAAGTCCGACTTCGATCTAATTCCAATTTGTTGTAATTTTTTCGCTACATTTGCCGCATATTCACCCTGTTTATCGGTAATATTCATTACCACAACTTGTGTGGGTGCCAACCATGTTGGATACAAACCGGCGTATTCTTCTGTCAAGATACCGATAAAACGCTCTAACGAGCCTAATGTTGCACGGTGGATCATAACAGGCACTTTACGCTCACCGTCTTCGGCAACATAAGTCGCGCCTAAACGCTCAGGCATGGAGAAATCAAGCTGCACGGTACCGCATTGCCAAGCTCGATCTAAGCAATCATGAAGAGTGAATTCAATTTTAGGACCATAAAACGCCCCTTCTCCTGGCAAATATTGGAAATCAATGTTCTTTGACGTGAGTGCATCGGCCAATTTTTGTTCCGCTTTATCCCAGACTTCATCTGAACCAACCCGTTTTTCAGGACGAGTCGACAATTTCACTACAATTTTTTCAAATCCAAAGACTTTGTAGACTTCGTAAATCATTTCAATGCAACTTGCGACTTCTGCTTCAATCTGATCTTCAGTACAGAAAATATGCGCATCGTCTTGTGTAAAGCCGCGAACGCGCATTAAACCGTGCAATGCACCAGAGGGTTCATTACGGTGACAGCAACCAAATTCGGCCATACGCAACGGCAAATCGCGATAGGATTTCAAGCCTTGATTAAAAATCTGTACGTGACCCGGACAGTTCATCGGTTTGATAGCATACTCGCGCTTTTCTGACTCAGTGGTAAACATGTTTTCCGCATATTTGTCCCAATGGCCAGACTTTTCCCAAAGTACACGGTCCATCATCAAGGGCCCTTTCACTTCACCAAAGCCATATTCACGTTGTTTTTCACGGATGTACTTTTCTAGCTCGGTGTATATGCTCCAACCATCGTTGTGCCAAAACACCATGCCTGGCGCTTCTTCTTGCCAATGGAATAAATCAAGGGCTTTACCAATTTTACGGTGATCACGCTTTTCCGCTTCTTCTAAACGATTGAGATAAGCTTTAAGTTGTTTTTTGTCTGCCCAAGCCGTGCCGTAAATACGTTGCAACATTTTGTTATCACTGTTGCCACGCCAGTACGCCCCAGCCACTTTCATAACTTTAAAGTGTTGGCAGAAACGCATATTAGGTACGTGAGGACCACGACACATATCGACATATTCTTCATGATGGTATAGTCCTGGACGGTCATCTTTACTGATATTTTCGTCCAAAATTTCCATTTTATAAGTCTCGCCACGGGCTTCGAAGGTATCCCGAGCTTCTTGCCAACTCACTTTCTTCTTGACTACGTCATAACTGGTTTTAGCCAGCTTCAACATGTGCTTTTCAAGTTTTAACAAATCATCTTCATTTAAAGAATGTTCCATATCGATATCGTAATAAAAACCGTTATCAATAGTTGGACCTATGGCCATTTTCACATCTGGGTAGAGTTGTTTAATGGCGTGTCCAATCAAATGCGCACAGGAATGACGAATAATTTCTAGACCTTCTTCATCTCTGGCGGTAATAATCTGTAAACTAGCATCTTCGGTGATCATGTCGACTGCATCGACCAGTTCGCCATTTATTTTGCCAGCGATGGTAGCTTTCGCTAACCCTGGTCCAATATCATTGGCTACATCTAATACAGAAATGGAATGTTCGAACTGGCGTTGACTGCCATCAGGAAGCGTAATTGTAAGCATTGAATAATCCTTTACACAGTGGTGACACCTACCAAGCGCCACTTGTGAATTATAAAGTTATTTTTCGGCTCTTAATGTATAAGCAATAAAAAACACCCAAATATGGGTGTTTAAGTAACTTAAACCGAAAAATAGATAAGTTAATAAAAAATCAGCCCTGCTACGATCAGGGAGGAGGCTATATGATACCTAAAATGTTGCTGGCGATGCAATCACAACAGACAATTGCATACGTAAAATATGCCTTTGCCTGCTTTTCCTTGATGTTACCTATTCAAACCTTTGCTGAGCCTGCAAACGCAAAGTGGTTGTTGGTTAAACAAAAAGAACATGTCAGTCTACATACAACAAAAGACAAAAGCGGTTATGTTTGGCTTAAAGCCTCTGTTTTAGTTCATGGCCAACCCAACGATTTTTTAACCCTTCTAGACAATACAGACATAGCCGCCAGTTGGATTGATAATTGCGAAAAAGTTGAAATTCTTACCACCTCTTCAACTACTGAGAAAATAGTTAGAACCACTTTCAACGCGCCTTGGCCAGTCAAAAACCGAGAAATGATAACTCAGTCTTTCACTGAAATTGATCCTCAAAGCCAGACCATTCGGATTCGAATAGAAGATTATTCTGAGCATTATCCCCCCCGCCCTTCATATGTTCAGATGCAGAATGTGAAAGGCAATTGGCTAATACAAAGCACTGGGACTAATAAAATGAAGATTGAGTATATCGGCTATGGTGAGCCCTCAGGTAATATTCCCATTTGGCTCGCCAATAAATTAGCCCTATCTTCTATGTTTAAAACGTTTCGCAATTTAGGAGAAACCTTAGGTGCACCACCTTCACCAAATCACTAAAAGTTATAATAAGCGCATTTTAATAATTAAAAATACCTTCAATTATTTTTGCGTGTTCCATACTCAGGATTTACAGCTAAATTAAGTCAAAACTATGTGGCATTTTGTTAGCGATCAAATTAGTCAACAATTAAACCAAGAATTTATTTGTGATGATATCCGAGAAATAACCGAAGGCGATTCTCACAGCGCCTACCGAATTTCAGACGGTCACAAACGTTTTTTTGTTAAACTCAATGATGAAGATAAAATATTAAATTTCAGTGCTGAAGCTGAGGGCTTAGAACACATTGCAAAAGCTAATATTTTCAAAACACCTAAGGTGATCTGTTATGGGGTGTCAGAAAACAAAAGTTACCTAGTATTAGAATACCTGCGGTTAGCCCAAGGAAATGAGCAGAGCTGGTATAGCTTTGGCTCTAAATTAGCTTGCATGCACCAAACTCAAACCCAGAACATGTTTGGCTGGCAAGAAGATAACTTTATTGGCCTAACTCCTCAACCTAATCCCTGGACCAAGAAGTGGCCACAATTTTTTGCCGAGCAGCGTATTGGTTACCTGCTTCAGCTTCTGGCAGAACAAGGTCATGCTCTTGCAGCAATCGATGAGGTAGTGGTTTCTGTTGAAAAACTATTACATGGCCATAATCCAGCCGCTTCTATGCTGCATGGTGATTTATGGATAGGTAATACAGGGTTTCAACATGACTTGCCGGTGATATTTGATCCGGCATTTTATTATGGCGATAGAGAAACAGATATTGCGATGACCGAACTATTCAACAAATTCCCGGGAGCTTTTTATGATGGCTATAATACAGTGTGGCCACTGAGCAATGAATATACCTACAGAAAGCCGGTATACCAGCTCTACCATATTTTAAATCACGCCTTGTTATTTGGTGGCACTTATTTGCAAACCGCGAAATCATTACTGAAAAACATGCAAGGTTAAATCATGCAGCAGGGTGCAAAGCTAAAAGCAAACTTGTACCTAAATTCTTTCCCAGATAATCTTCTTAACCATACTAACTGAAACACTAACGTAAACAATTAGGCATTATGGAAAACAAAGTCGTATTTATTACTGGAAGCGCGAAGCGTCTTGGCGCATACAGCGCAAAATTTCTACATAATTTAGGATATCGAATAGTATTGCATTGTCACCATTCAATTGAACAAGTGAAAGATTTATCCACACAATTAAATGAAAAACGTGCTGACTCAGCAAAATGGGTTCAAGGCGACCTATGCAACTTAAAAGAATTAAATAGGGTTGCCCAATCAGCAATTGACGCCTTTGGGCGCATAGATGTGTTAATTAATAACGCCTCGGCTTTCTACCCTACTCCTTTGAACGACTTCAACTCAACAGATTGGCAAGCTCTCATGGGGAGTAACGCCCAAGCACCACTATTTTTAATTCAAAAGTTGCAAAAACAACTTATACAAAATCAAGGCGTTGTAATCAATATGGTAGATATTCATGCACAACGTCCATTGTCAGGCCATACTATATATTGCATGGCGAAGGCAGCTTTAGTGACCCTGACCCAATCACTTGCACAGGAATTAGCCCCTCAAGTTCGTGTAAATGGTGTTGCTCCTGGCGCAATTTTGTGGCCAGACACTGCTCTACCTGAAAATGAGAAAAGTGCGATTCTGTCACAGATACCTTTGCGCCGATTAGGCAGCGAAAAAGATATATCTGAAGCAATCGCATTTCTAATCTCGGCTTCATATGTCACCGGACAGATATTAGCGGTTGATGGAGGTCGTAGCATAGCGAACCCTAGTGTCGCATAGGAGAATTAATGAGTACTGAAGTATTTGAAACCGAACAAACCATTACTTGTCCAGAGTGCGGGCATCACCTGCATATAAGAGTCGATTGCAGTAATGGTGATCAAGACTTTTTTGAAGAATGTCCAAATTGTTGTCACGAGTTTCACGTTAAACTGCATATTGATGAGCTTAACCATAAACTTCAAATTAAGGTTAATTCGGATGATGAGCAGTTTTATTAGAGTAGCCAATTAAAGTAAGCTAATAATTAACATCATCTACTGCGCTTGTTTAAAGCCATAGCAGACGCGACTTTAAACAGGCCAAAAAGGGGGTTCATTTGTCAACTGTTCAGTTGCTGCTACTTTTCTGTTGCTTAATGTTAGTTAATGCGTGCGGTCAACCCTCTGTTCAATCAAATTTTCGTGATTACCAAAATCAAATTAGTGACGAATTTAACATTGCAATGCAGCTTAACACTGACCGCGTCGCTATTCGCTATCCCTCTTCAGAGGACATCAAAGTTATCATTCCTGAAACCACCATTAAGCTAAGTGACTTTTATGGTTTAAAACATTGTTCTGTTTCCCTGTTAATAGCACAACGAAATACGGCGCTGGGCAAGGTTCAATTGCCCTCTAAACGGTTTGCCTATGAAGTTCAATTAATACAGGGTCTTAGAGACTGCCTTCAACGCACTCATGAAAAAGATAAGCAACAACAGTTAAGGCAATGGATAGCGCAGAAACAGCAAATGCTGCCTTTGGTTTGGGCGCACATGGTCCTACACAGTAGCGAAATCAGGGGTTCTTTTACTACCAAAACAGAACTATTTAGCCAAATAGGCCAACAACAACTACACAGCTATCAAGACTCCCTAAGACTATTAGTTGCCCTTTACTCACCTACAGCATCAGATATAGAAAACTTAGAATTGGCATTAAATACTTTGCGAAAACAGTCGTTGGCGGCGCAATTATGGTACTCGCAAAGACAGTTGACGCGTTGGCTTAATGATATGAATAAGCACTTACAGCAACAGTTTAATGACGTTTCATGCTCGTCTACCGCCACTTCCACTCAATTAGAAAACCTTAAAAAATTATACGACGACACTTTTATAAAGAAGATACAACCAACAACTGATCGTTTAATTGATGTTGCCAATCTACTAACGCCTCATTTTAAAAAGTTGCAGGAAAACCCAATACTGGCGAAACCATTCACAGATTTTCTAGGACAAAGAGAGTTAGATTTTGAAGCTTATATTGAGGCACTTCGTATCCATAAGAGCCTGTGGCAAGAGCTGTTTAATCGCTGTTAGTGATTCAGAAAAAATCTAGCCAAACAAACGATACTGTATATAATAACAGTTATGCAAACCAGTAAAATTCGCTACTCAAAACGCACTTGTTTTGTTTATAAACAAAATCAATTGATCGGCAAGATTCAGTTTCAACGGGACGCAAACATTGGAATTTGGCGAGTGCGCTATTTATCGTCAGATTTACCTATAAACAGTGCTGACCAGCCAAGTGAAATTCAATTAAAACTATGCAATTTAGGACTTTCATGGCAATGGGGGAAGCTCTACCACAGTTATCAACATGATCGTCTTTGACCAACAAATGCGTAATCTAAATCGGCTACATTTTCATTAGTGTTGATGTGTAAAATCTTCCGATTTGTATGAAAAAATGCAAAAAGCTTTACCCTCAAAATATTAACAAAAAAATAAACCTGTTAATTTTCATAAACTTAACTATTGGCACTATACTCGCTTTATGAATACTGGAAAGCGAGTTTAAGCAAAATGAAGTTTTTTCGAAAACGAAAATACCCTGTTTAATTTCAGTGAGGCAACATTATGAATTTACAATCAAAAACTAAAATTATTGTTACATTAATCACCACCCTACTCTTACTATCAGGTTGCGCCACCATTGAAGGTGCTGGTAAAGATATCGAAAGCGCAGGCGATGCAATACAAGACGCAGCCAACGATGGGGCAAACTAACGAAAAAAGGCTCAACATCTGGTGAATGTTGAGCCTTTTTAGCTAAATACAAACGTGATTAAAAGTAGGTTTCGTCTATCTTGTTATATACCTTAATCAAACCAAGTTGCATTTCATCGATAAATTCGTGAAGTTTATCTTGAATAAGTAATTGCGGGTTCGCTTCCATCAATTGCTTTTCTACCATTGACGTCATTTCCACACACTGCTCGTAGTTAGGCAGTTCCCGCAAGCAATATTCAACCTGTTGCAAAGTATGAATCAGTGCTCTGGGAAAGCGGCTCTCCAACATAAGAAACTTTAAAACATCCGGGCGGCGAATTTTGAAACGCACTTCTCGACGATACATTTGATAAGCAGTCAGTGACTTTAACACGCTCATCCATTGCAGGTTTTCTAAAGCGGATTGTTCTGTTTCCATATCTTGCACTAAGGACGCCGAACGCACATCAATGATCCGCGTTGTCATATCAGCTCTTTCCAAATTGCGACCTATACGCAAAAATTGATAAGCTTCATCGCGGGTCATAGTGCTAACGAGTATGCCGGTTATTTTCTGATTTGACTCAATAATTTCCGTCAAATATTCATAGCGAGAACGTCGAGCGATGGCTTTTTGACGATTGCTGTGGGCAAACAAATACAACTCATTAATTTGTTCCCAAGCCTCTCTAGGAATAATTTCACGGATAGTTCTAGCGTTTTCTCGTGCAGCATTTAATGAGCTCACAATAGACCCTAAATTTTTAGTATCCCCCACCATAAAATTCAAAACACTACGCTCATTTGCTTCTTGGTATTTAGCGTAAAACTCGTCTCGATTAGAGACAATATCAACCAGGGGCTCCCAACCTAGAACAATACTTTTCGGGAGATCTAATAGTAAATTAAAGTTAACATTAATTAGTCTTGCGGTGTTTTCCGCACGTTCCAGATAACGCCCCATCCAACACAAATTACTGGCTACACGTGACAACATATTAATCGCCCTCCATATCAACAATCCATGTATCTTTGCTACCACCACCTTGGGATGAATTAACCACTGTAGAGCCCTTAGTCATTGCAACTCTGGTTAACCCTCCCATGGTAACTTTAATATCTTGCCCGCTTAAAATGAATGGCCTTAAATCCAAATGACGACCTTCCGCTTTGTTATCTATCAAAGTGGGTGCCGTTGACAGCAGTAACATGGGTTGTGCCACATAATTGCGTGGATCTTTTTTTATTAACTGGCGAAATTTCTGATGTTCTCTTTTCGATGCATGTGGACCAATCAACATGCCATAACCCCCGGATTCATTTGCCGGTTTGACCACCATTTGTTCAATATTTTCTAAAACATACTCACGTTCATCGGGGTTAATACAACGATAGGTTGGAACGTTCGGCAGTAATGCCTCTTCATTTAAATAGTATTTGATAATGTCTGGAACATAGCTATAAACAACTTTGTCATCGGCAACCCCGGAACCTGGTGCATTGGCTAAACCTACATTGCCTTTTTTCCATGCTCGCATGATCCCAGGAACACCTAATTGAGAATCTGGGTGGAATACTTCCGGATCTATGTACCAATCATCGATTCGACGATAAATCACGTCTACACGACTCAATCCGTTAATGGTTCTCATGTAAACGCAATCATCATCCTTAACCACTAAGTCATCACCGGTAACTAATTCAGCCCCCATTTGTTGGGCCAAATAAGCATGCTCAAAATAAGCTGAATTATAAATTCCAGGGGTGAGTACGACAATTTCAGGCTCTTTTACATCCCGTGGCGACAGACTTGCCAACATGTCATATAAGTCTGAAGGGTAATTATCGATAGGAAGAATATTGTACTTTTCAAACATTTCAGGGAAAACACGTTTCATTACCTGGCGATTTTCAAGCATGTATGAAACACCTGACGGAACACGTAAATTGTCTTCTAGAACGTAAAAAGTGCCATTGTGGTCCCTTACCAAATCAGAGCCACAAATATGCGCCCATATCCCCTGCGGTGGTTTTACGCCAATACAATCTTTTAAAAAGTTTTTCGATTTCTTTAATAAGTCGGCTGGAAACACCCCATCTTTTATTATGTTCTGATCATTGTAGAGATCATCAATAAACATATTCAGGGCTTTCACTCGTTGTTTAAGGCCCAGTTCAATTTGTTGCCATTCTTTGAGTTCAATAAGGCGTGGAACAATATCGAAAGGCCAAGCTCGGTCAATCGATCCCTCTTCATCATTATATACTCTGAAGGTAATTCCCATGACTTGAATAGCAGAATCAGAGGCCGCTTTATACTCTTTTATTTCGTTATCGGATAACCCTTTGAGATAATCACACAAATCTTTTGCATGTTTTCTGGGTTTAGAACGCCCCTGTATCAGCTCATCGTAGAATTGACCTATTGCATAGTTTCCCCATCTAATCGCCATAGATCCTCCGCGCTGATTTATTGTTGTTTTATATCAGTATACTCAACTAGTTATGATTTGATAGATGCTATATTTAAAATTCTATTGTTTTTAATTTCACCAGAGTTCAAAATATCGAAAAAGAGTTATAAGAACAAGATTTTGTCGATAACCAAAGGTTTTTAAACACCACAACATCAAAAGGAAGCCAATTGACTTACTGTTTAGCCATTGCCTTGAATAAAGGTTTAGTTTTTGCCTCTGACTCTCGCACAAACGCAGGGGTAGATTACGTTGCCACTTACAGTAAAATGACGACCTTCGTGTTTCCAGATAATCGCACAATAGTGTTAACCACCTCTGGCAGTTTAGCCACTTCTCAAGCGGTGATTAACGCCATAAAGCGCGACTTAGCAAATCCCAACGCTGACTTTGATATCAGTCGAGGAAACTATCTTCATGAAGTAGCCCAATATATTGGTGACTTGAGTCAACAGGAACAAAATCGCCATGCGGACGCCATGGAGAAGTCAAAGACCAGCAATGAATCTAGCTTTTTATTAGGGGGCCAAATTAAAGGGAATAAAAGTGAGATTTTCCTAATCTACCCCCAAGGAAACTATATTTCTGCCTCAGATGAAACACCGTATTTGCAAATAGGCGAAAATAAATATGGAAAACCTATTTTAGACCGTATTATTACCCCTAGTACTTCTTTAGAAGACGCAGCTAGATGTGCAATCGTTTCATTAGACTCCACAATCCGCAGTAACATTTCTGTTGGGCCACCAATTGAAATAGCGATTCATCGCAATGACCATATTGAAGAGCCTTATCACAACGTATTGACCACAAATAGTAACATGTACAGATCAGTGCAGAAGCAGTGGAACGAAGGGCTAAAGAAAGCGTTTGAGAACCTCCCCCGTTTCGATTGGGAGAAGTAACTTCTCCCCTAGGGTGTCATTAGGCAAAGACCGAAGATATACGGGGTTAGAAGAAACAATGGTGATTTCAGTTGAATCACTGATTCATCATCAGTTTATCAAAAAGTGAAGGTACAGATACAAAAGCGCCCCGAGTTCAAGCGGCCCCTTCTGTTAATTTAAGCATATCAGTATCTAATACTACTTCATGAATGAATCGCAGTTTATCTAGGGCAGATATAGAAATAACAAAAGGATAAGCATCATCTAAGCCCATACTTCTATTCAGAGCATTCAATACCTTAGTCAATTGACACCAATCATTAAACAAGTGGGTGAACGAGGTTGAAGTATAAATTTGGTCGATGACGCTATCGGTATTCGGTATCGGGCTGGCTATTTTATTACCTGAAATCGAAAAATCGTAATCATTTGCAGTTTCAAGGGTATCTAGCATATGTAAATAGTGTGCCCAGGTTTCGGCCCAATCTTCCCAGGGGTGCATGCTGGCATAGGCACTTATCCAGACACTCTGCCAATTTTCGCTAGGGCCATTTTGATAGTAACTTTCCATAGATTGCACGTAATCTAATCGTTCGTCACCAAACAACCTGCGAAATTCATCTATTTTATCTGTGCCGGATATCAATCTATCCCAATAATAATGCCCTGATTCATGTCGAAAATGGCCAAGCAGTGTGCGATATCGCTCATTCATTTTCTCGCGCATATCCACGCGAGCCGAATCATCTGCTTCATTCAGATTAATGGTGATCAATCCATTTGCATGGCCTGTGGTCACAAAGCTTTTCACCGTCAATTCATTGCCAAATGAATCTTGAGTTTTGTCTCTTAAAAATGCAAAGCCTAATCCATTGGTTGGATCCTGCACACGATCAACAAGGGGTAAATTGAGTTTTAATAAGGTGTACAACAAACGCCTTTTTGACTGTTCCATTTTCGCCCATAAGGCTTTATTTTCAGGATCATTTAAATCAGGAATTGCCTCATTGAGTCGACAGGAAACGCAATAATCATGATCATCTTCGAGGGGAACCATCCAGTTGCAAACATTGTGCTCAGAATAATTTTTACACTGTTTATATAACTTACCATTGCTGGAGGCTTGCAAATTACCATACTGATTAGTGGTAAAAGCACTCAACCTGTTTTCTTGCGGAATAAAACCCAACATTAAACCACACGAAACGCATTGAACGTTCGCGAAATGTAATGTATTCCCACATTGGCATGTAAATGTTTTCAAAAATGCGTCCTGATACAACTTCAACCTAAAATGAAAAGTTCACTTTAGTACAATATCTAAAGCCGCATATTAGAACCCGCATTTCCCTCAATAGCAATCCTTCCAGCACAAAGTAGCGAAAACAGACCCAATAAGTAAGTTCAACGAGGAATTATAATTCACACATAATATTCAATAAAAGCATGACCTTAAATAAGCTAGAAAAAATATATCAGCTTCAGCAAAAGACACTCTCAATCTTAAGAGAGACGCTTCTTTGTTATTCAACACATTGAATCTTAAAAAGTTATTAAATTAATGCAATTGAGAAACTAACATATTGTCAAAATAACCATGATTTTCTTGTAAATTTGAATTTGCTTCTAGTAAAGCCGTTTCACAATGTCTAAAAAATGCCACTTTAGCAGAATAACCTTCGGCACAATTAATTGCTCTATTTAATTTTTGGCGAATTTTGCGTATAAAGATACCCGCTTTATCTGTTTGCCCTAATGCAGAATATGAATTGGCCAACATAATGGCAATAGCTGTCATTTTCGTCGTCAATTGCGGCGATTCCAACCGGCTATCGAAAATAATTTCAGTTGTCTCTAACGCGGTACCTAAAAATGGAATCACATTTTGGTATTGGCCTTTTTGAAACAGAAGTTCCGCATAATCTGTTAACTCGTTTACTTTTTGAAATGCTTCTTTGGGATGGTCTTCTACCCAATTTTGGTGACTCGGACAAACAAACTGAAAATTTGACATGCAAAAACCTCGCGATGTTGATTATTTACGTGGTGGATTATAAGAAAATATGTGAGGTACACAGGCTTTTAAATCGGTTGTATCTGCTCCCTGTGTATAAGCAATAAAATAATTATGAAGCAGACTAATTTGCGCCATTTTTCGTTGGTATTGACGCTTATCTAGTATCTCAAATAACAGCGGTTTCAGACGTTGAACCATGCGATAACAATATTTACGCCATGATGTGGATAGCAAGCTATCGCATACTACATGCAATAAGGTATCAAGGATCCGCAAGTGCGCAGTTTTAGTCTCTTTGATATTGCCCATTGCTTTAGCTCTTTCTAAACCCGCGTGTACATATCGATTTATGAGTTCCAGTTCGGCGTCTTTAGAAGGATTTTTAACCGCCATTTCCAAACACGAAAAAGTATAACAATACATGCCAACAAACCTAATTGATAATCATTATCATTTAGATTAGACAATTACACTACTAAGGTCAACGCTAAATTCAAAATTATTTGCTTAGTTTTAATTCTTGTTTCAAAGCATTTGAAAAGTATGATTTTTTATTCACAACGAGGCGTATTTGGAAATGTGATTAAGCTGACAAAGCACGATGACATAATATTAAGAATGGGTAGTCTTTGCCGTTAAAGGTTTAACAACAACTTCCCTACTCACTTATGCTTTTAGTTTGTCTTTTGTTATTCAGCAAATGCACTAGATTAAAAAGGATTTAGAACACCCAATAGCATTCAAATTTGACTGAATAGACCCTATTGAAGCCAGGTTTAAGTTTCCCAAATTGGCGGACTGGCAATTTTTTCAATTAGAAAGTCAATGAATACCCTAACTTTAGAAGTCAGAACGTTGGATTTTGGATAGACAAGCCAAATAGCAGCATGATCATCAATTTGGTAGTCTGGCAGTACCTTTACTAAGCTACCTTGCTTTAATTCAGCATGAATATTCCAGATGGAACTCATACAAATTCCTCCACCAGCAATGGCTGCTATTCGCATACTAGCGCCATCGTCGCACACGACACGAGATAGACTCTTTGCAGGAGGAAACGAGTATTCCTGTTTACCAGTTAAAGATATTAACCTTCTTGGTTTGGAATTCATAAAGATCAACAATTGATGATGATTCAAATCGTCGGGGCTGTGGGGTATACCGTTTCTTTCTAGATAATCCGGTGACGCGCATAATACTCGGGTATCTTTTGCCAGCCTTCTGCCAATTAAACTGCTGTCTTCTACTGCATAATTACGTAGCGCTAAATCAAAACCACCATCAATTAGATTCACCTGGGTATCCGAGAGTTTTAGCTCAACATTTACATCTGGATAGCATTGTAAAAACTCAGGCAGTATTGGCACGATATAACGCTGAGCAAAGGTACTGGAAGATGCGAATCTGAGCGTACCGCTTACATTAGAATTACCCCGACCTAGGGCCGCATAAGCGGCATCCTCTTGTGCTATTATTTCTCTTGCGAATGGAAGAAACTCAGCCCCTTCTATGGATAAACTGACCTTACGGGTTGATCGGTGAAATAAATCTGCCTTTAATTGAATTTCAAGTTTAGATAGTCGTGCACTAGCAACAGACGGTGCTAGCCCTAACTTGCGACCTGCAGCACTGATATTGAGCATATCTGCTGCCAAAACGAAGAGTCGAACGCCACTTGTGTCCACTTATTATATCCAAAAACAGAATTCTGATTACTTATAATAGCCATTTATACATCATATCAAAACCAATACCATAAGTTCATCAAATTATTCAGGATCGTTCTGAACCTCTACTTTAAGGAGTCACCTTGTTAGTTCAAGCTAAATACAATGAAACTGCTTTTCCTAGCATTAACCGAGGCTTCAATAGTGTATTCAAACTAGGCAAGCTATCTATCGGCCTGGTGGTTCCCATTGAGAATTACGCAACAAATTCTGTACCGTCAATGCATGCTCATGTGGAACGGGTTCAATTAGCTGAAAAATTAGGATTCTCAGCGGTGTGGTTGCGAGATGTACCCTTTAACGTCCCATCTTTTGGTGATGCCGGGCAGTTACTCGATCCCTTTGTATATCTTGGCTTACTGGCTGGACAAACGTCAGACATAGCCCTTGGCGTTGCCAGTTTGATTTTACCCCTTAGGCATCCCGCACATGTTGCAAAGGCAGCGGCTTCTGTTGACCAACTCTCTGGAGGACGGCTGATTTTAGGGATCGCCAGTGGTGATCGTCCAGAAGAATATCCGGCCATGAATGTGTCATATCATGACCGTGGAAAACTATTTCGAGAAAGTTATGAATATATTCGTCGTCTGGCAGGTTCTAATCCAAAATTTGATAATACTTTTGGAAAAGCGGCAGGAAATATCGACATGCTGCCTAAACCTCAAAATCGTCGTTTACCTTTGCTGATAACTGGCTCATCCCAGCAATCTCCAAGTTGGTTAGCAGAACATGGTGACGGGTGGATTACCTACCCTAGAGCACAACAACTGCAGCAGCAATTTATTCAGCAACTAAGGGACAATAGTCAAAACCAAAGTAGCGCCCCCCGTCCAGTCATGGAGCCTCTTTATATTGATTTAGACAAAAACCCTGACAGTTTACCCCAACCAATTCACCTGGGTTATAAGCTAGGCATTAATCAACTGTGTAAATACCTCAAAGCTAGAGAAGAGATTGGCGTCAATCACATAGCCTTAAACCTGCGCTTTAACAAGCGAAATACCGAAGAAACCCTAGCGGAAATAGCAGACGTTGTGCTTCGGGCATTCAAGCAAAAGGACTAGATAAATGAAAAAAACAATTTTACTTACAGGTGCAACCGACGGTATTGGTTTGCAAACCGCTAAAGTGTTTGCTACTCAAGGTCATACCTTATTGCTACACGGTCGCAATGGCGCAAAACTCGCGCAGACTAAAGAAACGCTTTTAAAACTTAACCCAAACACGTCTATCGAGTTGTTCAAATCAGACTTGGCAAATTTATCGGATGTGGAAAAAATGGTATCTGATATACAACAAAAGGTCAGTGCTATTGATGTATTGATAAACAACGCTGGTGTTTTCAAAGTACCTAATCCAATAACAGACGAAGGCTACGATATTCGTTTTATGGTAAATACCCTCGCCCCTTATTTATTAACTCGGAAAATATTACCACTGTTCAATGCTAGTGGCCGGGTTATCAACCTTTCTTCCGCCGCTCAAGCCCCCGTCAATCTGAAAGCCATACAGGGCGAACAGTCTCTATCAGATAGCGATGCATATGCGCAAAGTAAACTAGCGCTAACAATGTGGACATTCCAATTAGCGAAAGAAAACAGCAGCAACGCTCCGGTTTTTATTGCTATCAACCCTGCGTCTTTTCTGGGCAGCAAAATGGTTAAAGAAGCTTATGGTTCAAAGGGAAAAGACTTGCAAATTGGCGCGGACATTTTAGTACGAGCTGCATTGAGTGACGAGTTTGCCTCTGCCACAGGCAAATATTTTGATAACGATATTGGCAATTGGTCACAACCCCATCCCGATGCACTTGATCTCGCCAAAAATACAGCTTTGCTTTCCGCCATGGAAGATGTGCTGGCTCGACTCGGCGTCAAAGCCTAGTCGCAATAAAGTAGCAGAATACACTCATCTCTTTATTTTAAATTAAACAGTAAATCTACTAAGGGTAACAAAACATGAAAGCAATGATCGTAAACAACTTTGGCGATTCTGATGTATTTGAATCAATGGAACTCCCTAAACCAGCACTAAAGCCGGGGCATGTGCGAGTTAAAATTGAGGCGACCAGCGTCAATACCGTAGACACAATGATCCGTCAGATGGGACCAGAGTTACCTCTTTCACCCGCTGCACCTGCATTATTAGGGATGGATTTTGCTGGGGTTATTGAAGAGGTTGGCGAAAACGTAAGCGAATACAATATTGGCGATGAAGTCTATGGTTGCGCCGGCGGGCTAGCCGATCTTCCAGGGACACTAGCCGAGTATATTGTCGCAGACGCCAATCTAATTGGACTCAAACCGAAAAATCTGAACATGCGAGAAGCAGCAGCGTTACCGCTAGTCGCGATTACCGCTTATGAAGGTTTACAACGAGCAGGAATAAAAGCAGGTCAAAATGTATTGGTTCACGGCGGTTCTGGTGGTGTAGGCCACGTCGCCATTCAGCTTGCACGCCATTTTGGCGCTAATGTATTTTCAACAGGTGGCGGCAATGTGCAGCTGGAAATGATTCAACAACTCGGTGCGACACCCATAAACTATGTCACAGAATCAGTTGAAGACTACGTGCAAAAACACACCAATGGTGCCGGTTTCGACCTTGTATTTGACTCAGTCGGTGGCGCAAATATGGCTAAATCTTTTGAAGCTGCAGCACTCAATGGCCAAGTTGCATCAACTGTCTCCATGGTTGAACTTGATTTAACCACTGCTCACTTCAAAGGACTGTCTTTACACGTGGTATTCATGTTAATTCCCATGTTACATGATTTCCATCGTGAAAAGCATGGCGCTATTTTGAAAGCCTTAACAAGCATAGTTGAAGCCGGTGATCTAAAGCCCGTACTCGACGATTCAGTTTTCTTTTTGGCAGATGTAGGCAAAGCACACAAGCGTTTAGAAAGTGGCAAAGCAATGGGTAAAGTGGTTATCAATATTTAATTTATTATTGCAAAAATCAACAGTCACCTAATTCGCGATTTAATGTAACAAACGTAATTAAAATAGAAATACATTTAAAGGTACATACGATGAACATGTCTATACGACGCGCAGCGCTAATCATAAGCCTCGTTATTTTCAGCTCCACAAGCATGGCACAGAGCCCAAAAAATCAATCGAAAGTGATTGATGCTGCAGAGATTAAATGGGGTTATTTGAACCCATTACGCGGCGATAAGAGTCCTGGAGCAGCGGATTTATGGGGAGACAGAACGAAAAATGTCGCTACCGGTATGTTGGTAAAATTCAACAAAGGATTTTCTTCACCGCCGCATATTCACAACATCTCCTATCGGGGAATTGTGATCCAAGGTTTAATGCACAATGATGACCCCAACGCAGACCACATGTGGCTACCCAAAACCTCATTCTGGACACAACCGGCAGGAGAAAACCACATTACCGCGGCCAATGGAGAATCAAATTTAATCTATTTGGAAATTGACAGTGGTCCATACTTAGTTAAATCAGTTGACGAGCAATATGACAATGGCGAGAGACCCATTAATGTGCACTCTTCTAATTTAGTGTGGTTAACACAAAGAGAAACAAATTTAATTGACGGCGATAACGTACAGCTTGCAAACCTTTGGAAAAGCCACAAATCGGAGCAACTTAGCGGAAGCCTAATAAAACTTCCTGCGAACTTTAGCGGAAAAATCAGCAGTAAAACCACTGAGTTCAAGGCAGTTGTCATCCAGGGTAACGTTAATTATGATTCCATAGAGATGCGCCAATCCAAGGATCTACAGGCTGGTTCAATGTTCAATTCATCTGGCAATTTCAGCCACAATATAGCCACCACAAATGAAAGCATTCTCTATGTGCGCTCAAAAGGAACATTTAAGATCGTTGCAAATTAACACACCTAGAGTCATTAACTTATATGATGCAACAGCCTGAACTAGCTAGCATAGGCTAGTACAGGCTGGATTTAACATAGCTAGAAAACATAAGGATACAAAAACCTAAGAAACGTTGAACTAACTGCATTACTGAAATAAACCAACACTCAAACTTGCCAGAAACCTTTATCATTCTCTCCCGACAAACCTGTGCTGGAAATAGGTAAATACTCGGTTAATTTGCCCCACAATCTGCAAATTCAGAAGGCATTAATGCCATCATTTTGAACAATACTCCTAGTAAACCTTATAACTTAATTTCACCTCATTTATAATATCGATAATTAATTAAAATAAATAATTTTCACATTATGTCTTTAATTGTCAAATTAGGTTAGGATATGAAGATAATGTAAAAAGGATTAATTAAATGCTTGAAAAACAAAGACATCATTTGCTTCTAGAGTTACTAGCCGAAATGGGTTATGCATCTGTTCCTGTTTTATCAAATAAATTGAAAGCGTCAGAAGCGACTATTCGTCGTGATATTACTAAACTTTCAAAAAGAAAAGCGTTAACTAAAATTAGAGGCGGAGCCCAATCAAATAATGTTTCGTCTCAAATTCACGAACGCAGACATCTTAAAGGCTCTGTGTTTCTGGCCGATACTGAGCAAAATAAGGATATTAAAGCGTTAATAGCTGAGAAAGCCGTATCCTTATGTGAAGAAGGTGAATCAATCATTATTAATGGTGGAAGTAGCACTTTTATGATGAAAGACGCCCTTGCTAGTAGACACTTAAACATCCTAACCAATTCGTTTGCCCTAGCTCAGGAGTTAGCCGATAACTCTGACAATCAAGTAACCCTTCCTGGCGGTGAGTTATATAGAAAACAGAGTATCATTTTAAGCTCATTTGAAAACGATGGCATCTCTAATTACCACGGTAGTAAAATGTTTATGGGCACACCTGCGATAGGTGAGTTTGGCTTGATGGAAACAGATCCAATGCTGGTACTGTCAGAGCAAAAGTTATTAAAACAGGCAGATCAACTGATTGTTTTAGCGGATAGCTCGAAAATTGGTAAACGTAGCTCTTTGATTTTATGTTCTCTTGATAAAGTTAATATTCTAATAACTGACAACAAGGTCGAACCCCGATTTTTAGAATTATTTGAAAAACATAAGATCCAAGTAATTACCGTTGCTGTTCCTGACAGTGAATAGCCAACATGCTGTGTAGAATAGTAAATTAGGTGTTAAATAACAGCACTTTTATCGACTAATTACTAATTTAACTTCCCTCAATACCAAGTACTCAAATTTGTACTATTTAAGTACTCTACTCTCTCACCCTTAAATGATATACTTTGCTTTATATTAATCACATATGACTGTATATTATCAATATTGACCCAAAAAATCCGTGTATTTGGAATAGTAATGTTGATTAGCCAATATTGATTATTCTAAATAAGAGAGCACGTATTTTCGCGATGTTTATAACGTAAAATTTTACGAGGAGTTGAGAGTGGACTTAAGAGTTTCAGCAGACAATATTAGATACAAACGCATGACTAGCAGCGAACTAAGAAGTAGTTTTTTAGTCGATAATTTATTTACAGAAGATGAAGTGCCTATGACTTACTCAGACATAGACAGAGGCGTTGTCGCATCAGCTGTACCAGTCAACAAAGCGCTTGAGCTACCGGTGCATAAAGAGCTGGCCTGCAGCTATTTCACCCAACGCAGAGAGGTTGGCGTGTTAAACATTGGTGGAAAAGGGAAAGTAACCATCAACCAAAAAGAGTATCCGTTAGCATTTGAAGATAGTTTGTATATTGGCAGAGGAAACGAAGATATTACCTTCGAGAGCGAAGATAGCAATAACCCTGCAAAGTTTTATATTGTCAGTTACCCTGCACACAAAGAATACCCTACAAAACTTATCACCAAATCCATGGCTAAGAAAATAGATATGGGTTCGATGGAAACATCAAACAAACGCACAATTTACCAAGCTATCAGTCCAGACAATCTTGATACGTGTCAGATAGTGATGGGTTTTACAAGCCTTGAACCTGGTAGTGTGTGGAACACAATGGCCCCACATACTCACAGACGAAGAAGTGAATATTATATGTATTACACCCTAAGCCCTGAAAATATTGTTTTTCACTTTATGGGCGAAGCAGATAATGTTCGTCCCTTAGTGATGCGAAATCAACAAGTCGCATTGTCTCCAAGCTGGTCAATTCATAGTGGTTGTGGAACAAATGCATATACATTTTGTTGGGCAATGGGAGGTGAAAACCAAGAATTTACAGATATGGATCACCTTACTGTAGATGAAATTTTTTAATTGGAGTGAGTTTTATGAGTAATATGTTTGATCTTAGCGGCAAAGTTGCATTAGTTACTGGCGCAAGTCGAGGATTAGGACGCGCTATTGCCCTTGGCTTAGCACAAGCCGGTGCAGATATCATTGCGGTAGCGTCGAAAAAAGAAAATGTAGCAGAAACAGTCGCAGAAATAGAAAAGCTTGGTACCAGCAACGTTGTTGCTTTGGGATGCGAGCAAGATAAACCCGAGCAAGTTAAGCAACTTGTAGATGATGCTATCGCAGCTTTTGGTAAAGTCGATATATTAGTTAATAATGCAGGTACTATCAGAAGAGCCCCAGCTGAAGACTTTTCAGATGAAGATTGGGACTTGGTAATGGAAGCAAATATAAACGGTGTGTTTAGACTCTCTAGAGGTATAGGCAAACACATGTTGGCAAATGGTAGTGGAAAAATCATTAATATTGCATCTTTACTCAGTTTTTCCGGTGGCATTACGGTTCCAGCATATAGCGCATCTAAAGGCGCGGTAATGCAACTAACAAAAGCCCTCGCGAATGAATGGGCCGCAAAAGGACTTAACGTAAATGCCATAGCCCCTGGCTATTTTGCAACAGACAATACCTCAGCTTTAAGAGCCGACAAAGAGCGCAATGATTCAATATCAGCTAGGATCCCTGCAGGTCGATGGGGACAGCCTGAAGATTTAGCAGGAGCGGCAATATTTTTAGCGTCGTCTGCATCGGATTATGTCAATGGTCATACACTATTAGTCGATGGCGGTTGGATGGCTAGGTAATTGATCCTCTGCTAATTAATCTCAAGCTTTGTATGTTTGTTACCGCAACAAACATACAAAGCGCTATATCCTTCTCTATCTGTTGCAACTCCCCGCCCCATAAACCTAATTATCTAACGCTATGACTTTACGGCTGTACTCATGTAGTTATGGGTTGAAAAACTGAACTAATGCACTTTGAGATGCAATTAATTCAGTTTCTGTTACCCATCAATGTTCACATCAACCCTTGATTGTTCTAGATTTAGATTAGGCCAAGGAGTTTTGGTAAGAATTCACTAATGGAAGGGAAGATAGTCACCAGCACAAGCGCTGCAATCATCGCCAAATAAAGAGGAATAATAGGCTTTATTATTTCGGTAATGTTTACTTTGGCGATACTACAACCGATAAATAAAACACTTCCCACCGGCGGTGAACATAATCCAATTGATAAGTTTAAAATCATCATAATGCCAAAATGCAATGGTGAAATTCCGAGGTTTTCAACAACTGGCAGTAAAATAGGAGTGAATATTAATACCGCTGGAGTCATGTCCATAAAAGTACCAATAACCAGAAGAATTAAGTTGATGATCAACAAAACGATTAAGGGATTATCTGACAAAGTTAACAATAGTTGGCTTATATCTTGAGGAATGGATTCATAGGTCATTAACCAAGACATTGCCGACGATGAACCAATTAGAAGCATAACAATTGAAGTGGTAATTACCGACTTAATCAAAATAGGATATAAATCACTTATCTTTAATTCTCGATAAATAACCACAGACAAAATCAACGAATATAAAACCGCGACCACACCAGCTTCAGTTGGCGTAAATATCCCCCCAATAATTCCACCAATAATCACAAAAACAAGAAACAAACTAGGCAATGCGCCTATAAAAGATGGCCAAAAAGGATCAATAGCTTCTTTTTCTAATGGCTTAATCTTGTTGCGTTTAACATAGAGTGCACACGCCAGCATAAGCAATAAGGCAACGAGTATACCGGGCAAATAACCGGCGATAAATAAAGCAGCAATTGAGACTCCACCACTGGCTAACGAGTATATAATTAATATATTACTTGGTGGAATTAACATACCTGTGGTGGCCGCAGTAACAGTGACAGCGGCACTAAATGGGCGGTTATACCCTTCCTTTTCCATTGCCGGGATCATAAAACCTCCTACGGCTGAGGTAGCGGCTACAGAAGATCCCGAAATAGAACCAAACAAGGCACATGAAATAACGTTTACGTAAGCAAGTCCACCAGGCAACCTACCTACTAAGGTTTTAGCAAAATTAACTAATCTAGCAGCAATCCCCCCCTGTCCCATCAAATAGCCAGACAAGATAAAATAAGGAATTGCAAGCAACGCAAAACTATCAATCCCAACTGCCAAACGCTGAGCTATGGTAGTGATGGCAGGCAAGGTATCGATGGTAAAGAGCATAGTGACAAGGGTCGCAAAAATAATCGCGAGGGCAATCGGTAGATTGATAATAAGTAGAATCGTAAATACTAAGAATAAGATTAAGCTAATCACTTTGGTTTTCCCTGAGAACGATCAAATTGTTACTTCGCATCATCAACTTTGCTATCAGATGGTGCAAAAATAAAAGAGATACTATAAATAAGAAATATCAGCCCACTGAGAGGGATTGCGACGTAAACATAGGCCATTGGCATGTTCAATACTGGCGATTGCTGACCTAACACCCAAGTCAACCAAACCAAGTGACTTCCACCACAAATTAGTATCACAACGGAGAATATAGCCACCAAAGAACAGTTAAAGCGGAAAACTCTTAACGCATTCTTTGCAGATAACTTGCGAACCAGAATATCGAGCCCTAAATGTGCGTGCAATTTATAGGCATAGGCCGCACCCAATAAACTAAGCCAAATAAGTAAAAACCTAGCAACCTCCTCGGTGAAAGAACTCGGTTTTGGCAGTATAAAACGAGTAATCACCTGCCATGCGACATCAACAACCAATATCACCATAATGAAAGCTAGTAATCTGCTAAGGACATAATCAAGCTTCTCAAGCATTAATTTCACTTGCCTCATGGCAGTTCCCCTATCAACTTGATTTCATCTACTAAAGTGATTATTTCTTCATCTTTCAAGTTGTCGTAGATCGGCTTAACACTTTCTTGAAATGGCTTTTTATCAGCAACAATAATTTCTACCCCAGCTTCTTTTACCGCTTTCAACGATTGTTCCGTAGATTCCTTCCATAAAACCCGTTGATAATCCGTTGCTTCACTCATTGCTTGGGTCAACCAATCCTGTTGTTGACTATTTAAGTTATTCCAAATGTGAGTACCAATAATAATTACATCTGGTATGGAGGTATGTTCATCCAATAAATAGTATTTACTGACTTCGAAATGTTTTGAAAAGTAAAAGCTAGGCGGATTATTCTCTGCACCATCCACAACCCCTTGTTGAAGCGCAGTGTATAATTCACCGAAGCTGACAGGAGTTGCTGAACCACCAATGGTATTAACCATATCTACAGCAGATTGACTATTCATAACTCTAATTTTCATGCCGTTCAAATCATCTGGCGTTTTTATTAAATTATCAGAAGAATAAAAACTTCTGCTACCTGCATCGAAATAGCCTAAACCTTTTATGCGAAATGCTGTCCCTTCATTTAACAAACGTTTACCCACTTCACCGTTTAACGTATCCCAATAATGTTTATTGTTATTAAACAAATACGGTAAGCTAAAAACCTTCATTTTAGGCACAAATGCTTCCAGAGGGCTGGCCGACACTTTTGTCATGCCCAAACTACCAATTTGAACCAGTTCAAGAATTTCACGCTCTGTACCTAATTGGCCAGAAGGAAAAATTTTCAATTTCATTTGTCCCGAAGATAATTCCTGTAATCGTTTATCCATGTGCAAAAGCGCTAGATGAACTGGATGGTTAACATCTAATGTATGAGCAAGAGGAATGGTAGTTGTAGAATCGTAGAGTTTTGAACAAGACGATAACAGCATCACCACAAGCAATAACAAACTGAAACGCTTGTAATTAATTGCTCTTATTCTAGGCATGTAACTCCCCTTCAAAAAGAAAAAATCAAACCTTATTGTTCACAATTAGATAATCACCTTGCTGCAAATCAATAAACCATTTTCAATCAAATTGTTGTCAAAATGATAATAAATGGTAGTTTAATGTGAATTTTAACGATTGTAAATGACTTGTTACTCCAATTTATGATAATAATTGACTATAATTGATTTTTACTTGGCGATTTTCTTAGTCTTACTGAGAACTTCAATTGGAAAATGGGACAAGTAAAAGTAGAGAATAATCTGTAAAGCTATTAATAGGCCGATGTTGGGATACGATGAGGTATAAGACAGATGTTAGAAAAACACAGACAAGAATTAATAAAAGAGGTTTTAGCCAAAAAGCAATTTGCGAGTGTTAAAAGCCTTACGCAACAATTACAGGTATCAGAGGCAACAATAAGAAGAGACATAAATAAATTATCAGAGACGGGGGTAGTAAAAAAGATTCAAGGCGGAGCTGAATCTATCGAGCGCCCATTGAATAAAAAAATACTGGATATCCCGAGCTTTTCTGAATCTAAAGACAGTAAAAATTCGGTAAAAAAACAGATAGCCAAAAAAGCGGCGCAATTGTGTAAAAATGGGGACTCATTAATCATAAATGGAAGCCACTCCACTTATTTAATGGCCGAATACTTGACCGATTTAAACCTCAATATAATGACCAACTCATTAGTCTTAGCCAACTATTTAAATGCAAATAGCGAAAACCGTATTTCTCTACCCAGTGGAGAAGTCTATAGAGAACAAGGAATATTGTTAAGTTCATACGAAAACGATGGTTCTGAATATTACCATGGGAGCATGATGTTTATGGGGGTATCAGGCATTGGCAAGTATGGCTTAATGGAATCAGATCCCTTGTTAATTAGATCGGAACAAAAATTAAAAAAGCGCACTGACAAGCTTATTGTACTGGCCGACAGCAGTAAAATTGGCAAACGCTGTAAATACATTTTATGCCCTCTAACAGAAGTCGATATATTGATAACCGACTCTGCTATTACCAACGAATTAATTCGCTTTTTTGAATCCTTTGAAGTCGAAGTATTGATTGCCGATACGCCAAGCACCTAATAATAAATGACATATTTTGCGCATTCCCCCTACCAAAAACAAACAAAGACGACCTAATATGATCTAATTGTACCTATATTGTTTGTTAATTGTTAATTTTGTGTTTATATTTATTATTCAACACAAAAGTTCAAGGGAAAACGGAGCGACAATGGTAGCAAATACACACAACAAAAAATTAGTCATTGCAGTTGCTGTAGCATCAGCATTATATGGAACATCAATGGCATCGATTGCACAAACAGTTGACACAGAATCAGACAACATGGAGACCGAAGTAATTGAAGTCAAAGGTATCCGAAGTGCATTAGCCAGTGCACTGTATGAAAAGAGAAATGCTGCAAACTTAAAAGAAGTCATCCAAGCGGATGACATAGGTAAACTGCCAGACAATAATCTAGCAGAAGTACTCGAAAATATCACAGGTGTTCAAATTGATAGAACAAACGGCGTAGGAACGGGCGTACAAATTCGCGGTACCAATGCAAACAGAGTAGAAATTAATGGAGTATCAACAGTTACATCAGGCAGCGGACGAACAGGTATTAGTTTCGATGACTTACCAGCAGCCCTAATAGCCTCATTGGAGGTCACCAAAGCGTCTACCGCGAAAACCGTAGAAGGCTCTGTAGGTGGTACAATCAATTTACGTACTTTGCGCGGTAATAGCCTCAAAAAACGTCTAATGCAATTTAGAATTCAAGCTGAAAATAGTGATTTAGCGGACAGCACAGTCCCGAGGTTTTCTGGTACATTTGGCGACAATTGGCAGACTGACTTTGGTAAGGTTGGTATTGTTGTAACCGGCAGCTATGCGGAACAAGATGTTGCTTCTGCAAACCCCAGATTTGATCGCGATAGAGTGGTTTTACCTGATTCTGGATTAGCTAGTGCAGAAACATTTCCATTTTTAAGAACACAGTTTTTAGACCAACCATTGAATGCGGCTGATTATGAAACTAAAAACTTAACAGCCTCTTTCGAGCTTGAGAAGTCATCTAATTTAAAATTCTATTTTGATGCCACCTTAAATGATCAGGAACGTGCCCAGAAGAATTCGCGGGTGTTCTTTTCTGGCACTGGCGGTAATCCAGTTATCAATGCCACCACCAATACAGGCTTCGAAAGTATCGATTTAGGTAGCGTTGATGGTCGCTATGGTTCTTTAGATTTGGGGGTTGTAGAGGTTGTTACTAGTGGTATTTTGGGGGTAGGTTCTGAGTTAGTAGGCGGTAGTGAGCGAATCGATCCTAATTTGCGTACAGGAAACCAAAACTCTACCCGACTTACAGAAAGTAGCGTATTTGCTTTAGGCAGTGAATGGACCGGTGATCGGTATACACTCGTTGCTGAATTATCCTATTCTGACTCAGAGACAAATAGTCCTTCTTTAAACTCTCAGCTCGACTTCATTAATCCTAATAGCACTCAGCCAGGACCGGATACCTTCAACGACAATGGCACACCAGCAATATTTAATATTGCGAATAATACCTTTGAATTTGGTATTGCACAGGGCTTGCCCGAGTCACCAACCAGTGCCCAATTACTTGATCCTAGTAATTACGCAATAAGAAGTATCGGACAAGGGTTAGGTGGACGCAAAGGTAGTGAAGCCGCTGCTCGACTCGATTTTACTTACGATGTATCAGACATGAATTCTTTTTTTTATGACGTTGATTTAGGGGTGCGGTGGAATAAAACATCAAATTCAAACAATAGTATATCGTCGAGTAACAGCTTTGGTAACTGGAACCGCCCTACTGCTGATTTATTTGCAGATATCGTGGTTCCTGGCGCAAATAACTTTAATGACGCTGATGGTCGAACTTTGTTCATACCAGATTATTTAATAATCGATAACAATGTTTCGTTTGAAAATCCACAGCTCGTGCTCGATACAATTAACCAGGCAATTACTGCTAATAATGCGATTTATGGAGAGGAGGTAAACCCTCAACTCGCCACTCCACAGACACAAATTTCGTCTTTTTTCGATATAGAGGAAACCACAACAGCTCTATATGCTCAAGGAAACTACAATCTTGAATTGGGGGATACAATATTAAGAGGTAATGTTGGCCTGCGTTATATTACAACCGATATTGAATCACTCGGAACAAGTGAAATTAACGGTGTAGTCACACCGAGTACTGAATCATCAAGCTATAACTTCTTACTTCCAAGAATCAACTTAGCGGCAGAATTAACTGAGCAACTCGTTGTTAGAGCGGGTATAGGAAAAGATATACGTCGACCAGACTTTGATTCTCTATCTACCTCTACTACTTTTGGCACAAGTGCTTCAGGGATCGTAAATGTAGGTAACCCAGCACTTGAGCCGGAGCAGATTTGGTCATACGACTTGTCTATGGAATACTATTTTACAAATTCAAGTTTTGTCAGTATTGGCGCTTTTCACAAAGAGCGTAAAAATCTGATTGCAAGTATTCAAGACCAACCCGCTGAGCCGATAGGAGAAACGGGACAAATTGAGCGTGACGTCACTGCGCCCTGTGAAGGAGGCGGTATTTTCAATCCAAATGTACCTGCAGAAAATTATAACGTTTTCTCCAGCCGAACGGACACTACTGGTATTTGTGTAATTAAACGCAGTCAAATTAATGCCAGTGGCACAGAGACGCAATCTGGAATTGAAATTGCTGGTCAATTCGATTTGAGCGAATATGAAGACGAGTTAGGTTGGGCTTCGGGCTTTGGTATTATTGCCAATTATACGTACCAAAAATCAGGGGAAGCCCTTGATGAATTCCGCGATGCGACCAATCCTATTAATCAATTATTAGGTAGAACAGATACTGACAACAGCACAGCAACCTTAGCCGACGACGTTGTTACAGAACGTATTACCTTAGATAACTTATCTGAAAATGCATATAACATTACCGCATTTTACGACAAATACGGTTTAAACGTCCGTATGCGATACACCTGGAGAGATTCTTTTACACAATCAGAAAACGTAATGAGATTTAACCTCCCACCGGTAATAGGTGCTCGTGGACAACTGAATATGAGTGTCAATTATGATATCAATGAAATGATTTCTGTCGGCGTAGAAGGCGTGAATTTAACTCGTGAGGATCGCACAAAATGGTGTTTCAATGAAGGTACGTTACTCTGTGAACAAAGCTTGACCGATCGCCGTATCACCCTTGGTATGACAGTTAAACTCTAAGTATACACATTTACTAAAAGTCAATTCAGCAAAAGGCTTAATTACGATTAAGCCTTTTTAGTATGGGCGTGAATCGACGCTATATGAAAATTTAAGGTTGTTATTTTAGTTTAGCGAGTTAGCGATGTATATAACATACAACACTACTTACACGCATATTTGTTCAGGCTCACATCCAAATCGACTTAGCTTCCCCACACCTCAATCAGCATATCCAATCAAATAATTGCAAAACAAGTCACTTAAAGGTAAAGTATTTAACAATCAATTAATAAATTGCTCATTAAGTATTACATAATGTTTAAAAAGTAAAAAATAAATACAAAGACGGTTATGTATTACAAGCAAACAAAAATGGAAAATTGAAATGTATCACAGTCTAATTCTCGACATTGGGAAGACCAACGTTAAATTGCACCTCTTAGATGAAAACCGCAAATCGGTATTTAGTGAATCCAGAGCGAATAGCATATTGACAAAAGGCGCTTATCCACATGCAGATGTTGATGGTATTTTTGGTTGGATGGTGTCCGTTTGTCAACGCCTGACCTCTCAATTCGAAATTACAGCCTTTTCAGTCACGACTCATGGAGCAACTGCTGCACTTATTGACAGGAATAGCGAAGCGTCTTCTAATGGTTTGGTCTTACCTGTACTAGATTACGAATATTCCGGCATTGGTGGTGGAGAATATGATGACTTAAGACCGGACTTTTCAGAAAGTCTCTCACCAAAACTCCCCGCAGGTTTAAACCTTGGTAGACAATTATTTTGGTTGCAAAAAAGATATCCAGACGCATTTGCCAAATGCACTGATATTTTAATGTATCCACAATACTGGGTTTGGAGATTAACCGGACAACGCTGTACTGAAGTAACGTCTTTAGGCTGTCACACTGATCTTTGGGCGCCATTGCAAAATGATTACTCAAGTATGGTTAAAAACAGCAATTGGCTTCCGTTGTTTCCCAAGATTGTGCCGGCTTGGCAAAATCTTGGTGCAATTAGTCCTGCCATCGCTAAATTAACTGGCCTAAGCACGTCATGTGAGGTTTTTGCAGGGATCCATGATAGTAACGCTAGCTTCTTACGATACAAAATTCGACAAAATAATAAACCATTCACAGTGATATCGACTGGTACATGGACGGTACTGATGAGTTCAGGAACCTCTACATCTTGCTTATCAGCTAAACGGGATATGCTTGGCAATGTGGATGCTATGTCATCTCCTGTCCCATGTGCTCGCTTTATGGGTGGTCGAGAATTTGAAAAAATTTGTGCAATGTTGGGTGGCGCTTTTGGGGATCCGGTTGAATCTTCTGTATTACAAGAGTTAATTGATAAGGAAGTAATGGCTATTCCTGACTTTAGTGGGGGAAGCGGTCCTTTCGGAGGACATACACCGGCCTTTATTGGTGAAATTGAACCAAAACAAGGAACTGAAACGGCAACCCTGTATTGTGCACTGATGATCGATTTTCAATTAGATTTATTACAATCACAAAGTGACATATATATCGAAGGGGCTTTCTTGCAAAACCCCCTACTGTGCTCAATCATTGCACAGTTGCGTCCAAATCAACCTGTCTGGCTTTCAGCAGATAACACGGGAACAGTACAAGGGTGTGCTTCATTAATTGATTGGCAAAAAATATCCAGCGGCGAACCTTTAAAGATAGATCTGAAACCAGCGGTTCCCACTCGATTATCAAATATACATCGTTACAGAGATGTTTGGCGGGAGCGAGTTCAAACTAGTTAATGAAACCAGTCTGATTATAATATTAGTTGCCGAAAACGTTTAGACAACAAAAGAAAAGGGTATAAATTTATTTATACCCTTTTCTAATTGCCCCCTGTTATTTTACGATCGTTAAGTTCTAAAGGGGTTCAGAACCTAAATATGAACAGCCTCCTGTTAGTCAGAAAACTGCCTAATAATCGTATTAATCGTATCTTTTGCATCGCCGAAGATCATACGGGCATTCGATTTAAAGAATAATGGATTATCTACACCAGCAAAGCCTGACGACATACCTCTTTTCAGTATAAAAACATTCTTTGCTAAATCTGCATTGATAACAGGCATTCCGTAGATTGGGCTTCCTTGCATATCTCTGGCTGCCGGATTAACCACATCATTCGCACCAATAACAATTGCAATATCAAACCCTTCCATACGAGCATTTACTTCATCCATTTCCAATAATAACTCATAAGGAACATCGGCCTCGGCCAACAAAACGTTCATATGCCCAGGCATGCGTCCAGCAACAGGATGGATACCATATACAACTTCTGCATCGTTTTCTTCCAACAACACCTGAAGCTCTTTCATAGCATGTTGCGCTTGGGCAACGGCCATACCATAGCCAGGAATAACCAATACAGATTGTGCCGCTTCCAAAACAAAAAATGCATCTTCCGCCACCATAGGTGTCATTTCACCTTCGATTTCAATTGTACTTGATGTGGCTGCTTTAAAGCCTGAAAATAAAACATTACTTAAGGAGCGATTCATCGCTTTGCACATTACGCTGGTCAAAATAATACCGCTTGCCCCCACTAACGCACCCGCTACAATTAACAGGTTGTTATTTATTGCAAATCCAGCAGCACACGCGGCCAACCCAGAATAACTATTTAATAACGAAATCACGACAGGCATATCTGCACCACCAATCGGCAACACCAGCATGACACCCAGGACTAAACAAAGTAGTGAAAAATAAATAATAAAATCGATATTTTCAGGGCTAAGTACAAATAGCGTCCCTAATAAGCCAATAGACACGACTATCAAAAAGTTGATAATTGCCTGACCTTTGAAAACAGTCGCTGCACTACTAACTAATTTGGGAATTTCACCGCTTAATTTAGCCCAGGCAATAATACTCCCGGTAAAAGTAATGCTGCCTATGGCAATAGCAAATAAAACAATGACTAAAATGTAAGTGTCAATTTCTTCACCACTAATTACCACTGCAAAAGCAACTAAAAGGCTAGCCAACCCTCCCACACCATTGAGTAACGATACCATTTCTGGCATTTTGGTCATTTCGACATACTTCGCCATTGCCGCCCCAATAACACTTCCCAGGAAAATGGAAACAATAATCCATTGGTAGGAAATGATGTTTTGATCCAATAATGTCGCCACAATGGCAATTAACATCCCTAGCGCTGATAAGGTATTCCCTTTTCGAGCCGTAGAAGGATGACTTAATAGTTTGAGACCTAAAATAAAGAGCACTACACAGGCAATGTAGATAGCGTTAATTGTAAATTCCATATTTTCCACGTTATCTCCTTATTTACCTTTAAACATTGCTAACATGCGGTCAGTCACTAAATAGCCACCAACGACATTAATCGTTGCCAACATTACCGAGATACACGCAAAAACCTTTGTTACAACAGTGAACTCGCCACCGGCATAAACTAGCGCCCCGACTAAAGTAATACCTGATATTGCATTCGCGCCTGACATTAAAGGTGTATGCAACGTCGCTGGAACTTTACGAATAAGTTCAAACCCCAAAAAAATAGCAAGAATTAGGATGGTCGATAAATATATAACGGACATTAGTTGATCTCCTGTGAAAATAAGGCTTTTATGCTTGGGTTAATAAATTGGTTTTGATGAGTGATTAATGCCGTTTGTAGAATTTCATCATTTAAATCCAGAACTGGCCGTTTTTCTTCGTCGTTCCAAAATTCAAACAGTAATGCTTGTAAATTATTGGCATACATTTGACTGGCATGATAAGCCACATCACTACTCCAATTTCCCTTGCCAATTAAAGTAACCCCCTCATAAACAACATTTTCACCCGAGATACTGCCTTCTACATTTCCACCGCTCTCTACTGCCATATCCACAATTACGCTACCGGCTTTCATTTCACGGATGACGTCTTTTTTAATCAGTACAGGAGGTTTTCGACCAAACAACTGGGCGGTTGTGATAACAACATCAGCATCTTTAATACAGTCTGCTTGTGCTTGTAGCTGCAATTCAATCTGCTCTTGGCTCAAGGCATTTGCATAGCCTTGTTCATTCTGACCTGTTTCACCTAAATCAATATCTAAGAATTTTGCCCCCAACGAACGCACCTGCTCCGCAACCGTCTCGCGCGTGTCGTAAGCAATAACCGATGCGCCTAGTCTTTTTGCCGTCGCAATGGCCTGCAAGCCGGCAACCCCCGCTCCAATAACAAACACTTTTGTGGGTTTAATGGTTCCTGATGGAGTCATCATCATAGGAAATACCTTGGGTAAAGCTAACATTGCTTGAGCCACCATCACATATCCGGCTAAACTGGCTTGAGAGCTTAGGGCATCCATCTTTTGACATCTGCTACTTCTTGGAATTAATTCCATTGACAAAGCTGATCGCCCCGAGTTTTGTAACCAGGAAATATGCTCACGGGCATTGAAGGGATCTAAGAAACTGATGCAACAAGCACTTGGTTTACTGAACTCCAGTTCGTCTTTAGATAAAGGATGAATTGAAAGAATAAAATCGGCATCCTTTAAAAGCTCTCTTCTATCAATTACTACCCTCGCTCCAACCGCAGCATATTCAGCATCAGAAATATGAATCGTCTCACCAATACCACTTTCAACGCACACCTTCATACCTCGCTTAACGAACGAAGATATGTTTTGTGGTAAACAGCTACACCGACTCTCGTTATTTTTTTGTTCTTTAACAAACACTACAGTGCTCATTACGCCTCCTTAATCCTTGATTAACCTATATGTTTTCTTGCTTTTAGGCGCAAGCACACCTCCTGAGCTTAGCCAGGATTCTCTGTCGGTATAGTTAACTGTTAGAAACTTAAAATATTTCTTTTATTATTAGAGATTGTTCGTTTCAAATATTAGCTAAATGAAAAAAACACAAAGGGGTTGTTAGTCATAAAAACTAGAACACACTTTAAGGACGAGACACTAACCAACAATGACCATAAATGCAAATAAATGATTGAATATGATAATTAATAATATTCTAAGTTTTCACCCTAGTGTGGGCTAAATAAAAAGTAGGGTAACCCTATGATGAACCTTTAACTAATGAAGCAAACGGAAAGTGGTAAGAGGGAATTAAGAAACAACAGTTGTACTTCATAAGCGATTCCCCCCTTACAAAAGCTCGAAATAAGAATGAATTTATTCAGCCTGTTTACCCGCTAATTTACATCGAGGATCCTAACTCTTGCTTTATAAAGCGCATTTGGGATTGATTATGACATGAAATGACTATAACCTAATGTAAACAGAACGTTATATAAATGTTTCTCATTTTCTTAAATGTACTCAACGTGTAACTTGAATTGTTTGCTAGGCTGCTAAAAAGGAATCATACAATGAATATTTGTCGCAAGAAGGTTAGGGTTCTATTTCTATCTACAATCTTTTTAATATCTCCCCAAATCGTAGCTGCGCAGAACCTGCCGGAAATATTAACTGACGGAGCAGAATATTTACCTGATTTTTCATATGCAGGTTATAAATTTGGCTTGGAAGACATTCCAATAGTTAAGTCAACAGTAATACGAGTGACAGATTTCGGCGCTATCGCAGATGATAATTTAGATGATACCGACGCTATAATCAAAGCCGTTAAAGCCGCGAATAAAATTCAAGGTCCTGTAACGGTAGAATTTCCAAAAGGTAAGTTTATCATTACTGACATCATTGAAATAACCCGTAGTGACTTCGTGTTGCAAGGAGCTGGAAGAGGCGAAGCCGGAACGACTCTTTATTTTCCAAGGCCTCTAAAAATGGTAGATGATGGCGGAAAACTCGATGAAATACGCGAGTACCTTGTTAGCAACAATAAACGCCAAGTTGAAAAGAACCATAATCTCGATGTCTTGTACTCGGAATATTCATGGACTGCCGGCTTTATATGGGTGGGCGAAGAAAACAAGCGAGGATTCGCGTACCTAGATAAATATGACCAAGCCCCTCCTATTTCCTTATCTGAAGGAGTAAAAGGAAAACAAGGGCATCGCCAGATTCGGGTGAAGAATACAGAACAGTTGGAAGTGGGACAACGTGTACAATTACTTTGGCATAATCGCCAAGGTGAAAATGGTCCATTGCTAAAATCATTATATAACAATACAAAGGTCAAAATTGGCTCACGTCATTGGACAAGAGCAGATTACCCATTGGTACAACAGCGCACCGTAATTACAAATATTAAAGGTAATGTGATTACCATAGCCGATACCTTGCTGCACGATATTAATTCCGATTTACCCACAAATATAGCAACTTGGTCACCACTAGAAAATGTAGGAATTAAAGATTTTAGGTTTGAATTTCCGAATGCGCCCTATTTTGGTCATCATGTAGAACAAGGGTACAACGGGATTTATTTTGTCGGTTTAGCTGACAGTTGGATGCAGAACTTAAGCTTTATTAATGCTGATAGTGCGATTATAACCTACGATAGTGCTAATTTAACAATAACAGATGTGAGAACTTCTGGAGAACGTCAGGCTCATTATGCGGTGCACATGGGAAATGTGCATAATGTGCTAGCTCAAAACATTCAGATATTTAATCCTGTAACCCACTCTTTAACCTTTAATACACAATCTACGCGCAGCGTATATAAAGATTCTGAAGTATTCATACTGCCAAATTTGGATCAACACGCCGGTGCCAACCACCAAAATCTATTTGATAATATTACGTTGCATGTCAATGCAATTCCAGGTGAGGAGTATGCCTCCTACCCTATTTATGATGGTTCTGGGGCTGGATATTGGCAACCCGGACATGGTCGGTTCAGCACAACATGGAATTTACGAATTGTGGTGGAAAGCGGTGCGCCAGCTATGCAAACTCTGCGCGTGGAAGGCTTAGCGGAAGGCCCTGACGCTCGTATAATAGGTTTATCAGGCAATCGTCCGTTGACGTTAGAATATGTTCCCAAACCTTATGTCGAAAGCTTGAATAAACGTGTTGATAATGTGCCTTCTCTTTATACATATCAGCTTTTGCAAAGGAAAAAGAAAGCCTTAACGCCTTAACTAGTTGAAATAGAGATATTTTGTATACAAGTAGGATAATTACCTTGCCTACTTGTATACGTTTTTAGATTAATTACTCAATCATTGATTTTACGTAGTTAGCCAATTCTGGATTTTTGCAGTGTTCAAAAAAACAACTTTGGAAACGTTCCCCTGATACCGCTGTTTTAACTAACGACTGATCAATACTTTTAAGGGTTTCTAGGTAATCACTCTTTAATACTGCTGCTTTTACTTCAGCCAAAATACCTGCGTTTTTGACTTGAGGTTCTTTTCTTTCTATTGGGTAGCCTGCGCCGCGCTCTCCGGTAAGGGCTTTTTCAAACATGTAACGCACGTTTAATTCAGCTCCCCAACCAAAACCTTTAGCAAATGCAAGGGCAAGGGCATTTCCGTTATTAATTTGGTTAAAAAGAAAAGCATCTGAAGGATCAAGGCAGTAACCACAAAATACACCGGGGTGCAGATTAAGTGACATCATAGCGCCTTGGCCTGTTCCACAACCAGCAACCACAAAATCGACCGCTTTTGAGTTAATCAGTAAACTCGCCATGATGCCAAGATGAATATAAGTTAAGTGGTGATCGTTTTCACCATCCATGCCCACATTAAAGACTTCATGACCTAAAGGATCTGCCACTGTTTTTAATTCGTTTAACACTACAGGGTTTTTACCTGCTTGACTATTTTCCATCAGTAACGCAATTTTCATTTGAATATCCTGAAATTAAGTTAAATGCATTGTGACTCAAAATGATAACATTGATAAAATTTGTACTAAAATGATTTATTGTGTCATGAGACATTAACCATCTACGCACTTAGAACAATCTGCATTAAACACAATCAATACCTCTGTATATCATAATGAAAGTTTAATCAGTGTTTTTGTTATTTACTCTCATGTAACAACAGGACACTGGGTGAAGAAATAAATACATGTGCTCGGTCCCGGTTTCCCGGTTGACTAAACCAAGATAAATAATAGTTACCGCCCGACGGACTTTTATCCCCTACTCCCTTGAAAACATGTTGTTCCAACGGGAGGTCGGTGGAATTTTCAAGTAAATGATTAGATACTTGACTAATTTCAGCAATCTGAGGTGGATATAAATTTATATTTTCAACCCTAAGTGTCTGCAAGGTTTTGCTATCTAGCACAAATCGCATTATGTCGTCATTTTTGCGAACCTTAACCGCAAGCTTATTTTCATCAAAAACTTCAACGGCATAAGGCTGTACTAAAAATTTACCCAAAGAGCCGTGACCACCAAATTCCCAGCGAAAATTTCGCCATTGGCTTATTTGTTGGCTCTTCCACGTGTTACCTTGTTTGCGTGTCACATAAATTTGTGTGTTACCTTCTTCATCATATCTATGGTAAGTCACAACGGGTTTGCCATTTTGATCAAAACCAATTTTTACGTTCCCGTTGATCATGCCTCCAAATGGAGGAACTGGTGCAATAACTTCGGTTTTATCAAGTGTGATTGGCAATGATATTGGTTGATCATTCGAATCGGTCCAATGCACTAGGTCTTTACTTTTGGCGTAAGATAAACTGTGGTTTGTAGCTGCATTCGGTGTATTTCGCCAGACCCATATAAGGTGGAAGTTACCTTCAGGTCCCTTAACAGGCCCTTCAAAATAACCGCTCATTTTACCCTCACCGTCTAAAAACTGATTTTGATGTAGCTTTGACCATTGTTTCGATTCGGTATCGTAAATATTGTAGATTTCGTTGCCATTGCCACTACCACCATCACGATATTTAACGATAAGTTCATTTTGCTTGTTTAGCATAAAAATCGGATAAGTCATTTGCTTTTCAATAGACTTATCTACCATCATACCAACACGCTTTAAGCTTCTTACTTGATAAGGCTCTGTTGTCCTAAAGTATTCAATTGGGTCACGATGCATATTTCCCATGACATGCAAATGACCACTTTTATCAAGTTCCATTGTCACATAGTTATGGCTATCCCAACCTAAATGGCTATCAACCTTGTAATACCGCCATGGTTTATTAAGTTCTCGATGTGCCACTGTCATTTGGCGATTTCCATCAAAATAAGCAACAAATTGATGTTTACCTCGCGTCAATAGAAACGGTTTAATTCGGTGTGCTGACCAAACATTGTCAATAGCTTCAGAGTGCACAATCTGTTCAGCTGCGTGAGACACAAAAGGACTTGCAATGAGCAAGAGTGAAATTAAAAGCGTTGTCTGGAGCGCTGTTAAGGCATTTGATAGTTTCATTACGCTATTACCATAAATAATTAAATTGTTGATTTGTCAATTTGTTAAAATTCAATTACAATCATGTTAATTCATTTTAGGTCAATTGAAAACTATTTTCATCAAAGAAAATGCCTATCCCGCTTAAATACACATTCACAGAGTTGGTTTATTGGTATTGAGTATGGAACTGTCATCAATGCAAAAAACTAAGGGTGGTTGGTAATCAACTGCAACCTTTAGCACTGATTTTATTAAGATTGAGAAAATTTATTATGAAACGAATTTTAATCCCCTTCATTGTTTTAAGCGCCCTTTTAAGCGTAGCATGTAGCCAGCACAGCACGAATTCAGAAAGTACTGAAAATCATAAATCAACGAAACTTCAGATTGGAAAGCAGCATCAAAATATCAATCCACCACCGGGCCGTTTAGCCATAGTGATTGATGGAAACTCTCCCGACCCAGATGATATTGGCGCAACACCTGTTATGTTGGCGCTACTGGAAAAAACCGGCCTATCGAATCGCCTTGTCCACTTATCACACTCTTGTGATTTAGATCCTTTTAAAAACAAAGCTCGTTATCAAATTGATGCTGAAAACGAGCTTCGCCGACAAAATAAGCTTGACGAACTAAGCAGTAGAGCAATGAATTTATTTGGACCATTTAAGCATTTGAAATCGTTTTACAACTGTCGTGTTGACCAGGCTGGCGCAACGCAAGATCTGGTTAATGCAATCAATGCATCATCTCTGGACAATCCCCTTTGGATTATTGAAGCTGGTGAACCGGACCTCATTGGCTATGCCCTAGAAGCTGCGCAAGAAAATAAAATACAGCATGTTCACGTAATATCTCACCATCCAGCAAACGACAACAGCGGCGATTATTTTACTTGGCAACAAATTCTAGACTTTGGCGTAATAGAGCATCAAATAGGCGATCAAAATGTTGGGCTGCAGGGCCCTATTGCTGCCTGGGATTGGGCTCAAAATCATTCAAATGCAGGGATTTCGTTTATATGGGAAATGATGGCCTATGCCGAAAAAGACGGCGTTGTCCCCTTCCAAAGCAATAAGTTCGATTGCTCTGACGCGGGAATGGTTTATTGGTGGATAACCGGTGCAAACAACAACGGCAATAAGCATGCAACGCCTGCAGAGATTAAAGAGCTACTACTGTTAGATGCTGTCATTACAGATTAACAAGACCATTAGTGTGTTTCGATAACTCAGCCAGTGATTAAGTGAATTAGCTAACATTGCTTGTAAACCTTATGGCTATTGTAGGATGCATTAGCCATGTGGCCAGGTATTTTTGCAGTATTAGTCACCAGATAACAATAATGATTTAGAAACAAATTTTAGAGATAAATAAACATGAAACTGAGGCTTTTTCAGCTATTCATTATATGCACCATGTATACCGGAAATGTGATAAAGACTCATGGGGTACCAGTGCATCAAGAGTCTTCAGGCTTGTTGGTGATTGAAGCGGAAAACTTTGCAACCCAACATTTAGACAATGCAAGAAGATGGATAATTTTTTCGAAGAATACGCCGCACCATAATTATCCCGATGCAGATCGAGCTCATTATTTAGACGCCAGCAACGGACGATATATTGAAATACTTCCCGACACTCGAAGCAACCATCATGAAACACTTATAATAAACGAAAACTTTAGCAATAATGCTGGTGCTATGGCTGTACTCAGTTATCCGGCTTATTTTCAAACACCAGGAAAGTACTACGTGTGGGCCCGAGCATTTAGCACCGGTAGTGAAGACAATGGTGTACACATAGGCATTAATGGTCAATGGCCAACATCATCACAACGTTTGCAATTTTGCCAAGGTAAACACAAGTGGACCTGGTCATCGGCGCAGCGGGTTAGCGGTAATCATTGTGGCACACCCAACACCATTGTTATCGATATCCCCCATAAAGGCGTCCATAATCTTATGGTATCAATGCGGGAAGATGGTTTTGAGCTAGATAAACTGCTATTAACTCAAGATGCAAGTTATCAACCTACCGGCCAAGATAAGCCTGAAACCTTTAGTCTCCGCAAGCCATTGCAGGAAAAAAAACAACTTTTTGAAATTAGCGACTACACGCGTATTTTGTATGCCACAGAGGCATTCACCATTGAAAGAACCGGAGAGGTTCCTTATTACCGACATAAAGCCGAAAACGCGCTCGCCATTAACGCCGTGAATACACATTATCGAAACAAATTTGCCTATGCTGACTATACGGTGGAGGCGAAAGAAGCAGGTATGCAAACTCTCACTTTAGTGACGCTAGCTGAAATAGACGGTGAGTCCACTTATACAGTGTCAATAAATGGCCAGGAGATAGGCCGGTTTACTAACCCGAAAACACTCGAAGATTATCAAGAAATATACTTTCATCTTCATCAAGTCAATCTTAATAAAGGTGACAGAATTCGGGTGGCTTCTAAAGCAGTAACAAACGGCAAGATCCCAGAGAATAACGGGACCGCTTTCGCAAGAGGTAGGTGGCGCGCACTAGTCTTGAGTAAAGAATAAATAGTAATAGTGAGTTATATAGTGCTGAAGAGAGCAAATGATCATGTGGATAAAAGCTACACTAGTATTATATCTTTAAACTGCAAAAACTTTACATAGCGCACCAAGATATAGACAGATAAATGCTCCCCAAACGAGCTAAAACTTTCACCCAGCAAATATCATTTTTAATTGAGGCCATGTATATTTTGGATACACAGATAGCGGGACAACTTGTTGGTGGAATCAGTTTACTATTAGCAATAGTCGCTTATTATCAGAAACAAGATGTGAATTTAAAAGTGTTTCTAGCGCTGCTTTTCATAGTCCACGCTACCCATTTTTATCTTTTGGACGCAATTGTCCCTGCCCTCCTTTGTTTATTGAGCATGGTAAGAACCATCATTGCAATTTATACCCGTTCGCTTACCACGGCTTTGGCATTTATTGTCATATCGATACTCGTTGGTTTATTTAACTACCAGTCTTATTTAGATATTCTCGTGATACTCGCAAACATAGTTGGCGTGTATTCGTTATTCTGTTTACAAGGTGTATATTTACGCTTGGGGATCATTGCAGGTGCATCGCTCTGGTTAGTCAACAATGCTCTAATTGGCAGTATCGGGGGGACTTTGATGGAAATTTTTGTGATTTCTACTAACCTCATCACTATCTATCGAATTAGACGCCCTAAACACTTATAACATTAAGTGAATCCTAGATTTAGATAGCAACTTAAACGGGGGTCTCTGTTAAAGAAATGTATAAAACCATTTGAGTGATGATTGTATGCAACTTTTTAAACACTCACCGGTCACTCAATTGAAATACCATTCACTTTTCCCATTTCCCTTTGAAATTCTTAAACTCAATTAGAAATTTAGTTGTTTGGGGGTTCTTTCCAGCCCGCTTCCAGAGTTTTCTGGTTAAAATATTCATTATTTCTATAAGCTGAGTATTCTGTCCATTTTTCATTGATTCTAGGTAGTTGTTTGGCAAGCTCAGTCTTTACTTTTTGATAAGCAGGATCATTAACGACATTGCGCCATTCTTCCTTATCAATTTGGTGGTCATAAAGTTCTTCTGAACCATCTTCATAACGAATGTAACGATAACGCTCAGTTTTAACAGCATGGTTATTTTTACCATAGGTGGTCACAGCGGCGTGATCCCAAGGCAAATTAGGATTGCTCAGTAAAGGCGTGATGTCTTGGCCTTCATTCAGAGGATTAGCTGGCAAACCACACATTTTAACTAAGGTTGGATATAAGTCTAATAAGCTAACGGGCTTGTTGCTGACTTGTTTTCCCTTTGATTTTGGCGGTTTAATGATCAGCGGAGTGCGGGTAGCCCGCTCCCATAACGTCATTTTAGCGAATTTTTCTTTTTCACCTAAGTGATAGCCATGGTCCCCCCACAGTACAACGGCAGTATTATTAGCATATTGACTGTTTTCTAACGCATCTAAAACGATACCTACCATAGAGTCAACGAAGGAAACACTGGCCAAATAGGCTTGAACAATATTACGATACTCGCCATTTTCTAACGCCCATTCAGTTGTTGGCATCATTGGGTGATCAGTAATGAGTCGAGCAATCTCTGGGGTGTCCCTAAGGTCATCTTTCATATAGGGCGGCAGGAATAAATCTTTAGCAGGATGCATATCAAACCATTTTTGCGGCACGTGCCACGGAACATGAGGACGTAAGAATCCGCATGCCATAAAAAATGGTTTATCGTGTTGTTCACTTAGTTTATTTGCGATCCAATGGGCAGAGTCATAATCAGGCATTTGATCATCACGGTCTGGGAAAGGTCCCCAATCTGTGTTGGTTTTGGGATTATCCCATTTAACATGCTTTTTTGGAGATGGGCCAAACCCTTTATAGCGACCACCAAAATCATCAAAACTTCCGTCTGCTATGGCATGATGAAATACCTTGCCTACTGCAGCTGTATAGTATCCATGCTGTCTAAAATATTCACTTAGAAATGTGGAATGAGCCGTTTTCTCATTCACTTTACGAATATCATTATCATGAATATGACCATAGATCCCCGTCGTTGAAGGCGCAAGACCGCTCATAACGCTAGCACGAGAAGGGCCACACAAAGGCGCAGACGCATGTGCATTTGTAAAGAGTGTTCCCTGTTGGGCAAGTTTATCGATATTAGGGGTTTTCGCATTCGGGTGTCCCCCCATTGCGCCAACCCAATCATTCAAATCATCAACAATCAGCATCAATACATTAGGATACTCTTTTTTAAGCTGGCTCCATACTTGAAAAGGAGTCATAGCTGCGGTTGTACATGCAGACATACCTAACATAAAATGTCGTCTATTGATCATAGAAATATTCTCGTCGAAGCTATTTTATCAAAACCCTGTAACAACTGACTCTGGGTAGTAAAATTAATTATTTTTAGCATTAGGATCAGGAAATTTAAATATCCCTGGGCTGACTTTTACGTTTATTTCAGCATTGTCTTTTGGCCAAGCCAATACTATCAGCTGTTGTTTGCTCTCATCCCATATAAAGTTACTCACATCGGTGTTAGGCGATGAGTGATGCACAGTAAAACCTGTTGAAATTGGGCTCTTGCTGATTATCAGGTCATCACCTACCTGCACTGAAAACCCATCAGGATAATGACGATCTGCGGCAATAAATATTTTTGAAGCGCCGCGCGCGTTATCAGTTCGAATAGTTAAATCCAATATTCGCGTGGCAAAATGAAACATAAAACGCTGTATATCGCCCGCAATTAATTTCGGGTATGGTCTGGCAATTATGTCTGTAATGTACTTTCTTTCAACTGTGCCTACAGCTTGTTTGTCTGAAAAAATAGCCCAAGTAGATTCTCCACCCGGTAAAAAATTCTGATAACTTCGATTTCCTAAAAACCACGCTTTTATTGAACCGATCCCCATTTCATCGAATACCTCGGCTGTTTTTATATAAAAATCAATATAATTAAGCTGTTCTTTAACAGAATTGTCGGTTGTTACAAAGGTAGGAAAGCCCCACTCCCCAACTAGTATAGGGGCATCTAGTATCTCAGCTTCTTTTTCAAAACGCTGCATAGTGGGGGCAATGTAATCGATATTTTCCTGATAAATATGGGGCGCAAATATTATATTTTTACGATTTATTTTTCGGGTTATCTGGTGATATTGGTTATGGTTAACGGCATCACCTTTGTTCATAAATATCGTTTGTATAAGGAAGTTTTTTTCATCACTATATGGCAATGCGGCATCTATGATTTTTTCATAAAAAGGCAGAAGGTACTTATTGGTAAGGTCATCATAGCTAATATCCATTTCAAGCTTTCTAGGCTCATTTACCAAATCGTATCCAATCACATAATCATCGTCCTTAAACGCCTCCCAAACATGACGCCATGCATCAATATAAACTTCTTGTTCATTGTGTTTATTTCGCCAAAGGGCTTCCCAACTAAATCCACCAGCACCATAAACAGTTAACTTAAAGACGGTCTTAATCCCCGCTTCTCTGGCCAGTTTAGTACCTCTTTTTATTCGCTCCATATAAGCAGGATCAAAACGACTTTTACCGAAGCGACTCAATTTCCCCATCTCCAAGCGGATGACTTGGACATTGGCTCCCATGCGCGCCATTCTTAAATAGTCTTGTGGTTGAAAATCGACATCTCCAGCATGATCATTTGTATTTGCTACAAAGCCTCTTGGTATCATATGACGCTCTTGTGCGTCTCTAAGGCCATGTTTTATGTAAGCGCTAGCATCATAACTAACACCCTGTAATAACAAAATGAACAAAATTCCAAATTTACTAAAGTGCACAAGTTCTCCTTAGTTGATAGGTTTCCAGTTATACCTTGCTAAAATGAGTCGTGTTTTAAATTCAAATAATATTTAGCTGAAAGATAAAAATATGAATCACTACCGAAACCTGACATGTTCTCTATTCAAATCGCTTATTTTAGAACAGCCCATTAGACGCATGTCACGCTCAATTTCCGCAACCAGCAGTGTCATAGCTCGCTCGACGCCAGCTTGACCCGCTGCAGCGAGGGCAAATAGATAGTAACGCCCCAACCCTACGGCTTTAGCGCCTATAGCCAGAGCTTTGAGAACGTGGGTACCACGTTGCACACCGCTATCAAACACAACATCTATTTGATCACCAACTGCGTCAACAATTTCAGCTAAGTGGTCAAAAGAGCTACGGGAGCCATCAAGTTGACGCCCTCCATGGTTTGAAATGACGATGCCTGTACAGCCAATATCAACAGCCCGCTTAGCATCCTCAACACTCATCACCCCTTTGAGACAAAACTCTCCATCCCAGAATTTGACCATTTCTTCTACATCTTTCCAGTTCATAGAAGGATCGAGCATATTGGTAAAATAATCACCAATAGAACTTGCGCCACTGCCCATATCAATGTGAGCGTCAAGTTGAGGTAGTGAAAACTTTTCGTGGGTTAAATAGTTTATTCCCCACATGGGTCTAGTCGCGAATTGCCAAAGTCCACTCAAATTAAGTCGAAAAGGAATGGAAAAGCCCGTTCGTAGATCGCGCTCTCTGTTGCCTCCGGTTATGGAATCGACAGTTAACATCATCACATTGACGTTTGACTCTTTAGCCCTTTGCATCATGGCATTGTTTAGGCCGCGATCTTTATGAAAATAAAATTGATATACTTGAGGCGTGTCATACTGTTGTGCAATTTCTTCCATGCTGACAGTACCTAGGGATGAAACCCCGAACATAGTTCCAAATTTTTCAGCGGCCGCTGCTGTAGCGCGTTCCCCCTGATGGTGAAACAAACGCTGTAACGCCGTAGGTGATAAATATACAGGTAAGTCAAGCTTCTGCCCCATTACCTCAACACTTAAATCAATGTCTTTCACACCTGTTAGTACATTCGGAATAAGGTCGCAAGTCTGAAAGGCTTCAGAGTTGCGACGCATTGTAACCTCGTCGTCAGCACCACCATCAATATAGTTAAAGATCGGTCCAGGAAGTCGACTCTTTGCTAACTTTCTTAAGTCATGGTAGTTGTGACAGTTGCGTAACATCATATACGTTTATCTCATTTTATTTGTATTAGGCTTTACTCAGAATAATGCTTGTTGTATTACCCGACTGTTGTTACTTATTCAGCCCAAAAAATTAACATATTTCCAATAATTTGCCTTTAAGCCTTGTTTTTAGCGTTAATACAGGAAGCCATATCTAAATTTTTGAGAATTATTTGTTAAATACTTTCGAACTTTTAGTAATAACAACAACAATACACCTCAACATCAATCGTTGTCAATCATTTACAGTCATATGTGTTGCATTAGAACATCCAAATAGCCGCTTTAGAAACAGTAATGGAACCCAGTTTATTTAATCAAAATTGGGTAAAATGCTAAGGCCTTTATACATGTTAATATTCATCGATTCGCACGATTTCAGGGCCTGTTAATCTTGAATTCATTCAACTTATATTTCCCTTTGTTTTTATGCTCTTTTTATTGAGTATTGGGCGAATAAATAGCTTTCCGACCCTGCTCTAGTTTAGCAGAGAGTATGGGCTTGTAAGGGCTACAGGGTTTGGTTATTCAGTATATAGGTTACCTTTACGCTCTAAAATGATTGATGTTGACATGGTGTGATTTTAATGGTGTTATGGCGGTGTTACTAATGTAAGTTCAGAGTTAACACAATAAAGTACATAAATAATATCAAATTTAAGTACGATTTCATGAAAAACAATCAAAAATGTAAAAAAACACAGGGTTATATCAGGCAATATCAACGAGCAATTCTGCAATTATTTCAATGAATTAGCAGAGTGTTCATTTCCGTCAATAATCATGTATTAGAAAGAAAAGTTGATTGTAGTTTCAGCAATTAACCCTGAACGAGATGAGTATTACATTCCAATATTTACCTTTATATTCAAAATTCAAGAACAGGAAAGTATTCATGCAAATGAGATTTAAATTACCATTAGTCGCGTTAGCTGCCAGTGCAATTTTAATGGGTTGTACCAACACGCAAACTCAAACTAACACTCAATCAAACGCCAATACTCCCGAAGTCAAAGCCTATGCTCGATTTGTTCCAGAGCGCCGTGACGACTTTGCTTGGGAAAATGACCGCGTTGCCTTTCGTGTATACGGCCCTGCAGCACCACTAAAAGGCCATTCAAGTGGAGTGGATGCTTGGTTTAAAAAGGTAGATTATTCAATTATCGATAAATGGTACAAAAATTACGTGAATGGAATTTCATACCATGAAGATCGTGGTGAAGGTTATGATCCTTATCACACAGGTATTAGTCGAGGTGTCGGCGGTACTGCAATTTGGTTAGATGGACAAGCGTATACTGCCCACAGTTTCAAACGCTACAACATCATAGAAAGTGGTAATGACAAAGCTGCCTTTGAATTAGAATATGAATGGTTCACTCCCCTAGGAATAGTCAAAGAGATAAAAACGATTTCCTTACCAATGGGAACACAACTATTCCAAGTCGATTCAGTATTCACTCTCGACGGTAAACCTCAAGCTTTACCCATCGCAATAGGCGTAGCCACTCACGACGAAAAAGCCAAAGTAGCTTACAACAAAGACACCGGACGCATTTCAGCTTGGGAAGTTATTGATAATTTAGGTGTCGGCACAGGCGCTTTACTCAACCCTTCTCAAGTTGAAGGTATTAAACATATTCCAAGTGACATAAAAGACGAAAGCCACATTTGGATGTTTACCACAACGGATAAACAAGGAAAACTATCGTACAAATCAGGCTTTGCCTGGGAAGGAGCCGGTAAAATTACCAGTAATCAAGCTTGGCAAAACTATTTAGATAATGTCAAAAATTAAACGTCATACCAAACCTGCCCAAGGGCAGGTTTTTTTCTGAAATAATGAGAGCATATAAAATGGAAAAAATCGCATTTGTAATGACCTTACTACCTGGCTTTGAAGCTGAATATGAAAAACGCCATGACGAAATTTGGCCAGAACTTGTCACTGCTTTAAAAGAAGCTGGTGTATCTGACTATTCTATATTTTTTGAGAAAAATTCGAATAAGTTATTTGCCGTACTTAAACGTACTTCAAATCACGAAATGGACCAACTCCCCCTAAACCCAATTGTTAAAAAGTGGTGGGCATATATGGCTGATATTATGCTCACGAACCCTGACAACTCTCCGCAAGTTAACGACATCCCAATGGTTTTCCATTTAGATTAAATCATTTATATCGTGCTTATTTATAGAAAAGTAATAATCCAGTAACGATTGGAGTCTAATCCGATTGTGTATACCCTAGGGAGAATTCTCCGGCACGATAAAGCTTGGTTTCTTGATTCGGTAAAGTCACATACGCACGACTATTGTTAGGAATCGTAAAGTGCCAAATGATCTGCTTTCCTGCTCTTTTCCAGCGACTTTTAATTTCACCATATCCCGTGGTGTAGGACACCTTTATCGAATCTAGCTTTTTCGGAAATACAGGCCTAAGGGCAAAGGTTTGGTAGCCAACGGTATTTTCTAAAGGACGAATCCCCCCCAAACCTTGGTAAAACCAGCCATCATAACCACCGTGAAATGGATGATTTAAGGAACGAATAGGTCCACGACCTTTACTCGGATCAAACGCCCCTTTGCGTTCCCATAAAGTGGTACCATTCAGTTCGTCAAATAAGTATGAGAATCCCGGGTAACCTTTGGCTTTAAAAATATTAAATGCAGTGTCGGCATAGCCATAATCACTTAATGCGAGATATAAATATGTTTGTCCCAAGGCACCTACCGAAGAATGACCTTGCCATTTTTCTAGCACATCTTTATTTAAAGCGTCAGCCACACTTTGTCTAAGTTCAATCGGCGTTATACCGAATCTCAATGCCATCGCGTCGGCGGTTTGGCTACCGTAATGTCCCGTTTTAAGATCATAAAGGGCGGTGTGAAAGCCTTTTCTCAAGTTTTGATAAAGTGCTTGGTATTGCTCAGAGGCCGCTTGTTTACCCAATACTTGAGAAATTTTACTCATATAATTGGCGGCTTGGGTAAATAATGCGGTACTAGTAACGGTAGTAGAAGTCCACTGTGGCGTACCTCGCCCTCCGATTCTAGGGGTACCGGGTGACGCAACAGGATCACACCAATCACCATAGCCACTGTGAATTAAAAAATCGCTCATTTGCCGTTGACCAAAATCCATGTATTCAAGCAAACTTTGATACTGCTTTTCTAACAGTTGAATATCTCCATGATGGCGATAATGCTCCCATGCAATTAACACTTCAGCGACAGCCCAATCGACTTTGCCGCCACCTGTGCGCTTACCTGGCACAACCGTGGGTGCCACTTTTAGAGCGGTTCTAAAATCACCTAAATACTTTGGCCAAAAAGTCTCCATATTGAAATTGTAATTAGCCGTCACCAAGGTAGCATGAGCATCTCCGGTCCAACCGGCCTTCTCACGTATAGGACAGTCTAAAGGCACACTCATTAAGTTACTCTCATAACTCCACAAAGCAGTATGATGAATACGATTGAGTAAGGGATCTGAACTACTGAATAAACCAACCCGATCAACGTCACTACGCACTAACTGAGCGCTTAATATGTCCAAAAAAGGTTTCTCATCTAAGCCAGTAATTTCAACGTATCTGAATCCATGCCATGTAAAACTCGGCGTCCACTTTGCTGGATTTTCTTTGCCAGCAATATAGCCATCAACAGCATTTAGGTTAGTCGCCCAACCTCCGCCACTTAATTGGCTAATGTTTCCTTTATCATCAGCCCACTCCGCAAACCTAAGATAAACAGCCTGCCCTTGTTTTAGTGACATTTTATTAAGATGCAAGCTAGGTATACCGGTAAAATTTTGACCAAAGTCAAACACCCATACGTTATCTTTTGGCGTTAAAATTTGCTTAGGTTGGAGTTTTTTTACAGGCCGTATGGGAGGTAATAATTGAGGTTCTAACTGTTTAGTCGGCCACGAGTCTAACACTTTTGCTGGTTTCCAAAGGGCCCATTTTTGTTTGACGTCCTGGGGATCATTAGTTTCTTTAGTTTTGTGTTTCCACCCTTTTACGATTTTATTTCCATCAAACAACTCGCCCGAAAATATCCCTTCTTTAACTATTGGCGAAGCATGGGTAAGCCAATTTTCATTTGAAGATACTATTTTTTTACTGCCATCGCTGAACTCCAACTCTAGTTGAGCAATAAAACTCGGCTGACCGAAAGAATAGGTTTTTCTCGATGGATTTGATCCGGTGTTATCTGGATCTTTCCACCCACTAAACGCAATATCTTCATCGTACCAGCCACTGCCTAAATGCACAGCAATAACATTGTTTCCACTGCCTATGAAGTCAGTAACCTGATCTGTATTATATAAAATGCGTTTATCAAAATCAGTCTGACCGGGATCCATTATACGATCTTTGACGCGTTTACCATTGATGAACACCTCATAATAACCCGCTGCAGTACTGTGCAATTTGGCACTTACTACTGTTTTTTCCAGCGAGAATTCATATCTGAATAATCCCGCAGTAGGCATATTATGCAATTGTTCTAAAGCTGGCGTACCCACGCTGCCATCTTCGTTTTCTACTGTCCCCACCAAATTCACCCATTGACTAACAGCAGAATCACTCTTAACTGATTGCTGCGTTTCAATTTGTATCCACTTAGCTTGCCAGTCGCTACTGTCTAATAAGCCCATTTGCCACCGACTCATAGGACTCCAATTTAACGCTTTATCGCCACTAGATGGCCAAACTCTCACGCGCCAATAAGCCGTATCATTGGTATTTAATTTTTTACCTTGATAGCCAATATTACGGGAATGACGAGATGCGACTTTACCACTGTCCCATAAATCTGGGATTCCCGCACTCAGCAGTTCCTTCGAACTGGCGACTTGCACTTGATAAGCGTCTTGTGTATTTACGTTTGCATGCCATGACAGTCTTGGTCTTGCAGTATGCACATTCATAGGGAATGTAAGCCCTTCCACTAACAATGTGCTAGGAAAACCAGGTTTATTTGTACCATTTGGAATATTAATACAGGCAACCAAACCCAATAAACTAAGTAATAGAAAATGTTTTATCATTTTATGTCTATTCCAAATTAGCATATGCGAATCGATTATTCGGCCGCAACCAAGGTATACGCGCCAGCGCGATATAATTTGCTTTTTTGGTTAGGTAATGTCACCAAAGCAGTGGTGTTGTTTGGCACAACAAACTCCCATTTCACCCGACTATTTTCACGCCACCAACGACTTTGAATCGTCCCATAACCGGTTTTATAGGAGACCGTTACTGAGTCTAGGTCTTTAGCAAACACCGGTTTGAGTGCAAAATCTTGATAACCAACACTGTCTTCTCGTAATCGAATTCCTCCTAGGCCTTCATAAAACCAACCATCATAACCACTATGAAAAGGATGGTTAAGAGAACGGCCTGGCGCATTGCGACGATCAGGATCTAAACTAGGATCTATCACGCCTTTTCGCTCCCATAATGTAGTGGCGTTTAATTTGTCAAATTGCCACTGGTACCCTGGATAGCCCTCTGCCGTAAAGATATTGAACGCGGTATCACCATAACCAAAGTCACTCAAAGACTTATACAAATAAGTCTGTCCTAAAGCACCAACCGAGCCATGGCCATTCCAATTTTCAAGCACATCTCTGTTTAAGCCAGCCGCCACTTTTTGACGCAATTCTAGCGGAGCTAAACCAAACTGTAAGGCCATTGCATCTGCGGTCTGACTTCCATAATGTCCAGTGTCCGGATCGTAAAATTCCTGATGGTATTGTTTTGCAATACGATTGTATAAATGAGAAAAATGTTTTGCTTCACTCGGCTTGTTTAACAGTGATGATATTTTTGCCATTAAATTTGCTGTATGCGCAAACAAAGCAGAACTAGTAGCAGTAGGTGGTGTGTATTCTGGGTTACAACGTTGTCGGCCCATCCCGGGTTTGCGAACAGGATCGCACCAGTCGCCGTACCCTATGCGCAGTAAAGAATCTTCCAGTTTAGCTTCGCCGGCCTGCATATATTTCATCATGCTGGCGTACTGGTCATCAAGCGTTTGTATGTCACCATAATGTCGATAATTCTCCCACGCGATTATGATTTCCGCCGCAGCCCAATCAAAATTTCCACCATGAGTGCGCTTACCCGGCACCACTGCCGGAGCAACATATTGTGCGGTTTTAAAATCGCCTAAATATTTCTGCCAAAAATTTTGCATATTAAAATTATAATTGCCAGTAATAAGCGCGGCATGAGCATCTCCTGTCCAGCCAGCTCGCTCACGAATAGGACAATCCATTGGCAGTGCCATTAAATTACTTTCATAACTCCACAGCGCCATATCGTGAATACGATTGATCAAAGCATTAGAGCTAGAAAACTGCCCCACTCTAGCCACGTCACTTCTGACTAAATGCGCGGTGACTGCGTCAAGCTCAGGTGCTTTTTCTAAACCAGTAATTTCGATATAACGAAAACCATGCCACGTAAAACTAGGGCGCCAAGTTTTGGCTTCATCGGATGCAGCAATATAGCTATCTACTTGTTTTAACAAGGGAGCCCCACCACCTGTCTTTTGACTAATATTTCCATCAATATCTGCCCACTCTGCGTAACGTAAATGAATCGTCTGACCTTGTTTTAAATCCAGTTTATCTAAATGCAAAGTAGGAACACCGGTAAAATTCTGACCAAAGTCCAATACCCAAACCTTTTCTTTAGGTTGATAAAGTGTTTTAGCTGTCATTTTTTCAATTGTTCTAATTGGCGGCAAAAGTTGAGGTTCAAGTGCTCTGGTTGGCCAATAACTTAACACTTGCACGGATTTCCAACTTTCATCTTTTTTTACTTCACGCACGCTATGCCAAGTTTTGATAGCTTTATTCGCGTCAAATAACTCGCCGGAGAATATACCTTCTTTTAATACTGGTGACGGGTGGCTCAACCAATTTTGGTCCGACACCACTATTTGTTTAGAGCCATCCTCAAAAGTCAGCTCTAATTGAGCAATAAACTTAGGCTGCCCATAAGATAACGAACGAGAAACTTGACTTTTTTCTTTAGCGTCTGGATTTTCCCATTTACTAAAGGCTATATTTTCGTCGTACCAACCACTGCCAAGGTGCACACCTATGCTATTGTTGCCAGCAAATAAAAATGGTAATACATCATCTGTGTTGTATAAAATACGTTTATCAAAATCTGTTTGGCCGGGATCGGCTATACGGTCATCAACTTTTTTACCGTTGATAAATATTTCATAATATCCCGCTGCGGTGCTGTGTAGACGGGCCTTTACCACTTTTTTATATGCCATTATCTCAAATGTATGACGAAACAAGCTTGCTGTGGGCTGTTCAGTTAATTGTGCTAGTACTCTTTTTTGTGTTTGCCGTTTACTTTCAGATAAACCTTCAGAATCGCTTTCATGCAGATTAGCAGCAAATAACATCCAATTAGTCACTGACTTGGTAATGTCGGCTACACTTGGTTTTTCAACTTGTATCCATTTAGCATGCCAATCTTGTTTATTAATTAATCCCATTTCCCATTTATTAGCTTCACTCCATCCTTGGACTTGCGTTGTAGTTTGCTCATCTGACCATACTCTAACTCTCCAATAAGCTGTTTGGCCACTTTTGAGCTTTTTACCTTGGTAAGTAATATTAAGAGATTTTCTTGTGTTGACTTTACCACTGTCCCATAAATCCGGGATTCCCGAGCTTAGCAGTTCCTTCGAACTGGCGACTTGCACTTGATAAGCATCTTGTGTTGTTACGTTGGCATGCCATGACAGTCTTGGAGCTGAATTGTGCACATTCAAAGGAGATTGAATTCCTTCAACCCGCAAATGGGTAGGACTAGTTAAATTTTTAATGCTTCGGCTTTTAGATAATTCACTGGTGCATGCTGTTAAAAACACACTGAAAAAAGTGATTAGTAATATATTTTTCATCCAACATTGTCCTAATTTTAATCTTTCTTTAGAGAATTTAGAAAACACTTTATAAGTGGCGACAGCGTTTATGGTAGTACGCGTATTTCTATTTTTTGCACACTAAATGAACCGATCTCAGACTCAATCTGAATCCTTGAAACCTTGTTGTTACCACTCGACGTTTTCCCTGTTTGCCAATCCCCCCAGATAATCATGTTTGATTCCTGATATTTATGTTTGTAATTCAAATAAACTTGCTTTCCTTCTGCATTGAGTCCTATAGATCCAGAAGCGGTTGGATGAAAACGTTCATTCCACCAGCCGCCCTCCTCTATTGGAATCCTGGCTTTAGGATAGGCCGCTATAAACATTTCCTCAGCATTGTTGCGTTTATCTATGGTGCCGATGCGAAATTGATAGGGAGTAGAAACAGGGTGGGAAACGTCAAGATCAATAACGTTTATTTCAGGTAACTCATGGGCTAAATTATGCCTATTAAAATTATATAAAAGTATATCGTATGCCTTTGAATCCGGTCGTTTACTAAAAATCCCATCAACAAGATTGCCCTCAATAGATGGTTGTCCGTGTACTGAATTTCTATATAACTGATTACCGACCATTGGCAACAAAGCAAACTGCGTTAGGACTTCAGGCGCGTAACGACCATCGTGCCCCGTCCCCCACTGGAATATTTCTTTAATATTGTGGTTAAGCATGAATTTCGCCAACATGGCAAAAAAAGACGAGCTATGAGACGTGGAAACACTGACAAAACCGGCGCGCTGCATTTTTGAAATAAGTTTAAATTCATGAATTTCTAAACTGGCATTTGTATTCCAGTCGGGGTGTTGCGCGATAGGCGCAAAGTCATACTTATAAACACGCTGCATATCTAACTCGTGCTCTTTATGAATATGGGGATAATAAGAAATTGCGACAAAATCATAAGGCACATTGTTAGCCTTTGCCCATGCGATAAAATGGGGGGCGTAGGCATCTTCTGTATTGCCTGTGTAATCAACATAACGACTTTGAAAAGAGGACTCCCTAAAATGCGCCCCTACGGAAGCGTTAGGTAATACGCTGCGCACTGCACTCACGGTATTTCGATAATGCTCGAAAAACTGTGTCCGCGTTCCTACCCAATGTTGTGGCCGAGTATCTATTTCTGAACCTACTCGAAAACGCCATTTTGAAACGGTTTCTTTACCATATTTTTTAACTAAATGTTGCAGCAAGTGGCCTATGAAATTGTGCCAGGCCACTGAATCATTTGGAGGTAAACCATTACCATAAACACTGTTGGCGTCTTTCAACAAATAATCGGTTCCATTAGGCTCTTCTACAAATTTCATCCCCCGTTGAAAAGCCCAAGGTGGATTGTCTAATACAATTTGAAAAATTTCCCAACCATTGTTTAACCAACGATCAATTCTATTGGTGACCTTATGGAAATCATAAACAAATTTTTCTCCGTCCCATTTATACGCATCCCCCTCGATATCTTTGGAAGCCCAGCCACCTAATATCCTGACGGTATTAACTTGGGGCGTTTGCCCCAAATTAGCAGGTTTGGAATGGGGCGATGCTTTATCCGTTCTAACTGCCACATCAAAAAAATCGTTAATTGGACCTATTTTGTTGCTTGTATCAGTAAAGTCAGCTTTTAAAATTAGTGCATTTACTTGTGGCTTTGCCCCTTCACCGGAGCTGCTATGTGTGAATGTTGTGAATGCTATTAGAAGTACAAATATACGAGATTTATTTATCATCAATCCAAACCTTTGTGAAACCCAGATTTAAAGAACTCACCTCTAACAAACTGAGTTTTATAGCCTTAAATACATGTTTGCTATCATCAGTACCCTTTACTCCATTTAGCCCAACTCAATTCAAATCAGGAAACAATTTCGCAACAAGTTAATAACACCAGGCAATCCTACTATCATATTCAATCAAATTAAAGTAAATACAATCAGAAGATATAGAATCTTATAGTTGAATGGTTCTTAGCAGTCTTTGACATAGCTCTATAAAAACGAACAATTGACAAAAAGTAATTGTAGACCCCATAAAATGCACTGCATAGGGAATAGGCCTAGCCGAAAAGTTCACTTAAGAAAGAGGTTTAGTGTGTATCCAAGCAGTCATTCAGCAGCACGCCTAATCCAAAAAATGAGAATGAAATGCCCATTTGTAGAGGACTAGGGTTGAATCAACTACCCACAAAAGGCTTAATATGAGTTTATTTGACTTAAAATGTCTGTTATTGTGATAAAATAGTTAAATGCGTGTAATATCTTTGAGACTTCAGTTTTAAACCTCAAATAGCATGCATAATTACCAGTACAGAACGCTTTAGCGTTTTAAGTAAATGAACGAGTTCACGTAATGAGTACCACAACTAAATTTAAGATACTGCTATCTATTTGCACGATATTCACTATTTTGAGTGCATGTAGCTCCAGCTCTAAAACGCCAAACATGGGTTCAACTAAGCCTAATATTCTGTTTATTTTAGCGGATGATCATCGTTGGGATATGTTGGGCAAATTCCATCCCATCATTAAAACCCCTAATTTAGATGAACTAGCAAACAAGGGCACACTATTTAACAATGCTTTTGTAACAACTCCTATTTGCGCAACAAGCAGAATCAGTATTTTAACCGGCTTAACTGAGCGTACTCATGATTTTACCTTTGGTCGCCCGAAAACTGGGATAGAGGAATCAGCCAACATGTATCCAGCGGTACTCAAACGAGGCGGCTACAGTTCAGCGTTTGTTGGAAAATATGAAATTGGTATTTCTGGTAATGATGAAGATAGATTTGATTTTTTTAAACCGCTTCTGCAGTCAAAAAAAGAGCAGTATAAAGGCAAAACCTTACCCCAAACATACTACATTGCAGAATTAGCAAAAGAATTCATCGAACAATCAAAAACTGCGGGTAAACCTTGGACGATGTCAGTTAATTTTTGGAATCCCCATGCTCACGACAATGATTTACAAGACCAATATCACTACCCTGAAGAATTTGAAAGTATGTATGCAGATGTCACTATTCCGCCTGCAAAGTTTTCTGATGACGCCACATTTCAGGAGCTACCTGAGTTTTTAAAACGTTCTATTGGTCGCGAACGATGGAAATGGCGCTACGATACGCCTGAAAAATACCAAAGAATGGTTAAACGTTATTATCGGGCAATTAGCGCCGTTGATAAAGCGGTTGGGATGATCTACCAAAAATTAGAAGAAACAGGTATGGCCGACAACACCGTAATCATTTATATGGGTGACAATGGTTACAACCTCAATGAACGTCAATTGGCAGGTAAATGGTTTGGTTGGGAAGAGGATCTGCGGATACCATTGATAATCTATGACCCACGAAACAAAGCGGCCCAAAATCAACAACTAGATTCCATCGCACTGAATATTGACATAGCCTCAACCATAGTTGATTTAGCAGGCCTAGATGCCCCAGCCAACTATCAAGGTGAGAGCTTACTTCCACTTCTAAGTGGATCTACAGATGTAAAATGGCGTGACGAGTTTTTCTTTGAGCACATGTATCAGCCTAAGCGATCTTTCATCCCTCCTACCGTAGGCCTAAGAACCGAAAAATGGAAATACATAGATTTCTACAAGAATGGGTTTCAACAACTGTATGACTTGGAAAACGATCCCGAAGAGAAATTCAACCTGATTGAATCTAAACAGCACCAAGGCGTAGTTAAGGGTCTTAGCCAAAAAGTTGATCAATACATCCAAACCTATGAACAACAAAGGTCAAAAGAAGTAAAACAAAGAGATTCATTTATCAACTTACGACATCAAGCCAATCCTAAATATGGACAATAACACTAGCTATATAAAGAGAACTCAAATTTAAAACGGTAGCAGTCATTGTAAAAGCACCTTATATAGACTTCGCCGATAACCAGTTAAACGTTAAAACAGATAATGAGACAGATTATGCAAAAATTCAAAAAATCACTAGCAGTACTGCCCCTAACAATCAGTTTGTTATTGGCCGGATGCGGCAAAGAACAATCAGTTACGACTCAAACCAATATAGAGCCGAATCAATCTAGTACATACCATTCGACTCAAAGCAATCAGCAAAATGTAAAAGAAATAGCCGATCGAGTGGCTAATTGGCAAATCGAACAGTTGGGTAATTTAGATTACATTCCCGAGTCCCATCGGGCCAAATCTGAAAACGCAAAATTTTGGATTCAAGCGGCTTTTTATATTGGTTTAACTCGCTGGACGGAAACCACAAAAAACCAGTCCTTTTTAGGCTTTATGGAAAAGGTAGCCGAACAGGAGAATTTTGAACTATTGATGGATCGCCCCTTTCACGCAGACGACCATACCATTGCTCAAACTTACATATGGTTAGCAGAACAAACAAAGAATAAAGATGCTATCAAACCGACTCAAGCTGTATTCGACATGATTTTAGATAATAAGCCGAACGTAGGCCTTGAAATGTTGGATGAAACGGCATCCGGATCAGGAAAAGTGCACTTAGAAGGTAATTGTCAACTTCGTTGGTGTTGGGCAGACGCGTTATTTATGGCTCCTCGCGCGTGGTTTCAAATGACCAATATCACCGGTGATAGCAAATACGCTGAATATGCAGATAAGGAATTCTGGGCAAGTGCAGATTATTTATTCTCTGACAAGTATGGGTTATTTTTTCGCGATAGTCGCTACTTTGATATGAAAAGTGACAATGGTGAACCGGTATTTTGGGGGCGCGGAAATGGCTGGGTATTTGCTGCGATTCCGTTAATAATTGATGAACTACCCGATGACCACCCATCTAAACCTCGCTACATTGAGTTGTATAAGAAAAATGCAGCAGGCCTAATAAAACTACAGACGGAAAATGGCTATTGGCCAGCGTCATTATTAGATCCGAACAAGGTTAAAACACCTGAAGTGAGTGGAACAGGGTTCATCACTTTTGGTTTAGCTTGGGGAGTTAACAATGGCATCTTAACTGATGAAAATGCGAAACAGGCAGTTCGAAAAGGTTGGTCGGCAATTACACAGGCCATCGAACCCAGTGGACGAGTCAATTGGGTACAACACGTAGGTAAATCTCCTGATCCAGTGAAAAAGACCGATTCACAATTGTATGGGGTGGGCGCTGTGCTATTGGCGGCATCTGAAATGATTAAGTGGACTGATTAATGAAGACAAAAATTGCAACGATTGGACTAGGGATTATTATCGCATTAGCTGTCGGTGGTTGCGGTTCTGCGTCTCACACACAATCAACACAAGTAACAGACAACTCGTCGCTGCAAATACGACAATCTGCTCTTTCAGTCGGGCAACATGTAGCTGGTTGGCAAATTGAACAGGTCGAAAATAACAATTATGACTATTTAGACAAACGATATCATACTAGTTCTTCGAATCCTTTAGGCTGGATCCAAGGGGCATTTTACATTGGTTTGACTCGCTGGGTTGAAACTGTAGATGATCAAACCTCTTTAGCCCATATAGAAAAAATGGCCAAAGACCAAGGTTATCAATTGATGCTCAAACGCCCTTTGCATGGCGACGACCATGCTATTGGTCAAACGTTCTTGTGGTTGAGTGAACAAACAGACAACACAGCAGCTTTTAAACCTACCCAACAATTGTTCGACTCAATATTAGCTAATCCCCCTAAAGTTAGCTTAGAGATGATTGAAGAAGAGCCTCCACGACGAGGCTTTGAAGGCGCCTGTCAGGACCGATGGTGCTGGTCGGATGCGTTATTTATGGCACCTCGTACTTGGTTAAAATTATCTAACATCACTGGCGATGAAAAGTATTTTAATTACGCTGACAAAGAATATTGGGCCACTGTTGATTATTTGTATTCTGAAAAATATGATTTGTTTTTTCGAGATAGTCGTTATTTTGAGAAAAAGAGTGACAATGGCCAACCCGTATTTTGGAGCAGAGGTAATGGCTGGGTATTCGCCGGTTTACCTTTAATTATTGATGACTTACCCAAAGACCATCCTTCTCGCAATAAATACATCGCATTATTTAAACGCTTTGCTGCGGCATTACAACCTATCCAAAACCCCAGTGGTTATTGGTCGCCCTCTTTGCTAGATCCAAACAAAGTGACAACACCTGAAACCAGCGGTACTGGGTTTATCACCTTCGGATTAGCCTGGGGAGTAAACAATGGGTTGCTGACTGATCCTAAATACAAAACCGCGGCATTAAAAGGCTGGCAAGCGATAGAAAGAGCCACCCAAGCCAACGGTAAAGTTAACTGGGTGCAACAGGTGGGTAAATCTCCCGATCCGGTCGCAGAGCATGAAACCCAATTTTATGGGGCTGGCGCCGTGCTACTAGCGGCATCAGAAATGACCAAGTGGAAACGATGATTGATAAGAACAACAGGCTCGAAGTTAACGGCAAAAACAAGTTTAGTGTACTCATTAAATTTTTGCATTTATCGTCACTATTAACGGCATTGTTAGTATCCCTCTGTTTTACTGTCAAAGCACAGCAAAATACGCCTAATATTGTGATTTTTTTAGTTGATGATTTACGTGTAGATTTAGGCACCTATGGCAGTGAACACGTCATTAGCCCCAATATTGATGACTTAGCGAAACAAGGAGTCAAATTTACTCATGCTTATGCGCAACAGGCCATATGTGGACCTTCTCGGGTCAGCATAATGACGGGTTTGCGCCCTGAAACAACTGGCTTATATAGCATAGATAGAGCCGGTCGATTACGACCTAATCAACCGAACGTTGTATCTATGCCTCAGCTATTTAAGGAAAATGGTTACCAAACCATCAGTATTGGAAAAGTTTATCACAGTGTTACCGACGACCAGGAAAACTGGACAACACACATTAAAAAGCTGGATAACTTTTATGCCATTGCTGGAAACAAAGAAAAGAAATTTGCCTATGAAGCAGGAGACGTTGCGGATGATTTTTATAAAGACGGCAAAGTGGCTAACGATGCAATCGCGACCTTAAAAAATGTAAAAAACGATAAATTCTTAATGGTTGTTGGATTTAGCAAACCACACCTACCTTTTAATGCCCCTAAAAAATATTGGGACTTGTACGACCGAAAGCAATTTACCGTTCCGAGTCGCAAAAAACCAGATAATATGTACCGTTTAGCCTTAACCAAATGGAATGAATTAAGAATGTACGGCGGTATCCCAAAGGAAGGCGATACCGATGATGAGTTAACTAAAACCTTAATTCATGCTTATTATGCTTCGGTTAGTTATATGGATGCTCAAGTCGGCAAAGTGATGCAAGCCCTCGATGATTTGCAACTTCGTGACAATACTATGATCGTTTTTATGAGTGACCATGGTTATAAATTGGGTGAATATGGGGCTTGGAATAAACACACTAATATGGAACTTGATACTCGTGTACCACTAATCATCAGCCGCGAAACTGCTCATAAAAATCGAGTGGCCGGAGCGACTTCTGCTGCATTAATTGAAAATATAGACATATTCCCAACCATCGCCGAAGCGGCGGGTTTACCGTTACCCAACTTAGATGGTAAAAGCCTACTAACGTTATTAGATCAACCCAATATGGCATGGGATAATGCCGCCTATAGTTTATTTACACGGGGTAAAAAACGGATGGGCGTTAGTGTAACTGATGGCATATGGCGATATACCGAATGGCGAAATGCTGACAGCCAAGCAATAGAGTTTACAGAATTATACTTTCACAAAGACAGTCTTGTTGCAGTTGAAAATGTTGCCGGCCAAAAACACGTTAACCTAATACAGCAGCGTTTAAAAACGTTATTAGATACGAATTTCCCTTCTCATTCTCCCCCTTTTCATAACAAACCTAAGTTAGACAATAATTCCGCTTCAACTACGCCTAATAAGAATTAATGAGTTTATTGATTGTGGACGTGCTGTTAACAAAATACCACTTACATAAGAAGGGAGTTCTACCCACTCCCTTTCCTCCTTATGATACAAAAAAATAATTTAACATTTCAGATCAATTTTGCAGAAGTGAGATCTGCTCATCAATAAAGCAACCATTATTTTTTATTAATAAAATCAGCAGCAAACAGCAAGACCTAACAAGACCGATAAAGATTGTTATTGAAATGTTATGATTATATAAAATAGTTTGTTATCATTATTGCGTTTTATAGCCCTAATAATATTTAAATATTCTAAATAAAGTACCTTAAGATGGCTTTAAGACCGTTAACATCGCAATCAATGACCTAAATTGCTTTAACATGATCGCATCATTAATTGATTCAGGACTGGATTGCGTATCGTTTATCTTTAAAACAGAGTAAAAACTATGTCTATAACAAACAAAAACAGGTCGATGCTCAAATATATTTTACTGCTGACAAGCTCTATTGGTTTTACAGTCCCAAGCGCTCAAGCGGACGTAACCTTAGAAAGCCAAGTAAAAATTACTGATCAAGGGTTGCATTTTGATGGCCAAAAAGTAGGTTTTGACGCACCTAATAATGGTACAGATGTGTATGACTATCATTTTGGAAAAAACATATCAGCACATGGCGATAGCGTAAAATCGTATAAACATTATGTATTTATGACTTGGTATAGAGGTGGAAAAGATGATCGTCATGTCATGTTATCACGCTATAACACTGAAACAGGCACGGTAAAGACCATTGAATTTCCCCATCGCCACACTGGTTTTAGAGGTGATTGGTGGGTTGGTGAATCACATAACACTATAGGTTTAGCCGTCAGCCCGATAAATGGCACTATTCATATGGTTTACGATATGCATGCCTATGATAACTCAAAATATGATGGCAAATTTGAAGATGACTATTTCCGTTATAGTTTTTCAGTGCCTGGTGCAGCGGAAGTGCCAGATGATGAGTTCACTCTCGAGCAGTTTGTTGAAGATAGCAGTGATATCAGCCAAAGCGACCCGGCCACAGGTTATGTCGACTATAAACATCTTGTAATGACCGGTGATTTAGCCGATAGAGATAATTTTTCAGCATTAACTTACCCCAAATTTTTTGAAACCAATGACGGTACCTTACTTCTTTACATGCGTTGGGGCGGAAATAATAACGGTGCTTATTATTTTAATCGTTATGACGCATCCGAGCAGAAATGGTCAACCTTTACGCCGTTTAACCATAAAAATCAAAAAACGACTCATGGAAACGCTTATAACTGGGGTCTATACGGCAATATGAAGTACGTCAATGGCAAACTTAGAGTGGGTTTCCAACAGCGCAGCAACGATAATAATGATCGATATATATATCAAAACGGTGTTTATTATGCCTATTCAGATCACCCAGAAGGACTAGGTGAATGGAAAAATCACAAAAATGAGCCAATGACTTGGCCCTTAGTTAATTCCGACGAAATCAAGGTGTTTGAACCTGGTGATTATATATCTCATCAAGAACCAAACTCAGTATACATCGTTGGAGATTTTGATTGGACTGTAACCGAAAAAGGTGATGTTCATATTATTAGTCTTGTGCGTTCAACAGATCGTACTCGTCCCGACTATGAAGAAGTTTACATTCATTCTTATAAACCCGCAGGTGCTGATGATTTTATCATCGACACTGACTTTGTGGGTGCATCAAATATCTATACGGCTGGCGACAATATTTATATTATCGGCTTGCAAAATGGTCGTCCCTACGTTGAAAAAGCGGTTGGCGGTACAAGTGACTTTGAGCGAGTTTATGAAGAAACTGAAGGCCCTGTATTTGACCATGGGACCGTGTATGTAAAAAATGGAAAGGTCTATTACTATCTAATGGAGCGTACATCCGGCAATGCAATGCCACTTCATTTACAAGTCATTGATTTGGATATTGAAGCTGATGCAACTCGTCCAACTATATCTTTTCCGAACCCATCAGTCATTGTTGAGCAGGGTTACGAAAAATTGGCCTTAACACTATCGGCATCAAGTCCAATCGAAGATCGTAGCATTGAATCAGTGACCTTATATATTGATGATGAATTAGTGCGGGTTGATGACACACTCCCCTACTTATTTGGGCATGGTTCTAAGCCACATGAAACGGGTGCAATGGGTTGGCGAGACGATCACGAACCCAACCCAACCCCTTTAGGTCCGGGTGTACACATTTTTAAAGCTGTTGCACTAGATAGCGAAGGTCAAACAGCCTCAGCGTATATGCAATTAACAGTTAACTCTACAGCACCTATTGTTACTTTTCCTCAGTCTTCAATGAGTGTTGATTTAGGTTATGAGAAATTAGGCATCACCATCGATGCCCAACCCTCAGTTGCAGATCGAACAATTGAATCTGTCACCCTTTATCTTAACGGTGAAATTGTTCGTGAAGATACCTCCTCACCTTATAATTTCGGTCATCAATATAAACCACATGAAACAGGTGCTATGGGCTGGATTAGCTGTGACCAAGATCCAGTACCTAGCCCTTGCCATCCTCCAAACCCTTCTCCCCTAGGAGAAGGTGAACATACATTCACTGCAGTAGCCATTGATAGTGCTGGGGAAACCAGCCAAGCAAGCATGACACTTATGGTAAATGGCTTACCTCAACCTCCGGTAGTCCAATTTCCAAAAGAAGTATATGAGGTAACAGAGGGATATGAACAGTTAGGTTTAACCATAAATGCTGAGTCACCCGTCTCAGGACGCTCCATAGTGTCAGTAACCTTATATCGAAATGGCGAACTAGTGCGGGTTGATACCAAACCAGTGTGGAATTTTGGACATAAATATGCCCCATATGAGCTGGGTGCCATGGGCTGGATTAGTTGTGATGAAGATCCAGTGCCTAGCCCATGTCATGAACCCAATCCTAATCCGTTGCTTGCTGGTGAACACACTTTTACTGCAATAGCCGTGGATAGCGAAGGATTAGAAGGCGAAGCAAGCATGACTTTAATAGTTAAGCCGTCTCCCGCCCCTACTATTACCTTCAATGAGTCTGATGTTTCATTGCCTGGTGGTTACGACAGCTTTTCATTATCTGTAGATATTACCAGTGTGGAAGAAAATGATGAAATTACAGTTGTAGGCTTGTACTTTGATGATTCACTCGTTCGTGAATTATATGAAGCTCCCTTTCTTTGGGGAAGTGACTTTTACGAGACTGAATTACTAGGTTTAACGGCTGGGATCCATACCGTTAAGGCTGTTGTTATGGACAGCGAAGGTCGCACCAATGAGGCATCAATGCTTATTGAAGTCGGTATTTTTGGTGACTTAAACGCGGATGGAGACGTCGATAAATACGATATGCGCGCATTTACCTTAGCCGTTAGAAACAGAAAAATAACCAATTTAAATTATGACTTTAATGGCGATGGGGTCGTTAACAGCCGAGATGTTCAAGGTTTCACAAGTTTATGTTCACGTGCTCGCTGTGCGATTAAACCAACTGAAGATGAACCAGATACAAGTTGGATATACAGACAAGAAGGAAATGACCCGACTTGGGCTGAAGTATTAGCAACAGATAGTTTGCAACCTCTAGGCACTTTTACTAGTGCCGGTGTGATGGGTTCAACAGTTACTGTCAATAAGGCCCTTCTAGAAACCGGAGAATATGGTAGTAGAGCCATAGATACGAGTAACTACAAAATACATACCGTGGGAAATAGCGCAATTCGTTCGGATAACTTCCATCGGTGGAGTCGTTGGTATCAAGAAGATGGCAATACTCAAATATTCCGTTTATTTAAAGATGAAGAAAATGTTTCCAATAGTCGTGCTTTAGCAGCCCGTGTTGAAGTATTTAGTTCCGACGACCGTTGGTTACCTGAACCTGGTGTATGGCGAGAATTCAGCGCAAAGTTTACAGTATTAAAATCAGCGGGTTGTTCTAACCAACCAGTAAAGCAGCACTATTGCTCAATTTTCCAAGCGAAAGGTAACAATGTAGATCACTGGTCAGTGATGCTACGTGTGCATGGAGACGGAAGCTTATGGTTCTATCCGCGCGGTGCCTCCCCGGTTCAAATTGCCGCCAATGTAATCAATCAACCTTTTGATATGAAGGTTCGCGATAATGGCTTGGATTACGAGATGTGGGTCAACGGTGAATCAGTTGGTACAGGGCAATGGCAACGGACCGAAGAAATTGGTTTCCGCTGGGGTATTTATGTGGGTGAAACCCAAGTGCTCGATGACATCATGGTATTAGTCACTGGGGCAACAATGCATTGAAAAACCGAACGACTCTCCATTTGATAGCAAAACATAAGTGAGTAAATAGTATTTAAACGACGATCAAACTATTCAGCGGGTTACAAGCCCAGATTAAAATTGAAAAGGTAAAAAAATGAAATTTTTAGTATTTATATTATTTTCTACGTTGGCTATGAACGCTAATGCTGGATTAATTACCACAGAAACGGATCAAACTAGTTACAGTAGCGGCGAAACTATCACCGTGGATATTCTGGTTAACGACATCAACCCTGCCATTGATTTTTTAGCATTTGATTTTGGTTATGATGATTCGTTAATCGAATTTGTCGATAATAGCTGGTTTGACTCCGATGACGTATTTAACTTCGGGGCATTTGGTGATGCATTTACGTTTGTGCCTAATACCGTTATCGTGCAAGCTTTTTTCCTAGACGGAATTACCGATATTGTCGGTACTTCATTTAAATTAGGTGAATTGCAGTTTACTGCACTAACCAACACAAATACGCCCCTATTTAGCAGCACAATCGTTGATGCGATAGACGTAAACTTTAATGACATTGAGCCACAAATCACCGTATCAGAACCTGCAGGGATAGCATTGTTTTCCATTGCAGCGGGAATATTCTTAATTCGCAGACGTCATGCAAGTAAATAGAGCCCAAAATCCTTAAATGGATATTTCATTATCTGAGGCTTGTACCTATTCCAGTCTGCAGGCCTTTTAATGAAAACTTGAACTCTACTTATTTATCTAAAATCTAGTTGCTACTTTGCAATAATTAATCACTGTAAAACTAAAGGGAACGTCATGAACGTTAAACAGGTTTCATTATCTATTTGTATGTTAGGGCTATTATTTACTGCATGCGTAAAAGACGCGGTAAGCAAGGTAGAAAAGAATTTTTTTGCTGATAATGGCTGGGGAGAAGGAGTAGCCGTTGTTCAACATCCTGCAGGGGAACACCTCAATGGTATAACTTATGTCGCCTATCAAGGCGCGCAAGAAGATCCATATGTGGCAGCTTATGACCATAACAACAATCAATGGATTGGTCCGTATAAAGCCGGAACTAGCGTATTGGGTAAAGATCCAAACAAAAAAATAGACAGTCACGGCAAACCAACTCTCATTATTGATAACGCTGGTTATATCCATATATTTTATGGTGGTCATGGCGGCGTAGAAGCCTTACATGGTAAAAATCCACTAGGAGCAGGAACTCACTCTGGCGAAAACAAACACGCTGTTTCCAAAAAGCCTTTCGATATTTCGAGTTGGGAAAACCTAGACAATATCACGCCGTTTGGCACATACAATCAAGCCATAAAAATGGATAACGGAGATATTTATCTGTTTTATCGACATGGTGCACATAGAAGTGACTGGGTCTATCAAAAATCAACAGATAATGGCCGCACTTTTGCCACGCCTGTTTCATTTTTACAATATAAACGACGAGCTGACAATATTGGCACAGACAGCTGGTATGCTTATGCTTCTAGGGGATTGAATGATGAAATTGTGATTGGTTTCGACTACCACTTTTGTTGGGATAAAGACGCACCTCGCAATAACCGCGGTGGTCATTCAACCGAGAGAAAAAACCTATACTTTGCAAAATTTAATACTAAAACAAATGTGTGGAGCAATGTAAAAGGTGAATCGCTAGCCATACCAATTTCTAAAGAAGTCGCTGATGAAAAAGCCCTCGCTATAAATACCGGGGATCGATGGACGTTCAACGGTTCAACCAAAGTGGACAAACAAGGGACCCCCCATATTGCCGCTTATATTGGTGAGGATATTGGCTGGCAAATAGGTGGCCCAAAACATGCTGCACATTTTACTTGGGACGGAAAAAAGTGGCTAGGTAGATTCAAAAGTGGCCTCCCTATTGGACGAGGGGATTTTTTAACTGACGGTGAAAATGTGCGCTTTTTGTTAAGTGGTATAGATCCTAAAACAGATAAAACCCGCGTGGGCTGGTGGGAAAGTCATGACTCTGGGGTCACCTTTACAAAAGGAGAGGATTTGCTCCGTTTTGGAGATTATCTTGGCACGACGGATGAACAGGAACAGAAGCGTCCCAAGTCTCTAAGTAATTTAGACAGTCCAGGTTCAGCAGCAAGCTCATTCATTCGAAATGCCCACCCTGATGCGCGCTTTATTGTGGCAGAAAAGCCGAAGAACAGTAATTGGCGGCGTATGTATTTAATCGGTGACAATGGTCCCATCACCCGAGTCTATGAGGAAAGATAGATTGCTATCTTTCCCTTTCAACCACAGAAGAAAATACTAATAAAAGCGGCGAGCTACAAGACCATTCGAGGTTAAATTGACCGATACTAGTTTCGCCCTCACCCACTGCTCGTATTTTTATATAATTAGCTGCAATAGTACTAATAATTGACCACAGGATATCATTCTGTTGACTATTTAACCGGTGCTACACTCCTATAACTAGCGTTTGCATCATCTGTCATTCTAATTCCATCAAGATACAAATAGTGATCGTTTTTCATCACACTGAGATCACCGTTAAAGTACATTCCCCAAGAGGGATAGATACCTTTGTCATCGTTATAGCCAAATTGAATATTATGTTTGTTAAGCACTTTTTTTGCGTCAACCCAAAGTTCAATGAGTCCCATTTTTTGCTCTGAATAATCTACTTTTACATGTAAGACAAAATCAACCCATCTATCCAGGTATTCACTTTTATTTCCGGCTATCTCGAAATATTCAGTGCCGTCCCCGTTCCTGGTAGGGCTCAACTCATAGGGATCCCATTTCCAATTTCCACGTAAACCTTCGCTGGTCAAAGTGAGGCTAAATGGTGGGTTGCGAGAATGCTCCTTTAAACGTTTATCTGCACTACCGTGAATTTGGAAAAACAGCCATTCGTTAAGCTCATCTTTTGTTCCTTCACTGGGAAAATAAAAACTAAAACCGTACCAGGCTTCAGCACCTTTCACTTTTTGCGTTTTAAAACCATGAAACATCGCCTTGCGGTCAACGTTATCCAGTTTATTTTTATCACCATTATAAGCCTGCGGATTTTGGTGTCGCCAAACTAATTTAGCGGCGAGTTTGCCTTCGCGAACAATCTCGTTTTCCAACGTAAAAGAATGATTTCCCTGATGCTGATTAAACATAAAGTTTTTTTCTAAATCAGCAACCAATCCTGGTGTAAAACCTCCAGGAGAAGCTGCATTCCAACCACCATTTTCAAATGATTCATAAATAATAGACACATTCTCCTGCGCTTTATTATCCGGCGTTAAAGTAGCCTTAGCGTCATCAGTCAAACCACTGTCAGACTGAACACAGCCAACCATTAACAACGATAGAAAAACAGTAAGATCCCATTTCTTTAGCATAGAAGAATTCTCTTATTAAAAAGCAGTTATATATTTGTATTCGATCTTTCCCATAAAAACCCTTGACCTAATTCATTTCTGGGGTTCGAAATTCACCTTGGTGCCATAAATATAAACGTTGTGAAGCGCCTTTTTTAAGGTTTAAAACAATGGCAACCGTGTTGTTTAAACTATTTTTGACTGCTTCCATTTGCATACGCACACTTTTCAAACTCAAATGTTCTTTCGTTACCTGCCAATCTTGTCCATTCTCACTCGTCGCTTCCGCGAAAACTGACTTGTTATCTTTGTTTCGGTAGATAACAACGGCAGTATGTATTCCGTTTTGCACACCTAAAGCCTCGAGACTAAGAATGTTGGAAACTTCTTGATTATCTCTATCGTGCAACGTTCTATTAACGGTATCGGGCATGGGAAGACTATGTTGCCATTCGCCATTTTGATAAGCAGCCATCCGCCATTCACTATAATCTTTAGTGCGCGCCTCGTAAGCTACCGCAGGTGTCTCCCCCTGCAAAACCAGGGGCCTTGTTCCAAATGGGGTTTCTTCACGTTTAGTTGAATCGAATGCTAAGGTTTTTTCATTGGCTTGTTGCAGGGTGATTGGCAAACTTAGTACCTCATTCTGCGCGTTATAAAAGTTACCGTTTTCAGTAACTAGTTTCATGTAGTAGGCATTTATTCTTCCGTAGTTAAGTTTGTTATGAACTTCATTGAAATTACATTCATGCCACAAAAAGCTAATGGCGATTTCAGTGTCGGAGATTTTTACCGGATTGATATAAAACGTATCGACATTGATAGGATTGTCTTGTTGTGGTGTAGGCCAAGTAATCATCACCGGCGCTTCAAAGTGTTGCTGACCACTTTTCATTTTGTAGTAAACCCAAGGAGACTTGTGGGTACCAGCACGCGTAAATAGATAGATGTCGCCATTTCCCATTTTGTAGCTTTTGGTGTAGGAGGCAAATGGTGTGATATCGTCCTTATAAACAAAACTGCTGATGTCATAGGGTTTTTCAGACATTACATGTAGCATTCGGCCTCCAGCGTGAGGGGTATCAATAGAGTGCGGATTAAGACCGTCTTCTCTTTCACCGCCATGGCCACCGTAAACGATATGCAAATGCCCTTTACTATCCATCTCAATAACAGGTCGCCCATGACTATCGATTTTTCTGTCACCTTTTGACAGCGTACTCTCTGCAGCTTTTAAAGGGCCTTGCCATTGATGTGTTTTAAGGTCGTAACTAGCAATATAAGGGTCTGTTAAATGACCTTGATAAGTAATATAAACTGTATCGCCTGATACATAATGCCACCCTCTGTGGGGATTCCCTTGGAGGTTTTCGGTAAAGTAACCTTGCGGTAACTGAGGAATATTTTGGGGTAATGGGGTTTTAGAACCCAAATCTTCTGCAGACAATCCATATATCTGATGAAATGTTTTACCCTGTTTAAAGCTATCGTAAATTGCTTGATATTCTGGGTATTGTCCATACATGTATTGATCGATACGCCAACGCCAGTAGTCTTTACTTTCAGGATCTTTTGGGTCGACCTGCGCTCTTAACACGGAAAACACCTTGTCTTTGGCTGAAAACTTTTCGATAAGTGCTTTTCGTTTTTCAAAGAAGGTCTGCTCTGTCGAAGAGTCGGTAGAAGCGCAACCCGCACAGAAAAGGCTCAACGAGATCAGTAGTGAAGTCGCCACCACAGTTACAGGCCTAGGAACTTTAAAACTTAATATATGTTGCACACTCTTCATAACAAAACGCCTCCCGGGCTACTCTCTCGGCAATGCCTGTCGTTTTATCATCCTGATAGTTTTATCAAGCTGACCGAGCACCGCCACAATTAATCAAATTCAATCATTATATTACATTTACAATAACAACAAAACCAAATAAGCCCCATACTTAGTTAATTTATGTTGCGACACCACTACCTTTAGATACGTTGAATTGCCGTGATTACACATCGCCATAGTGCCTTTGACTTGATTTGCAATTGACTATGGGTTAATGCCTAGGCCAAAATAAGAAAGCTTTACTACATTGGTGATTTTTCTCTGAAATATCTGTACCACTCAAACAGGTTATCAGTGAAAAGAGCTTACACATCCAACTTCCATTTTGAATTAAGCTTAATGAATGAGTTGAGCGCCCAATGCTTTATCAACTTTTTTCTGTACGCTGTGTCAGCGGCTAATTATCTATAAAGTTAATCCAAAAAAAGCAGCCTATTGCTGCTTTTTTGGTTTACTACAAAAAGCTAGTTAAGCAGGCTAGCATCTTGTTTCAAGCGCTTAACTGGCCCGCTATCTCCGAGTAAATATAGCTTATGCCAATTACTTCCTTTTTGCTTCTCAGCTACAATCATTCGGGCTTCTGGATGCGCGTTTTCAATAATGGCCGTTAACGCCCAATTGGCTCCTTTGCGCCTTAATAATTCTTTTTCCTTTTCAAAGGTTTCACCGCCATCGACACTCGTAAAATAAGCTATCACGCCATCATCTTGTTGTTGATATCCAAGGGCAAATGTCACTTCGTTTGCAGATTTAAAGAAAAAGTCTCCCCGGGAATCAGTGTTATCTATACGAGATTGCGGGTTCACATAACTCCCCCCTATCCACTCGGTACCCGTCCAACGAAAATAACTAGTCTGTTTCGGGCCACCTATTTTTTGCCCTAGATCAATACCAATGTTGGTAGCAATATGTGGGTAGCCATTTTCATCAATATGTGCTGAGCCATTAAAGGTCCAATCAGCGCCAGTTCTGGCAACTAAGGTTTGGTCGTTGGCAACCTCTCGAGTAACAGGTATATTAACACTCTCATCTTTTACGTTGTGCCAAGTTCCCTGTTCAGTATCAAAAACCATGTAGTAAGCATCATGACGTTCTGTCGTATGTCCTCTACCGTTAATACCGGCTCCGTTATTCCAACATACGTGATAATCGTAAGACACAATAATATCGTTATCTTTTCCTTTGCTTACCCAGGCATACCAACTATCGTCGGCTTTAATATCATCACGCTTTTTATGTTTTAAGAAGGATACGGGGGCGGCGAAGGTACGTCCGTGATCAGTAGACTTTTGATAAACCCAGTCACTGCGGTGTGCCCCATGTCGGTAAAAGAGATAAATATCACCGTTATCCATCTTAACTGCCTGGTTGTAAGTACCAAAAGCGGGAATATTATCTAATTCTTGCCATTGGCTGATATCACCTGGATTTTTAGTCACTACATGTTTATTGCGACCGTAGTGATGATTTCCTAAAGGGTTTTTGCCGTGTTTGGGCATACCACCATGCCCGCCAAAAAAGATATGAATATAACCAAGGTCATCTATTAACATGGTAGGTTTACCATGATTATCGATTTTTGGACGAGATGGATCCTTTCCCATTTCACTCACTCCGGCTTTAAATGGTCCCTTCCATTCACCGGTTTTATGATTATACGACGCCACATAGGGATCTTCTAAAGGCCCCTGATAAGATACGTAAGTAATACCATTGGCATGCACGCCTGCAGGATGTTGCACAATCGCAAGTGCATTTCCAAATGCGTTATCTGCAAAATAGTCTACTTTTTCCGAAGTAACATGACTTTTAGTTGCGACTTGATTGTTGCAAGCAGACAGCAAACTACTGCAAGCAACGATTAAAGCTAAAGTTAAATTGGCTACATTTTTTTTCATCGTAATTTTCTCATAAACCGTTAATTTTCTTATTATAAATTGAGCACACATGCTCGAGCTTTAGTGTAAAACCTTACGTTTCTTCACTGGATACCAATTCATTAGCTTTTCTGATAAACGTTTCACCAGATCTGGGTGAACGCTAGCTAAGTTGACTGTTTCATGTTCATCTTCTAACAAGTTGTATAGACGCGGGCCAGACAAGACATCTTTGTGATATTTCTGGTAACTCACATTTTTACCGTCATAGCTTAAAATTAGTTTCCATTTTCCCTCGATCACCCAACGATACAATAAGGTAGACTCAGGATCGTTTAGGTCGTCCATGTCATGGGCAAAACCTTCACCAAATATTTCGTCGCGAACTATGGGGATTTCGTTTTTCATGTTGGCAAATAAATTCTTACCCGGTAAATCTTTAGGGACGTCTATCCCAGCAGCGCCTAAAATAGTAGGGACAATATCAATACTACTCACTACCTCAGAGCGCATTTGTGGATTAAATTGGCCAGGCAACGAAAACATAATAGGTGTACGAACCCCACTTTCCCCGGGGCTTTGCTTTGAGCGAGGTAAAAAGCGTCCCGTTTGCGTCGGATTGGTAACCCAGCCATTGTCCGATACATAGACAATTAAGGTATTGTCTTTGAGGCCTTTTTTCTCTAGGTGATCAAATAACTGACCATTGGTTTCGTCAAACCATTCAATCATGGCGTAATATTTTGCGATAGAGATGGGTAAACCTTTGTTTTCATATTTATTCAAAATACGTTGCGGGGGAGTATGCGGTGCATGTGGCATAAAAGGAGCGTACCAAACCAAAAATGGCTGATTGGCGGCGCTGGCTTTATCAATAAAATCAGTTACTGGCGCGAGTCCTTGGCGGCCAATATTTAAACCATCATCACCATGACGCCCCCCTTTTTCAGGAAAACCTCGGGTCATGCCTTCATCAAAACCACCACGCTTGTAATTTCCTTCCCACCACTTGCCACTTTGGAACGAAACATACCCTTTCTCTTTTAACAACTGAGGCAATGTTGCTACTTCATCAATTTTGGCGATAATTTCAGCACGTTGTTTCTCATATAATTCGCCGCCTTTTCCACCAGGTAAATTACGCGACGGATCATTTCCAGTAATGCCATGCTGATAAGCATAATAGCCCGTTGCAATTGTGGCTAAAGATGGACGACACAAAGAGGTAGGTACATAACCTCGTTTAAAGGTCACGCCTTCAGCAGCCAATTGATCTAGTGCGGGCGTTTTCACTACATCATGCCCCATAAAGCCATAATCATTCCATGCATGATCATCTGACAAAATTAACAGAATATTGGGTAACGTTTGGTCATTTTGATTCAATTCTTCTGTCAGCGCAGTATTGCTTTTGTAGCTATTGCAAGCCACCGTTAGCATCAGACACATGGCCAGTAAGACCAATTTAATTTTATTCGTTGCAACGATTCTATTAATCATCTGTTTCTCTCATCTATTATGCTCATTTGCCGTTATTCCCTATTCATTTCAAAAGGAGAACTACAACCCGATGCGTGCCTTAATTTGGTAGTGTCCGGGAGCTAAATCCGTGAACTTATTCGCTGGGGTGTGTTTGCCATTTAGTTTCAAGGTTTTACCATCAACTTGCGGTAAGACAATTTCTGCAGTGGAATTTTTCGGCACAACAACGTTTAAGTGTAATTGGTCATTTTTTACCGTCCAATCCACCTTAACTTCCCCTTGCGGAGTGATATAACTGCCTTCAGCATGGGATAATTTGCTGTCAAATTGAGGGGCAATACGAATATGTTTAAAGCCAGGAGTGGCTGGCGTGATACCTAAAATCCCTTCATAAAACCAGCGCGACACAGTGCCATAAGCGTAGTGGTTCAAAGAGTTCATCCCTTGTGGATTAAAACCATCTTCTATTGAGTAAGAATTCCAGCGCTCCCAGGTGGTAGTTGCGCCGTTATTAATTGAATAAAACCAAGAGGGATAAGTTTCTTTAAATAATAGTTCGTAAATCACATCACTACGACCCGCTTCTTGTAACACCTGGGTTAATAAAGGGGTTCCCAAGAAGCCTGTGCGCAAATGAGAGTCAGCGTCACGAATCAGTTCTATTAGCTTTTCAACAGCAATATCGCGCTTTTCAACTGGAAACAAATCATAGGCCAAACCTAATAAATAAGTAGTTTGTGTTGGAATCGCATTTTCTTGTTTAAGGTTTAGCTGTTCGTCGAAAAATTTATGCATAAATGCATCTTTAATTTTGCCGTGTAATTCAGTCAGTGCCTGTACATCTTCTATTTTGTTGAGCGCTTCAGCAGTTTTTAACGTTAACTCTACTGAACGGGCAAAATACGCAGTGCCGATTAAACTAAAATCAGTGTTGCCTCGATTACCATTGTCACCTTCTTGCAAAATTTCAGGATACGGTTGTAACCAATCACCGAAGGTTGTCATGTTTGAAATTAAATTTTCACTTTTCTTTTGATGATAATTCACCCACCCTTTCATCATCTCAAAATTATCAGATAATATAGTTTCATCCCCTGTCACCATATAAAGTTCCCATGGAATAATCGTTACTGCGTCGCCCCAACCTGAAGACGCAAAATTGATCCATTCTACAAAGGGAATATATAAAGGTATTTTTCCATCTGCGCCCTGCTCTTCTCGAATACTTTGAAGCCAAGCAGACCAAAATCCATATACATCGGCCATATACATAGAAGGAGTAACAAATACTTGGGCGTCACCCGTCCAACCTAGACGCTCATCCCGTTGCGGGCAATCTAATGGTATATCGAAAAAGTTGCTTCTCATTCCCCACACAATATTTTCAGACAGTTGATTTAATTTAGGGTGAGAACTTTTGAAATTAGCGTGAATATCCACATCAGAATGTTGAATCATTGCGGTTGCCCAACCTTTATTGGGCGTTTTCTGCGCATCAAATCCAGACACTTCTATATAGCGATAGCCGTGATAGGTAAATGTAGGCTGATACTCAATTACGCCTGTCTCATTGGGCAAGTAGTAATTAGTTGATTCCGCACTGCGATAATTGTCGGTGTAAAAATCCCCCTTATGCAGAGCTTCAGCGTACCTAACTTTAACTTCTTGGCCAGCCACAACAGGTATATTCAACCTCGGCACACCAACCATATTTTGGCCAAAATCAAATATCACCGCACCGTCTTTGACACTTACGATATCTTTTACAGGCATTTGTTCGGTAATGCGGATAGGTGCATGTCGCTTCGGTGCAATCAACAGGTTATCGTTGAGAGTCTCTGAGATTGCAGAATGCCAACCATCTTGCTCGAACCCAATATTTGTCCAACCCGGCATTTCCAAGCTTTGCTCATATCGTTCACCGTCGTAAATACTGGCAAAACGAATGGGGCCCATTAGCGAGGCCGACCAGGTATCATCAGTGGCTATTGTTTGACGAGTTCCATCCTCATAGGTGATTTCTAACTGGGCCAACAAACGGGCTGGTAATTTGTGATCTCTATCTTTAAATTTATATACGCGGCCAGCATACCAACCGCCTGCAATGCTCGCCGCAATAGTATTATTGCCCTCTACAAGGCTGTTGGTAACGTCATAAGTCAAAGACTCAATGCGCTTTGCATAGGGCGTCCATCCAGGCGTCATTACATCTTCTGATGAAACTTCAGTACCGTTGATATAAGGCTTAAACAAACCCTTAGACGTAATATATAACCTTGCCTTTTTAATGTTGCCTTTTATTTCAAATTCTTTGCGTAAGTACTGAGGTGTTGCTAATGTCCCTTGAGAAGGATTTTTAGTTAAGTCGGTATCAGGGTGGCCAATCCATTTAGCCTGCCACTCTTGATTATCTAATAGGCCTAGTTCTACGGATTGAGGCTTGCTCCACGTAGACGCTTTATCTTGCTCATCCCAAATTCGTACTCGCCACATAAGCGTTTGACGAGACGACAAAGGTTTACCCGAATATTTAACCCATGAGGTTTGGTCCGATGTTACTTTTTTGCTATCCCACAATGGGTCAGTAGCAGCAAAATCTGCTTTTGACGAAGTCACTTGGATTTGATAAGCAGTTTGAAATTTAGTGTTTGCGTCTTGTGCTATTTCCCAGGAAAATCTGGGCTGCGCTTCGTAATAACCTATGGGATTTTCAAAACCCTCACCGACTTTAAGAGCTATAGGCGCGGCCAACTCATCCGTATTTGTTTTACTTGGGTTAACAAGAGATCCGCTTTTATCTGCTTCACAACCTACAAGTAAAGTTAAAATACAGATGACACTTAATGTCACTTGTTTACACTGTGCATTTCGCCAAAATGACATACATACTCCGTAAAAGGTAAAAAATGATGAACTAAATAAAACCCGGTCACTATTGGCCTGTGGTATTTAGCAGTACTAAATTTTGTATTTCACTTTCTCGGTAGCCAATTCTTTGCGCAACTACCTGAATCTGGGTGTCTTTAGACACATCAAAAGGACCTAAATATTGTTCCCACGCCACGGGTTCGTAGTTATTCGAGATAAGTTTGTAACTTATAGAGGCTCCTTGGGTGCGACTTGACAGATAGACTTTATCGTCACGAATTTTAACCTCAGGATCCGCTGTTTTAGGCTGCGTTTTACTACCTTGCCAAAGTTTAGTAATAAGTTCGTTTTCGGGCAGCGTTGGTCTATCATCCACTTCGGCCAACCACCTATCCATTTCTTTACTCAAGGTTTTTAATTCCTTGGCATACGCAGGGTCATTGGCTAAGTTATGTAATTCATGGGGATCATTGAGCGTATCAAATAGCTCATCTGGTTGTTTAGATTGCCTAAACCACTGTGCTTGATAGGGGGTTAATTTTTCTGCGTTACGCAGTCTCAACAACGCTTGCATAGTGGGTATCTTTTCTCGGTAGGTAACCGGTAAATAGTACCCCTGTTCAGGACGATAATTTCGAATATACTTAAACCGTTTGTTCTTAACCGCTCTAATCACGTCAGTAAACTCATCAAATCGGTCTGCGGCAGCATGGATATATTCTCGCTCTTTTAAGCCATTTTGAATAAAGTCTTGGCCATGCATATGACGTGGTGTATCCATACCGGCTAACTTCATCGTTGCGGGTGCAAAGTCAACAAAACTCACCAACCGATCATCTACCTCCCCAGCTCGTTGGCCATCAGGAAAGCGAATGATAAGGGGTACTTTCAAACCACTGTCGTAAACCAAACGTTTTTGTCGAGGTAAGGGCCCCCCATGATCTGAATAGAAAAATATGATGGTGCTATCTAACAAACCATCTTGCTTTAATTGCTCCAGAACCGCTCCTATCTGACGATCGGTTTCTGCCAGATTGTTATACATCTTCCATAAATCTCGTCGCACTACCGGTGTGTCAGGCAGATACGGAGGAATAGGAAAGTCTAAGTCTTTTGGCACATGAATTGGCGTATCCCCATGGGCTGTTTTATGATTTGGATTTGTTGACAACTTAGCAATACGTGCCGCATCGTCAGCAAAATAATGTCTTGATTCAATTTCCCGAATACCATAAGGCTCGAACAAGCCTGATTCGTGGGTAGTGGTAAAATTGACTACCGCAAAAAAAGGTTTATCAGTGGGACGATTTCGCCAGTGGGCATAAATACCACTTTCATCCCACGCATTTTTTGGTGCTTCAAACTGATAGTCGGTTTTGTAATTGTTGGTCGTGTAATAACCTAATTCACGCATATATTGACTGAGCATTTTAGCTTCAGGCGGTGGCACAGCAGCATATTTAGGCAAGCCAGTAACATTGGTATGAGAAGTAGTTCGCATATGATTTGCGCCGACAGCCGAAGGATACATCCCCAAGGCTAATCCAGCGCGACTTGGAGCACAGACCCCTGAGGTCGAATAAACATTAGTATATTTAACCCCTTCGTTCGCAAGCCAACTAATGTTTGGGGTGCTGATGGTGTTATCACCGTAAGCAGGCAATATCGGGCTCATATCTTCTAATACCAACCACAAAATGTTGGGTTGTTGTGTTTGCTTAGAATTATGTGTTGCTGCTACGACAGTATCGCAGACGATCATGGTCTGAAAGCTTATGACCAATAGCGAGAAAGTCTTCAAAATCTTAAAAAACATAAACACCCTTTACAATAAAATAAAGCACAAACGATGACACCCCAAATTAATTCATTTACAATCACTTTACGTCATTTTCACTTTATTATAATCAATATGCAAATAAAAAATACACTAATTTTATTTTCTATCTGCTTTCTAGGCGGTAATTAAAAATGCAATTAATTGGATGATGTTTTTAGTTTGACTATTCTGGAGAAGTACTATGCATGAAATAAAAATAAGCCGAAGAGTATTTATCGGGGCGACCGCTTATATAGTATCAGCGCCGCTATTGGCGAGTATTTTCAGCAGCAAGAACCAAATTCACAAGATTGTAGACAATGGCCAATTTTTTAATGCTAAAGAACTGACTATTTTAACTGACATTGCTGAGATTATGATACCGAAAACAGATACCCCCGGGGCCACCGATGTCAATGTAAGTTCGGTGCTTGATGGCTTGATGGTCACATGGGCGGGCGAAAAAACCAAACAACAATACCGCTACATTATCAGTCAACTCGACAGTATTGCTCAAGCTACGTATCAACAAACCTATAGTCACCTAGCCTTATCTATCCGACAAAAGTTAATAGTGGAATTAGACAAAACCGCTTTTGACAAGCAAAACACGGCGTTGTCGAAAAGTTACCGAAAATTAAAAGAAATGATTTTTCACGTGTATTACACCTCAGAACTCACTAATCCTGATTTTGTATTAATCCCCGGTGGATATCGGGGAGACATCACGAAAAATGAGTTAACTGCAATTCAAAAAAGAGGTTATTTATGAATCAATATAACCAAACAAAGACTAATGATGAATATGATGTCATCGTTGTCGGTTCGGGGATCACTGGTGGCTGGGCCGCAAAAGAGTTCTGTGAAAAAGGGTATAAAACCTTAGTAATTGAACGTGGCCGACATTTAGATCACCCTAGTTCAGAGTACAATGATATGAAAGCCCCGTGGCAACTAGATAACATGGGATTGGCACCAGAAGAACTTACAGAGCAAGGTCGTTACTCACAACTGAGAGCGAAAAAAGGGGTACTTAAATCAGACAGCATTCAATTTTTTGTTGATGACAAAGAGTTTCCTTACTCCCACCCTAAAGAACGCCCATTTATGTGGACTCGCGGCTACCAGTTGGGCGGTCGCTCAATAACGTGGGGCCGACAAGTTTTGCGTTGGGGAGCAAAAGATTTTGCAGCTAACGCCAAAGATGGTCATGGCGTAGCTTGGCCGATTGGTTACGAAGATTTAGCCCCTTGGTATGACTATGTAGAATCTTATATTGGGGTGTCTGCTAACAAAGATGGCCTAGATGTTTTACCTGATGGTGTGTTTCAAACACCCTGGGAAATGAGTAGTGCCGAAAAACATATAGCGAAAAAATGGGCGGAACACTATAGCGACCGTCATTTGATAATTGGACGTTCAGCCAACCTGACAGAACCCAGTGCATTGCAAACGGGGTTGGGACGCGGAAAATGCCAAGCACGTTCCTATTGCCAGAGAGGGTGTACTTTCGGCGCCTATTTTAGTTCGCTGTCAGCCACCTTGCCAAGTGCTAAGAAGACGGGAAATTTAACCGTAGTGACAGATGCCATTGCTTCTACTGTTGATTACGATGAACAAACAGGCAAAGCGTCAGGTATCACAGTCATCGATGCGAAAACTAAAAAGCAACGCAGTTACAAAGCTCGCGTTGTGTTTTTGTGTGCATCAGCGTTGGCTTCAGTGCAAATAATGCTTAACTCTAAATCAAAAACATTTCCTAATGGCATAGCGAACTCAAGTGGCGCTGTAGGTCACTACATTATGGACCACTTTATGGGTGTATTTGCAAAAGCCGACGTTTTAGGGCTTGAAGACAAATATAGTTATGGACGCCGTCCCATCGCGACCTATGTTCCTAATTATCGCCACGAAAAGACTGAAGATGTCGATTTTATCCGAGGCTACGGTTTTCAGGCCACCGCAGGATCACGCCCTAATTCTGGTACAACAGCAAAATCTGTGGGCATAGGTGCACAAGCTAAGAATGCCGCCAAACAAGCTAAACCATGGCAATTTAAGGCCTTAATGTACGGTGAAACTTTGCCTTATTTTGACAACAAGGCCAGCTTACATCCCACAAAAACAGATCAATGGGGTATTCCCCAATTACACATTGATGCCAAAATTGGCGAAAACGAACGTAAGATGATTAAGCAAGCCGCAGCTGATATCGAAGAGATGTTAAAAGTAGCCGGCTGCAGCAATATAAAAATTAGTCAAGCTGATTTGGAAAAACACTTTACGCTCGGTAAACGAACCCATGAAATGGGTGGAGCATGTATGGGTAGTAATCCTGCTACATCAGTTTTAAATAAGTGGGCGCAAAGCCATGATGTAGAAAACTTGTTCGTAACCGATGGCGCTTGTATGTCGTCTTGTGCCACACAAAACCCCTCTCTTACTTATATGGCGATTACGGCTCGCGCGGCAGACTATGCTGCAAAATTAATGCGCACTGGAAAACTATAATGGATAGACGTCAATTTATTGCTCGCTCAACAGCAGCCGCCATAGCCGCTAGCGGGCTATCGGCATGTTCAAATACCAATCCAAGCATAATTGAAAAATCACAAACAGATATCATGCCTTTGCCAGAACGACAACGCTGGCTACGTTCTTTCTCTTGTAATATTGAACAGTGGTTCAGGCCAATGCCGTTTTTAGATCGTATTAATGCGGCAAAAGCCTTAGGTTTTTCAGCGGTAGAAATATGGAATCCGTATCAAGAAAAGCGAGGAAAAACCCCAGAATCTATTGCCCAACGTGCACAAGAACAAGGCATACGCATAACGACTTATTCACCCAATGCGCCGGCAATGGCAGACCCGAAAAACGAAGAAAAATTTCTACAGTGGTTAGAAATGGCGATAGCTGCAGGCAAAACACTTAAAGTCGCCAATTTCAATTTAACGGGACACAAGCTAGTTGAAGGCTTATCGATAAAACAAATGGTTGCCAACTACACCCGTGTTCTAAAACTCGCCGTTCCTCGCTTAGAAGCGGAAAATATGATGGCAACGATTGAGCCATACAATCCCTTTAATCATAAAGGAGATTTCCTTTACGGAAACGAACCCGCACTAAGTATTTGTCGTGAAATCAATTCGCCAAGCATCAAATTGAATTGGGACTTTTTTCATATGCAACGCAGCAATGGCAACTTAATTACACACTTAGAAAGTGGCTTTGAGCAAATAGGCTATGTTCAGTTCGCTGATTCACCCGGCCGCAACCAACCAGGCACAGGAGAAGTCGCTTATGACCGAGTGTTCACCAAACTCCGCGACTTGGGATACAAAGGCTATATCGGTGCGGAGTTTTTTCCTAAAGATAAAGACCAACTAAAAGCCGCGTCTGACATAGCCAAAATAGCAAAACGGATTAACTTGGCTGACACCATCATTACCTAAATTAAATAAAACATCTTCTTAGTGTGTAATTCACTTGTTAACTAGCACTAGTTTTTAAAACAAATGGACCCTATTAATGAAATTTAGAAGCAAATTAAAATACTCAGTTGTTATATTCACTTTTAGCTTTTTGCTAAGTTGCACTGATGAGGATGTTGCTTCGCCCCAAGCGACTATCAATAACAACTCTACTAGTGAAAGTAGTATTGAACATAAAAACGCTGCGGAAATTTTTACTAGCCTTAATCCTGACGCTTTACAGCATAATTTTCAAACTCCCCCACACGAAACTAAACCATTGACATGGTATCACGTGATGAACGCCAATATGTCTAAAGAAGGTATCACCAAAGACTTGGAAGCCATGGCTGACGCTGGCATAGGGGGAACAATACTATTTAATATTGGGTTAAATATGCCTAAAGGTAAGGTCTTATTTAATTCAGAACAACATATCGAGTTAATTGGTCATATGGCAGCTGAATCGAAACGTTTAGGATTAAGTTTTGGTTTACACAACTGTGATGGTTGGTCTTCAAGTGGTGGCCCTTGGGTTACTCCAGAACATTCAATGAAACAAGTCACTTGGAATGAAACAGTTGTCCAAAGCCATGCAAATAATGGTGGCAAGATTAATTTGCACATACCTCAACCAATGACAATGTTAGATTATTATCAAGATATTGCCGTGCTAGCCTATCCCTCCCTCGAAAGCGAATTAATCGATGCGCAATTAGAGCCGAAAATAAGTGCTTCCGATCCAGACTTTGACGTTAGTGTTGTTTCGAATATCGAAGTAATGAACATGTCATCAATTAAATCTCATAATGGTCAAGCTGTTTGGTTGCAATTTTCTTATGACAAACCTGTCACCATTCGGTTTGCCAGTATGGATATCAATTTTGGTAAACACATTAAGTACGAATTGCAATATTCTAACGACGGCAAAAACTTCCAAAAACATGTGGATTTAAAAGTAAACCGCCCAGGCCGGATACGATGGGCACTTGACGGCGCATTTGAAGGTATAACTGCCAAACATTTTAGAATTGTGGCGAACAAAACGCTCAATATTTATGAAGCGAGTTTATCGAGTATTCCTAGAGTCGGAAACTACCTGGGACGCATGTCAGCAACGAGAACTGATTACAATCAGTTGCCTGAAAATATTCCCCCCAGTAAACAAGACATTACCGACCCAAGCACAATTATTAACCTAAGTGATAAATTATCAGAAACGGGAAATCTGACAACTTCCCTGCCTCCTGGCAATTGGACGATTATGCGCTTTGGTTATACTGCTAAAGGAACGACAAATATTCCTCCCACCCCTGAAGGTAGAGGTTTAGAAGTAGATAAATACAGTCGTACAGCTTTCAAAGCGCATTACGATGCCTACGTGACCAACGTAATTAATAAAGTGAACCAAGTTGCGCCGGGCGTTATGCATAGTTTAGAAATAGACAGTTACGAAGTGGGTGGTCAAAACTGGACACAGGGTTACGAGGAAAAATTTAAGCAGCAATACGATTATGAATTAGTACCGTTTTTGCCTTTGTTTGCTGGAAAATTTATTGACACTCCAGCCACCACAGAGTCAGTGTTGTGGGATATTCGTGATTTAAATAATCAACTCATTACCAAAAACTATTATCAATACTTTACCGAGCTTGCTAATGCTGATGGCATTAAAACCTATATTGAACCATACGGTATAGGTCCGTTTAACGACCTTGATGCAGGTAGTAAGGCGGATATTCCTATGGGTGAGTTTTGGCTAAAACGAAACATCTACATGATTCAATCTAGCACCTCAGCAGGGCATATTTACGATAAAAACGTGATCAGTGCTGAAGCTTTTACTGCATTGCCTGAACACAATTGGCGTTTTAATCCAGCCTATGCCAAATATGACGGTGATTTCAGTTGGGCTTTAGGAATTAATCAGTTTGTTTTTCACCGGTTTGTCCATCAAGCGAATACTCACGTTGTTCCTGGAATAACCATGGAACGATGGGGAGCTCATATCGATGCCACACAACCTTGGTTTGCAACTGCGGGGAAAGATTGGATGACTTATCTTAGCCGTGGCCAACTTATGTTGCGCCAAGGCCAGCCAGTTTCTGATGTTTTATGGTACGTGGGTGACGCAGCACCTACTACTTGCCCGGACCGTCGACATAACGGTAAAAATATTCCGACTAACATTAATTACGATTGTCTGAATCGTGAAAAATTACAAGATTTATACTTTGAGAACGGTCGATACCAATTAGCACATGGTGTGAAATACAAAGTATTAAAACTTAATAATAACGCCACTTTATATTTTGATTCGGTTAAAAAAATTCATCAATTCGCCACCCAAGGTGGTGTGATTATTGGTACCCCAATCAAGCAACTGGCAGGTAGAAACATCACACCAGAGCAACAACAACAATTTTCCGAAATGGTTGAATATATTTGGTCACAGCCAAATACGCACCTAAGTGTAAAAAACGAAGCTGAGTGGAAAGATTTATATAAAAAGCACCGTTTTAACTATGATCTGCAAGTGGAGGGCCTAGACAACTTATATTACGCCCATCGAAAAACGAGCTCACAAGATATTTACTTCCTTTACAACGATTCTGACCAACGAAAGTTGTTTGACGCGACCTTTGCAGTAAGCGGCAAAATTCCTGAATTATGGGATGCAAGAACAGGTCAAAGTAAAAAACTAGCAAGTTTTAAAGAAAATAATACAGGAACACGGCTAACGTTTCGATTAGATCCAAACGAGTCGACCTTTGTTGTATTTCAACAATCAGCTAAAGGTGTGAAATCGATAGATCCTGAATTGCTTCGAGAACACGACATTGAAGTGAGCTACACCGACCGCATGGAACTAACTGTTTCCAGTAAAACCAATAAAACCTTCAACTTATTGGTTAATGGTCAAGAGCAAAGCGTTTCATTTGATACCTTGCCTAAAGCCCAAACTTTAAACGGTAGTTGGAAGGTTACATTTCTCAAACAATATGGTTTAGAAAAAACAGTCACTTTTGATCGGCTTACGCATTTTAAAGATCATTCAGATCCCGAAATCCAAGCCTATTCAGGAATTAGTATATATGAACAATCATTTGATTTATCAAAGGATATGTTAGTAAACAAACAAAAAGTCATTTTAGATTTAGGCCAAGTAGATGATAGCGCCCAAGTGTTTATTAATGGTGTTGAAGCAGGCATTGTTTGGATAGCCCCCTTTAGCTTGGATGTAACTAGCTACTTAATCCCAGGTAAAAATGATATTCGCATTGAGGTCGCAAGTTCATGGACAAACCGTATGATCACCGATGAAAACTATCCCGACACATCTGAATTTTGGCAATCCAATGGAAAACCCGAAAGCGTTATGCCCACGTGGTATACAAACAATGAACCTCTACCTATGTCTGGGAAAAAGGGCCACCGGATGACCTTCACTACCTATAAGTTCGTCAACAAAGGTGATCCTTTGGTTAGTTCAGGTTTGTTAGGACCTGTGACCTTAACTCCGCTTAAAACTGTGGAACTGTAGCTTTGGGTCGGCGCAAAGAATGAAAACAAAAACATTCAAGGTAGCTATTCAGTCTCGTTCATTTTCTAATAATTAGAACTAGGTAAGTTTATGTATCAAACATCAAAAATTCTTTGGCTTGTTATTCTTATTTTTACTATCTTAACCACTTGCACAAGTCACGCATCCCCAAAAAAATGGGAAGGAGCTTGGATCTGGGGTAAAGATGCCATGATCCCTAACTCATGGATGGCATTTCGCCACCAAGTGTTATTAGATAATTTAGAAAGTACACCGACACTGGCTTATATCAGCGCGGATACTAAATATTGGCTATGGATTAACGGTGAAATGGTCGTGTTTGAAGGTAGTTATACGGGTGGACCCTCACCGGTAAAAGCCGGCCCCCGAATAGATAAAATTCCTGTCGCCAGCAATCGTTATTACGACACTGTGGATATTTCTAAATACTTAAAGGCAGGAAATAACACAATTGCTGCGCTAGTCTGGTATTACGGTTCTAACGGTGACAAAGGAACTAATTTATCCTCTGGTAATGGCGGCTTTTTCTTTCAAGCTCAAGCGGGTAACACACTTATCGCAACTGATACAACATGGAAAGTGAAACGTCATCCCGCTTATATACAACACGTAGATAAACGTAAACCATACCGAGTTGCCGCTTGGAATATTAAATATGATGCCAGAAACGACCTGCACGATTGGAGTAATAGGGCCTGGTATTTACCCAACTTTGACGACTCTCAATGGCAACATCCAAAACGTGCTCTTAGTATTCCTCGGGCTCCTTTTTATGATTTATTTGCGAGTGAAATTCCTATTCTAAACAATTTTGGATTGGCAAATTGCACAAATTACCCCACTACAAAATTTCCATTTATTGCTGACGGCGAAAAGATTGAATGCACACTTGATTTTAATAAAAATTTTACCCCTTATTTTGATATTGAAAGTGAAGCTGGGCTGGATATCCACATTAAATCAAACATGCGCTTAAACACTATAGAAACTTTCTACACTACCAAAGCAGGTCGTCAACAATTTGAATCTTTTTCATGGACCAATGGCAGTGTGATCGAATTTACCATACCGAAAGGCGTAAAAGTACATGGTTTGAAGTACCGCTGGACCGGTATTGGCAATACGCCCGGTACCTTCGAAGCAAGTGATCCTTGGTTTCAGCGAATTTGGCAAATGGCTGAAAACACTTTATATATTTGTGCCCGTGACAACTTTATGGACACACCAGACAGAGAGCGCGGATTATGGATAGGTGATGTTGCCGACCAAGCAAGTTATTTGTTTTATTCTATGGATAAACCGGGTCGCGACTTAATGAAAAAAGCCATTAAAGTCACCTTAGCATTTAGTGATCCCGATTCCGGTATTTTTGCTGGTTTGGGACCGGGTCGTTTTAGAGAGTTACCAGCGCAAAGTCTACAGTTTATTGAGCAAGGTATTTGGCACTACTATTTTAATACTGGCGACAAAGAAACCTTGGCTTATGCTTATCCATTTGTGCATAAATATTTAACTTTATGGCAAATCAAAGAGAACGGCCTAGTTGAGTTTAGAAATGGCGATTGGCGTTGGACTGATTGGGGGCCTCAAGACACAATTGATTATGAAGCGATTCAGAATGCGCTTTATTACAGTGCCTTAACATCGGCCCGAAAGATGGCCAAAGCACTGGGTGATAGAAGTCATATGAGCTTTTACAACAGTCGAATATTAGCACTTAAACAAGCCTACCAAGATAACTATTGGCAGGATGGATTCATTAGTAGTGACGCAGCTAAATTTAAAGATGATCGAGCAAACGCCTTAGCGATTTTAGTGGGTTTAGTGAACCCTGAACAATATGAGCAAGTTGTAGAAAATGTTTTAGTTAACAATCATTTTGCCAGTCCTCATTTTGAGTGGATGGTATACAACGCCATGGCTGAAGCGGGCCGTTATAAAGATGCGCTTTCGCGAATGAAAAGCCGATATAGCAAACAAGTTGACAACCCAACACGCTCGACATTGTCTGAGTACTTACCCACGGGCGGAAGTGATAACCATGCCTGGAATGCACCTAGTACAGTTTTAAGCAAATACGTTGCGGGAATATCTCCCACTTCAGTTGCTTGGGAAACTTATCAATTTTTACCGAACATGGCGCATATGACGCGGCTGAAGCAAATTGTACCTAGCGTTCAAGGAACAATAGACGCAGAAATTGAGCGAACCCAATCAGACATCAAGATCTCGTTAACATCACCAGACAATACCAACGCCGTTGTGGGTATTCCGAAACAATATTTTACTATTAATTCAGTGCATATTAATAATGAACCGGTATTTAGCAATGGCAAAGCAAATGGCCAATTATCCGGAGTGGCGTGGCTTGGAGAAGATAATAAATATCTTAAATTTAAGCTAGCAGCGGGTACCTGGTCAATTAATGCTAGTAATTAATCGATACCATTAAAAATGGTTAAATCTTAAACAAGCTCATTTTATTTTAAATACGCTAGGAAAAAAAAATGTTGATTCAAAAAACATTAAAAAAGACATTTGTTGCGACCATCTCGCTAATGCTTTTACACCAAGCTAGTTATGCGAATAATACGCAGTCAGATAACCTAACGCTAAAAGAATTCCAAAACCCAGCAAAAAATTATTTGCCCAAAACTTGGATGCACGCCATGAATGGCAACTTGAGTAAACCGGGTTTTACTGAAGATTTTAAAGCCATGCAAGATGCCGGTATTGGCGGCGCAATTTTTTTTCATGTACATAGACGTAACTGGCCCTACTCTTCTAAAGGCCCAGTGCGCTTTGGCAGTGAGGAATTTTACGATACCTTAGTACATGCAGCGGCTCAGGCAGATAAAAACGACATTGAATTCGGTATTCATAATGCAGACGGATGGACATCAAGTGGTGGTCCTTGGGTTACACCTGAAATGTCGATGAAACGCATCACTTGGTCTGAACAAGCCGTGCAAATAACTCAAGATGAGCAGACCATATTGCCACCACAGCCTGGCTATGCCGAAGGTTTATACCATGATGTGGCAGTGATTGCTTTGCCTGAAAATAAATACAATCAACATAACGCTTTTGTTAATGCCAAGTTTACATCTTCGGATTCTACGCAAGATGCCAGTGTTTTAGCTGACAATGATTGGGATACTGAGCTTAAGTTTACACCAAATGCCGCTGACGAATATTGGGTGCAAGTTGAAGTACAAGAACCCACCACCTTGCGAAGCATGCAAATTGAGACGCCCACGCGTCATGGCGAGGGAGCCTTACAAATATCAGATGACGGAATTAATTTTACTACCGTTATTGAAAAACTAAGACGACCCAGAACAGGCGCAAGGATGTGGGCATTTAGTCCGCAATTAGTGAACGATAAACAAGATGGATACACCGCGAAATATTTCCGTTTTGTGTTTGCTAAACCTATTATTCTAAAACGCTTTGATTTGTGGTCGGTTCCACGCTTCGATCACTGGTTATCAATGAATTCTATGGAACGCGGTCGGCTTAGTCTGACGCCTAAGGTAAGTACTGATGCCATTACTAAAGCCGAAGATGTTTTAGTCTTGAACCGAGGCGAAATGCCAAAAACGGGGATTCAGTTACCCAAAGGTAATTGGCGGGTATTGCGTTTTGGATATACCAGTACGGGGGCATTCAATGTTCCAGCAACGGTTGAAGGAGAAGGGTTAGAAGTTGATAAATTTGATCCAAAAGCTTTGCAGTTTCACTTCGATCAATACGTCGGAAAATTAGTTAAGAAAGTACGAGCCAAAGGTATTCAATCACTTAAAACCACCGAAATTGACAGTTATGAAGTAGGCGGGCAAAACTGGACCCAAGGCATTGACCAATCGTTCAAAGAAAAATTCGGTTACGATTTTATCAATTGGCTGCCGACATTGACCGGCCGAGTCATTGAATCACCTGAGCATACAGGAGCTATATTACAAGAATTTCGCCAACATCAATCGGACCTAATGGTTGAAAACTACTTTGGGGAATTTGCGGAACTCAGCAAACAGTATGGCCTAGAATCTTATATTGAGCCCTACGGCTGGGGCCCTTTTGATGAATTAGCCTCTGGTGGAAAAGCCGACCGCTTAATGGGTGAGTTTTGGGTTCGAGATACTGAATATAATGGGCGCGTGTCGGCAGCAATATCGTCTGGTCATATCTATGGGAAAAAAATAATTTCTGCTGAGTCATTTACGTCGATTAACACGATTAATTGGTACGGCCACCCTTACTTTTACAAACACTATGGCGACAAAATGTGGGCTCGAGGTATTAACGAAACCATGTTCCACCGCTTTGCCCATCAACCTAACAATTATATTAAACCCGGCATGACCATGGATAGCATTGGCTCTCACATCGACCGCACCCAAACGTGGTGGAATAACGGTGGTGTAGCATGGTTTAACTACTTAGCCCGAGGCTCTTATTTATTGCAACAAGGTGTACCTGACGCCGATTTTTTAATTCACCTTGGTGATGTTGCCCCGCTTCGTGTAGGCAATGCCAATAACACAGGTGTGCCTGACGGTTTTGGCTATGATTACACCAACACCGACGTTTTGTTGAACCGCGTAAGTGTTAAAGATGGCTGGTTGGTGTTACCAGAAGGCACGCGTTACCGTGCATTACAATTGCACCGCACAGACTACTTACATTTTAACACCTTAAAGCGTGTGCAAGAACTAGTCGCTGCGGGCGCGACAGTTATTGGAGACAAACCAAAACATGTAATTGGTTTTAGCGAGTGGTCACAACAAGCTGAGTTTGAACAGATAGCAACTCAACTTTGGGGAGATGGAAAGCCGACTATTCGCAGATACAAACGGGGACAAGTGAGCAGTTGGTCATTAGACGACAGCATTGCGCACTTGGGTTACCAGCCTGATATCAAGATAAATGGCAAAGCAGTCAAGTTCTTCGCTAAGCGCAGAATTGGTGACAACGACCTATATTATTTTTACAATGATCAGCCTGAGTTTCAACACCTTATTGTTAACCTTCGAGACGGTGATGGCCACCCCGAAATATGGAACATCGATGATGGCAGTGTTGAGAAAATTGATAATTATCGTCGTGACAATAAACGTTTAATCACCGAATTAGCGCTAGAACCCTATGCCGGGCGCTTTATTCTTATTCGTCGTGATAACAGCAAACCCAAATACACCGGACAGCATTCACAATTAGTGACAGATGTTTATCAATATGAAGGAACCGAGCTCACGGGGCCATGGCAACTTGAGTTTGATCCGAATTGGGGTGGTCCAAAAGTCGTCACGTTGAATAGGCTCATCGATTGGACATCGCACAGCGACACAGGTATCAAACACTACTCTGGCACTGCGACATACTCCAAAACCTTTAACCTATCAATTGGAGATATAAATCCCAATAAACCACTTTATCTTGATTTAGGTGATGTACAACAAATCGCTGAAGTAAGCATAAACGGCCAAAAATTAGCGACTTTGTGGAAACCCCCTTTTGCCTTGGACATTAGCACCGCTGTCCAAGAAGGTACTAACCAAATAGAAATCGCAATTACCAATACATGGGTAAATCGCTTAATAGGTGATGAAGTATTGACTGATACTAGTGGATATAGCATGACAGGGGATACTGTTTCGTGGCTTAACAATAATCAGCCACCACCAAAAAGCGAGCGCGTAACATTCACAGGTTATAATTTTTTTGCAAAAGACAAATCGAAAATCCTGCAAACTTCAGGCTTGTTAGGTCCAGTTCGTTTAATAAAAAATTTGTAACAGTTGTCATTTACACCTTAATCAACTGAATGTTGTCATACATCAAAACTAGCGTTTTTGTCGTCTCTTATTTTTGATAAGAGCCGACAAATACCAATCATTCCCAATCAAACATTTTCAATCACAATTAACATAATTAACCTTATTTACACCAAATTTCGGGGTTTTTTAAGGCTAAAAAAACAACAAAAATGAAAGATATTAATAAAATTTGATTTATTTATAACTTTTTTTATCATTATATTTCAATAAATTAGGCGAGCACACCATAAAACACCAGAAATAATAAGATTTAAAATGACTTAAAGTGCTTTATTCGTATTTTTTATTCTGTTATTCTAATTAACAATTAATTTACGTTTTAATTCGAATTCTCGGTACTAACGGCCATTAACTAATACTAATTCCGATGTTGAGGAAAAATACATGCGACACATCAACACACAAACCAATGCACGACGTTTTAAAAATCAAATCATATTAGCTAGTTCTACTGCCCTATTGATGGCAGTTAGTTCACCTACAGTTATTGCCCAGCAAGTTAATGACGCTTTAAACAAAAGTGGGCAAGAAGAAAATTTAGAGGTGATTGAAGTGTCGGGTGTACGCTCTTCTTTGGAAAACGCACTCAATGTTAAGCGTGAAGCTCCGTCGATTGTAGACGCAATTTCTGCTACCGATATTGACGCCTTGCCCGCACTGGATTTTGGTGAGGCACTTCAAGCTTTGCCTGGTGTACAATTAGACCGTTCAAATGAGGGTCGTACTTCAGAAATTAGTTTGCGGGGCTTATCTGGTGGTTTCGTGAAAACAACGGCATTTGGACAAAGTTTTGCAACACCAAGTAGAAGTGCAGGACCAACAGGCGGTACCAACCCATTCGCAGCGTTTGAAGCTGGTGTATTTGACGGAGTAACCCTTGTTAAATCTCCCACAGCTGATATGCAGGCCGGTGGTATGGCAGGTATTGTTGATAAACAATTACAACAAGCATTATCGAAAAAAGACGGCAAGTACAATGTTAGCTTAGGGGGGCGTTATGAAGAACTTACCGGTAATTGGGATAAATCAATCAAGTTTTCGGCGTCTAAGCACTTAATCAAGGATGAGTTAGCAGTCGCCTTTAAGTTTGCAGGTTCAGATCAAACCTTTCGCCGTGATTTAATCCAATTTAGTCAATATTCTTCGTTTGAAGAAACTACAAATGACGGACGAGTTGTTTCTGAAAGCATCGCTGCATATAAAGAGAAATATGGTTTAGCGGCCGATGCAAACGTTCTAGGTGTAGCAAGTGGGCGTAATGTAAGTGAATACAGTGAAGGTGATCGTAATTCATTTACAGGTAACATTGAGTGGAGAGCCACTGACGATTTAAAATTAGGCGCTCATTTATTGTATACAAAACGTGACTTAGGTGAAGGCACCAAAGAAGATACCGCGTTTACCGCTGGATTAAACCCAACCAGAAGCGACAGACATCAGCGCCACGCAGGCTTTGAGCCTGACATGGAAACCGCCCCGTTCATCTACAAGCATGACGAAGATGGCAACCCTATTTACGTGGTTAGTCAATCCAACTTTACCGACGGCTCGTGGCTAGTTACTAACCGAAAAACAACTTTCTTAGAAACTTCTAAGGGCTTAATGTTGTATGGCGATTATGTAAAAGATGATTGGGTTTTTGATAGTGTTGTTAGTTATTCTGAAGCTGAGAACGAGTTTATGAACATCGGCTTAGATTTCCGTCATATAGAACATCACAACGCTTCGGTTAACCATTTAGCAGCAGGTGCTGATTCTAGAGTAACCATTAATTCAGTTGGTACTGGCATAGATGGTACTTTAAATACTGGTCAAGGCGCAATGAGCCAAATGGCAGTGGCTGCAACGGGTTGGGAAAACTTTAATTATGATAACTTAAATTGGTCTGCACCTTCGACTTCCGGAGCAAGTGTTACTTCGATGGATCCCTCAAATGGTGGTGTTCGAATTGGTCATTATATTGATGGTCGTGTTGATAACCCAACGCGCACCATGAAAGCCGCTGAGTTTAATGCAGAACGTTATACCGAGTTCGAATTTGGTGATGTGATAAATGTTAACTCCATTAAATTTGGTGTCCGTCATAGTATCGAAGATTTGCAAAATCGTGATCAAAAAATTGGGGCTCCTGGCGTCAATGTAGCAAATATAAATGCAATGTTCTTCAGTGATAATCTCTTAACTGAGCAACAGACCTCATTTTTTGATGGGAAACTGCCTGGAACTTTTGATGTGTCTAATGGTTGGTTAACACTAGATACGCCTTATGTGACCAGTCAATTACAAGACGGTATGGCTGATTTAACCCAGGTAACAGAGGATAACCCAGTAGCCCTTGCGTTTGCAGATCCAAGTGGTTTTTATGACCGCTTAAACTCTGGTACTCAACTACCACAATTTTATACAAATAATTTTGCCACTGAACAAGGGATTACTGCTGCGTACGTTATGGCGAGCTTTGAAGGTGAAATTGGCGACATTATGTACAGTGGTAACGCTGGACTACGATACGAAAGAACTGCAAATGATTTTGATGGACGTTCTGTAACTCAAGTAGATGGCGTCAGTGTGCCTAGTGAGTTCACTTTCAGTACAGATTACAGCAATACTTTACCAACTATAAATTTAGCATTTAATTTGCATGAAGACTTTGTTTTTCGAGCGTCATATTATCAATCATTAGTTAGACCTAACTTAAGAAATCAAAACCCGGCGCTTAGTGTAAGTGAAAACAATTCATCTATTAACATTACGTTACCTAAAGCGGAAGTTAAACCCTATACGGCTGATAACTATGATTTATCATTTGAATGGTACAATCGTGAAGGTAGCGCTATTTCTATAGGCTTGTTTAGAAAAAACATTACTGGGTTGTTTGATACCTCCAAGGATTGCCCTAGCTTAGGTGAATACCCCTTCCTAGATGAAGTGTATGGAGAATTTGTTGGTGAAGATTCAGAATTACCCGGAAACTGCATCCAATCTACTGCATTTATTAATCCTGATACAGGTGAAGAAATAAATCGTACAGTGACAGTAAACCGGACTTTCAATGCGGATAACGAAATTAAATTAACCGGTGCTGAATTTGCAGTCCAACAAAAACTAGACTTCTTACCTTACCCTTGGAATGGTTTTGGCGGTGTATTTAACTACACATACATTGACCAAGACGCGACACTGGAAGGGGATAGTAAACTTTATAAAGTATCACCTAGTTCGTATAACCTGATTGGATATTGGGAAAATGATGGCATTAGCATTCGTTTAGCATACAACTGGCGTGACAAATTTGATATTCAATATCCAGGCGGTTCCTATTACGGCACCGAGGATCGTACGGTTAAAGCAAGCGGTCGATTAGATCTAGCATCGAGCTATAAAGTAAACAAAGACTTAAGACTTCACTTTAAAGCCTATAACCTAACCAATGAGCAAACCTACGAGTACTTTGGTGATGACGAAAAAGCGATAGCACGGTTAGATTACACTGGTCGTATATACGAAGTAAGCTTAAATTATGCATTTTAATAGCAATACTTAATACCCAGAGTCTTCTGCAAAAGCTACCTAGGTAAAGCGGCAAGTAGCGACGATATAAAGCTTAATCATGACCTTTGTTGTGATTAAGCTTTTTCGTTTGTGATAATGACTATTTTGATTCGATTGTTTTAACCTTTACGCAAGCGTGCGAAATTTTGGTTTTGGTTTTGGTTTTGGTTTTGGTTTTGGTTTTGGTTTTGGTTTTGGTTTTGGTTTTGGTTTTGGTTTTGCTAGGATTTCGTACATTGATGTATTTAAAAGCATATTGCCTACTTTACTCAAGCAGACAGTGCTTCAATTAATTGGTAAGAGATTTTTAAGTAACATGGAACCGTTTTAACCTGACGAACCACGGAATGAGACTTTTGATTCTAGCTATCAATTAGAAATATCGAAGTATGTATAAGCGCAGACCAATATTTTAGAGATTTAAGTTACAAACCTGTGGGTTACTCGAATGCCTGCGGAACGCCTCCCCTGACACTTCTGTGTTTTAAAATAGCTCGTTGCCAAGCCCAATACTAAATTGCCCAGATGCTATATCTGTAACAAGCCTCCGCTAACGAGCAAGCGCACTACTGTTAGCACTCAAACGTTTATATGAGAGAATGAAGCACGTTAGCACTTGGATTACTTTGGGCCCGCATCCATCGAGTTAAAACAAGTTAGAATGCGTAATAGGCAACTATAGCGTATAGACTGTGCTACCAAAATTATTTGCGAGCTTATGGATAAACGAAAACTAAAAACCCCGCGCTTCGCTATAATGTTAGCGAGAGCGCGGGGCGATTTAATGTCTAAAGTTATGTCGATATCGATTAATTAAAGAGTCTTACAGCGATTTAGCGCCTCTAAATAGTAGTAATCGCCATAATTGAGAGAGGCGTTTAAATCCAAATCTTTCGGAAAATTACCCGTTGCTTGTTTCAACAAAAAGTGACCATTTTCGTCTTTATCAGCTAAGTATGCTGGTGAAGCCAAACTGCGTAACATCTTCATTGCCGCCTCTTGATAGCGTGAAGCTTCATTTTTATCCACATAACCTGATAATTCTAATAACGCACTGGCTAATAGAGAGGCTGCTGAAGAGTCTCGATAGTTAGTGATAGAGGGATCATCAGGCGCGTCGTAATCAAAATACGGCACTAAATCCTCAGGCATATTTTTATGGTTTAACACATAATTGACGATATTCTTAGCATGGGTTAAGAACTTCTCATCCTTAGTGTAACGATAGACCGTGGTATAACCATAAGCGCCCCAAGCTTGTCCTCTAGACCATGACGAGTCATCCGCAATACCTTGAAAAGTTTGTTTGCCAATTGGTAAGCCGGTATCACGACTGTAATTCACTAAATGATAAGAACTATGATCTGGCCTAAAATGATGCTTCATAGTTACTGTAGCGTGGCTAACAGCGGCATCATAATAAGTTTTATCGCCGCTGATTAAAGAAGCATTAAATAATAATTCCAAGTTCATCATATTGTCTATGATCACTGGAAACTCCCACGTCCCCCAACTCCATGAGTAAGTGGCACCAATTTTAGGGTTATACCGTTCCATCAGGGTTTTAGCTGAATTCATTAAGATAGGTTCGAAAGATTTATCCCCTATTAAACGCAATCCATTGCCAAAACTATTGTTCATGATAAACCCAATATCATGGGTCTTACGGTTGAACTGCATTTTTTCTAAGGCATCGGTCCATTTATTAGCTGTTTCTAGCCAGCTAGCGTCTTTATTATGTTCATATATATACCAAAAACTGCCGGCTACAAAGCCACTCGTCCAGCCCATAGGATTGGTGAATTTGACCTCATTTTCGCTGTAAGATGTGGGGATTTTTCGAGGGTTTGTATACGCCTTGCGAAAATCATCTAACTGTTCTTCCGCTTTATCTAAAGCAGCTGAACAGAATGCCACATTGTCTTGTGGCCAAGTATTCTCTTTCGCGTTTAAGTCGTTCATAGCTGACACAGAAATAGTAAGTGCAGCCGATACTGATACGAATATGCTATTTAATCGAGTTGACATAAAGAAACCTTTTAAAAATATTTTGCGATAACACAATGTTGCCAGCACACTACTGAAAATTAACCTTTGTACTTTTCAAATAGATCATAAAATTCTTTGGTTATTTTGGGATGCTGCGTGGCTAAATTATTCGATTCATCCGGGTCTTTTATGATGTCAAATAATTGCATATCCCCTTCTACGGTATAGCGTACAGCTTTCCAATTACCCTTCCGAGCAGCTTGAAAGGTATCACCGATTATCCCTGAATTTGGATCACCAACCTGCTTAGCAAACTCCCAATACAAAATACGCTCGTCCATCTTTTCAGGGGCATCATTTAATAACCCAGCGATTGATACGCCATTGGTACGTACGCGAGGAACAATATTCAAATTCACATCAGCAATATCCGCTAAGGTAGGTAACACATCAGCAAACAACCAAGGAGTTTGGTCAACTCTGCTTTTTTTAATTTTGTCAGGCCATTGAATCAACATGGGTACGTGAATGCCACCATCGTATAAATCACGTTTTTGTCCTTTATAGGGCGCCGCTGCTTTAAAATATTCAGGATCAGCACCGCCTTCATCGTGGGGGCCATTATCAGAAGTGAAAATAATTAAGGTATTATCTAATTGCCCTTCCTCTTTTAATACGGCCATTATTTGACCCACGTAATCATCTAGTGCCGTAACCATACCTGCTAAAGTTGCATTAGGTTTATCAACAGGTTCTGGATAGTAGGCTGCATACTTGTCTGCTGGTACCCCACCCTTCATACCGCTATAGGGTTTTTCCGTAAGATCATACTGTTTACTGTATTTTTCTGGGACGGCTAATTCTGCATGAGGAGACGAAAACGTTAGCATCACAAAGAACGGGTTTTCGCGATCTTGTTTAATGTAATTGATAGCTTCTTCTGTAAATAATTCTTGCGCGTAAGCTCCTTTACGACCACCTTCATTTTCGGTGATGCGAATTTTTCTACCGTCACGCCACATTATTTGGGGATACTGTCTGTGTCCCTCTAATATTGAATACAAGCCATACCAAGTATCAAAGCCCATTGCTAAAGGATCAGTGACTCCCATTTGCTGGCCTATGGAATATTTACCAAATAAAGCAGTATCATAATCAGCATATTTTAAGACATGGGCAAGTGTGATATCCATGTGCGTCAACTCTACGGTATTAGAATTGTTACTCATGAAGCGCCCGTCACGACCAGTAAATAGAGAAACACGAGAAGGAGAACAAACTGTATTACCTGCGTACGCTTGGTCAAAACGAATACCGTTGCTGGCCATTTTATCTAAATTAGGCGTTTTAATTGGCGTATTACCATAAGCGCCAATTTGGTTAAATCCCAGATCATCAGTCAGAATAAAAATAATATTTGGCTTTTCTGCTGCATAACTCGTTGCCGCCGCGCTAACACTCAGCAATACGCTGGCTAGCGCTCCCATCACTTTACGACCTGTACTTTTCATTCTCATTTTTATTCCCAATCTTAGTCCAGTAATAATCATGACAGCTATCACTCGTAACAATAAAGTACAATTAGCGTACAAGTTGATAACAATTTTGCCTTATAGTACCTGAATACACCCAGCACCAAAAGACTTATTATGATTTTTTTTGACTACATATGAAAATAATATTTTCATATGCTTAGGGTTATTACAAAGGCAGGAAGTATGCTAATTAATACTCAATACACTGGATTAAGTAAGGTAAAAGAGAGGTGTTGGTGAGTTCACCTGTTTACGCCAAAATAAAAGAACAACTACCATTCACCAGAAATGGGCAAAAACAAACTTCGATCCAACGTACTTTGATTTAAAAAGCCTGTAATACCGGCAACGACTACTTTTAAAAACGAAAAACGACTAATTGATCGTTCAATATCTTTAAATCAGTTGAAATAGCCTTTAATTCTTCATTGAAAAACATAACTTATGTAAATAAAAAGTAAATTATACCCATCTAACTCATGTTCACATATAATCATATCAAATCACATTAATTCACATCTAACTAGTTATGAAGAATTTTAATAAACAGTTTTTGTCCATCTCGGTTTCATACCTTCTAATGTCGTCAACGATTATGGCTGCGGATATATTCAAAGCTGATAAACATTACACTAACGCAGAATATCAACTCGCCAAACAAGGTTATATTGAGGCCACTAAAGTTGGTAACCCACATGCCTTTTATCAACTAGGCAATATGTACCAAAAAGGTTTAGGCGTTAAAAAAGACCCACTCAATGCTCTTATATACATTTCAATGGCAGCAGATTTTGGTTCGGAAGCAGGAAAAATCACCTTGGCTAATATGTTGGCTAAATTAAATGATGAGCAAAGACAAACAATTGAAAAAGTACTAAACAACAATTCTACAGCAAAACGAAAAGCGCTTATCTTGCAAACGTACTTTCCCATTATTCAACAAGAAAAGGTAGCCAATAAAATTACCTTTGAGGGAGAAATTCGATTAGATAGCCAATACTTTGCAGACGCTTATGAAGAAATATTTGAAGAAAATGTCGCAGGCCAATTTACTGATGAATTTGGAGAAGACGAATCAGATGATTTTTACACTCTCATATCCAAGCCCAAGACACCTTATTTAATTGTTGATCATGATATTGCCATTGACGGTTCTAAACGCAATATTACTGAAGTTCAAAGAGTGGGAACGTCGCAAGCATTGCTAAGTGAATATACACTATTCCCCACATTAAAACCGTCATTTCAATCCCAACCAGTCGAGTTTGTGCATCGTGTATACATGGGGGCCGCGGTATACAATAAATTTACGTTAATAGAACAAGATAAAGCCTTATATGCCAGTATATATCGTAATTATAAAAAACTAAAAAAGGCAACAAGCTTAAATGACCAATACTTGTTCGCTATGACCCTTCAGAACTTTCCGTGGCTTGAGCAACAACAAGGTGAAGTCTCGAGCCGCCTGTTATCCTTAGCTAAACAAGGTCACCCTGGCGCCATGTTTGAATATGGCTATATGTTATTGCGAGAACAAAAGGATTTACAAGAGGCAATTAAGTGGATTGGTATTGCTAGCAGCTATGGCCTAGCGCGTGCAGAATATAGACTTGGTAAACTACTTACAACCAGCCCTTGGGTTGAATACGACGAAAAAAAAGCTTTATTTTGGTTTGAGTCTGCGGTTGAAAAAAATCATGTGCCAGCTGCCTTAAAAGCCGCTGAGTTAAAATTAACGGCTAACGATGAATCCCTTCATGATGTTGAGGGCGCAATAGATTTATTAACCAAAATTGCAGCCAACCAGCATACTAACCCAGAATATTTCTATCTATTGGCATTGTCTCATAAAGACCGCGAAAATCGCGATTATACTCAAGTAATAAGTAATTTAGAGAAAGCCATTTTTATGGCTTCAAATCGCAATTGGGATGTATCTGAATGGCAAGATTTACTCGTCAAGTTGACCCAAGGTAAGGTTTATATAGTTGATGACGATTAATCAAGGGTCCTTGCTTACAGCTCTGTAATCATAAGATTGCGAAAATACACAAGGTTGTCAGTGTCTCCACTTTCGACCAGTTTCTTACTGCCATGATGCTGCAACCCTATGAACCCTTCTGAATGTTTAGTATCACTAATATGCGCTGTCATTACGCCATTTACGAACACTTTAATATCGCTGCCAATGGCTTCTATTCGATACTTATTCCATTGCAAATGTTTATAGGCATTTGCCATTTCTTCGGTCCATTCTGATAAATAGTTGTGTTTAAAATCGTCGTCAAGTTCAGAACGAGTTGGATGCACGGGATGTAGCCACTTTCGACCTGCTTGATGAAAAATTCCCCCGCTCCACTTGCGTTTACTTGGATCGACTTCAGCCTGCAAACCTTCCGCTTCAAATCCACTTCCTTTTGGCTTAGCTTGACCGCGGAACATAAAACCAGAATTACTGTATTCTTTTACGTCAGGCATTAAAATTTCGCCTTCGAGAATAAAGTCTTTGTATGTTTTTTTCGTCACGTAAAACCAATTAGCCGTAGACGACAACTCTAACATTTCATCAACCATGCGGGCACTGCCATAATCGTATATATTGGTAAATTTAGACAATTCAGGATCCAATAAATTTTCAGTCTTGGGTTGGCTAGTGCTTGCGCAACTTGCTAGTAGAATCAGTCCCAATCCAATAGTGAACAACGATTTCATTTTTTATTCCTCAAATATGTAGGCTCCAGTCACCAAGTACCCATGGGATCCTAAAAGAGCATTCCGCTGTTACCGTAAAAAAACGCTTAGCCAAGATATTGCCAAGCGTCATTTTACGCTAATACATGCATCAAATTTTGATGGTCTAAAATCTATTGATTTTTATTGGCTATCTTTTGCTAAATAAGCATAAGTTGCCGTCACAAAATAAATTAAAGTCGGTACAATTAGCCAGTTAGTTACAGTTTCTATATCTTGATTAATGTAAGACATAATTCCCATGTACAAGCAAGCTACAAGCGCTGCCCAAGAAATATATTTAGCTAACTTAATGACAATGGACGTATTCTCTAATGTATCGACCTTACGCGTTTCAGAGGCTAAATAGGCTACTTCTGCAGCTTTACGTTCTAATTCAGCTTTTTCGGCAATTTCTGCTTCTTCATAACTTTCTTTTGCCCCCATTGAAGATGCAAGTACGATATACATCACGGTAGAGAATATCCATAAGGGCACTAAAATGAAGAATAAATGTAGTAAACCAGCTTGCTCTATAGCAATACCAACAATCATAGAAACAATCCATGTTGAAAATGCAGCGACATTTGTCGTATTACCTTTATAGGAAGACCAATAGCGAGTAAGACCAATTTTAGGAAATATCCAGTGTTCGGTTACAATAATCGCTCCAACCGGCGCTAACAGTAACCCCATATAGCCAACAAAGCCTAACAAACCAGAAAATACAAAAGGTGAGCATGCAATAATAGTCGTAATGATACCCACAACAATAGTCACCTTGCTCCGTCCCCAGGTGTGATTTAACGAACTAAACGCTAATCCAGCACGGTAGATAGTTGGGTTAGAAGTCGTCCAACCGGCAATAATCACCGCTAATATTCCCGATGCGCCTAATGCAGTATAAGCGACCGAACCTGGATCAATGGCCGTAATACTCGTTTTAAGTATGATGGCCGCACCCGCGCCCATAATACCGGCACAAACCCATGCCATATAATGACCGATAAACATACCTAGTGCAGAGAAATAGCCATACTTAGGGCTCTTTGCAAAACGTAGCAATGTCATATCACCTAAACTTCCGTGCATGGCTAGATTAGCCACCCACGCAAATGCTATTACATGCAAAATTCCAATTTCACCTTCGGTGTCTTGCCAAATAGATTCACTGGCAACCTTTAAAAAATCACCGAAGCTATTAATACTATCCACTCCTGCTGTAGCGGCTATTGTTGTCGGCATCATCACAAGAGCACCAACAAAAAACATGAGTATCATCCATGGTGCACAAACTTCGGCGAATGCAGCTAATTTTTTAAAGCCCTTAACGGCCATATAAACAACCACAGCACCAACGCCTAACACCACTAGCACAAAACGCATATCGGACGGAAAATAGCCTACTTGGTCGTCAATTCCAAATAATATTCTCACTGCTGAAGCGGAAACAGTGATCATGGCCCCGGCGAGCACACAGAAGAGGATCCCATTTACCACACTGTATAATTTAATGGTTCCTGGTCCTGCGATCTTTTCTAAGTAAGCGTATAGAGTCAATCGAGTGTCAGTGGCAATTGGCGCAGTGATTAAACCCCATGTTAATACCGCCAATAAATTACCAAATAACAAACCAACCAATACATCGGCCGCTCCAACCCCCCATGCAACAAATAAAGCACCAATTACAAACTCAGTTCCCGCGACATGCTCTCCAGCATAGCTTGCTGCAAAGGTCTTAGGGCCCTGTAATTGTTTGGGCGTTACCGGTTTTGATTCAAATTCTTCTGCTGTCGACATCTTGCCTCCGATATATCGACAATTTGTCATCACAGAACAAAATAATCGATATTACTATTTCTTATTCTTATAATTAAAAGCAGCAAAGAAACTGGGGTTTCATTGCTGCTTAACTTCTAGCCTAAACTAATTATTTAAACGATACCTGAACCACTGCCACCGCTATTTGGACGTTCAACGCCAGCTTGTTGACGGTAACCTGATTTACGGTAAACGCTAATAGGATCGATTGCTCCCCCATTACGTAAACGTGCCATTTCTAAAATAGGTGAAACGTCTGTAGTAAATGCTTTTTTAAGTGTATTGCTACACATGATTGCATCGTTACTAGTTTGATATTCTGTCAATTTCTCGCGATCCACTATCAATGCTGCAACATAAGAGCGTTGTACACTTGCCGCTGAATTCATAAGACTTTCAATGGGATCTGTTACGTTGTGAGACTGATCTAGCATGTAGTTAGGTCCGAAACCATCTTGGTTACGGTATTCAGCATCCACCAGCTCATTAAAAATCAAGAATTGCTGATAAGGGTGTAAACTGCCGCTATCTAAATCGTCATCTCCGTATTTAGAATCATTGAAATGGAATCCACCTAATTTTTTAAATTGAATTAAGCGTGACACTATCATTTCAATATTGACGTTTGGTGCATGGTGGCCCAAGTCTACTAAAGACTTAGCCTGAGGCCCCAACTCCATAGCAGCCAAAATATTACTCCCCCAATCTTGAATAATAGTTGAGTAAAATGCTGGCTCAAACATTTTGTGTTCAATGTGTAATTCCCAGTCTGACGGCAATCCTGCATAAATTTTCTTCATGCTTTCTAAATAGCGTTCAAAGGCATGTTGAAAATGTTGTTGGCCCGGATGATTAGAGCCGTCCCCGACCCATACTGTCAATGTTTTTGACCCCAAAGCCTTACCCCATTCAATACAATCAAGGTTGTGTTGAATGGCCAAATCACGAGACGCTTCGCTGGTATTGCTTAAGCTACCATACTTAAAGCTATGCTCTTGACCTGCTTGGTCTTGAAAAGTATTTGAATTGATGGAATCCCACTTTAAGCCTAATTCGTCAGATCTTTGCTTAAGCTCAGAAAAATCATCGACTTTATCCCAAGGGAAATGGGGAGATACACGTTCAGTGCACTGAGACAAATCATTGATAACAGCACTATCTTCTAATTTTTCCCAAATATTACGTGGCTCGCCTTCACCAGGAAAACGTGCAAAACGAGTTCCACCGGTACCCGTTCCCCAAGAGGGAACGGCAATTTGAAACTTTTGTGCTTTGTTTGTAATGTCTTCAATATTGATACCATCACGAGCTAATTTATTTTCTAGCGCCTGATAGTCTTCTTGTAAATTAGCTTCTAGTTTTGCATTTTCTTCTGCAATAAGCCCTTTATCGATACGTTGAGTCATAATAATTCCTAATTCGTCTCTAACTTAGCGTAAGAACGCTTCGTGTAAACCACCGTCTACACTAATTATTTGGCCAGTTGTTTTACTAAGCTGTCCTGAAATTAAAAGATAAGCCGCTTCTGCTTGATCAGCTGGCGTAATTGGCTGTTTAGTTAAGGTGCGTTGCGCATAGAAATTCGCTAATTTATCGCGAAGTTCATCGTCTGAATCGGTCTCAGAAAATTCAACATTATATTTGCTTAGTGAAGCAAGAACCCTGTCACGTGGGAACATGGTACTGCCCTTAACTACCGTTGCCGGTGCTAAACCATTTACGTTCACTAAAGGAGATAATTCTACCGCCAGCTCGCGGACTAAATGGTTAGCAGCGGCTTTTGACGTGTCGTAAGCAAGTGACCCTTTCTTAGCAACAGCAGCATTGACGCTGGTGGTTAATACCAAAGAACCCGGTAGCCCTTGGGCTTTCCAAATTGCATTGGCCTCTGTACCCACTATGTAACCACCTTTCACATTTACGGCAAAACTTACATCAAACATTTGGTCATTGCTCATGCCCGGTTGCCCTGGCGCTAAAAATACGCCTGCAGTCACAATAACGTTGTCAATTCCGCCATAAGCTAAGGTCACTTGTTCAAACATTTTTTGAACACTTTCACGATCTGTGATGTTGACTTCTTGGGCAATAGCTGGACCGCAACCCGAAATTCCTGTACCGGCGACACCAATACCCTGACCATAAATTTCGCTAAGTTCATCGGCGGTTTTTTGGGCTGCTTCAAAGCGTAAATCGGCACATACTACGTGAGCGCCTTCTTTAGCCACTCTAAATGCAGTTTCTTTACCTATGCCATCGCCTGCACCAATCACTACAACAACGTTGCGCGCTAAAGGTGCTTCTTTTGGCATACGCTGTAATTTTGCTTCTTCCAAAGCCCAATATTCAATATCGAATGCTTCTTGTTGTGGTAATGCTGTGTATTCACTAATTGCTTCTGCACCGCGCATAACTTCTATTGCGCAATTATAAAACTCAGTGGTAACACGAGACTCAGATTTGTTTTTTCCCCAACCGATAATACCAACACCAGGAATCAAAATAACCGTCGGGCTAGGATCGCGCATGGCTGGAGAGTCTTCGCGCTTACATTTATTGTAGTATTCTGCGTAGTCAATACGATATTGTTCGATACCTTCATTTAACTTTTCAACAAGCGTATCAAAGTCATCTGTTTCAGGATTATAATCTACATAAAGAGGCTGGATTTTTGTCCGTAGAAAATGGTCAGGACATGAGGTTCCTAATTTTGCTAAACGCGGCGCATCAACACTGTTTACAAATCGTAAAGCGGTCTCATCTGATTGCACAGTTGCAATAAATTTTACTTTATTCGATAAAACACCACGTGCTACGGGTAAGAATTTAGCGAGTAATTTTGTACGGTCTTGTTCCGATAAACTTTCAACTTTTGCACCACCAAAGGTTTGTTCTCCTTTGTCGTGCTCTTCGATATAACGTGCGGCTGTTTCAATTACCCACAACGAAGTTTCGTAACAGCTTTTACTTTCTGATTCCCAGTTCGTATGACCATGTTGGCCTAATAAAATACCGACACTATCTGGCTTTGCGGCATAGGCTTCTTCACATACTTTAGCTGCTTCCCAACCAGGTCTCATCCAAGGTACATAAGCCATCTTACCACCCCAGACTTTTTCAGTTAGGGCTTCTTGATCTATACAAGAAGCAATGGCGATCACAGCATTTGGATGTAAATGATCAACGTGCTTGTCGGCAATCATTGAGTGCAAAGGGGTATCAATCGACGATGCTCGTGGGTTTAAGCAAAAGTTACAATGCTTATACATACCAATCATGGCATCCTCACCGGCCTTTTTATATCCTTTGTCTTCACGAGCTTGATAGGTTGCGTCCAGCGCATTCAATTTTCCTTGGTATAAAGAAGAAAAATTCTCTACTTTCGCAGTTCTCAAATCACCACCAGAACCTTTAACCCACAAGACTTCAACCTGCTCGCCAGTTAAGGGGTCTGTTTCCATTAATTTTGCAGATGTATTACCGCCGCCAGTGTTAGTAATGCGTTGATCCGCTCCCAATATATTAGAACGGTATACTAAGTTCTCAATAGGCGATAATTTGTCAGCGACCTCGTCGTCCCAACTATAATTAACGTGTTTAAATTCACTCTTTTTACTTGCCATCTTTTGTTTAACTCCGGTGATTGATGCTTTAATTGCACTTAGGTCAAAGTTGTTAATATAATTTTACATCTTTGTGAAACACAGTCAAGCAAATTCAATCATTTTCACTCAACAATTAAGCATCATTTAAAACAACATTCACATACACCAAAATAAGACATTGATTTAACTATATTATTTTGAAATAAAACAACTATTTAGCCGTGCAAACTTTCTTAAAATCCTAGACTAAGGGATTAAATTAAACAGCTAAATGAATTTTGGATTTGGTAAGTTGACCACTCACGATACAATTTGATTGCAAACGCTTGATTATTACTTTTTAGGTGTTTTTCAGCATCGCGAATATTAGACACCACATAATTCACGACCGCATCTGTCGAAATCCATACTAATAACAAGTTGTATCAATTTAAACTTGTCCCTCGGCTTGCTTAGTAGAATTAGCGTCTACTAGTTTGCGGTGATAATTTAGGCTAGAAGACCTATAATTTGTAACTCGATTTAATTAAGTTGTAACTTAGATCGGTTGCAAGTTGCAGCGCTTCATACTCATCAATTTGATGTTTTGCTACGAGTTCAGCAAGGTACGCACAATCCATTCTTCGAGAAAGATCATGACGTGCGGGTATGGACAAAAATGCACGGGTATCGTCATTAAAACCGACAGTGTTGTAGAAGCCAGCCACTTCTGTCGTAGCGCGCCTGAAACGACTCATACCTTCTGGACTGTCGTGAAACCACCAAGGTGGCCCGAGCTTTAAACAAGGATAGTGACCAGCCAATGGCCCTAACTCTCTGCTATAGTTAGTCTCATCTAGAGTAAATAAAATTAGGTTTAACCGCGGATCGTTTCCATATTTATCCAGCAAAGGTTTCAAGCCCGTTGTGTAGTGAGTTGCGTTAGGTAAATCTGCCCCTTTATCACGGCCAAAACAATTAAAAACGTGTTTATTATGATTGCGATAACAACCTGGATGAATTTGCATCACTAGTCCATCATCGATGGACATTTCAGCCATTTTAAAAAGCATATGTGAACGGAACAATTCAGCGTCGTCGGCTTGAACAGTTCCATGTGTTAATCTATTAAACAGCCTATTTGCTTGAGTATCACTTATATCCGCGGTGTTAGCGGTTGGGTGTCCATGGTCGGTCGACGTTGCCCCCATTTTCTTAAAGAAAGTCCGGCGCTGAGAAAGTGCTTCAATGTAATCTGGGTAATGTAAGCAATCCAATCCACTGATTTCACTCAGACGGTTTAGTTTATGTAGAAATGATTCATGTTCAGCGTCAATCACCGCATCCGGTCGAAATGCTGTAATCACTTTCCCTGACCATCCCGAATCTTTAATTTGTTGATGATATTGTAAGTTATCCGTTGGGCACTCAGTGGTAGCTAACACTTCAATATTGTATTTTTCAAATAGTGCACGAGGTAAAAATGCATCAGTGGTCAATTTATCGTTGATTATCTGGTAATAATGTTCAGCCGTTTTCCCATTTAGTTTTATATCTATACCAAAGGTGTTCACAAATACATAATTTAGCCAGTAATAAGACGGCGTACCTCTGAACAGGTGAAAATTTTCAGCAAATATTTTCCACACTTGTTCTGGGTCTGCCATTTTCCCTGACTGTTTATTTTTGGGAATTCCCAAAGCGTCTAAACTAATGCCTTGGCTATATAACATCCGATATATATAGTGATCGGGTTGAATTAGCAATTCGCTGGGATTTGCAAAGGGCTTATTTTGCGCAAACCAGCGAGGATCAGTGTGTCCATGAGGACTAATAATTGGTAAATGAGAAACTTTTCGATATAGACGTCTAGCTATGTCGCGTTCAAATGTATTACTTGAAAAAAAGACGTCAGGATGGAGAGTCAAAGGTCTGCTCACTTAACTAAACTCCAACTTGAATAAACTATGCTTGTATTTAAGTTAACGACCTCATTATTATTTGCTCGTTGGTGCATCTACATCTCCATCTCTTCCAACTCTTTACCTTTAGTTTCACTCACAAACTTATAAATAAAGACGACCGAAAAAATTGCACCCAGCGTATAGAATCCATAAGCACCAGCCAGTCCTATTCCACTCAGGATGATTGGAAAGGTCCAAGTGATCAAAAAGTTGGCAATCCATTGGGCAAAACCTGCAATAGCTAAGCCTGAACCACGGATCTGATTAGGGAACATTTCACCTAACATTACCCACATAACAGGTCCCCAAGATAGATTAAAGAAAAACACGTAAGCATTTGCAGCAATTAATGCGATGATGCCTTGTTCCCCTAAAGAAAAAGTACCTTGATCGTCGACACCGGCGTTAGCAAAGGCATAAACCATGGTGGCCAATGTAACGACCATGCCAAATGAACCTATTAGTAAAAGTGGTTTGCGACCAATTCGGTCAATAAAATATATTGTGATAATAACCGCAGCAATACTCACGGCACCACTAATCACATTAATCATCAATGCATCAGATTCCGAAAAACCGGCGGCTTGCCAAAGCACTGCTCCGTAGTAGAAAACGACATTAATACCAACCAATTGTTGGAACGTTGCCAAGCCTATTCCAACCCAAATAATGGGACGAATTTTACCTGTACTTTTATCCACCACATCGGATAATTTAGGTTTATGGTGATCACCAACCAAAGACTCTTCAATTTCTTTCACTTTTCCATTTACACTTTGCGCACCATACAAATTGCCTATAACCTTAGCGGCACGCTCGTTGTTGTTGCTGATGACCAGATAACGAGGGCTTTCAGGTATGAACATTAATGCGCCCAAAAAAAGACTTGCTGGAATTAACTCCATCCAAAACATCCAGCGCCACGCTTGATGCCCTAACCAGAACTCTGCTGTTGATGCGCCAGCAAAATCTGCTAGATAATAGTTGCTCACAAATGCGGAAAACAAACCAAATAGAATCGAAAATTGTTGCACGGTAGTTAGGGCTCCACGGAACCTGGCTGGTGCTATTTCACTTATGTAGGCAGGAGCTAACACCGAGGCAGCACCGACTGCCAAACCTCCTAAAACACGGTAAATCACAAACTCAAAAGAGGCATTGGAAATGCCTGATCCCCAGGCACTAATGATAAAAAATATAGCTGCGGTAATTAACAACGGGCGTCGTCCAAACTTGTCAGCCAATCTACCGGCGGAAAAAGCACCAATAGCACAGCCGATCAACATACTTGATACGTTAAAACCAGTTCCTGCACTGTTAGAATTAAACGCATCTTGTAGACCATCAACAGTGCCATTTATTACGCCACTATCAAATCCAAAAAGAAAACCGCCAATGGTAGCAACACAACTAATCAATATTATTAGCAGTATGTTTTCATTATTTTGTGTCACCTAATATTCCTCTTTTAACCCATGGATTTTAAATGTCAAACCTGCTTTTTAAGGGAAATGACTATTCAATCGACTCTGTTAGTAACATTGACTTCAAAAGCAACAAATAGACATATTTTGACCTAATATGACTGAGCAGTTTATAGTTTATTAACAGTTAGATCAAGAGTGTTAACTATTTGTAAAGCTCCTTACCACACTCCCCACCAGAGAAATCTCATTTCGCAGTTCTCTCTTTGATGCAAAAACACAAAAAATTAATAACAAGTTGTTTTTAAACAAAATATTAAAAACAACCATCATCTGAACCTATCATTTTTATAAACTAGTATAGGCTTGTTACTAATCAATAATAGAGAATATTAATTAGGTTAAAGGTGTATAAATATATTGGTGGCCATACAAAATGGCTGCATTTAGTTCATGAACCCACATCTAAAATCATCCATATAAAAAACATTAGTCATTAAATGACCATAAATGACTTATTATGTTTACATTTATATAACAGTGATTTAAAGTATTCGAAGATGTTATTCAACAAAACTGTCGATTTGAAACACACATTCGCATGGTTTAAAGCTGGCTAGAGCTTCTATTTAATTATGACTGTCTACTCCAAATTGAGCTTTTAGCATTGCGCTACCAATCAGATGTGAACAAATGTGATTTTGATAAGATTTTAAATTTTGGAAAATGAGAAATGATGATTTCAACGTTAGATAAGTCAAAACAAATTGGGTTGGGTAGTTTACTCTTTGCAATTGTAAGTTGTAGTACCCAATCCCCCACCCAATCAGAAGACAAATTAACGCAAATAGAACCTGCCAAAACGGGGAGTTGGGGAGACCAAGGCGATGGGACTTATATCAACCCTATACTTAATGCAGATTATCCCGACTCAGATATAGAGCAGGTAGGTGACACCTACTACATGATCACATCGAAACAACACATGTCACCAGGCATGCCAATTTTAGAATCAAAAGATATGGTAAATTGGAGCAATGTTAGTCATGGTTTTGCTAGCTTATCTTGGGCTCCAGAATATAACTGGGACAGAATGAATGGCTATTCATTTGGAGTTTGGGCGGGTGATATAGCCTATCACGAAGGCACTTGGTACATTTATCAAATTGATTATCAACACGGCTTAATGGTGACAACGGCAAAAGATATTAAAGGTCCATGGAGTGAGCCGATCATGATGCTTCCTAAGTCTGAAGTATTGGACGACCCAGCCGTTTTTTGGGACAAAGAAACCCATAAGGCGTATGTCATTGTCAATACGGGCGGTAAGCAAAAAAGCCCTGAAAATAAAATCGAAGGGAATGAAAACCGTATTTATGAAATGAGTTGGGATGGCACCAAAATACTAGACGAAGGTAAATTGGTTTATACAGGAATGGGCGCAGAAGCAGCTAAAATTTATAAGATTGACGGTACTTGGTATATATTTTTAGCGCAATGGACCATGGGAGATAAATCCACCAAACCTGGTGTTAAAAACCCTAAAAATGATAGAAAACAGATTGTTCTGCGTTCTAAAGAAAGTATATATGGTCCTTACGAGGTGCGTACTGTTCTCGAGAAAGGTACTGCATTTGGTGATAGAAGCGCGAGTCAGGGCGCGTTAATGCAAGCACCCGATGAGTCTTGGTGGTACATGCATCAGTTAATCCAAAACGATGACATTCCTTTTCAAGGTCGTCCTCAAAATTTAGAACCGGTGACATGGGTTGACGGATGGCCAATTATTGGAATAGATGAAGACAATGATGGAATAGGTGAACCAGTAAAACGTTATAAAAAGCCAATCAATGGCTACCCAATAAGTGCGCCAAATTCTAGTGATGATTTCTCTTCAACAACACTGGGGCTGCAGTGGGAATGGAACCATAATCCTAGAAATTCCCATTGGTCTCTCTCAGAAAGACCGGGCTGGTTACGTTTAAAAGCAAGTCAAGTATTGCCCAATCAAAAAGGCTTCGGTCCAAACATAAATGAATGGACCAATAATGACGGCTCAGATTCAGATTTTTGGCGAGCATCTAACACGTTAAGTCAACGCATAATGGGTATTACCACAGGAACGGCTGTTGCTAAGCTAGATCTTTCAGGTATGGCACCCCATCAGTTAGCTGGATTTGTGCGTTACGGTGGCGTGTTCAACTTATTAGGTGTAGAGATGAATTCTGATGGCAAGAAACATTTATTTTATATGAACCCCATGGGCGAAAAAACACTTGGGCCCGAAATAAATAGTCACGATTTGTATGTTAGGACATCAAACACAATTAACAAGGCAACTTACGAATATAGCTTTGATGGTGAAAGTTTCACCTCATTTGGACCAACTTTTACCATTGCATTCGGTAAGTGGACAGGAGACAGGCTAGGCTTTTTCTCATGGAACGAGAAAGAAGACGCAGGCTATATTGACGTAGACTGGTTTACATACGAGTACGACGGTCCGAAAGCGGCGGGAGTTAGATAAACAACAGTATAAACTTTTCTGCATTAATAGGGGCATCCCATTCGTCGAAACTGATTTTTCAAACAATCATTCAAAACAGCGAGTGGGTACCTCTTCCTAGATTTATAAATTGCTCACCCCCTCTGTATTTTTTAACAACGCGATAATGTTTACTTAGGCAACAATATGTAGAGCGTGCTTATAAGTAAGTATTGGGGATCTAAAATGACAATCATCCTTTGCAGTTATACCACTGGGAATTAGTAGAATGTCACCCCAGAGTACGTTTCCAGCAGTTTCACAGACTTTCTAGCAAAATATATACTATGTAGATAAAGATGTACTTTCAGGATAATCTAAGAAAATGGTGCGTCCGAGTAGACTCGAACTACCGACCCCTACCATGTCAAGGTAGTGCTCTAACCAACTGAGCTACGGACGCACTGTATATTTGAGGCTTAACACGAATGTCTCAAGCGGCGCGTATAATAACGATGCTTATTGTTATCTTCAAGGAGTTTTTCAGCTTTGTTTGCTCGTATGCGTGATTTTTCGCCATAAGTAGTCAAAACGCAAAGGGTTTGATCCTATTTGCCACATCATTATCTTGAGTAAGATTGGCAAACGCCTCCCCTAACCTATCACTTTGCTCAATCACCGTTTGCCAATATCCTATGCGTTGTTGCGCTGGCATTGTTTCAAAGTCTTTTCTGTCTGGTATTTTCTGATAAGGCAATGAAGCGATAAACTCATCAGATGGGACAGCCATTACCACTTTGTCATAGCTACTTTTGTGGGGTAGTCGACGCTTTAATGATTTATCAAACCAGCCAGGGATCGGCTTTGAGTAAAAATGTGGATAAAATATCAATCCATCATGGGGTCCCAGATTTAGATCAAAATGGTAATCAATTATACCACCATCTCGATACATCCCTTTCGGTGCACCATTTATATTCTGTACGCCCTCGATCACTAGGGGAATTGAACCTGAGGCCATCAGTGCCTGAGCCAAATTGTGCTTTGACAAAGGGACATAACGAGTTGGCATCTTATTCGGATCCGATATTTGTAATTCACTCGTGGGTGAAGCAAAAACATAACGCTCATAAAATCGTTGTAAAAACCGCCTTTGCACCGCGTTAGCGCCGGCACTCGCCAACAGACCGGTCAATTGCAAGGGTTTGGCTTCGAATTGAGTCAGCCCTTTGCAACGCGCAACAATGAAATGCGCTTTAATAATGGGATTTTGGATAATTTCCTCAACACCATTGTCCCCTAATACATAATCTAATAATTCTAAACCAGATAGTGTGATCTCTTTCGCGCTGGGTTTGTCGCTGTACTCTGTGCGTGAATAGCGTTCAGCTAAGCGATTGATCGCAGCTAAAGGGTCTTTTTGGGCAAAACACGCAAAGCGAAAAGCCCCAGCTGATGAACCTATAATCTGCAATGGCGTTGTACGCTTAGCAAAAAAAGTAGAGAAGACATATCTATCTAAGCCTGCTAACACGAACCACTTTGGGCCCCCAGAAGCCCCCAGCATGTAATCGAACATCTGTTGTTTCAATCCATGCTGCTGAATTTCCTTCAAAGCAGTTGGACCTGCATATAAATCAAGTACTTGCACTAACTTTTAACCGGTTGAATAGGATAAGTTTAATGTAACAATCAAGGGGCTATTTGCAAGTATCTGAAGTATTTTAGTTTTTAATAGTTATCAACAACCCCGTCAATTAGGTGTTTTCTTCAAACAAGGCACACACCGCCCCAGCGGGATCTTGAATAATGATATAGCGGCTTTGTGAACCATAATGCTTAATTTTAGATAATAACTTTCCACCTCCCGCCTCGGTTTGAGCAATTGATTCGTCTAAGTTTGCCACTTTAAAATACAACAACCACTGCGCAGGCAACCCCGCGTTATCTCCCTTTGCATGGCAAATACCTACAACATCCTGGTTATTGCTGGGCAACTGCATACTATAATCATCATAATCCCCCATGCTAACTGGGTTTGCTTGCCAGCCTATGACTTGTGCATAAAACGCTTTCACATCGTCTGCATTTTTAACAGTAAGGTCCGTCCAAACAACCGAGCCAATTGGTGCTGTTGACATAATTTAGTCCTCTAATAATAAAACGCTTTAATTTTAGCCAAAATCAGTTCTTGGTGGATTTCTGGACAACCAAATATACACCTTACATTTCAACTAGTTAAGTGACATATAAAGTTTCCTCAACAAGGTTATCCACAGAAACAGTGGATAACATTTTAATAAGATACTTTGTTAGTAACACTTGACTTACAGCATAGCTAAAGCACAATAAAAAAGCGCTTTTAAAGGAAAAAAATGGTTAATCAGACATTAGTAGCTCAGCCTGACACTTTTACCATCCTTAACCTTTCGCCAAACACGCAGGTTTGAAATCGAGAATTTAAAATGCTTATGTATAAGATGATAGCGGCTATAGAAGTGCAAATTAATACTATATTGGTCAAAGTGAACATTAGAATATTGGCTGTTTCTGGTTTTAAATCAGATTATTTTCTTTTCAAGTATCAAGCTAGCGAAAATGCGCCTCTTGGATCCATGAAAAACTACGGCGAACTAGTATTATAATGCGCCTTTTCAATCAGTTATTAGACGCTAAAAACCTTCCAGAATTTAAACATAAAATTGATATTTTGAGCCCCGTAAGTGGCAATATGAATATGCTTGATACTGCCAACCCCCTTATTTTTAAACAACGATTATTTGGTGAAGGTGCTGTTATAAACCCTATCGGTTTTCAAATCTTAGCGCCTTTTGATGGGATTGTTTTAGACATCAGTGAAACGGCACATCGTATCCGTATAAAAGACAGGCATGGATTAAAACTGCAAATCCACTGCGGTTGGGAGGCGCAAAAGCTAAATGGGGATGGCTTTAAACGTAAAGTGACAGTGGGTCAAAAACTGGCATTGGGGCAACCTATATTAGATTTCGACGCTAGAAAGTTGAAACTAGCTTTAAACGACAACGCATTTTACATAACCCTTCTCAATAGTGATAAAGTAAAAGGACTACTGATTAATCCTCGAAAGGTGACTGCATGTGAAGATCATATATTTTCTGTGTTGATCTAAACTTTCAGGGTTGGTAAAACATCATTTATGCAGCAATGATATTATTTACCTTATTAATAATATGCATTTATTTTTCATTTAAAAATTAACAAACAAGAACTCTTTTTATGACTCAAATGTTCGGCATCAAAAATTGCGATACCATTAAAAAAGCTAAAAAATGGCTAGAAGAAAACCAAATAGAATACACCTTCCACGATTATCGTGTTGACGGATTAGACCGTGAGTGGCTAGAGAAAACAGAATCTCAGTTAGGTTGGCAAAAATTGTTAAATCAGCGTGGAACCACTTTTCGTCAATTACCAGATGAACAAAAACAAGATTTAAACAGTGAAAAAGCCATTGAGTTAATGCTGGCATCTCCTGCGATGATAAAACGTCCTGTTTTAATTCATAACGACAACTATATTTTAGGTTTTAAACCGGCAGATTATGAGGTGGTTTTTAACTAATGATGGACTCAATTGCTCTGACTAAAGAACTGATCAACCGTCAATCTGTTACCCCTGAAGATGCCGGTTGTCAGCAGTTAATGGCTGATATTTTAGCCCCCTTAGGGTTCGATATAGAATCAATGGTATTTGAAGACACGACGAATATGTGGGCAAGGAAAGGCAAGCAAGGTCCACTATTTTGTTTCGCCGGGCACACAGATGTTGTCCCATCTGGCCCCGCTGAAAAATGGCAAACCCCGCCTTTTGAAGCCACCCACGTTGGCGAGTACCTGCACGGTCGTGGCGCTGCGGATATGAAAGGAAGCTTGGCAGCCATGTTAGTGGCAACCCACAGGTTTGTTACTGCCCACCCTAACCACAAAGGTGACATTGCATTTCTGATCACCAGTGACGAGGAAGGACCATTTATTAATGGTACAACTAAGGTGATTGATACCTTAGAAGCTCGCAATGAGAAAATTGACTGGTGTTTAGTGGGTGAACCTTCTAGCACTGAAGTGGTAGGCGATGTGGTAAAAAATGGTAGACGAGGATCACTTACCGGCGATTTAATTGTGAAAGGGATTCAAGGCCATGTGGCCTACCCGCACTTAGCCAAAAACCCTATTCATGTTGCTTCACCAGCTCTGGCTGAATTAGCCAAAACTCACTGGGACGATGGCAACCGATATTTCCCTCCCACCAGCTTCCAAGTATCCAATATTAATGGAGGCACAGGAGCTGGAAATGTAATACCTGGTGAGCTTCATGTCTGTTTCAATTTTCGATTTTCAACCGAAGTCACTGACAAACAGTTAATCGAAAGAGTTTATGAAGTTCTTGACCGTCATGGTTTGGATTATGATATTAAATGGACATTTAACGGACAACCTTTCTTAACAGATGAAGGACCATTAGTTGAGGCAACACAACAAGCAATTAAATCAGTAACAGGAAAGGAAACTGAGTTATCCACTGCCGGAGGTACCTCAGATGGTCGGTTTATTGCGCCAACAGGAGCTCAGGTGATAGAACTGGGACCAGTAAACGCAACTATTCATAAAATAGATGAAAAAGTGAAGTCTGCTGATTTAGAAATACTCACCGATATATATCACGATATATTGTGTCGACTGCTGCTCTAATGTCGACAACGAAAATGCCTGCATCTTGCTGGATGGGTCTAAATGATTGCCACATCCAGCCATTTAATCAACACCACGGTTTAGTAGCAGCGGCCAAAACCGCGTTTGAAGCTATGCAGTTAGCTGCTCAACAAGACAATATAGATATTCAATTGGCTAGCAGTTTCCGTAGTTTCGATCGTCAATTAGCTATTTGGCAAAAAAAATGGTCAGGGGTATTACCCATCAATGATATCCATAGCCAACCGTTAGATACCTCAGAGTTGACTGAATTAGAAAAAATTCATGCCATTATGACCTGGTCTGCCCTGCCTGGTGCAAGTCGTCACCACTGGGGCACCGACTTAGACGTATTTGATAAAAAAGCGGTTGAGGCCAGCGGACAGTCTTTGCAATTGATAAGTGCTGAATATGAAAAATCAGGCCCTTGTTATCCATTGCATTGCTGGTTAGAAGATAATGCCGACAAGTTCGGCTTTTATCGTCCGTACAAATTTTATAATGGTGGAGTTGCTCCTGAAGCTTGGCATTTGAGTTATTCCCCTATCTCAAAATCAATTATAAAACAACTTCACTTGAGTGAACTCAGCAAGCAATTAGCCAGTGTAAATATCGGTGGAAAACAAACAATATTAACCCATCTGAATGAGCTTTTTGAGCGTTATACATTAAATGGAATTGTGCAATGAATATCTGGCTAATTGTAACCTTGTTGATTGCATTGGGTTTGGTAGTGGGAAATATTTTATTATTGAAAATGAGTGCTAAAATGACATTCGAAAAAACCGAAGCAAAACCTGAAGATGAGGTTCATCCATCTCATTCAAATGAAAAAAAACGCTCATCAACGGTGCGAGAAAATACCAATAAACCTTAGCTGGAGTTGTTAAAAGTGCGGATAACTATTCTTGCTAATCGTGATTTAGCCAGCAATATGGCAATTAATTTGTTACTTCAACAGATGCCAGAACACGACTTTGTTATTTTTCTATCTGCAAAAGTAGGTAAATCAGAGAATTTACCAGAACCCTTGAAAACTTTGGGGTTTATAGAGCAAACGTTATTTAATCAAATAGTTTTTCCACTTATTGATACTCATCAAGAAGTAGCCAATTTTGCCAATCCACCAGCACTCTCCGGGTTACATTTTAAAAGCTTTCAGCAAATAGCAGCTCAAGGAATAGCGGTTAAAGATATTCAAAACATTAATAGCTCCTGTGGATATCAAGACATCGTTAAACAAGAACCCGAGTTGATCATCTCAATTCGATTTGGTCAAATTCTGCAAGAGCCTATTATTCGTATGCCTAAACTAGGCGTAATAAACCTTCATTCTGGTGAATTACCGAATTTTAGAGGGGTGATGGCGACATTTTGGGCGATGTTAAACAATCAAAAGAAAATTGGCACCACCTTACATTTTATCGACTCAAGTAAGATTGATGCCGGAAAAGTCATCGCTAACTCTCAGCAAGATGTGGATTACCAGCACTCTTATCTTTACAACGTATTGAGCCTATACCCACAAGGTGTAGATACCATAGTCTGTGCCGTCAACCAATTAATCCGAGGTGAAGCCTTGAAAACGCGAAGTATGGATTTGTCGAGGGGGCAGTACTTTAGTTTTCCAGATGAAATAACCCTGAATCAGTTTACTAGACAAGGAAAACGGCTTTACGACTATGATGAAATTACGGAGTGGGTTGCCAAATACCGCTTACCTTAGAATGATAAACAAAGCACTGAATAGACCTATTTTATTGACTTTCCCCCAAAAAAACATCTTCGGTGAAAAAGCCCAGAATGAATTACTTCAGCGGTGATTTTAGATTTAGCCCTTCACTCATATACAAATCATCGTATTTCAGACCTCCATTTCCATAAGGTTGCTTTTTAGGCCCAGTATTGCAATTCATTAAAAAATGCGTGAGAGGCTGTTCCCGTTGCATTCTAAAAGTGGCATGGGAATAGACTTTTTGTTGTTCAGGGAACTCACTTCCCCCCTTCACATACACATCGTACGTTTGACCACCATGGTTGGTTTTGCGGTTATCCACCACATACCATATTTCGTACCACTGACCAGGTACAAGAGGCTGTGCATCTTGTCCTGTTTGATTATTTTGGATGTTAGCGTAGCCATCTTTAGTCTTAACCATTAACACACCAGTATTTTTAAGGCCATTTGACTCTGTTTTATCGGTTACTCTCAAAGTCGCTTCAAACGCATTGTAGTCGTTTAACTCAATATCCTTTGGGCTCATATTGCTAATACCAAAAGCATGATTATTAGGGAAAGACTCCACATTGATCCGGGTATAAAATGTGTATATTTCCCCAACGTCGACACTTGTGGGAAGAGCTGCATAAGTTAATGCTTTGCGATTTCCTACCACCCCCTCTGCTGCAGGCTTTTTAATTAAATAAACATTCTCAGAATGCCCTAAGACTTCTTTTCTGCGCTCACTAATTTGTGGATTGTGAACCTTTGGAGATGTGTCGTTTTTAGTATCTGCCTTTGTCCACTTATCTAAACTGTTGGCTGCTTCAAAGTTATCTATTAATATCCAATCGGCGGCACCGCTTGCAAGGCTCGTAGGCACGTGAAAAATCATCACAAAACTGATTAAAACGAACCGCTTTTTGCGCCACAAGCCCCCTGCTATTTTGGCCCAACTAACGATATTATCAATTTCAGATTTACTGTTACTTTGAACCATTTCGACCCTCACAGGTTAGATGTCAATCGACTGAATTCATCGCATAAGCATATAGCAATAAAAACAATCGTTTCAATCAAATTCGATAGCATGATTGAAAACAGGTATAGCTACAATCCAGGCCATGCTAAATCGTTCAAAAAGTCGTTAAAATTGCAAAACATACATTTGGCTAGTATCGAACTGACCACTTAGACCATCTAAATATATCCTTTGAATGGCATCAATACCTTTAATATTAGTGGTGCCTAATAGTGATTCCATATGCTGGGAAAATCCGCCCCATGCAACGGCGTAGCGCTGCATAAACCCCTTACCTCCCCACTCTTGCATGCGTTTGTTAACTTGAGTGGGAGCAAAAAAGAACTCTCCTTGCAATTCGCCAGCGTATGATTTTGCTTGAGATTCAACATCCGTTACGCCGATATAGATCATCTTTTGTAAACTCGCACTTAAATGTGCCTGAAGATCCAGTAATAAGGGTTTATTGCCAGAGAAATCCAATACGATTGTCTTATCACTTTTATCTAATGTAGAAAATGCTTGGTAGTCTAATACCTGATCATAACAGGCAGTCTTCTGGGTAAAAGCCTTGTTGTGCTTAGATGTCAGGCCAACAACGTTATAATTCAGCCCTCGACTCTTACAATGCTTTTTCAACAGGTACGCTGCACCATAGGCAGTCTTACTAGAAGCACTAGTTAACACTATATTGGTTGTGTCTGGCGTTGCAATTTCACCAATAAAATCGTCTAACACAAAAGAGGTCATAAACAATGGTCGAAAATTGAGTTGCCAGTCCTCTTTTTTGGGATCGTAGGCGGGGTCGGCATTACAACGAACATACTGATCGTAGACGCTGGAAATACTTTTACGCACAGGACTAACATCGTAAAAATCATTGGCCGTTATTTTACCTGCCGTAATCACCAGATGAGTAGCAAATGGCAAGTAACCAAATACCTTTTCACCGACTACAAGATCCGGATTATTAGAGTATTCAATGGTAGCAAAGCCCCAAATAGGCATAATACCAAATCCCTCTTGAGCGGGAAAAAAGCCCCAATACCCCATTTTTTCCCCAAATAACGCATAGGTAATATTATTCGCTGAAAAACCAAATGAGTCGATTTTAAGGACGACTTCGTCCTTAGCTAAGAAATCGGTATTAATTGAACCTTTAACAACTGCGAGTTTGCTGAGATTGGATTTATTGGTTTGAATTTGTTGACGAGTGAGCACCGGCATTGACAATTCCCTTAGCGTTTAAAGTTAAATTAATGTTAATTCAAGTTATAGTAACGCTAGCGAGGTGCTTAATTCATCATCCTTTTGAATAGACAAAAATAACAGGTCAAAATACTTAAAGTTTGCAGGATCTTTTATTACCAAGCTTTTAGATCGTCAAAAGATTGATGCAATAATGGAATAAACCAACTTTCAAATAACTTCACTTTTTGCCACTCAAAATTCTGCTCAGGCGCGACCAAATATAATGAATATGGACTAGGACTACTAAACTCTAATAAGGTTAGTAAAGATCCATTATGTAAATGATCTGCAACTAAACTCTTGTTCACCAATGTAAACCCCCGCCCAGCGAGTGCATTTTCAATTAGCAAGACTGAATTACTTGCACGAATTGACGGGGTTAACTCTTGTACATTCACTGCGTAGGTTTTACACAGGTTTTCAAAAACTGGGACGATATCCGCACTGGTATCTTCAATCCAAGGTAACGTAAATACCATCGATGGGTTATTTGTTTGCTGTCTGCTAATAATATCTGGGCTAGCCACTAAAATAAGTTGGTCACTAACCAGTTTCTTTTCCGCCAATCCTTTATATCCACCAGCTCCCATACGAATCGCCAAATCGATGTCACCTCGATTAAAATCCACTAAATCATTACTGGGTGCTAACTGAATCATGAGTTCCGGATGCAACTTTTGAAACTGTGGTAGTCGAGGCATTAGCCAAAGTGAAGTAAATGAATGAATAGTCGATATTCTCAATATATTTGGATTTGCGTCACCAGATATAGCTCTCAAGCCCGATTGAAATTGCGTGAATCCCTGTTGGATGTATGGAAGCAATAATTCACCAGAAAGGGTTAACTGAGTTTGTCGATTAGAACGTTCAAACAATTTTTGCTCTAAAAAGTCTTCAAGTAGTTTTATTTGCTGACTCACTGCAGCTTGGGTGACAAATAGTTTTTCAGCGGCTAATTTAAAACTCGACAACTCAGCGGCCACCATAAAGAACCGCAGAGATTTAAGAGGAGGTAGTGGTTGCTCCATTTTCTTTCCTACTTTTCTGAATCTCTTCAATTAAGATTTTCTAAAGTGTAGTTAAATTTTAATCGTTTGTTCAAGTTGTATTTCAACACTAATCTAAAGTTGAACTTTCAACAAACAAGGAATAAACATGCAATACATTACTGCTTTAACTATATTTTTATTGAGCTTTACTCTAAACGCCACAACCAATGACAAATTTGAAACTAAGTATTCTTATCAAGGATATCCGTACAAAATACTCATTGACCGATCCGACTCAATAAAGATTTTATTTACCGAGAAAAAAGCAACGATTAACTGTGCAGTGGAATTTAATCATGGAGAGTCTGTGCGTAAAACGGCTTATTTAGAGGTCGAAAAAGCAGACTTTGATAATGAACCGCTTGCCAGCTGTTTACCTAGACATACAGCGAAAGCTTGGCTGAAAGATACGTTTGAATAATGCTTAGATGGAATAAAGAGAACAAATTAGCTAAATATAAATGTCTAAGTGCTTTCTACCCTGTTCATCCACGGATGGAAGTTCAGGATCTACTGGCTCTTTGTCATTTTGTTGTTTTTCAGCGGTTTGTTTTTTGTCTGTTTCCTTTTCTGCGTCTTTGTCCTTTTCTTCCTCAGAAGACTTGTTATGGTACTTTTCCCGTGCATCCCTTTCTTCTGTATTTAGGGCTTTTTCTTCGTCGTTTAATTCACGAAGTTTTGCCTCTTTTTCAACTTGTTTAACTTTGAGCTCATCTTTTTCAATGGCAACTTTACCTTCACGGGGTAAAACTGAAAATATTAAATCACTGCTCATAGGATTGACTCACTTTTGTTTTATTTGGAAAATGAATTGCGCCCAACTTATGGACAAGCTATCCATTTCCATCATTAATTAGCTATCGTATTGATTTTGACTTACTTTAACACTTTTCGTTCATTTTTTGAGCGACAGTGTGGAATTCCTTTGTGCTAATGCCTTTTAGTTTTAACTAATACAATCTTAAATCATTACTTTTAGGTGTTTGTACTTGCATTCTCTTTGTGGTTTGGATAATGTTCTGCGCATCAACACGATAAACCAAAACGAACAAGAAAAGCATATGATTTTTTTCACCAATAAAAGCGACCTAAACTGGCATCATCATATAGCATAACCTTTCAGGTTCGTGCTGGAAGGTTAATTGTCCTTCCAGTGGTACAGAATTTTTCTAAACCCCCGGAAGGAAACTTCTGGGGGTTTTTCGTTGTAATGGCAACGATTTGAAATTTAACTTTATATTGAGGCAACAACATGAGCGAGAGTAAACGATTACGCATAGCGGTACAAAAGAAAGGGCGATTGAGTGATGATAGCATTAGCTTACTCAAAGCTATCGGCATTAAATTACAAATTCGTGATCGCCTTTTAATTGCTCATTCCACCAACCAACCCATTGATCTATTGTTGGTGCGTGATGACGATATTCCAGGCTTGGTTATGGATGGTGTGGTCGACATGGGCTTTATTGGCGAAAATGAACTTGAAGAAAAGATGCTAGAACGCCAGCAATCAGGAAAACCCCACGAATTTAAAACTCTGCGTCGTCTAGATTACGGCGGTTGCCAATTATCCATTGCTGTCCCTACTGAGTTTGATTATCAAGGGTTAGAATCTATAAACGGTTTAAAAGTAGCAACGACCTATCCGTTCCTATTGGAACGATTCTTTAAAAATAATAATATTGATGCTCAGTCCGTTATGTTAACTGGCTCGGTGGAAGTTGCCCCACGCGCAGGTGTTGCAGATGCCATTTGTGACCTAGTATCCACAGGAGCAACCCTGGAAGCAAACGGTTTACGAGAAGAAGCCGTCATTTTCAAATCTAAGGCCGTTTTAATTCAACGTGCTGGCGAATTAAGCGATGACAAACAAGCCTTGATTAATCGCCTATTGCCACGCGTAGACGGTGTGATGCAGGCTAAAGAAAGCAAATACATAATGTTGCACGCCCCAAAAGCTTATTTAGAACAAGTAAAAAGCTTATTACCCGGTGCTGAAAACCCAACTGTTTTGCCCCTCGCAAATAATGATGAAACTGTGGCTATCCATGTAGTTAGCTCAGAAACATTGTTCTGGGAAACCATGGAAAAGCTGAAATCTCTGGGTTGTAGCTCTATATTAGTTATGCCAATCGAAAAAATGATGGGCTAATAAGATGACTACGCAAATTCAAGACTGGGCAAAGTTGTCAGACACTCAAAAACAACAGATTTTGAGTCGCCCAGCACAGGCAGACAACGAAAAATTGCGTAATATTGTTGCTGATATTTTACAACGAGTAAAAAAGCACGGTGATGATGCGGTTAGGGAGTTAACCGAACAGTTTGACGGTATTCGATTGGCAACATTACGTTTAGACAGCGAAAGCCTAAACAACGCAGCGACGGAAATCACTGATAAAGTGCGAAGCGCTATCGATTTGGCCTATGCAAATATTAAAGCCTTTCATCAGGCTCAGTATCCTTCGGACGTAAAAATAGAAACCCAACCCGGCGTGCTATGTGAGCTCAAGCATTCTGCCATTGATTCTGTTGGTTTATATATTCCTGGTGGCAGCGCGCCGTTACCATCCACGGTACTGATGCTTGGAGCGACGGCTCAAGTGGCCGGTTGTGAACGCAAAATTTTATGCACACCTCCTGATGCAAATGGCAACATAGCAGCAGAGATCCGCTATGCAGCAAGTCTCTGTGGTATCGATGAGATCTATCTGATTGGTGGTGCCCAGGCGATTGCAGCCATGGCTTACGGTACCGCTTCAATAGCAAAAGTAGATAAAATATTTGGTCCCGGCAATAGTTTCGTTACCGAAGCTAAACAACAAGTTAGTACTCAAGCAAACGGAGCGGCTATTGATATGCCAGCCGGCCCTTCAGAAGTTTTAGTGATTGCTGATGAATCCGCCGAGCCGAGTTTTGTTGCCTCTGATTTACTGTCTCAAGCAGAGCACGGTGCAGACTCCCAAGCCGTTTTAGTGAGTAGCAGCCAAACGCTAATAGAAGCCGTTCAACTAGCGGTAGAGCAACAATTGCAACAACTATCGCGCAAAGATATTGCCGAAAAAGCCATGCAACATGGGCGATATATTTTAACTACTGATGTTAACCAGTCTATTTTAGTCAGCAATCAATATGCTCCTGAACACCTCATTGTACAGGTTAAAAATGCGCGAGATTTGCTGCCACAACTTAAGTATGCGGGTTCAATATTTGTCGGTAAGTGGTCGCCAGAATCTGCTGGGGATTACGCCAGTGGAACCAATCACGTGTTACCCACATACGGATATTCTAGAAACTATTCCAGTTTAGGCTTGGCAGATTTTATGCGCCGCTTCACAGTTCAAGAACTGACTTACCAAGGACTTTCCAATATAGGTAATGCAATTATGGATCTTGCTGATGCCGAAGGTTTAGATGCCCATAAACGAGCAGTTTCAATTCGATTGCAAGGAGATGAAGCATGAGCAATTTAGTGGAAAAGCTATTATGCGATAACGTAAAAAGCTTAAAACCTTATGAATCCGCTCGCCGACTCTTTGCTGCTGGTACGGGTGAAACTCAACAAACTTGGTTAAATGCTAACGAATCTCCCTATGCTAATGAATATGACATCGAAAGTGAGCGTTTTAATCGCTATCCAGACTGCCAACCTACCGCAGTAATCAATTCTTATGCAGCCTACTCCGGAGTTGCCCCAGAAAACACCTTAGTTAGTCGAGGAGCTGACGAAGGTATTGAATTGCTGATTAGAGCATTTTGTACGCCAGCAAAAGACGCTATTTTGATTTGTCCTCCAACATATGGAATGTATGCAATCAGTGCAGAGACATTTAATGTAGGTGTACATAAAGCTCCGCTAAACCATGACTTTAGTCTAGATGTGCCAAGTATTTGTGCATACAAAGACAAAGTGAAATTGGTGTTCATCTGTTCACCAAACAACCCCACTGGAACCACTGTTGATTCAAGTCAATTGCAACAGGTTGTTGAGCATTTTGCTGATTCAGCTTTAGTGGTTGTTGATGAAGCTTACATCGAGTTTGATTGGCAGAGCAGTTGGGCGGATCAGTTAGCAACTTACCCAAATTTAGTTATTTTACGCACGCTTTCTAAAGCCTTTGCCTTAGCTGGAATACGATGCGGTTTTACCTTGGCTGCTCCGGCAGTGATACAAGCTTTGTTAAAAGTAATTGCCCCCTACCCGATTCCAGAGCCCGTTGCGCAAATCGCTAGCCAAGCGCTTAAGGCTTCAGGTATCGATAGGATGCAATATCAGGTCACTGAGTTAAACGCCCAAAGAAGCATATTAAAACAACAATTAACTACCATCTCAGATGTTGAATTAGTTGGTGATGATAAAGCCAATTTTATTTTGTTTCGGTGTAAACAAAAACAGCAACTGATGCAGTATTTAGTGGATAATCATATTTTGATTCGCGATCAATCTAAGCAAATAAATCTGCAAAACTGCCTGCGTATAACAGTAGGGACTGCTGAACAAAATCAACAGCTAATGGATTTAATCTTTTCATTTTTTAAACAACAGGAATCGGCCCAATGAGCGCCTTACCGATTTTATTTATAGATAGAGACGGCACCTTAGTAGAAGAGCCACCTATTGATAAGCAACTCGATCGTTTAGACAAATTAGTATTTGAACCCAATGTCATTCCCGTACTATTGAAACTGCAGCATGCAGGTTACCATTTAGTAATGGTGTCGAATCAAGATGGTTTAGGGACAGATTCATTTCCCCAAGCCGATTTCGATGCCCCACATAATATGATGATGGATATTTTTTCCTCACAAGGGGTGAAATTTGATGATGTGTTAATTTGTCCTCACTTCGAAGAACAGCAATGCAGTTGCCGCAAGCCCAAGTTGGGGTTGGTAAAAGAGTATCTTCAGCAAGGAAAAGTCGACTTTACGCGTTCTTTGGTGATTGGCGATCGTCAAACCGACATCGGGTTAGCAGATAACATGGGGTTAAAATCTCAGCTGTATAACCGTGAAACCAATGATTGGCTGGCAATCCAAAAAGCCATACTTAGTTCAAGCAGAACAGCAACGGTAACCCGTAATACGTCCGAGACTCAAATTAACGTGTTTGTTGATTTAGACAGTAGCGCTAAATCTACTATCGAAACAGGTATCGGCTTTTTTGACCATATGCTAGACCAAATATCGACTCACGGTGGTTTTGAGCTGCGTTTATCTGTTAATGGTGATTTGCACATTGATGATCACCACAGTGTTGAAGACACTGCACTAGCTCTGGGTGAAGCGATTAAAAAAGCGCTAGGAGACAAGCGTGGCATCGGTCGTTTCGGGTTTGCTTTGCCTATGGACGAATGCCGTGCAGAATGTATCATGGATATTTCTAACCGACCTCACTTAAAGTTTGAGGCCGAATTTAGCCGCGACTCTGTTGGTGAAATGGCAACAGAAATGGTACCGCACTTTTTCTATTCCATAGCCCAGGCAATGGGATTATCCCTACACTTGTCAACCACTGAAGGTAATGCCCATCATCAGGTAGAAAGCCTGTTTAAAGTCTTCGGGCGAGCGTTACGTCAAGCGATTACCAAACAAGGGGATACCTTACCCAGCAGTAAAGGAGCACTATAAGCATGTCTGTGCTAAGTTCTTCTCAACACACGGTGATTATTAATACTGGTTGCGCAAATATTTCGTCGGTGAAATTTGCTCTGCAAAGGTTGACGCAAAATGTAACCGTATCTGATGATCCAAAGGTTATTTGTGCCGCTGACAAACTAATTTTACCAGGCGTAGGCAGTGCTAATTCAGCAATGGAAAGTATTGAAAAAAAGCAGCTAGCCAGTTGTATTCAATCTTTAGCTCAACCTGTGTTAGGGGTATGTTTGGGCATGCAATTAATGGTGACCGACTCCCAAGAAAAAGCCCATCAAAGTGATCTTGGCAATACCCCCTGTTTGAATTTAATACCCGGTCAAGTGAAGCGTATGCAAGTAGGTGATTTACGTTTACCACACATGGGGTGGAATACGGTTGAAGCCGTTGAACAAACTTCGTTATTTAAAGGGATCCCACAAGGAACCTATTTCTATTTTGTACATAGTTTTGCGGTCGAAGTGTATTCCCATACGTTGGCGTCCAGCCAATATGACATGCCTTTTTCTGCAGCCATTCACAGAGACAATTTTTATGGTGTGCAATTTCACCCTGAACGTTCTGGAGATGCCGGAGCAACCCTACTGGAGAACTTTTTAAACTTATGATTATTCCAGCAATAGATTTAATTGACGGTGCGGTTGTACGTTTATATCAAGGCGATTATGACCAAAAAACCCAATATAAACTTGACCCAGTGGAAGTAGTACATAACTACGCGGATCAAGGCGCTAAATGGTTGCATATTGTAGATTTAACCGGAGCTAAAGATACCAACAAACGTCAACTTGAATTGATTAAACGTATGGTAGATACCCAACGTATGCAGTTTCAAGCCGGTGGCGGAATTCGCTCTGAAGCAGATGTAGCGCAGCTTTTGGAAATCGGTGTTAAACGTATTGTGATTGGCTCATTAGCCGTCAAACAGCCGCAGACCGTAAAACAATGGGTGACTAAATACGGATCTGAATCCATTGTCCTAGCCTTGGATGTGAATATTGACGAAAACGGCAACAAATATATTGCTACCCATGGTTGGCAGGAAAGCTCTGGAGTAGCCCTTGAAGGATTGCTTGATGATTTTTTAAGTGTCGGCGCTAAACACGTGTTATGTACTGACATCAGTAGAGATGGCACCTTACAAGGCGCTAACCATCAGCTTTATACAGAAATGAAACAGCGTTTTCCAAATGTCGTTTGGCAGGCATCCGGTGGTATCGGTTCCCTGGCAGATATTGAAGCATTAAAACCCAGCCATGTAGATGGGGTCATTTTAGGACGCGCTCTATTAGAAGGTAAGTTTACCCTTGAGGAGGCTATCCAATGTTGGCAAGGAGAATAATTCCCTGTTTGGATGTTCGAGATGGCAAGGTTGTCAAAGGGGTTAAGTTTCGCAATCACGAAATCATCGGTGACATCGTTCCTTTAGCCGAACAATATGCCCAGCAAGGCGCTGACGAGTTGGTATTTTACGATATCACTGCTTCTAGCGATCAACGGGTAGTCGACAAAAGCTGGGTAAGCCGAATAGCGCAAGTCATAGATATCCCATTTTGTGTTGCTGGCGGCATTAAGTCTGTTGAAGATGCTGGCCGAATTTTAGAAATGGGAGCAGATAAAATATCGGTTAACTCTCCAGCCCTAGCCGACCCAGAGTTGATCACCCGATTACATGATACCTACGGACAACAATGTGTGGTTATCGGCATTGATAGTTATTTCAATAAGCAAAGCCAGCAATTCGAAGTGTATCAATTTACTGGTGACGAAAAACGGACCCAAAACACTGGCCGACTCACCGTTGATTGGGTTAAAGAAGTACAGCAACGTGGCGCAGGTGAAATTGTTCTCAATTGTATGAACCAAGACGGTGTCCGCCAAGGTTACGATATCGCTCAACTAAGACTTGTTCGTGATGCCTGCACAGTGCCTTTAATTGCATCTGGTGGTGCAGGTGAAAAGCACCATTTTTACGATGTTTTCAAACAAGCCGATGTGGATGGCGCACTGGCTGCATCAGTATTCCATAAGGGGATAATTCCCATTCCGGAGTTGAAAGATTTTTTACGAGCACAAGGCGTGGTAATTCGCGAAGACTTTGTGCCCACAACATCCTAAGAGTAAAACGGATAAAACAGAGAATTCCATGATTATCAATCGACAAACAATAGACCAACTAGGTTGGGATAAAATGCAGGGATTAATCCCTTGTATCGTGCAAAACGCCATAAGTGGTAAAGTGTTAATGCAAGGCTATATGGATCAAGCGGCAATTATGACAACCTTAGATAGTGGTCACGTCACTTTTTATAGTCGTTCTAAACAGCGTTTGTGGACCAAAGGTGAAACCTCCGGTCATACCCTTGATTTAGTTGAACTAACGGCCGATTGTGACAAAGACTCAATCTTAGCCTTAGTAAAACCAAATGGACCTACTTGTCATTTAGGCACTGAATCCTGTTGGGCATCCAGTACAGACGCTGATTTTACCTTTATCGCCGAACTTGAAACTATTTTAGCTGCGAGAAAAACAGCAGATCCTGATTCTAGTTATACCGCAAGTTTGTATAGCAAAGGTATTAAACGCATTGCGCAAAAAGTGGGTGAAGAAGGGGTTGAAACAGCCCTAGCTGCCACCGTTAAAGACTTGGAAGAGTTGAAAAATGAATCTGCAGACCTACTCTACCATCTAATTGTTTTATTGCAGGCTTCAGATCTTTCCCTAAGCGATGTGGTGGATGTACTAAAATCTCGTCATAATAAAAAATAAATAAATGATTTGGCTTGGCGTTGTGAATGCCAAGCCAAACTGATTTAATATCACAACAACCTGTATTTCTTTCAATCCTGTGTTTCTTTCAATAAAGAACCGTCCTAAAGGTCAGGTTATTTTACTTACTTCTTGCTAGACTAATCACTTCATTCCTAAAAAACTTGTTAAAATGAAAGGACGCTTACACTATGCAATCTTCTCGTTTCAGTTTAATCATTGGCGCAGCCTTAATCATTAGCACTGCTGTCCTAGGATACTTTCTACAGCAGTCCGTAGAACGTTTTCGCGCATTTGAACGAACAATTACGGTAAAAGGCCTATCCGAACATGAAGTGCCTGCCGATACAGCCATCTGGCCCATTCAATACAGTGTGATAAGCGATGATCTTGCTGGTTTGTATCAGCAACTGGAAAGTCAACAACAAGTCGTCGAGCAGTTTTTGTTAGAAAATGATTTTTCCGAAGATGAAATAAGCGCTTCAACTCCGACAATTAATGATAAAAAAGCGCAAAATTACGGAAATTACAATGCAAATGACATTCGTTTTACTGCCACTCAAACTTTCACTGTTTATAGTGAAAAAATCGATTCAGTATTGCAAGCTCAAACCAAATTATTGGAGTTAGGCAAACGAGGCTTAGTACTCAATGGTAACAGTTATGAGAATCGAACCCAGTTTTTATATTCGGGTTTAAATCAAATAAAACCTCAAATGATTGAAGATGCCACCCAAAAAGCCCGTGAAGTCGCTGAAAAATTTGCCGCCGATAGCAACAGTCAATTAGGTAAAATAAAACAAGCTCGACAAGGACAATTTAGTATTTCGGATAGAGACAGCAACACTCCCTATATCAAACAAGTTAGAGTGGTATCCACCATAGAATATTACTTAATTGACTAGGAAATATTAATGCGCACAATCGGCTTAATAGGCGGTATGAGTTGGGAATCTACCGTCAGTTATTATCAAAGTATCAACCGACAAATTAAACAGCGTTTAGGTGGATTACATTCCGCTAAAATCATTTTACACAGCGTCGATTTTGCACAAATTGAACAATTGCAGCATCAACATAGATGGCCAGAATTAGCTGAAATTTTAGCTGAGGCTGCCCAAGGTTTAGAAAAAGCAGGTGCTGAATGTGTGGTGATTTGTACCAATACCATGCATAAAGTCGCCGATATAGTGCAACAAGCAACATCTATCCCCTTACTCCATATTGCTGATGCAACGGCAAAATCCTTAGTAGCAGATGAGATTCAAAAAGTTGGGTTACTTGGCACCCGCTTCACCATGGAACAAGAGTTTTACCGGCAAAGATTAGAGGACAAATTCGCAATCGAAGTTTTAATTCCTGAACAATCAGAAAGAGAAATAGTGCACCGAGTGATTTATGAGGAGTTGTGCTTAGGGAAAATCAAAACTTCATCACGAAATCACTATTTAAACATTATGGCTAACTTACATCAACGAGGTGCTCAAGCAGTGATTCTTGGCTGTACTGAAATTGCACTGTTAATTAGTCAAATGGATACAAATATTCCGCTGTATAACACCACGGACATTCATGCATTAGCCGCGGTAGATTTTGCCTTGAAAAATAGCTTACAGAGCTAATGACACAAATCATTACAATCTAAGTTTGAATCTTGCTTGCTTCAGGTATCAAATAACTAACCTAAAACCTTAATAACGATAGTTAAATTAGGAGCGTTGTGATGAAACAAACAATAATTAACCTATGCAAAGAGAACTGGGGCTTTATTTTGTTTATTTGCTTAATGTTCGCATCAAGAAGTAGTTTAGCTGACTGGTATCATGTTCCTTCTGGATCAATGTTACCCACAATAGAAGTCGGTGATCGCATTTTAGTCAATAAGATGGCCTATCGCATAGAGTTACCTTTTACCGATATCCCTTTGGTACAAACAGGTTCTCCCGAACGAGGAGATATCGTTACCATTAACTCGATTGCAGCCCAAGAAAGATTGGTTAAACGCATTGTTGGATTGCCGGGTGATCAAATTTCAATGCTCAACAATCAATTAATAATTAACGGGCAACGAATTCAATATGCAAAGGCACGACAAAGTCACTTCTACACTGAGGATTTATTAGGCGTTAATCATTTAGTGCAATTTGAATCTGTTCCGCACAGTAAAGACAGTTTTGCTAATATGGAAATTCCGCAAGGCTACTATTTTGTAATGGGTGACAATCGAAATAACAGTCGTGATTCTCGCTATTTTGGTTTCGTAAGTGCTCAAGAATTACAAGGGAAAGCGACAAAGGTGATCGCTTCTTTGGATAAAGACAACTATTACCTACCGAAAGCCAATAGAAATCTTATAGATTTAAATTGATAAAAATCAGATAGTTATAAATTATTTTTAATTTTTTTAAATTTTTCCTATTGAAAATCTATTGCTCCACCACATATTTAAGTTGTCGGCGCCGAAAGGGTCGACAACTAATACCGCCGCCGAAGATTCGGGGCACAATTTAAAATTTAACATATTGCTTAATAGCGAGGATATGACTATGCGTAACATCGACTTATCACCACTTTATCGTTCTTTTATCGGTTTTGATCACTTAGCATCTATGATTGATGCTGCTTCACAAAGTGAAAAACAAACAACCTATCCGCCATACAATATCGAGTTGTTAGAAGAAGACAAGTATCGAATTACTATGGCAGTGGCAGGATTTTCCCAAGAAAATATTACCATTGAGACTCAGGAAAATACCTTAAAAGTCTCAGGTACACTTCCAGGAAAAGAAAGCGATCGTAAGTTCCTTCACAAGGGTATTTCAGAGCGAAACTTTGAAAGAAAATTCCAGCTTGGAGATCATGTGAAAGTACTATCCGCGGATATGCAAAATGGTCTGTTGCATATCGAGCTTGAACGCGTAATTCCGGAAGCGAAAAAGCCTAGAAAAATTGAAATAGGCAGTAAAGAAAACAGCTATATCGAAAATAAATCTGAATAGTTAGTTTTCAATTGAAAAAATTAAAACGGCGTCTTTGGACGCCGTTTTTTATGAGCTATACTACGTTTAAATAATTTAAAATCGACTAATACAAGGTTAAAATATTCAATACAGATGCACCAACAAGCGCTGCAAAAGTCATTAGCATTCCCCACAATCGTTGCCAGCTCACACCCACGTGATGTCGTAGGCCATAAGCATGGATGATTCGCCCTAACAACAACAAGGTTCCGATACTGTGCAATATAAGATGATGGGCCTGGTTAAGCTCAGCGACTAAGAGCAAAATAAGTATTAATGGAACATATTCAGCGAAATTGCCATGTGCTCTGATAATACCTAAAAAATGACTGTCACCACCATCCCCTAAACTCACCTTACGACCGCGACGTTGTTGAATAACCAAAATAGAAAGATAAAAAAATGTGATCCCTAATAGACCAGCATAAAACGCGGTAATTGGTGTACTCATATCCTTTCCTAAATTAAAAAAGCCCACAATATTGTGGGCTTTAAGTCTAAACTATTTTACTACAGTTTCCAGTGCGGGATTACCCTAGCTTTGCAGCCAGCTGTTCACGCACGGCTTCAACAGCTTGCGTACCATCGATTTTGATGTATTCACAGTTTCCTGACTGAGCTTCAGCGGAATAATAATCAACCAATGGCTTGGTTTGCTCATGATAAACAGTCAAACGTTTACGTACCGTTTGTTCTTCATCGTCAGGTCTAATGACTAGATCCTCACCCGTAACATCATCTTTACCTTCAGTTTTAGGAGGATTATATGAGACGTGATACACACGACCTGAACCAGGATGAACTCGTCTCCCAGCCATTCTTTCTACGATTACATCATCAGCTACATCAAACTCTATGCAAAAATCGACTTTAATACCAGCCTGTTTCATAGCATCAGCTTGTGGAATAGTGCGAGGGAAACCGTCTAATAAAAAACCGCGTTCGCAATCAGGTTGGGTAATGCGCTCTTTCACTAACCCTATAATCAGTTCATCAGAAACTAATTTACCTTCGTCCATAACTTTCTTTGCAGCGAGACCTAGCTCGGTTCCTGCTTTTATAGCTGCTCTGAGCATATCGCCTGTTGAGATTTGTGGAATCCCATACTTACCCATCAAAAATTGGGCTTGTGTGCCTTTACCAGCACCAGGCGCGCCTAGAAGAATAATGCGCATGCCGTGTCCTCTCATAGTTAAAATTCAATCCAACCGCAACTCTACACATTCATTTGCTGGTATACAAGAATATCAAAGCAGACTCCCCCTAAAGTCTTATAAAAATTAGAAATAAGTATGTAAGTTTTTTGCTTGAACAACTTACTAGGGGATAAACGGTTGAATTTTAACCTTTTGCCTCTATTAATTTTAACCAGTGGGGCAAAATTCCGATTTGTGCAATTGTCAGTTTAATGCACACCAAAATGGGGACTGCTAATAACACACCTAATATTCCCCATAACCATCCCAGCGTGAGTAGCCATAATATAATCACCAGAGGGTTTACTTGCATATTACGTCCAAGAACCGCTGGGGTAATGAATTGCGATTCAATAATATTTAGAGTGAGGAAGACCCCACTTGGCATTAACGCAACCAATTCAAAACCATATTGAACTGTACCTGCCAAACATAAAATAACTAAACTAATAACAGAGCCCACGTAAGGTACAAAGTTAAGCAGCGCGACTAAAGCCCCCCACAATAACGCGTCTTGTACCCCTAAAAAATATAGAATAGCTGCAGTAGACAGGCCTAATGCCGAATTGATAATACTAATAGTCACAATATATTGAGACAAAGTTTGCTGAATTTTTGTAACCAAATATACGGTTCGTTTTTTGTTTTTGACGATAGGGAAATCATTGATGAAAACAGAAAATAAAGACGGACCAAAAATAAGTAAAAACAAAATCAATATTAGGCTTGCCAATAATTGACCTATAAATGTAGGCGTTGCTCCCAAAACAGACAACAGCATCTCGATACCGCCTTGTTTTATATGTTCTTTTACAACACTTTGCTCAAGGTCTGTTGTAGGTTTAGGTGTCTCACTTTTAAACCAGTCAAAAAAGCTAAAACCGCTACCTTCCTTACTTTCATCCGCCTGCTTTTTAGCCAGGGTTTCATGTTTAGAAAATGCTTCATTCATACTGTCTATCTGTTCGCTTAACTGAACTGAGAGTTTTGGTACTAGCTGAGCCCACCTTTGCGCAGGTTCAGCTAGTTGTGAACCTAGGAAGCTAAAAGGTGCCACTAACATCACTAATAATACAATTGCAGAAATAGGACGAGGAATATGTAGTTTTTTAAAAAAGTTTACCAAAGGGCTCAGTAGCAAAGCCGTAAGCACTGTAAAGACAATGGGGATTAGTAAAGATTGGGCAAAATATAAAGTGTAAAAGACCGCTAGAATTAACAACCACTGCAATGATTTCATCGCCGTTGGAGTTTTTAGATTAGCGCCTCCATCTAACACTTGTTGATTATCAGAAGTATCTGTCACAGAGCAACCTTAATTGTGTTAATTTACACTTAGCGTGTTTACTCGCCGTCAGCAATTTTGACCGCGTTTACTTAGGTGCAGAAAATAAAATTGTACCATCAAATCCTCAAGGCTAGCTATTTAGTATTAATTCCCTTTGCATCTTGTAAACATCAAAAAATCCGGTGAGAAAGACTCACCGGATTCTTTAAAGCGTAATAATCTGTAGAATAGTGCAAGCTTAGACGTCAGCTTGCACTAAACTTAAATATTACTTAGCTAGATCAATCAATAACTTATTCAAGTTTTGAACAAAGCTTGCTGGATCTTTTAGACTGCCCTGCTCTGACAACGCAGCTTGGTCATATAACACCTCAACCCATTGTTCAAATTGACCTTCATCTTGCAAATCAGCGAGTAACTTCACTAATTGATGTTCAGGGTTCAACTCAAAATGATACTTCGCTTCAGGTACCGGCTGACCTGCTGCCTGCATTAGCTTAATCATTTGAGTAGACATTCCCTGTTCATCAGTCACGATACAAGCTGGTGAATCAGTGAGTCGATGAGTAAATTTAACATCAACCACTTTGTCGCCTAAGGCAGTCTTCACACGTTCTAATACGCCTTCAACTTCTTTTTCAGCTTGTTCTTGCTCTTTTTTACTCTCTTCATCTTCCAAATCACCCAAATCTAGCGCACCGCGGGCGACAGATTGGAAGGATTTTTCATTAAATTCGGTTAAGTGCGACATCAACCATTCATCAATACGGTCGCCCATTAACAAGACTTCAATACCTTTTTTACGGAAGATTTCCAAGTGCGGACTAGATTTGGCCGCTTGATAGCTATCTGCTGTAATAAAGTAAATTTTATCCTGACCTTCTTTCATTCGGCCAATATAATCTTCTAAAGAAACTGTTTGCGCATCACTGTCGTTATGAGTCGATGCAAAACGCAATAAACCAGCAATTTTCTCTTTATTAGCATGATCTTCTGCAGGGCCTTCTTTTAGCACACCGCCAAATTCTTTCCAGAATAACTGATACTTGTCTGCATCATTTTTCGCTAAACGCTCTAACATTTGCAGAACACGTTTAGTACAACCCTGACGAATAGCCTGAGTTATTTTGTTGTCTTGAAGAATTTCACGAGATACATTCAATGGTAAATCGTTTGAATCTAGTAAACCTTTCACAAAACGCAGGTAAACAGGCATAAATTGCTCTGCATCATCCATAATAAAGACGCGCTGAACATAGAGTTTCAAACCATGGTTTTGATCACGATTCCACATATCAAAAGGCGCTTTTGACGGAATATAAAGCAAACTAGTGTATTCTGTTTTACCTTCAACTTTGTTATGAGAATGCAACAAAGGATCTGTGAAGTCATGAGAAACGTGCTTATAAAACTCATTGTATTCTTCGTCACTTATTTCTGACTTATCTCGTGTCCAAAGCGCACTAGCCTTGTTTACGGCTTCCCACTCACCAGGTTGAGCAGGAATTTTTTCACCATCGGGACCTTCTGACTCAGCAACGTCTTCTTTCCACATTTTTACAGGAATACCAATGTGTTCTGAGTACTTAGTGACAATTGAGCGAAGTCGCCAGTCATCTGCGAATTCTTTTTCTTCATCACGTAAATGCAGAATGATTTCGGTTCCACGGTCGGCCTTTTCGATGTCTTTAACGGTGAATTCACCTTCACCTGCAGATTGCCATTCAACACCTTTGTCTGCGCTGTCACCAGCAGCTCGGCTACGTACAACAACGTTATCAGCTACAATAAAAGCTGAATAGAACCCAACACCGAATTGACCAATTAACTGTGAATCTTTTGACTGGTCACCGGACAAATTATTAAAGAATTCTTTGGTGCCCGATTTAGCGATGGTACCTAGATGTTCAATCACATCTTCTTTATTCATACCAATTCCATTATCTGAAATTGTGATAGTACCCGCTTCTTTATCTGCACTGAGTTTAACGCAAAGATCACTGTCATTTTCGTAAAGTGACGAATCTGAAAGGACTTTAAATCTCAATTTATCTGCAGCATCAGCAGCGTTTGAAACTAATTCACGAAGGAATATTTCTTTGTTGGAATAAAGTGAATGAATCATCAATTGAAGTAATTGCTTTACTTCAGTTTGAAAACCATGAGTTTCTTGGTGAGCTGTTTCAGCCATAAACAAATTTCTCCTATAAACCGTTTTGCTTCTAGGCTTAGGAGATAAGGTCGTTTACTTTCTTTTCAAGCAAACAATACAATTTATTATCAAGAAATTTGTAAAATGTCGCAGAATATTTAAAAGTGGGCATTTCTAGAGGGATGAAAGACGCGAGTAAGTAAAACAATCTAATTTGAGTCAGATTAATAACAATAGCTTAAATAACTCGCCTACCCGTAAATGCGTGCATCAAGGTATTTCCATCGACATACTCAAGCTCCCCCCCCACGGGCATACCATGAGCCAAACGAGTAGCAGAAATACCGTTAGTCTTACACATTTGAGCAATAAAATGAGCAGTAGCTTCCCCCTCAACGGTGGGGTTTGTCGCTAGGATAACTTCTTTAAACTTTCCAGAGTTAAGCAACACTTCTAATTCGTTCAAGCCAATTTCATTCGGGCCTATTCCGTCTATTGGCGACAAATGCCCCATCAAAACAAAATAACGCCCTTTAAACTCGGAGGTTTGTTCAACCGCAATCACATCTTGCGGTGACTCGACAATACACAATTGCCCAACTTCTTCACGAATTGGGTTACTACAAATGTCGCATAAACTGGCCTCAGTAAAAGTACGACACGACTGACAATGCTGAACATGCTCCATTGCATTATGAAGCACGTTACTAAGCTCTAAGGCGCCTTCTCGATTGCGCTCTAACAAATGAAACGCCATCCGTTGAGCACTTTTTTTGCCCACGCCAGGAAGATGAGTCAAAGCCGCGATTAGTTCAGTTATTAGTGGGCTGTATTGCATCTATTTTTTCTTAAAACGGCATCTTAAAGCCAGGCGGTAAAGGCATTCCACCTGTTACATCACCCATTTTTTCTTTTGTGGTTTCCTGCACACGACGAACAGCATCATTAATGGCAGCCGCGACAAGATCTTCGATCATTTCTTTATCATCTTCCATTAAGGATGGATCGATATCGACACGTCTAACGTTGTGATTACAGGTCATAGTAACTTTAACCAAACCTGCGCCAGACTCACCAGTGACTTCAATTGAAGCTAATTCTTCTTGTGATTTTTGCATGCGCTCTTGCATTTGTTGCGCTTGCTTCATGATATTTCCCATACCACCTTTAAACATAAATATTCTCTCTCATTAGTAAATTAAATTAGCGAGGTTTGATACTAGATTCTATCACCTGCGCAGAAAATGTATTTTTTAACCTATTTATCTCAGGGTTGGTTTCCGCAACATTTTTCGCGTGCTGCATTCTTACCTGATTAATGGTTTGTTGCACCGCAAATGGCGTACTTATTGGCTGACTATGCTCAATGTGTAGCTCAATCTGTTGTTGAAAAAGATTACTTAAAGCCAGTTGTAACTGACTTCTAGCAGTTTCAGTATCTAGATGTGGTTTCGAATCTAACAACTTCAAGGTCACACGGTTATCATTTTTTTCATAAGAAGAATGTAACGCTAGTTGTTTAGTTAACGCAGTAACCTGCATTTGTTCAATGAGTTGACTCCATGTATCCAGTTGCTTGGAATGTGTCACCTTTTCCCCATTTTCAAGAAATGCAGGAACGTCAAAGTCAACATTCACTTCTATGGGCTCATTAAGGTGTGCCATGGGATCGAACTCATCTTCGGGCTCTAGGTCAGTTTGCTGGCTTTGTAGGTTTTGTTCACTGCTATTATTAGATTGTACAAAGTCGGAGTTTTCGTGTTCCCAAGGTGGAGAATCTTGAAATTGTACTTCATTAGAAACACTTTCCACTTTAGTTTTATCATTACTGTTATCCGGAGCATTGCTAGCAGCATCTACGTTGTTAGGGTCTTGTATGTCGCTACTAGATTTAGGCTCAAATGTATCAGGGGTTTTATATGTATTGCCTGCCATTGACTCAGTTTCGACCTGAGCACCTGCTTGTACATTAGGATTTGGTGCATCTGAAACCTGGTTATTCGGTTGCTTTAATTCTGTGACTTGCGGTGTAGAAGTCTCTTGTTTTTTATCGGTAATTTGAGCTTCAGCGCCGGTTTCGCTGGTTTGAGGTTTAAACCGCGAGGGTATAAAATCTTCTGTCGACTTATTTTCTTTTTTTTCCTCTTCCTGTGAAGCCACTTCTAACTTAGAAAGCTTTTGCTTTAAGGCGATAAGGTTTTCCGTCGCTGATAAGGAATTGGTAGATAAAGGAACATTAGAGTTTTGCGCTTCAGATTGCAAAGCACCAGTGTCAGCATTGACTACACTATTAACCTCACCTTCATACAAACGTTGGGCGCTGTTGTCTTCATGAAAATCAGCTAAATTGCTTTGTTCTTGTAAAAACTCTTGATGATAGACATCTGAATTTTCATAGGGGTATTGGCTTGATTGGGTATCGGGATCTATAGCTTTGTCGTCATGTTCTAGGTCAGTATTACTTCTTTGCTTGATAGCCTCTTCTGCAACTACTCTAGTGGTAGAATCTTGCTGGGGTGATCCTATTGGTTTGCTATGCTCGCTATCTGGGCATTTTGTATGCTCTGGTTGCGGTGCGCCTAAACTATTAGCTTGGCGAATGATATCAACTTGTTGAGCTGAAAGCCCCTCCACTACCTCTTTATTGTTAGAGTCGGCATTTTCAACCGTTTTTTTTTCATCTAGGCCGCTATTCACGGGTAAAGATGTTAAATTTTCCTGGGTAGCTAGGTTGTTAGTCTCTCCAATCGATAATGAAATTGGTGCAGGATTAAATGCTAACATCCGTAACAGAGTCATTTCCAAACCAATGCGCGCATCTGCTGCATGTATAATATCTTTCTTTCCTTGCAACGCAATTTGATAAGCTAGTTGAACCTGTTCTGGAGGTAACATTTTTGCCAACTGATAAACTGCTCGCGCTGATACCGTTTCCAGTTTACAGGCCTCTGGCACAAACTGAGTTAGCGCAACTTGATGCAACAAACTCATTAACTCTGCTAGCACTTGTTCATAATTAACAGATTGCTGTGACATTGATTCGACTTGCGCCATGACTTGAGCTGGCTCATTGTTAAAAACCGTATGTAGAAGTTTAACAATCTGGCCCTTGTCCATTAGACCTAGCATATCAGTCACTATGGTATTTGTTACCTTACCATCTCCTTGCGCTATGGCTTGGTCAGTCAAACTCAACGCATCACGCATGCTCCCTTGTGCTGCTCGCGCCAATTGCGATAATGCTTGTGGTTCACTAACAATATCTTCTTCAGAAAGTATATAACTTAGCTGTTGAGTAATTTGCTCCCGAGATAACGCTTTCAGATTAAATTGTAAACAGCGGGACAGTATAGTTACAGGTAGCTTTTGCGGATCTGTTGTTGCGAGTAAAAACTTTACGTGTGGAGGCGGCTCTTCTAGGGTTTTTAAAAGTGCATTGAAACTATGTTTAGACAACATATGCACTTCATCGATTAAATATACCTTAAACTGCCCACGTGTTGGTTTATATTGAACATTATCGAGTAACTCTCGCGTATCTTCTACTTTTGTTCTAGATGCAGCGTCGATTTCCAACAAATCAACGTAACGACCACTTTCAATGTCCAAACAAGTATGGCATTCCCCGCACGGGTTAGCGCTTAATCCCGTTTCACAATTCAGACTTTTAGAAAATATGCGTGCTATTGTGGTTTTACCGACCCCACGAGTCCCGGTAAAAAGATATGCGTGATGGAGTCTATTATTATCTAAGGCATTCGATATTGCTGTGACAACATGTTCTTGTCCGACTAATTCCGAAAAACGATTAGGTCGCCATTTACGCGCAAGAACTTGATAAGCCATTAGACGTTATTCACCATCAAAATCACACAAAGAATGACATTGAACGCCATGGGCATTTAGTTTTTCTTCGCCTCCCAAATCAGGAAGAGAAATAATAAAACCGGCATGTTCAACGATTCCACCGAGTTTACGAATCAAATTCGCTGTTGCAACCATGGTACCGCCAGTAGCAAGCAGATCATCTATCATCAAAACTTTTTCACCTGGTTTAATTGCATCAGAATGAATCTCAAGCATGTCCATTCCATATTCCAATTCGTATGATTCTGAAATAGTTTCACGCGGTAATTTATTTGGTTTGCGGACAGGGATAAAACCTATTCCCATTTCAATGGCTAGTGGCGCTCCAAACAAAAAACCACGGGCTTCAGTTCCTGCAATTTTATCAAACTTAAGTGGTGCGAACTTTTCAAGTAACAAAGCAATACTGCTGGAAAATGCAGTGTGATCTTCTAATACTGATGTTACGTCACGAAATAATATCCCCGGTTTAGGATAATCAGGGACGGTTTTTACGATTGATTTTATATATTCAGCTGACACAAACTTCCTCTTAGTGGCTCGCTTAGTTCTTGGATTTATAAGTAAAACGTAAGCCAACCAGCAATCGCAGGTAAAAGAGGAAGTGCCAGTAGGACAACAAGCGCCACCAATAAATATGTCCAACTAAAGGGGTCTTTCTCAAAACTTTGATCTTGCATTTATAAACTCCAATTAATCCTAATTTAGAAGCGCTAAATAGTAATGCAAACTAGCCTAAATTAATAGGGCTAATCGACTTAGAGCGGCAATTGTTGAATCATAATCAAACGCTTAATTGATAACCCTCTCCCTCTGTAGTTTTTAGAAGTACCGTCTTTGTATATTACTATATTATCTCCGTTATGTTTTCCACGGTCTGAAGCCCGAGCTACATTCATTATATATGCTCTCACATGGGGGTAAGCGAGGATGTTTTAGGAACGCAGTTCCGCCCGAGCGCACGACCGACATGGATGTCGGGCTGGAGGTAGCACCAGGGAAGGTTGACACCTAGCGGCTTATTACGTGGACAGGTATTGCATAACACACAGATGGGTTAGGTTCCCCGATTGATGGCACTTGCGCGGCAGCGCTTAGAAGGAAGGCTACCTATATCAATATTCATAAGGGTAAACCGCGAAGACATATACCATTCCACGGGCTAAAGCCCGAGCTACACCATTATATGTGCTCTCACATGGGGGTGGAGTCGGTTGTTTTTAGCTTCGCAGAAGCGTTAAGCGACGGAACGGGCAGCAGGGATGCTGCACTGGAGGTAGCCACATGGAGGTGTGACACCTAGATGCCTATTACATGAACAGCTATTACATAACACTCGCTGGGTTAGGTTTCTCTGCGGGATAGTTCTTGCGCGGCAGCGCTTAGAGTAAGGGCTATCCAACTGTGATTGAGATATCCGCTTAAGTTTTAAAGTGTACACATGCAAAAAAGGGCTACCCTTTCGGATAGCCCTTTCTCTAAATGGGAGTCCCGTTCCGCCCAGCTTTGCGCGTTTCTTTACTCTCGCATGGGGGTGAAGGAGGCTGTTCTTAGTTGCGCAGCAACGTTAGCCGACTGAACGACTCGCATGGATGCGAGGCTGGACGAAGCACCAGGGACGGTTAACACCTAGCGTTTTATTACATCGTCAGGTATTGCATAACACTTGATGGGTATGGTTTCTCTTGGGGTGTTGTTGCGCGGCAGCGCTTAGAGTAAGGGCTATCCAACTGTGATTGAGATATCCGCTTAAGTTTTAAAGTGTACACATGCAAAAAAGGGCTACCCTTTCGGATAGCCCTTTCTCTAAATGGGAGTCTGGCGATGTGCTACTCTCACATGGGGAAACCCCACACTACCATCGCCGCTAACACGTTTCACTTCTGAGTTCGAGATGGGATCAGGTGGTACCGTGTCGCTAAGGTCGCCAGACATTAACTGGTTGTTTCGCCGTTTGGGCAAAACATTAACAAATTCGGAAAAGCGATATCATAATCAAATCGAGTTGCGTACTCTTGCTCTTATTCAGAGCCTATTTTATGTTGTCTTGTCACACTTACAACACCATGCTTCTTTCGAAGACATTTGGGTGTTGTATGGTTAAGCCTCACGGGCAATTAGTACAGGTTAGCTTAACGCCTCACAACGCTTCCAC
>NZ_JAUORV010000005.1 GCF_030548205.1 Aliiglaciecola sp. 3_MG-2023 | reverse complement strand
GTCCATGTTGCTGTGATCCATATTGCTGTGGTCCATGCCCTCGTGATTAGCATGGCTGTCCTGTTTATCCATGCCCGACATATCGTGGCTGTCCATGTTGCCGTGGTCCATGTTGCTGTGGTCCATGCCCTCGTGATTAGCATGGCTGTCCTGCTTATCCATGCTCGACATATCATGACTGTCCATGTTGCCGTGGTTCATATTGCTGTGGTCCATGCTCTCGTGATTAGCATGGCTGTCCTGTTTATCCATGTCCGACATATCATGGCTGTCCATGTTGCTGTGATCCATATTGCTGTGGTCCATGCCCTCGTGATTAGCATGGCTGTCCTGTTTATCCATGCCCGTCATATCATGACTGTCCATGTTGCCGTGATCCATGTTGCTGTGGTCCATGTTGCTGTGGTCCATGCTCTCGTGGTTAGCATGGCTGTCCTGTTTATCTGCTTCTTGTTTATTCGAGAGTGCCGTCATTCGTGAAAAGTCTGAATTGATGCTGCTTTCGGAGTCCAGTAAGAATTGTGCTGAGGTGACGATGGTATCGCCCTGTTCTAATCCATCGAGAATTTGTGCCTGTCCATGAGCTACTGTGCCGAGTTTTACCTCTACGGATTTAAATTGGCCATCGCCTAACGCGAGCACTACGCGGTTTTGTGCGCGGGTGCGGATCACCGCTTCGCTAGGAACCCATAAACTGCGCGCGCTGGGTTTAGTATGGATCACCACTTGGGCAAACATATTGGGTTTGAGTTTTTGCTGGCTATTGCTGAACCTTAATCGGGCACGAAGGGTGCGCGTTTGTTCATTCAATGTAGGATAAATATAATCCACTACACCTTGCCAGCTTTCACCAGGAAGGTAATCCAAACTCATGGTTACCGGCAATCCAACTTCCACTTGCCCTGCCAAACGCTCAAAAACCTCAGTTTCTACCCACACATCGTCAAGCGACGCTATCGACATCAGGGTGCGCTCGGGATTCACAAAAAAGCCTTCTCGAATATTTAAGTTATCCACCACTCCAGCTTGGGGTGAACGAAACTCCACGGTTTGCAGTACTTTTTGTGTCTGCTTGAGTGTTTGAATGGCTTGTTTGGGCATTTGCAGCGCCACTAAGCGCGATAGCGCAGCATTGGTGAGTGCGCTATTACCTCGATTTACCGCAAGTAAATATTCTTCTTGAGCATTAACCAGCTCGGGGGAATAAAGGGCGTATAAAGGCTGGTCTTTTTCCACCGGCTCGCCAGAGGCGGTAACATAAAGTTTATCTACCCAACCTTGGGCACGAGCATGAATATGAATTAATCTATCTTGGTTATAGCCAACATAGCCAATTGTTTGTATCGGCACATGCATGCTGCTGTACGCTACTTTGGCGGTGCGCACTCCTAAATTATTGACAATGTTCGGAGCAATAGAAACCGTGCCTGGGCTATCGTTATTCGTCGAATTATTGTTGGCATATACCGGCACTAAATCCATTCCCATGGGTGACTTGCCAGGTTGATCGCGTTTGAAGTTAGGATCCATAGGCGCTACCCAGTAAAGCGGCGCTTCATCTGCTTCAACATTTGTATCCTGTTTAGCTGATGCTGATTGACCGTGACCGCTAAAGTTGAAATACAACCCCGTTAACAGCGCTCCACCTAACAAACCGGCAACTAAATAAAGTACGGGTGTTAATTGCGATTTGCTATTTGTGGATTGATTGTTGGTTTGATTCATTACTGTTCTCCTAAAACCAGTTTTGATTGCTGGTTGTCACTGGGTCTAGCCTGTATAAGAAAATACTGTAAGTGAGCATTTACTTTTTGTTTTTTAGTGGCGATTAATATGCGCTCTAAGCGGCTATTTAGCTCAGCGATTCGAGCTCGCATCACTTCCCCAAAATCTCCGCTGTTACTGGTGTAGGCAGTCAATTCAGCTTCGGCCTGTTCGTGCATTTGCGGTAAAATGGACGCGTCATAATTCGCTAACCTATCTGCAAGTCGCTGGCGCTGGGAAAGCAAAGATTCAAGTTGCGAAAACATATTGCGCAACAACAGACGTTTTTCAGTTTTTAAAGATTCAGCTTGGTATTTTGCTGCCTGCACGGCTTTGTCTTGACGCTGATTGGTAAACAGCGGCAAATCCACAGACACACCAACAGAAAAGAAATCCGCACGGCTTTGCCCCGCCTGATCGTCTGCTCGCATGGCATAACTGGCATTCACGCCCCATTGCGGCTGATATTTTTGCTGCTCTAGTTCAACTCCAACCTGTCCAGCCAGAATGGTTTGCTGTAACGCCAGCACCGCAGGATGTTTGCCAAGGAGCTGTCCATAACGTTGCCGATCAAAGGGGGCAGATACAAACTCTGTCATAGCGGGAAACATGGCTGTCTCGGCTTGATTGGTCTCGGCTTCATTACTGACCGCCTGATTTAATGCAAAATCGAAAGCGCTGACATTGCTCTGGTCAAAATGCTCATTTGCTATCCACTGATATAACGCTGCTGTGGCTGTCTCTTTATCACTCTGTAATTGGGTTAAGCGGTCTTGTAGACGAGCGAGCTCAAGATTGGCGCGTATCACATCTTCTTGGCGAGTACGCTTTTGTCCAGAGGCGTACTGAGATTCAACTGTTTGCGCCAATTGTTCAAAAAGACGACTTTCTTGTTTTAGCAATTGAATGCTTTGTTGCGCCCCATAACCATCGAGCCATAACTGCGAAACTGTCACCGCGATTTGCGCTGAGCGATCTTGCGCCAGAAACGGATGTTTAGCCGCAAGTTGCTGAAGCTGACGTTTGCGAATTCCACGACTATCACCACGGGGAAACTGTTGCGCAATACCAACCTTAAGCTGCGTCATCGCCTCTTGATCGAATGCAAATCCGTTGGTTGGCAAATTCAGCAAGCCCATAGATAAAACCGGATCGGGCAAGGTATCAGCCGCATAGCTTTGCGACTCCAAAGCCTGACGTTTTAATTGATTGCCGCTTTGCCAAGGATCATTATCGATGGCCAACTGCACCGCATCATGCAAGGTCAGTTGCCGTTCGGCAGCCTCAAGATTAGCCTGAGCCGCAGGCAGCGCAAACACAAAAGCACCTGCAATTAAAATCTGGGTTAGATAATTAAGCTTAAACATGTCAAAACTCTATTCATAATGTAATTCCAAAACCTGTAGGCGGCGGCTTTAGCCCCGCAAAACAAATCGCAAATCCCAACCTGTAGGCGGGTGCTTTAGCCCCGCGAAACAAATCGCAAATCCCAACCTGTAGGCGGCGGCTTTAGCCCCGCGAAACAAATCGCAAATCCCAACCTGTAGGCGGGTGCTTTAGCCCCGCGAAAATTATAAAAACCTACACATTCGTATCCATGGGGTTTTTCCATGGCCTAAAGGCCATGCTACAGGGCCCCGCGAAAATGATAAAAATCTCACATTCGTATCCATGGTTTTTCTCCATGGCCTAAAGGCCATGCTACGGGCCCCGCGAAAAGGATAAGAACCTACACATTCGTATCCATGGGGTTTTCCATGGCCTAAAGGCCATGCTACACGGGCATACGAAAAGCCCGTGCGACGAAAAAACGGCGGATCTATTTTGGGGTATTAAATAATCGGGGGTTTGATTAAATTTGAGGTGTGGGCGTCGAGGGCCCTGAATTGCTCGGCGATAACATCGGTATGGTTTATCAGCGAATATGGAAATGGATTGGCCACTACCAACGCTGCTGAAAACGCAGTGCCGTGTTCGCAATCGCAGGTTTGGTTACAGCAATCTTGGCTTGATTGCATGCTGTGATACTGGGCTTCATCTAAGACCGGAATCTGCGCAACTAGCTCACCTTCATCGCTACCATGCTGCATTCCACGATGTGAATCCTGTTGTTGCACCATAATAGGATCAGAGACATCAGCAATATGATTCATTTCAGGCATATTTTCCATGTCACAAACCGCCACCAACGCAGAAACCCCTTGGCTGAAAAGCAAGGCAATTATCATTAACGGGGTTACAAGTTGTTTCACCATGAATAAACCTAAATGAAGTATCTCCAGTATCATAAACCCAGCGAATGAAGAATGCTACCCACAAAAAAAGAATAGCCTTGGTGCGAAATGTGCATATCTTTTGCACGACTGAAGGGTAAATTGCCCATTGAACGAACAATAATGTGGATTAAGTCACAAAAATTTAATTACCAATTAATCTATATTTTTGCGTCGAGGTTTGCTATTTTCCCCAGCAATTATGCGTTAATCGACTTGCTTAGTTGTGGTGATGCAGGAATTCTCTCTAAAAGCACGTTTTACGGCCGATGAGAGGAAGACCGGAGTTTATGGAAAGAGCTGTATGATTAACTTTAACAATATGATTTCTGGTTCACAGAAATCCTTCCCCAAGCTTATTTTGATGCTTATTGTTTCGGCGTGTTTCAATTCCGCCTATGCGCAACAGCACGAAGGTTTTTCAGCGGTCATTGGCGCTAATATTGGCCATGATGACAACATTTTTCGTAGCTCAGAAGAACTATCTGATCAGTTTTTGCAACTTGCCCCTGCACTAAAATTGACCGAGCTTTATGAGTCTGTGCAACTCGATGCACAATATAAGGGCAATTATCGTCAATATAATGATTTGAGCGACCTAAGTTATGCCGAACATGAGGCATCTTTGAAAGGTCAGTATAAACACACTGCTAAGTTCACATCAGAATTAACCTTGGGCTACTCAAATAAAATAGAAGAGCCAGGCGTAACTAATGCAGCGACCAGTGTACTGGATGAGTTTACCGAAGTTTCATCATCTTCGTTAAAAGCTGCAGGAACCTATGGTACACAAAAAAGTATAGGGCAAATACGAGTTGCTTACGATTTAGATAAACGTCGATATGATAACAATAGCCAATCGTTTCGGGATTACGATTCGAATCGATTAACGGGTACATTTTTCTATCGATTAGCGCCTAAAACCCGACTTTTATTGGAAGCCAGCTTAGACGACCTAAGTTATGAAAACACCGTGTTTTTTGACCTCTCAGCTAGCCAAAATCGATATTTGATGGGTGTAGAGTGGACAGCTACGGCTAAATCTACTGGTATTTTCAAAGTCGGTTATCAAGACATAAATTATGACAACGAAATTTACGATGATATATCTGGTCTAGCTTATTATCTAGATATGGTTTGGAAACCCAATACCTATTCAAGCATAAAGTTAGGGGCAGATCGTTCCACTAGAGAAAGTGCAGTAGAAGGGTTACCTAGCTTCATCAGTGAAAGCTATTCTATTGGGCTCGACCATAAATTTAGCGCGAAAAGTAAAATCAGTATTAGTTATCGTTACCGTAAAGACGATCTTGGAAGCACCCTTTCTAGAAAGGACAGTTTAAGTGGCATAGAGGCTAAGTACACTTATTCGATTAAACGCAATTTAGAAGTCTATGCCGATTACACTAATAAAAAACGCAGCTCTGAATTTGTGCTTTTTGATTATGACTCAAATATTTATATGTTAGGCATTGACTGGTTAATCGATTAGTCAATTTACAGATTTTGAAAAGGAACTATTAAGTGAAAAAACGTATTCTTTTGTTCATTGGCATTTTATGGACAGCACTTAGTGTAAATGTGTTTGCACAAAGCGTTGAAAATACAAGTGACACCGACACTACCTATCGATTATCAACCGGTGATTCCATATCTGTCACGGTATTTGATGAGCCAGAATTAGGCCTAAAAGAAGCGCAAATAACCGATGAAGGCACTATATCTGTGCCACTGTTGGGCCAAGTAGTAGTGCAAGGCAAAACCGTACCTGAAGTGGAAGCCTTGTTGACTAAGCTATTTGGTGACGACTACCTGAAAAAGCCCAGCGTGTCAGTAAGTATTGCCGAATACCGCCCGTTTTACATTAATGGTGAAGTGAAAAAACCAGGAAGCTACCCGTTTAGAACCAAGATGACGGTACAAATTGCAGTAACTATTGCAGGTGGGTTTACTGAGCGGGCATCAAAAAGCAATATTTACTTGTTAAACCAAGCCCAGCATAGCGAACGAAAAAAAGTCGATTTAAATGCCACGGTTAAACCGGGCGATGTAATTACAGTGGAAGAAAGCTTTTTCTAAGCACTATATGTTAAAGCTCAGCAGCCATTAGCTTCATGAGCAATAGTCACAATAGTAGCGTTTTGAATATAGCAAAGATGATAGGTAGCGCAAAATAAGCGCAATAGAAATGGAACAGTGAAAAAATGACATCACAACAAGGCTTGAACCCCACTTTAACTAACGATAGCGCCGAAGAGACGTTAGACTTGAGCCAGTACTGGCGCACCATTAAACGCGCCAAATGGTTAATTGCTGCAGTGACTTTGGTTTGTCTGTTAATTGGTGGTTATATTGCGGCTACCGCAACGCCCATTTATCAAGCTAGCTCAAAAATACTCGCAGATCCCCAGCAACCTAATGCTGCAAGAGAAGAGCAATATATAGCTTCGGCCTTAGTATTTTTGTTTTATGAAACTCAGTATGAAATCTTACAATCTAGAGCCATTGCCGAAACCGTTGTCGACAAACTTGATCTGGTAGAAAAATACAAAAAAGAACAACTAGCAAATAAAGGCAAAAAAGCCAGTGGATTATCGGCCACCATTACTGAAATAAAACAAGAAATCGCTGCACTTTTTGGCAAGGATGAGAGTGCCGCTCCTGCTAAAAAACGCTCTGACCACGACATTAAGGTAAAGTTGGCTGCAGACATTCAAGCAGGGCTAAAGGTGAGTGGTGGTAAACAAAGCCAAATTATCAATATTAGTTATCAGTCGGATGATCCACAGTTAGCTACCGATATTATTAATGCTTTGGGTGAAGCTTATATTCAGTTTGGTTTAGAGTCCCGCTTGGGTGATGTGAAAAATACTGAAAAATGGCTGTCGGAACAATCATCAGAGCTAAAAGCGCAGTTAAGTGCCTCTGAAGAGAAGCTGCGTCAATTTAGACTGCAGCAAGGCATTGTCGATAGCTCCTTGCAACAGCGGGATTCAAACTCGCGCTTACAATCGTTAAATAACCAGTTAATCAGCGCACAAACTGAACTCAGTACTGCAGAAGAGCTATATAGACAGGTGGAAGGTGTAAAACCTGATTCCAAAGCATTTTATTCACTAGGGCCTGTGTTACAAAATAAAACCGCTAGTGACTTGGTGAAAGAAGAAGCCAGATTGCAAAGTAAAGTAGATGAACTGTTTGAGCGTTATAAAGAAAAACACCCTAAAATGATATCAGCCCGTACTGAACTGAAAAGTGTGCGCGATAGTTTATCTCGCGAAATTGCTAAAATTGTTGATCGCATTGAAAGTGATTACCGACTAGCGAGCCAGCAAGTTAACAATATTCAACGGTTAATTAGCAATGAAAAAGATGAAATTCAATCGTTGCAAGGTTCAAACTTCACTCTTACTTCCTTGGAACGTGAAGTGGAGAATAACCGCCGTATCTATGAGTCATTTATTAATCGCTTGATGGAAACCAATATTCGCGGTGACTTTACTGCCTCTAATGTACAAGTAATAGATACAGCAACTGTACCTAGTTTCCCTATTAAACCTAATGTTAAGTTGATTTTAGCCTTGTCAGTGTTTATGGGCGTGTTTTTTGGCGTGGTATTAGCCTTTGTAAAAGAGGCACTACACAATACTTATCGCACACCAGATGCACTGGAAGAAAATCTAAATATTCCAGCGCTGGGCATTACCATGGCCTTGAAGAAAAAAGATACTCACACTATTCCAGAAATGGAGTACTCTCAGGATACCCGCTCTGTTTTTGCTGAGAGCATTAACAGTATACGTACCGGATTGCAGTTTTCGAATATTGATAATCCGCCTAAAATCTTATTGGTTACCTCAGCTACCGGCTCTGAAGGTAAATCGACTTTAGCTATGAATTTAGCGGCGGCCTATAGCCAAATTGGCAAAACGCTGTTGTTAGAAGTGGATTTACGTAAGCCGAGCATTGCAAAAAACCTTAAAATCCAATCTCGCCATGGATTAACGGATCTTCTAGCTGGAACTGTGAATTTCGCTGATTGCATTGTTAATCCTACCGACAATAAACAGTTCAATGTAATGCCTTGCGGGACTATTCCACACAACCCTATTGAACTGTTGTCTTCAGAAAAGTTTGCTAAAGCCTTGCAGTCGTTAAAAACCCACTTCGATCACATTATATTAGATGGGCCCCCCACTTTACCAGTAAGCGATGCCTGCATTGTAGGGACTAAAGTTGATGGTGTGATAGTCGCAGTACGAGCAGAAGAGACTAAAATTAAAGTATCTAAAGAAGCGGTTAAACGTTTGCAGAAGCTACATGCCAACGTTATAGGCGCAGTGCTGACAGTGGCCGAACCTCAGAAGATGAGTTACTACGGTGATCATTATTATTCAGGTGAATATTACGGTACTGTGGTTCAACCTGAAAACGTTAAAAGCTGAGCAGTATAGGTTGAAGGAACACCAGCTATGATAGATATTCACAGCCATATATTACCGGGAGTAGATGACGGAGCAAAAACTCTGGCTGAAGCGCTGGACATGTTAAAAATGGCTGTGGATCAGGGGGTGAAAACTCAAGTGCTCACCCCACACATTCATTATGGTCGTTATGAAAATACCAAAGCCGATTTAATCAATCGTTTTGCGCAATTTCAACAACAGGTTATTGATGCCAATATTGATATTGAATTACGCTTAGGTGCCGAGATCCGAATTGGCACTGAGCTTATGCAACTGGTGCAACAAGACCAAATTCCTTGGCTGGGCACTTATCAGGGCAGTAAAACTTTCTTATTGGAATTTCCCCGCATCGATGTGCCCCATGGCAGCGATAATTTAGTCCGCTGGCTACTGCAAAAAGACATTATTCCCATCATAGTGCACCCTGAGCGGAACAAAACCTTTTTAAACCATCCTCATAAATTACAAATTTTTACCGATATGGGTTGCCCACTACAAATTACCGCCAGCAGTTTAACCGGTAAGTTTGGTGATGATGTTAAGCAGATGGCATTAGAATTAGTTGAACAAGATAAAGCCTTTGCTATCGCTTCTGATTGCCATAATTTGAAAGGGCGTGCGCCGGATTTAAAACCTAGTATTGCAGATTTACCAGCGATTATTGGCCAAGATAAGCTCAATAACCTAGTGTTAAATAATCCACAATCCCTTTTCGACGGTAATGAAACTCGACTTAGTAATGTAGATGCTATTTTTTAGTGGCTCACAGCCAATAAATTATTTTATCTCTCTAAATTGCAGTGAATTCAATCATGACTAGTTCGTCTAAGCATTCCACCAACAAACTAGCTAAAATCAGCAAACTAGCATGTATTGTTTTTTTAAGTTTTGTCCTCATTCTCGCCTGTCAGTTTTTTATCTCATCCATTCTGATTGTAAAACCGGAACAAACAATTAGTCAGTGGGAAAATAAAAAACAGCCAGTGGACGCTGCACAAGCGCTGACAATTATATCTCGTTTAGAGCGCGCAGAAAAACTGGCATTTTTACCTATCAGCTTAAGAGATACTACGAAAATCAATGAGCTATATAGCCGACTCTATCTAACTTTAGCTTTATTGGAGCACCCCGAAAGTAACTTAATATCAGCAGAACACTATGCCTTGCGATTGACCCAAGAGGCACCGTCAGATTATTTAGGTTGGACTTTACTTGCACAATCCAAAGTCAACAACGAAAACTACAATTGGGAAGATCAATCAGCTCTGACAAAAACACTAACTTTGGGCCCATTCGAAAGGACGAACCAGATCCGTCTTGTTCCTTTACTTATAGAGCATTGGGCAACTTTATCTCTGAAGAATAAGGCTCTTGCTAATAATATGCTCCATGCCGCACTGAATGAACTCCATATGTCACGGTTAGCTGCTATGAATATGCGTAAATTCGATAATATTGAGCCATTTCATGGATTGATCGCTAAATCGCGGTATAACGACCGTATACAGCGGATACTGCAACAATGAAAACACACATAAGCACTTGGTTAACAGCTAGCGCATTTTTATGTTTACTGGCTGTACACGTTGTTTCACCTTGGTTACACGGAGCTGAACTGGTTTGGGAGCTTTCCTTAATCGCGATAATCACCACCATTGGGTTAGTTTTTTTAGTCTTGGGGAAAGCTCAATTTTTTGCGGAGACTAAGCAGGTACAAAAACCACTATTGGTTTTGTTGTTGTGGTTGCTGTATTTGGGTATCTATTTAATTCCAATCCCCATGGAATTATTATCGATAATTAGCCCGCAAAGCGCATATTATTACCAACTTAATACGAATACAGATTACGGATACCTTAGTTTATCTACTAGCACCTCTTCTATCGAGTGGTTCGAACTCACCACCTTAGTGATGCTGTTTTTGCTCACCTACGTACTTTTAAAACGGCCACAGCGATTAAGCAAATTAGTGTATTGCTTGTTAATTGTTGCCTCAGCTACCGCGCTGTATTCCCTAGTAAACCATTACACTGGGGGACAATACCAACTTTCAAAGGCCATACCACCTTGGGATTCCGATTGGAACAAGGTGATACGGGGCACCTTTAGTTACAAAAACCAATATGCCATCTATTTAGCGATGAGCATTCCTCTGGCCCTTGGATTAACTTTTGATGTCCTAAAAAAGCGAAAGAAAAATTGGCAACATAATCGTTTATCACGGGCGCTGATTTATATCATCTGCTCGCGAATATTTGTCTATCTTTGCATCGCACTGTTACTGTTTTTCGTACTAACCAAAACCGACTCTAGAGGTGGTAACTTGGTATTTATGCTGGTTATCTGTGGAATATGTGCACGCTATATATTTTGGCAACAACAGAAGCTTAATAAACGAAAGTCACTTTTATCTATTTTTGGCGTAATTGTGGTGCTTGGACTGATTTTTGTGAATTCCAATTCCTTCGAGCGATTCGAAAAATATGGTTTTAGTGATAGCTCACGCTCTAACTTACACAGCGTCGCTTTAAGTGTGATAGCTGATTTCCCGCTATTTGGTAGTGGCCCTGGCACTTATCCGCTAATTCAACATCATTATAAACCTGAGTCATTGGGTAACAGTGAAATGTCGAAACGAGCTCATAACGACTACCTTGAAACCCTCGCGACCCAGGGTATCGTCGGGATCTTGATATTTAGTATTGCAATTTTACTTATGCTGAAAAAAGTATTCATGGGCAAATCGAGTACCCAACAAGGGCTGTTAATGGGCTGCCAAGCATCCTTGTTAATGTTGTTATTGCATTCAAGCTTCGATTATAACGTTGCTACTTTTTACTTATCCGCGCTGTTTTTTACCTTGTTAGCCATTGGATTAAGGTTAGTTGAACCTTCTAAACGCAGGGGGAGCGCCAGTGCTTAACGCACCCCAAACAACACCAAAGCTAGTACAGCTTAGTAAGTTGATTCTTGCAGATCTTACAAGCTTGCAATCAATAGGTATGCAAGATGCGCAAGCGCTAACCGACATAGCCATTGAACATGGTGTGGCCGCGTTGCTTGCTCAAGTACTCGAACATCATAAGCTTAAAAAAACGTTTTTTGCTTCTTTAATCAATTATCAAATGCACCAAAGCTTACGCAATCAATTGTTAGAGCAACAGTTCCATCAAACTTTAATGCAGCTTACCGAATCTGGGGTTCAATTTGTGGTACTTAAAGGATACGCCCTTGGTCACGCTGTTTATTCCAATTCCTTATTACGAACCAAAGCCGATGTGGACATTATCATCGATACCGATGATAAAAACTCTGTTGTTGCAGCATTTGAGTCGATGGGATTTGCTAATCCAAGAGGGTGGAACCCTACAGCTATTATCAACCAATTTTCAATGCGTAAAACCTTAAGTCCTGGAGTAAACGTTGATTTTGATATTCATCTGCGATTAAGTAATGAACTTGGAGTAGAAAACATTCTCAAGTTTGATGAATTAGCCGACGCTGCGGATACCAAAACGCTAAGGAACATTCCTCTAGTGTGTAAATCTCACGGGCTAATACACGCAATAGTGCATCTTCTTCATCACCGCAATGTGGGTGATGCGGTGAAGTTGATTTGGTTATATGACTTGCTGCTACTTTGTCGACAAATGACCCATTCTGAAAAAGCTCATTTTCGTCAATGTGTTGATGAGAAGGGACTTGGCACACTAGCAAAGTTTGCCCTCGATCTAGCCAACCAGCACTTCGAGGATGCTAGTCTTAAAAACGTGTTAGAAACACTGAATGGTGCAACTACAAACGCTGAATTAGATTACCTGATAAGGGTGGACAGTCGGTCTAACCAGTTTTGGCGTTCATTGAAACAGCGCAGAAGTGTTCGCGAAAAATGGTTATTTATAAAAGAAATGGTATTTCCACCAGCGCAAGAAGTTTATCAAAAATACGGAAAACAGCCGGGTTATTTAATGCCATTTTTTTACATTCGCCGTTTGATCGGCGGTGTTATCAAGCACCTAGTCAATTAAACACCTGTAGTCGGGTGCTTTAGTCCAGCAAGAACCGTTCATACATTCCATGGGCTGAAACCCATGCTACAACGTGATTCGTTCACAACCTGTAGGCGGGTGCTTTAGCCCCGCAAGAATTATTCATATATTCCATGGCCTGAAGCCCATGCTACAACGTCATACGTTCACAACCTGTAGGCGGGTGCTTTAGCCCCGCAAGAATTATTCATAGATTCCATGGGCTGAAGCCCATGCTACATTGGGCGGATTATGAAATACCAACATGGTCTGAAGACCATGCTACATAAAATACCATTTGGTATGTTTATGCACGGCATCGTTGTTTAACAATTCGGAGATTGGCATCCACTGATAACTGCCATGCTGTTTATCTAACGGCAGGTTTTTTAATGGGTTGGTTAATTTTAACTTGTAGGCAATAGCTACATAATGGGTGGTAAATTCATCCCCAAACACATTATCTTGGTAAAAATGGTCATATGGGCCGAGCAGAGTGGCTTGATCCATGGTGAAAGCTTCACCTAACTCTTCTTGAGTTAGACGTTGAAACGCACTGGCCAGCGATTCATCTTTTAGGATTCGCCCGCCAGGCACAAACCAATAACCTTTAGCAGGGCGATTTAAGCGCTGGCCAAGCAGCGCTTCATTGTTTTCATTGGTGATCACCAAATCAATAGATACCAGCGGAGTGCTGGCAATGACAGTGCTAAAGGTTGGTTTATCTAAAAACATATTGGTTTCTTATTTAATACTAAACTTATTTTCTAAAACTATCCTGGTTTGCCAAGAACCATTCATAAGTACTGGCTAACCCTTCTTCTAATGAAATGCTGTACTGCCAACCTAAATCTTTTAAGCGTGATACGTTCATCAGTTTACGTGGTGCACCATCGGGTTTAGACGCATCAAAGCTAATATCACCTTCATAGCCAGTTACCTTAGCGACTGTCTCAACTAATTCACGAATAGTGCAATCAACACCTGTTCCCACATTAATGTGACTAAGCATTGGCTGAGTATTCGCTTCGTAAGTAGCGTTGTCTAATTGCATAACATAAATAGACGCTGCGGCCATATCATCCACATGCAAAAACTCACGCATTGGCTTACCACTGCCCCAAGCTACGACTTCAGGTTTACCTTCCAATTTCGCTTCATGGAAACGGCGAATAAGAGCCGGAATAACATGAGAATTTTCAGGGTGGAAATTATCGTTTTCACCGTACAGGTTGGTAGGCATGACTGAACGGTAGTTACGGCCATATTGGCGATTGTATGACTCACACAGTTTAATGCCGGCGATTTTAGCAATGGCATAAGGCTCGTTAGTTGGTTCAAGTGTACCGGTAAGCAGCGCATCTTCTGACATTGGCTGTTCAGCCAATTTAGGATAAATACAAGAGGAACCTAAAAACAATAAGTCTTGCACACCAGCTACGTGGGCACTATGAATAATGTTGCATTGGATCATCAGGTTTTCATAAATAAATTCAGCAGGGTAAGTGTTGTTAGCAATGATACCACCGACTTTTGCTGCAGCTAAATACACTTGTTCGATGTTTTCTTTAGCAAAAAACTCGCTGACTTCGGCTTGGCTAGTCAAATCTAGCTCTTTGCGAGTTTTGGTGACAATTTCCACATCACCTTGTTTTGTCAGCTGACGAACGATGGCGGAACCCACCATGCCTCTGTGGCCTGCAACAAAAACTTTTTTCATGTTGATTTACTCTTTAAATAATAGTCATTTCACCGAGATAAACCCTCGGTATACAAAAGGCGATAATACTGCCCGGGCTGAAGCCCGAGCCTACAACGAATTTTCGGCCGTTTTTATTTTGTAGCATGGGCTTTAGCCCATGGAATATCGAGATCAAAAACAATACCGGCATTTGAAATATTTCACCCGGGCTGAAGCCCGAGCCTACAACGAATTTTAATCCGTTTCATTTTGTAGCATGGGCTTTAGCCCATGGAACACCGATTTCAAAAACAGCTTCGGTAATGCAATTCCACCCGGGCTAAAGCCCGAGCCTACAACGAATTTTAATCCGCTTTTATTTTGTAGCATGGGCTTTAGCCCATGGAATACCGATATCAAAAACAGCTTCGGTAATGTAATTTTCACCCAGACTGAAGCCCGAGCCTACAACGAATTTTAATCCGTTTCATTTTGTAGCATGGGCTTTAGCCCATGGAACGCCAATATCAAAAACAATACCGGCATTTGAAATATTTCACTCGGACTAAAGCCCGAGCCTACAACGAATTCTTATCCGTTTCATTTTGTAGCATGGGCTTTAGCCCATGGAACACCAATATCAAAAACAGCTTCGCTATTGCAATTTTCACCCGGACTAAAGCCCGAGCCTACAACGAATTTTCGTCCGTTTCTTTTTGTAGCATGGGCTTTAGCCCATGGAGTACCAATATCAAAAACAGCTTCGGTAATGCAATTTTCGCCCGGGCTAAAGCCCGAGCCTACAAGGAGTTTTGCCTTACTATTCTCTAGATACTGCTAACGAATAGCCGTGTTCTTTCAACAAGGCATGTTGCTTGGCTTTGTCCAAATCATTGCGCACCATTTCTGCACACATTTCTTCTACTGTGATCTCAGGTACCCAGCCTAGTTTTTCTTTGGCTTTGGTTGGGTCGCCCAATAGGGTTTCAACCTCTGCAGGACGGAAGTAACGCGGATCAACTTTAACAATTACATCACCTACGCTTACACCTGGTGCATCATCACCGCTAACAGCCGTTACGGTCGCTATTTCATCCACACCTTCGCCGCTAAACTCAAGGCTAATACCCGCTTCTGCAGCAGACATACGCACAAATTCACGAACTGAAATTTGTTTACCGGTAGCGATAACAAAATCTTCAGGCTTGTCTTGTTGCAACATCATCCATTGCATACGAACGTAGTCTTTTGCATGACCCCAATCACGTAATGCATCCATATTTCCTAGGAACAAGCACTTTTCTAAACCTTGGGCAATGTTCGCAATAGCACGAGTAATTTTACGGGTTACAAAGGTTTCACCACGGCGCGGAGACTCATGGTTAAACAAAATACCGTTACAGGCATAAATACCATAAGATTCACGGTAGTTTACTGCTATCCAGTAAGCGTACATTTTAGCCACGGCATAAGGAGAGCGTGGGTGGAATGGTGTGGTTTCTTTTTGTGGAATCTCTTGTACTTCACCGTAAAGCTCTGACGTAGAGGCTTGGTAAAATTTAGTTTTCTTTTCTAAACCTAAGAAACGAATCGCTTCTAACAGACGCAAAGTACCTAAAGCATCTACGTCAGCAGTATATTCTGGCGCTTCAAATGAAACAGCAACGTGAGACTGAGCACCCAAGTTGTAGACTTCATCAGGTTCAACTTCACGCATAATGCGGATTAAGTTAGACGAGTCAGATAAGTCGCCGTAATGTAACTTGAAGTTAGCATTTTCAACATGTGGATCTTCATAAATATGATCTACACGCTGAGTATTAAACAATGAAGCACGACGTTTGATACCGTGAACTTCATAACCTTTTTCTAATAAGAACTCAGCCAGGTAAGAACCGTCTTGACCTGTAACCCCAGTTACTAATGCGACTTTTTTTGTCATTTTATTTCCTTTACAAAATCCGAATCCGATTCCGTTATTTTTACTAGTTTATTTAAAAAATTATCAATGATGGTATTTTTATCTAAATAAGATAACGCAAACTGACGCGCCACCTTATTGTGCTTATTCGTATCTTTTTGAATAGCATTTTTGATTGATGCTACAAGTGTATCAGCACTTTCAGGTTCAATACACTCATAGATCCCAGGTTGTTGCTGCTCAATGCGCCCCAACTCTGTATGTTCTTCCGCGGTGACAATAGCATGCCCACCAGCAGACAGAATATTGGTTAATTTTGACGGTAAAACCGCATCAGCTGCGCCTTTTTTCTGAATGACCAAATGAATATCAGCCATTGCCAGCATTTGTGGAACAAGTTCCCAAGGTTGTAGCGGTTTAAAATACACGTTGCTTAAGTTTTGTTGATAAGCTAATTTTTTGAGGTTATCAACATTGGCACCCGCCCCTACAAATACAAATTTGATGTGAGGGTTGTCTTTTAAACGCCCAGCGGCTTCTAATACGACTTCTAAACCTTGTTTAGCACCTAAATTACCAGCGTAGAGAAAAACTTTATCTTCTTTGCTAAATCCCCACTCTTCACGCAATGCAGAGCCATCAGTTTCAGGAGTAACAAAAGATGTATCCGACCAATTAGGAAAATGAATCAACTTATCATCAGGTACTCCTTTGCTTTTAGCGTTATCAATCATACTAAAAGAAATGGTAGAGATTGCATCAAACCCAGCCATCAACCAACGTTCTATTTTTTTAGCTACACTGGCTGCTTTCCCCTCTCCCATTAATCCAAGTCCAAAGATAGCATCCACTTCATAATCTTGAATATGTAAGACGGTTTTAGTCCTTGTTAATTTGGCATACAACAACGTTAAAGGCGCACAGAATAAAGTAGGTTGAACCAAAACAATCACGTCCGGCTTTCTAAAAAGACGACTAAAAAGTGCCAAACCGGAGCTAAAAGCAAAAGTAGCTAAATGCAGCAAGCGTCTAATGGTGGTGACTTTCTTAGGGACATATAAAGGGCATCGAATGAGTTCTACTTCATTTTTAGTTTCGGTTTGGTATAGAAACTTACGGTAACCATCATGAATTTTCCATTCAGGATAATAGGGCGGCGCCACAACCGCGGTTACACCTAAGCCTCGTTCTGCAAACGCTTCACACATTTCACCATTGTATTTGCCAATTCCGGTTAACTCCGGGGCATAATTTAAACTTTTCAAAAGCAGCTTCAAGCTATATCCCTATCTATTTTTCTCAGCAGTCTCACGCCTTCATCATCCCTTGTTTGCTATTGAGCAAGCTATATGCAAGTCCCTTACCAGTAAACTAAAATTTACTAGTATATTATTTCAATAATTTTAAGTTTTTAAAATTAATGCAATCAACGTTTCTAAGAACACTTTATCCAATATAAAATAACGCCTCTAAATCTAAGATTCATTGGGAATTAGAAGAGAAACTGAGAATTTAATGTCTTAGGTTAATCAATATTTATGCGTGGTTAACCTAAGTAAGTACATCACTAATATTGTCTCATTAAATGACATCCAAACCAATAATTGCACCATAAATGTTCAACTTAGTTGATAGCCATTACATTGCTTTAAAATGGTGATTTTAACTTTCTTTTTATAGTTTTATATTTAAAAGCTAGTTAGTATTTAACTTATTAGATATTGGCCTCTTTTTAATGGGCTTTGCTGGGTAACCTAAACAAATCATTCCGCTTGGCATATTTTCAAAAACAGAGCTACGAGCGCCAATTAAAGCCCCTTCACCAATAGTTATACCAGGAGCAACAAATACATCCGTAGCTAACCAAGCTTCAGGCTCAATTACTATGGGTTTAGCATAGATATCAAAGGTTTCCACTTCAAAGTCATGGGAACCGGTACAGAGATAGCACTTTTGCGAAACCACAGCATTATTACCAATTGTAATTTCACCTAGAGTATAAAGCTCTGCTTCATCACCAACCCACGCATAATCCCCGATAGTTAATTTCCAAGGATATGTTATTTTTACCGTGGGTCGAATCACAACTCCAGTACCAATTTTTGCTCCAAATAAACGAAGCAGCCAATTTCGCCATTTGTAGGCAAACTGTGGGGACCACGCAAATAAGCTTGATTGCACTATCCACCATAATTGCACCCAAATTGCGTTTCGGCCTCGGAAGCCTGCAGGTACTCGAAAACGACTAAGCTTCTGGTATCTCATCTTGCATCATTCCATTAATAAGTTGACTAAGGGTTCCATCTGTAACTTCTTTTTGCTTGTTAAACAGATTTATTCTAGCCAAACGCGCTTCATTAGCAAACAAGTTACATTCTTGAGCATTTAGGATTGAAAGAACAATTTCTTCGGCTAAGTTTTTATTTTCTTCAAAAGAAAACCCACCGAAACAATCAATTACATCTTTCATACACCCCCTTTGAGAACCAATTAAGAGTCCACCAAATTGAGCTGCTTCATACAATACAAGTGGTTCAGCTTCATTTTGATATTTCGACGGAAATACGAAACAATCTAATGATTGAAAAAATTTTTGTTTCTCATGTCCGTAAACAGAACCAACATACTCTATCTCTTTCAAATCGTTTAATGCTCTATCTAAAAGAATTTTTTCTGCTTCAGTTGAGAAGGGCCCAGCCACCCTCGCATGAAAATCAACGCCTGCTTCTTTGAGCGCTTTACAAACATCGATAAAAATATCTAAACCTTTATCGATACTCAAATTAGCAAGATGCCCTATCACTAATTTTCTATTACTTTTGGTAACGCTCGACTCTACTGATTTAGGAAAAAAGGCTAGATTGGATAACACCACAATATTATTTTCAGGAATAGCATAAAGCTCTATAAGTTTTTCCTTCATTTTGGCACCTAGAGCGACGTGAACAGTTTTGTCACCCAAGAGGCTATTCAAAATAGTAAACAATCTACTTTTGTTATTGAGGTAATTGAACGAATGATGATGGATATAAAAGTGTGAATTGAAAGCTTTACAAATTGCAAAAAATACAACGTCAAATATCTGACCTGAACCACCATTGATTGGACGATATATTGTTTTGTGCTTACTAAAAATCAGAGTAATCAATAGCCGAAAATAAGCGACAATTGTATGGAATATTTTCATAAGTACCCACAACTTTCCAGGGAATAAAGATGCGGCGTAGGAAGGTACCGTATTTAAGACATAAACATGTTTAAACCGTCCTAACTCTTTGAGTATCGATTCATTTATATTTGACATACCATGTATCGGTTTGGCTCGGTCAAGCAATGCAATCACGATTCCCCTGCCTCTGAAATTTCAATCTTTCTTGCCAGCAAAGCATCGTAAATTGGTGTAAGACTTTTAACTTTTCGCGCCAATTCTGGGTTTTCCTTAAATAGCTCTGCGTATCTATTTTCATTATTAGAAACAAATTTAAAGTCTGTATTTTTTTTATTAGGATCACCGTACAACGATTCTAACTTCGCCATATTTTTACGAGAAGATAAAAGTAAACTATTACTAATAATTGTTTCTTCGATTTGATACCCAAGCAAATCTAATATTTGGGTAATACCTACAAATTGATTTTTAATGAGATCATCATAAGAAACAAAAATAGTGTTTTCGGAACTAAGCCAACTACGATGAAACAACGACCAATAATCGATACCGACTCTCGATGAATTTAAAAACCTTTCAAAAGAGCTATAACTCTTTCCTTGCTCATTAATCATATATTTATAGTAAGATACGAGCGCTTTTTGTGGCTCTCGAAATAAGACTACAGATTTATATTCTTTACACTTACGAGTGTTATAAAAATGTGTTTTCAGAAATGTAGGGCATTCATTTGAAAAAATTGCATTGTCTAAGTTTCTATTTCCCCTAACTTCAGGGGCCAGTAATTGTATATTGTCGAAGTTTACCTCTTGAGGAAAGTTTGTCTTTTCTGCAAGGACATTAGAAAAAACAAATCTCAACCAAGTATTCCCAGACTTAGGAAAAGACGCAAGTAAAACTGCATTAGTATTTTGTTTAGCCGGTACCTCCCAACGGGACCTCAGACATTTCTCTATTTTTTCAATTATCATAATTATTGAGCACCTTACAAAATATATTAAAGTATTGGTTTGCAACTTTTTCTAATGTGCACTTCGCCATTATCTCCTCAATGTGCTCAAATTTAATACTTTCCACCGGAGCAGATATGAGGTTATCTAACATTAAACAAGATTCGTTTATGTCAAATTCGATAGGTAACAAATATTTGTATTTCCGTCCGACAATATTTTTATGTTCGTCAATATCGCTAAGCAGCATCTTATTACCTAATGCTGCATTTTCTACCACCGAGTTGGGCATACCCTCATATTTACTCAATGATATGAATACATCTGTTGATGTAAAGATATCGCTTATTTTTTCTTCAAATGGTTTCATAAAAACTTGGCTTCCCAAGTATTCCGAAAAGATTTCCTTTACAACGTCCTCTTGGCTTCCTTCTCCAAAAATATGTAAGTTCACTGACTTACGTTTACTCACGTATTTGGATAAAAACTCCGCTGTTCTTATAATATTCTTTTGCTCTTCAAGCCTGCCTGCGTACACGATGTTGCATTTGTCATCATTAAAATAGTCGTTTTTTCCTTTTTCTTGAATAAATGCATTTTCTATTAAACTAATTTTCACATTTTGTATTCTATTTTCACACCAGTAAGATGCACCTTTTTCAGAGTTTGTAATTATATGATTTGCTTTTTTAGCAAATTTCTTTCTCAAGTTGAATAAAAAACTATCAGGATATTTAGAGTTTCTTTCTGCCATAATCCACAAAATGTTACTCTTAATTTTTTTTAAGAAATAAGCATAGAAATCAGAAGATCTTAACCAAGAAAATAAAATAACTTTGTCGTTAGGTAAAATGCTACTTATTCGTGCAATGTTTCTGGGGTCATAGAAACTTGAATAATTTATTTTATGAAGAATGAGCCCTTCTGTTTCTAATAGGTGAAAATAAAATCCTTCATAAAAATAAATAAGGTGTACTTCCAACTCCAAATTTTTTTGAAGTTGATTAAGCAAATAAACACATTGTCTTTGTGCTCCCCCTTTACCAAAACCATTAATTAGAAAGTAAATTTTTTTCTTCATTTTTGTATGCTCAAAGAAAGTAGGTATTCGCGTTTCTCGCTTTCCTCAAGTTGCTTGGTTTCAACTCCCGTGGAAATAACTTTTTTCTTATATTCATTTAAGGACTTAATTTTTCTGGCTGGCACGCCACCATAGACATAACCGGCTTCAAGATCTTTAGTAACGACTGAATAAGCACCAACAACTACATTACTGCCAATTGTAATACCAGGCATTATTACCGCTCCATAACCTAAAAAAACGTTATCCCCTATATTAATTCCTTTTATGACATCTAGTTTAGGTAATTCATTTCGGAATACCCAAACACCGCCATCATGTGTCTCAAACCTAACTTTTGTAGCACTAACGTGATTGCCCATTTTTATCAAGTATGGTTCAGTACTGAAATCAACTTTTATTAGCCGACACCCATCACCAAATTGAACACCAATCTTCTTAGCGTAACCTAGGGGATTTAGTGATTTATATATGTAGATAAATAGTCGTCTAATCATTTTCTTGTAACCTTAAAAAACTTCTTGTATATAAAAAATAGTAGAAATAACCAAACTAAATTTCTGATTGGAAAGGAAAAAGCATAACGTGGTAACTCACTGATCAATGCCAAAGAGAATAAGTAAATTACAATATATTGAAGATCGCCATGGTTTTGGCGAACACCATTTTCAACAAATTTTGTAAAGAGCCCGACAATGAATAACAATATGACTACCCCATATACTCCAAAGTCTAAATAAGAATCAGATACTATATTAGTCCCAACACTCCAAGTAGCGTTTGCACCAAGAATTTCTGTTGTATTAACTTCTGCACTATTGGTAAAGGGGTCATTAGGATCAACAATCATTCCGCGAACGAGCGGTATTACACCCAATAGTCCTATTGCTTTAAATTTTCCCTGAAAGCTTTCATCTGTTTTTTCCAAATATGAAATTGAAGCTCTTAGAGAAATAGTAGTGTTATTCAATGACCCTTCGAAAAAAGAGCTTTTGTTATCTTCCGAGTCTGATATTGAAGAAGCTATAGAAGAAAAAGAACGCTCTTCGAGTTTTCTGCTTTGTTCAATTACTCCATATAATGCAATACCAACGAATACTGTTGCAGCAAGGCCCACATAAGAGATTCTGCGACAGAATGTAAAATAACCCCCAAGTAAAACTATACCGTGAATAAAGAAAGTATTACGGTCTCCTAATACCAAAAGAACCAAACACCAAAATAAGACCACTAAAATAGAAATCATAAGTAATTTTGAAATTTTTTGGCCGAGAGCTTTCTTAGCGATAAATATAGCCGCGACTAAAAGTGAAAAATGGTTTAACAAAAAATAAAGTCCATTTTCCGTACTACTTCCAACATCAGAACCGGAATATGCCCCCTGAATCATCTTTGGAAGAGTTGCTAGAAGATTGATTAATATCAATGAAAAAAAAATGTAAATTACAGAGGTAACAAAAAAACTATAATCCCTTTGGTTCTCTGGACTTAAATCTGCGCTTTTATTGGGCAGGATTTCTCTTCCTATTAAAAAACTAAGGTACCCAATATTAGATAGAATAATAGCTTTATTAGAGTGCTCTACAAATGTATGAGAAAAAAACGGACTGTAATAAATGTCAGATAAACCAAACGAATATGTAAGATAGGGCAAATAAAATAATATAAAGTAAAATATTGTAAACAAAACAAGCACATTGATTTTAGTATCAATTGCTTTAAATACTGTGAAACGATTCTTTGCAAAAGCTATAAATAGTAGACCAAACATAATACTTGATGAATAGACTATGTATTCGGAAACGCCATAACCAACAAAATAAAAGGTAACAAAATTAACCGTCAATAAAATTAATAAAATAACCATAACTCAACCAATAACCTTCCGAAATATCGTAAAGACAAAAGAGCGACTAGACGAGTCAAGAATGAACAAATAATATATTGCGCAAAAAATTACCGAATACAAAGTAGACATAATAAATAAGTTTAACCATGACTCGGCTAAATAGTTACTACCCAAATACATTACTAAGGGTGATAAAAAGAATATTACACACACTAGTTTAGCGCCTGAACCTACCCCTTTTATTTCTTTGTATACGAGTTCGCGTTGTGTAACATAAAAAAGACATCTAAATACTAAAATAACAGTCAAAATGGTGATCATACTTGGATAAAAATCGAATAAAATATAAACAAAAAGAAAAGCTCCAATGCAGAAAATTAAAGACCATAACGCTCTACTCTTTAAGTCCAAAGATAAATTACCTACTTGAGAATCACTACGTATTAGTGAAATAAAAACGAACAGCAAACTAAGCAAAAAGTTTTCTATTTGCCCTACATAATGATCAGAGCCTATCCACAAAAAGACAAAACTAGCATTAAAGATTACCATATAACCAAAAAGTATACTTGTGATGAAATATAGTATTTCTTTGTATACTTTGATCCCGTTTATAAAGTTAGAGTGCCCCTCTATTTTGTGTCCATTTGCCAAATAGGGCATAACCGCTGAACCAATCAAAAGTGTAACTGACAAAGAAAAAACTTGGATAAAACTAGAAAATATAAAAGAAGTAACTGCTGTTGTACCAAGTAAAATTGAAATACAGAAAAGCTCTTGAGTTACAAAAAGTTTATCGGAAAATCCCCAAACAGACATCCACTTACTAAAAGGTTGTATTGCTGTCTTTTCGCGATTCATTTCGCCAAGACTTTTTAATTTAAACCAATCAAACTCACTCTTGAGTAAAAGTATTAGGATAAGTAGAAGTAAAGTAGTCGATATCAAATATGATAACGCGATACCGATAATTCCAAAACCAGCGTTCAAATTCAACACAATAAAAAGATTAAGGAAAATCAAAAACAACAGTTTCAAGCCCTTACTTTTGTATGCCTCATTCATACCGACAAAAATCCCGTCAATAACTTCACACATCAAATTAATCAAAAAATGTAAACTTAATAGCAATCCAAAAATCGAAACAAGAAGAAAGTCCTCTTCAACAAAGTCCTCAAAAAGATAATTAACAGTAAATGAACAAGTTAGAAGTACTAGAATATAGTAAGGAAGCGCTTTAAGAGTTACCGATAAGGCTTCAAATACGGCTGTTTTAAACTGTTTCTCTAGTAACTTATTTTTCCTTTGTTGAGCTATTACCCATTTTATAGACTGGGAAGCCCTACCATCAAACATCGTTAAAAAATCAAATACCTTTAGAGAAGTTTTCCAAATAGCAAAATAATAAGTACCGAGAAGCCCTACAAAAATAGGGTTAAGTAAGAAATTGAGAAAAGCAAATAGGAAGAAGTAAATGTAATTTGTAGTTGCATTATATAACATTTTCCGCTTTTCGCTGAGTTGACGACTTTTCACTTACATTACTTCACTTAGTTGGAGGACTGGGTTAATTTTATTACGCATTATTGCCAGTGTATTTATAACGTTTAATATATTTTTATCGATATGTACTATATGACTTATACCATTTAACGAATTCTGAAACGCCATCGCAGATATTCGTTTTAGGTTTATAATTAATAACTTTCATCAAACTAGCAATATCAGCATAAGTCTTCTTCACATCGCCGGGTTGCATCGGCAACATGATCTTTTCTGCTTCTTTCCCACAGGAAGTTTCTATAGCAGAAATAAAATCACTAAGCTTTACACTATTGTTATTACCAATATTGAAAACTCGATAAGGTGCGGTGCTAGAAGAAAGACTTCTTAAATCATTATTAATATCGTTAATAGGTACTTCGTTTTGAATTCGAGTAATCCCCTCCACTATGTCATCAATATATGTAAAATCTCTTTCCATTTCTCCATTATTGAATACCTTAATTGGCTCCCCTTTAATAATCGCTTCAGTAAAAAGCCACGGAGCCATATCAGGTCTACCAGCAGGACCATATACAGTAAAAAATCGTAGTCCTGTCGTAGGAATGTTATATAAATGGGAATACGAATGTGCCATCAACTCGTTCGATTTTTTAGTCGCTGCGTAGAGCGAAACGGGATGATCTACACTATCATCCGTTGAGAAAGGAACTTTTGGATTCATTCCATAAACAGAGCTAGAAGACGCATATATTAGATGCTCAATATCGTTATTTCGACACCCTTCTAAGATTGTCATCATTCCAGTGAGGTTGCTATCAACGTAATCAAATGGTGCTTCAATTGAATATCTAACACCTGCTTGCGCTGCAAGATGAATTACTCTTTGAAATTTTTCTCTTTCGAACAGGTCTGAAATCGCATGCCTATCACTGATATCCATCTTAATAAAACGAAACAATTTAAAAGACTCAAGCTGTTTTAACCTGTATTCTTTTAAAGCAACACTGTAATAAGCATTTAGGTTGTCTAAACCAACTATCTCATGACCTTCTTTTAAAAGCCTTATACAAGTATGCATCCCTATAAAGCCGGCTGCGCCAGTAACAAGAAACTTCAATTTTTAATCCTTTTAAGTCAATACGCATTCTTGTCAGTAAAACTACGAAACACGGTAAAAACAACAATTTTAAAATCCATCCATAGTGACCAGTTGCGAATATATTCCAGGTCGTATTCGATGCGCATTTTCATTTTGTCTACAGTATCGGTTTCACCGCGCCAGCCGTTCACTTGTGCCCAGCCGGTGATGCCAGGTTTTACTTTGTGGCGCAGCATATAGTAATCCACTAACTTTCTATATTCCTCGTTGTGTTTTACTGCGTGAGGACGAGGGCCAATCACTGACATATCGCCTTTTAGCACGTTAATGAACTGCGGTAGTTCGTCGAGTGATGTTCTACGTAAAAATGCGCCGACTTTAGTGGTTCGGCTGTCACCTTTTTTAGCTTGTACTATGTCATCGGAGTTTTCGGTAACCGTCATAGAGCGGAACTTCCACACTTTTATTTTTTTGCCGTTTAGACCGTAGCGGTCTTGCTTGAATATAATCGGCCCTTTTGATGTGAGCTTTACAGCAGCCGCTATCGCCAACATAGGAATGGCGATAAGGCTAAGAATCGCGGTGGAGAGTAAAATATCTTCTAAGCGTTTTACAATTGCCACGCCGCCTTGCATAGGGTTGTCGTACACACTGATGGTTTGTACGCCACCTACGTGAGACATTTCGCCGTGCATTAGGCAATACATAAATAAATCAGGAACAACGTGTACGTTAGCTGTGGTATCCCCTAATTGATAAAGCATTTCTTGTATGCGATGCTGAGCTTTAATGGGTAAGGCAATATAGATAACGTCGTAAATTCCGCGCTTAGCGCAATCGATGCCTTTTGCTACATTACCGTGCAGCAAATAGTGGTAGTCGTCATCTAGGCGCTCTGGGGCACGATCATCAAATACCGCAGAAAGGCGATAACCGGTTTCCGGGTTTTTCATGACTTCATTGGCTAAACGTATGCCTTTTTCAGACAAACCAAAAATAGCAATGCTGCGGGTGTTATACCCTTTGCGACGCATGTTATGCAGGAATAGCTGGAACATAATGCGCCAGCCAATTAGCGCCATAAATGCCATGGAAAACCAAATGGCTAAGGCAAAGCGTGAATAGTCTTCGGCTATTTTAAAGAAAAACAAATAGGCAAGAATTAACATGCAGGCGCAGGCCCAACACAGGAATGTATAAAATACGATCTGTTTGAAAAAGCCAGCACGCCAAGAACGATATAGGGCAAAAGATTCGGCAACTAACGCAAAGCTCACCGAACCGATAAGAGAAAGAGTAAAATAATCTTTTGAATAATCTAAGCCATAGACAAATACCGCACAAAAAAGTGCAAATTGAATCACTACTACGTCAACAAGTCGATAAGCAGCCGCAAACTTGTTGGTATTGTTTTTAACCATACCTCTTTGCATGTTCATTTATCTAGTTCCTTTACTTTTTAAGAAGTTGAATGAGGTTGGAGTGTATCCAAGTCTTCTAAAATAGCCTTACTTACGAAATCCAAATTTTCCTTACCACTAGAGTAAGTGATCATTTTTACTTTTGTTGTTTGAACCAAAATGGACAGTTGGCGTATTCTGTCGGCTTCTAGTTCTAATGCCGAATAGGCATTTCCCAGTATACTGTTCTGTAAAAGCAAGATTAATGCCTGACTTGAATTGATAGTTTCAATTCGACAGTGCGGTTTATTATCGTGGTTATCTGTTACAGTTCTATTAAGAATATATATTGTTGATAATTCTGAAGAATGTTTACTTTCTTCGGTCAACTCTGGCATTTCAATCAAACGTTTATCAAAGCGGTTATGTACTTTCCTTAATACAGCTACCTCACCGCCGAGGGCATTTTCGACTGAATCGGGCCACATTCGAGCAATTGGCCAACTGGGGTAAACTTTTGGGGCGTTCCCTGATAATGTACTTGCACCAATTTGATGCAGCGCGATCATATCATCAGTTAGCCAGTCACATCCAGTTTGTTGTAACTTTGCACTTAAAGTTGATTTACCTGTGCCGCTATTTGCTACTAGCGCAAAGGTTTTATCTGCTCGCTTTAAGGCATTTGCATGTATACAAGGTACATGCTGAGTTTCTAACCAGAGCGCTAACGCTAGGGTCTGAAAATAATGGGAGGAAGATGTACCTTCATCCCAATCAATGGTTATTTTGTGTTGCTGGATGAGAAAGCGACCTTTGCCTTCACAATTAACGCTAAGTATGTAGCTTGGAAGTGCTGGCGTTGTCTGCTTTACTTCTTGGCTTGTATTGTCAGCATTAGAAAGCGATGGATTTGAAACATCTGGGGGACAAGTATGCGGGTAGAGATTTAACTCACTGAAGTATCTCAATCCCTGATCTTTTAACGTCCATATTGGCTGCTGATTTGCGTCAAGGCTAACCGCTTCAAAAGCGAGTTCAACAGCCAATTCACAGAGTTCAGTTTTATCACCAGTGCAAGTAGCATCAGCTAAAAAACATTCAACGCCATGAAGCGGCGTTGAATAATATTTATCTTGCATTGGTGACTAATGCCTCTGTTCAATCCCTGATTTGAATCTAAGGTAGTCGCTTTCGCAGACTAAAGATTAACCCGTAAAAGGATTACGCTTTGTGTGTCCGCCTTGCTCATCAGGAATGCTACCCGCATAACCTTGAGTCAATTCAGCTAGGTTACCTGGATTGTTTAGCTCTGGCTTAGTATAGGGCTTCTTGCCACTAACGTTATCGTTTACATTTACTTCATTCATGACGTGTCTCCCTAATTATTTAATCTGATACTATTTTCTAGAACGTAGACGCGCTGCGCCAAACAACAAACCAGTTAGGATCATTGCAGTAGTAGCTGGCTCTGGTACTTTAATGGTATCTGTATCAGCTACAAAAACTAGTTCGTCATCAATCGCTAGTTCTGATGAACCGAATAATACTTCAAGTGCAAAAAACAAATCGCCGTAAGCTGCATTTAGTTGATCGCTATACGTTACTGAATCAACGCTTGTTGCTGAAGCAAATGCAACACCAATGCTTGAGTAAGGTGTATTTTCGCTACCAGAGTCGATATCAAAAGCAACATTAGCAACAGAACCATCAATGCTAAAGCCGACAATTGCAGATGCAGAAGCTAAGTTAGTTAGTGTCCATGCACCATAAATATCACCACTTGGAGCAACGTTACCGCTACTGAAACCTTGTTGAGTCAAAGACCAAGTTGATGTTACTACACCACCTGAGAAACCTTGAGCATCAGCAATTGGGTCGCCAGTACCTAAAACAACGTCAGGAAATGCTGACCAAATACCTGTATCTGTAGTTCCATCACTGAACATTGCTGTTACAGAGATACCGCCCATATCAGCACCAGTGATGTTTGACTCATCGATTAAAAGAGCTGACTGAGCGCTAAGGCTCATACCTATTAATGACAATCCCGCAATAATTTTCTTAATCATGTGATGCTCCTTATTTAGTTCTACGAACTTAAAATTCTCTTGAATATGCACTTAATGCTATTACTACTGCAGAAATAACTGCAAAAGCCATTCCAGATATATTTTTTCTTTAAAAATCATGCAGTTAACAAAATTGAATGTTAATGGCTTGTTAACTCTAAAATGATCTGTAAAAATTCCTGACAGAAAAAACCTAATGTAAACAAAAGGTTATATTGTCATTTGTTGTTACAGTAGAGTGACATTTGGCATATAGTACCCTTAATTTACCGGTGTTCGAAAGCTTTATTTAGGTCTAAATATTATATGAATACATTGTTTGCTCTATTTGGTTCTAAAGCGCCTCGTTATTTTGAGGCGATTCAGGGCTACTATGAAAATTCAAATAAACAAGTAATATCAGACAGTTACAGCTCGATCGGTGGTGCAGATTCTAGTGTTTTCTTGGGTAAGGTGGCCGATGCCGATGGGGTGTTAAAAACCGATACACCCGTCCCCCTGAAGATTGTGAGTGCAGGGCGATTTTGTTTAAAAAATGCACCTTTGGTGTGCGATGGTGCACTAAAAGATCGCGATCTTTGGGATTTGATCGATAGCGATTATTCGAAAACCATTGAGCAGCTAGACGGTGATTTTACCCTCATTTCCTGGCATCCAGATGCTGGCGAGTTACGATTTTGTAGCGCTGCGTTTAATCCCCGTACCCTATTTTATGGGTGGTTAGAGGGTTGCTTTGTGGTGACCACTGATTTGCAGTTGATGACGACCCTGCTCACCCCGAAAGTGGATAACATTTCGATTCTGCAGTGGCTGGCGGGACGGCCGGATCCGAATCGATCTATGTTCAGCAACATTGATCAGCTACCCTTCGCTCACAGCGCCTGTTTATCTGCCGAAAATCAATTAACTGTGAGGCGATTTTGGGATATCCAACCCAACCACTCACTAAAGTTTGCCAATGAAGTGGAGTATGAGCAGGCTTTTTACGATGTGCTAAAACAAAGTGTCGCAGGGGCGTTGCCACTGAGTTCACAGGGTAAGCGGCCTGAACCTATTTTCAGCCAGATGAGCGGTGGTATGGATTCAACTTCTATCACCTCTATTTTACATTCATTGAGTGAGCATGGTGGTAAAGACGCAGATCCCCTTGGGTTTGAATTACATTCCATTTCTCATACTTATCGGAATACCCAGAGTTGTGACGAGATAGAAAAGATTGATGCAATGCGGGACTTTTTGAAGCTTCAACATAGTCACTTTGTTGAGCTAGACCAATTTACCAATCTTTCGTTTGCCCAGGTGTACCCTACTCAGTTGCAGAACCCTGGCGTGGTGGCTTCACCTAAGTACCAACAGGAAGCTGAAATGATTCAGCGGTTAGGGGGGCACGACTTGTTTACCGGCAATGGCGGTGACGAAATGTGTTGGGGTCACAGCTTTGCTTATCGGGACAGATTAGCCAGTGGTGATCTTGGAGTCATTAAAGAGGTGTTTAATTCTGCTCAACAGTTGGGTATGTCACCCATGAGGATCATGCTGCAAGTACTGGTTAAGCCATTATTGCCTCAGTCACTGTTATCCTTGTTAGGCAAGCAGCCAGTAGATGCCGACCACTTTCCCCAGTGGTTAGGGCCTCAACAACAGGCCATGTTGAAGTCGGTTGAGAAGCACAATCCCTTTGCCCAAAGTAAGCAATGGGCAAAACGAGCTCGCTATGAGGGCTTATTTACTACCTCCACTTTTAATAGCATGCGTTCCTATCAGCATGTTTGCGATCCTTTAGGGATTGCAGTACATCATCCGTTTTTCAACAAGCAGCTAGCGGAGTTTAGTTTTGCGGTGCCGCAAAAATTGCACATCCAGGGGCGATATCCAAAATATTTGTTGCGTAAAGCCATGGATAGCCATTTGCCAGAAAGCGTGTGTTGGGACCAGAACAAAACCGTATTTGATCAGCATTTTGCGAATTTGGTGCGTGCAAATAAAACCGAGCTTCGTGAGTTGTTATCCCATCCAGGTTTACAAGATTTAGGGTTGGTTGATAATGACATTTTGTTAGCCAGTTTCGATAAGGTAGTAGCCTCACCAAAGGGTTCGTTAAACGTCGATTTATTGTACGCAATTTTAACCCAATCCTGGTACCAAACCCACATGTTGTAGCATGGCCTTTAGGCCATGGATGCTAGGCCATGGATTGTCTTTAGACCATGGGCTCTCTCGGGGCTAAAGCACCCGACTACAGGTATATGGAATCCCAATGGGGATATTGTTTTAGGCTTTTGACAATTCCTGCCCGCAATGGATTTGCAACAATGTACCGTGCGGCCTCAATTATATTTTCTTCTTTGCGTATTGCGTGGTCATGAAAACCTGCTTGCCATATTCCCCCCTTTCGGTTTAATCGTTTGCATATTTGATGGGACGTGGTGCCTTTGATATACCCGATTACCTCGCTAAGGCTCGAATCACCTTCTAACGACATCAAAAAATGCACGTGGTCGGGCATAATCACCCAACTTAGGAACTGTATTTTGCCCCTTTGTTGGGATTTTTTCATGCATGCCACCACGATTCTTGCCAAGGTAAATTGGATAAATAATGGTTCCCGATGTTTTGTACAGGCCGTGATTAAATACACCTGACCAATTATAGAGCGGCGTCCTTTTGTTAGGGTTTTGCCCATGGTTCAATCCTTTGAATGGCAAATTTTAAGTGTAGATTGAATATTGTTTAGACGGGGTACAGAAATATTGGGGAGGAATTTTCCGGGGAACCCCTCGGGGCATTTCTCGGGGCCTGTAGCATGGTCTTTAGGCCATGGGCATTCCTCGGGGCTAAAGCCTCCGACTGCAGGTGGCTGTAGCATGGTCTTTAGGCCATGGGGTTTTAGGCCATGGACATTCCTCGGGGCTAAAGCACCCGACTACAAGTGCCTGTAGCATGGTCTTTAGGCCATGGGGTTTTCCCTCTCGGGGTAATTCCTCGGGGCTAAAGCCGCCGACTACAGGTGGCTGTAGCATGGTCTTTAGGCCATGGGCATTTCTCGGGGCTAAAGCCGCCGACTACAGGTGCCTGTAGCATGGTCTTTAGGCCATGGACATTCCTCGGGGCTAAAGCCGCCGACTACAAGTGGCTGTAGCATGGTCTTTAGGCCATGGGGTTTTCCCTCTCGGGGTAATTCCTCGGGGCTAAAGCCACCGACTACAGGTGCCTGTAGCATGGTCTTTAGGCCATGAATGTCAGGCCATGGGATTTCCCTCTCGGGGTTATAGGGAAGATATGCTGGCTTGGAAGAATTGGCTTTTGTTGGTGATTTCGGTGTAGGTATTCACGACTTCTTTGCTGTCGTTAATGATAAAACCGTTTACGGTTAGCCATGAATGGGCTTCAAGGGTTTTGTCGTTATTTCCTTGGGTGTTAGTTGGCTTTGCAGAGCTGAACCTTACACCAATGTGCAAGGTCGAGGGCATATTTTTACTTAGCAGCAATTCCTGTAAAGCCAAGCAACGGCGCAGACAATTCATGGGGCGATAATGGTGTCGTGTTACTTTGGCAAACAAGATGGCTTGTTGCAGATATTTGTGTTGGGGATAGGCATCAAACTGGTTGCTTGTATTGCTCACACTAAGATTCTTATCGAGATACTTTTTCCATTTTTTGTAGGGCTGGTTGGATATGCGCCAATCCCATTTGGCTAATAACCAATAAGCATGCACGATGGTAGGTAAAGAGGTGATCAACTGCATACGTTTGTTTTCCCTAAATCAACCATTGTCCTACACATGGAGCTTGCGCCCTAGGCTTCTTCTAACAGTCCTTTGTCGCTCATTGTGTCAATAAGCTCTGATAGATCAGCTTGAATATTGTCGACCGTGGCGTCGTAATTTTGCTCGATGAGGGCCACCACCTGAGAGACAGATTGCCCCGTATTCAAGGCTTCAATCATTTCCGTACCTATGGGATCGAGGGTGTAATACTGGCCGCTAATAGAGTCTAAAATGACCGTCTCATCCACCACTTTTTGAAACAACGCTTTGTCTGAAAGTTTATATTTAGTGTCGCTATTCAGCATATTACGTCCTACTCATTGGTTTTTTATTCATCTAGGTAAATTTACTGTCTCAATTCTAGAGCTTGTTTTAAACCTGCGCCAGAGAACCTTGTTCTAGTTTATAGACTTTATCTGCCAGTTCACACAGATGTTGGTCGTGAGTCACAATTATAATGGTTTTGTCTTTTAATGACTCCCCTAGAAGCCTAGAAAATTCCAATTTTCCGGCGTCATCGGTAAAAGACGTGGGTTCATCAAACAGCAAAATTTGTGGGTTAATCACTAAGGCACGCGCCAAGGAAATACGCTGTCGTTGTCCACCGGAAAGGAGTACACCGTTTTCACCCACTTTGGTGTAGTAGCCGGCTTTCAAATCGGTAATAAAACTATCTGCACCGGCAAGTTTCGCAGCTTCAATAATCTCCTCTTCACTGGCTTGGGGCAAGCCATAGGCAATATTGTCTAAAATGTTGCCATCACATAAGGCGATATCTTGCGACACTAAGCCAATTGCCTTGCGCAAAGACACTAGGCTGCAATCGGCAATAGCCTGGTTATCAATTAAGATGTTGCCGTTTTGAGGTTCCATAAACCGCATGAGTAAGTGAATTAAACTGGTTTTTCCAGCGCCGTTTGGCCCCAGAATGATACTCACACTAGCGCTGTCAAAGCGTGCATCGACGCTTTTTAAAATGGGACTGTCAGGCTGATACGCAAAAGAAACACCATTAAACTCAATATCGCCCCTTTGGCAAGACAGGTCGAATTCGGCTTTATCATCTGACTCAGGGGATACATTAAATACCTCTAAAATACGTGTAGAAGAGCCCCTAGCCTGCTGTAGCTGACCGTATAATCCGGCAAAAGTACTCATGGGCTTGGCAAACACTAAGCCATACATCAGCAAGGTGATTAAATTGGGAATGGTGAGCTCGCCTGATTGATAGTGCAACGCGCTCACTACAACTATGAAGACAATACCAATTGATATAATCATTTGAATAAGCGGGGAAATGAGCGCTTGAATGCGCAGTAAACGGGTTCGCAGGTCGAGTACCTGCTTGGCATTTTTGCGGAATTTTTTCGACTCAATACTTTGGCGGTTAAAGGCTTTCACCAATTGCATAGAGCCAAAGTTTTCAGTGGCGATGGCAATGGCACCGGCCTGGTGTTTTATCACCTGCTCCGAAATAGGGCGGATGGTTTTACCGACAATTTTTATGGTGATTAAAAATACTGGCACCGTGACCACGATTATCAAGGCGATGCTCAAATTGATATTGGCCATCATAATGATCGCACCTATCACTATTAGCGCCGCGGGGACTAGCCCTGTTAACACGCCGGATAAGAAATAGCTGAGCACATTGGCGTCATTACTGATGAGAGAGAGAATTTCGCCCTTTTTACGGTTGCTAAAATAGGCCATTGGCAACATTTGTACGTGGTCGTAAAGCCGGCAACTTAGGTCGTTTAATACTTGAGCGCCGACGATATTGGTGCGAAAGGTTGATTCAAAGCGCAATACCGCTTGCAATATAATCAAGGCTACCCAAGCTAAGCATATTTGACCTATTGACCAGCCAAATGCATTTTCTTGATCCAAGATACTCATTGAAAACTGGCCGATAAAATAAGGGATACTCAGGCTTATCAGACTTTCTGCAAGCATCAACAGCACAGCAAGACACAATGCGGTTTTATGATAGCGGAGTAGTTTAAATAGCGATAAAAATGACATTGAATGAGTAGGTTAGGAACAATCGAGTATTGGCATCTACTCTACCTTATTTTAGTGAACGATTAACAGCAGCGATTGAAAATAAACCCCAAGCGGAGAGGTGAATGTAAACCCAAGGCCTGTAGTCGGGTGCTTTAGCCCCGAGAAGGCAATGTTGAAATTATGATAATTCATCGTCGTCCTTACCTTTCATGGCCTAAAGGCCATGCTACAGGACCGAGGAAAAATCCATGCGCGGTCACCCTGTAGTCGGCGGCTTTAGCCCCGAAAAGACAATATTGAAAATTATGATAATTCATGGTCGTCCATACCTTTCATGGCCTAAAGGCCATGCTACAGGGCTCGAGGAAAAATCCATGCGCGGTCACCCTGTAGTCGGCGGCTTTAGCCCCGAGAGAGCCCATGGCCTAAAGGCCATGCTACAGGACCGAGGAAAAAACCATGCGCGGTCACCCTGTAGTCGGCGGCTTTAGCCCCGAGAGAGGGGTATCAAAACCCCATGATAAACCCATGGCCTAAAGACCATGCTACAGGGCTCGAGGGATAATTGACCTTCACTGCCCATGGCCTAAAGGCCATGCTACAGATTAAATGCCTATTCGACTAAATGGTTTAATGAATATAAATCGCGGGTTTGGGTGGATTGTTTGCGCACTTCTTCTAAGGCTTTGGCTTCGCTTATTTCGAACAGCGTGTTGATCAATCGGTTGAAGTGGTAATGCATTGCCTGTCTTGCTTCGGCTGAATCGTGATTTTTCAAGGCGGTGTATATTTTACGATGTTCTTCTAAACGATCGCTGTCGCTGCGGTTACACACGTTTTTATATACATTGACTATGTCGGGTTCTGAATCTCGTAATTGCCAGAATTTTTCAACCGCTAAACATACCGCGTTGTTGCGAGTGGCTTTAGAAATAATCAAATGGAATTCGCGGTCTGCCTTTTCTGGATGAACCCCCTTTTCCATGGCAACTAATGTCCCTTCTAAATCGGCAAGTTCTTGCTCTGTAATAGACGCCGCGGCCAACGCAGCAGCCTCGCCTTCCACTAATGCTCTTGCTTGGGTTAATTCAAAGGCACTAACTTTGATTTCAGGTTCGTCGGTTTGCGGATTTTCCAGTACGTAAACCCCAGAGCTGGTTTTCACGTCAACTCGTTCGCGTACTTCTAAGGCTATAATGGCTTCGCGGATTGTAGGACGACTAACGTTAAAGGTTTCAGCTAATTCTCGTTCGGGTGGTAATCGACTTCCCGGTGGATATTTCCCGGAATCAATTAATGCTTCGATTTTTTCGACTATCTGCCAAAACATACGACGATTTTTCATCTATAATCCTCTCACCCAAACACAACAGCTTTAGTATTATTATTTCGCTTTTTCGTTTGATTTACTTATACCTAGGTTTGTACTAATACTTATTACGACAAACCATTTTTGATATTTACACTTGCTTAACAACTAAGGTAATGAGGATAGCATACACCTCCCCAAGATTATTACCAATAAAATTTAAATTGGTAACAACAACGGGCGATAATGGTTGACAATATTAGGTTATATTGATTAGATATCAGCATAAATTAACTTGGGGAAAATATATGACACACAGCGAAGCGTTTATTTACGGTGACAAGCAGCCAATTGAAGATATTGGTAATGGCATGAAGCGTCAATTAATGGGTTACAATGACCAAATTATGATGGCGAAAATCTGGTTTGACGATAATGCGATTGGTTATGTTCACGCCCATCCTCACTCTCAAGTTACTTATATTGAGAGCGGAGAATTTGAAGTACAAGTGGGTGAAGAAAAACAATTGTTGAAAGCTGGCGATTGCTTTTTTATGCTTCCTCATGCAGATCATGGTGCAGTTTGTAAAAAGGCTGGTATCCTTATCGATGTATTCAGTCCTTTGCGTGAAGACTTCTTGTAAAATTAATTAATTAGAGAACCAATGAATGACATATCAGAATGAAAATACCAGCGATAACCCGACAGTGGATTTTTTTAGTAAACTAAGCGGGCCGCTAGTATTTGCAGGCGAGTGTATGCTTGAGTTGGTAAACAAGAGCGATAATGAGCTTGGAAAGTCTTTTGCAGGTGATTTATATAATTCTTGTGTCTATTTAAAGCGGGCGTTTCCTGAGCAAGATATCGAATTTATGTCGTGCTTAGGAACCGATAGACTCAGTAGTGAATTGATCAGTCGATTAGACGGTGAAGGTATCAGTACTGGGTTTCTCCCGAAAATCACCAGCCATCATATTGGCAGTTATATGGTCATTACTGATGATTTTGGTGAGCGCTCTTTTATTTATTGGCGTAGTGACTCTGCTGCTAAACGCATGATCAGTGCGTTGTCATCAGAACAATCCATGGCATTGAATAAAGCAGGCATGTTTTTCTTCTCAGGCATTAGTTTAGCCATATTGTTAGATGAAGAAAGAGCTTTGTTCTGGCAGAAACTAGAAGAAATGCAGCAAGCCGGCGTATTGATTGTGTTCGATCCGAACTATCGCCCTCAACTTTGGCGTTCGCCTGATATTGCAAAGATGAATATTGAAAAAGCCTTCCAGATGGCAGATGTACTGCTTCCTGGTGTGGATGATTTTGATAAGCTTTACGGTGTCGACGACGTGGAAGAGTGCATTGGCTTGTGCATGCAGTATTCGCCCAAAGAGCTAGTTATGAAGCAGGGCGAAAAAAATGTCATTATTGTTAATGAGCAAGGACGAGAAATTGTCCCCATCGTGGCCAATGACAATGTAGTTGATACAACCTCCGCAGGTGACGCCTTCAATGGTGTTTATCTTGGTGCACGGGTATCTGGTTTCGATCCGAAAACTTCCGCACTAGCTGCGAGCGCAGCAGCAAGCAAAGTGATAGAAACCCCTGGTGCTATCATGCCTAGAGACCTATTTGAATCATTCTGGCAGTCTTATCAATTACCAAACCTGTAGTCGGTGGCTTTAGCCCCGAAAGAAAGCCCCGTTTAAACCCCATGGCCTAAAGACCATGCTACAGAACGTTCCACCTGTAGTCGGCGGCTTTAGCCCCGAAAGAGCCCCGTTCAAACCCCATGGCCTAAAGGCCATGCTACAGGACTCTACCTGTAGTCGGTGGCTTTAGCCCCGAAAGAGCCCCATTGAAAACCCATGGCCTGAAATCCATGGCCTAAAGGCCATGCTACAGAACCGGTCGATTCTTGGTTAACCAAATAAATCTAACCAAAAATCACAATTGGTATGACATTACTATTGGAGTTGCCAATTTTTACACATATAATCCCTTAATTGAGATAACAATAATTTTACATTTGGTAAGGGGAAAGTATGTTTCTTAGTTGGATACTTGACTACAAACACAGTCAAAAATCGCGGTTCTCGTTGGTCTTACTTTTAATTGCCGTGCTCAGTGCTTGCGGCGGTGGAGGTGGCAGCACCGCAACAACACCAGTGATCCCTCCTGTTGTCGTCGAGCCAGAACCTGAACCTGAGATCTGTGTAAATGAAACATACGCTGTAACTTCTGCAACTGATGACGACAGTTTTGATCCAGGCTACCCGCCGAGTAACGCTATAGACGGCCTAACTACACCAGAATCCAGATGGTCTAGCGATGGAATAGACAAAGAGTTGATACTTGATTTAGGCACCAGTAAAGAGGTAAAGGCTTTAACAATTAAGTGGTACAAAGGTAATCAGCGTACTGCCAGTTTTTCTGTGGCTACCTCAGCCAGTGCTACATTGGAAAATGCTACTTTTACTGATGTACTAGAAAATGCCGATTCCACAGGCACTCACAGCGGCTTCGAATTAGTAAGTTTAGAAGAATCAGAGGCGCGATTTATCAAGATTATCGGCATGGGAAATAGTGAAAATACCTTTAATAGCATCGTTGAGGTACAAGTACATAGCTGTGCAGAAGCCACGGGCGAGTATGCGGATATTCTCCCCAATGAAGTTGGTATCGATTTGTTGGACTGGTATCTAAGTGTACCCACAGATGAAGATAATAGTGGCACCTCCGACTCGATTTTCGAGACAGAACTGGCAGCCGGTTACACCAATTCTGAATTTTTTTATGCCTCAGAGGATAACGGCATCGTTATGCGCTCTCCAAGTTACGGTTTTAAGACCTCGCAAAATACCAACTATGTGCGTGTAGAGTTGCGTGAGATGCTGCGCAGAGGTGACCGCTCGATTAGCACCCAAGGAGTAAACAAGAACAACTGGGTGTTTGCTAGTGCTTCGGCCGAGGGCCAAGCCAATGCGGGCGGAGTAGACGGCGATTTGCGAGTAACCCTGGCCGTCAATAAAGTCACTACTACAGGGGAAGATTACCAAATTGGACGTGTGGTCATTGGGCAAATACATGCCAACGATGATGAACCTATTCGTTTGTATTATCGCAAACTGCCGGGAAATAACCTGGGTTCGATTTATTTCGCCCATGAAAGTCGTGAATTAGACAGCGACGGCGATAATATTGAAACCTATGTAGAGATGATAGGTTCAAGGAGCAATTCAGCAAGCAATCCGGCGGATGGCATTGCATTGGATGAAAAGTTTAGTTACCACATTAGTGTTAATGTGAATTTGCTAACGGTGACCATTAGCCGCGAAGGAAAGAGCGATCTGGTGGCAAATTACGATATGAGCGAAAGTATGTTTGATGAAGACGGCCAATATCATTATTTCAAAGTTGGCGTTTATCATCTGAACAATTCAAGTGATCCTGACGAATATGCCCAAGCAACCTTTTACGAAATTAAGAACAGCCACACAGGGTATAGCGCCAGCGAATAAAGAATAAACCGGTCGGCGGGCGTTTCGGGCCCGCGCATATAATTGAAATACCGCCCTGTAGTCGGGTGCTTTAGCCCCGAGAGAACCCCATGGCCTGAAGACCATGCTACAGGGCGTGCCACCTGTAGTCGGTGGCTTTAGCCCCGAGAGAGCCCCATGGCCTGAAGACCATGCTACAGGGCGTGCCACCTGTAGTCGGCGGCTTTAGCCCCGAGAGAGCCCCATGGCCTAAATGCAATCCATGGCCTAAAGACCATGCTACGGGCACCGCGCAAACACCATAAGCCATGGCCTAAAGGCCATGCTACGGGTATGTTAATGCTGGTTGTCTAGGTGATAGAAGGTGGCTTGGACGTAGTCTTTTGGGTTACCGCTGTTGTTTTGGTTATATACACCGGCTTTGAAATACATGTATTGGTTATTTTTATGATAGCCACTGTCAGTCATATCAAAAGATTTTGTGATATTGGGTTTACCTTGACGGATCAAGGTGACAAATAAAATGTTGTTTTCGACGGTGATCTTATAGCTAAATTTTTCATTTAACGAGATGCCGTCTTCTGGGTCTGCAAGAGTATGGGAGCGAGTGCCAATAAAGTTCACCCACTGGTCATCTCCGTCGTTAATTTCATGGGCGAAGTAAACTACGCCTTTGGAATTATTCGGCAGTTTGCGATAGTAGAGGCGAATGGGCTCGTCATCAGTTGCATGGATCTGGCCGATAATCACCCGCCCTACCTTTTTCTCATCGCCAGTCGTTGACACACGATTAACTGCCAAGGTGGCCTCTAAACTCCCCTCAATGGCACCAGCTTTGCGCTTAACCGAACCGTGGGCTGCGCTAAACACCCAGTTATTTTCGGTAATACCTTGGGTTTTGATAGAAGCGTTGCCTCGTCTTAGCATTTCACGAAGTTCAGTTCGGGCATATTTGGTATTTTTGGAGGTTTTAGCGCCAACATTTGGACAAGCGAACACCATGCCCCCGTCTTCAGCGGTATAAAATAGTGGTTTTAGCTCAAAGCCACCACTTAGGGGTTTTTCGTAGATAATATCGGCTTTTTTGTCTTTGTTCAGATCGGTGGGTAAGGTTAATGTCCAATCTAACAAGTCAAAGTTTTCACTTGGTTTTTTGCTAGCGTCCAGGGCGTCTAAATTGCCAAGTAAAACGCCGTCAGCCAAGTCTCTATGAGACGCTGGCATGTAACTTTGCTGGTCGGTTTGCTCTGCATAGCTAGTTGATGCCGAGGTCAAGCCAATAGCCAAAGGCGTGATTAAAAATAGCGTTTTGGTAAAAGATAATCGACCAGAAAGAGAACCACACCAAGTATTAATTAACCTTAACATTGCACTCTCCCCAGGCTAATACTACGAAATTCATAAACTACGAATTTCAAAAACACTCGCCCTAGGAACCTGTGGCTCCCAAGGCGCAACTTCTACCCCAAATCTAGATGCTTATTTTGCTTCCACAGGGGCTATTTTAGGACATAAGAACCAAATACTTGCCATAGCAATAATAGCCAAGGCTGCACCTATCACAAATACCACAGTGTAGTTACCATCAGCGGTTAGTGAAGGTACCAAGTAAATCAATACACCGGCGGCCAATTTTGCAGCCATCCCAGCGAAACCTGACAAGGTTCCAACAGATTTACCACCAAACAAGTCACTTGGCAGAGTTTGAACATTACCAATGGAGGTTTGGAATCCAAACAGTATGGTTGCCATAATCAGAACGGCGGCCACTTCTCCACCCGGATCAGATAACATTAACAACGCCGGCAACATAATTAAGCAGCCCATGGAAATAACCAGTTTTCTGGTTTTATTCACTGTCCAACCGGCTTTAAGACGGTTTTGCGCAAGTAAACCACCAAACCAAGCGCCCAACATCGCGCCAACGTAAGGTACCCAACCGTAAATAGCTAAGCCCTTAACGTCCATTTGATAAACTTCAACTAAATAAGTGGGGATCCAGACAATAAACAACCACCAAATTGGGTCGATTGCTGCAGTGGCGATAATCACCCCCCAGCTTTGTTTATGGGATAATAACTGACCAGTAGTAGGCGTGTACTCTGGCGCAGTGTTGCCATTTTCACATTTCACTTCATTTTTCTGACCCGTAAGAATGTATTCGCGCTCTTCTTCGGTGATCCAAGGGTGAGAACCTGGTGGCGATTTGACAACGATCATCCAAGGAATAAGCCACAGCAAACCAGTACAACCAACGATGACAAAAATCGCTTGCCAACTAAAAAACAAAGCAAGATAGGCAATTAGAGGAATAGACACAATACCACCAATGGCAGCACCTGAGTTGAATATCCCCTGGGCTAACGCTCTTTCACGGGTTGGAAACCATTCCGCGTTGGCTTTAGCCGCACCTGGCCAGTTACCCGCCTCAGAAATACCCAGAATCGACCTGAAGATACTAAAGGTTAAGATGCCTTGGGCAAAAGCATGCATGATGGTGGCCAATGACCAGATACCGATGGATAATACGAACCCCATTCGTGTCCCCACCCAATCGAATATCTTACCAAATAGTGCCTGACCAAAGGCATACGAGAATAAGAAGACAATACTGATAATGCCGTATACTTCTTTGAGCTCAGCATCAGTTTTCTCTGGATAAATTTCTTTACCCATGAATGGCCAGAGCACGCTTAAGGATTGTCTGTCGATATAGTTAACTACCGTTGCTAATGCAACGAGAGCAATCACCCACCATCTTAAATTCTTCATGTTTATATTTACCTATACCTGATGCTTCGAATATTATTCTTCACGTTTTTATTACGATTGCTGAATCGCGCTTTTTATTTTGTACAAACTATTCTGGTATTCACTATGCATTTCTAATCCAACCCAGAATTGCATATTGCCATGGTGATGCGCGCAATCGCCTGCTGCAGACAACTTAGATTTCAGTGTCGTCGCTGGCATCGCTTCAACTTGCTTATTAACTTGTTGCAAGTATTCTGACCCATAACCCATTGGGCTAAAGATCAGAATGACGAGAAGCGTTTGCGCCCATTTCATTGTGAAACATTTCCTACCACGACTGCAGTAGAAGGGCCGCCGGCAAAGGTTTCTGTGACGACAGGTAAAGGCGTGTTCACAAACTTATTGTTCAATATTTGGGTGCGAGGCTCACCGACAGTATGATCAATGGTGATCACCTTATTCTGAATAAATTCATTTCCTTCAAGCAGGGTTTGCTGAACACCTAATAAGAAGATAGACGAACCTGTTTTATTGCGTTTTCCAGCACCCACATTTTCAACTTTGCTATCCGTCATTCTAAAGTGCGGACCGAACGTACTTTCATCTGTACCGCCTCGATACACTTTGGCCACCGCTCCTTCAATATTGACGAAGCTCGAATTTTTGATGGTGATATATTCAGCGTTATAAATCCCCAAGTCATCCTGCTCTTTGTCTAAGCGCAAAACATCACCGGTTATATTCTTGAACACACTATTGGTGATCACCAAGTTCTCCGCCATGCTGCGGTAACCTGAATCAAATACATGGGCCGAATGATTAACGTTTAAGTCGGTAATATGGGTATTGTTGATGGTCAATTTGTAGTTATGCAGAGTTGGTAATTTGGTATTTCGAATAAGTACATTACCGGCATTATCTGGGGTTTTAACACCAGAGATATTCAGTCCGTCTAATTTTAAGCTACCGCCATCTTCTATCTCGAAAGTTAACGAGCGCATGGGATACAGTGTAACTGAACGAGGCGTTGCAGCTTTAAGAGTTACTACAGATTTAACTTGTAATTGTTTGTTTAGATCATAGTTACCTGGTGCAAGCAAAATAACCGTACCGTCATCTACCCCAGCAATGGTTTTCATCAACTCTTGGGCTGAAGAAACATTAACCACATCCCCGGAATCAAACTCCACTGGCGCATCCGCTTTGGGATACCAGCTTACGCCGGTTTGGTCTTTAGAAATTGGCTCTAGGGAGGCAGCTGCACCCACATTGGCTTGTTGTGCACTTGCACTTTGCAGTAAGCCGTTAGCACCTCGTTTCAGATCACTCTTTTCAATGGAGAAACCCGATGCAATTTCATCTTGAGGGCTTTGGCTGGCGATATTGTTGGCAAAAGTAATACCAGAAACATCATCAAATATCTTGAACGGGTTGCTACCGTCTGCATTGATTATTAAGTTATTTGAAAAGCTGCTATCAATTGGCGTTGCAGTGCGCTCTGCATCACTTCCACCGGCTAAGTTGATGTTGTCGACATTTACAATGGTGTTGTTTTCGATGATGGCATTTTTAACTTGATGATAGCGATTGATAGATGAATTAGGCACACCGTTTAAAATAGTAAAACCACCGCCAAAACGAATACCGGTTAAGCCTTCCATGTAATTATTACGGATTGTTTGATCAGCATTGATTACGCGAATACCACCAGTATGGTCTTTACCATTTCCGAAGAATACGTTGCCTTCAACTAAATTACCGTTGCCATGACGCAAGGTTAAGGTGCCGCGGCTTTCCCAAAATACGTTGTTGAGGAATTTGTTTTTGCCAGACTTATTGGAAATAATTTCAACTTCACCATTGCAGCGTTCGAAGTAGTTATTTTCAACAACGGTTAGAGAGTCACTTAAGGAATATTTACTGGTACCAATACGCAAGGTTTCGCCACCGTTAGAGCCTAGAATAGGTCGAGGCCCAAAATAGTTGTGGTCAATGCGGTGGTTGTTTTGTTGGCTGGCTTCGCTATTTAATCTAACCGCCATGGTTACACCAGCGTTGTTTTTACCTTCTAAATGGCTGTGGTCAAAACGGTTATTTTTACCGTATAACACCACCCACTTATCTGAGTTAAATTTGTCTGTATTGCTAAATCCGTCAATAACGACTTCCGTTACCCGAGAGTGATTAGCGAGGGTGTCAGCGTCTTCGCGGAATGAAATCACTTCACCAGTAGGACTGTAACCATCTTTGAATACCAGTCCTTCAACAACTAAATATTCACCTGATAAACGTAAATTGGAAAGGCCAGTTAAAATGACTTTCCCTTTGGTTTGCGCTTTAAGGGTAATAGGTTTCTCAGCCGTCCCCTTGCCTTTCAAAAGAATTTCAAAATCTTTCCATTCTTTGTCGGCTAAAATAAGGGTGTCGCCAGGTTGTAATGAGGCTGCGGCTTGTGAAAATTGCTGTTGGTCGTTAATTAAAATGCCATCTGCGGTTTTTAGCATCTTTGCTGATGCCATCTGGCTAGTTGGTTTGCTGCTATTTTCAGCATTTTGAGAAGACGCGCTACAACCTACAACGGACACCACCATGGTAAGTGCAACGATACGGGGAAAAGAGAAATTTTTAGCAAACATTCAACACGACCTAATTCCATTTTAAAAATAAGTAGAACCCTGTAAGTACTATTCGTACGCAGAACCCTGGTTGGCAATGCATGTTGTAGAAACCATACATCAATTATTTGTTACTGACACTATTACTTATGCTCAAATAAGCTTAGGCTTTGAATTGCAATAATTAAAGTAATGAATATCGTAAAGACAATGTAACCAATTTCACAACATTGTGTCAACCACACATTAACATTTATTATTACCAATAATACCTCTATTGGTAATACCAAATACTATTCTATTGTTTTTAAACAAGTTTAACTTTTAAAAAAATGGGCCCCATTTAATGAGACCCATTTTCCACTTTAGTGATTAATTTCACTACGTCATCCACATGATTTGCAATCTGCCAGCAAAGTATCGCTAATGATACATTTGCAAGATCCTAACCCGTGTTGGTTATGAGAACAGTAAACCACCGTTTATATCAACGTTATTACCTGTCATGTAAGATGAGTCGTCATCTGCCAAAAAGCCTACTAATTTAGCCACTTCTTCGGAGGTACCTTCACGCTTGATACAAGTTGCTCCAGCAACATTGGTGCGAACCGCATCAGGGGTAAACGTATCGTGGAAACCGGTAGATATCATGCCCGGACACACCGAATTAACCCGGATATCAGGCCCAAGTTCTTTCGCTAATCCCCGTGTAAAGGTGGATACTGCCCCTTTAGAGGTTGCGTAAGGGATAGCCCCACCGCCGCCACCGTCGCGAGCCGCTTGGGACGAGAATGTCACGATAGTGCTACCAGGCTTCATGTGAGGAATAACGGCTTGAGACATTAAAAACAACGATGTTAGGTTAACGTCTAATACATACTTCCAGTGGGCTAGGTCCATCTCAGTAATTTTTTTACGATCAACCAGGCCGCCTGATACATGCACTAGGCAATCAATAGCGCCAAATTCATCTAACGCCGTATTAATGGTTTTGTCGACACTGCTTTGTTCAGTTAAGTCAGCTTGAAGTGCAACCGCTTTTCCACCCGCTTCAGTAATTTTAGCCACCGTTTCTTGTGCTCTTGTGGCACTTGCGTGATAGGTGATCAAAACACTTGCCCCTCTAGATGCTAACTCAACCGCACACGCTGCTCCGATATCTCTACCACCGCCAGCTACAATAGCTACTTTACCTGTCATTGACATTCGTTATTCTCCAAGAGTAAAAATTTAGTTTATACCAGTAAAAACGTTGCAATTATTAAGTTGTATCGTCGAAAAACTTAGGCTTAGGTAAGCTTCTCAACTTATATAAACAAAGCGGTTGCCGCCGCATATGTTAAATTAAAGTAACTAAGCAGAATTTCATTGTCAACCAAGAATTCAAACTTGTGATTACCAAAAGCACTAACCAAAATTAACCATTGGTTTTAATTTAAACTATAGTTCAAATAGCATTTTAGTCGAGTCATCGGAATTAAGGCACTAAATTCAAGTACTGTAAGCCACATTAAATTTGATTCAGTAACAGTGGAATAGCCATTATTTAGTGTGCTGTGCGACTAAAGCAGTATTGAAATAGGATCATTTTAGGGTTTCAATCTATATTCATAAGTAGGTTTTTAAAATGCCGTAAGTGTTAATTGTCTGATTGAAGGAATGGCCGTGAAAGGTATTGTTTTTGTAAAGTTCAATGAGTTTGTGGAAGAGCTTTGGGGAGAAGAGTTTTGGGATACCTTGTTAGACGAAGCCCAGCTGTCCAGTGAAGGTATTTACACAACGGTAGGCACTTACGATGATGAAGAGCTGTTTACTCTCATTGGACTCGTAGTTGAGCAAAAAAATATCTCCCCTAAAGATGCCCAGTTTGCATTCGGTAAATGGGTATTTAAAGAGCTGCTTAATGCCGCTCCTGCTGGGGCTCATAACTTTAAAGACGTTTTTGAGTTTTTACATGCGGTGCAAGACTTTATCCACGTAGAAGTGAAAAAACTTAATCCCGATGCCTTATTGCCCGAATTCGAATTTCTAAGTGAAACGCCCAACACCTTAACCTTTCTTTATCAGTCACCGCGTAATTTATGCTATTTCTGCGAAGGCATTGTGCACGGTTTAGCAGAACATACGGGGCAAACAGTGGAAGTGTCTCAGACAGAATGTCAGCATCAAGGTGATAGCCGCTGCGTAATGGAAGTGGTAAAAGTTTGACCCTGTCTAAGGAAGAACTGGAAAAAAGAGTTTCCGTTCTCGAACGCAAAGCCTTGAGAGAGAAAAAGGCAAGGCAACTGGCCGAGAATCAGCTAGAGAAGTATTCCTTGGATATTTATGAAGCCAATCAGTCTTTGAAAGCAGCCTTAGCAGGTTCCGAACAAAAGCAATTGGAACTAGAATACTTAGCCCACACCTCCAGCGCCGTAGCCTCCGAAATTCCCTTAAGAGAGATGGTTTCGAATATTGTCGATTTAACCGGCGAGTTTTGTTGTGCCCGATATGGTCTTTTTGTCATCAGTGAAGAAGGCCAATGGCTAACTGAAAAAACCCCCAAAGTCTGGATTTCTGAGCAAGGATGGCAAGAAAACAACGCCATTAAGGAATTCGTAACGGATCTGCTCCCCGTTAGCAATAATGACCTGCTTGCATCGTGGCGAAGCGCTGAAATTAAAAATAACGAACTCAATGAGAGCGCGCCGTTAAATTCCATTTTCTACACCAATGTTGCCTGGTCAGGTAAAAAAATCGGTTGGTTAGCCTTTTTAAGCCAAGAAGCTGAATTAAATCAAGATCTTGAAGTGATATTAAACACCTCGAAAGAACACTTAGTCAGTGGGGTTCGCAGGCGCTTAACGGATATTAGAATTCTACAACGCAATGTACAGTTACAAGACTCCATAAGTAGCCTCGAGAAAGCCCGTCGCCAACTTATTCAGTCTGAAAAAATGGCATCTTTAGGACAATTGGCAGCTGGCGTTGCCCATGAGATCAACAACCCCATTGCCTTTATTCGGTCTAATTTAGAAGTGTTGCAAGATTATCTACATGACTACAAAAAACTAACCTCAGAAGTGCAGACTAACTTAACCGAACAGACTACCCTTGATACCAGCCAATTCTCAGAAATGTGTAAAAAAATAGACCTTGATTACATAGAAGAAGATTCCGAAGATCTCCTTAAATCAAATATTGAGGGCTTGGATAGAGTAAAAGAAATCGTCGATAACCTGAAAGGGTTTTCCCACGCAGGTGATGAAGCCTTAGTAGCAACATCATTAAATAATTGTATCCAATCTGCCCTTAAAATAGCGGGTAATATGTTCAAGTATGAACACAAAGTCATAAACAATATCTCTGCTGAATGTCCCCCCGTGTTGGGTAATTCAGGGCAATTGCAGCAGGTGTTTGTTAATTTATTTGTTAATGCAGCACATGCAATGGAAAAGGGTGGAGTTTTAACCATCGATTACACGCACATTAAAGAAGGTGTTGTTTTGCATATTCAAGATACGGGATGCGGTATGGACAAAGAAACCGTTAACCAGTTATTTACCCCTTTCTTTACAACCAAACCTGTTGGTATCGGCACCGGATTAGGGTTATCAGTTTCCTATGCAATATTAGAGGCCCACGGCGCACAAGTATCCGTTGACTCCCAGCTAAACCTAGGCACAACCTTTCATATAAAATTTCCGACAATTGACTAGATTACCTCCCGACTGTCTTCAACAACTAACGAAAGAGCTTGAGACTGGCTTTTTTCAAATTGAATCAACTTGGTGATAGTAACATCACTGAAAGTGTGTCCTTCTGGCAGTACTAATATGTGTTTATCATTGAGAATGTTGTTGCGCAGAATCATTCCTGGCTTAAGTTCCTCAGTGCGAATCGTATTTTCAATAAACTTATCGGAAACAATATCTTCGTTCTCCAACAAAATGTTTAAAACCACGGGATCATAGTGTGAACCTTTGAGCTTTTTCATTTCAATTGGACAGGCGATGTCATCTAGCTTTTGAGCAGTGATTCGACCTGTTTTGTAACGCCAATAATCTCTGGCGACCGCCAAAATTTTTGCACCCATAGGGATTTGGCTATCTTCCAGCTTTTTAGGTCCTGCGCCATTGAGGGTTTCATATTGGCAGGTAATAATATCAGAGACATTTTGCAGATGAGTGGCCGGAGCAAGTACTAACTTTGCGATGTTAATTTGCTCCAAAAACTCTTGCTGTTGATTATAGTTTAGCTCTTTGAAAGGACGGCTATATATTGCTGAATCTAAACCTAACAAACCCATTTCACACAACAGTGCAGCATAAGATACATCTTTAATTTGCTGTTGAGATAACCCTAATTTTTCCGCAATGCGGCTCGCAAGTAAACTCACGCTATTGGCAAACCCCCCACTTAAATTGGGGTTAATACTGATCATGTTATACAGCACTTTTTGTGTGGCACTGTTGTTGTGCTCAATTCGCTGCATCGCCAATTGTATTTGCTTAGTCCGCAGTTTAACTTTGTCTTCTAAATTTTGATTAAGCTTTTTCAGCAGAGAATTTTGCTTTTTTACTAACTTCTGTAAGTGATTATTTTCATTTTTTAACCTAACCTTTTCCAGGCCCTCATCAATGGTTTGGATGATCTCTTCATTGTTCCAAGGTTTCTGTAAATATCGATGGATTTTGCCCTTGTTGACTGCATCAATGGTCGACTCCATGTCAGAATATCCAGTTAATAAAATACGATGACAGTCAGGCGTTAATTCCGCCACTTTCTGGAGTAATTCCGCACCCGACATTCCGGGCATTTTCATATCAGAGATGATCAGATCGATCTTATTCTGGGCCATTACTTCAAGGGCTTTGGCACCACTTTCAGCCAGTATCAGTTGATAATTTTGTTTGTACAATAAACGCTTCAATGATTTGAGAATATTCACTTCATCGTCGACACAAAGTACCGTCATAGCAATGTCAGCGTCTAACAGTTGTTCACTCATTTGGGGGACTCTTCAGATTGTCGTTTTCGGTTAAAATAGGTAAGGTGATGGTGAAACAGCTTCCTTTGTTTACCTTGCTGGTTACCGTAATATCCCCTCCATGCTCTTGAATAATGCCGTGGGATATGGATAAACCTAAACCTGTGCCCTTGCCCACATCTTTGGTGGTAAAAAATGGGTCGAACAGTTTACTTAGATTTTCAGGGGGGATGCCCGATCCATTGTCTTTAACCGCTATTAAGATTTGCTGATCTTTTACTTTAGTGGAAATTGAAATTTGCCCGTTGTCACGAATGGCTTGTCCTGCATTGATCAACAAGTTTGTGAGCACCTGGCTAATTTTGCCAAAATTAATCTTAATTTTGGGTACCTCAGAAAGATCTTTTTGAATATCACAATGATACTTAAGCTCATTGCTTACCATTTTGAGCGTACTTTCAATACACTCGTTTATATCTAACCAACTTTTTTCTTCAACATCTACCCGCGAAAATTGCTTGAGATCTTTGACGATGTTGGTCACTCGCTCTAAACCTTCAACAGACTCAACAAGAACATCTTTAGAATCTTCATTTATGAATGCCAAGTCTTCACTATTTATAATTTCAATTAAATTTTGTTTCGACAACTCTACCGATTCTGAAGGCGCTTTGCCGTAAACAACCACTAGGTTCTCACTGATTTTACGATAGATATCGATATATTCTTCGAGACTGCTTAAATTGCTTTTCACAAAACCAATAGGGTTATTGATTTCATGGGCCACGCCTGCGGCAAGTTGACCAATTGAGGCCATTTTTGCCGCTTGGGTGAGCTGCTCCTGGGTAGCCTGCAACTCTTGATTTATCTGTTCCAACTCATCATTTCGCTGATGTAATAATGTGGTTCTTTGGGCTACTTTTTGCTCCAGTGTGCGATTAAGCTCTTCAAGTTCATCCTGATACGCCTGTTTACGGGAGTTTTCATACTCCAAGGTGGTAACAAGTTTATTGAATGCACGTGTTACCTCGGCAAGTTCGTCTTTACCATTAACCGGCAATTGGGCTTGATTAAATGAGCCGCTTTCAACATTTTGCGAAACTTTGCGCGCCGCTATACGTAAACTTTCCAACTGCCTAGTTAAATAATTACCCAAAAAGAATGAGAATAAAGCAACCAGTGCCATCTCAATGATTGCGATACTGGTTGTCCACTTCTTGATCACTTCTAGTGAATCTTGGATATTTAATGTATCTACTCCCAATTCCACCCGGCCGTAAAGTTGCTCTGCTTCGGTTATATTTACAAAACTATCAAAAACACCATCAGTGACATTACTAACGTCAATATCTTGGTTAAATTGACGGGCTAACAAGTTGTTGTCTCCGGCTTGCGCTAAGACTTGATTTTCGGTGTTTACCACTCTTACATACAGAATATCAGGGTTACTTAATAGCTCTGCACAGTAGGTTTCTAATGATGCGAGATCATAAGTTAGAACCGCATTTTTAGTTGTACTTGCAAATAAGGTCGCTACCGTTGTCGAACGGCTGACTAAATTTTCATTGAGGGTATTACGCATAAAATTAATTGCTGTAAATATCAAAGCAACCAGCAGCACGGCCTCAATGACGGCAATGCTAACAATGGTTTTATTGCGTAAAGAAAGGTGCATTAATTCACCGCACCAGTTGCTTTGTTGCGGAACAGCGCTTCGATGTTAAGTGCTCTTACATCATCCCAATCGCTGTTTAGTGCAGTTTCAAAACCGTTAAAATTAATATTTTTAAGTAAAACTTTGCCGTGTTCACTGTTGTTCATATTCACTAAAGCGGCTTGAACCTTAGCCCTCGTGGCTGCATCGACATCTGGGTGGCTGGCAATAGCATGTGAGGTATACCTGGCACTCTTCCAGATCGTCACTAAGCTAGACTGTACCTCTTCATCCATATTATTAAGGGTGCGCTGAATTCCACCGCCCGCGGGGAAAAAGCCTCTGGACACATTTAAGTAAACAGAATCGTGTGAGCCCACATACATAGGCGTAAATTCCACACCTAAGTTATTTAGTTCGGCTTGAGGCAATAAAGTTGCTGCAAAAGCGGCCGGAGCGGGGAAAGCTAAACGGCTACCCACTAGGTCTTGGATGGTTTTTATGTTGCTATCGGCATGAGTAACAATAACCCCCTGGATAGTTTTATTACTTTGTTTAGCTAAGGCGTTATAACCCGACATTTTGTGATAAAAAATATAATGGTAAGGATTCATATAAGCCAAATCATAATCCCCAGACTCAAGGCGTTTTTCGAAGGTCGGAATATCTTTGGCCGTGCTAAACACAATATTGACATCGCTTTGTTGGCTAATGTGGTGAAAAATTGGGGTCCACAATTCAGCCAGACGTTTTGCGGATTGTTGCGGAACAATACCAAACGTCAGGGTTTTCTGTTGTGCCGAGACAACACTCGAAAAACTAAATAGCAAACCAATCAATAGGGCTAATTTATACATCAATCACCTCATCTTTTATCAATGTTACTGGGTCATTTCATTAACTAAACTTAATAATTTGTCTTTCTCAAACGGCTTAGAAAGTGCGGCATTAGCACCTAAAGCAAGTGCTTCATCTAAGCTTTCCTGATCCAACGCTGAAATAACTAATATTTTTAAATCTTGAAATTGTTCCTCTGCTCGCAAATGCTTCAAAAGTTCGAAACCATTTAGGCCAGGCATTGTTAAATCTAAGGTCATGATGCTGGGCTTGTGCTGCATCAGCTTACTTCCTGCTAAAAAGCCGTTTGTGGCAGTATCACACTCAAACCCGTCCTTTTTGAGAACACGTTTGATCGCATTTCCCATATCTTTATCATCATCAACAATTAGAACCGTTTTGCTTTTAGGCAATAGTTCTGGTGGCACAGGCATATTGTTTTGCTTTAAAAAAAGCACAAAATTATCCACAGTGACTCGATTGTTGCCCCTTCCTGGTAGCTTGTAACCTTTCAAACTTCCCTTATCAATCCACCGTATTACTGTGCGTAAATTGACATCGCAATATTCTGCAATGTCACCAGTAGTAAGAGATTTCACTTTAGCCATAAACATATTTCCTGAATTAGTGTGGTATTTATATCACATAAGACAAATGAGTCATACATGACTAAAGTATAATACACGACATTTGTGACATTTGCTACATTTGCACAATCGAAACGAATAACGTTTTTCTGCTTAACGCAAACAGCTCATTAAAAACAGCGGCGTTTGGCTTTATTAGGTGATGTTAAGAATGAAGAAACTGTATGTATTAATGGCTGTCTGTGTACTGACATTGCAAAGTGTTCAGGCAACAGAATTTGATGCCAGCGTATTACTTAGATACGAAAATGAAACGGATCAAATTAATCTGGCTCCGCGCAAACGAGTGAGAATGATTGCAGCGTTAGGGATCACCAGTCAATTTAACGATACCTGGTCATTTAAGGCACAAGCGCGCACAGGGTTAAAGAACAAACAAAATGTTCCAGCGAACACCTTATATCAAATCACTGATCAGCCTGCTGGCGACAAAGACGTTTATTTAACTCGGTTTTTTATTCAGGCAAAATTCGACAATCTTAACCTGATTGCGGGCAAGATCCCGTGGAAAACCGCACAAGTCACCGACCTGTTTTGGGACAGACACTTAAATCCAATTGGCGTACATGTTGACTATGCTCTTGGAGCAGGACAGGCATTCAAATTTACTACCTTTAAGCCCCTCGACGGGGCCAATGGTACAGTGGGCCATATGTCGATTTTTCAATTTCAACATGAAATCGCCAGCAAATGGGGCAAGTTAACGCTGTCTCCTTGGCTTGTGGATTATCAAGGTGAATCTGATGCTCTCTACGCTAAAAAAGACACCCAATATGATAATCAATTTGTACGTTTATCCATGAAACTAAAACGCGGTCAGTGGCAACTAGGTGCAGATATTGGCAAATCAATTAAAGGCGCACCGACTGAGGTGGGTGAAGCGTTCTCAGATCAAAAAACAAGCTATGCCTTTGAGTTAAAACATGGCAGCTTGAAAAAAGACGGGAATTTTTTAACCCAACTGAGATATTTACACGTTGAAAGGTTCTCCGTAGTCACTGAGTTTGCTCAAAATGCGTCGAGCCGTTTTGCCACAAGCAACTTTAAAGGGTGGGATTTGCGTATACGTCATAAGATGAATAAAAACTTATGGGTAGGTGGTCGCTTATCTCGAACACAGCGTTTACTTGGCGAAGCCGAGCAAAGCGTACGATTCAGATTAGAAACAAAATATACATTTTAACTGTTACTTAGGACTTACTATTATGTCTAACGCCGTACAAAAATATCTATCAGAAACACCTACGGAACTTTGCAACCTGCTAGTTATTGATGATGAAGAAAGTAACTTAAAAGCGATTACACGGACTTTTAGGCGCACTAAGTATCAAGTATTCACAGCCGATAGTGCAGAAAAAGGTTTAGAGTTGCTAAGGCAACATGAATTTCAAGTTGTATTGTCTGATTTTCGTATGCCCGATATTGACGGCGGCACCTTAGTTAAAAACATAAAACAATGTTATCCCAACATCATTTCCATGATTCTTACCGGGTATGCAGACTTTGATGCAGCAGTAGATGTGATGAACTCTGGCGCGGCATATAAATTTCTAACGAAACCCTGGAACAATCAGAAGTTAATAGAAGAGATTGACCAAGGCTTTAGGGAATATGAACAACGCCTTTTGCAGAGTTCGAAAAATAAGTTAAACGCCCGTTACGTGAAACCTGATCGTGTGAAGCTCGATAGCACCATTAAATTTTTACTCCAACAAGATGCTAAGTTTGCGCTCGCGTCGGTGATGATTTCTGATATTTCATTGCACGATCAGTATTGGGCAAAAAAGGAAGACGAAGAACTTTTAGGCCTTGAGTCTGTGGTTAAGAACATCCGTGCGTGTTTACCCTTAAGTTGCGAAATCTTTGAAGTTGAAGTGGATCAGGTGCTGATTATTATTCCCGAAAATGAATGCGACGAGGAATTACATACGAAATTAACCTTGTTAAGCGGTGCCTTATCGGCTTGCTCACAGCATGATGCCAATATTCCCAAATTACAGTGCAATTTATCTTATGCACTTGCGCCTTTCTCAGGGATGGATACGCAACAATTATTACACTCCATCAGAAATTTACCGGAGCAAGATTTTCACGAGAGTAAACTAAATGGCCAAAAACCCTGCGTTGTAAAATTAGATGCCTCTTACGTTGCTAAAAAGAAACGTAAAAGAACCATTCAAAATAGCATACAGCAAGCCATAAACAGCGACCAATTCAGTTTGTACTTTCAACCTAAGGTAAGATTATCTGATGGTATTGTTGAAACAGCAGAGGTGTTAATGCGCTGGCAACATAACACTTTGGGGTGGGTATCGCCCCTAGAGTTTATCACCTTAAGTGAACTGGATGGACAAATAGAGAAAATAGGCAGCTGGCTGCTAAATAAGAGTATTGATCAGCTCATTGGTTTGCAAAAACAGTATGGCAATAATTTGAAACTCGCAATTAACGTTTCACCCCGTCAACTGAAGAACAATAAAATCGTCGATGAGTTAGCTTATTTGCTAGATAAAACCGGATTAGCCCCCGCCAGTCTTGAACTTGAAATTACCGAAGGCTGTATAATCGAAGATCTCGCCCAAACCAGCGAGATACTTTGGAAGTTAAAAAGGCTAGGCGTAAGCATTGCAATAGACGACTTTGGCTCGGGCTATACCTCCTTTGCCTACCTAACCAAATTACCCGTTGACGTATTAAAACTAGATAAGATTTTAATTGATGACTTAGGGGTTAATAACGATGTGAGCGAGATGATCCGAAGTGTCATTCAATTATGCCAAAAGATGCAAATAGACGTGGTAGCCGAAGGGGTTGAAGACGAGCGCCAAGTTAAAATATTAAGAGAGTTCGGCTGTGACTATATTCAAGGATATGTATACAGCAAACCTTTAGAAAAACCAGAATTTGAAAAAACACTGATTAACCAGCCATTTAAGGTTTAAGCCGTCTTTAGACGAAACCTTAAATGCCTGGGGGATTGTGACGATTTTTACACTTTTGGCACATCCATTAAGAGTAAAAACAAATTAGCGTTGATAATGTTAAACGCGTTAAGAGCTATTTGGGTTATACATTTTGCCCGGCAACCCAAGCACTGCTCCACGCCCACTGGAAGTTGTAGCCGCCTAGCCAGCCGGTGACATCCACCACTTCACCAATAAAAAATAGGCCATCGAGGTTGTTTGCCATCATGGTTTTCGACGAAAGTTGGTTTGTATCCACCCCTCCTAATGTTACCTCAGCGGTTCGATATCCTTCAGTGCCGTTAGGTTTTAATTGCCATTGATGAAAGGCATTGGCCACCTGTTCTAACTGCTTACCTTGAAATTGTTTAAGGGGTTTGTTCTCTAGCCCTAAGTAAGGCAATGCCGTTTGAACATATCGCTTGGGAAAATGTTTAGATAAGGCGGTAGCTAACAAGCTGTCTGGCGATTGCTGTTGGCTTTGCTGTAATTCATTGAGTAAATCACCGTTTGGAAACAGGTCGAACTCAACCTCTTGGCCTGGATACCAAAAAGATGAAATTTGCAAAACGGCCGGGCCGCTTAGTCCTCTGTGGGTAAACAGGATATTTTCATTAAAACTGGTATTGTTGCAGCTCGCTCGCGCATCTAAGGAAATGCCGCTAAGTTCGGCTAAAACGCTTTTGTCTTGTTCATGCAATGTGAAAGGAACCAGTCCTGCTCGGGTTGGTTTAACGGTTAAACCAAACTGCTCAGCAATTTTGAAACCAAACGGCGATGCGCCCAATTTGGGCATGGATAACCCACCGGTAGCAACCACCAGCGATTCACAGCGGTATTCACCCTTGTTGGTTTGCAAGGTGAAGCCATCAGAGGTTTTATCCACCTCGATAATTTCACATTGATTGGTGACACCCGCCCCTGCCTTATCGCATTCTTGCAACAGCATATTGAGGATATCTTTAGCCGATTCGTCACAGAATAACTGACCGAGTGTTTTCTCGTGATAGGCAATGCCGTACTCTGCGACCAAGCCTATGAAGTCCCACTGACTGTAGCGACTCAAAGCCGATTTGCAGTAATGAGGATTGTCGGAGAGAAAGTTTTCGGGGCTGGCATACATGTTCGTGAAGTTACAACGCCCACCCCCTGACATCAATATTTTGCCACCAATACGTTTAGCGTGATCCAGTACCTGTACCTTCCGACCACGCTTAGCCGCCTCAGCTGCACAAAATAAACCGGCAGCACCCGCGCCGATGACAATAACGTCAAATTGTTTCAATAGTTTCTCGTGTTTATCTAGGTTGAAATTTGAGCTGTCAGAAAAGTCCACCTCAATTGTAGGGAAGCATTATATCGTTTCCCCGAAGGTGTAGCACGGGATTTATCCCATTCAAATTTGTAGCCTGGTCTTTAGGCCATAGGCTCTCTCGGGGCTAAAGCCACCGACTACAGGTGGAATGTCCTGTAGCATGGTTTTAGGCCATGGGTCTTTAGACCATGGCTGTAGACCATGGACATTTACCGGGGCTGAAGCCGCCGGCTACAGGTGGGACGCCCTGTAGCATGGTCTTTAGGCCATGGGTGTTAGGCCATGGACATTTCTCGGGGCTGAAGCACCCGACTACAGGTGGAATGTCCTGTAGCATGGTCTTTAGGCCATGGGCCTCTCTCAGGGCTGAAGCCACCGACTACAGGTGGGATGCCCTGTAGTATGGTCTTTAGGCCATGGCTGTAGACCATGGACATTTCTCGGGGCTAAAGCCGCCGACTACAGGTGATACGCCCTGTAGCATGGTCTTTAGGCCATGGGCTCTCTCGGAGCTGAAGCCACCGACTACAGGTGGGATGTCCTGTAGCATGGTCTTTAGGCCATGGCCTCTCTCGGGGCGGAAGCCGCGGCTACAGCACTTCGTGGTTATTTTTTAATGTAAAACGCCTCGGGTGGGGTTGCGTTGAGTGTCTCAATTAAGGTTTTTGCGGCATGTTTGGCTACATAACGGGTCTTTTCGTCGGGTTCGTTGTCGCCCACTTCGTAAGTGACACCGTGAACCTGGTAGACATCGGCAAAAAATTGCTTAAACACACCTTTGCCCGGCGATGTCCCAGGTTTGTCAAACACCTTAAATACGCCCGCCGTCTGCTCTTGTAAACTCGACAACCAATTCACCACCATTTCTGTTGGCGCAATATTTTCATCCTGTGGAATGGTGTAAAAAACGTTGTTATGGGTTGAATGGAAGTCCATTCCCATGACAATTTTTCCACCATTGCCAGTAATGGAGTCCAAATACTCTTTCACCGCTTTGGTTTCTGGCTGAGAAAACACATTCCAATCTCGATTTAAATCTTTGTGACCTAAACTATGTCGCCAATGCCCCTCTGCAACGCCATCTGGATTGATGTTGGGCACAACTAACACATTAAAGCGCGATAAAAAATCACGGTTGAATGCGGTGTAAGCAAGAAACTCATCTAAAAAGGCAAACATAGCAACCGCCCCTGTCACTTCTGGAGGATGTTGTCGACCGACAAAGATCACCCACTCTTTATTCTCAGGTTTCTTTAGAGTGAACGCCGACAAAGCGCGACCTGCGGTTGATTTACCAATAACAAAAGGTTCAAAGGAATACGTTTGTGCTGCGCTATCTAACCAATTAGTGTAATCAGAATTTAGTACGGGTCGCTGGGCTGCTACGTATAACGCCTTGCTGCTGATATCTAAGGACAACGACATAGCCTTTGCATTTGTATCAAATGCAATGGGTTGCCAAGACATTTGGTCATCACTCACTTTGGGTAAGTATCTGGGTGCAAAGCCATCAAAAGTCAGCAAGACCTTTATGGTTTTGGCTACCGGTGATTTCACACTAAAATAATACCAAGGGCTGGGGTTAATAGGTTTATCTTCAGGCAAGAACGTCAACACGTATTCGCCATTTTTGTTAAGTTCACAATTATCTAAATTACCTGCCTCAAATTTGGCAGAAAAGCTCACACCTTCAAACTCACAACCAAAGGCAACGGGTGCCGTAAATGCAAGTGCTATCAATAAAAAACGGATCATGATACCTCCATGGAAACATCGCCCACCGAATGTGGGCGATACTAACTAAATCAACGAGATAGAAATTTAGTTTATAGGTTAAAATTTGTGATTTAGGGTGATGTAAGAGTAACGCCCCAACGAAGAATGCAAGTTGCTACTATACCCAAAGGTATTGTCTGCAAATGGAGGAGCTTCATTGGTAATATTGCGCATTCCCACAGTTACTTTAGTCTTACCAGTAAACAGCGCATCTTCGCTAAAGCGATAGCTCAGGTAAGCATCAACCGTAGACCAATCATCCACCACATAAGTGACTAAATCACCCGCCTCATTTGTGTAGGTTAAACTAGTATCCTCTACATCACTAACATAGCGGTATTTAAGTCCAGCTCGCCATTCATCTTTAGAGTAGGCTAACGACAAATTTGTTCGCCATTCTGGACGTTCGTTTTGGCGGATAAGATCACCGTCGCTACCAAACAATGATACCTGCTCTCCTTCATACAACAACGCTTCGTTACCGGCTTCTTGAGCTGCCACAACGAGATCCGTAATTGCATCTGTTCCTTGGGTGAATTTTCGCAAATTAGCTGCATTCAACTTAATTGTGAATTTACCAAGGTCCGTTTCTAAACGATAGGTTGCGCTATAATCTATACCGGAAATTTCTCGGGGCAATAAGTTAGTGTAGTCATTTCGCACATACAAAATTTCGTCGTTTTCGTCGCGCACAACATTTTCATTTTGACTACCTTGGCTGCGCAGTAGTGCATCATAAAGAATTTGAATACGACTATCTAAAATACCCACGGTGTTCTCTTGTTTGATGCGCCACCAGTCAACCGTCAAGGTAAGTTCTTTGGTTGGCGTCAACACGACCCCAAATGAATAGTTTTCACTTTCTTCCGGGCTTAGGGTATCGCTACCGTTACGTAGCTCTAAAGTTCCTCGACTCGTTTGAGTGACAGGATCTGTGCGGGTATTTGAACGGGCCACATTTACTGCCGTGGTCTGCGGCAAACCAGGGGCTTTGAACCCTCCAGAATAGGCACCGCGAACCAAAGCTTTGTCATTCACTGTCCAGGCTAAAGCAACTTTAGGTTTAAACACACTGCCCACATCAGAGAAATTCTCATAGCGCCCAGCCAATTGCATATTTAAGCTTTCAATTAAAGGTTTGTCGGCGATTAAGGGGATAGCCAATTCAGCAAAAGCTGATGATACGTTACGACTACCACTGGCATCGGGTGTTGGGCTACTGCCTAAAATTTGGCTGGCAATTTCGGACGAAGTACCTCCCACCAAATCGCTAAAATATAAGGTACCGTTTAAATCATCAGAACGTTTATCGAAAAAGCTTTCATAGCGAAACTCGATTCCAGCAGCGAACCCCACATCTCCTGCAGGCAGAGAAAACAAGTCGGGACGAGAAATTTTTGCATCAATTGAGGCCAATTCAGTCTCTGATTCACGCTCAACATTGACCGTAAAACTATCGATAACACTTTGCGAAACTGGCGTATCATCAACGGTATTGGGATTGGTAACACTTGCGCCGCTAAACACGTTGTAGGCAGTACTTTCATCAGTACTATTGATGGCTTGCTGGAACAAAGTAGTGTTTATACGATTGGCTTTATCTAAGGTATTGGCTTTTGAATAAAGTACACCAGTATCATAATCCCATTCGCCGAAATAACCACGGCTACCCACTAATAAACGATAACTATAATCATCCACCTCTATATTGCGCGGGCCAGTATCAATGGGACGATATCTCCGTAAGGTCACCTCTTCATCAAACGGATTGTAAAAAGCATCTGCTGAGATAGTAAAACGTTGCGCAGTGAGATTACCCGACTGTTCACGTAAGCGTTTTGCTGTTGCAGAGTAATACAGCGCCTCTCCATAAACTTCCATTTGGTCGTTTACTTGATGATTCACTAGGGTGTAAAAGTTTAATCTGTCGACTTCAGAACTAAGGCTGCGCTGGGAATTTGAATCGAACCTGAGATCGCGGGGTGTGGAACCTGATGACGCGCAAACCTCATCGTTGACCACTGCGCTACAATCATCATAAGCGCTCGGTTCTAAGTGAAAGGTACCTAGGCTGTCTGAAGAAAACTCGCCCCAAGGGGTAACCGTAGAGCGGTTGTCTAACTGAGTATCTCCAATGAACTCGCTAGGAACTTCATTGAATTCACGTAAATCTGAACTTGCTGCATAGTCTCTTTCGCTCGCCATCACCATATCACGATGATAATAGCCACCACTGATGGTTAGATGAGTCTTATCATCATTGAACAGCCAACCACCTGCACCAGATAGATTAACTTGGTCTCGGCTCGTCCCCTGACTGTTTCCATACTGAGCTTGAATTTCACCGCCAGTGTAATTGTCATCCAATACATAGTTCACCACACCAGAAATGGCATCGGTGCCGTAAATTGCAGCCGCACCGTCGCGCAAAACCTCTACGCGTTTAATGCCTTTAACCGGTAGAGTATTCGAGTTAACTGTAGTCACAGGAACTAAATTTTCTGCTTGTGTTCCTGGGTGCAGCACTAAACGACGCCCGTTTAACAATGTAAGTGTATAGCCGGTACCTATTCCACGTAAATTTACTGACGAAACATCGCCACGAGCATCATTTACACCGCCTACGACGCGCTCGCTGGTAAAGTTCACCGCACCTTGCTGAGGTAGCTCAGCTAATATTTCAGCACCACTACTTATACCCAAGCCATCAATGTCTTCTGCAGACATGGTGGTTACCGGCAGTGCCCCTGTGTCTTCCATACCTCTGATGTTGGAGCCAGTCACTTGAATTCTTTCAACGCTAGATTCACTCGCAGTCTCGTTTGTAACAATTGGCGATGGGCTATCGTCTTGCTGATTATTTGTGGGGCTTTGAATGGGCGTAATAATATAGGTTCTTTGCGAGGTTTGTTTAAAAGTAAAACCTGTTCCCTCTAACAAAGTAGCAAGGGCTTGTTGCACATCCATGCTGCCTTCGAGCTTAGGTGCAAGCTGCTCTTTGATTCGCTCATCTGAAAAAAGAATCTGAATTTCGCTATGCTGTGCTAGTGACAACAGTGCATTATCAAGGGTGGTAGATTGAATCGATAAATTATCGACCTGTTGAGCGTTTACACTACCATTAAATGACAGTGCGACGCATAAAGCTATTGTACTTATTGTTGTTTTTGGCAACTTCATGGCTGCTCCTTTGATTTTTAGTGTGTGCTCATAAAGTTAATACGCAGGCAAAAACAAAACCCTCCGTTATTTTTTCAATAAAATAATACGGTCAGTGTCAATTTGCGCTTCTATGGGCAGTGTTGCCTCGAGTGCGGTTAAAATGGCATCGCCATCTGACAACTTAAACACGCCACTAATGCGCAAATGTGCCAACTTATCGTCTATCTCTATTTTCTTAGTTCTGTATCGATTAAAGCTAGCGATAACCTTTTCCAACCGTTCATCATCAAAGCGCAAATAGCCAGTACGCCAACTCTGCGCCTTCTCTACTGTCACCTCGTTTTTCTTGGCGATGATGGCATTGGAATTATTAAAGGACGCAATTGCTCCAGCTTCTAAAAATACCCCTTCGCTTTTTTCGACTTGCTGATTGGAGCCGCTCTTAGCACTTTCTTCAACGGCCACAATGCCTTCTGCAACGGCAATATCAAAACCCGATTGAGATAGCTTAATGTTGAACTTGGTACCTACCACGCGCACTGTTTTTGTGCCGGTATGAATGAGAAACGGGCGAGAAGGATCTTTGGCAATATCGAAAAAAGCTTCCCCTGTTTGCAACCAAAGTTCTCGGTAATTGTCGTTAAATTCAACATTAATTTGAGTGTTGGTGTTTAAACTAATTGTCGAGCCATCGGGCAATCCCACACTACTGATCTCACCAATAGCCGTGCGATAAGTGCTTGGCAGTTGGGGTTGCACAGAAGTGTCTATGCTGGTGGTGTTGAAAAACAGCATAAAACTAAACATAAAGACAAGAATAGATGCCGCTAAGTAGCGCAGGTGATAGAAACGCTTTTCTAATTTTTGTCGCCAGCCCACATGGGGTGACAACTCTGCAGACATATCCCACAGTGACAAGGCTTGATCAAAAGCCTGCTGATGGAATTCATTTTCCTCACACCAACAGATAATTCGTTCTTCTTCCTTGGCGGTTAATTCCCCCGAATACAGACGAACCACGAATTCACTCGCTTGCTTATTGATTGCCTTTTGATGACTTAAAGCAGTAGTCATTAATTTTGTACCTTATTTCGAATAGCGGTGAGGGCAGCAGATATGTATTTTTCAACCGTGCTGACAGAAACCCCCAATATATCGCTTATTTCTCGGTAAGCTTTTCCTTCGACACGACAAAGTACAAATGCAGTTTTATGCACCGGATTTATGTTGTTTAGTACTTTCTCAATGTCAGATAACTTTTCTGCAATATTTGCTTGTTCTTCTGGTTCATTTGCCTTTGAAGAGTAATGGGTATCAGAAAAGGATTCGTGCTCTTCTTGGGCTCGTACTTTAGCGCGCCTTTCCCTATCTATAATTAGGTTAGTGACCACTTTGAAAAGAAAACTGCGAAAGGTGTCTTGCCGCTCTTCTGTTTTAGCTGCAAGTCCATCGAGTGAAAATAGCTTAGTGTACATTTCTTGAAGAATATCTTCTGTTTCCGAAGAATTCGCTCTTGCGCGAATACGAATAAAGCGTCGAAGTGCCGCTTCATGTTCATAGGTCAGCTCATACAATACGTCATTATCTTTAGCTGACTGAGCTATTGCAGACTGTGTATTTATATAAACAACTTTCACACTATTTATTCTTTTTCATCCCAAGATTATTATTAATACGCAGTAGCGTAAAAATCCCTCCATTTTTTTTGAAATTAATCAATATGGGTTTAACCCGTAGCATGGTCTTTAGGCCATGGATGTTAGGCCATGGGCCTCTCTCGGGCAAACCTCGGGGCATTCCTCGGGGCTAAAGCCACCGACTACAGGTGGAACGTCCTGTAGCATGGTCTTTAGGCCATGGATATTAGGCCATGGGCCTCTCTCGGGCATTCCTCGGGGCTAAAGCCACCGACTACAGATAGAGCGTCTTGTAGCATGGTCTTTAGGCCATGGGGATTTGGCCATGGATGTTAGGCCATGGGCCTCTCTCGGGCAAACCTCGGGGCGTTCCTCGGGGCTAAAGCCACCGACTACAGATAGAGCGTCTTGTAGCATGGTCTTTAGGCCATGCATGTTAGGCCATGGGCTCTCTCGGGCAAACCTCGGGGCTGAAGCCACCAACTACAGGTGGAATGTCCTGTAGCATGGTCTTTAGGCCATGGATGTTAGGCCATGGGCCTCTCGGGCATTCCTTGGGGCTCTCTCGGGGCTGAAGCCACCGACTACATTGCGTTTAACATGGTTTCGGCGTCACTTACTTCAAAGGTGCCGGGTTCTTCTTTGTTGAAAATTTTAACCACGCCATTTTCCACTAACATACTGTACCGGCACGAACGTACGCCACCGAATGTCCCTGTGTCGATATTCATACCAATTGCGCTGGTAAAATTACCGTCGCCATCGGCTAACATTAGGATTTCATCGGCATTTTGTTGTTTTCCCCAGGCATCCATGACAAAGGCATCGTTTACCGATAAACAAATGATTGTATCGACTCCTTTAGCTTTGAATTTATCGCTCAAAGCTACGTAACCCGGCAAATGAGCTTGTGAGCACGTTGGAGTAAAGGCGCCGGGTACGGCAAACATCACCACCTTTTTATCTTCAAAAAGATCACTGGTTGTAAATGTTTTCATTTTGCCATCAATTTTTGCGGTGGTTTCTGCTTCTGGTAACTTGCTTCCAGTACTAATCATAACGATCTCCAATTAATTTTAAATTTGGGTAAAATAAACATCAAAGCGAAGCTTTTTACCTTTAATAGACATATTTGGTTCTTTTTTTTGTAAAAAAGGAGCTGATTCAGGCCTCTTTACTACAACTCTCTGTTTTGCCAACTCTAAAGCTGGCCCTAATAAATCATCTGCATCTTCGTCCGCTCCCAACAAAGTTTGAAACAAACGCATTTCCTTTTTCACTAACGCAGATTTCTTGCGGTGGGGAAACATAGGGTCTAAATACACCACATCGGGCGGTATTTCTTGCCAATTGGCTAGAAGGTTGACGGCCGAATCATGAAAAAGTGCCATTCGCTGAGGTAGCCAATCTTGTAGTAGAGGATTGGTTTTAGCACGTCGTAACCCATCACTGAGTAAAGCAGCCACGTCGGTTGATCGTTCAATCATATCAACATGACATCCAAAACTTGCGAGTATAAACGCATCTCGCCCTAACCCTGCTGTAGCGTCTAACACGCGCGGAAAAACATTACCTTTAATGCCCACCGCCTTGGCAATCGACTCTTTACGCACACTGGTTTGCTGTCGTCGAAATGTTAAAACGTCTGACGCAAAATCGACGAATACAGCGCCAAGCTTGGGTTCATCCAATTGTTTAAGGGCTAAATGGTGCTCATCTAACACTAACGCTAAGCCTTTACTTTGTTGATTATCAACTTCCATTCCCCATTGTGTTTGCCAAGCAAGGGCGTGCTCCTGTAATAATGGATTTTCCGGTTCAGTTAATAGTAGCTTAAGCATGGCCATATCGCTCTTTATGTCCTAACCAACGGTTGATGATGGCTTGAGATTTTGACGGATAATGTTCCCACATGTGGGCTGCGATGCTTTGTACTTCTGGTATGAGTTCGGCATCTCGAATCAAGTCTGCTATTCGCAGGTCGGCTAATCCAGTTTGTTTGGTTCCTAAAAGCTCACCCGGCCCACGAATTTCAAGATCTTGCTGAGCGATATAAAAACCATCGTGAGACTCGCGCAGAACACGCAGGCGTTTACTGGCGGTTTTAGACAGTGGGCTTTGGTACATTAAAACACAGTGACTTTCTACTGAGCCTCGTCCCACCCGTCCGCGCAACTGATGCAATTGTGCCAAGCCTAGGCGCTCTGGATTTTCAATGATCATCAAGCTCGCATTCGGCACATCCACACCCACTTCAATAACGGTAGTCGCAACTAATAAGTCTAGTTCACCGAGCTTAAATTGCTCCATAATCTGTTGTTTTTCCTGAGACTTCAAGCGACCATGCACTAGCCCCACCTTTAGCTCCGGTAATGCGGTGTTCAGTGCAATGGCGGTGTCTTCTGCGGCTTGGCATTGCAACACTTCTGACTCATCAATTAGGGTACACACCCAGTAGGTCTGACGCTTTTGATTAATAGCCGCATTACGCACTCTTTCAATCACTTCCCCTCTACGTGTATCGGGCAATACCACAGTGGTAATGGGTGTACGACCTGGTGGTAACTCATCGATTATCGATGTATCAAGGTCTGCGTAAGCGGTCATTGCTAAGGTACGAGGAATGGGCGTTGCAGTCATAATCAATTGATGAGGAAATGCCCCCTGCTGCTCGCCTTTTTCCCTTAACGCTAAACGTTGGTGCACGCCGAATCTATGTTGTTCGTCAACGATAACTAAAGCCAACTTATGGTATTCCACCGCCTCTTGAAACACCGCATGAGTGCCCACTAACATATCAATCTGGCCAGATTTCAATTCATTTAAAACGGTTTCTCTGGCTTTGCCCTTTAATTTTCCAGCCAACCACCCAATTTTTATGTTTAAAGGTGACAGCCAGCCATTAAAATTATTAGCATGTTGCTCAGCAAGCAGTTCGGTGGGCAACATCATTACCACTTGAAAACCAGCTCCGATAGCCGACAACGCGGTCAATGCCGCTACTAGGGTTTTACCTGAACCTACATCTCCTTGTACTAAGCGCATCATTGGGGAGTCTTGTTGCATGTCATGCTGAATTTCGGCCACCACGCGAGATTGCGCATTGGTAGGCGAAAAGGGCAAGCTGGCCAAAAATTGTTTGATTAACCCTTTAGATACCGGGATTGGAAAAGTTTGTTGGCGCTTACTTTGCTGTCGAACCTTTAACACACTTAAATGGTGAGCGAGTAACTCTTCTATAATCAAGCGTTGTTGAGCTGGATGTTTACCTTCCTCTAATAAGCTCAAAGCAACATCTGGCGGCGGTCGATGAACTAAGCTCAGAGCATCAGCTAGGCTAACTTGGGATCCATAAAGATTATCAGGGAGCAGTTCCGCCAAGCCACCTTGTTTTAATTTAGCTAAGGCTTGCTCACTCAGATTACGCAATGTGATTTGTTTTACACCTTCAGTGGTGGGATACACTGGAGTGAGAGACTCTTCTAACTCACTTACGGAATCTTCCCGTTTTACCCGATATTCTGGGTGCATCATCTCAAGACCAAATTTTCCCGCTCGCACTTCGCCAAACGCGCGAATGGTAGTGCCTTTTTCCAGACTATTTTTTTGCGCTGCCGAAAAATGGAAAAAACGTAAAGTGAGAGTGCCAGTATTATCGCTGACGCGAACCACTAACATGCGTTTTCGGCCAAATTGCACGTCGCAAGACATTACCTGAGCTTCAATACTGGTATGTAAAAACGGCTGCAAATCACCAATGGGATAAATGCGAGTACGATCTTCGTAACGATGGGGTAAATGGAACAACATGTCCTGAATGGTAACTAACCCAATTTTTTCCAGCTTTTCAGCTACTTTGCTACCAACACCTTTTAATTCGGTTAATTTTGTTATTGCCAGAGATTGCATCTGAGCCTTTTTATTCAGAACCTAACAATCTGTTATTTTGCCTTACGTTCAGCAGAATACAACTATCTTAAAGGGAAAATAATAAAACCACCCTAAAAGCCAGCGAAAACCCGTAGCATGGTCTTTAGGCCGTGGGGGTTTAGGCCATCGGGGATTTCATGGAACGGCACGAGGTGACACAACACATCCTCGGGGCTGAAGCCACCGACTACAGGTGGAATGTCCTGTAGCATGGTCTTTAGGCCGTGGGGGTTTAGGCCATCGGGGATTTCATGGAATGGCACGAGGTGACAAAGCACCTCCTCGGGGCTGAAGCCGCCGACTACAGGTGGGATGTCCTGTAGCATGGTCTTTAGGCCATGGGGAGGTTAGGCCATGGGGAGGTTAGGCCATGAGGGATTAGGCCATCGGGGATTTCATGGAACGGTATGAGGTGACACAACACCTTCTCGGGGCTGAAGCCGCCGACTACAGGTGGGATGTCCTGTAGCATGGTCTTTAGGCCATGGGCTCTCTCGGGGCTAAAGCCGCCGACTACAGGCGTTTTCTACCGATAAAAGCAACCATTATAATTTTTGCTAAAACTCTAAATCAGCTATACGAATAGGCTGTATTACTGCATAGTGAGTTTAGAAATTAGAAAATGTGAATTGATATGAACTTAGAAACCATTTCCTCCCATGTTGAGCAGTTGTGGCTCGTTATTCTTAGTGCATTAACGACCCCAAACACCTACGCTCAGATAGCTGTCGTAATCACGGTTTATGTATTGGCATTCTGGCTAGCCCTTAAAATCCGCAACGCTGTTGGCCTTACCCATCACGAGCCCGATGTAAGTGCTCACCCCATGCGTAAACTCGCCTATCGGGTAGGATATTTGGTTTATCCGTTAATTGCCCTTGTGACCTTAAAAATCATAATAGAGAGCGGAGAAAGCGGCGGTTTTTCTACCTGGCTTTTAGACACCGCATTAACCATAGCTGTGCTACTTTTTTACTATTCGATGATTCGTGTGTTTGTGGTCAATACCGTTGCGGCGAAACTTTTCAAATGGGTGGGTTTACCCATATTGCTACTGCATTTGTTTGGTATGCTTGATGTGGTTATTTCGTCCCTTGAAGATATTTCCCTTAATTTAGGTAACGTCAATATTACTGCTTACGGTGTCGTAAGAGTGCTTATTTTCGGCTCAGTGCTTTTTTGGCTAGGTCGCGCTTCTAATAGCTTTGGTAAAGATATCATTCGCAAACAAGAATCCATCGATATTCGAACCAGAGAAGTGTTTTCTAAGCTCTTTGAAGTGGCTGTTTTTTGTATTATTGCGTTATTACTCTTGAATGTAATGGGCATCAACCTAACTGCACTTGCCGTATTCGGTGGCGCTGTGGGTGTAGGGCTTGGGTTGGGTTTGCAATCCATCGCCTCGAACTTTATCTCGGGTATTATTATCTTATTAGATCGCTCTTTAACCGTTGGCGATTTTGTAGAAATGGACGATGGCAGCAAAGGATTTGTGCGAGAATTTAGAATGCGTTATACGGTGTTAGAAACATATGATGGTAAAGACATACTCGTACCTAATGAAAAGTTCATATCTAATTTAATTGTTAACTGGACCCATAAAGATCCTAAACAGCGTTACCGAGTTGATTTTTCAGTGCCTTATGCCACAGACATACGTTCAATGGTGGAATTTATAAAAGTTGCGGTTGCTGAACACCCATCGGTTATAAGTGGTTCAGATGTGCCGTTTGAAGAACGACCAGATTGCGAAATCGACAGCTTCGGCGACTCAGGGGTGAATATGTTTGTGGAGTTTTGGATGGAAGGCATTGATGATGGTAAAAACCGTGTTGGCGGTGATTTAATGTTAATTATATTCGAAACACTCAGAGAAAACGGTATCGAAATTCCCTTCCCTCAACGAGAAGTTCGGATTCTGAATGAAGAGCTACTGAAAGGTCAAAACCCAAGTTAGTTATCCAGAGTCGAAATCGAGTATTTGATTTCGACTCTTTATTTTATTGAGAAAATACGATAGTAAGTCTTTACAAACTCAATTTAGCAGCTTGTAGAAGAAGCTCAGCTGAAGGTCTTACTTTAAAATTAGGATTAACGTAGTTAAATTTAATTAAGCCAGATTTATCAGTAATAAATACCGAAGGGGCTGGCAATACTGCGCGGTCACTGCCAGCTTCTGCGGTTAATTCTATGTTTTTCTTAGCTTTGTAATTCGCTTTTGTTTCCATGGGGACGTAAAAGCCAATGCCAAAACCTTTAATGGCTTGCAAACTCTCATCTGATAGTAATTGCACCGCAAATTCGGTTTCCAACTTTTGCTCTTGTAATCGGGCTGGCGACTCTGGAGATATAGCTAATATTTGATAGCCTAAATCAATTAGCGGCTGCTCAATATCTTTTAATTCTGCCAATTGACGGCTGCAATAAGGGCACCAGCCACCGCGGTAAAATAAAATTATCGTTGGTTTTTGCATAACCATTGCCTGCAAGCTCACCGGTGCTCCGGTTGCAGTCCGCAGTGTCGCACTGGGAATAGTTTGCCCATTCAATAAAGGGGTAACATCTTCTGGTGATTCAGCAATGACCGAGCGATCTAACGCAAATAGCTGTGCCGAAAACAGGGTTAGAAAAACACCAACAATTTGAAGGGATCGCATACAAGTGTTCCTTATAAGGTGGATGATAAAGATAACAATGTAGCACGGCATTTAGAACATGGGAAAGGTTGTTTCTCGGGGCTAAAGCCACCGACTACAGGGGCTTTGTAGCATGGTCTTTAGGCCATGAATGTAGGCCATGGGGCCTTCTCGGGACCTTCTCGGGGCTAAAGCCGCCGACTACAAGCGCTATGTAGGATGGTCTTTAGGCCATGAATGTTAGGCCATGGGGCTTTCTCGGGACCTTCTCGGGGCTGAAGCCACCGACTACAGGGGCTTTGTAGCATGGTCTTTAGGCCATGGGTGTTAGGCCATGGGGCCTTCTCGGGGCTGAAGCACCCGACTACAGGTGCCTGTAGCATGGTCTTTAGGCCATGGATGTTAGGCCATGGGGCCTTCTCGGGGCTTTCTCGGGGCTGAAGCCACCGACTACAGGGGCTTTGTAGCATGGTCTTTAGGCCATGAATGTAGGCCATGGGGCCTTCTCGGGACCTTCTCGGGGCTAAAGCCGCCGACTACAAGCGCTTTGTAGGATGGTCTTTAGGCCATGAATGTTAGGCCATGGGGCTTTCTCGGGGCCTTCTCGGGGCTAAAGCCACCGGCTACAGGGGCTTTGTAGCATGGTCTTTAGATCATGGATGTTAGGCCATGGGGCCTTCTCGGGGCTGAAGCCGCCGACTACAGGTGGTTGGGTTCGAATTTATGTGGCGGTTTTGAATTGGAGGGCTTGCCACCAATCGTCGGCGGCGACTATGCTTCCTTGTTCATCGATATAAGGATATGGCAGATTCTTTTCATCACAAAGTCTTCTGAACTCGGGATAACCTCGTTCGAATAGCATTTTTTGACAATCTGACTCTTCAAGATGCTGTGTATCGTACATTCCTGCTATTTGTCGTTGCCGCTGAGCTTCATATAATACAAGGGCTGCAGCCACACTAACGTTTAACGATTGCACCATACCTACCATGGGGATCACAATTTCTTGATCGGCTAATTCGATGGCTTGTTGGGTTGCTCCATGCTTTTCTTGGCCTAAAATTATCGCTGTTGGCTTAGTATAATCGACGTCTCGAAAATCCACTGCCTCATCAGACAAATGGGTGACCAATACCTGCATTTGTTGTTCTTTTAAATGACTCACCGCCTCACCGATGCTTTGATGGGTTTCCATGTACACCCAATTTTGGCTGCCCATGGCGGTGCCACCGCGTAATTCTTTGGTTTCATCATCCCATACCGCGTGGACTTTATGGATACCAACGGCATCGCAACTTCTTACCACAGCAGACACATTGTGGGGCTTATGCACTTGCTCCAAACAAACGGTTAAATTTGTTTGTCGCTTAGATAAAACATCCCGAATTTTTTGATAACGTTCTGGTGACACTGACACTTAAAAACCTCAATTTGAAAGCTGAGCTTTCTAAAGCACTATCACTCAGGCAATTCCATTACGCCGTCAATTTCGATTTGTGAACCTTTTGGTAACTCTTTCACACCAATTGCTGCGCGTGCTGGATAAGGTTTCTTGAAGTATTGGCTCATCACTTCGTTAACTGTGGCAAAAGTAGATAAATCCGTCAAAAAGATGTTCACTTTTACCAGATCGTTGGTGGTGCCACCAGCGGCTTCGCAGACAGCTGTAACATTCTCAAACACCTGAATTGCCTGAGCTTTAAAATCTTCTGAAACCATTTCCATAGTTTCTGGAACCAATGGGATTTGACCCGATAGATACACGGTTGTTCCTGATTTTACCGCTTGACTGTAAGTACCAATAGCTTGCGGGGCCCGGTCAGTGTGAATTACGGACTTTGACATAATTTTTTACCTTAGTTGTGTCGAATTTTACTATGACGAGAGACTTTTTGTACTTCCGGCATGGAGCGAATTTTGCGCATGACTTTGGCCAGATGTACGCGATTTTTGGTGGTTAATTCAATATCAATGTAATAAACATTGCTTTCTTTTTCTTCTGTTTGCAAACCAATAATATTGGAATCACAAGATGCAACGGCATTGGTTAAGGTTGCTAACGTACCTTGATGATTAATAAGCTCAATTCTCACTGAGGCTTTAAATTCACCTTGGGCTTCGCTGTCCCATTGCATGGGTAACACACGTTGCGGTTCTTCTTTACTTAACTTGCGAATATTGCTGCAGCCCACTTGATGGATAACCATGCCTCGCCCCGGGCTAAGAATGGCAATGATTTCATCATCGGGAATTGGGTAGCAACACTTAGGATAGGTGACTAATAAACCTTCTGTCCCACGAATAGCAACATTACGACCTTTTTCCGGTAACACTTCTGTTTCACCTAACAGGCGTCGAGCTACAATTGCACTAAGCTCATTCCCTAAACCTATTTCTGATAGTAATTCATCAAAGGAATTGTGCTTGGTTTCGGCCACTACACGATCTCTATCTTCTTGAGGTATATCGTCTAGCCTTCTTGCCCCTAAAGCATGTCGTAGTAAACGATTCCCCATGCTAATGGCTTCTTCTGACTGCTGACGCTTAAGATAATGACGTATATTGGAACGCGCTCGGGCGCTAACCACGAAATTCAGCCAGTTGGCATTAGGTTTTGCCCTTGGTGAAGTAATAATTTCCACTAACTGACCATTTTGCAAGGGTTTATTCAGTGAGTAGTTACGTCGCTCCACTCTCACTCCCACACAGGAATTGCCCACGTCTGTATGCACAGCGTAGGCAAAATCGACGGGAGTGGCCCCCATAGGCAATTCGATAATACGACCGTCTGGAGTAAATACATAAATTTCATCCGGAAACAGATCGGTTTTAACGTTTTCAATGAATTCGAATGATGAACTAGCGCTTTGCTGCAATTCTAGTAAAGATTGCATCCATTTACGCGCGCGGACCTGAGCCGTTGTTCCCTGCTGTGTTTCACCATCATCTTTGTAGATCCAATGGGCTGCCACACCTTTGTCTGCCATTTGATCCATTTCATTAGTACGGATTTGAATTTCCACAGGGATCCCGTGCGGTCCGATTAAAGAAGTATGTAATGACTGATAACCGTTGGTACGGGGAATAGCGACATAGTCTTTGAACCGCCCTTCAATGGGTTTGTATAAACCGTGCATTGCCCCCAAGCCTCGGTAGCAATTGTCTACTGAACTAACGATTACCCGAAACGCATAAATATCCATGACTTCATTGAACAACAACTCTTTATTCTTCATTTTCCGATAGATGGAATACAAATGTTTTTCGCGGCCAACCACTTGCGCTTCAAGGCCATGGGCTTGCAAACGGGTTTCAACTTCATTGCGGGTATTTTCAATGATCTCTTTGCGATTACCACGAGCTTGTTTCACCGCTGCCGATAGGGCCCGATGACGCATGGGATACATTGCTTGAAAACCTAAGTCTTCTAATTCATTTTTAATATCGTGGATACCGAGACGATGGGCAATGGGAGCATAAATTTCGAGGGTTTCTCTGGCTATTCTGCGACGCTTGTCCGGTCGCAATGAGCCTAAAGTACGCATATTATGGGTTCGGTCAGCAAGTTTAATCAGGATAACTCGAATATCCTGCACCATGGCCATCATCATTTTGCGGAAATTTTCGGCTTGGGCTTCTTGCTTGGTACTAAACTGAATTTTATCCAGTTTAGAAACACCTTCAACTAAATCTCCCACCGTTTCACCAAATGCTTCGACTAAATCTTCTTTGGAGTAATGGGTGTCTTCAATCACATCATGTAGCAATGCAGATTTGATGGTTTCTTCATCAAGGTGCATATCGGCGAGAATCCCGGCTACCGCGACGGGGTGAGTAATGTACGGATCGCCACTGGAGCGCATTTGTCCTTCATGTGCATCTTTAGCCAAAACAAAGGCAGCCTCAATCCCCTCAACGGTGCTTAGAGGTAGATAATCACTTAGTTTGTTTTTCAGGCCTTCGAATAAATACACTTAACACATGCTTTTAGTTAACTTGGTAGTTAAGAATACGAGGAATTTGTAAGATTGTCAGCCAATAAGTTCATCCTGAACTCAGATGAGTTCAGGATTGACTCAATTTTACTCAGACAGGATGTTCGCAACTGACGAAAACTCTGCTTCATCGTGCTCTTGCTGGTCACGAATTGCTTCAGCAGCAATGGTTGATGCATCAACAAAACCTTCTTCAATTTCACGAAGAGAGACTACTGTAGGTTTGTCATTTCCCATAGGTACATGGGGTTCTTTGCCTTCAATAGCAATCTGACGTGCGCGCTTAGCAGCAACCAATACTAAATCAAAACGATTGCCAATTTTATCTACGGCATCTTCTACTGTTACACGAGCCATATATTTCTCCGAGGTGGTCGATATGTCTAAAGGTGTTCAAAAAAAGGTCGAGTAGTTTACGTTTTTATCGACCTAAAAGAAAGATCTTTCACGATCATTAACTAGTTTATTTTCCCAATAAATTGGCAAATAAGCTAGCATGACGGACGACCTGCTTCTCTTTTCTAAGTCTGCGAGCACTTACTATCGAATCTAGCTCCTTCAAAGCGGACTCAAAATCATCATTCACCACGATAAAGTCAAATTCATGGTAGTGGGAAATTTCTGACTCGGCTTCTTTCATTCGTTGTTGAATCACTTCTTCTGAGTCTTGATTGCGTTGGGTTAACCGTCGAAAGAGTTCATCCCGTGAAGGCGGAGCGACAAAAATGGTCGCAGTGTCAGGAATTTGCGCTTTAACCTGGCGCGCCCCTTGCCAATCAATATCTAAGAAAATATCAGTGCCCTGCTTGAGTGTTTCTTCTATCACCACGCGAGAGGTTCCATAGTAGTTTCCAAATACCTCTGCCCATTCGAAAAACACTTGTTGCTCAATGTTTTTTTCGAACTCCTCTCTGCTTACGAAATGATAATGCTGACCATCTACCTCTCCGGGCCTAGGGCTGCGGGTAGTATGAGAAACAGAAACCTGCATTTTGTTACTGTGCATGGTCGACTCACTGTGCCTTTCGATTAGCGCATTTATGAGACTAGATTTACCTGCTCCTGAAGGAGCGGCCAAAATAAATAAGTTACCGGGTGCTTTTGCCATAAATTTTTATAAAATAACTGTCGCGAAATTTTTGCAATGTTAACATATTCTGACTTTTTACCTAACTAGCGAATCACAAAATGAATGACAGCCAGTATCACCAACTTGTAGATGACATGTTTATCCAACTGGAAGAAGCGCTAGACGCGTGCGAAGTGGATATCGATTATGAATCGGCAGAAGGCATATTAACCCTCGAGTTTTTAAATAAAACCAAGATAATTTTAAACAAACAAGCACCTTTGCACCAACTTTGGGTGGCAACCAAATTTAATGGTCATCATTTCAATTATGAAGATGGCCTGTGGATTGATGAGCGCACTGGTGTTGAGTTTTGGTCATTTATTGATGAAGCAGCCAGCAAACAAGCAGAACAAAACGTAAAATTATCCTAAAAGAAGATCAAAGGAAGTAGCTACATGAATGAGCAGATATTGCCCTACGTAGAAGTGAATCCGAAGAAGCCACACGATGCAGTTGTTATTTGGATGCATGGTTTAGGGGATTCAGGTAATGGCTTCGCCCCCATAGTACCTGAGCTGAAATTACCTGAAAGTATGGCGGTTCGTTTTGTTTTCCCCCACGCACCTGTGAGACCGGTAACCATAAATAATGGCATGCCAATGCGAGCTTGGTACGACATCAAAACCATGGATTTTAATAATCGTGCCGATGTGGAAGGAGTATTAGACTCAGCCTCCAAAGTAGCAAAACTGATTGACGCGGAGAAAGCCAAGGGCATACCCGCGAATCGGATAGTATTGGCAGGCTTTTCACAAGGCGGGGTAATCGCCCTTCACTTAGGCACCCGTTATCCAGAAAAGCTGGCAGGTATTATGGCTCTTTCAACCTATATGTCTGAACCAGACAAGTTTGCTGAGCAAGTTCATGAGGCCAATAGAGACACAGCTGTACTGTGTGCCCATGGACAGCAAGATGAAGTGGTTCCGATGTTTTTAGGCCATGCCGCCTTCAAAGTCTTAGAAGATCTGGGTTATCCGGTAAAATGGAAAGAGTACCCAATGCAGCACAATGTTTGCCCACAGGAAATTAAAGACGTTTCAGAATGGTTGCAGGAACGTTTGGGGTAAAGCCAAACTGCTGCCAGCATAACTTACACTTGTCAGCGATGAATTATCGCGCTATATGTTAAAAAGAAAGTGAATTGAGACAAAGCGAAACCTCAACAGCTGCTTAAGTTGTTGCAGTTACCGAGCTAACCTCAGGCTTTGCTAGTTCACTTTCGTAAAGCGGCAGAAAAACGCAGGCGATAAAAAGGACTGCCATTCAATGGGGAAAACCGGCTTAAGAATACATTTCGCGTATTCCTAGTTGGCGTGTAAATTCATTGATTTTTCAACGTCTGTCAATTATGGAGGCCGGTAGCCCCTAAAAAATACCAGCAAAAACTAAGTTTATCGTCACATAGAGTAATACGTTGGCTTAAAAACAATAAAAAGATAGCTTCGCCTTGGTGTGCGTAAATTTAATTAATGAAATAGCACCGCTGGCGAACAAAAACCTTGGATTATTTTCCAATGCCTTTAGCGACTGCAGATCTAATTTTTACGTAGGCTAAGAAACAGAGCTTTAAATTTGGTTCTACAAATGGATATCGACTCCACTTTCAACCATATCGATGTTAAGGCAGTAATATGAGTAATAGCTTACCGGATATCACCGACCAAAAACGAGGTCGATATCAAAACATTGGTCTTATTGCTGGGCCTGCGTTGTTCGTTTTAATGATGCTTTTGGGCACCAATCAAACTGCCATGGACCCCACTGCATGGCGTGTTGCAGCGGTAGGCATATGGATGGCAACTTGGTGGGCCACAGAAGCCATTCCCGTTCCTGCTACGGCTTTTTTACCTATAGTCACCTTTCCATTTCTAGGCATTAGTTCCTTAGCAGACGCTACATCTGATTATGCAAACCCGATTATTTATCTTTTTATGGGGGCGTTTATATTAGCCCTTGCGGTCGAGCGCTGGGACTTACACAAACGCATAGCCCTAGTAATTTTGTCTTACACCGGTACAGATGGAAACAATCTGATTGGCGGTTTTATGGTTGTGGCGGCATTGCTATCAATGTGGATGACAAATACATCTACTACCATGATGTTGATGCCGATTGCATTATCCGTTACCCGTGTTATTGCAGAGCACAATCCTCATCTGAGTAAACAGCAAACCAAAACTTTTCAGATCGCCATGTTATTGGGTTTAGCCTACGCGGCCACCATTGGCGGCCTTGCCACTTTAGTCGGTACACCCCCTAACGCTTTGTTAGCTGCATTTTTAAGTGAAAATTACGATATCAAACTGACGTTTGCCAGTTGGATGGCCCTTGGCGTGCCAGTAACACTCATTATGTTGCCACTAGCTTGGTGGTCGTTAACAAGGGTGAGTTTTAAAATTGATATACCTAAAAACCCAGAGGTGCAACTTCACCTAAACGAACTTAGAAAAAACCTAGGACCTATGAGCGGTGCTGAAAAACGGGTTGCCATTGTGTTTGCCACCGTAGTGCTCCTTTGGATGATTAGACGCCCAATTTCCGCGCTATTTGGTATCGATTTTTTAACCGATACTGGCATAGTAATGACGGCAGCTCTGCTATTATTTTTGTTACCCAGTGGTGATAAAAAGCAATTGCAAATCATGACTTGGGAGGACGTAAGTAGATTACCTTGGGGGGTACTTATTTTATTTGGCGGTGGTTTAAGTCTAGCCGCTGCGGTATCTTCTTCTGGGCTTGCCAGCTGGTTAGGCAGTAGTTTGATGCCTTTAGGAGCATTAGGTGTATTTACCCTAGTCGTGGCAGCCACCGCTTTAGTTATATTTTTAACAGAGCTCACCAGTAATGTTGCAACTGCAGCGACTTTTTTGCCGGTCGTTGCTGCCGTTGCTTTAGAGCTAGGTGTATCGCCATTATTACTATGTATACCTATTACACTAGCGGCAAGTTGCGCGTTTATGCTGCCCGTAGCGACTCCTCCTAATGCCATTGTTTTTGCCTCAGGTGTTATCACTATTCCACAAATGGTACGAGCAGGGGTGATGCTAAATATTGTCGGTTTAGTTTTACTGAGTGTCGTGTCTATTTGGTTAGCACCTTTAATATTTCTCTGACACGTAGAATAAGTAAGTATTCACTTTACCACTTTTATCACTATCGTATTGAACGTAAAATCTAGTTCTTTACTTACCACTTTGAGGAGGTATTTGTAACCACCTAGGCCTTGCTAGTCCCTTTAATTTAAGCCGTGATAAATTTGTGATGAAATTTTTGGTCCGTTTCACCGGTTCTGTAAATAACCTTAACGAACTTTCCAAACGGATCTAACATGAATTATTTAAAAGTACTTATATTTGCCATAACTAGCCTATTTATAACCACTGCCAAAGCATCTGATCCCATCGAGACAGGCTTTTTCAATAACCACGCTATTTATGGTTACGATACTGTCGCGTACTTCACTCAAAACAAACCGGTAAAAGGTAACAAACAAATTACCTACGATTGGCGAGGAGCCCAATGGCACTTTTCCACTGAAGAACATAAAGCAATGTTTGTCGCGAACCCTGAGAAATATGCGCCACAGTACGGTGGATATTGTGCTTACGCGATGGCGGATGGCAACTTAGTAGGTATAGATGAGAATGCTTTTACCATTGTAGGGGAAAAACTGTATTTGAATTACAGCATCAGCGTGATGGAGAAATGGCTGGAAAACAGAGATGAATATATCCGAAAAGCCGACGAACAATACCCATTAGTGGTGGAGTTTTAGACTTTTTTCGTTGCTATTGATGTAGATCATCCTGGTTATCAGGTTTTTTACAACTCTGCTGTACCAATCCGGACCACAAAACCTTAAAATGGAATGAAAAGGTTAACCGGATTGTTTATGACTCGCTCAGTAATAAAAATTGCTACCCGTAAAAGCGCCCTTGCTCTTTGGCAGGCTGAATTTGTGAAAGCTGAATTAGAAAAGGCGCACCCTCACATTGCAATTGAATTGGTGCCAATGACAACCAAAGGCGATGTGATTCTCGATACACCACTGGCCAAAGTAGGCGGAAAAGGACTATTCATCAAGGAATTGGAAGTGGCAATGCAAAAAGGCGAAGCCGATATTGCAGTACATTCCATGAAAGATGTCCCAGTGGAGTTTCCCGAAGGCTTTGGGTTACACGCCATTTGCCAACGGGAAAATCCATTAGATGCCTTTGTATCCAATAAATACGAAGACATTGTTTCCCTACCAAAAGGCGCCGTTGTGGGCACTTCAAGTTTACGTCGACAAGTACAAATCAAAGCTTATCGCCCAGATATTCAAGTAAAAGATCTCCGTGGCAACGTAAATACTCGTTTAGCGAAGCTTGATGATGGTCAATACGACGCAATTATTTTAGCCTCTGCTGGTTTAATTCGTTTAGGCATGGCTGACCGCATACGACAAGAAATTAGCAGCAGGGTCTCGTTACCGGCTGTGGGTCAAGGAGCCGTTGGGATTGAATGCCGTACTGAAGACGCAGAATTAGTCGCACTATTACAACCCTTAAATGATCCTGGTACTGCAACCCGTGTTGTAGCTGAACGCGCTTTGAACGCTAAGCTACAAGGTGGCTGTCAGGTACCCATTGGCAGTTTCTGCGAAATCGTCGACAATCAACTACACTTGCGTGGGTTGGTCGGCTCTATTTCCGGCAAACAAATAATTATGGCAGATCAGTACGGCGATATTTCGGAGCCTGAACAACTGGGCAACGCTGTTGCTGAAAAATTGTTAGAACAAGGCGCGCAAGACTATTTAGCTGAAGCATACGTGTAATATCGATGTCTGTTTTATTGCTGCGACCGAAAGAGAAGTTCCAAAAAAGTACTGAGTATTTACAACGCCATGGCATTAAAACCATAGGTTTAGGGCTGATTGAAATCGACATCAACCACCACAATTTACAACAATTTGCACAGTCAATTTTAGCTTTAGATGACGAGCAAATTGCTCGCACTAAGTGTATATTCGTTAGCACACACGCGGCTGAGATCGTAATTAATGGGGTCCAAAAGTGGCCCTCTGAACTTCAGGTTTTTGCTGTGGGTCCAAGTACCGGCGAGAGCTTAACCCAGTTAACGAAACAGGTTATTGTGCCTGATATGGCAAATTCAGAAGGCTTGTTGTCATTGCCACAATTGCAAGCGTTATCAAATCAAAAGGTATTTCTTGTGAAAGGCGTGGGCGGGCGTAAAATATTACCCACTGAACTACAAAGTCGCGGTGCAATAGTAGAGCATATTAATCTTTATAGTCGTTTGCCCTGTATAGATTATTCGCAAACAGAAGCTTGGCAGCCACAAGAGATTCAATGTATTGTGGCCACAAGTGGCGAAATTATCCAGGCAGCATGGGACAAGTTTGACCGAACGTGGTTAAAATCTACACCTTGGATAATGGTTAGTCAGCGTCTTGCCGATTATGCAGCTAAACTTGGTATACAGCAGGTATATCTGAGTGCTGGTGCAAGAGATGAGCAACTCAAAGACGCAATCAATCAATTTTTGGAGCGCTAGAATGACGGAAAAAGACAAAATCACTGCACTCGAAGAGGAAATGAAAGCCTTGGAAATCGAGAACGCATCCTATGTCGAAGATAAAGCCCCCGCAAAGGCCAAAGCCAAATCAGACAAAAAGCCTGACGTAAAAAGCCAGAGCAACTCAGAACAAAAAACTGAAAAGCCGCCATATACGCCCAAACCTAAATCCGCCCCCAAAAAGGAACAAGCCTCTAAAGGTAAAGCCAAAACAGGATTTTTATGGTTTATTACACTAATCAATTTACTTTGTTTAGTGGCGTTAGCTGCCGCTGGGTATTGGTTTTGGCAACAGTGGAATAACACCCTCAATACCGAAAACGCAGCCTTAACAACACAAAGTGAAAGCATTTCCGAACAAGGTCGCAGTATTGATCAACTGAGTCGACAATTACTTGAACAACAAAGAACACTCTCTGAATCTATTCAAAAACAGAACGATTTAGTCAACCAGGCCTTAACCCAAGCACAGTCCAATAGTAAAAACCTAGCCGAAGTGTCTGGACGTCGTCCTGCAGACTGGTTATTGGCAGAAGCGGATTATTTAGTCCGTATGGCCGGTCGTAAACTATGGTTAGAAAACGACGTGCGTACTGCAGTAGCTATGTTGCAAGCAGCGGATAGTCGGCTACAAGATTTAGCAGATCCTTCTTTATTGCCCGTCAGACAATTCATTGCCAGCGATATTCAAAATCTTCAACAAATCAATCAGGTTTCTTTGACTTCTATCGCACTGTCGTTATCAGGCATGGTGCAACAGGTTAATAACCTACCTTTGTCTCTACCAGAAGTGGAAGTGAAAGGCTTTGAGCCAGAAGAACTCACGGGCATGGCCAGAGTGTGGGCCTACATTGAAAGCAATTTTAAATACCAAGCCAATGAAGGCCCTGTTGAACCGTTGTTATCTCAACAGCAACAATGGTTAGCCAAAGAGCAGTTACGGTTTGCCTTAATGCAAGCACAAACCGCCATAATGAAAGAGCAAGACACCTTGTTTAAACAAAGTTTGCAACGGGCGATAGGATTAATCGTTCAACATTATGATCTCGAAGCCACCGAAGTAGCTGGTATGTTGGATGCGTTACGTAATTTGGAAGAAACCGAAGTAGCACGTAAATATCCCCAACAACTTGATGCGGCAAAACCACTGCAAGATATATTAGAAGACCGAATGAGCAACGCTTTCTCAAACGGGAAGTTTGAACTATGAAAAAAATCTTACTGCTGTTAATTATTATTGGGCTGATTATTGTCGGCTTATATGCAGGCCCTGGATTAATCAATTACCAAGGGTATTTTTTGATTGCCCTTGAAAGTGGAACTTACCAAGTTTCAATTTTTGGTTTTGTGGTCTTGGTTGTAACCCTATTTTTTGCCACCTGGCTAACCATCATTCTAATTAAAAAGCTGATAGATATCCTAGCCGGCTCGCAAGATTGGTTGTTCGGTTTTAGTAGCAGACGCAAGCAAAAAGCGTTTACCAATGGTTTAATCTTTTTAGCTGAAGGTAATTATTTGGATGCTAAAAAGTCCTTGAGCAAAATACGCAATGAAGATTTTGATGGGATTAACTTATTAGCTTTAGCCGAGGTAGAAGCGCAACTTAATAACAAGTCCGAAGCACGTGATTTATGGTTTGAAGCCGCCGAAAAAGACAAAACGAACTTAGCCGCGAATTTATGCCTGATCCGTGATCTAGTCATCGAAAATCAAGGTGAGCAAGCACTTACATACATAAATGAAGCACCGGAAAAGGTCCAACGTGAGCCAAATATTATTAAATTGTGGGCGCGAGCGTTAGAGCAAACGGGTAAGTTTTCGGTATTGAAAGAGCACGTTAAAAAGTGGAAAAAGCCACTTGGAGAAGAATACGACTATTGGTTGTTGAAAGCCTCAAAAGGTGAGTTTGCGGAAATCGCCAGTAAAGAAGGCGCGATTAAACTGAAGGAAAAGTGGCAATCTTTGCCCAGAGGAGTTCGTAAAGAATCTGGTCAGGTTGCAGCTTATGCACAGCAATTAATTGACCAAGAAATGTATGAAGAGGCGCAAACGGTTTTAGTAAACAGTCAAAAAAGTGGGCCCATCCCTGTTCTGTATAATTTGTATCGGCAGCTTAAAAACACCCAAACAAATGGTGCAGTTAAACAACTTGAAGGTTGGCTGAAGAAAGACGATTCTAATGTAGATTTGCTCTCTACCCTTGGTCAACTTGCGTACAATTCCGATGACTTTATGCTTGCTGAAAAGGCACTTTCAAAAGCAATTAAAATTGCACACGAACGTCGAGACGTGCTTCTTTTAGCGCAAATTAAGGAAGCTCAAAAAGATAACATTCATGCGTTAGAACTCTATAAACAAACTGTTTTTAACCCAGAATAACGCTGGTAGCTTTTCCTTCATAATGTTTATATATCGATCACTACAATAATTAACAATCCTCTTTGATTCAATTATTGTAGTGATTAATACATTATTTACTTTCCTGCAATTCATTTACTTCATGCAAGCCTAATTAAATTTAATTAAAATACACCTATGAGCCTTGTAAAATAGGTTTTTGTAGCGTTTAATACAATTATTAAAACTATCAATGGTCAGGATTTTGTAGTGAATAATACAAATAATTCCACAGTACGAGGAAGACCAAGAAAACTAGACCGAAAAGAAGGCCTAAAAAAAGCGTTAGCGTTATTCCAAGATCACGGTTTTGAGAATGTTTCAGTGGCTGAATTAAGTGCCACGCTAAATGCCACCGCCACATCAATTTATGCCACATATGGCAATAAAGAAGATCTTTTTTTAGCAGCGTTAGGGTTTTATAAAGACCAATTTTGGGAACGACTAGAGAAGATGCTAGCCGACTCTCAAAATCCCAGCGAGATGTTTAGAAATAGCCTGGAGATGAGCCTCGAATTTTACCTAAATGAGAATCGCAGAAGCGGTTGTTTAATTTTGCAAGGACACCTTTTTTGCCGCAACAAATCCATACTGAATGAGATATCTAAACTGCAAAAGGAATTGCAAACAAGCTTACAAAATCGTTTGCAAAAATTAGGGTCAGAAAATCCAGAGGAGTTGGCCGATGTTTTAATAACACTTATGGGCGGCATTGCCCTGTCGGTAAAATCTGAATCTGACGAAGACAAACTTTATACCACCCTAGAATTTTTCTGTACTGCTTTTGAGTGTTAAGAATCTCTAAATTGAAATGCCCATTTCAGAAATGACAACGAGGCACACTGGCTAATTTCGTCTTGTTTTACCAACCTAATTAAGCAAGACGAAACAAATCCCTCTTCCATTTTTTGTAAGTAAGCGTTTACTACAGAAAATTCAGAACAAAAAAACACCATATCGCACAAATCCAATGAAAAACATTCAGCATCCATCGGATAATTAAAAATAACAGTGGAAAATTCCTAGGTTTTCATTAAGATCATGCCTGCTTCCAGCGCACCCGTAGCTCAGCTGGATAGAGCGCTGCCCTCCGGAGGCAGAGGTCGTGAGTTCGAATCTCGCTGGGTGCGCCATTTACTAAAGACTTTAACTAGTAGTGCGCACTAACTTTTATATTTCTGTGACCAGATTGTGACCAAAATAAACTTATATCTAATTTAAACTAGCCTAATTCCGTTCGCATGCTGGGATATTTATAAAATCTGTGTCACCCTGTTCAATAGCTTCTTTCAAATTTGCTTTACGGGATTTTCTAGATTTGATTGATTCCCCAAATACCTGATGATGAGCCTTCTCCATCAACTCTGTAGCTTCACTATGTGACAATAAACCAAGTGCTTTACCAGCTTGAATAAAACCTTCAGTTCTATGCTTTTGCTTATCATCTTTTTTACGACATTTTGCATTCTCAAAGGTCTCAACAAGTTGCGAGAAACAAGAAGCAATAAAATTTTGTTGATTCATATTTAAGCTCTTATTAGGTTACTTTTGATGTTTGTTAATTTAGTACAATGGAAACTAAATAAGTTTCAAGGATTCTAGTTTGAAGACTTAATAAGTAACACCTCATCACCTTCCTTATAAAAATTGTAATTTCGCTACTCAGTTACAAGCTATAAATGGGTACCCTCTGTAATTTTTCCCAACTTATAAACCACTCTCACACCACCCTTTGACGTAATCTCCTCCTTAAATTCGAACAGCTCAGTTGCTTCCATAAAACTCTTTAATGTCCTATGATCTTCCCTTAAAACTGTAGACACTTTTCATATACGAACTTTACTTAGCTGACACAGACTTTTTATTTTTTCAACATAAATGGCAGAACCTACGAAGTCCCATTAAGCTCAGTGATTGATGCCACAGAAACTAAAGAAGACAAACGAAACTCATCAACAAATAACGAAGGAAAATCATGAGTATGAATATCAAACCCATAAGAAATGAGGCTGATAATCAAAAGGCGCTGAACCGAGTCAATCAACTGTGGAATTCGGTTCCAGGCACTCCAGAATATGACGAACTAGAAATTCTTGCAATACTGATTGAGGCATTTGAGAAACAGTTTAATAAAATGGAAACATTAGATCTTGCCGTTGTGGCTAATGATGACCATATACAGGACGTAATCGATAAAGAAAATAAATCTATAGTCGATTTGCTATGCCAAATGGACAAAGACACAATGTCAAAACCAATAGACCTAGATAAAGTACCTGACACAGTCAGAGTTAGTACAAATTTTCTCAACCAACTGACTGTTGCTGTACCGTCGAGTGTGATTGTTAGTTTGAATCTGAAAAAAGGAGATGATTTAGAATTTTGCGTTGGAGATGCAATTATTACTGTTGATAGAGGGCGCTGATCTGTATATGTGTTGATTTGGGCGTTACCCTGACGGTGAAGTTTATGCCCAGACTGTGTAAAAACTAAGAATGCCGCTACCCAACTCCGTCATATGTGATACCCGATCTGTCAAATAACTTAGTCACCGATTATTAGCGTTAGCACAGCATATTGGTTTTGTGGTGCTGAGGTCGGTCGATAATGACAAATATGATGTTTTAACGTGATTTTTGGCGTAAATGAAAGCTGAATTCACCTTTATTTACTGATGGCTTCCATCAATCCAGTTGTTCCCATTATGGTCATCATTCGTTTCAGGTTGTCAGCCAATACATTTAGGCTCATTTCGATACTCCCATTCTTTTTACTTCTCATTAAGAAGTGTGTCGCACCCATCCACATTTTAATCGTTCCAAATGGATGCTCTACGGTTTGTTTTCTCAGAACGGGTGTGTCTGGATTATCGTCGAGCCGCTGCTGCATGGCGTCTATCACCTCTTCGTGAACCCAGCGTTTCATTTTTCTTGGTTCTTTTAATAACGTTGTGCATTTAGCTCTTATAGTACAATCTCGGCAAGCAATATGGTTAACGTATACTTTTTGCTCAAGACCGTCTTCCGTCACATTGCGGCGATGTGGTAATTCTTCGCCCGCAGGACATGTATAGATATCCTTGTTTTTATCGTATTTGAATAACGATTTGTTGAATATGCCTTTTTTGGCTGAGCCTGATGTATCGGTTTGTGGTACGTTTGCGGTCATGCCTAAGTCTTGTGTCGCTTTGATATCGTTGCGGCTAAAATAGCCCTTATCGGCGATGATGGTGATGTCTTTCTTACCCAACGTTTTTTGGACTTGCGCTGCCACTACGGTGAGTTGTCCTCTGTCTACTGTCATGGAGACATCGTGCTCAACAATCAAGTGATGCTTAGTGTCCACGGCATTTTGCACGTTATAACAGACCTGTCTTTCCATGTGAGGCGTTTTCATTAAACGTGCATCAGGGTCCGTTTGTGATACTTGCTTGTCAGGATGTTCGTTGACCTCTTCATCAAGCGCTTTAAGTTCAATTAAACGCGCTTCAAGCCATGCTAATTTTGAAGATGATACTGTGGTGTCGATATCCTTTTCATCCCCGTCTTTGGCGTCCATTTGACTTAGGTATTTTTCAATACTTTTCTCTACTCGGTCGATATGGAACTGGACTTTGCTAGGTGTATAGTTTTTTGATTTGTTGTTCACTGCCTTGAATTTACAGCCATCAATGACGAAGACCGACTCGTCAAACATGTTGAGTTGACGACATAACTCAACAAACTTGCGGCAGACATTTTTAATCCCCTTGCCATTATCTTTCCTAAAGTTGGCGATAGTTTTAAAATCAGGTCTTAAACGCTCGAGTAACCACATTAATTCAACGTTACGGTGACTTTCCTTTTCTAATCGACGAGATGATTGAATGCGATTTAAGTAACCGTAGATATAGAGTTTCAGCATCGTGGATGGATGATAGCCTGTACGGCCGGTTAACTTAGCATTAACAGCCTCGAAACCAAGTGCGAGTAAATCAAGTTGGTCTACAAACACATCGATGACTCTTATTGGATTGTCTTCGGTAACAAAGTCATCAATTGCTTCTGGGAAGAGCGTCGACTGGTGTCTTGATTGACCTATAATATGGTGAGACATTGCAGATTTCCTCTGATTTGGCTTACCATTTTATTATACTAAACTAGGCCATAAAGTTGGATCGGTGGCTAAGACTGATTGATCATAAGTAGCTTGTTCTTAGGCCAAAAGGTGATCAATAGTTTTTACACAGTCTGTGCCAATAGCAGCCACTCAAGCTGGGAAGTTTGAATGGCTGCTGTGTACGTATAGGTGCCGTTGGCGCTGTGACAATTGAATAGCAACTAGGAGCGATTTTCAGCCGTTGGTTTTTAAGGGTATGACGATCTTCCTCTAATATGTTTACTTTTTAGTCGGAGGAGATGTTAATGTAGAAATTGATCCAGAAAGGGCTAAATTGCATAGATTGCTGGCTTTATCAAATGTCACATTCTAGGAAAATCGCTTTAATCCGCAGGGATACACTATTCGTGTAAATAACCATCATTGTATTGTGATTTTAATGATAATCAGTAAGGATAGTTATGGAAAAGAATGACTTTACAGAAATGGTAAACAAATCATTAGTATCTGTAGTGAATCTCTTTTTTTGCTACCTTCAAACAACAATTTTATTATTGTTCAGATCCAATAAACTAAAATCCTATCAAAACAAACTGAATGGCTATGTTATGTTGGCAGTTAATATTTTTCTGTCAGTAACAGTGACCAAATGGATTCTAGGAATATTTCTGTTTACCTTTGTTAGTTTACTTAGATCCTGCGAAAATTATGATGTTACGAAAGTGCCACTTCCTGAGTTACCTTCCATATTGAGTGAATTTTCTCTCATCATGTCGCTTAATGAATTTACTAAGGTCGTTCTCCCATCATTTTTTATATTTTTAATATTAATATCCTTATTTGACAAAATTCATGGAAAGAGCGAAAGATATTGCTCTGTATTACTCTACACTCTAGCTCATTGGTTATTATCAATGCCGCTGGTTCTTTTTGTTTTTTATAAATTGAGTAATTTCATTTCAGAACAATCCGTTATGACGTTTACTTCAACAATGTCGCTTGTCCTTATATTTTCGTTTTTATGGCCGGGAATGTTCTTTTTTAAATACTACAAAAATAATATTGAAAACTATAAGAATCAGTTTAAGGTTTTCTGTATTGGTATTCTTTTTATAGTAATTTCAGTGGCTTTTTATGGTCTTATAGTTGCTATAGAGTTTATAAGAATTGTAAAGGAGAATAAATTTCAAATACCCTACATCGAAGGTTTTGTAGTAGATGAAAATGATTTTGTTTTGACAATACTCTTGAAGAATAATGACAAAAATCCCGTTTATCTTCAAACAGACAGCAGTTTTATTCTGGAAGAAAGTAGCCATCATCACTTAGTCAAAATTGATGGCTCCGAAACAATTGTTATTTTGTACTCGGCATCTGATGATACTAGGGAAAAATTACAAGATTGCACAGAAACTTTTGACGAATCCCCCTTAATTAAAAGATATGCCTGGCATCGTCGTAACGACATTTCTCCGAGACTAGTTCGTTCCAAGGCTGATATGGCTGCATATAGAGAGTGTCGGATGAACGTCCTCACGTTTGAAGAATCCTTTAAGTTTCTTAATGATGATGGAGAGTCCTTTCACATACGTTTTAATTTAAGCCCTGTCAATTACGTTCAAGACATTGACAGTAAATTATAGTGGCTCTGCGAAGCTGGCTACGCACTTATCTTCGAAATAGCTTTGATAGAGTCTTTTTTCCTACTTTGCCAATGTCCACTAATGGCTGTGAGTTCAATGAGCAAAAACTTCGGATGACAAAAATCCTCCCTTAATTAGATAATTTGCTAAATTTTTCTTAGAAATTGGAATGTATTCTCCATTTACAATATCGAAACCTTGCCGCTTAGTCTCTGCAAGCACCGCAGTATTTGTCAATTGCTCTGGTTTTAAATAGATAATGATGTTCTTATTTGACTGATGATGATCAAATTTTATTCTATCGTTTTTTATTTGTCTCTCGAAAGAATCAGAATATCTCGAATTTGCATGAATCGAATGAACCTCATCAATATGTTGCGGTCCTTGAACTTCAAAGTGAACTTTATGTTCAGGAAACTTAATAACTAGATCAGTTCTGAGATAACAAGTCCCGCTTTGACCAAAACAAAGCTTATCTTCCAAACAAGAAATTAAGATATTTTTTTGGGGATCGAAGTAGTCGTGCAATAAATGATATAGGCGTTCGCCACAATCATCATTTCCGTAGCGCCTAAAATCGGAAAAATCCAGTTCGGGAAATGACAAGCTCAGAACTTCCGCTAAAGTATAATTTGGCAAGTTGGCAATGTATGACAATCCGTGTGATACGAAGTCAGCTTTTTTTAAAAAGCGGATCATATCAAGATCAGCGCCATGCTCTTCCTTTGAGGTAATTTGCGTGACCAGCCATAAGACAGCATCTCTGATGTTCTCCTTCATAAGCTCACCCCTTTGGTTAACCCAATGAAAATTCTCTACGCCTCCGGTAAATTGATATGGCGAAAATTTGTACTCTGGGAATAATTGAATGCATAGAGATGCAAAATTAGTCTTATGATTTCTGGAACTTGCGGAGGCAACAGAACCGTTAGTGAATCTTTCCAATTCTCTCAAAGTAATACTAGGCAATTCATTTAGACTTCCTCCCATTCTTTTAACTGCTGCAATTATCAATGCCTTTACATAATCCAAGTGATTAAGGTTACCTTGGGCGGCAGTGTGTGTTTGAAAGTGCACTTCATTAAAATGGTTACACATTTTGCTCACACTATTACCGAAGTGATCCATCATTTTTCTACCAACTGAATCTTTTCTAATTTTTTCTACAGTGGGCCATTTATTTATCATGCAGATTCTTTTCTTTAGTGCCTCAAATTCTTCTCTAGCTTGAAGTGGATATCGATCGAAATAACGATGGGGAAGCACATCACAGCATTGGATCATGCTAGTATTTTCAAAAACTTTAGCCTTTAATTCAGATGTAAGTCTTAATTGAGAGGGTATAAGTGCTTTGAGTATTGGACAGTTCAAAAGCATCCTTTGGCTGAGTTTTTTTATCGAGCATTTGTTGCGTTCAGCACAAGCCTCCATCAATTCTCTAAGCCTTTGAGGATTTTCTAGGAAAAACTTTGTACAATTTTTTGAGGATAATGCGAATATAAGCTCTTTATCACATCCCGCGTGTATTAAAGCCTGAGTATAATTGTCGCTTGAAGACTTATTAATACGCCTCGCCTCAAGCCTAGTTACACCAATATTGCGTGCTAATTCACCTATCGATAAAACATCACACTTATCACATAAGACACAATCGCTAAAGTCCTCGAACGAGAGCTCTTTTAGTTCGCTAATGGTTGAAACACTAAGAAGTTTGCAATCACACTTCATCATACACGCCTTGTTCAGTTTTCAATTCCAGATTTAAGACCTATCAGAACTTTCTTTTCCTGTTATTTATAAACGAGGGGAAAGTATTAATCAATATTGACATTCAAGATAAATTTGTTATTATTCAATGGGTTGTTCGATATTAACTTCTCTGTCATACTGCTTTTGCAGTCCATACCTGTTCCTTTTATAACTGCACTACCTCGGGTAGGTGTTTTCCAGCCTACGATGTCCGAGGTACTTATTCCTAAAAACAAGGAGAAAGTTAATGTCGAAGAATATTAAAAAGACTAAAGAGATTCAGCTTGATGACTCATTGATAAATTCTGCAATTGCATATTTTGATCGCCTGCCTCGATCACCCACCGAAGTTATTGAGAATTGGGCGGAGATCGGTAGGGCAGCAGCGGAACAACTTACGGAGGAGGAATTAATGAACCTCCAGCTAAGAAACAAAGAAGTCAAGATAACAGTCGTTTCTAAAACTTAACCGTTCAGCAGAAGTGTTGCAAATAGACCTATCAAAAAATAGTTATTGACCACAATCAAATATACTGTATATAATTACAGTTAGCTCATATAGAGCCTCACAACAACAGAAAAGAAAATTAAAAATTATTGTTGTTGAGGTTATGTATGAAAAACTTACAATTTGAAAATTCTTCCACCGTCTTGGCTTGCCATCCCACAGCGCTGCCAGCGTTTGAGTTCACTCAACTCGTCTTTCACTTCCACAATGAACGAAAAATAAGTGAAGCTCGATTGCGTTTGCTGAACAGAATGTTCAGGTTGACGACTTTTTCCAAAGAGAACAAAGATTTGTTTTTCGAAGGCTGGATGCCTCTGATTTGTGGGTTAACGCCTTCAGTCAAAAAACAGCTTAGAGGGGGCATATCCAACATAGAACAGCGTGCTTGGCTTTATTCACTTCATTCTATTTTACATTTGTCCCCCAAAAAAGACGTAATTTACAATATCTCATTGTTCTTTGAATACGCACCTGACCGCATTCAAGCGCGCCTATTCACTGGGAAGCTTCCTGCAACAGTGCTTGCGCGCACAATAAGTTTCACTTCAGAAAGCCGAGCTGCAGTAAAGCATGCAATGAACAAAGAGGCCAAAAAGTGAATAAGTCCTCTCAAAATAAAAATGACGCTTTGACATCGAAGCATAAACTCAGACAAGAAAAGGAGCTTTCTTGTGCGTATGACAACCTTACAGAACATGATATTAAACACTTACTGGAATACTGCCATGAATCAGAAGACAGGCAAAGTTCACACTTACTTATAGCGTCGCTCTTCACAGCGAGAAGCATAAAGTGTAATGGTCTAATTATTCAAAACACTTTGTTGGAGGGATAATATCAAAAACTAACGAGCTAAAGATGAAGAAGTACCCAGCAAAATTACACACTTGTAGATGGAAAATAGGGCTTTGACATGTTGTCATCGCCCCTTTAAAAAGTTACTTTTTGTTGCTTCTCAATCTCGCTAAACCAAGCAGGCCAAGACTCAATACTATAAGTGTTGATGGTTCAGAAACTGCAACCGGTTGATCCCAAGACCATTCACTTCTTGTGTAGTCGTTGCCATCCCATGTATAACCGATTGAAAACTCACTGCGAGGAAAATCCCAAGTATCCATTGTTTGATAGTCAAAATTACTACCTGAACCATCAGAGATACCCACTACACCTTCGTCTGGATGTTCATCTGGATCTACACCATCCAACGATAAAAAATTGAGTTGAATATCGCCACTTTCGGTAATAATAGCTTGAAATGTGTTTAACAAGTCCTCGTCTTCATAATCTGGAATCTCAAACCAAGTAAAAATGTAAGCATTCTGACCATCAAAAACACTTGTATTTTGAAAAATGCGAGCATCGTCATTTTCGCTTGGGTCTAGATCACTCCAAAAAGCCGCAATTGACACTCCATAATCATCCTCAAATTCATCGCCAACATCATAGTCATCTGTGGTTTCAGTGAAATTTAAAGAGCCGTTGGTATTAACGGAAACGCTGTTGTATGAGGCTCCGTAGACACTCATTATAGGACTCAAAGCTACCTCTTGATATAGATCATCTTCATCAGTTAAGTCAGTTAATTCTGTACCAAAGTCGTTATACCAATTTGGGATAAGACTGGCCTGTGCGTTTAAACTGAGTCCTAGAACTAGAGTACTGAATAATGCTGTAAACGTTTTATTTGATCGCATAATTTTTCCTTAAATGTGCTGTGGTTAAAGGCTTAAGCAACACATAGGCCAAATATTAACATCTTGTTTTTGCTTCAATTTTGATAAGCAGTAAATCTAATTGGTACAAAATACTGACAACACAAGAGGTTAAAAATCACAAAAATGGGGAAAGCTGAGAAGTCAATAAGAAAGCGGACGAATCATGACTGGCAAAATATCACGTACAAAAAAAGAGCCTAATTTAGGCTCAACGTCGTTTACTTCCCGAGATTTTAATAATCTTCTTTTTGTAAACTGTAGGGGGGTTAACAAAGAACAAGCTTACGCTTGTTCTAAAGATACTCTGGCACGGGGATGCGCTTGTTGGATGGTTTCTTCGTCGGTTTTGACTAAGGTTACGTCAAACTCAACATCCAAATATTCCCCTTTAAAACCATGCTCACTGATTAACTTGGCGTCGTTTACTGGATTTGCATCTACAACCAGCTCCTCACGGGTGGCAAAGGCAAAGTCATCAAATGTGTATTCGTCACCGGCTAAATTAATTTGCGAAGTTAGGTGTTTAAAGTTGGGTTTTGAAACGAAGTAATGTATGTGGGCAGGTCGGTTGCCATGACGCCCCAAGTTTTCCAGGACTTTCATGGTTGAACCCCCTGGAGGACAGCCATAGCCGCTAGGCACTATTGAGCGAACTACGTATTGGCCGTTTTCGTCGGTACGAATTCTGCGACGTAAGTTAAATTCACTTTGGCTTGGATCAAAATATGAGTATGCCCCCTTGGTATCAGCATGCCAGATATCGACCATGGCATTGGCAAGTGGATTGCCCTGCTCGTCTTTAACGCAACCATGCAACAGCATTTCTTGGCCAGGTGTATTACCATCGTCCATCTTGTCACCTTGTTGAATAATGGGTGCACCTTCAACATAAAGTGGGCCTTCGATTGTGCGTGGCGTACCACCCGCGATCCCTGCTAATTCATCTTTTGCGTCTTCACGAATATCTAAATAGTGATCGAAACCAAGGCCTGGGGCTAATAAAACAGCTTCTTTATTGGTGCCTAATTCATTTAAGTAGTTCGCACCTTGCCAAAATTCTTCTGGGGTAATATCTAAGTCTTCTATCATTTGGTATATGTCTGATAAAAAACGATGCATTATGTTTTTAAAGCGCGGATTGCCACCTTCTTTATCTAGGCCTGCTGCTTTTTTTAATAGAGCTTGTACTGCTTCTGTTTGCATTGTTTTAACGCTCATAAAATCTCCAAGTACGCTAATTGATTATGATTAATGGATAGATGAAGGGTGACTGCACAAAGGTGTCACTGTCATTTCCATGTAGGGATATAAAGGAAGCCCCATCAAAATCTCATGGAGATGCGCGTTATCTTTTACTTCAAAAATACTAACATTGGCATACTGCCCCACAACGCGCCAAAGGTGCTTCCAAATACCTTGCTGCTGAAGCTGCTCGGCATATTTCTTTTCTGTTGCTTTTATTTCATCAAATTGCTCTTTAGGCATATCTTTTGGTGGAATGACGGTCATATTTACTTGAAATAACATATTGGTATCCTCGCGCTACTTACGCACATATTGAGTGAATTTGTCTTCGTCTATCTCTAAGCCTAAACCCGGCAAAGTGGGGATTTCGACCCCGAAGTCTCGGTATTTAAGGGGAGTTTTAGTAAAATCATCTTGCAACAATAAGGGGCCGAACATTTCGGTCCCAAATTGCATATTAGGTACGGTTGACCATGCATGTAATGCTGCGGCAGTGCCTATGGAACCTTCAAGCAAAGTACCGCCATACACATCTATCCCGGATGCGGCACATACTGCAGCAACATCTAGAGCGCCTTTAAGTCCACCTGCTTTAGCTATTTTGAGTGCAACTGAACCTGAGAATCCTTGTTTCGCTAATAAATAAGCGTCTTGGCTGTCTGCAATTGATTCATCGGCAAGAATGGGAATATTGAATTTTTCAGACAATCTGACAAGTGCGGCATAATCTTTTGCAGGGGTTGGCTGTTCCACCAAATCAATACCGGCATCTTGCAGTGCCTGCATACCTTTGACCGCATTAATTTCATTCCATGCTTGATTGACGTCAACACGAATACTGATATCACTGCCCAGTGCCTGTTTAACCGCTTTGACGTGTGCAACATCGTCTGCCACAGCCCGAGCACCAATTTTCATTTTAAAGTGGCAATGTCTTCTCTGCGCAATCATTTTTTGCGCCTCGGCGATGTCTTTTTCCGTATCACCAGAGGCCAAAACCCAAAGGCAGTCTAATTTTTGATGACAAGCTCCTCCTAGTAATTCGGAGACTGGCACGCCCAATTGCTTTCCTCGTAAGTCGAGTAAGGCTGTTTCTATTGCCGATTTTGCAATATAATTTCCGCGAACAGACTGATTAAGCAGTTGCATAAAGGCATTGATGCTGTCTATCGGTTTGCTGAGTATAAGGGGAGCAATGTACTTGTCGATATTCGTTTTTATGCTTTCAGGGCTTTCAGGACCATAGGCTAATCCGCCAATAGTAGTGCCTTCACCTATACCCTCAAGACCGTTATCGTCACTTATACGTACAATTACCATAGATTGTACTGACATCGACGTCATCGACAGTTTATGGGGCCTTATTGTCGGAATGTCCACAATAAAGGTGTTGATACTTGTAATCTTACTCATGTTAGAAATTTGTTACCCTGCAGTTAAAGTTTGTTTAATTTAAATGCTATTTTGTGTCGTTACCAATATTGAATTAGTAGTAAGCAATACCTTGGAGGTATGATGGAATTAAGGCATTTACGTTATTTTTGTGCAGTAGCAGAAGAGTTGAATTTAACCAGGGCTGCTCAAAAACTCTTTATCGCCCAACCACCTTTAACAAGACAAATCAAACAGTTAGAGGAGGAAATTGGGGTTATTTTGTTTGAGCGACAGCCCCGTGGACTGGCTTTAACACCTGCCGGGCAGTACTTCTGGCAGCATGCTAAACAGATTCTATCCAAGGTATCGGTCACCATTGAAGATACTCGACGTGTGGCGCAAAGTGGCAAAACGGTGTTTGGAATTGGCTTTGTTCCTTCGGTTTTTTACGGTCAATTTCCCACTATGGTCAGACGCTTAAGGCAAAATACCAATGTGGAAGTCATTTTGTATGAACTTAAAACCCGGGATCAATTAGACGCATTAAAAGCGGGCAAAATTGATATCGGTTTGGGCCGCATTTACATTAATGATCCAGAAATAGAACAGTCCACACTATTCCAAGAACCGATGTTAGTGGCCCTCCACAAAGAGCACCCTTTAGCATCGAAAACGCTGACGATGGCCGAATTGGCAAAACTACCAATGATTTTATATCCGGCGGGTCAAAGCCCTAATTTTGCGGATATTTGTATTGACTTATTTGCCCGCAATGGATTAAACCTGCGCATTGCTCAGCAGGTAAATGATATTCAAACCGCATTGGCGTTAGTCGCAGCCGAAATGGGGGTGGCCTTAGTGCCGCAACAGGTTAATCGTCTAAGTCGAGATGATGTAGTCTTTGTTCAACTAGAAGATAAAAGTATTACCAGTCCGGTAATTTGCAGCAGACGCAAAGAACCCTATAACGACATTATGCAAGCAGCCTCAGTGATCCTTGATGAGCTGGTAGAAAAGCAAAAAAGCGACTCGCATAACTAAATAAACCATACTCGCTAGTCTAATTTAGCGATTCTGTTATGCCAATTTCCCTATTTTGCGTGGGCGGTAATTAATTGTGCCGCTTCTTTTAATGCCGGCAGGTATTTATTAATTAGGCTATCCATCGACACTCTAAGAGAGTTAGTGCTTATGTTTGCTGCACCAAGCAACTTCCCCTGATAATCAAACACAGGAACGGCGACAGATCTAAGTCCTAATTCCAACTCTTGGTCAACCACGCAATAGCCTTGTTGCTTCACTTCTTTGAGCATATGAATGAAGGTATTTTTATCTAGAATACTCTTGTCTGTATGCCCATGCAGCTGTGCGGTTGCCAACCATTCTTGTTGCTCTGTTGTCGATAACTCGGCAAGTAACACTCTTCCCATAGACGTATAGGCGGCGGGCAATCTGGTTCCTGGGGTGATATTAATTGACATTAAACGATGAGCAGCCGACGACCTTACTAAATAAATAATTTCGCCATTGTCGAGTATCGACAATGAGCAAGACTCACCGAGCTCTGATGTGACCGACTGCAAATAATGTTGCACTACGTCTAGGTGATCATTAGTGGCGTTAAATGCATAGCCAAGGCGCAATACCTTAGGTGTTAGCATAAACTGACGGCCTTCTTTAGCAATGTATCCTAGGGCGTGCAGGGTCAATAGCAGCCTACGAGCTTTGGCTCGGTCCATTCCAGTTATTTGCGCGACTTCAGACAAGGTCATTTTTTTATGCTGCACATCAAAGGCGCTTAACACTTCAAGTCCTGAGGCTAATGCGCCCACATAATCTCGGTTATCTACAGATATTTTTTCTTCATTCATTAGCGATGCTTCATTCGCGTTATACGCGCTTTAATTTATTTTTTAGAGCTTATTACATTCTATCTAATCCAAACCATTAAAACCCGTTTTATCATTATGACAACTTGTTTTTAATACCCAGATCAACAGGTAGAACTTGACGGTATAGTGAGCATACATTATATTGTTCGCATATTGAATATTAATTCGTATTACGAACAAGAGGCAAAAGTGGCTATTTTCAATTCACTCCAACAAGCAATATCCGAATCGGTTAAAGATGGTGATACCCTTGCGTTAGAAGGCTTTACTCACCTTATTTCCTTTGCCGCAGGACATGAGATTATTCGCCAGAAAAAACGTGATTTAACCCTTATAAGAATGACGCCTGATTTGATCTATGACCAATTGGTGGGAGCGGGATGCGCCAAAAAACTGATTTTCTCGTGGGGTGGTAATCCAGGAGTAGGTTCTTTACACCGTGTTCGTGATGCATTTCAAAATAATTATCCCAATGCTTTAGAATCTGTTGAGCATAGCCACGCAGCGATGGCCAACGCCTATGAAGCCGGTGCCGCTGGATTGCCAATGGCGGTGTTTCGGGGTTATATAGGCAGTGAACTCACCGATGTGAATGACGCTATTTCCTCAGTTACCTGCCCTTTCACCGGCGAAAAACTAGCTTGTGTTCCCGCCATAAAACCTGACGTCGGTATTATTCATGCTCAAAAAGCAGATCGCCAAGGTAATGTACTAATAGAAGGTATTGTTGGTGTGCAAAAAGAAGTCGTATTGAGTTCAAAAATAAGCATTGTCACCGTTGAAGAAATAGTTGATGACCTTAATACTGGACCAAACTCCTGTGTGTTGCCAGGCTGGACCGTTGACCAAATTGCAGTTGCTCCTAAAGGCGCTCACCCTTCCTATGCCCATGGTTACTATCAACGGGATAATCAATATTATCTAGACTGGGATGCGATCAGCAGAGACAGAGAGCGTTTCAATCAATGGTTAGAAGACGAAATTCTGCAAACGGGAGCAAACTAAGATGACAGCCAATTATACCCCAGCTGAAATGATGACAGTGACCGCAGCTCGCGCGCTGTCGAATAATATGACCTGTTTTGTGGGGATCGGTTTACCCAGCGAAGCGGCGAACGTAGCCCGCATGACCCACGCACCCGACATCACCCTAATTTATGAATCAGGTACAATTCAAACCAAACCTGAAATTTTACCTCTATCTATTGGTGATGGTGAATTGTGCGAGTCAGCACTTACTACGGTTTCTGTACCCGAAATGTTTAGATACTGGTTACAAGGTGGGCACATTGATGTTGGTTTTCTAGGGACAGCGCAAATAGATAAATACGCAAACCTAAACACCACCGTTATTGCAGCAAAGGATGATTCGTCTGTAAAAGAAGGCAAAACAAGTTACGCTAACCCTAAGGTTCGTTTACCCGGTGGCGGCGGCGCACCCGAGATTTCCACCAACGCCAAAGAAGTGTTTATCACAGTGAAACACTCTACGCGTACTTTTGTGGAGCAAGTTGATTTTGTGACCACCGTGGGCTTTGGCCGCGATGGTAAAGTTCGCGATCAACATCCGCAAATAGGTCGAGGCCCGACTGTTGTTATTACCGATTTATGTATTCTTAAACCTGATCCTGACAGCAAAGAATTGGTGGTTGTCAGCTTGCATCCTGGTGTCACCAAAGAACAAGTAATAGCGGCCACAGGTTGGCCTATCAAGTTTTTAGAATCCGTCACCACCACACCCACTCCCAATGCACAAGAGTTGGATGTTTTGCGTACATTAAAAGAAAAAACAGCGCGCGCTCATAGTGCTCAAGGAGCAGTATAATGTCGGCTTTTATCTGTTCTCCTAAACGCTCTGCCATCGGCCGCTACGGCGGTGCGCTGGCAAACGTCAGACCTGACGATATGCTAGCTCAAGTGATTAAAGCGGTTATCGCTGATACCCCTAAATTAGATACAACACGCATCGATGATGCTATTTTTGGTTGTGCAAACCAAGCCGGTGAAGACAACCGTAACGTTGCTCGTATGTCTACCCTACTGGCTGGTTTGCCCGTTGACGTGCCTGCTGCAACCATTAACCGCCTATGTGGTTCGGGTATGGATGCCATTGGCACCGCGTTCAGAGCCATTGCATGTTCTGAAGCAGACGTCTATCTTGCTGGCGGTGTTGAGTCCATGTCTCGTGCCCCATTTGTTATGGGAAAGGCGGGGAATGCATTCGATCGCGCCCAGAAGTTTGAAGATACCACCATGGGTTGGCGCTTTGTGAATCCTCAGCTTAACCGCTTATATGGCACTGAAACTATGCCACAGACAGCCGAAAATGTGGCTGAACGCTATAAAATTTCTCGGGAAGATCAAGACATATTCGCCTATGAGTCACAACAAAAAGCTAACCGGGCACAGCTTGAAGGCCGTTTTGCCAAAGAAATCACGCCGATTATCTACCAACCTAGACGTGGTGATGCCGTTGAGATACTTAATGATGAACATTTACGCCCACAAACTACATTAGCCGATTTAGCAAAATTAAAAACGCCGTTTCGGGAAAATGGTAGCGTCACCGCGGGCAATGCATCGGGTATAAATGACGGAGCTGCAGCAATGCTTGTTGCCAGTGAACTTGCGGTTAACAACTATGGCTTACAACCTATTGCTCGCGTAATCGGTATGGCAACCGCGGGTGTTGATCCAGCATTTATGGGAATGGGGCCGGTCAATGCGGTCAAGAAATTGCTGGCTAGAACCAAAATTAAACTTCAAGATATTGCGGTCATTGAATTAAATGAAGCCTTTGCGGCCCAAGGATTAGCATGCATTCGCGAGCTCGGTTTACAAGATAACGACGAGCGTATTAACCCCAATGGCGGTGCTATTGCCCTAGGACATCCATTGGGCATGTCGGGAGCGCGCTTAGTGCAAACAGCAGCTATGCAACTACAACAAACTCAGCAACGATATGCTCTGTGCACAATGTGTATTGGTGTAGGCCAAGGCATTGCAATGTTAATTGAGAGAGCTTAGGTAAATTATGAATAATATCGAACCAATGACACACTTTGAAGTAGCAGGTGATCCCGCAAACCCAGCAATGGTTTTAGGCCACCCTCTGGGCATGAATTTACATGCGTGGGATGACGTTGCCCAAGCAATGGCGAAAGACTTTTATGTTCTCAGATGGGATTTACCCGGCCATGGAAAGAGTCAGCCTGTGGCTGAAAGTGCCGCTCACCTAAGCGAGCTCGACCTAGTTAATCAACTCCTTAAAGTCTGTGACGATCTCAATATTAATACCTTCCATTATGCAGGAACATCCATTGGCGGAACCATCGGTCAACAACTTGCGATACATCATCCCAGTCGTTTGCTCAGCCTCACGCTAACCAACACAGGTGCCAAAATTGGTAGTGCTGAAGGTTGGGCAGAGCGCAAAGATAATGTTGCAAACATTGGCTTAGAAAAGATGAGTGAAGACATAGTCGCGCGCTGGTTTAGTCCAAAGTCCACTGAACGTGATCCAAGCCTAAAAGTAAAATGGCAACAAAGTTTAGCTGCCACTGATGATCGCTCATATGGCCTATTGTGCGAATGGTTAGGCGAACGCGACCAAACTACTTTACTCCACTCTATTGATATACCGCTTACCTTCATCGCTGGTAAAGACGACGTTGCCACCCCCCCTGAATTGGTTCGAGAATTAGCTAAATTAATGGGCGAAAACGACATTATCGAACTTGAAAATGTCGGCCATGTACCATCAGTTGAAGCCTCGGAACAAACCAAAACCGTTTTGGGTAAACTGATTTAACTTACCTGCAGTTCCATACGAAGGCAGCCTAGCTTAAGCTAGGCCGTATAGATAAATAGTCAGTTTTGGCTTCGTATGCAGCAGCGAAATCAAGCAGTTTGGCGTCTTCTCCCATGGGCGCCATCACTTGTATTCCCATGGCTCGACCTTTGGCGTCAAACCCAACCGGGAGGTTTATCACTGGGCAGCCAGATAGTGTTCCGCCCACTACAACCTCCATCCAATGGTGATAACTTTCCATTGATTTCTGGTTGATCTTCTTCGGCCAGTGCAAATCAGCATCAAAAGCGAACACTTGGGCCGATGGCAAGGCTAAAAAGTCATATTTGGAAAATAGTGTAGATAGTGAATTGTACCAATCTGTGCGAGCCATACCTGCTTTATAAACTTCCAAGCCAGTTATGTCTAAACCACCTTCAATCTCCCAGACGGCTTCGGGCTTCATTAAAGCTCGAAATTTAGGATTGTCATAGAGTCCTTTAGCACCGCCAGCAATAGTCCAATGACGCAATGTTAACCAAGTTTGCCATAGACGATTAAAATCATAATTAGGAATACAATCCTCAACCACCAGGCCTTCACCATTAAGGCCGGATAATGCCGATGTGCACATATCAAGAATACCAGGCTCCATCTCTAAATGCCCATCGTAATCCCCCATCCATCCAACCTTAAATTCAGACAAATTGGCAGGACGACTGGCTGCTAATGAATCACGCAAACTAAGGGGAACGCGGGCATCATAACCAGCCATTGTTTCTAGTAATAACCTAGTATCTTCAACATTTCGACCCATTGACCCTTCATAGCCGAGCTGTTGGTAGAATCCATTCTTATCTTTATAGGGAACACGCCCCTGACTTGGCCTGAAGCCGATAACATTATTGTATGCAGCAGGATTTCTTAAAGACCCCATCATATCGCTGCCATCTGCAACGGGAAGTAACTGCAAAGCCAAAGCACTTGCTGCTCCGCCGCTGCTCCCACCCGCACACAGTGCTGGGTTATACGCATTACGGGTTACGCCAAATACACTGTTGTAGGATTGAGAGCCGAGGCCAAATTCAGGCACATTGGTTTTGCCAATGAAAATAGCGCCTTGTTTGCGTAACCTTTCAACAAAAATGGTGTCCGCTTTTGCCAGATTGCTTTTGAGGATCGGCGAGCCACTGGTAGTGACTATTCCAGTTACATCAGAGAGATCTTTAACTGCATGCGGCATGCCATGCATCCAGCCATGATATTCACCCTTTGCTAGTGCGGCGTCTGCAGTTTTAGCCTGAGCAAGAAGCTCATCGCTATCTCGTAGACTCACTATGGCGTTGTAAATCGGATTATACTTCTCGATTCTAGACAAATAAGCCTGCATAACTTCAACGCAACTAACTTGTCGACTTTTAATAGCTTTCGAAAGGGAACTGGCCGAGAGTTCGGTTATCGATGTGCTCTGCTTTAACTTTGTCTTAGCGAATGCCCCCGCACCTAAACTTGTGGTAATAAGCGCTGCACCTAATTTACCTGACGTTGCCATAAACGCGCGGCGTGAGGAATTTATAGTCTTATTCGTTGTTAGTTCACTCATACTTTCCCACTTAAGTTTCCGGTTATACATCGCACTTTCAAACTCGTTGAAAGCACTGAATACTATGACTCAAATTATTAATCCTATTCCGACGCAATAATGACGGTAGATTCCGACTTGTTAGGTTTACCAATACGCAATTCCAAAATACTATAATTTAAAAAACAAATATATAAGCTATAAATCAGCTATTTATGCTCTCAAGGTGAATTCTTTAATTTAAAATAAGATGTGTAAATAACAGCTAAAGGCGATTGTGTCTCTTGCCATCAACAAGCAGTGTCAGATTGGAATCAATCAGACCATGCAAAGGCGATGGCCATCGCCAACAAACATAGTGTGTTGGGTGACTTTTCCGGCGTTGAGGCAGAGCATTATTCACATTGAATCCCTGACGTTTTCAGTATTAATTGTTTTTTAACCCACGCATCATTTATATATCAGCACCATTTTGCAGTTAGTCCGGCGCAATTTTCTGCGTTACTCAGTGCAAAGGTTTTGCTAATAATAGTCACTAACATTAGTAACCGCCGTTTGTTAAATCATTTTCCCGCATTGCAAATTTTGCGTTGGGGCCTGACGTTACAAGGGGTAGCCTTAGTCGTACTTCTCCTACTAACTAGTCTGCAGCCCCCACTTTGGATGTTTGCTACATCAATGATAGTAGCGATTGGCTCATTGGGAGTAATTACCCCTAATATTCAAAGTTGTTATATGGATTATTTCAAACAAAACAGTGGGACTGCGGCGACGTTGTTTGGTGCAACTCAATTTACCATCGCAGGGGTAGTGTCGGGGATTTCGACACTGTTACCTGAAAGCCTAGTTTATATCGTACTTGTTCAGGCACTGTGTTCAGTTATATACCTAAGGGTAATTTGGCGTAAACAGAACATTGACAAATAATAGGAAAGTTAAAATAACGTTTAGATAAAATGCTAAACCGTCAAGAAAGTAAAGGTGTCCTTAACTAGGCGGTCTTAAAATGGAAGTATTTAGGTGTATTTGATCATAGCGTAAACGTCGATACACCATGGCCAATTGATGCGAATTAAAGGCCAGCGCTGCGATTGTGGTTATTCCAATAGAAGTGTTGTCAACGTTAACACTGCTAGAGCTTCCTCGAGGAACAGCTCCAGCAGTGTCAAAAATTGAGAAAGAAAATATCAGCGTTAGTGTTTTAAAGCAGAGATGCGTTTAGTGGCAAAATAATCATCCAATGCCAATTCGGAGCAGTCTACCCCTACTCCAGATTGATTTAATCCACAATGCGGTAAATTTATAGCATAATTGACACTGTTAATGTGTACCTCACCGAATCTAAGTTGTCGTGCTATTTTATTAGCGACATCATAGTTTTCAGTGAAAATATACGAAGACAAACCGGCATCCGTATCATTCGCTTGGGTGATAACTTCAGACAATTCATCAAAAGCGATAATACTAGCAACAGGCCCAAAAATTTCATTTCTACAAATATCCATATTATTAGTGACTCCTGTTAATAGAGTTGGCGCATAAAATGATCCCTCTAAGAGTCCTTCGGGTCGTCCGCCGCCGGTTACGACTGTAGCTCCTTGATGGACTGCTTTTTTCACTAACCCATCGATTCTTGACCACGCACCTGTATCCATAACAGGCCCCATATCTATATCCTCTTCACGGTCAAAACCCACATTTTTCGCCTCAAATTTAGACTTCAACGCTTCCACGAATTGGTCATGGACATCTTTATGAACAAAGATACGATTAGGGGCGACACAAATCTGGCCAGCGTTTTCTGTTTTTAACGTTGCAACAATATCTGCTGCCAGTTCAATATCAGCATCCTGCATAACGAGAACGGGTGCATTTCCCCCCAACTCCATTGAATATTTTTTAATAGATGTAGAGCCTTTGGCAATAACATGCTTTCCAACTTCGGTTGAACCAATTAGCGTGATTAACGCGGGTATCGTCGACGTTGAAATAGCATCACCAATTTCAATATCATCACCACATACAATACTTACTGCACCTGCAGGTAGGTTGATTGACGCACACAACTCACCAATCAAACAGGCTGACAGTGGCGTTTTGATTGAAGGTTTAATGACAATTGGACATCCCGCAGCCATTGCTGGACCCAATTTATAGGCTAAATTTAACAATGGAAAGTTCCACGCTAGAAAAGCCGCGACCACACCAATTGGCTCATCCATAATTGTATGTGTAGTTTTGCCATCTTTAGCCAGAATTTGCTTGTGCTTTCTATTACTAATCAGGTCTGCGTAGTAATCTAGACTATCGATTAGCATTTGATAGTCGCCTTGAGTGCTACTCCAACTTTTCCCCATTTCCAAATGCACACACATGCGTAATTCATGTTCATTGTTAATAATGGCTTGTTTTAGTTTCATCATCCATTCAACCCGCTCAGCAACAGCGGTACTAGACCAATTTACAAAGCATTTTTGAGCTTCGATTAACGCATTATTGGCCTCGTTAGCTGTGGCGGCATGTATCACCCCCGTTTTCAACCCCGTCGCAGGGTTAATCACTTCATGTAAGACTGGACCTTTTACTATTTTGCCCGCGATATATTGAGATTTATCGAGCATCATTTATATTCACTCCGAAATTAATTTTAAGTCGCACGATTTAGGTAAATTCACATCTATTTTTTATCGATATCACCATGTTGCAGACGATATTTATCCATCCGGTCAATGTCGTATTTCTCGTACTCCCTTTTTAACATCCACAGGGGCCTTTCAAGCTCTAACTCCCACGCAAAAAGTTGTTTGAAAAGATGTTTGACCAACTTCGGCTTTTCAGCTGCAATATTGTTCAGTTCAGATATATCACTTTTTAAATCGTATAGTTCTGCAGGCCTATCAGGAAAACGAATTAGCTTATAATCATTATGACGAATAGCGGCTCTTGACTCTTTTTTCCAATACAATGTTTCGTGGGGTTTGCTTTCCTTCATCCCCATAAGAAATGGCATAAGATTGACCCCATCAACTGGTTTTTTATATTGCTCTCCACCCGCTACTTCATAAAATGTTGGTAGCAAGTCAAGGGTACTAATTGGTTTATCATACGTTTTACCTTGGGGTAACTTGCCAGGCCATTTCATTAAGAAAGGAACCCGAATTCCACCTTCAAGATGATTAGATTTTGTCCCGCTTAGAGGCCAATTTGAAGAAGCGTTTTTATCCGTGGGACCGCCATTATCGTTTGTGTAGACGATAATTGTATTGTCTGCCAAACCAAGTTCTTCAAGTTTATCTAATACCTTACCGCTAGCCCGATCTAGCGATAAAGTCATCGCCGCAACTTGTTTTCTGACGCCCGATAGCTGAGGAAATTTTTCTAAATCCTCTGGTAATGCTTCAATTGGCGTATGTACCGCATTGAATGAGAGAAACACAAAGAACGGCTTTTCTTTATTATCATTAATAAATTGATTGGCTTGTTCTGCAAGCACATCTGTTAGGTAACCATTGTGCTCTATAAAATTTCCCAGACCTTGCTCTAACTTTTTATCGAAGAATGTTTGTACCTGTTGACGTGCCGATGCATCAGGCGGATATGCAAAATAGCTTCTATCTCCGCCGCGAAATCCATAGAAAGTATCGAAGCCACGATTCATTGGATGCATCTGATCAGTTCCACCCAAATGCCATTTACCGAAAAATGCAGTAGCATAACCTTGAGATTTCATGTACTCGCCCATCGTAGTTTCTGATAGTGGCAAGCCCATATCTTCGCCATCGAGCGCTGAAACTTCGCTCATGTAACCGGGAACGTTATTTTCTTCATAGCCAAAACGTTGTTGATAGCGCCCGGTCATTAATCCAGCTCTTGAAGGACCGCAAGTGGAAGCAGAGACATATGCCTGGGTAAACTTCACACCTTGAGTCGCGAGTTTATCTAGATTTGGCGTAATCATGGTATCGCTACCTTGAAAACCAAAATCTGCAAAGCCGGCATCATCAGAGAACAAGAAAACAATATTTGGTTTTTTTACGTGCACAGGTTGCTCGCTGGCAATAGCACTGCTCAATAAAAAACCTGATATTGCGAAGATTAATGTAGTTTTTATTAACATTTTTTTCATAGTTTATAACCTTTTCCTGTTCCCAAAATATAATGCGCTATCAAACGTTCGTTTATTTTGGTCTGCTTAACTACTGTTGCTTGCAGATATAAAAGGGCTGGTCTGCACGCGCTATCTAGAGGCTATTCCCTTTACTCACAATCTCTACGAATGAAACTAAAAGGCCGAATAAATACCCACAAACCTTTAATATTATGTATTTAAACATATGATGTTTTGATTTACAATATGGCAACATAATAATAAATTTAAATCTACCTAAATTCAGCTAAGTGTAATAAACGCCGCATGTTACTAATTGGTAGTGAAAAACGAGAACAACCCTTACCAGCAGCAATCGATGTTGGTGTTAATTAATGGAGCCATTTATGGTCAACGTAATTTATAAAATACGAACTGGCATTTTCGTCGCATTATTACCCTGTGCTTTGTCTGCTAACTTGGCTAAAGCCGACGAATTTAGACCGTTGAATGCGACTGAAGATGAAAAGTGGATACTTGATGAACTGCGATCAGACGAGTTCAATAACAACAAACTAGACTACACAAAATGGATCGAAGATCCTAAGCATGTGCAAACATGGACCTGGAACAACCCTGAAAATGCCGAATTAAGCCAAGGCTCGTTAAAAATTAAAATGGTTTATGATAAACATAAAAGAACCATTAGTAATGCATGCTCGCAAGGTAAAACCATAGCGAACAGTACTTTATATTTTAAATCTGCCATGCTGCAGTCAAAAGCATCTGGAATTTTAGGCTACTATGAAGCACGCATAAAAGGTGTATCAACATTTCCTGGGTTTTCGCCTGCATTTTGGATGTATAGTAATTTTGATGACTCTGTACTTGAAGCGGGTAGCGTGCGTTACAGTGAAATAGATGTTGTTGAAATGCAGCAACGCCAATCGTTCACTCCAGGTAATGAAAAAATTACCGATCACAATCTACATGCTGCAATAACTAAAGAGAACGCAAAAGCCAATCCTTCCGGTCGAGAATGGCGCCGTCCAGGTAAATATCATGAGCAAGAGAATGTGCATGTTTTGCAGCAAGATCCAGGGAAAACCTACCATGTATACGGCGCAAAAGTGACCACAGAGTTGATAATTTGGTACGTAGACAATATTGAAGTTGGTAGATCAAAAAACATGTTTTGGAAGCAACGTCCTATGCAAGTTGCATTATCGTTAGGGCTAAGAAAGCCCTTTACTGAATTCAAATGTAATGGATTTGTCCCCTTAGATCCGACTCAACATATTCAAGACTTCGACGGCGAGGAGTTTAACCAAGATCCACCTACTATGACCGTAGATTACGTTCGTACGTGGATCAAAGGCTAAATTAAGAAATCAATTGACAAAGTTCCCTACCTTATACAGTGATTCATCTCTTAGCTTGATTGATTGCTGTTCTCCATTACTCCAAAGCACCTTTACTGCGCCTTCATCGGCGCAGTCGCCCAGCCCAAATTGTATATTGGTGACGTAATTTAACGAATATGCAGCTCCTGTAGAGCCGACTGTTTTCAATTGAGTTCCATTACATGAATTTAGTTGAATCCGAGCACCTAATGGACTGGCCTGATTAGCAGGCGATTTTCCAACTTGAATTGTGACAAAAGAGGTTTGCTTCGATTGATTTTCAAATAAATGCCATTTTCCTCTTTCATTTCCAATCAAAATATCTCGTTGACCATCACGATTATAATCAAAAATATCGACGGCCATTCCGATAGCACCTAACTCTGTGGTCACAACTCCATGGTCAGTTACTTCCTCGAAGCGCCCATCGCCCATATTGAAATACAATATGGCAGAATTTTGATTTACTAAGTCGCCTCGTTTAACAACCACTAAATCTTCATAGCCATCATTGTTTAAATCACCCACGGCTACTCCCATACTATGTTCGAGCAACATTAGGTTGGCGTTTTTAGTACCATCAGTGAAAGCTCCCTTATTATTAATCAGCAAAAGATTGGTTAATCCATTGTCAGGAGGAGCAATAGGTTGAGATTCAACACCGTGCACAATTCCTGTGAAGGGTGAGAAGATATCACCCGCAATGCGCCAATTTTGATTACCGACGTAACCAATGTATGTGCCTTTTTTATCGCGCGTTTGTGGAAATCCTAACGCGTCGCTATTCACTAACCGAATATCACGACCTGAATGTGTTTCTCCTGGAAACACATAATCGTAGCCAGATTCACCAATATAGATATTTTTGTTGGGCCATTGTGACTGGATATTTTCTAGTGAAAGAATATCGCCAACACCTTCAAGCAAAAAGTCAAACTTTCCTCTTTTGGTATAAAATCCGAAGGTTTTTGTGGGCTCATTATAAAACGTTTGACCAGCTTCAAATTCCTTGCCTCGAGTTAGGAATAAATCGAAATCTCCATCATTATCAAAGTCTATTTCTACTGCCCCAGTGACATCACGAATATTAGGGGGCAATATTTGTTCACTGGCAAACTCAAACATGAAATTGGGTCCGCCTCGATATAACTTTGCTGAACCCTGACCATACATAAAAATATCTACATAGCCGTCGTTGTTGGTATCGGTCAACAATAGTTTTTGGCCATTTTGAATAGAGGCTGGTAAGGTATTTTTTAAGAGAAGCGTTTTACCTTGATCATTTTCATATAGATAGTTTTCACTTGCACCTTGCTTTTCTTGTGATGGGAAAGCGAAGTTAATTAAATCAGAATCGCCATCTTTATCGAGATCAACAAACTTAACGGTTCTACCACGCATCATTGCCAATGGTTCATCAAAATCAGCAAGCTGGACAATGTTGCGCTGTTTGTCGATTTGAAAGATGACTGAATTACGCGCATTTGAACCTGACCCACCTCCTCTAGCCAAAATAACTTCTAATTTTCCGTCAGTATTAAAGTCAGCCACTGATATACCATGCATATCCCCCATAATTAAATCGAAAGGCTCGTCAAACTCTCCCTGATTATTCCAAATAATTTTGACACTAAATCCATGATCGTTTAGGAGCAAATCAGGATATCCGTCTTGATCTAAATCAGCAATGGTTGGTGCATCCCACTTTCTGAGGTTTTTCTGATTACTTAGAAAAGTGTCATCCTGAGCAAACAACTGGTGAGAATTGACCACCTCTTGTGATCTTTGCAACTCAGTTAAACTACATCCAACCAAGCCAAAGGTTATTACTGAAATAATTAACGATAGTAAAACAACTAATTTCATACTTAATCCATTTTGTTAACGGTATGAGGTTTCGCTAGTACACTTCCCCAAAACAAAAAATTTTTCTTTTTTCATATTGAATTGCGTAAACATTTACAACTTTTTGAAACCCTAATTCTCGCAGACTAAGGGAAACATCTTCTCGGAAGTTACTTGGCGACAAGTTCTTGATGAACGCTTGTAGATGATAGTGCATATATTTCCTTGCCTTAGTCACCTATACTTAGCAACTAAATTGAAGGAAAAGACCACTCACAATCAAGTGGTCTTATTTGCACCCATAACAACAAATTTTAATTGACTTTAATCACTGAATATTCGTCAAGTAGAATAGTCTCACCAGCTGGTAATCCATAAACATCCCAAGTAACAAATACATCAGTAACAACATTCCATATAGCAGGCACAGTCCATTCTCTGTTGCCATTGGCATCAGTAAATTCTAATAGTTGCCACTCCGTTGTTGGCTTAAGTGTGGCCGACATAATGCCAGCACCAGGTCTTCTTAAATTATACCCGGGGCCTGACGGGCCGCCTTCATAGGTCCAAGGTAACAAAGTGTGGTCAACACGTATTTCAGTATCGGGAACAACCTGCAACTTCACCCAAACTGCAAATCTGTATGTGTTCCCAATGGATGTTGTTCCTAAACCATAAGTTGCGCTAGCCCAGTTACGCTGCTTATTGAAAACACCTTGCAAGATGCCAGTGAAATCTTCCGTTGACGATGTGATTTCAACAGAGTTTCCAGACAACGCGATATCGGACTGCGCAACCGCTCCCCCAGACGCGCCACCGCTAGCTACAACCCACTTAGCACCAGAGAAATCCAATAAGAAATCAGAGTTAAATCCAGCGGGATGGGCTGAGATACCCGGTTCACACATTTCATTTTTTACAATAGTAGCGGTTACTAATTTCGCTTCTACATTAGCCAAAGCCGTAGTACCAGTATCACCAGATGCTAAACCTACTGTTGCAGTGAAAGAGTCTCCAACGTTAGTTTCATCACCGGTAGAAAATCGACCTGAGCCCTTTTCACCATAACTAATATTTTCAATAAGAGGGAAATCATTGTTATTACTTGACTCCCAGGTATAGGCGTAGTTACCAGAGAGTGATTCACCAGCGGCTGGTGTTGGAGAAACATCGAAACCAGCAGAAACACAGGCAGGAATTTCTTTCATGTCGGTTTCTAGACCATTTTCATCAGTATCTTTGTTAGTGATCGCGACAATAAATTCTGAATAAACTTCCAAGTCAACCGTGATCGCTTTACTAGGATCATCCAAGCTTGTAACTGTAATTGTGGTTTGGCCGACATCTTTTGTGGTTACGTTACCTTGAGCATCAATAGTGGCAATATCGGTATCCGCAACTTCAAATCCAACTTCAGGCGCACAGGCTTTTTCAGGCAACACAGTTGCAAATAACTTAAACTCTTGACCAAGCAAAATTCTAGCGGGTTGCGCAGTTATGCCTTCAACCCCATCAAATACCGCATTCACGTCTAACGTTAATGTGCGTCTGGGTAGTGACTCGCCCGGTTGTAGTTTAAAACCATTATCAACTGCAAAATCAATAGTATATGTAACCACTGGAGGGGAATCTAAAAAGCCATCAGGTGTTGGTGAACCATCTACTCTAGGTCCACCTCGTCTATCTGTATCATCACAGGTACTTAAGAAATCAGAGAACATATCGGTATCGACGATTAATTTGCCATTTTTTTCTGTAAAAGGAGAAACTCGTTGATTGGCAACCCCTCCCGACGGAACATCAGGTGTGAGATAATTTTGATCTACGGAAAAGTTTAAATCAGAAATATTGATATTGCCGTTTAAAGGTTCACCGCCCGCCGTCGCTCCCTCTAACAAATCTATTTCTTGGATACCAGTTTCTTCAGTTAAACTAGCTGAGATTTCAGGCATAGAAATCACCACAGGATCTTGCGCTTTAAAACCCGAGTCATATCCTTCTTCGGTACCTCCACACCCTGTCAGAAATCCGGCAATAGAAACGGTAATGAGCGTATTTTTTAGTAAGTGTTCTTTCATCTTACTTCTCCAAAATTTTGTTGTTTTGGGCTGAAGCTTTGAGCTCAGCGCCCTAAAATAATTGTTCATCTAATTAACTAAAAAGTACCGCGCAAACCGAAGCGGAACTGCCGCCCTGTTTTAAATGCCGCCACTGTTCTGTCACGCGTAACATCGCTGTTATCAAGAACATTTCCTTCGTCCAATACGACTTCTTGAGAATTCGCGTTAGTCACATCGGTTGTGCCGCTTGCAGTAAAGAAATTGCGTATTGTGTCATCAGTTAAATTTAATGCGTTGAAGGTCAGAGAAAAGTTCTTATTAATTCTATAGCTAGCACTAAAATCCAGACGATTAGTTGCATCTTGCCATACTGCACCAAAACCACTTTGCGAGACTGCTTGGACACCATTGTAACGATGTGCTAAACGCATTTGCGTTCCGTCTTTTTCCCAAAATAAAGTAAAATTAGCTGAGTGTTTGGGCGTAAATGGCTGAGGGAGTGGACGCAAAGTTCGACCAGTTGTGCCGATTAATTCAACATCACGTTCTGAATCTTGATAGGTATAGTTTGCACTAACTCCTAATCCAGAAAGTAAACCAGGTAGCTCGTTGTAGTTCTGTGTGTAACCAATTTCAATACCTTTTATGGTGGCACCTTTACCATTCTTAACAAAATTAATATTGGCCACATCACATTCAATCGTCCATTGATTGAAAAAGCCAGCAGGTAAACGATGAGGGTGACATTTATCCGCATCTCCAGGTGTGCGATTAGCATCGAAATCTAACAACAAATTGGCATTTTCCAGCGGTATTTGATCTCGCACGTCCTTATAATGGAAAGGAGTCACAATATTCTCTTCAAAGTTACTCATATCTTTATAAAATAGAGCGGCTGATAACAAACCAGATTCGTCGAAATACCACTCATAGGAAAAGTCTACGTTTTTAGACGTTAAATTTTTCAAACCGGTATTTCCGGCTCTACCATTACTCGCGTTAAATTGACTTTCGCGAATAGTATTAGCTGGATTTAATGAATCAAAATTGGGACGTGTCATTGTTTTTGTTAACGCAAAACGAACAATCGTGTCTTCATTCAAAGCGTAATTTAGATTAAGACTAGGTAACCATTGTTTGTTTTTCGCTTTGTCAGATACCGCAGCCTCTCTTTGTTGCACTTCTTGTCCATCTCCATTAGGACCAGTAAACGCTGTGCTTCTGTCAAGGAATGGCCATATTAATCCGTTGGAATTAAAACGAGCCCAATCTGAAGCACTGGTTGGCACCAAATTACCACTGCGGTCGTATATCTGTGACGGCAATTCGTTACTCATAATAATATTGCCTGAGGCATCGACAAACAGCATTCGGTTTACATCCGGCCCTGGAATACCATCAGCTCCTGGAATAACAAATTCACCAGTGGATGATTCAAACGGAATCGTCGCTGCATTATTAAAGTTGTAAGCGTGGGTAATAGTGTATGACCAACAATTACGCAGTTGATCATCATTAGCAGGGGTATAACGAGTATCACTTCCTTCTGCAATAACTGCCTCTGGGCAGGCAGGATTATCCATGTTCGCCAAACCTCTATTTACAATCAAATCATAGGGGTCAAGCATTTGTGGGAAGCGAATATAATTTATACCACCTAACCCTGTTGCATCAGTATTATCCTCAACATAGCGAACACCGATATTACCTGTTAGTTTTCCGTCCATAAATTCAAAATTAGTTTTGAAATATGCGGCTACAGTCTCTGTCGCAATCTCTCGTGTACCGGCCCTAGAATGTCGAACCCCTAACTCACCGGCATCTTTACCACCCACCAGCTCTAAGGCTTTTTCTGCATCTAATTGCGCCCAACCACCAAAAAAGGCATTACTGCGATTGCCTTGAATATCTTCTGCGAAATTGTTGTATGGGAAAGCCTCTCCTGAAACAAAATCAGCAACACGAATTGTCCCTAATCCTCTGACCTCAAAATTTGCGGAAGGATCATCAACATCAATCAGTTCAGCGCCATTTGTTACATTAGTATTGTTTATGCTTACAGAGCGTGACCTATCCGCCCACTTCACACCAAATTCAACTTTAGTTACGTGTTCGAAATCCAAAACCCAATCGAAATCTAAAAAGACAGATTTATTCTCATCAACTAATTCATTCTTACGGAAATTAAGATTTCCAAGATGATTGTGTTCTAGGTCATAAGGGTTAAACCTGCTCGTAACATAGTTAGTTGAACCATCAAGAGCATCAAAGATAGCGTTTTGAGTTCCAGTAAAGTAATTACAATCTCTCGTGCTTCCCTGAGTACAGTCGTAACCCACAAGTTCTAAACGTTCGCTAGGTTGAGCTTCAACAATAGTTCTGCCCGCAGTACCCCATGTAGCAGTTCCAATTGATAACCATCTATCTGCCTCATTATCATCTGGGGTTTCGTCAGTAGTTTTTGAATAACCTACTAGAAAGCTCATTGATAAATCGTTGGTAAGTTCATGATTGATATCAAGGGTCGCTACTTTTGTATCTATTTCTCGTAACCCTGTTGTACGATTAAAGCCCCCCGAAATCGAGCGACTGGTAGAGCGTTGGAGCGTATTTGTATTTAAATCAACAACGTTCAACGCAACATTATCATCTCCTGGGTGTATTAAATTATCGGGTGAAATGTTCATAACCAAACTTTGATAATCTGTGTAGACCTGTTGCTTACTGTAGGTCAAGTCAAGCTGAATATCTGTTGTGTCTGTTGGACGGTACTGAAAACCGCTAGAGACTGAAAATCTCTCTCGCTTATTATTACTTAAACTAAAATTTACGCTGTCTCTGGCCAAAACGAATAAATCGCCTTCGACCAATTTTTGTGTCGCAGGATCATAATCTAATAAACTTTCAATAGGATTGAGTTGTCGTTGCCCCTGAGCATCGAGTAATAGTTCGCCATTTGCATCTCGCTGATAGCCCAAAACACGTATAGGCATTCCAGATTCCAAATCTGTCGCTTTGCGCAAATTAGTGGCATCGGCTAAATCGGCAATGGGGATTGCCCCCTGCTCATAACCAGTATTTATTCTGTCTTGACGAGTGTTCTGAGTGTCTTTTGAAGCCGTAATAATAAATCCAAACTTATCATCAAAATACTTGTCAGAAAAACTCGCATTGATCCGAAAGTCTTGATCATCTGCAAACTCGTTATGACGACCTTCAACAGTAAATGAACGACGTGGTTTGTTTAAATTCAAAGGGCGAACTGTTTTCAAGTTTACGTTAGCCCCTAAAGAGCCTTCGTCTTGATCTGCTGCGGCTGTTTTTACTACATCAACGGAAGAAAGGATATCCGCTGAGAAGGAGCTTAAATCTATACTGTTGTCGTTGCTACCATTGCCAGAGGGATCACTTATACCACCGGTGAGAGCTACTCCATTAATCGAAATTTGGTTCATAGAAGGACCAGCACCTCGCACTGAAATCCTTGTTCCTTCACCGGAATCCTCTTGAACGGTTACACCGGTAATTCTTGACAAAGCATCAGCAATATTTTGGTCTGTTGACTTTCCTACATCCTCTGCATGTATAGAGTCACTGACGTTTTCACTAAAGCGCTTGGCGTTCAACGCTTTTTGAATACTCCCCTTAAATCCAGTAACTTCTATGATTTCTATTTCATTTTCGAGTTCTTTTTTTTCTACATCATCTTCTAGCTCTTGAGCTAACACCGGAAGATTAAAGCAAGTAGCTATAACAGCAGCTGATATTGCGTTGAGTTTAAAATTGTGTGTCATGTGGTCTCTCCACGTTTGTTTATCGTCGTGTTCAATATTCAAAATACTATTTAACGGTTTAGAGGTTTTTAGCCCTCAGCTAACACCTTTTCTGTTTGCTTAACAGTGAATTCTTTCAACCTTTTAGCATCAATCTCTACTCCAAGCCCCACCCCTTTTGGTACGATCGCGTGTCCATTCAGCACTTCCACATTGGTTGTGTATAGCTCATCTCTCAATGGGTTTTCTGTTCGGTCATATTCAAGGAATAGAGGCTTTTCCTCCGCTCGGCCAGGTTCACTGTAAGAAGTCGATAAAAAATGGGTAGCAGCAGCTAAATTTAATTGAGTACCCCAAACATGTGGGATCATGTTGAGTCCATTAGAAGAAGCAATAGCGCGAATTTTTAGTGCTTCACTAATACCACCGCAATATCCCAAATCAGCCTGAATCAGCTGCACGCCTCCGGCACTAATAAGTCGCTGGAAACCATAACGTGTTTGTTCACACTCACCGGTCGCAATAGCAATATTGGATTTTTCATGTAACTTCGTAAACAAATCTGGATGTTCTGGCGATAATGGTTCTTCAAACCACGCATAATCATTATCATCTAATATGCGAGCTATTTTTATTGCTTCTGGTAGGTCATAGGCGTGATTCGAATCAGCAGCTAAGATCGTCTTAGGTAACGCTTTACGCATAGCAACAATTAGCTTTTCATCAAAATTAGGGTTTTTACCTATTTTGATTTTCATTGCTTTGAAGCCTTGTTTTGCATAAGAAACGGCTTCGTCTACCAAAACTTCTAGCAGATTATCTTCAGGTAAATCTCGGAAATACATACCTGTCGCGTAACAAGGTACTTTATCTCTACTTGAGCCACCCATTAGTTGACCAACGCTTTGATTTAGAGCTTTCCCTTTTGCATCCCAAAGTGCCATGTCAATACCCGACATTGCAGCCATCATGATTCCTGAACGTGAAAAATCTAATGAAGCGCGCCACATGAAATGCCAAATTGCTTCGGTCGACAGAATATTCATACCTAGTATTTTTGACGCATAGAATTTTTCGATTGCCGCTTCAATCACAGCTGCGGGACCGTAGCACTCCCCCCAACCTGTCACGCCATTATCGGCGATGATTTCTACTATCAACACATTACGTTGGTCGTAGTACCATTGGGAAAATCCAAAAGGGTTGTCCAAGTTGCATCTTACGTGGTGTGTTCTTATGCACTTTATATTCATTTTTAGTTTGGCCTGTCTTCTTAGTGGTAAGTACCCAGTAGATAAATCTACGTTTACTAAAGCATTTATTAACAAATGGATTCCATGCTATTAATATAAACATATGATGTTTATATTAGCAACAAATTGTTACTCAAAGGTTGCATATTTGTAATTTGAGTCTGATTTTTTGATATTGTGGACGTTTTTAGAACCCTAAAAACGTAATATGGTGTGGGAAAGCAACACTGAGCATGGTCATTGTTTCATAACCACGTGTAGCGCTGCCTCAATAATTGGTTAGACGGCTTTTGGGTTTATTAGCTACCCACTTTGTTTGAATGATTAACAGTTAAACTTGTTAAGTTAAGCAATTCGCCGTTGCTCCACGTAATAGTCGCTTTATCAATAGTGCTGCAACTTCCAAGACCTATGTGCAAATTAGTGTCAAAGCTTTGGGAAAATGCCGCAGAACTTGCACCAACATAGCGTATGAACTTTTTCCCACAAGCCTCTAAACGTAAGACTGCATTTTGTGCAGAGCTGTTTTGACGCGGCGAATTCCCCACACGAATTTTTAGAAAATTGTTTTTCGACAGTGCGTTACTATTGTTAACGAATAAATGCCAACGGCCGCGTTGATTTCCAAAGAGAATGTCCATATCTCCGTCATCATCAAAATCAAAGGTTTCAGCGCCTTGCCCTGTCGCTCCCAACTCAGCAGATATAACACCGTGGTTGTCAGTAAGTTCGAAATACTTACCATTAATATTCTTATAGAATATTTGTTGATTGGCTTGAGAAGAGTCACCATTGCGGATAATTAGAATATCTGACCATCCGTCGTTGTCAAAATCAGCAACGGCCGCACTGCTAGTTTGTTCAGAGACGTCGATACCAAATTGTTCAGTTACATCTAAAAAGACACCCTGTTTATTCTCTAATAATTTAACCGGTAGTTGTTCTTGCTGTGTAGATTTTGGCGTGGATTTCACATTATGAATTACCGCGGACGTTGGCGATTTTGTCAGCCCACCTATGCGCCAATACCCATCGCCAATGTACCCAATATAAAGGCCCCTTTCAGTCGTATCTTCAGGAAAACCAGCGGCTTCTAGGGAAGTTAACTGAAAATCTTTTTGTCCATGTTTATCAGAGTCACCAAATGTTAGTTTTGATTTATTAGCACCAACGAAAACACTAAAATCAGGATAGGCCATTTGTAAATTTTCAATAATAAGATCACCCTCTATCAACAAATCTTCGTAATCCATTTTATTTCCGCGAGCAAAAAAAGCGAAGCGTCGCCGTTTATCATCGAAGTAGGTTTGCCCCTCAAATTGGTGTTTTGCACGGGTAAGCAACAGATCAAGATCACCATCATTATCAAAATCGAACGCAGAAATGCTGCTTGTATGAGAGATATTGGTTAGGTCACCAAAGAGCTCTTTTGTGGCATTTTGATATTCCAAACCATTAGCACCTAAGAGTGCAATCATATTTTTGCCACCGTAAAATACGAGGTCAGTATCATTGTCGTTATTCAGATCAGCGACTAAAAGTTTATATCCCAACCATTGGGCATGCGGAAGATAATTGATAAAGTCGAATTCGTTGCTATCATTTTTGCTGTATTGAAAATTTCCCCCTTGCTTCTGCGACTTAAGCGGAAAGGCTGAAGTGATTAGATCTAATTCTCCGTTATTATTAGTATCAACAAACTTCACGGCTCTTCCACGGCTGCGTTCAAAATGTGAATAAACCCCTAGTGATTCCAAGGTGCGGTCTGGATTGACTTGAAATCTAATCGGTAAACGTGGATTTGTGCCGCCACCACCACCTTGCGAAACAATGATATCTATGCGCCCATCGCCATCGTAATCAGCAACAGCTATACCGTGCGTATCCCCACTTATTAGCAGTTTTGATTCCGAATACCTGCCCCCGTCATTCCACAAAATTTTCGCCGCATGAGCATGCTCGGTAATTATTACATCTAAATATCCATCGTTATCAAGGTCAACTATTTGGGGGTTGTCCCACTTTCTACGTGAATTTTGTTCAAGTTGCATGATTGATTCTGATTCTGTAAAAAGCGAAGCGGAATCATTATTTAAAGGTTTTGTCTCTGACATATTTGATTCAATAGTTGTGTTTTCGCAACCTGTTATCATTAACACAGCAGAAATAACCATAGCCAAACTGTTTTTTACACCTAAGTTATTTACCATAATAGTTTCCCATTTGAAGTGACGTAATATCGTAATTACCGTAGCTCACACCAACTTATAGACGACTAAAGTCAGTTCAAACTAAACTCCATAACGATTATTTTTATTAATTAGTCGACCGTGAAAGTTTCACCAAATTTGGGCATATTGTCTTTACGCCATTGATCTCCTTCCCAATGCTGATGAAACCACTTAGGTGGGACGTTAGACCAACTCCAATGGGCGATATCATTGACTAAATCTTGTAATATTTCGGGGTGTTGTTTGGCTAAATCATTTTTTTCAGCAATATCTAACTCAATATTAAATAGCTGCCACTTTCCAGTTACTTTTGTTCGAACTGCTTTCCATTGGTCTCGTCTTACCGACACATCGTGGGCAGCCTTTCTATGCCTCAATACATATAAGCTCTCCCCCTTCCGCGCACTGGAACCCTGTTCGATATGTGACCAGATGTCTTTGCCATCAAGTGTTTTATCTTCCGGTATTTTAGCCCCAGCTAACGCCATGAAGGTTGGATAAAAATCTAATGAAGAAACCGGGTGAGGATAACGTTTTCCAGGTTTCAGTTTTGCCGGCCAGTGCATCATCATAGGTACTCGGTGTCCGCCTTCGCGCGCACTTCCTTTACCTTCTCTTAATGGTTTATTCACCCCGCCAAATTCAACTTTTCCACCGTTATCACTTAGAAAAACAATAAAGGTATTGTCATACTGACCGGTATCTTTCAAGGTTTTAACAATCTCACTAATGCCTCTATCAACGGCATACACCATTGCAGCATAAGTACGACGCTTCTTATCTTTTATATGTTTAAACCTAGCTAAATCTTCTTCCTTTGCCTCCAAAGGAACATGAGGTGCATTGTAGGCAAGATACAAAAAGAATGGCTGAGATTTATCATCAGCTGCTTTAGTAATAAAATTTACAGCTTCACGAGAGAAAGCATCGGTTAGATATTCGGTTTCACGTACCTCAACATCATTGTGTACAAGCGGTGTAATATAGTCATTTATAAATTTTACTCCCTGGCTTTTTACGTGTTCATATCTAGGTTGATAATCAGCCGGAAAAAACTTATGCCCGCCCCCTAAAAAACCGTAAAATTCATCGAATCCACGAACATTCGGGTGATATTGTGGCTGCTCACCTAGATGCCACTTACCTATTGCCCCAGTAAAGTAGCCCGCTTTTTGAAGAGATTTACTGATAAACTCTTCATTGGTATCTATACCCGTATCGGAACCGTTAACTGGAAGATTAAATTGAGAACCTATTTTATGCGGATATCGCCCAGTCATTAATGCCGCACGGCTTGGGCCACAAAAAGGATGTGCTACATAGGCGGAATCAAATGTGACGCCTGAGTTGGCTAGCGCATCTAAATTCGGTGTTTGAATATCCTTACTCGCGTATTGGCTAAACCCAACATCTGCATAACCTTGATCATCTGTTAATACCAATAGAATGTTAGGCCGTGGTGCTTGCTCAGCAGCCACAACAAAGCTAGTTAGGAGTATTGAGGCAGAGAAAAGGTATTTACTTAATTTAGTTTTCATACTTATCTTCTTTAAAATAGGTTTAACTTATAAATACGCTTTCGCGTGGTAATTTAATTTTTCTAATGAGGGATCGGCAACTCTTTCCAGTTCAGATATCAGCAGTTTGACCATGTCAGCCCGTTGCTTTTTGTACTTAGGATCTTTGATTAGATTGTGTACTTCCCCAGGATCATTCTTGAGATCATAAAATTCATCTCGACTATCCCCAGGATTCCAAACAAATTTGAAGTCAGGTGTACGTACTGCACGTATTCCAAACCAGTTGCCGTTGTACCATTCATAAGCATACAAAGATAAGTCAACTTCACCTTCTTCCGCTTTATCTCCTTGTTCCATTAGGGGAATCAACGTATGTCCGTCTTCGTCACCATCTGCCTCTAATGTCATCCAATCAGCAAGTGTGGCAGTAATATCCAAGACCGATACTTGACGTTTAACTATTCTGGGCTGTAATTCAGGGTCTTTAATTAACAGCGGCATACGCATAAGTTCATCGTATGCATACGGTCCTTTGTCATATAAAGTGTGTTCCCCCAACATACTGCCCTGGTCGCCCCAAAGAACGATGTGCAAATCGTCATAAACACCCTCATCTTTTGCAGCTTGCAGTAATTCCCCTACAATTCTGTCTACCATCGCCATGGCCCCATAATAAAAAGCACGAGCTTTGCGCCAGTCTGTTTCTGACATATGACCAACGTCATGCCAAGGCCACCAAATACCATCCTGCGCTAGCGGCTTAAATACACGCTTTGATAAATGATTTGCAGGTAGTTCAACTAACGCGGGGTCGTACATGCTTGCGTAAGGTTCAGGTACACGATAGGCTGGGTGAGGTTGATTAAAACTAATTACGCCAAAAAATGGTCTATCATCTTCTGCCATTTGTTTGAGCATTTTTTTTCCTGCAACTACTTTTTGATAGGCCGCAGTGTCCTCATATCCTCCGTCTAAGGTCATATAGTACTCGTGCTTTTCCCCGCGGCTATCCAATTTTCCTTGATAATATCCCTCTATTTTAGGCACTTTACTATATGGGGTATAAACTCGTGCAAAACGTTCTCGAGCCTCATGTCCGTGCGCTAAGTCTATTTCTGCACCACGTAACTCTGTTCCGCGCGCGCCCAAATGCCATTTCCCAACATGACCGACTAAGTAGCCAGCATCAGACGCGCGGCGCAATACCCCTCCCTCTTTGAGATCAAGCTCAGCTAAACGGGTTGAATACAATTCAACATTGTCATCTAATCCAGTTTTATGTCCCCAGCGCCCCGTGTAAAGTGCTGCTCGCGACGGAGAGCATAAACCTGTTGTTGTCATAGCATTGTCAAAGCGCGTTGATTCAGCAGCTAACGCATCTATATTTGGTGTATTAACAGGTCCTCCACGATAGGAAAAAGTATCAAAACGCATGTCATCAAACATCAATATCAAAACATTGGGTTTTTTCATGTTATTACTGTCTGATGTAGGCTCTGCGGCAACGATACTTGAAGACGTAGACGCCAGCACAAAAGAAACCAACAATAATTTTGTAATTTTACTAAACATTATCCACCAACCTTTTAAACTATTTTTATTCAGATAACTTCACTAATTCCATTGCAACCTAGTGGCACATATTCTTAACATTCACAGCGATATCAGTGTGCTTACTATAAAACTCACTAGGTACGTCGTTGTTACGCCACTTTTACAAAAATAAACAGATTAACAATAAATTTTATTAGTGAGACTTATTTAAACATGATATGTTTAAATAAGAAACATAAAATTAACATGAAAGAATAAATTGATATTTTTAATTTGGGGGAAAGTCATGACACGTCACCTTTTGGCAGCATCGATAGCTTCAGCATTACTACTAACTGCTGGCTGCACTAAGTCCATTGAATCAAAATCGAATACAGCACAAGTAGCAGAACAACAAATAAGTTCCTTAGAGCAGCAAGCACGAGTGAGACTAAAGCAACTTGAAACAATGATGAACGACGCTCGTGCTAAAGGAATAGATGTCACTAGAGAGGAAACCATCGTCTGGTTTTCTGAACAATTTTTGAAATTTGCTAACTGGGATGAAGCCAACCCAGAGACCTTAGAAAAGGCATTTGGTTACGAACGTTACTATGCAAAAGACAAGGTGAGGCTTGCTGCCGAGTTGCCAGATTTCGAACGTAAAAAGGTTATTCAAATTTTGGACAAGGGTATTAACATACTTGGTCAGGAATTACGTGGTGAAATTAAACGTCGCCCGGTTAATAAGGTCGACTGGCAAGGTACTAAGTCCGGTGACAATATGTTTGTTAGTAATGGTAAACCAATATTTCCCTATGACTACTTTTCAAAAACAGTGGGGCAACCTCTCACCAATACTGATGTTTACAACGATCATTTAGGCGCACTTTATCATGGCGGTGAGAATTTATATCCGGTTGACCATGATCGCGCTATCAATTCGTTCTTACTCAAAGAAGATGGGACTTTTGATCAGGAGTTAATGCAGGAGCTAACAAATATACCGGATACCAATATTGGCTTTTTAGTCTATTGGATAATGGGTATTCCTGAGTGGGTTGAGGAAAAAGAACCTGAGGTACGAAAGGGTAGGTCACTATTTACCGGATTTGATATCGACAATCCACTTGCACGCAAATTATGGAGTAAAATTATTCGCCGCACTGGCGAGTTAACGAAAGGCAAGAAAGTAACAGAATTGGGATTTGTTTTGGCCAATGAACCTCACTGGTATGCTGAAAAAAACCATTGGACACATAACTTCCAAGAAATGACTTCTATTTCATCTTACACTTTAAATAAATTTCGTAGTTGGTTAGATAGAAAATACGCGAATGATATAGCCAAGCTTAACGGGAATTGGCAAAGTGAATTTAAGAATTTTGATGAAGTCGAGATTGAAATTCCCATTGATCCCGCTTTGCAGGGGAAGCCTATTTGGTATGACTGGACCCGTTATAATATGGACAGAAGTACTGACTGGTTTACATTTATGCAAAGTGAGCTTCATGCTGTTAACCCTGACGCCGATACCCATATTAAAATTATGCCGCGGATGTTCATGGATAATGCACGCTCAGGAGGTATAGATACCGAAGCTTTAGCGGAACTTACGACAATGGTTGGCCATGATGCCAAATCCTTTGGCAGCAAAAATATCCGTCCAGGCAAATCATCGGAATGGTTGGAAAAATACTCTTACCACTGGGGACTCGTCGCCATGTTCCATGACTTTATGGAATCAGTGGCTCCTGACAAAATAAACGTTAACTCTGAATCTCACTTTTTATCCTCTGGTCAATGGCGTGATTTAGATACGCGTACGAGCTATGTTAGAAGTGTGTATTGGTTAGCCACTTTACTTGGAATGGATGCAAATATGGGATGGTTCTGGGCTCGCGATCCCGATGGGTCGCCCGAGGACCGTTTAGAAGGAGAACTAAACTTTTTCGACCCAGGTCTTGGGGGAGCTTATGCAGGTTCAAACAATATGCAACCTCATGTTACTAACGAAGTTACGCAGGTTATGTATGACTTAAATAGTTTTTCAGAAGAGATTGTGGCTTTGCGCGAACAACGTCGCCCTTTACGTTTTTTCTATTCAGAAACGACTGCAATTAACATCGACGATTATATGTCACAAAGCTACAAACTGTATGAGTCCATGTTTTTCGAAGGCTTTCCTCTAGGTTTTGCCACCAAGAACATTATTCAAAAACAAGATAATAGTAGTTGGGACGTGATCGTTGTCTACAGAAATAATTTTGTTACCGATGCGGAATTTGAAACATTACAGTCATACCTAGATAGTGGTGGAACAATTATTCTTGATACTCAAAAAGCATTATCTTTAAACGAATATGGCCAGAAACGCACTAAACGTTTAGATTCGGGTAAAGGTAAACTGATTACTATAGGCACGACAGACATTGCAGAAATAAAACAAGCTGCACTTGCCGAAATTAAAGATAGCAGTAAGCCGGATGTAATTATTAAGGAAGACAATCAACTAGGTCACAAAACAACCATGTGGCGCACTATTTCTCAGCCGGATGGAAGTTACCTGGTTAATATACTCAATGTCGGTCACAATACCGCCAAACTAAAGCTGTCATTGCATAATAACCAACCGGTATCGGTTCAGAATATGATGACTGGCAATTCAATGGACGCTACTTTTGAATTACCTTCAGAGGGCGTGTTGTTATTGGAAGTAAAGGCGCAGTAATATTGAATGAAGTCTTTGGCAGCGGATATCATGTAGAAATACAATAGAATATCCGCTGCCAATTTTTTAAAAAAGGCTTTTGTACTATTTACCTAAATGAGATGGTTTTTGCCAGACACGAATATATTCAACGGCAAAATCAACAACCCCATCATCTTTTTCACCTTCAGGACTATTCAATTCTAAATCTTCTTTGCTATTCGGATAGCCATGCCAAGCAAATGTTTCCATGTCTAACCAAAGGTTTATTGGTTGAGTAGCCACATAACCATTATAGTTCTCGGGTAAGTCATCTCTGTTTTCTTTGGCCCATTGCGTGACTTGCTCTGCAGTTACACTTGATAGTAACTTTCCATCTACATAATATTTCATACCATTTTCATCCCATTCGATACCGTAGACATGAAAATCATCCGCCATTCTAAAACCAAGATCTTTTCTTTCTGTGTAACTTGGCTTGCCGCCAAGGGGTTTTTTCCAATCACGAATTGACCACCACAACTGACTATCTAGATGGTCTTTTTTAGGATCTTCTCGACTATCACCAAAAGACTCAAAAAAGTCGATTTCTAAGCCGGGTCCCATTGACCAAAAACCACTAGTAATTTCAGCATCCGCCGATTTACTTTTAATCTCAATATATCCATAGGTAAAAGCGCGTCGATTTATTAAGCACGGGACTGTAATATTTTCATGTTTCATTGGCTTACCGAATACTGGCTTTCTGACCTCTTCTGTAAACGGAAATTCCGGCTCCCAGCGCGCTTCCAACATTAACATCCCCTCTTCTAGGCGGTAATTTCGGCCGGAAAACTGTGAGGGTGCTCGGCCTTTCCATACCCATTTGTCAGGTTTATCTGGATGAATGTATTGCGGCTTGCCGTTTTTAAACTTTCCGACGATAAACCAGCGGTTTTCGTCTAATGTTTCATGGTCGAACTCATCACTTACATCGGTATTTAGTACCCATCCACCAGTATTGTTTTGATCTGATAACGGCAGTAACGCGCTTGCGTCAACCAGCATTGAAGTGAACGTTAGACCGCTGAAAATAAGTGTTCTTTTAAAATATTGTTTATTACTCATCGTTGACCTGCTTTTAGGTTTTAGTTCAGTTTCAGTGATTTGGCACTCGATTTATCAGCCGCCTACCAACCCATAATTAAATTCTAGGTATGCTAAACCTCTATTCTGCTATCTACTTGCGTAACCATCGTTACTCATATACTTGCTGGTAACTTACCGTCAAATAGGTTAATAACTATAAAGATCTACTATAACATCATACTATAGCATAGGTATGATGTTAAAAATAAAAACAATAACAGATAAAAGCAACTTTATTGAAGGTGCATTTACTTTTATGGGAGTTTAGAGCCCCTTTAGGCAGCACAAGGAAGATTTGACGTTATGTGCTAAACAGGGCTCAAATAAGTTTATTCAGTAGGATGAATGACGAATTAGAGTGATTCTTTAAACTGATCATTACCAAAAGCTTCTTTAAGTCGACGAATCGCGTCTCTTAATAGTTTTTCTGTCAGCTTTTCAGCTTTATCCCCATCACCTCTAGCAATGGCATCACAAACTTCACGATGAAATGCAACTGAATCACTGTTCTTACGTGGATCCTTATTTGTAATACGAACACTGACCAATAAAGCAGAATAAATCACACCTTCCATAGCAGTTAAAAACTCGTTGTGAGCGGCGTGCAATACTGCTTTATGAAAAAGTGCATCGGCAACAACAAACTTCTCTAATGAGCCTGATTCTTCTTCCATTCGCTCACAGGCCTTTTCAATTTCTGCGATATCTTCTTTGGTAGCACGTTCAGCAGCCCAGCGAGAAGATTTGGGTTCAAAAGCTAAACGGATGTCCATCAGTTGACTTATAAAATCTAATCTTGGCGTGGCAGTAATGTGCCATGCTAAAACATCATCGTCTAATAAGGTCCACTCATTGCGTGGGCGTACTTTAGTGCCAATACCTCGGCGGACGTCCAACAACCCTTTGCCGACCAATATTTTAACCGCATCACGCACCACCACTCGACTCACCTGAAAACGTTCCGCCAAGGCATTTTCGTCTTCGATTAAACTACCAGTTTCAAAAGTACCAGCGACAATTCTTCTGCCAAGCTCTCGAGCTACTTGAATTGACAAGCTGGGTGTCATTTTAGCGGTACGTTTTAAGTCGTAATAAACTAGTTCACTCATATTTTGTACTTTTTTATTTTAAAATAATAAACATATTATGTTTGTGTAGCCGCTAACTTTCCAGTAATAAATAATTCTATATTACAAAATATCCTTATTTTTGGTGACATTTCAGTGATTATTTACACATTCTCGAAAGTTATGCACAAAACTTCTCGCGCTTTTGCGAATTTCATCCAAAGACATGCTTGATTTAAATAGGGCTGAGCCTAACCCGAATCCAGCGGCTCCAGCTTTTATATAAGGTTGCATACTTTCAATACTAGGGTTAATGCCTCCAACCGGATAAAGCTTGATATCGTTAGGTAGTACAGATTTTAACGCTTTCATCCCTTCAATTCCAAACATAGAAACTGGAAACAATTTTAAATCAGTGGCACCGGCTGAGATTGCTGTAAACGCTTCGGTTGGTGTCGCTACACCTGGAAAAGTAGCACATCCAGCATTCACACACATGCTGATCACTTTAGGATCACAGTTAGGTGTGACAACAAGGTTAGCCCCAGTATCAATAACTTTAGCGGCTAACTCTGGCGTAGTAACCGTTCCTGCACCAATTAAATACTCAGAGCCAAATTCCTTTACCAAAGCGCGAATACTGGTGAGAGGATCGGGGCTATTAAGAGGGACTTCTATCATTGTAAAGCCTTCTTCAATAAGTATTCCTGCCACGTCAATGACGTTGTCAGGTGTAACACCGCGGATTATTGCAATTAACGGTAATTGCTTTGTTAAATCAATTTGTTTGGTCATAAGTAAACTCGTTTAGTTTTTAATTAGCTCAATTAGATTGATCATTCCAGCGAGGAAACATTCGTTGCCAGATATAACTTCGTTGTTAATATTCAATTTATTGCAAACCAATTGATAACGGTCACATAAATTGCCGCCCCCAATTAAATAAATCGGTTGTTTAGTGGATAAGGCTTCAAGTTCATGTGCTATTAGTAGTCCTGATAGGTAATCGGGAACCTGTTGGTCACTTAAGTGACCAAAAAGACGATGGGTCCAGGCCAAAAACACGCGATTAACCAACGTGGCATCCTTGGCGTCTGCAACCCCTTCATAAAAAGCGCGCTCATCGAAAGCTGGACTTTGTGAGAGGCCTTTGCCTAATAAACTGTGCTTTAACAGCAAGGCATAAAACTCACCAGTTAGATAACTAGAAAAATGGCTCAATTTACCCTGTTCTACCACTGCATGTTTACTGTGAGTACCAGGTAGAACCGAAGTAAAACTGCCCTTTTTTAGGAGTTTTGCCAAACCGAGTAACTGCACTTCTTCCCCACGCATCACATCAAATTTTTCTTTTTCATATTGATGGCAAACTCCCGGAAAGATAACGGCTTCGGGGCCCCAAGGTAAATGAAAACAATGAGCCTTAGTTGCGATTTCATTTGAACCTGCCGCAGTGTGAGCGTAATCAACGTTAACCCATCCCTTTGCTGAACCCACCATGCCTGCCATGTAAATCGGTAGCGATTGATACTCAGGTAGCCATTGTGACAACATTAGCTTTAAGGTTTCAGCAAATTTACCTTGTTCTACTTGTAATAGCCCAAGGTTCAACTCTTTGGTTTCGACAAGTTGATAATTGGCTGACATAGCAAATGCGCGAAAGTTTGTGGTTCCCCAATCTATAATTAAACAGTCAATTTTTTGCACGTTCTTTCCTTTAGACTTTTGCTAATTCGCGTTCAATTTCTTCGATCGTTTTGCCCTTCGTTTCTGGCAGAAAGAAATACATTATTATCAATCCAATAAAGCCAATGACCGCATATAACATGAAGATGTTTGCGACTCCCATGTTGTTTAGCTGCCAAGGGAAGAATTGTTGAATAGACCAAGATGAAATAGTTTGCACTAATGCGGCGAAAGGTAGCGCGACACTGCGTACCGCATTGGGAAAAACTTCAGAAAATATGACCCACATTATGGGACCGATTGACAAATTGAATGCAGCTAAAAAGGCAAAAATACCAAACAAAACAAGAGGTGCGTTTACGCCTTTTATGGTGGCTTTGATGATAATTCCACTCACCATAGGGAGGTCTTTATTATTGAACAGTTCAGCTAGTTTGCTTTTTAGCGCTACGTCGTTGGCAAAAGTTTCACCATGAAGTTGTTCAATTTTGTCTGTTTCGATTCCTTGCTGTTGTAATTGACTAGTTATGCTACCCACTGCTGTCTCATCAAAAACATAGTTAGCCTGACTAAAACCGAACCAAGTGGAACCATGCGCGACAACAACTAAAAGCAAGCCAGCTACAGTCAAAATACGTCGACCAAGCTTTTCTACAAAGCCAATAGCAATAAGTGTTGCTACCAAACCAACAACACCTATAGTAATGGTTTGCATAAATGTATCTTCAACACTCATCCCTATTTGCTCAAATACCATAGGCGCAAAAAATAACACCGCATTCATACCAGTTGCTCCTTGCACGATGGCATAACAAACTGCGATCAAGAGTACAAATCGTAGTCGAGGACTGAACAATAGCTTTAGCTGGCCTTGGGTATTCAGTTTTACATCTTCCTTGAGACTGTGTTTAATTTCGTTGATCAATTGTTCAATTTTTTCAGGCAAAGCAATTTTGCTAAAAACTGTTCTAGCTTCAGTATCCCGGCCTTGTTTAATAAGCCAGCGTGGCGATTCAGGTACACGAAACAATAAAGTCACCCAAACCGCATTAGCAATTAGCTCGGCTCCTAACATTACCCGCCAAACATTGTCTTTGTTAATCCAACTAATATCATCCATAGCGCTTAGCAAGAAATAATTAACTACAAAGGCTACTAGCAACCCTAAACCAATCATAAATTGATTAACGGAAACAAACTTTCCACGCTTTTTAGCAGGTGCGATTTCACCGATATACATTGCTGAAACGGTTATTGAAGCAAATGCAACGCCTCCAATAAAGCGGCCAACAACCAGCATTTCATAATTCACCGCTGTAGCTGATATAAGGGACGATAAAGAATAGGTAAAACCAATTCCCAGTAATACGCGGTAGCGTCCATACTTGTCGCATAGGGTGCCAGTAAATAGCAGTGCTACAATCACACCCAGCAATGCGCACCCCACTACGGTACCTTGTTGAATGCTATCTAGTTCGAACAACGAGCTAACAAAGCGGATCGCTCCTGAGATATTGGCAGCATCCAAACCGAATATAAATCCGCCAAATGCAGCAATCAATGAATACTGGGTTACTAAGCTATCTGGATTTTTTTGCATAAATTTTCACTACACACTATACATAAGACTAATTTAAACATAGTATGTTTAAAAGATGTAAAATACAATGTTTAATTACTGATCGAAAGTGTGAATAAATTGAACACTATTCAAAATTAAAGTTAAGACCAAAAGACAAAGAGGTAAAATCATGAGCGCGATTAATTCACAAAATAAAGCAATTATCGCCAATTCAAATAGTCCACACGTTAAGCTTAAAGCCACTAATTTTGCTGACTGTCAATGGACTACTGGATTTTGGGCAGACAAAACCCAAAAAGCAATTGATGTAATGCTCCCATACATGGGCGATGTGTTATGCGGAGACATAGGTCACGCACTCAATAACTTTAAAATTGCTGCTGGAATGAAAGAAGGTAAACATCAGGGCATGTATTGGCATGACGGTGATTTCTATAAATTCGTGGAAGCAAAAACTTACGCTTATGCGTTATCAAAAAACACTGCATTATTAAACGAAATAGATGAATACATTGAGATTTTTGCAAAAGCGCAAGAACCGGACGGTTACTTGCAAACTCAAATTCAATTAAACCCAGATGCAGATAGATACGAGAACCGCAAATATCATGAAATGTACAATACGGGTCATTTGTTCATAAGCGCCTGTGCTCATTTTCGTTTAACTGAGAAACGCAACTTTCTCGATATTGCGATTAAACACGCTGAATTGTTGTACACCATTTTTTTCCCCGACACGAAACATTACCAACGCTTTGGTTTTAACCAAACTCAAATTATGGGTTTGGTTGAGTTATATCGCACGGTAGGTGACAAAAAATATTTGGACCTTGCGAAAAAATTTATCGACCGCCGCGGTACATACAACATCGTGCATGATTCAACCACAGTAGGCTACCCAATCGGAGACATGGTGCAAGAGCGCACTCCGCTGCGCGAAGAGACTGATCCTGTAGGTCACGCTGTGTTAGCGTTATATTATTACGCAGGTGCTGCAGATGTGTACGCTGAGACAGGTGAAAAAGCCCTACTAACTGCACTGGATCGTTTATGGGAAAGTGTTACTCAAAAGAAAATGTACGCAACAGGCGCGGTTGGTCAAACTCATTATGGAGCTTCTGCTAACCGGGACATGATAGAAGAAGGCTTTATTGATGACTATATGATGCCTAACCTTACCGCATATAACGAAACCTGCGCGAACTTGTGTAATGCTATGTTTAGCTTCAGAATGCTGGGTATCCATGGCCAAGCAAAATATGCGGATATTATCGAGCTGGTGATGCACAACAGTGGATTATCGGGGATTAGTATCGAAGGTAAAGATTACTTCTATGCTAATCCACTTAGAATGCTGCATAACGCTCGCGACTATCATTCCCATGCTGATGTTACTGAAACACCCAACCGTGAAGGCTACCTTGCATGTTTTTGTTGCCCTCCCAACCTTGTTCGTACTATTGCAAACTTATCAGGCTGGGCTTACAGCTTGTCCGAAAACGGAATCTATGTAAATTTATACGGTGGTAACAAGCTAGCAACGAATATGCGAGATGGAACTGCGATTAAGATTGTTCAGGAAACGAATTATCCATGGCAAGGCGTTATCAACCTGACTATTGAAGAGTGTAAATCAGACTCTTTCGAAATTGCGCTTCGCATCCCAGGTTGGACTAAAAGTGCAGATATAAAAGTGAATGGACACAGCGCAGAGGTAACCGCCAAGCCCGGAACCTATGCCATAATTATGCGGAACTGGAAGAAAGGCGACACCATTACAATAGACCTACCTATGGAAGCGACTTTTATAGAAGGTCACCCGCGAATAGAAGAAGTGCGCAATCAAGTGGCAGTTAAACGTGGGCCTATCGTTTATTGTGTTGAATCACCTGACTTACCCGAAAATGCAACAATTTTAGATGCGTACATTGATGGCGAAACCGATTTTAAAATCGAGCACAAGACTGATTTTCTAGGCGGTATTACAACAATTGAAGCGACTATGTTGATGCGCAAACAACCGTCAGAAAATATGTATCATTCAATATCAACAAAACCTACATTTCTTCGACATAAAGTACAATTAGTACCGTACTTTTCGTGGAGCAATCGAGGCACGGCTGAAATGACGGTGTTTATGCCTATAGTGTGGAGATAAACTATCAAGTATGTGGCAATAGTGCTTGTACTGTTGCCACTTTGACATAAAAAATCTGATTAACTATATTGAAATTTGAGGAGCTGATAGAGTTAGTTTTTTTATCACAATTTTAGCTTGACGCACTTTCTTGATAGAAAGCACCTTGTTCAGCAGTGCACACATAAACACTTTCTTTTATACCTGTTTGAACTTGGTAATTGGCATCAATTATGTCAACTATTTCGTCTAATTTATCATTTGGTACGAGTGCCACTACACAACCGCCAAAACCACCACCGGTCATTCTTACACCACCCAGCTCACCTAGATTTTGATCAACTAAAGATACCAAATAGTCTATTTCACTTGTGGTAATTTCAAAATCGTCACGCATAGAATTATGGCTGTTACGCATTAGCTTATTGATAGTCTTATAGTCATTTTGTTGTAATGCTGTAAACATATCTAAGGTGCGTTGATTGTCAGTAATAATGTGCTTTGCACGTCTGTAATTCACATCACCCAGTTCGACTTTGTTGGCTTCGAGCAAAGCAACGTTTGCTTCTCGCAAAGAGGCTACACCCATGATGTGTGCAGCAGCTTCGCATTGCTCTCGTCGCAGATTATATTCGCTATCAACTAGTCCTCGTTTTACGTTGGAATTAATGATCAACAGTTTAAAGTCATCTGATACGTGAGTATGGCGAAATGATAATGACTGACAATCAAGCAACATTGCTTTGCCTTTAGCTCCCATCGCTGAAATAAGCTGATCCATAATTCCGCAGGCACAACCCACAAACTCGTTCTCTGCTTTTTGCCCAATCAGCGCTGCATTTACACCATCAATATCTAAGTTATATAACTCACTAAATATCTTTACCACTGCCACTTCAAACGAAGCAGAAGAGCTCAACCCCGCTCCTTGCGGTACGTTGCCTTTTACCAGCAAGCTTGCACCTTTAATTTGCGGATATTTAGCTTTAAGGATCCTCACTACACCGCGAACATAATTGCTCCACGTAGCCGTTTCAACGTGCCGAATATCATCCAAAGCAAACTGTGATTTTTCGGAATCGTAGTCCAGCGCAACGATTTCAACAATATTATCATCACGTTTAGCACCTTGAATTTGTGTGCCAAAGTTTATCGCCACTGGGAATACGAAGCCTTGATTATAATCTGTATGCTCACCAATTAAATTTACGCGTCCAGGAGCCACTATATCGGCCTCTAAAGAGCCATTAAAATGTTCTGAAAATAGGTTTTCTGAGATATTATTTATCGTCATGTTGAGACTCCTTATAATGTATTGCACTAACATCGCGCAATCGCTGTGCGGCTTGCTCTGGGGTAAGGTCCCGTTGTGATTCAGCCATCATTTCATATCCCACCATGAATTTTTTCACTGTAGCAGAGCGCAATAAGGGCGGGAAAAAGTGCGCATGCAACGTCCACTCCGGATGTGTCTCTTGGTCAAATGGAGCACCATGCCAACCCATAGAGTATGGAAAGGAGGTACTAAACAAATTATCGTATCGGATAGTTATTTGGCGAATAATATCTGCCAAGCTTTTGCTAGTTACCTCGTTCAATTCAGTTAAACTCGAGATTGAGAACTTCGGTAATAGCAAAGTTTCAAAAGGCCATGCAGCCCAATAAGGAACTACAACTAACCAGTCATCATTTTCACAAACTATACGCTCTTTAAGCGTTAGTTCTTTTTGTACATAATCATTTAACAGTGAGTTACCATACTTTTCAAAATAAGTCGTAAAATTATCGCGCTTGCGCATTGCAAGAGTCGGTAGATGAGATTGAGCCCACACTTGACCATGGGGATGAGGATTAGAACACCCCATTATCGCCCCTTTGTTTTCAAACACCTGGACCCACTGATACTCGCGGCCCAACTCTAGTGCTTGTTGTTGCCAAGTCGCAACGACTGCTACAAGTTCGTTTAATGAAAGCTCTGGTAGAGTTTTGCTGTGATCTTCAGAAAAACAAATAACACGACTGCGGCCCTTCTCTACTTGCATAGTAAAAAGTGGATCTTCAGTTGCAAAAGTAGGGACGTCTTCTTTTAATGCAGCAAAATCATTCTCAAATACAAAGGTATTTTTATAATCAGGATTGACTTCACCGTTTATTCGCGTGTTAGAAGCACACAAGTAACAATCTGCGTCATAACTTGGATTTTGTTTGTTATCAACGGCTTCAGACTGCCCCTGCCAAGGACGCTTCGCTCTGTGAGGTGAAACAAGCACCCAATCTCCAGTCATCGGATTCAAACGACGATGTGGATGTTCAGTAGGATCGAATTCGGTATCCATCATATTTTTCTACCTTGATAGTTAGTGTAAATTTTATCAACCCATGGAGGGTAAACGATTACCCTACAGATCGCAACATGTCGCTATAGATTATTTTTTAAGCAAATGAAATACGACAAAATTAACGTTGAAAATATATAAATACATCTACATTTATTAGCAAATAGGAGTAGACCTAGTTATCTATTCATACCCATCTGGATTAGCAGACTGCCATCGCCATACATCTTCCATCATGGTGTTGATATCTCTTGTTGCTTGCCAGTCAAGTTCCTGCTGTGCCTTGTTTGCTAAGGCAAAGCATTGAGCGATATCTCCTGCTCGTCTGTCACAAATAGTATATTTGATCTGTTGACCACTGGCTTGCTCGAATGCATTAATCACTTGTAGGACACTGTTGCCATTGCCTGTACCCAAGTTATATATATGTACCCCTGCTTGTTCGTGCTTTTTCTCTAACGCAGATACGTGACCCTCAGCCAAATCCACCACATGAATATAATCACGTACTCCAGTACCATCTGCCGTTGGATAGTCACTACCAAATACTGCCAGCGACTCACGTTTACCCACCGCCACTTGCGCGATAAAAGGTACCAAGTTGTTTGGGATGCCATTGGGATCCTCACCAATCAAACCGCTGTGATGAGCGCCAACAGGGTTGAAGTATCTTAGAATAATAGCGTTAAGATTTGCATTCGCTATAGCCGCATCTTTTAGCATTTCTTCAACAAACAGCTTTGTGCGGCCATAGGGGTTAGTCGCTTTTAGCGGAAAGCCTTCGTCAATGGGAACTTGATGCGGATCACCATAAACTGTGGCTGAAGAGCTAAACACAATACTATTGACGCCATGTTTTTGCATCACATCTAAAATCACCCTAGTGCCACTAATATTAACGTCATAATATGCCAAGGGCTTTTGTACTGACTCACCAACCGCTTTTAATCCAGCGAAATGAATTACCGCATCAAAATCATGTTGAACAAAAACTTCATCCAAACCGTTTTCATCTCGAATGTCGACATTATAAAATGGAATTTTTGTTTGCGTAATTTTTTCGACGCGCTTCAAAGCTGCAGCTTTACTGTTAATTAGATTGTCTACCACCACAACATCATGACCGCTCGCGATAAGCGAAATCAGCGTATGTGTGCCAATGTAACCTGCTCCACCGGTAACCAATATATTCATATTATGACTCCTTAAGGTAAACATAAAGGTTATACGTTTTCCCTACATAAATAAAGGGATATAATGGAGATAAATGAAAAACAGGTTAAACTTTCACAAAAACAGCTAGGATGGTAGCAATAGTTAGTTTACTATCAGTAGCGTTAATGCTCACAACAACTTCGGATTTGAGAGGTACTTCCAGCTATGGCTACAATTAAAGATATTGCACAAGAAGCGGGCGTTTCGTCTGCCACGGTATCTCGTGTGATCAATAATGGCCCTAAGGTGGGAGAGGCAACACGCAATAGAGTAAAAAAGATCATGGCCGACCTTGGATATCGGCCAAATGCCAATGCACGCGCGCTTGTTACCCAGCGAAGTGCCTCTTTTGGCATCGTACTACCAGAATTATCAGATCCATTTTTTGCGACTATGGCACATGGCATTGAATCGGTAACCCGTAAGAAGAATGTTCAAATATTGATGAGCACAGGATCAATTGAAAAGGCCACAGAATTAAAAGCAATTGAAACCCTTTTAGAGCACCGCTGTAACGCTATGGTGGTGCATAGTAAGGCACTAGATGATGCCACTTTGATAGATTTCGCAAATACCATTCCCGGATTTGTATTAATCAATCGTTATATCGAAGAAATCGCCAATCGTTGCGTTTGGTTGGACAATATTGCGGGGGGGGAAACTATGGCTCGATACATACTAAAGCAAGGACACAAAAAGCTTGTTGTTGTAAGTAGTAAATATCAGATAAACGATCCAGTAGACCGAATTGCAGGTATTGAACAAGAGCTGAACGCAAACGGTATTGATTTATCACCTAATATGATTGAGTACAGCACGCCAGATCAAGAAGGTGGCGAAGTAGCGATGCAAAATTTTCTCGCTAAGGGAGCAGAATTTACCGCAGTGTTAGCCTATAACGATGCGATGGCTTCAGGTGCAATGACCATGCTACTAGATCACAGTATTGATATACCCAACGAAGTCTCAGTCATCGGTTACGATGATGTTTTACTTGCCAAATATTGTCGACCTAAATTGACTACACTTCGATACCCTATAGAAATGATGGCAGTCAAAGCGACCGAACTTGCGCTGCAATATGCAGCAGGGATTCAGCCTGAGCCAGGAAAAACTTTTAAGTACGCACCGACTATAGTAAAAAGAGAATCGGTTTCCAAAGCAAACCAATAAACTATGACCCCATCCAGACAGGTTTGTATAAATACCTAAAAAAAGTTTTTGACCTAGCTAACCAAAGTCTGATCATGGCCTAATTACTAATATGCAATATGAGGGTGTTAATCACTACTAATTCCTGTATTTTAAGCCCCTAATTTAAGATGTTTGCCGTTTTTAAATTTAGCTGCATCGTCTAGGTATTTTTATATAAGTAAATTGTGAGTTTAATCCATGAAGTTTGTTCCTTTGCTTTTGTTGTTGCTGTGGTTTTCTAATATTGGTGAGATTAGCGCCTCGATTAATGCGACAGATTGTGTCTCTTGCCACCAACAAGCAGTGTCAGATTGGAATCAGTCAGACCATGCAAAGGCGATGGCCATCGCCAACAAACATAGTGTGTTGGGTGACTTTTCCGGCGTTGAGGCAGAGCATTATTCACAAAACGCCAAATTTTATACAAAAAATGATACCTATCGTATTCGCTTTACTGAAAACGCAAGCACCAATGATTATGAAGTAAAATTCACCTTTGGCCATTACCCATTGCAGCAATACCTCATCGAAAAAGACGGTGGCCGATTGCAGGTTTTTCCCTTTGCCTGGGACTCTAGAACAGAACAAAACGGTGGGCAGCGTTGGTACCCCATTTATCCCGAAGAAGACATCAAACCCAATGACCGCTTACATTGGCAACAACCTTTGCAGAACTGGAATGGCATGTGTGCGGACTGTCATTCTGATGGTCTGAAACGTAATTACAATGTGGCTGACAACAGTTTCGATACACATTGGGACAACATCAATGTTGGCTGTCAATCATGTCACGGGAAAATGACCGAGCACCCAAAAACTGACTCCACTCAAACCACAAGCTCTGAGCCCCTATTAAGCAAAGAAGAACAGCAGGAGTTTGGCAATTGGTTGCGTACAAAAGATGATAAGGTCGCCCATTGGCAAGGGCCTCCCCGCGACAACAAATTTATGGATACTTGCTTTGCATGCCACTCGTTACGCGCTCCACTGACAGATGGAATCGATTCCGAAACGGCATTTTTAGATCAATTTTCACCCACGTTATTATCACCTCCCTTGTATCATGCTGATGGCCATATTAAGGAAGAGGTCTATGTTTATGGCTCATTTTTACAAAGTAAAATGTTTGCAGCTGGAGTCAACTGCCTTGACTGTCATAATCAACACAGTATGAAGATTAAGGTGCAAGGCAACGGATTATGTCTGCAATGCCACAATCCTCAAGAATACCAACAGCCTGAACATATTCGTCACCCAATGGATTCTGCTGGTGCTCAATGCGTTAATTGTCATATGCCGGAGACCACATATATGGGTGTAGATGATAGGCGCGACCACAACTTAACCGTCCCTCGCCCTGATTTGTCGGTAACCTATGACACACCGAATGCGTGTAACCAGTGCCATCAAGATCAGTCAGCCCAATGGGCAGCCAAAAATGTCGAACTCTGGCACGGCAAACCTAAGTCGTTACCGCAAGGAGAACAGGCTTATATTGACTTAATGCATCAAGGCTATTTGCCCCAGCAAGCGCATTTCAGATTGATTAATGATGAACAGCTGAGCGTGATAAAACGCGCCAGTGCCATCTCTATGTTACCAAATTCTGTGCAACAATTGAGTGATGCAGATATTCAAAAATGGGTAAACTCAGAACATGATTTAATTCGCTTGGCTACCGCCAGAATAGGCCATTTACTGCCACCAGCAGAGCGTTTAAAAAGCTATCAAACGCTGTTAAACGATAAATATAAAGCCGTAAGAGCGTTTGCTGCAAGTGATTTAATTGGCTTAGGATTGGACACCACTGCGGTATTCAAACAAGCGTTAGACATACTGCTTACCAGCAATGCACAAACCCAGTGGCGCGGTGAAGGAAATCTGAATCAAAGCCAGGTGTATATGAAACTCCAACAAAATCAGAAAGCCATAGATGCAGTGGTGCATGGCATTGAAGTGGATCCTTACTTTGATATTAACTACGTTAATTTAGTGGAAATGTATCGGGCAACACAACAAATCGATAAAGTTGAACAAACCCTTCAGCAAGGGCTAACAGCCAACCCTAAATCAGCAGTATTACACTATGCCAAAGGATTGCATTTAATTCGTCAGCAACAAAAGGTTCAGTCCATAAACTCATTTAAGCAGGCAATAAAATGGGACGCACAAAATGTGCAATATGCCTATGTTTACTTTATTGCCCTAGACAGCGTTAACCAGACAAAGCGTGCTCTTAGTGAATTGAAAAAGGTAATTCGGCAGTACAACAATGCTCCACAACTTATTCAGTTGGGGTACAACTTTTCACAAAAGCTAAATAATCAAGCTGCTTACCGTTATTTCCAAGAGTTGCAGTAAACTATTAACGGCAAGCAAAAAACAGTCTATGCCCAGATCTTGAATATAGAAGTAAGGCGACAAAGTTGTTATGCCTTACTTCCATTGTATTTAAGACGGTAACTCTAGCGTTTTGAACTACAACGGCGAGCAAATAGCAAGATTACCCCTAAAGTTAATAAAGCGAACATAGGTGGCGAAGAAACTTGTTGAGCATAGGAAAACTCAAGGTCATCCATAGCAAATGTGCCCGGTGTACCCTGTAAAACGACGGAATGAGCTAGTCCGGCAAAATCAATAGAAACAAACTCAAAGTTACTTATATCATTTGCGTTTAAAACCACACTATCTAACAGGTTTCCTGTTCCATCTAAATCATCATAAATGTTGATGACAGTATTAGCGAAAGCGCCATAACTAAAATTAAGCTGATTATTGAAACCTTCAATGAAATTAATAAACCCAACGCCAGATACCGATGTGGCGAAGTTAGGGCTTGATGTTTCACCAAACCCCGTCGTAGCTAACCAATCATAGGTTTGAAATTGAACACCATTAGATAGATAATAATCGTCTACCATGCCATTAGTAGCAATGTCATCAAAGTCAATGATGGTCGCTTGTGAAAGGCATGAAACGGTAACTAAAACCAAACTTAACACTATTTTTTTAAAAAACATTTGTAACTCCTTGGGTATTTAAAGTTCAGGGTGTAAAAAGCAATACACCCTGTCCATTTGTGAATATTGACTATTGCTTCATGACTTCAACTTCAGCCAAGCTTAATGCCTCGGTTCCTACCAGTTGCACTCGAACATAACGACCTGACCTGTCTACATCGATTATTGTTGGGCTCCCGGCTGTAGCAGTTGTTAAATAAGCACTAACATCGTCTTGCCCTAATGTTTCATCTAGATCATTAGAAATAAACGGTTCATCTGAAACAAAGACGTAAAAATTAGTTAACCGACTAGCACAGCAAGAATCTGTTCGCCCCCAAACATTCACTGTGTCGATATCGGTCAAGCTACCTAAGTCAACTTGCCACCAAGCTTGCTCATTAGTTAAAGTATGAGTCACTGAACCATTAACCCAAATACCATTGGTATTCCCATCTACAGCAAGACTTGCAGGGCTATCATAACCCGTTGAAGATTGGGTTGCTTCTTTACCTAATGCGGCGTTTGCAGATTCAGTCGCCTCAGCAATAAATTCAATTGAATTTAGATTTACTCCGCCTCCGACAAACTCTAAACGTAATATTTGGTCGGATCCGGCTTCAATATCGACATTTTCAAGTGAAACGGTTTGCCAGTTCTGCCATCCACCTGTATGAACTAAATCAACTGTACCCAGGGGTTTTCCATCAAGAATAACCACAATGGACTTATCAGTAACATCGGTATTAACACCAATTCTTAAATCAATTTTATAGGTACCGGCGATAACATCGTAGATGGTGTATTCCAACCATTCTCCGTCTGCTGTCCAACCAACGTTATAGCCACCGCCCACATCTTCCGATACTTGAATATCTACGCCATCTAGGCGATACACATCACCGCTATTACCTAATGTTGTATCTAGGTAGGCAACATCAGGGCCACCTTCATCATAATTTTCAGCTTCTATAATGCCGGGAATGGTTGTTAACACATATGCGGACTGGCCTACCAATAATTCACCATCAACAATTAAACCATCTAGTTGCATGTAGGCACCATTCTTCTTAACGACTTTGAGAGTGTGCGTACCTGGGATTAAATCTGAAGCGCTGAATAAAGTTTGTTGCGAAAGGTAAATATCAGAATAAGCACTCACGGTTTCTTGAAACTCACCATCCAGATAGACATCTGCTTCACCATAGTTAAGATACATTGGGGCTAAGTATTGGATTGCTTCACCTTCAAAAGTAAACTCAAAATAGTCGCCGTCATTTTTGGTGTAATGTAAGTCTTGTCTATAGTCATCTGCAGAGCGACCTGAGGAATATAACCAGGTGCCAACGTAGACGATTTCATCATCTGTATCATTAATGATATTATTTATACTCGATTCAGGACGATCCCTAACCGCATACAAGACATCTAACGAATCTTGAGAAACTGTACCGTCTTCATACATCTTCATATTAAAACTTAGTGGAATGTTTCTAGCGTCGGCTTCTTGGGCAATTGCCACTGCATAAGATGTACTGATTGATGTATTGATTTCTTGATCTCGATCGTTAATTCCCCAACCATTTTCCATTTTAAACATAGAGTGCTGCAACAATCCTTTTAATGGACCATCCGTATAAATACCATCCCCACCTTCTTCAGCACTTCCATACTTAACATCACCATGTTCAGATTCACCAAACGTCATATCTTGAAAATCGGTATAACGCACAGCATTAATGTTGTTATATGAAATCAAGCGATTAGGATTGCCGGTACGGGCAGCCTCCGCCATACTCTCAAAAGGAGCTGGATAATAAGCGGCACCATCGTCAAAGAACCAGCCATCTAGATTTTCACCATAACGTGCGCCAACATCAGCCACCACGGCTTTCCAATTGTTGAAAAACGTAGTTCGATCACCGGTTCCAGTGTCATCAAATTGACCAGGAAAATTCTGTTTTGCAGCCCAAGAAGGCTCTTGTTGCAAGCCTTGATGATAATAAATCATAAAACGAATACCATTATCTTGCAGACCTTGAGCAACCTCTCCAATCAGGTCTCTTTGAGCGGTTAGACTTGAATCACCCATAATGTTATCAATCGCGTCAATTGGTGCTTGTACCCAATATTGCCACCAGGTCATTGACCAAATGACATATCCAGCGCCAGTTTCTTTAACCATATTGACGAACTTATCAACATCAAAATCCGCCGCACCATCATCCAAGCTTTTGCGATCACCAGTTTCAGGATATCCCCAAGCACCGTATTGAAACATAAGCCCAAAAGTTGAATCGGAAAGCCAAGTCATGTCTTTCTTATAGTTGGCAACGCGTGTTTCATAGGCCGCAAGATCAGAGGCGCGAATAAGTTCTAGTGATTTAAATTCAATATTACCTTCAATATCTGCATTTCTAATTAGTTTTAATGTGTGAGTACCCGCTGGTAAGTATATGTTGCCCATTTCAAAACGGTCCCATCCAATATCTTTTGTTGTTGCATTTAGAGATATAAATGTACCTTCAACTGAGAATCGTAGAGGGACATTTGCAGTGGTATTTAGCAACGCCCTCACGGAATATAATGCAGCAGTGGGAACGTTAACCGTCCATTGCATATAGTCATTAGTGTTATCATCAAAATTAGTCACATAATAGTGCTTCGGATAGGCCTTTCTTACCGATAAACCTGAATTATGTTCTGAACCGGCTGCCATCAAATAGACAATATTGTCAGTTTCAGCACTTTGATCAACAACGATAGGGTTATCTCCTGATTGTGCAATATTGGTATCTGCAACCACAGAGAGTGGGAACAGACCGCACATCAATAATAGTAATTTTTTACGCCTTAGAACGTCTGAAAATCCAAACATTTGTCTCTACCTCATAGGGTCATTCACTTAAATTTATTTTCCCGCCACTATCCCGTTAAGTTGACTGGGAAACCTTTTGTGTCAGTACTTTATGAGCGACTACTATGAGCTCGAAGCACCACACATTTACTTGCGCATCATCAAATTCAAGACGCACCTTTCCCTACACATGGTATTCACCCTGTGTATGAAATTAGTTACAACACTTAGTTAATATATGTCAGCTAGTTAAAAATCATTTCATTCAGAACACTCGCCGGCTTTAATGATCGAGAAGGTTAAAAATGGATGGCATTGATTGCCATTTTGCGCTGTCAGTTTTACTAACATCGACCTTTTGGAAACGTTCCATCAAACGCTCCCATTCCTGCACTTTTGCATTGCTACTATCTAATTCGGCTTTTTTTTCAAAGCTAAAATCGTTGCAGGTAGATAACACCATGACTAACAACGTTTCCAATCGAAAAATCTGCATATTTTCGATTCCCGCAGCTCTAATACTAGCCAGGACTTCAGGCCAGACATTTCCTGGTTGATGATACTGTTCATATAACCTTATTAATTCTGGATCATCATTTAAGCTCAGCGTTAAAACATGGTGTGTCGTTGTCATATTATTTGATTCCAATGGATTCATACCTACATCAATTTAAGCGTTGTATTTATAGTGAGCACGGTAACCATAAAGCGTAATCACAACGAAACAAATGAGAGGTAATAAAAAAGAAGTTTGTACCGATGGAATTGAGCCGATAATACTCGGCCCATCAATCATTGTTGCTTGCAGAGGCGGCATTAATGCACCACCAACGATGGCCATTACCAACCCAGCAGAACCTAAACTTGCATCATCGCCGAGATCTTTTAGTGCAATACCATAAATAGTTGGAAACATAAGTGACATACAGGCTGAAATACCAATTAAACAATATAGGCCCAGCATTCCGCCGAAAAATATTGTCCCAATAGCCAACAACATACCACCGAGGGCCAATAACATTAACAATTGCCCAGGACGAAAGTAACCGAGTAAAAATGTACATATAAATCGATTGGCTAAGAAAATAGCCATGGCAACCATATTGTAGCCTTGCGCTTCGCCAGCGGTTAAACCAACAGAGGTCATGCCGTAATGAATCACAAATGTCCAGCACATGATCTGCGCCCCAACATAAAAGGCTTGCGCAATAACCCCTTCCACATATCGACCATTTCGAAAAAGTCGACTAAAAGTTGCACCTAATTCACGAGTGGTGAAGGGAGTATCTTGAGAAATAGTACGGGGGAGCTTTGCAGTTAAAAATAATAGGAACAGAATGGTTACAACCACAGCAATGGCAATATACGGTCCTCTAACAGTAATAAGATCAGCGGTTTGCATAGCCTGATGAGCAACAGGATCGCTTATTGAAAAATTATTTAGTGCCGCCGTTAACTTACCATCCACTACACTAGGCAACATTCCGGCGTACTCTGGGTGTGCAAGACGCTCAGATTCTCGAAACGCCTCTACTTGTAACTTATTCAGAATTAGGGTGGACGCCACAAACATCCCGGTTAAAGAACCAATAGGATTAAATGCTTGAGCTAAATTTAGTCTTCTGGTTGCAGTAGCGGGATCACCCATTGACAGGATGTAAGGATTCGCGGTGGTTTCAAGCAATGCTAAGCCACAAGTTAAAATACAAAGAGCAGCTAAAAAGAAATTAAATTCTTGCTCTATACTGGCTGGAATGAATAACAACGCGCCAACAGCGTACAAACCTAACCCCAGTAGAATTCCTGATTTATAAGAATATTTACGAATAAATATAGCAGCAGGAATTGCCATTACGCCATAACCTAAATAGAAAGCAAATTGCACCAAACTGCTTTGTGCATTGGTTATTAAAAAAATATCTTTAAACGCTTTAACTAATGGATTAGTTACATCGTTGGCAAACCCCCACAACGGGAAAAGCAACGCGACCATAATAAAAGGTATTAACATTTCTTTTGCTATTATTGGCGGCTTAGTCATTAAATTTTGCTGCCCATTGTGCTTGTTTACCATTATGGTTAATCCTAATAATTAATATGAAATATGTTTTAGTTGAGATATTCGAGATAAGCGTAGAAACTCGGCAACCGATTTGTTTTTGAGCCGGCATCTGCACTATCTGTAAACCAGCCCAATAACTTTATTGGTCCTTTCTTCAGGTGGATATTGAACTCAGCTCCTGATGCTTCAGTGCCCATTTCTGCGCGATATTCTTTACCATTGATATTTAAATAAGCATATTGCTTACCTATGGCGTAATGAGCAGGCTCGTCATACATAAATAGGCGAATACGGTAATCACCTGCGTTCTCGGCTTGGACATTCCAAGGTAACGGTTCATATTGGTCCGGTTGGGCTATCCAGCCTGTGTTAGTTTCATTTGATAAGGGTGTTTTAAAGCCCGGATCCCAAGCAATCTGACTGGTAGATTCAGCATCAGCCCAATCATTTGAATTTAATCGTACTGGGTTTTCAAATGAACTACCGACAATCGGCAGGGCTTGTTCTCCTATATTCAGAGAGATACTTTTCCACCAACGATTTAAATACTCTCTGTGTTGTTGGGCAACGTCTAGATGTTTGGATATGACATTATTAATTTGCCCTGGATCGTCGGTAATATTGTACAGCTCTTCAATTCCTGACTCACGTTCGGATATAAAACGCCAATCACGACTAAGCACCGCCATAGGACGACCAATTCGGGGAATATTTACACGCTGATTAGTGATGACAATTTTTCGATCATCAAAAACTGACCTAGCAGTTGCATTAGAGTCATTTTCCAAAAGTGGTAATAAACTCACACCATCCATGTTTATTAGCTCACTCTTTTTCGGATCAATGTCGAGCAAATCTATCAGGGTTGGCAACACATCAAAATGGGCGGTCAAGCTGGCAATATCTCGGGGTTTACCAAAGTTACCTTTAGGATAATGAATGAAGAAAGGTACTCGATGGCCACCTTCATAAACTTCATTTTTATAGCCACGCATCCCAGCGTTAATGACCCAATTTGCATAACGTGGATTTAATTTAAACTTCTGCAAAAATTCTTCAGGATCTCGATCACCATACATCGATGACTCAGGCCTTAAAGATGACGTCCCATTGTCTGTCATAAATATCAGGATAGTGTTGTCATCAATACCCAAATTATTAAGTTCAGACCTTATTTCGCCAACGCCTTTGTCTATATTGGAAATCATTGCATAAAATCGAGCCATAGGCTCTGGAAGCCCTAGGTCACGATACGCCTGCACTTCAGTTTCTGGTGCTCGCCAAGGCGTGTGAGGCGCATTTGTTGAAATATAAGCAAAAAACGGTGTTGAAGAAGCTGCCTGTTCACGAATATAACGAATAGACTCATCGAACCAATTTTCTGTCGCATAACCTTTAAAATTTTCAGGCTCGCCATTACGAAAATAGGTATCGTCAAATTGTGTATTGCCCCAATAATCACCTGATTGTCCGACTCCTCCTCCACCATGGATAACCGACTTGTCAAAGCCGTGATCCTGAGGACGAAATGGATAATTCTCACCTAGGTGCCATTTACCAAAAATAGCCGTGTTATATCCAGCTTCCGACAATACGTCAGCCATCGTTTTATGTTCAGCGGCTAAATTCGAACGTCCCATTACGGTATGCCACACTCCAGCACGCATAGAGTGTTTACCGGTCATGAGTGCAGCACGGGTTGGAGAGCAGGTGGGATCTGCATGGAAGTTGGTTAAACGAATACTTCGTTTCGCAAGCTCATCGATATTGGGTGTTTTAACCACCGGATTTTGATGAGCACCTATATCACCATAACCTTGATCATCGGTCATAATTAAAATGATATTGGGTTTTACACTTTGTAGCTCATTATCTTTGTTTATTACTTCAGTCGAAGTGAGTGATTCAATTAGAGTAGTAGGTGAGTTTTCAACAACTTTACTACAACCACTGAAACAAAATAGTGTGCCAATTAATGACAACCAAATGGCAACACTAACTACTGATAAATTTTTAAACACCTTTTCTCCATATATCTGTGGAATACCCGACGCTTTCAAAGCTAATTACTGGATGATCCAAGTCAATTGGATCATCAAGGTCGGCCATTAATTTTAGGAGTTCATCTTGCAAGCTCGCCAGTTGCTTTCTGTACGCAGGTTTTGCACTCAAGTTGTGTAATTCATCAGGATCATTTTTAAGGTCAAATAACTGTGTTTGACCTATGACGGGATAATATATGAGTTTAAAGTTGTCACTTCTCACCATGCGTTGGTAGTGACGGTAAGCTCCATATATGAACTCATTCATAGAATCTTTTTCTTTCCTTAACAAAGGCATAAAACTTGAGGCTTGAACAGTGTTTGGTACTTCAATACCAGCCAATTCCGCGGTGGTTGGAAATATACTGTTTAGATAAATATTGCCTTTAATTTTTTGCCCCTTATCTATCCCTTTACCTGCAATAATAAAAGGAGCACGAATAGAATGATCATATTGATTTTGTTTACCTAACAAACCATGTTTGCCGACGGCCAGTCCGTGGTCTGAGGTAAAGATAATGATGGTATTTTCGGCATAGGGAGACTTTTCCAATGAATCCAGGATGCGCCCTATCTGCGTATCCATATGATCGATCATGGCGTAATATTCACCAATAAACTGTTTCACTTCGTCTGGTTTGCGCGGAATATCCAATAGCACTTCATCCCGTACCCAAAAATCCCCCTGATCTACTGAGTTTTGCTTTTTAAATGCCTTTGGTAGAGGAATGGCGTCTTGTGGATATTTATCAACGTAACTTTGTGGAGACTGTCTTGCATCATGTGGCGCTAAGAAACCCACGTACATTAGAAATGGTTTATCGTTAATGTCCGGTTTTTTCTCCAAATACCCAACAGCTGCGTCGGCAATAATTTCGCTACTATGTTTTTTAGATGGATATACCGCCGATAATTGGTGAGTTTCTCTATCCAGGTCAACCATGCTGGCGTTGTATTGATCATAAGTCATTCCACCTTCGTGAATGGCTGTGCCTAGATCAAAACTACGCAGCAGAGCTTCTTTTGAGACATGCCATTTTCCAGTTAAGAATGTTTCATAACCCGCTTGTTTAAAAGTTTCACCCCACAATGGATATGACGTCTTTTTCTGAAGTTTTAAGGTACCGTCAGTAATGCCGGTACTGTATAGGTTTCTTCCTGTGTTAATCATTGCGCGACTTGGCGCACAAACGGCAGGTGACCATGAGCCCTGATTAAATGCGTGGGTGATTTGCGTGCCCTGTTGGGCTAAACGATCAATGTTAGGCGTTTCTAAGACGGTATTTCCAGCGGCACCCATTGCAGAGTAACTTTGGTCATCGGTTAAAATAAACAAAATATTAGGTTTTCCATGTTTAGCTACTGCACTAGCAGTTAAGCCCACAGAAAACAGCAAGAAACCCATTGATCTTAATATATATTTTCTAGTATTTCGATTAAATAAATCGCTCATAGTAACTCCAAATATCGTGATATTTACCATACTGTTTGTTAATGCCTGGTGAGTAACCAACAGGGCTTGACGAATAGCACTCTAATCAATCAAATTAATCGAGATTGTCTGTTGCTGTTGGTTACGTGAAATTACTACCTCTAATACACCCCGCCACTTCCTTGACTGATAGGAAGCTAGTAAATCAGCAGCACTAATAATTTCATCCGCGCCACCAAACTGGGTGTCGAGGACTTGTAACACCACATCCCCGGTTTGCAATCCACTGAGGTCCATTTTGCTTCCTTTATCCACACTTAAGACCATGGCACCGGCAATATCAGATATGCCCAAGGCAGACTGTTCACCCAAGGTTTCCACTGACTTTAGGGTCGCACCAAGAAGCGCATACTTTTGTCCTGATTGACCTTGTGTCGAGTTCAAATATAAAGGGCGAATTGCAGGTTGTTCAGCTAGTGCTTTCAGTTCTGGCGTCATCACTCCAAACTGATCCATGGGAAAGTTTTTAAATCCAACTGCTAATGCAGCAGAGCTTTCTTTGACTTGATAATTACCCTGTTCAGGATTAACGAACTGCGGATCACCATAGTTTGATTGTTCATCTAACCCTAGAGCTTGCGCCGCTTGCAAATCACTTTCATTGACGAAGAAGTTATGATTTACGCTAGTTCCCCAATGGTTGTTTAGAATAGGTTTGTGGCCACTTAACAAAATATTGTGTTCAACCACATCCTGACTGCCTTCAAACCACACATGAGGATGAAATGAATTGTTCAAAATGATGTTATTAGTGGCGATGCGTTTAAATCCTTCACGGAGCTTTAACCCGCCACTTAACATCAGGTTATTGGTAATTTGATAGTTGGATGAACCATCATCTAAGTCGATATCCCAACCATGGTCACATTGGAAACGGTTGTTGCGTAAAATAGTGGGACGTATTGCATCTAGTAGAAACATCTGTGGATATTTAGCCGCTAAACGGTCCATTTCAGCGCGATCAGGATGCCAAAAACGGTCACGTCCCCAAGAGTTAAATGCCCCGTGATCACCGGTTTCTAGCACCGTATCAAAGACATCATTAAACTCAATAATATGCCCGCCCCAAGTGCCTTCGCTGACGTTGATACCCGCTCTTGGTACGCGATAAATTGAATTGTGACTAACGGTAATATCAGCAGCCATAGACAACTGCACACCCACTACTTGCTTTTCGACTAAACCAATATCGTGGATAAGGTTGTTATAAACTAACGATTGACTTGGATAGTCATTGGTTTTGGGTCCAACTTCAAAATCCAATTCAGCTTCGGGTACAAATTCATGATATTCAAAACTAGGCGAGCGCACAGCTTTCGGGCTTCCAACAAAACTCACAGCACTGGCTCCGATATCATGAATGTGGTTACCGCTAATAATAATGTTACGATTGTAGTTACTTATAAAGATCGCGTTACCACCAAGCATATGAAATTCGCTATCTTTCAGTGATACATTTTCTGCACCATCAATAATCACTGCACCACCTCGGTAAATTGCCCAATCGCTGCGCAGCAAAGGTTCTTTAGTTTGCATAAAAGTAGGTTGGGTGTGTTGAAACTTAATGCCTTGAATTTGGATATTTTTGACTGGATTATTTTCTGTTCCACGCATCTCGATAAGATTATCTAGATGAGATACTTCAATATTCGCAGAATGAATATCGGTGCCTTGTGGTGGGTAAAAATAGACAGTTTGCGTTTTTTTATCGAGAAACCATTCGCCAGGGGTGTCTAATTCGCTAAATATATTTTCAACAAAGCGATATTTAAGGTGCATGGGAGAGCGGCGATTATTTTGGTATCCACCTTCCAACTCCAATGAATGATCGGGGTTAACACCAGTAATAAGGTAATGCATGTCACCCCATCTGGCTTCATGTAAAGCATGTACGTATCCGCCTTCTGGGTTAGTCCAAGTAACCACACGTTCAGGAGAAACAGCATCTGCAGCATAGCCATTAAAAATAACTACTTCAGAGTCAAAATTTGGATAGCGCGCTAGCGGCTGACGCTTGCCCTCTAAGAATAGGCTTGAAAACTCACCTTGGTTAACTTTCGCTTGATAGATATTGTCGTCGTACGGCTGCCAATTTAGCATTAACGGTTTACCACCACTAATCACAACTTTTTTGCCTGCAGCCCCTTTGATCACAAAAGGAAATTGCTCAGTACCTGAAAATTCTGACCCCAGGATAAGCGTACTATCTAGGTAATATTTACCTTCGGCTAGCTCAATTGTCACAGCCTGGTTGTTGTTAAGTTGCTGTTTAGCTTCTAGTAAAGCCGATTGAAGATTTTTAAAAGGGGCATTCTCACCGACTTTTAATAGCTGTGCAGTACGCTCAATTTCTGTTGCTTTTGTCGATTGCTCATCAATGTTCGCGGAACATCCGACTAACAATGCAAACACAGCTAATAGCACTAATCTCATGTATACCCCTTTCATACTGTTTACTCAAAATATCAAAATGGGCAAAGTGCTTAACGGCACTTTGCCCATCGTTTAGCTTTATTTAAAACTTAGCTCGCACACCTAATGTAAAGCGTTTGCCCACATCTTCTAAGCCACGGTTAATACCTAAAGAGTTAGTTTGAACCAAGACTTCATCAGTAATATTTAACGCTTCAAAATCAATGGACACATTTTCGGTCACGTTATAGCTAGCTGAAAAGTCTAGTTGACTATAGTCACCTGTAAACGACCCATCACCAAAGTAGTTAGTCCCGTTGTTAACAAATTCATCTCGATAGTTGTAGGCAAAGCGGGCACCGAAAGTATCATTTTCGTAATATGCCACTAGGTTATAACTAGTCTCAGATAGACCATCTAGGGTAAGTAATGGGCCATCTTCTGAGGCCTGAATTTCATCCGCATCGACTATGGTATAGTTTGCAGAAAAACCTAACCCCTCGATGATTACATCTAACGGCTGCTGCCAATTAAACTCAATCCCTGTCAAATCACTTCCTTTACCATTGTCAGGTAAGAAACGGGTGAAGGTGGTGGTAACCGAATTGCTACCATCTAAATCACTATAGGTAACTTCTTCTTGGTTAGTTGAAGACACAACAAAAGAGTCGATAAACTTAACAAAAGGAGCCACCGAGAACATACCACCATCTTCAAAATACCATTCAACCGAGAAATCCAGCTGATCGGCTAAGAAAGGGTCAACATCAGGGTTACTTGAATTGATAGTTCTAACATTGACATTGATTGTTGTGGCAGGAGATAACACGGTTAAATCAGGGCGAGACATAACTCTTGCTGCGCCAAATCGTAGCACCACATCATCAGTGAGTTCATATTTGAGGTTTAAACTAGGTAGCACTTCTGTGTAGCTTCTACTTACTGAGCTTTCGCTGGTATCAACAAAAGTTTCGGCCCCGCCTTGGTCAAAACGAATAGTACTAAAATCAGGAATATTTCCGTCAGATTCTTGGTCAGTTGATACAATACGAATACCGAAGTTACCGGTTAGCCTGTCATCCATTCCTTCAAAGTTGAACTTAGCATAGGCTGCGATGACATCCTCTTTAACGTTAATTTCACTAGCGCCACCTTCAGTCAGGGTGCCATTGGCCACCAATGTAGATAGCGGAACCGCATCTAACAAAAGACCAACATCAGAAGACAACCATTGAGTTGGATAGGTCGTCGAGCCACCATATCCATCAAAAAAGTCACTTGGATTGTATGCCGTCATATAATCGCCAGCATCAAAACTGCCACCTTCGATATCCGCATCATAGGTCTCACCTAACAGGCCTGCTAATACTTCTGAACTCACACCAATACTTCTAAAACCATTGTATTTTTCACGGGCACTGTACTTGGCACCAAATTCAACGCTATAGATACCTATTTTCCAGTCAACAACATGATCCACATCTATTCTAAAATCAGTACTGGTATCTTCTGTGGGTTGATCAAAACTACCGTTAAAACCCAGCGAACGGAAACTACTACCATTTAGTGGATCGTAACCGTCGGTATAACCTAGTTCTGGAAGGCCGTCGTAATCATTACTAAAGTCATAATATGCATTCGCTCGACCAATGACTTCATGGGATAAAGTCGAAATTTTATTTTCTGATTTAGCATAAGATAGCTCGGCTTCAATCACCCAGTTTTCATCAATGGTATGTTTCGTACCTAACGAAAAGCTGGTTAACTTGTCGTTTGAGTCTGTTGTGCGCGCATTATTACGGTTATCTACCCCAGCAATTTCTAATCGTTCAATTAAACCATCTGAACCTAAAGTGTCAGTTGTAATGCTGCTATCAACCACCGAACCCAAAACATTCGTCCAGCGAAATGAGTTAAGTGGCATTGCGCCCGCCACGTCAAACTCTGAATACATGGTTTCAAGCCAAATATCTGTATCGGCAGTGGGGCGAAATTGTAACGTTGCTAATAGTGTGGTGCGTTCTCTGTCTTCTGTTAACTGGGAGAAGTTAGTTGCGTGATTGAACCGAAACGAATCATTTGTGTCCCCATCTAAGTTGTAATCCAAAGTAGACGTTGGAGCTCGACTTCCTTCACTCCCAGGTTCTAAACCAAAGGCTTCATATATATGTGACTCAACCGAACGGCTATCATAATGTGCGCCTAGCGTCAGACCAAAAGACTTATCTTCATTTACAAAAGTATATAAAGCAGACACATCAGGATTAGTATCCCCAGAGTTATCTTCATAGACAGCTTTAACACTTGTGACTAGGGACGTTTCACCTGCAGATAGAGGTCGAGGGGTACGCACATTAATAGTAGCTGACAACGCACCTTCTTCCATATCGGCAGAAGGCGTTTTATAAACTTCTAAAGCACTCACAAAATCTGAAGGTAATATAGTGAAATCAAAACTACGTCCGCCCGTTGCGGAAGGTAGTGTGCGACCATTGAACTTAACTCTAGTAAAGTCAGGACTCAAGCCGCGAATAGTCACATCCGAACCTTCACCTCGATTTCGAGAAATCTGTACACCGGATACGCGTTGTAGTGATTCAGCTAAATTTTGATCGGGAAATTTACCAATGTCTTCAGCAGATATAACATCTGCAACAACATCTAGGGAACGCTTCACTTCCGTTGCTTTTTCCAAGCTACCTCGAATACCTGCAACCTGAATCACTTCAACGTCAGCTTCTTGTGCGTTAGCCGTTGTTGCAAAAACCATGGAAGTTAATGCTAAACCACTGAATACCGAACCAATGATGTTAGCTAATTTATTTTTTTTGTATGGGTTTTTTGTAAGAGTCGTTTTCATCTATATGTGTCCAATTAGTTATGTCATTCATCAACCGACGAACTTTTTCATCAGTAAAAAGTAATTACATTTACAAAACTAAAGGGAGAATCTCACATTAAATTAACATCCGCAAGCTTATTTTACATATGGAAACATTTTTTATATTTGTTTTGAGAATTTTTAAAGATATTTGCAGGGATGGATGCAGGTTAGCGAGGTTTTTTTTGTTCTGTGACTTAATTGAGCCCTAACTGGGCTCGTAACCTAAAGCGGTAGATATATCTAATGCTGCTTGTTTAATTAGCTGATGGGCGTCTTGTGCAGTAGTCTGATGAGAACCATCTAAGTAATCGAAAAAAGGAACAATAAGCGCTGCAACAGCCTGATCACGGTAGTCAAATACAGGATATCCAATATCTTGAATACCCTGTGCTTGTGCACTGTGAATACTTTCATAACCTTGGCTCAGTACTTTTCTAACCATCTTATCTATGTCTACACCATCTACATCTGGGTGATGTGCAGGAATTCGACTTAACATTTGGCTTCGGGTATTTTCATCTGCAAACGCAAGCAGCAAATGGCCAGAACATGTATTCATCAATGGTGCTTCGGCCCCTAACCTAACGCTGAATACGCGCTCTGAAGGAGAATCTTGCTGAACTACTACATGTCCCCTACCTTCATAATAAATAACTAAATGGCAGGATTGCTCTATATCATATGATAACCGTTGGAGGATAGGAGCTGACGCACTGGTTAGGCGTTTCACTGGTGGAAAGCGATGGGCTAAGCCGAACATCTTTAATGTTAACCGGTATCTATCACTTCCTGGTTCTACAGACACATAACCCCGCTGTTGTAACACCGCTAACATACGAAATAACTCACCCACTGAGCGATCTAATTTTTTGGTTATTGCTCCAATATTCATGCCGTCTGCTTGAGCAGCCAACAGCTCTAGGATATCTAACCCCTTCTCTAAAGCAGGTGCGGTGTAAGTTTTTCGCTTAGGACTCGTTTCGCTAATTGTCCGTTTCGTCATTCTAAATTCTCCAGTTTGGGCCAGCTAAACACCAGAAAGCCGCGTGTTACTTATAATGCGTTACATTTATTATTAGAGCAAGAACATGCCTTCTACTAAGGATATGGCGATAAATTTAAAAATATCCATGAATGCATTGACATTATGTTAATAAAATATTAATTTTCATATAAGAGATTTAATTTTAAATATGAAATAGAGTAAAAATAATGACCCAATCAGACTCAATAGTATCCCTTGTCACCCGAGATATTCGGTTTCCTACATCAGAATCCTTAGATGGCTCAGATGCTATTAATAAAGATCCTGACTATTCTGCAGCCTACTTAACCATTAAAACGGAACAAGGAAACGAGGGCCACGGCCTGATTTTCACAATAGGCCGTGGTAATGACATATGTTGCAAAGCCATTGAAGCACTAGAGTTTTTAGTGGTTGGCAAAGACTTTAAGGAAATTATTCAGGATATTGGCGGGTTTTACGACGCCTTACGCTCTGATAGCCAGCTTCGCTGGTTGGGCCCAGAAAAAGGCGTAATCCACATGGCAATTGGTGGCGTTATGAATGCGATATGGGATATGTGGGCACGTTTTGAAGGTAAGCCTTTATGGCGTCTACTAGCTGATATGTCTCCTGAAGAATTCGTTAATTGCATCGATTTCCGTTATCTTAGTGATGCGCTAACTAAAGACGAAGCCTTAAAAATGGTTACGGCTAATCAAGCGAGTAAGCAAGGGCGCATTGCCTATTTAGAAAAAAATGGTTATCCATCGTATACCACCTCAGCGGGTTGGTTAGGGTATAGCGATGAGAAATTAGCGCGCTTATGTAAAGAATCGTTGGATCAAGGATTCAAACATATCAAGTTAAAAGTTGGCCAGGATTTACAAAGTGATATTCGCCGTTGTCAAATCGCTCGCGACGTGATTGGTGAAGATGTAAAACTCATGATTGATGCCAATCAAATTTGGGAAGTAGATGAAGCCATAGATTGGGTCAATAAACTTGCTGACGTAAAGCCTTGGTTTATTGAAGAACCCACCAGTCCAGACGATATTTTTGGTCATAAGAAAATTAAAGAGAATATAGGCGAGATAAAAGTCGCCACCGGAGAACATTGTCATAACAGAATTATGTTCAAACAGCTTATCGCAAACGATGCTATCGACGTTGTCCAAATCGACTCTTGTCGCCTAGCCAGTGTAAACGAAATTCTAGCGGTTTATATGTTAGCAGCGAAGTTTGGTAAACCTGTTTGCCCCCATGCTGGCGGCGTAGGTTTATGTGAATATGTGCAGCATTTGTCTATGATTGACTATGTGCATATTTCTGCCGATTTAACCGATCGAGTTGTGGAGTTTGTGGATCATTTGCACGAGCATTTCATTGATCCATGCGTGATTAAAGATGGCGCTTATGTGGCCCCGACGGCACCAGGTTACAGTATCGAGATGTACGAAGAAAGTCTTGCAGATTATACTTATCCAAGTGGTAGCGAATGGCAAAAACGTCTTAAAACAGCAGATAAATTAGCCTCTTAATGAACAATTTTTTTGACCATAAATTACCGGATACCTCGTCATTGAAGCAGCGAGCAAAAAAGCGCATTCCTCGGTTTGCCTTTGATTACCTTGAAGGTGGATGTCACGAAGAGTTTGGCCTACAGCGCAACCGCCAGGATATTCAAAATATTCAGTTGCGCAGTCAGTTGCTCAAGCCTTTCGATAAGTCTGATATGTCAGTGGAGTTATTTGGTCATAAATATGATGCTCCTTTTGGCATAGCTCCCATCGGCTTGCAGGGTTTGATGTGGCCTAAAGCCCCAGAAATTTTAGCCAAGGCGGCAGCGGATTTAAACGTGCCATATATACTCAGCACGGTCTCCTCTGCCAGCTTGGAAAATATTGCCGAGATTTCTGAAGGTAAAGCTTGGTATCAACTTTATAACCCTACAGATAGCACTATCCGAACAGATTTACTCAATCGAATTAAAACGGCTGGCTATAAAGTATTGGTAGTCACTGTAGATGTACCTACCTTTGGTTATCGACCTCGTGACATGAAAAATGGTCTGGCTATGCCCCCTAAAATGACCATTTCAAATATAGTACAAATGCTTTCACGACCTCGTTGGTTTTACGAAACCGCATTGGCAGGCAAGCCAGAAATGAAAACATTAAAGCCCTATATGCCTCCTAACATGCCCACAGATCAGTTGGCCGCGTTTATGAATAAAACGGTAATGGGGCGAGTTGATCTTGAAGGGCTCAAACCTATACGTGAATTTTGGCAAGGCCCGCTAGTCATTAAAGGTTTAATAAACCAAGAAGATGTGGCTGCGGCTATTTCCCTTGGGGCTGACGCAGTGATTATGTCGAATCATGGTGCGCGCCAATTAGATGTGGGCGAGTCCCCCGTAAAACCTTTGCAATTAGCTGCGGCTAACTATGGCCAAGATATCAAAATTTTTATGGATAGCGGCCTGCGTTCAGGTACTAACATCGCCTCGGCATTAGCCTGTGGTGCAAACTTCACGTTCTTAGGTCGTCCTTTTGTATACAGTGTCGGCGCTTTAGGCAAAAAAGGTGGCGAGCATATGATTAATTGCCTAAAAATTCAGCTTGAACAAGTGATGAATCAACTTGGTTGCGCAAAAGTGGATGATTTGCCTCAGTTTTTAGTCAATCCAGTAAAGGCTGATAGTTATGTCAAATAAACCAGTTATAGCAAAAAAACAGATAGGCACGACTCAGCTACAAATCGACACCCTTGGATTTGGTTGTGCTCCTATGGGTAATTTATACCAAGCCATCAGCGATGAAGACGCCAAGTCAATTCTAACTGCAGCATGGCAAGCTGGCTTTCGGCACTTCGATACTGCCCCTCATTATGGGCAAGGGCTCAGTGAACGTCGTACCGGAGATATGTTGCGCCCTCTTCAGGGTAAAGACTACATACTATCGACTAAGGTGGGTCGTCTACTTAAGCCTGCTGGTTATGCCCATACTCGACATGGTTTCGTATCGCCTATGCCTTTCGATATCCACTACGACTATAGCTACGACGGTATTATGCGGTCCTTTGAAGATAGTATTCAACGGTTAGGTATAGATCGTATCGACATCTTATATATGCATGATATTGGCCGTGACACCCATGGCGATGCCAATGACAAACACTTCCCTATCGCCATGCAAGGTGGTTATAAGGCCATGAATGAATTACGTTCCCAAGGCCTGGTAAAAGCAATTGGTTTAGGGGTAAATGAATACCAAGTCTGCGAACAAGCGTTGGACTACGGTGATTGGGATTGCTTCTTATTGGCTGGGCGCTATAGCTTACTCGAACAACAGTCGTTACAAACCTTCTTACCTAAATGTGAACAACAAAATTGTTCGATCATTATTGGTGGCCCTTATAATTCAGGTATTTTAGCTACTGGTGTTAATGGTACTAACACCCCTTACTATAACTATGCACCAGCGTCACCAGCGATTATCGACCGTGTGGCAAAAATTGAAGACATTTGTCAGCAATATGATGTGACTTTAGCGGCGGCGGCTTTGCAGTTTCCCCTCGCCCATCCAGCAGTTGCGTCGGTAATTCCAGGCCTTGGCAATATATCGCGAATTCAAAAAACCATAGAGTTATTTCAGCAAACGATTCCCAGTGAGTTTTGGCAAAGTCTACAGCAAGCAGGATTATTAGATGAAAATGCGCCTATTCCAAAACAATAACCATGACGATTTAACATTATGAGAACGCCAACAGTAAACAAAACAATGCGTATTGATAGCCACCAGCATTTTTGGAAGCGGGAATTAGGTTATTACAACTGGCTTACTGAGGATATGGGGGCTATCTATAAGGACTTTTCGCCTGAAGATCTGCGTCCAAGCCTGAAGAAGTCAGGGATCGATAAAACTATTTTAATCCAAGCCGCCGCGGATACCGCGGAAACAGAGTACATGTTGTCTTTGGCGCAAAGTACTGACTTTATTGTGGCGGTAATCGGCTGGATTGATATGCAAAGTACTGACGCTCCCAGCCAATTGGCAAAACTGTCTCGACATTCCTATTTTAAGGGTATTCGCCCCATGATTCAGGATATTCATGATGACAACTGGATGCTCAAAAAAGAGCTAGAACCAGCATTTAATTGTCTGATGCAACTTGGCCTGTGTTTTGATGCCTTAGTGAAACCTCGGCATTTAAAGGCGCTCTTGACCGTAGCAAAACGCTATCCGAAATTAAAAATAGTCATAGATCACGCCGCTAAGCCAGATATTGCCGGCAATAAAGCAGAACAATGGGCAGAAGATATACAAGCATTCTCCGGCTTAGATAACGTGTATTGTAAATTATCAGGTTTAGTAACCGAAGCCGGCCACAATCCAGATTTCAATAACTTGATTCCTTACATGCAGCATTTGTTGGATACCTTCGGCACTGGTCGTCTAATGTGGGGCAGCGATTGGCCCGTGTTGAATTTAGCCACTGACTATCAACAATGGGTTAGTTTAACTAAGGCATTTCTATCTAACGTCGAGGAAAATCAGCAAGCTCAAATTTGGTCTAAAAACGCCATTAAATTTTATAATTTAACCATTGTAGATTAATTCTCAATTTCTATCACCGATTAAGCAAGGAAAGTAATGAGCAATAACTTAGTGAATAAAACAGCCCTAGTCACAGGTGGTGGCAGTGGCATTGGCAGAAGCATCTGTTTACGTCTGGCCTCTGCTGGTGCGCACGTATTAGTGCTCGATTTAGATAAAAAAGCAGCGTCAGAAACAGTGAGCTTGATTCACCAAGCAGAAGATCAAGCTAGCGCTTACCAATGCAATATTGCCGACAATTCTAGCGTTCAACAAGTCGTTGCTCAGATCAGCCAAGAAGCCAACATAGACATTCTTATTAATAATGCGGGCATCGCCCATGTTGGTAATATAGAAAATACCACTGAGGCAGACTTAGATCGTCTTTATGAAGTGAATGTAAAAGGAATTTATAACACTATATCAGCGGTTATACCGGCTATGAAAGCACGTCAAAGTGGGGTCATTGTTAACCTAGCATCTGTTGCTTCATCTGTTGGTATCGCTGACAGATTTGCCTACTCGATGACTAAAGGGGCTGTATTAACCATGACTTATTCCGTCGCCAAAGACTATATAAACGAAGGTATTCGGTGTAATTGTATTGCACCAGGTAGGGTGCACACTCCTTTTGTAGATAATTTTTTAGCTAAAAACTACCCTGACAATCGTGATGAGATGTTTGAAAAACTTTCAAAAAGCCAACCTATTGGACGAATGGGGAAAGCAGACGAAATCGCAGGCTTGATTGCCTATTTGTGCTCTGATGAAGCGGCATTTATAACCGGATCAAATTTTCCAATTGATGGAGGTTTTGTAACGTTAAACAACTAGAAGCCGCAAAATTTAGCGAGCTTCAATTAAATCTAACGGGGAATTTATTGTTTTAGCTATCAAGGCGCAATTTAATCTGCGCAACTTCGTAGTGCTAAGACTAAAATCTAAACTTATAGGATCAAAAAATGAAATTAGTACGCTTTGGTAAAAGTGGTCATGAGCAACCAGGTATTGTTGACGACAATGGAGATGTACGCAGTTTGGAAGGTATTGTAGATGATATAGCCAATAGTACACTTGCGAAGAGTAGTTTAAATAAACTCAAAGACCTAGACTTAACTTCCCTAAAGTTAGTCTCAGCGGATACAAGAATTGGCCCATGTGTAGGTAATGTGGGTAAGTTCATTTGTATCGGCTTAAATTACAGTGACCATGCTGCCGAATCGGGAATGCCATTGCCCACAGAGCCTGAAGTATTTACCAAAGCTACCAGCGCTATTTGCGGACCTGACGATGACATCATAAAGCCTAAAAATAGCACCAAATTAGACTGGGAAGTAGAACTCGCGCTGGTCATCGGCAAAGAAGCAAAATATGTTAGTGAAGAGGAAGCTGAAGACTATATTGCAGGCTATTGCGTTTGTAATGATGTCTCTGAGCGCGCTTTCCAACTTGAGCGTGGTAATCAATGGGATAAAGGAAAAGGATGCGATACTTTTGGCCCTATTGGGCCTTGGTTAGTGACCAGCGATGAAGTAAGCGATCCCACACAATTAGACATGTGGTTAGAAGTAAACGGCCACCGTTATCAAAATGGTAGTACTCGTACGATGGTCTTCAAGCCGGCCTTTATTGTCAGCTACTTGAGCCAATTCATGAGTTTGCAGCCTGGAGATATTATTTCAACGGGTACACCGCCAGGCGTCGGCTTAGGTCAAAAACCACCGATTTACCTTAATGCCGGTGACAAGATTAGTTTAGGCATAGAAAAACTAGGGAAACAGCAGCAAACGGTGGTTGATTACCAAGCTAAATAATCTTTATTATTTTAATTGTTTTACCATGTGTTTAGACACTTCGAATAAACACATGGTGTATCGATAAAAATCCATGAAGTTAAATCGTGCTTCAGGGTATGTCTAACTCCTTTACAACATGCCTAATAAACCTCTGTTAACCTTAAAATACAAAGGCTAAATCAGCATTAAAGAATATAGAACCGACTAGGACAACCAGCAAACTTACATTTTTCATCGCAATAAAGTCCATAATGTTCACAATAATATCAATCTTATAATTTCAATAGCTATGCTAGTCTTAAGTTATTGAAACCATACTTGAGAACATTTATGTCTGAACAAATACAAAAAGTCCCGCTACTAATTAATGGTGGCCTAGTGCAAAGTGCAAGCGATCAATGGATTGATGTTACCAATCCGGCCGACCAACAAGTGATAGCGGAAGTTCCTTTAGCAACATCTCAGGAAGTCGAAGACGCTGTTAGCGCTGCCAAGGTGGCGTTTGAGTCTTGGAAAGATGTTCCTGTAGGTGAAAGAGCGCGACTTATGTTGCGCTACCAGGCTTTGTTGAAAGAAAATCATGATGAACTTGCCAGCTTACTCGCAAAAGAAACCGGTAAAACCTTTGCGGACGCCAAAGGGGATGTGTGGCGTGGCATTGAAGTAGTAGAACATGCTTGTAATATCGCTTCGCTTAGCATGGGTGAGATCCTTGAAAACGTGGCAAACAAAATCGACTGTTACAGCATTACCCAACCGCTAGGTGTGTGCGTTGGTATTACTCCCTTTAATTTCCCGGCAATGATCCCCTTGTGGATGTTCCCTATGGCGATTGTTTGCGGAAATACTTTCGTATTGAAACCTTCAGAACAAGACCCTCTAACGCCAATGCGTTTAGCTGCGCTGTTCAAAGAAGCGGGTGCACCAGACGGCCTATTGCAAATAGTGCACGGCGGCAAAGACGTGGTAAATCAATTACTAGCTCACAAAGATACGCCAGCCATATCCTTTGTTGGTTCTGTTGCCGTGGGAGAGCATATTTATCGTACCGGTACCGACCACCTAAAACGCGTGCAAGCCTTTGCAGGGGCAAAAAACCATATGGTTGTCATGCCTGATGCTTCTAAAAACCAAGTAATTAATGCCATCGCCGGTGCGTCCGTTGGTGCCGCAGGACAGCGCTGTATGGCCATTTCAGTGGTGGTTTTGGTGGGCGAAACCAAACAATGGGTGGGCGAGATGCGTGATGCATTGGCAAAAGTTAAACCTGGCGTATGGGATGATCCAGAAGCAGGTTATGGCCCATTAATTAATCCCCAAGCCAAACAACGAGTTCTAAGCCTCATTCAAGAAGGAAAAGATGCTGGGGCAACTTGCCTGCTCGATGGTAGTGACTATGAAGTAGCTGGATATCCTGACGGAAACTGGGTGGGACCAACCATGTTTACCGATGTTACCCGTGACATGTCAATTTATCAGCAAGAAATCTTCGGACCGGTATTAATCGTGTTGGAAGTGGATACATTAGAGCAAGCCATTAACCTAATCAATGAAAACCCTTACGGCAATGGCACATCTATCTATACCTCATCTGGTGCAGTAGCACGTAAATATCAACACGAGATTAAAGTGGGTCAGGTGGGCATCAATGTGCCTGTTCCGGTACCACTACCGATGTTCTCTTTTACCGGCTGGCGGAAATCGTTTTACGGTGATCAGCATGCTTACGGTAAACAAGCTGTTAAGTTTTACACCGAGACTAAGACCATCACTGCACGTTGGTTTGAAGATGATATTGATACTGGTGTAAATACCACAATTGAATTGAAGTAATTTTTCTTAGTAAATTAAAGGACAAAGCAATGGCTGTTATCGGTTTTATAGGTTTAGGCAATATGGGTGGCCCAATGGCTATCAACTTAGTCAAAGCAGGCCACACCGTAAAAGTGTTTGATTTATTTCCAGAAGCGGTTGATAAGGTTGTGACACAAGGCGCAACAGCTGCAGGTAGCGCAGTAGATGCGGCTCAGGAATCTGACGTTGTTATAACCATGCTACCTTCAGGAAAACATGTTGAAAGTCTATATGTTTCCTCAGATCAGCCATTGTTTGATGTGGTAAAAAAAGATGTATTAATTATAGATTCATCCACCATAGATGCAGCAACAGCAAAAAAAGTATCCGCTATTGCAGCTGAGCAGGGATTGAGTTTTGTTGATGCTCCTGTGTCCGGTGGAGTAGCTGGCGCAGCCGCAGGTACCCTAGCCTTTATGGTAGGCGGCACTAAAGACCAATTTGACCAAGCTAAACCCATTTTAGACAACATGGGGTTGAATATTTTTCACGCAGGCCCTAGCGGTGCAGGTCAAATCGCAAAATGCTGTAATAACATGCTGTTGTCAGTATTGATGGCCGGTACAGCCGAAGCACTCAACATGGGTGTCGAAAATGGATTAGATCCTGCTGTGCTATCAGAAATAATGCTGCAAAGCTCTGGTAATAATTGGGCATTACAAAAATACAACCCTTATCCAAACGTAATGGAAGGGGTTCCGTCCTCCAACGACTACCAGGGTGGATTTCAGGTTGACCTAATGTATAAAGATTTGGGTTTAGCAATGGATATTAGTCACCAAAGTGGTGCTGCTACACCTATGGGAGCTCAAGCTAAATCCCTGTATACGATGCACAAATCAAAGGGCAATGGTCCGTTAGATTTTTCCAGTATTATGACATTATATCGGAACGAATAAACTCAAATACTTAGAACAGTAATAGTCAGTCATAAGTGACGCCAATTTGACCAGCAATTGACTAGTATGATGGAATTCAGGTTTTGATATGATTGTAGAGGTAAGCCAATGAGTATCTGGTTTGAAACACCAAAGCTAGAAGATCTAAATCTGTTGATGGAAAACATTCAGATACACCGTTCCCTTGGGTTAGAAATAACAGAAATAGGTGACGATTTTATTCGAGGAACCATGCCTGCCGATGAGCGCACTTTTCAACCCTTTGGCGTAGTTCATGGCGGCGCAAATGTGGTGTTAGCAGAAACCTTGGGAAGTATCGCTGGCTATTTATGTGTAGATAAAAACAAATTTCAGGTGTTTGGACAAGAAGTTAGCGCCAGCCATATACGTTCAATATCGACAGGTATAGTAACAGCAACCGCTCGCGCGGTGCACTTAGGATCACGTTCTCAAATTTGGGAGATCCATATGCACAATGACCTAGGTAAACTCAGCTGTTTGTCGAAACTAACCATGGCCGTTGTACCAATTAGGCGTTAACCACAAAGCCTAATACTGCTGTAATTGCGATAGGTTTAGTTAAACAGCTCTTTGGTTATATTGCCGCTTGCGATAAGCCGATGGAGATAACCCAGTGTGCTTCTTAAACAACCTCGAAAAGTACAAACTATCATCGTAACCTACCCTTGAAGCGATACCTTGTATCGCTAACTCACTGGTTTCCAATAAATAACTAGCATATTCAACTTTCATTTTTAAAAAGTGCTGCACGGGTGAGAAACCCGTTGCCTCTTTGTATTTTTTACTAAAGTGAAACTTAGATAAATTGACCTGCGAAGACAGCGCATCTAAATCAATAGATTTATTCAGGTTTTGAAGCATGTAGGCTTGTAAAATATCGAGATTAAATTGCTGTCTTTCCGGGGTCTTAATTTGTTGGGCCAACATTCCAATATACGCTAGTAACTGCTTAAGCATATTGGCAGCATAGACCATCGCTGGTGTATTATAACCGGTGCTAGACTCAGCCAATACAGAACGAAATTGCGCCATTAGCACAGGTGAATGGCCTACTTTCAGTATGGGAAGTTCTTTTTTATAGTCCATATTATAGACATATTCCTGGGCTTGATGACCGGAAAAGTGACACCAATAAATGGACCAGGGATCGTCAACATTGGCCCAATAGCGATGATTTACCCCCCTTGGTAATAATACTAATTCACCACTTTGAATTTCTCCACTCCAGTCATGAGTGTGTAAAAAACCTTTTCCCGAAAAACAGTAGATCAGAATATTATCGTCATGTCGATTTCGTGACATTTCATGGGAAAGGGCTTTTTCATAGCGACCTACAGCCAAAGGGTAACAATCTTTGGTAAGGGGGTGCTGTTGTAATTGCTGACGGATCACAACCGGCGAGACCATACGTTCGCTATCGCTACTTAATGGCCAATTTGAAGTCTTGCTCATGTCACTATATCCCTTAAAACTCTAGCTACTTGCCCGTGTAAATTCGCAAGCATACTGCATAACGCAATATAGTCCATATCAACAACAAGATAAACAATTAGCCATAAAGATATAGACTGCTATTATCAGGTAGTTCAGTTTTACAATGTTAGTGGATCAACTTAGCCGTCGCTCAAAACAATAACCGGCAACAATCAATATCACTAGCACCCAAATGGAAGAATATTTAAAATGATGACTGCGTCTGTATTATTTGAAGAAAGAGCTTCAATGGCAAACAAAAAAATTGCCATTGCGACGCTAAATGTTGAGAAAACCTTAAATTCTCTCACCCTAGAAATGGTTGATTTGTTGTTTAAGCAACTTTTGGAGTGGCAACAAGACGATTCAATTAGCTGCGTATTTTTGCACGGAGCCGGTCCCAAAGCCTTCTGTGCAGGAGGTGACGTTCAGCAACTTTACCATTCTGCTTTGAGTCAACCCGGTGGTCCTTGCGAATATGCTGAAACGTTTTTCGAGCATGAATACCGTTTAGATTATTTACTTCATACCTTTGCAAAACCGATTATTTGCTGGGGGCATGGGATAGTAATGGGCGGTGGTCTTGGCCTTATGGCGGGTTGCAGCCATAGAATCGTGACCGAAAGAACTCGCATGGCCATGCCTGAAATAACCATTGGCCTATTTCCCGACGTTGGCGGTAGCTGGTTTTTAAATCGTATGCCCGGGCGCATTGGTTTATTTTTAGGGCTCACGGCAGCCCACATGAATGCCGCTGATTGCATTTACACTGGATTAGCCGATCGTTTTATCGAAAATGCCCAAAAAGACACGGTTTTAGCTGAATTAGTGGCCATTGATTGGCAGCCAGACGCGCTGCAGCATAAAGAGCAGATCACTGAAGTGTTACGACATTTCGAGCAACAAAATCATGACGCGAGACCTGCCGACAATATAGCGGTGCACTATGAGACAATTCAGCAACTAACCGACCAAAATAACTTTTATGACATTGTTGACGCTATAACTGGTTATCAATCTGATGATTCTTGGATGACAGCGGCGGCTTCGGCACTCGCTCATGGCTCCCCCATTAGTGCTTGCAGTATTTATAAAACATTAAACAAAACCTTGCATATGTCTTTAGCTGAAGTGTTTCAGTTTGAACTTATATTAGTTACCAACATTGTTCGTAATTCAGATTTTGTTGAAGGAGTAAGAGCTCTACTGATTGATAAAGATAAGTCACCTACCTGGCAATATGACTCAGTCAGAGCAGTGCCCTCTCAAGTACTTCAGAAGCTAATAACCCCACCATGGCCAACTAACCCATTGGCGGATTTATGACGCCTTAAAAGGGGCTAGATACTGTTAATCCAGGAAGAATTGTGATTTTAATGAGCTTTTAAATAGCCATGATGAAATTTGCAGAGTAAAACTCTTAATTAAAGAACATTAATACTGCCACCCCATGGCCCCTTGCCCAATCAGAGCTTCAATTCAGTATTGAGCTAGTCGATTGACCATAAATCAACTTAAATTCTCGGTTTTTAAACACCAACTCGGCTAACTAGAATGCAAATAAAAACAAAGTCATACTGCCTAAAATATTTGGTATTTTATTGATTTTAGAATAGGAGCTTTTGCGTGAAAAACCAAATGGAAAGGGTATTAATCGTAATTTCGTTCAAATTTAAAAATTTCCATCTCAACGTTTACCTCGCGAATTGGCTCATCTAGCGAAATTCCTGACTTTGTCCCCCAATCAATGAAGTCGCGACAATGCTTTTCCATCCATTCTTTGGCGAGTTCTGAATTTCCTTCTTTTAGGGCATTATATATTTTTGTGTGAACTTCAAGTAGCCGTTTACCCTGCCCCATTTTTGAAACTACTTTTCCAAAAGCTGGCAAAAGGAAACCGCTAATCGGTTCTCCCACTAACAATACAGCCTTGTTCCCAGCAGCCTCAGCAACAAGGTCGTGAAATTCAATAACAGCTTTTACCATTTCAATAGGGTCATCAAGTGTAGCAGCGGTTTTTTGAAGGTTATTTTCAATTTTTTGTAACTGTTCTTTAGTGATCCGTTTAGCCGCCAGAGCCGCAATTACTGGCTCAATCATCATATTGGCTTCCCACAGTTCACGATATGTGATCCCATGAAGCACAATAGCTTGTTGCATTGCAGTGGAAGAAATACTAGGACAGGGTGCCGATACCATCATTCTTCTTCGTGGCCCCCTAACCACCAAGCCTGAACTCTCCAGCTTACGTAATGCTTCACGGACTGTTGGACGGGTTACACCTAATTGCTCGGCGAGATCATGTTCCACTGGAAGTAAATCACCAGGTGCTAATGACCCATCCATGATTTTCTCGCGTAACGCTTCTTCCACCAATTGATATGCAGTTGCTCGTTTAAGTGAAGTGAGCTTTTCGTTTTTAATCACCTAAAACTTTCTCCTGAATAGGTGTAGTGCCTTTTTAGGCCATTGATTATGAGCCTATACCATTTACTGTAGCTTAAAATTAATATTGTTAGACTGACTGATTGACTTACTATAAGCGAATTGGAGTATATTATCCTAGGGCTAAAATGATTAACAGATTTAAAGTCCCCCCAAAAATGTTCTTGAAAAGCTTGATGTTTGAGCGCACTCGGGCATAGATAAGGCAACTGGAATTGACTCTATTGCCAAATGGTTGGAAGACAATTGCCCCGAAAATTTCATACCCGGAATTATTCACGGCGACGCACATATCGGCAACGTTATGTTTGAAAATGACAGCCCGGAAATTGCCGCTTTAATTGACTGGGAGTTGGCCACAATTGGCGATCCATTAATTGATTTGGGTTGGGTAATGGCAACTTGGCCAGAATCAAAGGGTAAAGAAACCCTTGATTTTTCGGAACTGGATATCGATGGTTTCCCGACAATCGAAGAGCTTATAAAACACTATGGGAAACATTCGACACGTGACTTAAGCAATATAGCTTGGTACGGCGTCCTAGGCTGCTTCAAACTAACTGTAATTCTTGAAGGCACCTATGTGAGATATTGCGCTGGAAAAGCGCCAAAAGATGTGGCTGAAATGCTCCATGAAACCAACTTTAGGTTATTAGAACGGGCTCACCAGTTGATTGCGCAGGCTGCAGTTAAACCTTGAAATCTAGTTACTAAAACAAACTAAGTGACAGCAGCTTCTGATGGCTGATAGCCGCCAAAAACGCTGTCAATTTGATCTCAATTAAACGCTTATCAAATCATTTAGACTGATGTTGGAATACAGTGGAGTTTAGCAAAGTCATACACTTGTTTACCCACTAAATTCAGTTGCATCTGGACATTTTCGTCGTCCACTTTACCCTCTTTAAACATGCCTGGCACAGCTCGGATACCTGCACCAAACGGTGTTGGCCAACCACGCAATGCATGCACGATCGAGCGCATAGATCCCAATGTTGAGCCAATTGCTTGCCACCCATAAGCGGTCACCACTATGCCAACGGGAACGCCATCCATATACACCCGAGAATCTTTGGATGTTTCCTCAAAATAATCGATGGCATTTTTCATCAAGCCAGAAATCGAACCATGATAACTAGGCGTAGCCAAAATGATGCCATCGGCTTCACGAATTTTTGCCACTAACTCACGGGCTTCAGGCGAAGACTCAAGAGCGCCATATGAATAATGGGGCAGCGCGGATAGAAATGCGCCATCAAAATGGGTTACAGATGCGCCTGCAGATTCTGCAGATTGCAATGCTATTTTCATTGCATTTTCGGTGGATGAACTTGGCGAAGTCGTGCCGCCGATTCCCACAATAGAGATACCTTTAGTCATTCATTTTTCCTCAGCTTGCATGGTGCATAACACTTATTCTTGGTTGCCATTTATATTGGTTACTATTCTTAATTTTTTGTCAGCAATGGCTACCTTTTCGCGAATTAACGGAATAAGACCTTTGCCAAGTAGTCGAACGTCACTCAAGGTTTCAAATCCGTTGATAAGGAATCTGTCAACGCCAACCTCGTAGTATGCCATCAATGAGTCAGAGACCTGTTCAGCAGTCCCCACCAAGGCCATTGCGTGTAAACGACCTTCCGTTGCTTTGGTAATCCCAGTCCACAATCTTTCATCTAAGCAGTCACCTTGCTCAGCTATGGCTAACATTTGTTTCGCACCTTGGTCATCAGGGCCTTTATCACGGCCAATTTTGGTGCCTGAAGATTGTATTTTAGTGACCACATCAAGCACATGCTGGGCTTTGTCCCACGCTTCTTTTTCGGTTTCACCAATAATCACGCGAATCGACATTGAGATCCCCGGGTTGCGACCGTGCACTGCTGCAGCAGATTTAAATCCATCAATCACTTTTGCTGTCTGCTCAACGGTACCTGGACCGATTGCATATACGTCAGCGCACTCTGCACCCAACTTCACTGCAAGCTCAGATCCCCCACCCCAATAAACCGGAATAGCGGTTTGTTTAGGTTTTATCTTTGAAAAGCCTTGATTAAAACGATACCAATCGCCTTCAAAGTCGGTTGGCCCATCGCTTTGCCAAATTTGTCGTAGCACATCAACATATTCGCGGCTGCGTCTATAACGTTCATCTTTTGTATGGAAATCACCATCACATTGCATTTCAACATCACTTGCACCGGTAATAATATGTACACCGACCCGACCATTGGAAAGTTGATCTAGCGTAGCGAACATGCGCGCCGCCATGGTCGGTGCAATAAACCCTGGTCGATGAGCGACCATAAACTTGAGCTTGCTAGTGACTGCCGCAATGTGACTGGCAATAGTCAATCCGTCAGGCCAGGTAGCGGTTTGTCCTATTAATACTCTATCGAATCCAGCTTCTTCATGAGCAATGGCATAATCGCGAATAAAATCCGTATCCAAAACATTATCAACAGGGTGTAATTCTGAAGAGTCTGCATGAAAGTGTAATCCAACAATTTCACATGGCATTTGATAACCTCCAAAGGTCGGAACTTTCAGTTCCTTAATTATTATCAGGACTGATACTTTACTGTTTAAAATTAGGCCTAGAACTTAATCAAGCCGACAGGCAATGGCGCATCGATAGCCCTTGCGATTGTTTCGATCTCTATAACCAAAAAATAGATGTGGAATACTAGGCAACCCTTCATTTATCGTAACTTCACAACTTAATTCAACAAATTCCATATTTATCTTCCTAAAGTCCAGTTCCGTTCTTTGAGCATCCTCTCAGCAGAATTGTTATAGAGTTATATCATTAATGTATTAAGGTTCAACCATAACGATTTAATTATAAAATATCTAAATCAATTTATGGATTGCCTATGCATTAAATCTATAACAGAATATACAGTAGCAACCTTAGGTTTTACCGAAACTTGTTTCATGGTCATTTTTACCAAGGAGAGTATATTTTGGACATTCGCCAATTAAGACGTTTTGTAGCAGTTGCTGAACATGGCAGTTTCAATAAAGCGTCCGATATATTAGCGGTTTCGCAACCTTCATTGAGTCGCAGTATCCAACAACTCGAAGACTCACTTGATATAAAACTTTTCGAACGCGGCTCTAAAGGGATTAGTTTAACAGCGAACGGAAGAGAGCTTCTGCCCCACGCCCATATTATAATGACCGAAAGAGACAGAGCATTAGAGACCATTAACTCACTAAGAGGTAGGCGAGAAGAAGTGATCACTATTGGCACCGAACCCATGTTTATAATGCATCGCCTACCACTTGCTTTGTCGCGTTTGGCGGTTAGCGCTCCTCATTTACAAATTAAAGTTGTAGAAAATAATACACACGAATTACTGGAACATGTCCGCGAAGGCAGTATCCGCATGGCGTTTGGTGCCCGACCTCCAAGTATTGACCTGACTGGGCTTACGTTCGAACAACTCTCTGTTGAGGGCGCAAGTGTGCTCATGCGTACCGGCCACCCTTTATTAAAAAAAGCGAAACCGAAGCTAAAAGATATTGTTAATGCTCGCTGGATCGTTCCTGACGATGCAGTTGTTACACAGGGCTGGAAGCAAATGTTTCTCGATAATGATTTACCCGTGCCAGAAATAGGTTTGCGCACATCATCCTTGCTGCTAATGAAAGGGTGCTTACTTAATAGTGATCTGATTTCTATGGGAAATCATAGAGAATATGCCGAAGAAATCAATTCTGGACAACTGAAAGAAATGGACTTTGGACAATCAAGTTATACCCGCCCTGCAGGTATATTCTGGCGCTCCGAAGCACGTCTTTCATACAGTGAAAAGTCGGTAATTGCGACTCTTCGTAAAGTCTGCGTTTAGAATTTACGAAGAGTTTCAACTAATCATAATATTTTGAATGATTTACTAAATTGCATGAATTTTATCGATAAAAGTTTTTAAATCTTGACCCGTTTCATCCGGTAACTCTAGCATTGGATAGTGACCTACATCTGGGTAATGAATCACTTCTACTTTAGTATTCTTAAATTCGGCTACCGCACCTGGAACTAAGTCTATGGGCAAAACTGGGTCAATATCTCCCCACTGGAGTAAAATCGGCACTTTAATTTGAGCTGCCTCATCTCCTGCACCTTTAGACCATACCGCCTTCAAATTTGCTTCATAATATTGTTTAACCAGTGCAAACTTACCATCGATATTATTCGTTTCGTAATACCAATCTAATGTTTCTGGTGTAAGCCGAGAGGAAACCCCATAAAGCCATCCCAGTGATGATTTGTAATAAAATTTCGGTAGATAGTTAGGTACCCAATTTTGATTAATATACTGTACTATTTTTACGGTAGCAGGTGGTTCAGAGGTAGGTGGCGATGACAGCGGTAACGTTGACAAAGCAAGTGCTCGAACCTGTTCAGGATGGGATGCAGTATACAGTACTGAAATCGTCGAACCACTGGAGCTTCCCACTAAGGTAAATTTGTCTAATCCCTCTTGTGCGACGAATTTTTCTAGTAATTTAACAATACTTGGCATCCCTTGGGATGGTTTAGGATCAGTGGACAAGCCATACGGAGGCCAATCGATACGAATAACACGGTAGTCTGTTTTTAACCGATCTGCCCATTCGTCATAGATTCGCAAGTTCGTCATAGAACTATGTAACATTATAATGACAGGTCCCTGCCCTTCGTCCCGCACGTGCAGCTCAACGTCTTCAACCATAACAAACTTAGATGGCGCTGTTGCATGCTTTTTCTGCACATCTTCAAAGCTAGGGTTCCACCAACCGGCACGCATACTTGCAATAATTCCGACACACACTATCAGTCCAACAGCAAGTACGCTACTTGTCCATTTCAATACACTTTTTATCATCATTAACCCCTAATTATTTTACAGCTATCAACCTGGCAAGTTATGCTTTTTCTGCTTCCATCCCAGCATATTTTTTGACGACTTGTCGTTTAAGTACGAAAGCTAAAATAACCGCAATTACCATAGCCGGCCCAACAACTAAACCAAGTGACACACCCACCATATTGTCTTGTTCAAATACATATTGAGTTAACATGGCAACTAGCATTGGTCCCATTGATGCGCCAATCAAACTAGCAAAAAGAGTATTAACGGAAGTGGCTACACCGCGCATATGGGAAGGCACAATGTCCTGCATAATCACTAACGACATCACGCCAGCCATGGCTAACAGTACACCTGGGAATGAAACTAAAAAGATACTGACGTTAAGACTAGGATTGAAGGCAATAAGCCCGTAACCCACACACAAACAGTATGCGCAAATCATTACATTGAGGCGTTTTACAGGACTCTTACCTGTGAGTTTAGAGGCGAAACCACCAGCTAATGAACCAATACCACCAGCTGCAAACATCACTACGCCCATAATCAAGCCTACTTGTTGAGGCCCTAATTCGAATCGACGTAGAAATAAAGGCACATTCCAAGCTAAACCGGAATATTGAACAATGGCGACCACCATAGTCAGCAAATATAGTGAACCGACAGACTTCCAATTGACTTTGAAGAACTCATAAAACTCCCCCAATCCCGCTAAAGGGTGGGATGATTGACTTCCACCGGTGCGCTCTCTTGGCGGCTCTTTTCCCATTAATAACATTACAATGGCTAACGAACCCGCGATGCCATAAACTATAAATAACATGCGCCAAGCTTCCATATCACCAATCACCGGTAAATGAGCTAAGCCTCCCCCCATTGCCGCTTGTAATAATTGCCCGCCGATAATAAGTGACAGGCTAGCACCAAACAATTGACCAAGAATAATGCCACCGATTAAAAATCCACGATTGCGCTGAGGGGCAATATCGCCAATTAATGAAATGGCTACGGGCCACAGTGCCGCTTCACCAGCACCGACTAACATTCGAAAAATAAACAAGGTTTCAAAACTATTGGCCATACCGCAAGCAATAGTGCCGCCACTCCAGGTAAGAACTGCCATAGCGAGTAGTTTGTTGCGATTTAATCTATCTGCCATTAAGCCTAATGGAATACCGGCAAAGGCGTAGAGTAACGAAAAGGAAAAACCTTGCAGCACGCCAATTTGGGTCTCTGTAAGGGATAAATCTGCTCGCAACGGCTCGACCACCATTGAAAGTACCATGCGATCCATAGTACACAGGGCAGCGGTTAGAATTAACGCCATGATAGTAACGCGGCCACCTAGAGAGTAGAAGGTAGCAAACTTTATCTTATCAGGAACGCTATCCACTAGCGATGGATCGGGCAGAGTGTCAATTGTACTTTCACTAGGCACGTAAAGCCTCCAATGTTTTATAGTTATTATTTGTTAGACGCTACTATTTGTCTGGCAGCCGCCTGAAGTGCAAAATTCATTTTTAACTCAAAAAAGCCCTACCAACTGGGAACTGTTGGCAGAGCAGCGGGAGTCAAAAACTAGAACTTGTAACCTATTTCAACACCAAATTCAGCAGGTCTTTGTGCTGTTGCTTGTAAACATTGTTGATTGCTGCCGTAAGTCGCAGTATCTGTTTCAACAAAAGCGCAACCAGAAGAAGCACCCGCTAAACCAGCACCAATGGCTCGGTCTTGATTGAAGATGTTCTTACCATAAAGAGCAACTTCTAAGTCATCGCCTGTTAAGCTGATGCGACCATTAAATGTCCACGCACTTTTAACCGTAACCAAATTGGACAAGTCAGCGTAGAATTCACCACGATATTTGGCATCTAAACGAACAGACAGGCTCATGTTTTTATAAAAATCATCAACATAATATTCACTGCCAATAGTACCGTTCCATTTAGGTATGTTAGTCTGGGTTTTACCATCAAGAGAAACTGGGTCACCCACTTCTCCTTCAAATCCCCAAGCCGAGGTTGCCGACATAACAAAGGGTTCATCATTCACAAATTCATGATCTGCATAACCAAGCGAGCCTGTTAATGTAAAGGCTTCCGTAACTGCGACTCTAGATTCTAACTCAAACCCGTACACTTCTGACTCACCAACGTTATTAACGTAAGTCACTGGAATCAGTTGGTCGCCTATAGGTAGATTAATTGAACTTACCAACTGTTGATTTTCAACGTGTTGATAAAAAGCCGCCATGTTTAGGGTAATAAGACCGTCGTTGAACTCATTTTTAGAACCAAGCTCAAAGTTATCTAACTCTTCTGGATCAGCCACCACAATTAGAGGTTCGCCATTAACCTGAACAAGACTCTGACGAGCACTTTTCACACCAGAAGAATACAAACCGTAGAGCATATTATCTTCAGAGAGTTTATAACTAAGGGTTACACGAGGAGAGAAATCGGTAGAAGAATTACTACCAGCGGTATCAATTGGCGAAGTACAATTTGGGCATGCCATGTAAGTCACTTTTTCGTCTGCAATTCGACCTTCAACACTTAACGTTAGCTGTTCGGTCAAATCATAATCGAAGCCACCAAAAACGGCATAGTTTTCTAGTTTTTCTTTACGAGCCGTACCATCTGGATTTGCGTCGCTAGCGAAAGAGGTGAATTGAGTTTCATCAAATTCATAAAAGTAATAAAGCCCAGCACGCCATCTGAAATCTGAATCACCAGGCGACAATAACACTAATTGTTGGCTGTAGTTCTCAAAGATTTCACTAGCAGGAATTGTAAATCCAGCAAAAAATCCAAGGTCAATTTCATCAGTACCCACTAAATCACCAAATACTGGATCTTGACCAGGCAAATAAGCACGAGCAGAAAAAGAAAACTCTCTGTCATCTTCACTGTAGTAATACCCAGCACTATAGGTTAACTCATAATCACCAATTTCTTTATTGACAATCAAAGATGCAAAGTAGCGGTCACGAAGAAAACTATCAGCGCCTAAGTTAGCAATTAGGTCTACATCAGGATCGGGTAATACTGAAGGGTAAAATGATCCTGAAGCTCGAGGCAAGGTAACCAAATCTACACCAGCTTCAACCCACTCTCTAGGATGCTGAATAACAGCAAGTGAACTATGATCTTTATCATGTGAAAACATCCCCTTTAACTTAATAGAAAGGGTGTCTGATGGCTTATATAACAAATCTAATGAGGCAATTTGTGAACGTTCTTGACCGATAGAGGTACCATCGTCAGTCGCTTCTGCCACTCCACCATTTTGGAATACACTGCCAGCTACATTTAACCAAAGTTTATCCTCAATCAATGGCATTTCCACAGAACCTTCAAGTAAATAGCTGGTATCTGGACCGCCAGTCACTTGGCCAAGTTTAGCGCGAAAGCTTCCAGTAACAACGTCACTACCTAACTCTTGTGTTATAAAGTTAACGGCACCACTGTATGTTGCACGACCAAAACTCGCAGCTTGCGGGCCCTTGATAACCTCTACGCGTTCTATGCCGTTTAAGCCCAAAGAAGCTAACTGTCCACTAAGAGGAACACCATCAAGGAAAAAAGACACACCTTGATAACGCTCATCAGAGGTATTAGGTGTAAGTCCTCGCATACCAACGGCAGTAGGATCATTACGGTTTGACGCTGATAAGTAAAGATTAGGTACGGCATCTTGCAAGTCACGTAAACCGTTAACTTGACCATTTTTCAAATCATCAGACGATAATACGTTAATCGCAAGGGGAACTTCTTGCAGCGGCTCGACTCGATTTTTTGCTGTTACTACGACTCGTTCAACATCAGCATCTGTTGTATTATTAACATCCTGAGCTGCAGAAGTTGTTGTCAAAACTCCAACACTTGCGAGAGTCAACATCGCTTGAGCAAGTAGCGTTCGTTTAAAGGTTTTAGTTTTTTTCATCAGTTTTCCGCCATCTTTATTGTTTTTAATTAATGATTATTTTCCAATCTCTGAATAAACGCTCAAACCTTGCCAATACATATATACATAACTTTATAATGAAATAACAATAAAGCTTACAAGTCGAAGTTACCCTATTACGTAATATTTATCGGTACAGACAAGGCAAGAAACTTGCGAACGAGAAACAACTAATGTTGTTGCTACATGCTCTCATTCATTTTTCAATTTGTTTTGCACAACAATAAAACAATTGAAACTATCCATTTGGTTTAAGGCTAATCTGGACTAAATGCCTTGGCATATTCGGTTAAAAATTGCCTAACAGAACGCGGCTCACGACCGAGCAAGATTTGTATTACTTGAGTCGTGTGCTGGGTACTACCATCCGCCAAACCTTTTAACTCTTCACATACCGCAGACACTCGCCATGCATCTGGAATGAATTTTTCTAGAATCCCTCGATAATCTGCCAATGGCTGATCAACGTAACTAATTTTGCGTCCAAGCACTTCAGTAAAGATATGCGCAATTTCTTCAAACGAGAGTAGTTCTGGCCCAGTCAAATCATAACTTTTGTTTTCGTGACCATCTTCAGTGAGTACTTTGGCAACTACTTCAGCGACATCTCGGGCATCAGTGGCAGCAACTTTACCCAGCCCCATTGGAAATGTAAGCGCATCACGAGCTCGAATTGCCGGCGCACAGGTAAGTAACATTTGCGCAAAAAAAGTGGGGCGTATCATTACCCAATTTAAACCGCAGGACTTTAGATAGGCTTCCGAGGCAAGATGCATTTTTGGTATGGGTTTAGTGGTACCTTCCACAGATTCTAAAGAAGATTGCTTAACAAATAGCGAAACTTTAGCCTCTACCGCGGCATCAATAACATTCTTTTCCAAGGTTAATTGATCTTGACCATTTGGCAGTAATAAGAAGACTTTTGTCACCTTGTCCATAGCTTTATGGACAAGGTCTTTACTAGAAACATCGCCAATAATCACATCTACGCCCGCATCCCTGAGTGCCCTTGCTTTTTCTTCACTGCGAACAAGTGCCCGAACTGAACAGTTTTTGTCGAGTAAGTTTTTAACAACATTACTACCTGTTTTGCCAGTGGCGCCGATTACCAAAATCATATTTGAATCCATATATTTACAATTAATTCAGTCACTCAAGTTTGATTAAGCGACGATTAGAATTATTAACTAAAGGTGCTCAAAATAATTGCAGCTATGCGCTTTTATTCTGTGCCATTGCTTGAGCAATTTTTTCACGTAACTCGGGTACTAAAGTACTTCCAATTTTTGCCGCATCTGTATCCTGATCCGGTGCACGAAGTAAAAATCGAGTGACACCTAAGCGTCTGTATTCCATAAGGCTATCCGCAATTTGCTCTGCGCTGCCAACCAACACACTGTTATTACCGCGACCTTGGTAAGCTTTATTCAGGCCTGTCCATAAACAGCGGTCTAATCTATCGCCTTCTTTGGATTGGTCCATCATTCGCCGAAAAGCACCTGCCGCTGGCTTATCACCAATTTTTTCATGCTTGGCCAATATAGCGCCGTTACCATTAGCCACTTGAAGTTCAACTTTTTCATACAACATCTGCGCTTTAGCCCAAGCATCTTCTTCGGTATCTCCAACGATAATTACCATCGTCATCAGTACTTTTATTTCACGCCCATACTTTTCTGCGGCTGCATAGGCTTTGTTTGCTAACATTCCTGCACGTTCGAACGTATCGCCTCCTAGGGCGTAAACATCTGCCACTTTGCCACACAGATCGATGGCCAAATCAGATGTACCGGCCCAATAAACAGGAACCGCTCCACTAGCAGGTTTAACCATGGCGTAAGCACCACGGAATTTATAAAATTCGCCATCAAAATCGAAAGGTTCTGGCGAAGACCACATTTTGCGCATAACTTCTACGTACTCTGCTGCGATGTGGTAACGCTCTTCTTTAGTATTGAATAGTCCGTCTGCTTGTACTTCCCTATCATCTGCTCCTGCGATAATGTGGACGGCTGCTCTGCCACCACTTAACCTATCTAAGGTCGCTAGGTTGCGTGCCGCAGCGGTAGGGGGAATAACACCGGGTCGGTGGGCAAGTAGAAAGCCAAGTGAGGAGGTCACAGCGGATAGATATGCGCCAATTGAAAAACTCTCTGGCATAACCGCAGCATTGGCAATGAGCACCCTGTCATACCCTGCACTTTCTTGTGATGTTGCAGACTTGCGTATATGTTCTGCATCGAAATCTAACTGAGAAGGCGGATCACCAACCCCACCAGGATGATGATTAACAAGACCGATAATTTCTAGGTCATCTGAAGTTCCAAAATTCATGGTAATTCCTGTGAATTAGTATCTTTTCGTTGATTTGATACTAGGCCTTATAAGATAGTTTTCCTAAATGAATTTACGCATACGCTATACACATTCTGTATAGCTAAATACGCAATTTTCTTAGCTTTTAAAACTGAGTAATTCAATAATATCTAGTATTTTCAAAAGGTTAAAAATTTAAAACATTTAAAATTAGCGTTTTGAGGGGTGTTTATTCAGTGTTCAACTGTTTCGATTTTCAGCCTGTTTTCGCAAAATAAATGTTATATAGACATAATATAAATACAAATTAAATTGCTTTTTTTAAATGTAATTGAGGGCTGAAAAAAAGATTGGGAATTAGCAAAGAAAGGGCGAGTTGCCAAGGGTGTATTTGAAGCATCAACTCAGAATCAGGTTGAAAGGGAGTAAATAATAGGCTGTTTTGATCTGACCAGGGTAAAGTATGAAATGATTAAGATGCTGACAGTTAATTGATATTAACTGAAAGCATCAACCTAAATGGCTACTGCTTATTTTTTTTCACGAAAGCAGCGAAACCAGCAGCCATTTCATCCAATACTTTTTCTACATGAGGTTGTTTTTTAATTGCTTCCCACCAAGCTTTCACTCTGGGATATTGCATTAATATATCTGGTTGATCATAGGCAGGAGCTAGCGTGGTGGCATACCAAAGGTTAGTGGCTAACGCAAAATCACCAATATCATATGCATCCGACGTATGGATGGCCATCCAACGATCTAGCTTTTCCAGCTCAGTACAAAGAGGCTGTGTAAAGGTACTTTTGTCGGGGTGAGCATCTTTCTCCGCCATGTTTTTAAATAGCGGAAATAAAGATGGTCCAAAGTGAGAATTTGCAAAACTAACCGTTGCTCTCGTCATGGCTAGTTTTGAAGAAGACTTGGGACGGCATGGATTTTCAGGAAACTCGTCCTCTAAATACTCAGCGATAGCCGTTGCCTCAGGGATTAATTCAGTTTCAGAAATCTCAAGTATAGGCACCTTCCCCATAGGATAAGCGTCTTTAAACTCAGTTGTTTTTAACGGAATTTCTGGCGGCAATATGTCGATATTAAGTTGTTTGCTATAAATTTGCATTCGCACTCTAGCAGAATAAGGTGAGTGAGGTAGGCTATATAATTTCATATGTTGTTAGCTTCCTAGATGGTGAGAGGATTAAAACATTTTCGCTCAATTAGTTATTTGCGAAGTAATACATAAGTCTTTATCAACTTCCGTTGTTTCAACATCGGCTTATCTAACAAGCTTGATGTCAGAATACATAAACACGTCAGTTCCTAAACAGCTGAACTTTACATCACAATGATATAATATTATGCTAACATCTCTTTTGGAGCTAGTGGCAATTTGTTTATTATATCTTCCCACACATATCCCTTAGGGTGACAAAACAGCTTTGAGCATCAGAATTTCAACAATAATATTGATAATGGAAATTTCACCATGACCGCACATGAACTGCTTTTACTGATACATATTTTGCTGTTTTGTTATTGGCTAGGCGGTGACATTGGCGTGTTTTATTCCAGTAATATAGTGGTGGATGAAAAAGCCAGCCGCGAAGCGAGAATAGTCGCAGGTAAAATAATGGTTGCGTGTGATTTAGTGCCTAAACTATGCATGACCTTAATGTTAACTACAGGTGGCTTATTAACGACATTTTTTAATGTCGAACATCCAGTGTGGCAACTGGCAGCTATTGTGTTACTCGGACCTTTTTGGCTTGCCTTAGTCTTATTGCAACATTACAAACATCATGCTTCTTATATTAATCAACTAGTAAAATTTGATTTTATGTTTCGCTGCGCCTTGATAGTCATCGGTTTAATATCTGTCTCTTATGCCCTAATTAATGGCAACTTAATGGGTAATACTTGGATAGCGGCTAAACTTTGCATATTTTATTTGCTGGTATTTTGTGGGCTTATGATTCGGCTCGCATTAAAAGACTTCGGCCCAGCGTATTCTAACCTTATTCAGGATATACATACGGCCTACGACAACAAAGCGATGCTAAAAGCCATGAACAAGGCTAAACCATGGGTATATACCATTTGGGCCGGTTTGATTGGTGCAGCAGCAATAGGCATAGCAAAACCGCTGCTTTAATACAGCATATACCTACTATTGCACTTCACATCCTAAGCTAAATTTACCCAGCGAAAAAGTCGGATACTTCTCCCGACTCACCTCTTCTTTTCTAAAACACTATTTTGACTCGCTAAACTTGGGTTGCGAGTGTTGGGTTGACAAGCGCAAATTACGGGAAGCTAGATTCTATTTTGTCAGCATGACAATTATCAAAGACGGAATTTAACATGGAGGGTACTCTGGCTATACCGTCAATTTCGAATCCAGAATATTTACGTACTGTTAAGAATTGAACTGATAACTAACACCTTGGCTAAGATTCCACAACAGGTCCTACTCTTACAGGTAATAGGTTAAAGCATGACAAATATACTTCAGACAAAAGATCAGCAAGACTCCCTTGCACCAACAATCAAAAATAAACTTTGTGAAATTGTTGGAGCCGCTCAGTGTTTAACGGGTACTGCAAGCGCCGCTTTTTACACCGATGTTTATCGTCAGCTTGAAGTTCCTGATGCAGTAGTTCGCCCTTCTACAGTTGAACAATTACAACAATTGGTCGCCTTTACCCATGAGCAAGGCATTCGTGTAACCATTAGAGGCGGGGGAGCATCCTATACTGACGGTTACTTGCCGCCAATAAAGGGTGTCGTAATTATAGATTTAAGTTTGTTGAACAAAATAGTAGAGATTAACGAAATAGATGGCTACGTGACTGTTGAAGCAGGAGTGACTTGGTCACAACTTAAAGAAGAACTGGGGAAACGCAATCTCAGAACCCCATTCTGGGGGCCATTTTCTGGAATGAAAGCGACTATTGGAGGCTCTGTATCACAAAACACCATCAGCCATGGTTCAGGCTTATACGGAATTTCAGCGCAATCTGTACAGTCCGTGGACATTGTTTTAGGAGATGGCTCCTTATTACAGACTGGCTCAGCAAGTACAGGTGCAAGTCCCTTTATGCGTCATTTTGGCCCTGATTTAACTGGGCTTTTTACCGGAGATTGTGGCGCGCTGGGAATAAAAGCTCGCATTACACTCCCGCTGATTAAGTGTCGTCCTGCCCACCGCGTTATTTCCTTTGCTTTTCCAGATTTTAATAGCATGCATGAATCCATGCGCCGAATTAGCTTAGAACGATTAGAAGATACCCACTTTGCTTTGGATGGCGCATTGTCTCAAGGGCAAATTGCGCGTCAGGATAGTGCGGGGCAAACCATGAAAATAGCCTTATCCATTCTGACGAGCTCTCCATCCTACTTAGCCGGCATTAAGCAACTAATTAAATCTGCATTTTCAGCTCGCAAAGTGATTAGCTCCTCACCTTACATGACTCACTATATTGTTGAAGGCACCCATGATGCTGAAGTGAAAAGTCGACTACACCGCATCCGAGAGCTGACCTCTGATTTGGGTTCTGAAATACCCGCGACAGTTCCAGCCATAGTACGCGGTATGCCCTTCGCACCTTTTTTCAATACGTTAGGCCCAGCGGGTGAACGTTGGGTACCTTTACACGCTATTATTCCCCACTCGAAGGTCGCTAAATTTCATCAAGAGCTTGAGCAATTCTATGGGCAACGCTCAGCTGATATGCAACGCTTAGGTATTTGGCATGGCGGCATGTTTGCCACTGTTGCCTCTTCAGGTTTTTTATATGAAATAGCATTATATTGGCCAGACGAAATCACGGCTTATCATCGGGAGGTTGTACCCCAAGACTATCTAGCCAATTTACCGAAGCATCCAGCTAACCTAGAAGCAAGGGAGTATATCCAGCAATTAAAAGAGGACATTGTCGCGCTTTATATTAAACACGACGGCACCAACTTCCAGCTCGGCAAAGCTTATCCCTATGCATCAAGGGTCTCTCCGCAAACATTAAATCTGATAAAAAATATAAAACAAGTAACAGATCCGAAGAATAAACTTTCGCCTGGTACTTTAGGTATTTAATCAGTGTTTATATTCTAAAGAGTAAAAGATGATGACTAATACAAATTGCAAAATATCCCGCCAGTATGCATTAATTGGGGAACGACAAGTGCACTATCGGTATGCAGGTAATGGACCGCTAATTGTATTAATCCATCAATCTCCGAATAACAGCAAAGAGTTAATTCCGCTTATCGAATATTTAGCTCCAAATTTCACCGTAGTTGCACCAGACACACCGGGATACGGGCAGTCGGACCCACTATGCTATAAAGGTGAACAGCCGTCGATAGATAATTTTGTGGATGCCTTGGTGAACTTTTTTGAGGTCTTAAATTTGCACAAACCGGTGTTATACGGCAGCCATACAGGTGCAATAATAGGCGTGCGTTTAGCCGCTCGCTATCCGCAAAAGCTCGCAGCCTTAGTGGCAAACGGTGTGCTTATAAACAGCGCCGATGAACGTAAAGATTTGTGCGACCACTACTTCCCTCCTTATGTCACGAAATGGAACGGTACACATTTAACCTCTTTATGGTCAAGACTACGGGATCAACACAGCTTTTTTCCTTGGTATGTACGTGCCTCAAAGAACATTAACTACTGGCCTGCTACAGATACAGAAATAGACGCTAATTTGCTGAATTATTTAGAAGCCGGTAACGATTACCGGTTGGCTTATAGGGCAGCTGTAGATTATGCCATTGTTGATGATTTAGTGAGACTATCGATTCCCAGTTTATTATTAGCCGCTAAGGCAGATACCTTATCTCGCTATGTTGAACATTATCCCCCTTTACCAAATGGTGTTGTCACCCAAATTGTCCCTGATTTCAATGATATTCCCGAGGCAATGGCAAATTATGCGCAACAACAACATTTCCCAACATCTGGAGCGTTTAACTGCCAACCGCTACTAAAAACTATTGGTCTCAGTAAACGCTTTCTAGCTACCCCAAATGGAGTTTTTCATATACTGCTAAACCATTGCAGCCCCCAAAATGCCAATCCCACCCCCTTGTTGGTATTACATGAAATTGGTTTTAATAATGAAACCTTGCATAGCTTATTAATGACAATGGCCGAACATAGAAAGGTAATAGCGCCAGATTTACCCGGGCATGGTGAAAGTGATTGGCCAGACGTCACTAGCCCCGCTGATATGGCAGTAGCGCTTGCTGAACTGATCACCACAATGAACATAGAGCAAATTGATGTTCTTGCCATTGCTAACGCCAGTGCATACGCGTTAGCGCTTAAAACGCAGTTTCCAGAATTAATAGATAAAGTCACTTTTTGTAACCCACAATGCGCTGAACCAGCGTCACCTATTGCTATCAAAATACCTGATTTAAATGTGGATTCAGCCGGATCTCATTTAACCCGAGCGTGGCACTATTTGCGCGATCGTCGCTTATATTATCCTTGGTATAAACGAACCCAAGACAGTCAAATTCAGCATGCTCAAATACCCGATGCGAATACTTTACAAGTCGAATTATTAGGCTTACTAAAAGCTCGCAAATGTATAGAAACTTGTCTAAAACTCGCTTCTCAATTCAATGCCGAAGATTATATTCACTGTCCAGATTCCCAGGTTGCTTTTACCAACACCGCTCCTTGTCGAATACTATTTTGCGATTATATTCTACTTGCAGATGAAATGTATCGTTGGCCACAACTGTTAAAAGCTGAGTAGCGGGAGAGACTACCCACAGAGTAAATCCATACATAAGAACAGACCACGAATTAGATAGCCTCAGGCTCTTCTAATTCGATGAGTTCGTACCAATTTTCAATTTTCTGCCACTTCATTTTTAGAAAAATATAATCACCTTCTTTAACCCAAACGTATGCGGGGGGCCAATCGGGTTGCCAGCGCAAAGCGTATTTTCGCGCATCAAAGGTACCAGCAGTAACAGTGAGTTCTTCATTGCCTAAATAAGCCACTTCAATGGTTACTGGCGTCGCAATTAATCCTTGATCACCATTTTCAGATATAGAATTGGTTAAGCCTTGAACAGGTACATATTCGCCGGGCATAGACGTATCTACCTGTGTCGTGACTAAAGCATCTCCTTGTAAAGGATGTAAGCCTAAATAGGTGTAGGCCGGTTGATTATCAAATTTTTGCGAAACTCGACCTAACCCATCAATTTCACTTTCAACAACCACATTATCTTTATGGAAAGAGAACCAGTTAGCCGCAACAACCTTCCCTGCCGAAGTTAGGCGACAGAACCCATCAATGGGTAGCCAATATTGATTAAGAGACATTGTGACATCTCGCAATAGTGCTAGGTCATCCATTTCGCAAAATGCGCGAAATGAATAACCATGAGCATGACGAACAAGATTAAAACGCTCTTGCCCTAACAGAACCTTATCAGCACTCCAATAGGCTATACGTCCACTTATATATTTTTGTAACGCGGGCTTGAGGTCAGTTTGCATCATTTAAAAATCTATCTCTGGTGAATCCAAATTTTGAAACTCAGGGCTTCGCTCAACCAAATTAAGTAAAGTACCATCGGCATCTCTAATGCATATTTCACGCTGAGATATATGTCCCATTTCAAACAGTTCAGGCTCGGGCACCCAAGCCGCTCCTAGCGCCTTCAATTTTGGTAAAACATCATCCAAAGAAGACACGTAAAAAACCAATGCGACTTCACCAATGCGTGCTGCCCCAGTCGCGATTTGAAGCTGTTCAGCCTGATGCTCCTTTGATAATTGGAACAGACCAAGCATGCCGAAATTCGGGCCTGCAACTTTGAGAATATTGATTGGATAAGGATGATGCTGCTCGAAGCCCAATACTGCATTGGCGGAAGGATGGTCAAGTTCACCTTGATAATAACGTTCAGACAAGCCTAAAGCTCGGTAGAACTGAGTCGCGATTTGCAAGTCACGAACAAAGATGGTCGCACGTATTAACGCAGAAACATTGGGGTTTGGCATAAACGGATATCACGTAAAACTGGATACTCACACTCTACGACAATTGTGCAAAAGGTCTCCATGATATTAATCAATCCCTGTATACAATTTACTTGCCGGTAAATCTGTCTCACACGTCCAATTTTCCCAGTGACCAGTATTGTTTCTCTAACAAATACACAATTGAACAAAATCGATGATTAAAAAACAGAGTACCTTAAATCAAAAATGATAAGCTTACCCATGACATTTATCATAGTGAATAGAAATTGTTCGTTATAAATTAGTCCTATGTTGAAACTTTCACTCCGTGTTTAAAGCATATTCAACTTTGAATGACTGGCAAACTCCTTGTGATTGGACGCGACTTTCCTGACCTCATCGACATGGAAACTAGCAAACAAGACTAATTTGAGCGGATGAGTAGGTAACGATGCAAAACATGATTAAAAGTACGATCAAAAATATCAATATTTTAGCTGCCACAGAACAATTTTTGGAACAACCTCACAAATTATTAATTGATGGAAAATGGGTTGATGGTATTGAAGGTAAAACCATTGAAACCAGAGATCCAGCCACCAATAAAGTTATCGCTCAAGTTTCCATTGGTGGCAAAAAGGACATTGACGAGGCGGTGATTGCTGCACGCAACGCACTTGAAGGTCCTTGGTCTAAATTAACTAATTTTGAACGTGCTAAGTTGCTTTCACGAATAGCAAGATTAGTTGAATCCAATACTGATTTGTTGACTGAAATTGAAGTGTTAGACAATGGGATGCCAACCAATATTGCGCGTCTAACGATTCATAATATCGCAGAGATGTTTGACTATTACGGCGCAGCCGCACAACGGATTGAAGGTACAACGACGCCTCCTCCGCGGCATATAACCGACCATGCAGAGGCCCTTACCTATACGTTGCGAGAACCAATAGGTGTTGCCGGATTAATTGTACCTTGGAATGTACCAGCGTTTACTGCCGTACTAAAACTTGCTCCAGCACTTGCTGCCGGTTGTACCGTGGTAATGAAACCATCAGAAGAAACCCCTTTGTCCGCATTATTAATTGGTCAGCTTTGTTTAGAGGCGGGGATCCCAGCAGGTGTAGTAAACATTGTAAATGGTTATGGCAGCGAAGTGGGGGCAGCTATTTCCCATCATACCGATGTGGATACGGTTTCTTTTACTGGTTCCACGAAAATCGGTCGAGAAGTGATCAATGCAGCTACAAGCAACCTGAAGAAAGTGTCCCTTGAACTGGGAGGCAAATCCCCTGTGGTAATCATGCCTGATGCAGATCTCGAACTGGCGACTAAAGGCATAGCAATGGCGACATTTTTCCTGCAAGGTCAAAATCGCAAGGCCGGAACTCGTATCTTCATTCATGACTCTGTTCATGATGAATTAATCGAACGAGTTAAGTTATTCACGGAGCAATTGGTAATAGGGCACGGTATCAATCCAGCGACAACCTTGGGTCCACTTATTTCTGAAAAGCAGTGTGATCAGGTGATGAAATATATTGAAGCGGGTTTAAATGAAGGGGCAACGCTGCTTGCCGGAGGAAAAAGACTCGAAGGCGATGGACACTTTGTGGAACCAACAATTTTCATCGATTGCACACCCGATATGAGCATAGTACAAGACGAAATATTCGGCCCGGTCATGACTGTTCAACGTTTTTCCACTCTGGACTTAGACGAGATTGCTCGATTGGCAAATGACACTATTTACGGCTTATCAGGTAGCGTCTGGACACAAAACCTATCTACTGCCCATTCACTAGTTGCGCGCATACGAGCAGGTCATGTTTCAATTAATTGTCATGGCGCAGTCGGTACAAATATTCCTTCAGGTGGTTATGGACAATCAGGATGGGGACGTGAATTTGGTCAAGAGGGTCTAGATGCGTTTTTAGAAACTAAGGCAGTTACCGCCCAACTGGGTAAATATTAATTAACCTAGGCATCAACTTTACAAGTTTGACCTATTTTCACAAAGATTGAATGGTTTATTGCTACAACTTTTAACAAGGAATTTCAGGAAAAAAGGAGTTTAGATATAGTCAAAAATAAGTTCTACATGGTGATGTGGCTTATTTGCTTGTCAAATAATAGAGAGACTCAACAATGGTGCAATTAAGTAGTCCGTACAAGAGTATTAGTTTTGGAGACGACTGTTTATTATTCAAGCAAATGAGTAAGTGCGAGTTGGATCGTTTATCTAAAAGCGCAAGGTTGAGAGTGCTTACCAAACAACAGTATCTTTTTACCCAGCATGCTCCTTCTGACAGATTATATAATATTGTCTCTGGTGTTGGCATTATGGAAAAGGTATCCGAAAATGGACGTCGCCAAATATTTACATTTGTTTATCCTGGCGATTTGATTGGATTATCTAACACTGAGAAATATAGTTATGGGGTGAAGAGTCTTAGCAATTTAACTGTTTATGAATTCAAACGCCAAAACCTGTTAGCACTCGCTGAAGAACTCCCTACCTTAGGTGCGAATTTAAGAGAAATCCGTTCTGACGTCACGACACACACCTTCGAACATGTCTACCTTTTGGGCCAACTAAAAGCATACGAGCGTGTTTGCTTTATGTTAATTCAATTGCTTAATCGTCTGCCTGGCGCCAAACCTGATAAAATAGATTTGCCCATGACACGTACAGATATAGCCGATTATTTAGGACTTACAGTAGAAACGGTGAGTCGTACATTTAGCCAACTTAAACGGGATGGACTGATTTCAATCACGTCAAATAATACAATTAGTATTCTCAACCTTGAATCAATAGAAGACTTAGCGAGTACAGCGTAATTTCCCCTTCTTATAAACTCAACTAAATTGCCCTCCTTTCCATCGTTGACGATATTTTTTTAGACCCTTTGATTTGTATACTAAAACGAATCAATTGAATCCTGAAGTTACCCTATTATTAGAGATCATTCATTGCGCAACTCGAACACATTTTCACCTAAACAAATCAACCACAGTGATGCAGGTCCGATATTGGCAGCCAGATTAAATATGCTGGCACATAGTTGTTTTGTGTAGGTTTTGCAGGTAGATAACAGATTGAATTCAGCGATTACTCTATTTATGATGTTCGCTAACTCAACATTGCTTATTAACCTAATACATCCTAACGTTCATGAAACCTAAAAAACCTACGATAATGGGAATGGCTGAATTCTCGCCTTCTGCGAGATGCCCCAATTGCCAATTGATTATGTATCTAGGAAATAGGTGCCCTCATTGTAATCATCTGTTAAACCATGTTGAGCAACAAGCCCAAAGAAACTTTTGGATAAAAGCACGAAACAATGGATATAAGAAAGGAATCGTCTTTTTCGGGTTATTTTTCTTAGTTTTTTATCTTATATTCAGTGCCTAGCCTAACTGCAATTAACAAATTCAGTTTACGACAGGTTTTTTTGGGGGATTTGCATCAACTCAACCGCTTAAAACTTGTTCATTAATAACTTGTTACATATAGTTCCACCCTTAACTCATTGTAAATATTGAAGTTAATAAATAATCAATGCACTTTTTGATATTTGTTAAGGAACTGGAATATTTCTCCTTCTAATCTACTGTTACCGAAATAGGCATATCGTTGTTCCGATTAAGAATCAGCCCAATAGCATAGAATTAACTCGGAATAGGTCATGTATCAACGTAAAAATAGTAGAAAGAGAGAATAAAATGAATCCCCAAAATAAAGATACTGAAAATTCTGACCGCAGAAACTTCCTAGTTAATTCTAGTAAATTATTAATCGGTGGCGGAATCGCAGCGTCAGGCACTTTGGCATTAGCGGGTTGTGCAACGGAAAGTAGTACATCAGCATCCAAAGCGACAGAAGTCTTGCGTTACAATGACCCAGAGTGGAACCGTGATGCCATGGCTCGTTTACAAGGCGATCTTGATTTCGGTAAGCAAAAATTTGGTTACTTTTCAGGTATTGTAAACGGCGTACGCCCTAATGAAAAAGTAAAACCTTTAGTAGGTTTTGAAGGTTTTTCTTACGCTCGATTAATCGACGAAGGCAATGGCGTATATGGAAAAGTGCTTAAAGAAGTTGGGTTTTATACTGATTTAAGAACTGGCGATATCTTAGAGGAATGGACTAACCCCTATACCAACGAAACAGTCAAAGTAGTGCCTGTAGCTAACGACCCCTTTAACTACAAGTTAACACCTTATGTTCCACAAGGGCCCTCTTACGGCGGTTTAAATAAAACCGAAAAGAAAAAAATCCCCATGCTGTACCCATGGAAAGAAACCCCAAACAATACGGTGACGTTAAATTCACATATTCATTTGTTTTATCCAAATGCGTTGCAGCCAGATGAATGGCCAAGAGAATCTTCCGGCCCAATGAACCGTGTTTCTGAGATGTTTAACTATGTCATCAATAAAGACGATTTGGCCAACCCAGACGTCACTAGTATTGAATATTCTGGGGCGTGGAGCCGAATTACCCCTTGGCTGCCGTGGATGTTAATGGGTCAAGCAGAAGGACATTGTTTCTACGACTGTAGTATGGGTGCGTATAACAGTTCGGAAATATTGTCGCCAAAAATCCGCGCGTATGCCGAAAAACATTTCCCAGAGTATTTCGAAGCACCAAAAGAGTGGTATGGACCCAGTTTGTCGAGTCTAGAGCACTATGCTCGTGAACAAACACCAGCCCCAGTTAAAAAATAAAATAAGAACCTACCCCTACAAGTAAAAAGCGGCTAACAAGCCGCTTTTTTTATCTTTTAACTAGCTAGTCGCCCTTTCCTGAGTTTCTCCAAGGACCCTTCCAATAGCATATAATTAATTGGCACTAGAATAAGCGTGATAAAAGTCGCAAATAAAATACCGAAACCTAAAGAAACAGCCATTGGGATCAAGAATTGTGCTTGGGTAGATTTTTCGAATAACAGGGGCATCAGTCCTATAAAGGTGGTTAAACTGGTTAACATTACTGGCCTAAATCGTGAAGCACCAGCGGTTAGAATTGCTTTTAACAGCTCCATTCCTTGCTCCCGCTTAGTATTGATATAGTCTACAAGTACTAAGGAGTCATTTACCACTATACCCACCAAGGCTAATAAGCCCAATAAACTAAAAATGGTCAAATCCATTCCCATGATCCAGTGACCGACCACGGCACCAATTGCGCCAAAGGGGATTACACTCATTACCACTAAAGGTTGGGTATAGGACTTAAATGGAATGGCAAGTAATGCATAAATCACAAAAAGCACAATTATCAAGCCGATACCTAAAGAGCCGAATGAATCTCGCTGTTCTTCTGCTTCACCTTCGAGTTCATAAGACACCCCCGGGTATTGGGAGAGTAATTCCGATATGTAGTTATTCAAATCATCCTGTAGTACTGTCATATTAGTATTATTTTTATCTACATCTGCGGTTACGCTAATGGTTCTTAATCGGTCAATCCGACGAATAGTAGACGGACTTTGACCTGGTGTAAGAGTAGCAATACTGGAAAGTGGAACCGTTTCATTATTCCCCACATCGATAAGTAAATTAGTTAGACTGGATAACGACTGACGTTCACTCAGCGGCAGCCTCAACATCACTTTCACGTCGTCTCGCCCGCGCTGAATACGCTGCACTTGTGAACCGAAAAATGCACTGCGTATTTGACCAGTTACGTCAGCTCTGGAAAGACCTAAAGCCTCCCCTTGTTTGTTCAATTCGATTTGTAATTCTTGCTTACCATCGGAAAGACTATCAGCAATATCATAAACCGTAGGATAGGTATTGAGTCGCTCAATCACTTTGTCAGCAACCTTTTCTAAGGTCGCCACACTATTCGAACTCAAGCGCACATCTATGGGATCCGACGAACGGCCTAACTCTGCTCGATAACTCAGTGATTCAGCACCTGGTATATCACCAATAAGCTTACGCCACTCATTTAATAGCTGAGCAGAAGTAATGGATGAGGTTCTCGATTCTGGTGGACTTATCTCAAAACGAACACTACCTGAATTTGTCGAACCGCCTCTCCCACCGGTAGTGGCAAGTACATTTAAAATAACACTTTCACCGGTATCTTCGTCGACATATTTCTCTTGTAAATCGCGGGCATGCTGAGCAATTTGTATGATGTACTTATTTGTAATCTCAAACGCGGTTCCTGTGGGCATACTCAGAGACACCCGAACTGTTTCACTGGGAATTCTTGGAAAAAACACAAATCGAGTCCAACCGCTTACGATTAATGTCAGTATCACGGCAAATACACCACAGAAAACCATGATAGTTGTCCATTTGTATCTCAGAGTCGTGATAAGAGTTGGTCGGTAAAAACGCAGAATAGCCCGTTCAAAACCATCCGCAAACTTTTGCTGATACATGGAAAACTTACTTTGCTTAGTTTTTTCAGAACGCAATTTCAGGTGCTTCAAATGGGAAGGCAAAATAAACTTAGATTCAATCAAAGATAATAGTAAAACAGGAATGACCACGTAGGGTATCTGCGCAAAAATATCTCCTCTACGACCTTCAATAAAAGCCAAAGGTAAAAACGCAGCAACGGTTGTAAGAATGCCAAAAGTAACCGGCTTAGCCACTTCTAGGGTGCCTTGAATAGCAGCTTGTTCTCCTGACTTAGCCTTACCTAAATGGGTGTAAATGTTTTCTCCGGTGACTATGGCATCATCGACAACTATACCTAACACTAAAATGAAGCCAAATACGCTCATCATATTTAAGGTCACGCCGAAAAATGGCATTAAAATAAAGGCGCCCATGAAGGCGACTGGGATACCAATGAATACCCAAAAGGCGATAGATGGACGCAAAAATAGGGTTAATAGTACAAGGACGAGAATTCCCCCTTGTATTGCATTAGAGGTTAGACTTGATATGCGGCTTTTAACAATGACAGAATCATCATCCCAGTAGGTTAAATTGAAACCTTGAGGTAATCCTTGTTGATGCTCATCAACATATTCTTTTACTTTATCCGCTACTTCAATAGCACTTTGTTGACCAATGCGATATACCTCAATAAAAGCACCTTGCTGGCCATTGAAGCGAGTGCGAACTGGGGTTTCTTCAAACCCATCAAGTATATTAGCTATATCATCAAGACGGATAATGGAACCATCAGGATTGGTTTTGATAGGAATGGCAGCAAATTCGTCTTTTCGATAAGCTTGTCCTTTAGAACGAATTAGAATGTCCCCACTTTCCGTTCTTAAGTTACCCGCGGACACATCGACGCTGTTATTGTCAATAATATTGGACACTTGATTGATGGTTAATTCTAGCTCGCGGATTTTGTCTAAGCTAAGCTCGATGGCAATTTCGTAATCACGAATACCATCCATTTCTACTTGGGTTATACCATCAATAGCTAGTAAATCATCACGCACATTTTCGGCATATTCCCTTACCTCTTTCTCGCTATATGGGGCTGTAACAGCCACGGTAATGACTTCTCTTTTACGATCCCCAAGGGCAACGACTGGGTTTTCAGCGTTGGCAGGAAAGGTATTGATTGCATCGACTCTACTTTTAATATCAGCCAGTAAATCTCGGCGATCGTAGTCACTATCGAGTTCAAAGGTAACACTGCCCCCACCCTCCGAAGATTGGCTAATAATCTTAGTGATACCTTCGAGATCTTGCACTGCCTCTTCTATACGAATAGTAACACCTTGCTCAATGTCTTCAGGTGTTGCGCCATCAAGGGTAACGCTGACGGTTACCATATCAATTTCAAAAGATGGAAAAACTTCTAGAGGAATACGACCATTTAAACTCAACAAGCCTGCTGCGACTATGGTAATCATTAACAAGTTGGCAGCGACTGAGTTTTTTGCAAACCAAGCTATCATTTACCCTTCCTTACGTGGAGGTCGATTAGCACCTCTTTCGCTGTTGGGACGCTCAGGCCTTGAATTGGGGTCTCGTTTTTTACCAGCACCTTTGCTCTGCTTCTGAGAATGACTGGCATTGTTGATGACAGATACTGCGGTACCTGAGCTTACTTGGCCCAACGGAGTTACCACTAAGGCTTGTCCACTTTCTAAACCGGATTTAATTAACGCCTGGCTATCGTTTTGCCAAGCAACTTCGACTTCTTTTCTCAGCAGTACACCGTCTTGTTCAATATATACGTAACTACCTTGATAGATTGCAGTAACAGGTATAACGATAGCGTTATCAATAGTCTGCCCTTCTATTTCGGCGGTTAAATACTCACCAATTTTAATCGATACGCCACGCTCAATAGCTTGATTAAAGGGATCATCAATTTGCGCCACCACATATAATTGTCGCGATGCAGAATCTATGGAGCTTTCGGTGCGTATTATTTTACCCGTCCAGGTTTGCTGACCGATGAGATCAGACGTAAAAGTCACGTTTATGGGGGGCGTGGCGAGGGAATTGTCAATATTGGTTTCGGGTAGATCTACGAAGCCCAAATCATTGTTATTAATTGCTAAGCGAACCTCCAAATAGTCAGTAGCATAAATGCTGGCTAACTCGGTATTGTTTGAGACGACTGTCCCAATATCTACATTTTGGGTTACCACTCGGCCACTATAAGGTGCAATTATTTTGGTGCGTTTTAATGATAACTCTGCTTTTGTCAGTTGTGCTTTTGCAGAAATTAAATTAGCTTGTGCACTTTCTTGTTGGGGTATTCTCAACACCAAATCACTGGGTTTTTGCTTACCCCCTAACCGCTGCCAGTCTATTTTTGCTTGCTCAGAGCGCGCCATTTCTTCAGCTAAACTTTGCTGCGCAGTAATAAGGTTAGCCTTGGCAATATTGACTTCAGCTAAGTAATCGCTATCGTCAATTGCTAGTAACAAGTCGCCTTTTTGAAAAAATCCGCCGGTACGAAAGGCATCATCTACAAACACGATTTGCCCCGCAACCTGAGACATTAACGAGCTTTGGGTACGTGGGGTAACCACACCATAACTGTCTAGAGTGATCTGAAACTTTTCAGGTTGCAATAATTGCGTTTCCACGCTCAACACCGCAGCATTATTTGGCCGCTGACGTTTGGCTTCAGGAGGATTGTTATAGATAACCCACACCGCGACAGCAGCAATAAGCATAACAACGATGGGCAATACAATTTTTTTAGAAATTACCATTTAATCAAAGCTCTTGAATTGGGGCGTAGAGGTTGATTCCTCCTCCGAGAGCAACATGCAGTTGAACTCGATTCGCAATTAAGTCAGTTTTAATATCGATGAGGTTATTTTGAGCGGCAATAAGCCTCGCCTGAGCCTCTAACACAGTGGTGTAAGTTACTAGGCCTGCTTGGTATTGCTCAAAAGACAGTTTATTGGCAAATTTAGCGTTTTCTTCGGCCTTTACGGTGGCTTCATATCGCTCAATTAAACTCGCTTCTGCAGAAAGGGTATTCTCCACCTCCAAAAGAGCGTTTAATACCGTATCCAAATAACTTTCTTCAAGACGTTTCAAGGTTAACAATTCAATCTCTTCATTGGCCTTAAGCTTTCCAGCATTAAAAATTGGCGCTGAAATACCGCCAACCAAAGACCAGGCTGCAGAAGTGGATAGCAAATCTGATAGCGAGTCACTTGACGGCCCTCCACTGGCAGCTAGGTTAACTGAAGGGAAGCGTGCTTTGTGCGCTATGGCTAAAGCTGCATCTTGCGCCATCAATTCTAACCAACTGGCTTGTAAAGCAGGTTTTCGGGTGACTAGTTCCGAGGGTAAACCAACGGCAACATCAACATCAGGCAGGTTTAAAACCTGTGCAACCTCTAGTTGTCCATTAGGATAGCGACCCAGTAACCGTTCCAAGGCTCTAACACTCTCTAACAACGTTTGTTGGTTGGTTGCCAGTGTTGACTTATCTGAGTTGAGTTCATTTCGAGCAAGATAAACGTCTAAGGATTCGTTCAAACCCGCTTGATAACCACGTTCAATAATGTCTAGACTATTGGATGAATTCTGTACTTGCTGGGCTGCTAATTCTGTGCGCTGAAACGCCCTAGAAGCATTCGCATAAGCAATGATGACATCACCAGCTAATTGCAATCTGGCCTCTTCTAACTCTGCTTTTGTTTGTAAATAACTGAGCTTTGCTTGACGCTCAGCATCTGACAACGCTCCCCAAATATCCAGTTCATAAGATAGTTGAGCTTCTAGACTAAAACTGTTTCCACTACTGCTGCTGCGTGATGCATCAAATGAGGCATCGAGAGAAGGCCAAAAATTACTTTTTGCGATAATTAAATTCTGTTGCGCAATATCTAGTAAATAGGCTTGTGAACGAATACTTTGATTTGCCTCAATGGCTTCATTGAGTAGAACAGTTAAATGTTGATTATCGGATTTAGAGGTAAAATTAGCTAACCAGTTATCGTCAACTTGTTTGGCATTATGCTGGAACTGCCACTCTTCAGGTAAAGCTGGAACTTCCTTATTTTGATCCAATTCAACGGAGCTACAACCGTGCAAAAAAAATAACACCAAGGTTAAGGAAAACAGCTCTATTTTTTTGTTATATAAAAAGAATTTTGACAGCATAAAACTACGTGGATTAGGCATATTGTCTAAAATAATACAGTGAGTCTAGAGGTTATGCAGTAACAAAAAATTGAATTTACGTAAACTTTACGAAGTTTGCAATTCAACTCAAAATATCGTCTATTGAACCTTTAAAATTTCGAATCAACCTGAAAGTTTATTGCAAATAAACGACAAATCGAAGAGATATTTCACATCTTGTGTCCTATTATTAAGACAAGATAAATTAAAAGGTCATACTTATTCAGCTGATTCATCTGTAACAAGAGTAAGTTTTATGCCAGGTTGCAATAGAATAAAAATAGCTTTTCTTCGCGCCGATATGATCCCTCGGATACTCTTATTTGTACTTTTTTATTTCGCTTTCATCTCGACTTCTCAAGCAATCGATAAAAAACCAATTGTTCTAAGATACAATTTAAGCGGAACTGAATTTTGGATTCCTTTCGGGTACTCAAGAGATGACAAAAACCCAGGCATCTTTGCAGAACTGATTGACGTAATTTTGAATAAAGCAAACTTCTCCTATAAATTTTTTTATTACCCGCCTAAACGAGCAATTCAAGAATTCGAAAAAGACCAACTCGATATCGACTTTATGAGCCTTAGCTGGTTTAAAAATGGCGATCTGGGAGACGACTATGTGCAAACCATCGGCATTTTTGAATTAACTGAATATAACGTTACTTTACCTAAAAACGCTAAGAAATATTCTACGCCGCATAGTATTTATGGCAATCAAGTAGGGACAATCAGAGGCTATAGCTATTTTAATGATGACATGTTCACGAGAGTTGACTTCAGTTCAGAAAATGTATTAATTAAGGGTTTGAGTAAAGGTCGATTCGAAGTGGCTATCCTTGAAGGTTTAACCGCTCAGCACTGGGCTAATCATTATAATTTGGAAATTACCTTAGCTAGTATTCACTCCCGTGGCGACATCGTACTTAGAGTGCGCCGCGAATTTGATCACCTAATACCCGAATTGAATACCGCCATTAGAAAAATCAAAAAAGAAGGGGAAATAGAGAAAATTTTTCAGCGTTATAATGTGCTGCTAAACAATATGAAAATATAATGAATAAAGCAGTGAAATAAAGAGCGTCAAAGCTTGCTCGCTCTTTATCGATTAACACCACTATTTTAATTTTCCCTTTATAAGCTGCTAAGCAACGGCTTGTTGGAGTCCTTGGTGAGCAAGATATTCTTCGTAAGTTCCCTGAAAATCAATGACTTCTTGATCTTTAATTTCAATAATCCGAGTGGCCAAAGAAGAAACAAATTCACGATCGTGGCTGACAAAAATCAGTGTGCCATCAAAATCCGCCAAAGCATCATTTAGTGCTTGAATCGCTTCCATATCCATGTGGTTGGTGGGCTCGTCCATCACCAAAACATTCAAGTCAGCCATCATTAACTTACCGAATAATAGACGGTTCTTTTCACCACCCGAACATACCTTAGCTTTTTTATTGAAGTCATCGGCACTAAATAACAGACTTCCTAACAAACCTCTGACCATCAAATCGTTATGTTTAGGTGTGCGCCATTGAGACATCCAATCAAAAAGACTCAAATCACAATCAAAATCGGCAGAACTGTCTTGCGGGCAGTAACCCACGCTGGCGTTTTCAGACCATTTCACCATACCTTCGGCTTGCAAGTCATCCATCAAACAACGCAAGAAGCTGGTTTTGCCCACCCCGTTTTCACCAATGATGGCTAATTTTGCGCCGGCTTCAAGTAGCAGGTTAGCGCCTTTGAATAAGGGTTCATCTTCAAAACCAAAACTCATATCTTCTAAGGTTAGTGCTTGCCTGTGCAACTTCTGATGCTGTTTAAGTTGAATACGCGGCGTTCTTCGACTAGAACTTTTCACTTCGTCTAGTTGAATTTTATCCATCTTTTTAGCCCGGGAGGTGGCAAGCTTAGCTTTAGATGCATTGGCAGAAAAACGTGCGACAAAGGCTTGCAGTTCTTCTATTTCTTCGCTCTTTTTAGCATTTTCTCGCAACAACTGCTCTTGAATTAATGCCGCGGCTTCTTGGTACTTTTCATAGTTCCCCGGATAGATACGTAACTCACCATAATCAATGTCTGCCATATGCGTACAAACAGAGTTTAAAAAGTGTCTATCGTGGGAAATAATGATCATGGTGGACTTACGTTGATTCAACACCTCAGCAAGCCAGTTAATGGTATAAATATCCAAGTTGTTGGTTGGTTCGTCGAGTAACAATATATCTGGGTTGGCAAATAACGCTTGGGCAAGTAATACCCTTACTTTCCAACCTGGAGAGACTTGTGACATCAAACCAAAATGGTAATGCTCTTCGATACCCGCTTCTAACAATATTTCCCCAGCGCGAGATTCAGCTGTATAACCATCCATCTCCGCATAAAGGGTTTCTAATTCGGCCACGTGCATACCGTCTGCTTCACTCATTTCAGGCTTAGCATAAATTTCATCACGCTCTTGTTTTACTTTCCACAACTCCATGTCACCCATAATAACGGTGTCAACAACAGAGTATTTTTCGAAAGCAAACTGATCTTGGCTTAGTTTACCCAGCTTTTGACCCGGAGAGATGGAAACATTACCTGAAGTAGGTGCTAAGTCACCACTGAGAATTTTCATTAAAGTGGATTTACCACAGCCATTTGCACCGATTAAGCCGTAGCGGTTGCCATTGCCAAATTTAGCCGAGATATTTTCGAACAGTGGCTCAGCGCCAAACTGCATAGTGATGTTTGCGGTAGATATCAAAATGGAATTCCAAATAGTAAAAAAGCAACAAAAACAAACCAAGGTTCACAATAAAAGCCCAATGTCGCTGCGCAATACTACTTAGTTCAAAACGGCGCGCACTATATATAAATTTAGCGGAAAAGTCGAGGGGATTTGATTATAAATCATACTGACATGAGTCGAAACGAAAAGAATACTTTGCAGTTAAACTTGCGCAAATTTTTAACTTTTTACCTTAGTCGCATAGTAAACACGGCAAAATTACCTCACTATGAAACCTGAAGTGTAAAACGAAAACAGCTCGGGTTTGAAATGACATTACTGCAAACCGTTACATCTCTCATGCCAATCTTATCTGTACTGGTATTTTTAGTTATATTACGTTGGCCGGCCATGCAGGCAATGGCCGTGAGCTTAGTGATAACAGCGAGTTTAGCGGTGCTAATTTGGCAGGTACCTTATGTGCAGATTTTTGCGTCTATACTTGAAGGCTGGATTATAGCTGCCACTATCTTAGTTATTATTTTTGGCGCAATTTTTTTACTCAATACACTTACACAGAGTGGCGCAATTTCAGTTATTCGGCAGGGGTTTATTGGCATCAGCCCTGATCGACGAATTCAATTAATCATTATTGCTTGGTTGTTTGGTGGCTTTTTAGAGGGCGCTTCAGGATTTGGAACACCAGCCGCAATCTGCGCTCCGCTTCTTATGGCCCTGGGATTCCACCCTCTTGCTGCAGTTGCCCTAGCACTCATTGCTGATTCATCGGCGGTTTCTTTTGGCGCTGTGGGCACACCTATTTTGGTCGGCATTAATCAAGGTCTTGGGCATATTAGCAATGACAGGCTGCAACACATTGCCACTGCAGCAATTAGTATTGATTTGTTTGTCGGTGTGTTTATCCCTTTGATGATGGTAAGTATTCTAACGCGTTTCTGGGGTGAAAATCGCTCATTCAAAGAAGGGTTAGCACTTTGGCCTTTCGCGGTATTTGCCGGTCTTGCATTTTTGCTACCCGCCTGGCTTGTAGCCAATATCCTAGGCCCCGATTTCCCGTCGATTCTCGGTGGGCTTTTAGGCTTAATCATCGTTATTGGCGCAGTCAAACTGAATTTTTTAGTTCCTAAAAAAGTATGGCTATTTGCAGGTGAAGAAGCAACAAATAAGCAGCCTGAACCAGCGGTTCCCCCCCCTAAAAAAGCATCCGAAATGTCAATATACTGTGCTTGGATGCCCTATGTCGTAGTCGCAGTTTTATTGGTACTCACTCGACTAGACTCCTTACCACTTAAACCCCTATTGACTGGTGTAAAAATCGAATTTAACCATATTTTAGGGACCTCAATATCCCATTCTGCTAGTCCGTTGTATTTACCTGGGGTTATATTTGTTTTGGTATGTGTGCTCACCTTCTTCTTACACAAAATGTCCTTACAGCAAATTAGCACATCATTTCGCTTATCTGTGAAGTCGCTAGTGCCATCTCTTTTGACCCTAGCCACAGCCGTCCCCCTAGTCAGAGTTTTTATTAATTCCGATGTTGCCACCAGCCCATTGACAAGTATGCCTAAAGAGTTGGCGATGATGATGTCAGAATTTTTTGGTCAGTCTTGGCCAATGGCTGCCGCTTTCGTCGGTGCGTTAGGTGCATTTATTTCTGGATCCGCGACCTTTTCAAATATGATGTTTGCTGAGCTGCAACAAACTACTGCATTAACGCTAGAAATCGCCCCCAATGTGATTTTAGGGTTACAGATGTTGGGTTCAAATGCAGGGAATATGATTTGTGTTGTAAACGTAGTAGCGGCTTGTTCGGTGGTAGGTCTGAACAACCAGGAAGGTTCTGTTATCAGGCTGACACTCGTGCCAATGATGCTTTATTGTCTTCTCGCAGGTGCAGTGTCGCTTATTTGGTTAAGTGTTGTTAACTAACCCCAATTTAGAATTGAGGCTAGTTAAAACAGGCGAATTGTATAACGAGTTAGGGATTCAGCAAGCTCCCATTGCCCGTTAGGCTGACTCAGCTTTTCTAAAGCTGATCCTAAAGAACACGCTATACAGAACAGGTACGGCAATCAATGTCAGTACTGTGGCGAAGGCTAACCCTCCCATAATAGTCACAGCCATATCAGCAAAGAATGCATCAAACAAAAGTGGAGCCATGCCTAATATAGTGGTAATAGCAGCCAATGAGACAGGTCTGAGACGACTTAAACTGGCATTGGTAATGGCGAGTCTTGGCGTTTGTCCTTCCTCGAGAAGCAAATCGATTTCTTCAATTAGAACAATGGCGTTTTTAATTAACATACCAAACAGGCTTAAAAAGCCTAACAGCGACATAAAACCAAAGGGCATGTCTGTCGCTAATAGTCCGGCAACTACTCCCACGACTGCCATGGGTACTACCATCCAGATGATCAATGGTTGTTTCACTCGACCAAACAACAATACCGAAATTAAAAACATCACCAAAAATCCGACAGGTAGGCCTTTGCCTAGTGCTTCTTGCGCTTCATTGGCATTTTCATACTCGCCACCCCATTCAAGTTTATAACCATCTGGTAAATCAATGGCTTCCACCTTAGGTCGAAGACGCGTGAAGGCTTCACCTGCGGTCTCATTAAAACCAGGCTCGGCTGAAATGGTAATTGTTCTAATTCTATTTCGACGTTGAATTAGCACATCTTCATTCACCAACTCTAGCTCTTTCGACACTTGTTGGAATGGTACGTATACCCGTTGCTGGGAGCTCCATACGCGGTTATTTTCAATGGCTTCAATGGGAGTTTGACCAACAGTAGCCATCTTCGCTTTGATGGGATATGAATAATCACCATCGCGCACTACCCCTAAAGATAATCCATCACTGGCATACTGAATTGCGTCATTAAAATCGGAGCGGGATATTCCTGACATACCGGCATTAAACTCATCATAATGAGCATTCAGAGCAAGACCTTTTTCACGCCAATCATGACGAATATCTCGGATACTCCCGTCTTGATTGAATACCTGTTGTGCTTGTTCTGCTAGCTGCCGCAAAATTAACGGGTCAGGACCAGAGAAACGAGCCTGCAGTTTAGCACCACCACCTGGACCAAACTGCATTCGCTCCATATAAAAATCAGCATCGAGATCAACATCCTTTAGCTTGGCCAAAATAGCTGGAGCCAACTCTTCGATTGCGTCTTTATCGTGTACGCGAATAAACAACAAACCGTAGCTTTCATTATTCGCTTCAGGAGCGTATGTCAGCGTAAAACGGTCAGCTCCTCGCCCGACAAAACTGGTTACTGATTCCACGCCGTCAAAGGTTAAGATTCGTTTTTCAGCTTGTTCAATTTTATCTTCGGTATAGCGTATATCTTGATCTTGCGGTCCCCAGTAATGAATAAAGAAAATAGGTGCATTTGATGAAGGGAAGAACCCTTGCTTCACATAACCAAAGCCAGCCAAAGCAATACCGGTGATCACAACTAACGAGGTGAGTGTCACCCACCTAAACCGCAAAGCTTTATGCAAAATATGTAAAAATACTTTTTGCGTTTTACCAATACTTTCCAGGTCTCCAGCAAACTTTTGTGATTTATACACATAACCACCCAATACAGGCACAACAGTTACGGCTAACACCCAACTCAGCATCAGTGAGACTAAAACAACAAAAAACAGTGAATACAGAAATTCACCTGTGGCGTCATCAGACAACCCAATACCGGAAAATGCAGCAATACCAATAATCGTAGCGCCGAGTAAAGGCCATTGAGTGCGTTTTACCACAAAACTAGCGGCATCCACTGGTTTAGTTCCGCCACGAATTTTTAACATCATACCTTCTGCAACAACAATAGCGTTGTCAACCAACATACCCATAGCTATCACCATGGCCCCTAGAGAAATCCGTTGCAGCTGCACTCCCATTAACCACATGATCATGACAGTGCCAAGCACAGTAATAACCAGCACAGCGCCAACGATGACGGAAGATCGCCAGCCCATAAATAACCAAAGTGTTAGGGTGACCACCACCACGGACATAATAAGGTTCATAATGAATCCGCCAACAGAATCATCGACAATTTTGGCTTGGTCATAAATTGGAGTCAGCTTCATCCCCAGTGGCAAATCATCTAGCAAGCTATCAACTGTTTGACGAACGTGCTCACCCACTTCCACGATATTCACGCCATCGATAGCGGATACCGCTAAGGTGATAGCTTCACTGCCTTGATAGCGAATAAGAGAAGACTGAATTTCAGCAGGTTCGAGTTCGAGCCTGGCAATATCTTTAATACGTACGGAGCGACTGGTACCAGGTATGACTAATGCTAGATTACCGATTTCCTCCAATTGATTTGGAGACTCTTCTACAAGTAATCTGATTTTTTTGCCATCGACTTGGATCCGACCGCTATTAAATGGATTTAAATTGTCTTCAAATAACCCCACAATATCTGGAAAGCTCATACCTAATCCAGCAATTAAATAAGGATCAATATAGGCTACAACTTGCTCTTGCAATACGCCGCTCACTTCAACTTTCGCCACCCCTTCAGTGGTTAATAATTGTCTGCGAATGATCCGCGCAAATTCTCGCATTTCATAAGGGCTAAAGTCGGGGGCAACCAACGCAAAGTACAAACCGTAAACGTCACCAAAGTCATCATAGACCGCAGGTTCTTGGGCGCCAACAGGTAAAGAGCCACTCATATCACCTAGCCGCTTTCTTAGTTCATCCCAAATCTGTGGCAACATATCGCCATCGTAGTGAGGTTGCACTTCAACGGTAATCTCAGACTGCCCTGGTGACGAAATAGACGTTAAACGATAAAGTTGTGACATTTGCTGGATGGCGATTTCCAGAGGTTCTGTAACCTGCTCTTCCACCTTCTTAGCACTTGCACCAGGAAACGCGGTAATGACCTTTACTTGTTTGATGGTAAACGCTGGGTTTTCCAAACGCCCAATCTCAGAAAGTGCAATTAAACCACCGATGGAAAAGACTAAAATAAGCAACCAGATATTCACTGGCGTACGCATGGCATAGCGCGCTATATCCATTTTATTTTTCTCCGTGATAAGGTTCGACTTTCATGCCCGCGTAGACTTGAGCTGCGCCTGCGGAGATAACAAAATCTTGCTCACTTAGTTGACCATCGACGACCACGAAGGACTCTTCCACGCTAAGCACATTGACTTGTACTTTCTCAACAGTTTGTCTCTCAGCAACATATCGCCAAACAAAAAAGCCATCACCATCATTGCCAACCAAGGCACGAAACGGAATTAACATCTCGCCATTATTGCTCGGCGTTTCTACAGTGACATTGACAACGGCGCGGGCTCCCGGAGTAACTTGAAGTTGGCTATTGCTTTCTAGTGCAAATACCGCTTGATAGGTTTGGGTAACGGCATCTGGCTGAGTGGAGTGTTCAATATAAACTAAGTCGTACCATCTATCTGGATTGCCTAAAATCGACCCTTGCGCTTTGATAATCTTACGGCCTGCATTTGCTGACAATACACGCTCAGGTACATTGATATTAAAATAGATCCGCGAAACATCTTGTAGTTGTGCTATGGATTGCCCTGTGGCAACGAAACTATTGTTATCAACTAAACGATTTGCAACAAGAGCATCGAACGGCGCTCGCAGTTGGGTGTATTCAAGGTCTTGTTGAGCGTTGGATAAATCGATTTCAGCTAGTTCATACTCTGTTTTAGCATCATCCAAATTACTTTGTGACACTAACTTTTTACTAAACATTGATTGTATACGGTCTAGCTCCCGTTGAGCTTGTTGCAGCCTGGTTTGCTGTTCTTTCACGTTTCTTTCAAAAGGCTTAGGATCTAAGCTGGCCAGTAAGTGCCCTTTCTTAACGTTTTCTCCGGTAACAATATCAGTGTAAATAAGACGCCCTGTCACTTCAAAACTTAAATCGATAGTTTTTACTGGGGAAACTACCGCCGGAAAAGTCGATTGATTTTGAATAGCAGAAGACATTACAGGGCTTAGCTTTACCATTCGAGGCGATGCAACTTCGACTAGTTTTTGGCTTTCTTCGCCACAAGCACTAAGTAAGCTCACTGAAGCAGTTAAAACTATACTGCTAACCAGCGTACGAATTGATATTTTCATTGGAGGTACTTCTCTATTGTTTAAAGCGAATAAAGCTATTGATAAATATTTAGCTTAAAAGTAAACTACTCGGTGTAGTTTACATTATCATTTAGTTGAAAGTAAACTACAAAATCGTGCCCATTCCCATAAATTTTAGCTATCATAATATTAATTACGTAGGTTTATGACAGAAGTAAAAAAGAGTCGCAGTGAAATAAAGCACGAAGCAATAGTGGAAGCCGCCAAAAGCGCGTTTCAAGAGTTCGGTGTGCAAGCCACCAGCATGGATCGACTTGCTGAGATTGCGGGTGTGTCAAAGCGAACTGTATATAATCATTTTGCAACTAAAGCCGAATTAGTCTTGTATCTGTTAACTGACAATTGGGAAACGTCATTGCTCAAAAGTGCTGTGGTTTATGATCCCGATAAGCCGCTATACGAGCAATTTGTCAATTTAGTGGAAGAGCAAGTAACTTCAATGAGCGATGAACAACACATAGAATTAGTTCGTGTTGCCATAGGCAGCTTTTTTTATGAGCAAGACACCCTAAGAAAGGGAATCGACCGACTTATTAGTTTAGAAACTGCTGCCCATCGCTTTATTAAAGCCGCAGTAAAAGACAATGCACTGATAATCAAAGACGTAAATTTTGCGGTTGATCAATTAAATGACTTAGTCAAAGGACGTTGTTTCTGGCCCTTAGTGTTTAAGTTACAATCACAACTTACTGAAGATGAAAAACGGTTTGTAATAGAGCAATCCGTCGATATTTTTCTAGATCATTATTCAAGTTCGCGAAAACAAGCTAAATAACAATGAAAAATTTTGCATACCTTTTTAAGCACTTATTAGCCTTAACACTAATAATTTCACTCAACACTTTTGCAAATCAAAATACTGCCATAACAGAGACTTCCCAAACTGCCGCATTTGAACTCATCGTTTTAGGCGATAGTGGTGGCATCGAAGATGGTAATTTAAGTGCATTTTTACTGCGCTCACTTAACAGTCGCAACTATGTCGCCTTAGATGCAGGAACATTAGTGAATGGTATAAATCAAAGCGTGCAACATAATGCTTTTGCTGACTTACCTATTGTTAAAAATGAAAGCTGGTCAACAGCAGGAACCATTTTAAGAGAGCATGTTAAAGGCTATCTAATCAGCCATGCCCACCTTGATCACATAAACGGAATGATAGTGGCCTCACCCGAAGACACAAATAAAAATATCTATGCATTGGCATCGGTAAATAACATGATTGGTGAGACCTACTTTAATGGTAAAGCATGGGCGAATTTCACCGACCGAGGCATCCCACCGACCCTGAATAAATATCACGTTGTTGATCTTCCCATTGCTGAACCCGTTAGCATTACCGACACGCAACTAAAAGTAACCGCTTTTAGCCTCAGTCACCCCGTGGAGTCCACTGCTTTTGTGATTGAGAATGGCAGCGATATGTTTGTGTATTTTGGAGATACGGGACCAGATATTGTCGAAAAACAAGGGAAGCTCGACGCAATTTGGACTTATCTAGCAGGGCAAGCAAAACATAAACAATTACGCGGTATCGTTATTGAAGCTTCATTTGAAAATGAACGCCCGCACAATCTCTTATTTGGTCACCTTACACCAAAGTTGTTGCTCCAAGAGCTACATAATTTTGCCTCTAAAATCGGTGGTGAAACGCCTCTACAGAACCTTAAAGTGGTCATAAGCCATATAAAATACACCTTGGCAGAAAACACCAACCCTCGACTTACAATCAAACGTCAATTAGATGAAGCCAACGATTTAGGCTTGCAGATTATCATTCCAGAACAAGGTCAAAAATGGGTCTTTTAAGGTGATATAAATAAAAGGTCGAGTCGCTACACTTATTCGTATTAAATGAAATTTTTGACGCTGTACTAAAGTACTAAGGCGAAATTTTCAACAACCCCCTAAGCTACGTTTACATTTTTTTAACAAAAAAGGTAAACCTATGTTATTTGCTAATAATCGAGTCTTAAGTAGCTTATTTGGCCTGTTTTTTATCCTATCCTCAACGGTATATGCCGGTAGTTGGCAGAACAATCAATCTGTAGGTGGCTTTAGCCAAGTACATATATATACCCCAGATAGCGTCTCTTCTGTAGGTCAGGGACGGGCACTGTTGTTAGTTTTGCACGGTTGCACCCAATCGATTGATGCCTATTTAAATGCACAACTTGAACAAGCTGCCGAAGCTTACGGAATGGTCATTGCGGTGCCCAACGCCATGAATAAAGCCGGCTTTGGATGTTGGTCGTATTGGCAAGGAACGAAATCCAGAAGCGCTGGGGATTATCAAAACCTTATCAACCTAGCCACTGCCCTGCGCAGTGATTCAAGTTATAACATTGATGATGATCAAGTGTACATTTCTGGCCTTTCCTCAGGTGCTTCTTTCGCTAATACAACAGCTTGTTTAGCACCAGATATTTTTGCTGGTATGGGAATAAGCGCAGGACCTAGTATCGGAACGAGCTCGAGTGGGGCCTTGGGTAGTTGCGAATCGGCTAACGTCGCCAGTCGATGCCAAACTTATGCAGGTTCTTTTGCTTCTCAATTCGATACACAGATTGCATCGATAGCCCATGGCGATGCAGATACCACTGTAGACAGCTGCTACAATCAACAAAATGCGCAGGGAATGGCCGCTGTTTATGGCGTATCACAAATACCTGGCAGTCAACAGATAACCCTAGCGGGCAGAACCGCCGATGAAACACTTTGGCAAGATAACCGTGTATCCATGCTTTGGTTAAATGGTGTTGACCATTCTTGGTCTGGAGGTCAAGGTGCAAGCGGTTCTTATATTAGCGGCGCAGGCATTAACTACGCAATGTATTTAGGTCAATATTTCGCTGACAACAATCAGCGAGTAAGTCGCAATGAAGCGCCTGTGGTAGAGACCCTAAATACTCAAGAAAATAGCGGAACCATTTTGATTAGTGGCACAGTTAGTGACATTGATGGTCAAGTAATGCAGATAGACTTCGAAATAGAAGACTCGGTTGGGAATACCTACTCGCTTACCACCCAAACTTTTTCCAATAACAGTTTTTCTATTTCCAGTGCCAGTCTTCCTGATGAGCTATATAACGTTTCTGCCGTTGCTACTGATGATCTTGGGGCATTATCAGAAGTGTCTTCAAGTACCGTCAGAATTGGGCCACCACCTCCAGCTACAGCCCCTTTCTTAACGGATATCATAGCCACGGTGAATAACCAATGTGCCACGGTTTCTGGCAAAGTCGTAGACATTAATCAAAACTTAAGCAACGTGATAGTTAACTTTTCAACCGGCAATGAAACTGCTCAATTGCAAGGGAATACCTTCAGTGCTCAAGCATGCAATTTAGCTGGAGGTCAACAAAGTGCAACTATTGTGGCCAGCGACGCTACAAACTTGCAATCAACAGACACTGTAACCTTCAATATCGACGCTGGCCAAACAGCCACATTAGACCAACACATAAACGCGGGCAGATTAAACTACACAAACTATGCAAATTGTTATTTAGAATACAGTACAAACCCATTTAAACTTAATGAAATAGGCACTTCAGCACAGCAGTGTCAGTGGCAAGATGACGACGCCAGTTGTACAGGACCCGTTCAGGCATGCAGCACATCAGATGGTGGCGGCGGTGATGACGATGGTGATGACGATAGCGCAAGTTGCGAGCAACACAGCACTTACAATTATTATCATAAAACCGCTGGACGCGCTTATAGCTCTGGTAATCCATATTCCCCAAATTATTTTGCGCAAGGTAGTGATGAAGCCATGTCAGGCTCGACTTGGGGAAGTACTAGTTTATTCAGTACAGATACGCAAAACTGGGCGATTGGCACTTGTCCGCAATAGTGTTAGTTGAAACATTGTCAGTGAGCCTTTAGCTCGCTGACAATTTGTTCCTGTTAGTCACTCTAATGACAGTTTTTATGGTTTTTCAAATCTAACAAAAAAGACTGCGCCACTTTTACGGTTTCCAGCGGACGTTCAATATTAATATAGTGACCGCCACTTTCAAATGTCACTAGCTTGGTTAAACAGGCATTGGGTAAGGCATCAATAAATGCATCCGCTGTGCTTGTATCGAGGGCTTTATTGGCGGTTCCCCATAAAACCAAGCTTGGCGCTTTGACATGAGCCAATACTCTTTGAGGATCACCCTTTTCATACAACTTAAACGTTGTAATAGAGGTTTTATCACGATCTTGAATATTTAAAAAATCCAATTTACGCTGCAGAAATTCAGGCGTAACTTTAGTTTTGTCATTGATATAGCTGTCATAAAAGAACACCAGATCGTCTTTGGTAACGACCGGGGAGTACAAAAAGCTGCTAGTACGTTTACGCGAGGCACCCTCTTTTTTAGGCGCTTTTTTAACGGCATTCGCAGTTTGTATACCTGCAGAATTAATTAATACCATAGAGGTCACTCTTTCAGTACGTGTGGCCGCATAACGAAAAACGACCATACCACCGTAAGAGATGCCAACAATGCCAAATTTTTCAACGCCAACATGATCCATTAAGCTATCGATAAGGGTGTGTGTGCGGTCAACGGAATAGTTATTATTGGCAATGTTGCCAGACATACCAAATCCAGGAATATCAAAACGCACTACCCTAAAACCAGATTTCAACAGTTCTTGTGTCCACACATCCCAATCATATAGATCACCTAGTGTTCCATGAACAAGCAAAATAACGGGCCCTTTACCTTCATCTTTGTAATGTACGTTGACCCCATCTAAGTCAACAAACTGAGACTGACTAACAGCATATTTAGCTCGAATTTCTTCCATGGAGTGAACGCGAGTGGTTTTAACCTCAGGCACTTCAGTATCACTAAAAGCGGAAGGAACATTTATCACATATAGACCGATACTGACTATTGCGGCGAGTAACCTATTTTTAATTTGCATTTGCTAGTCCTTTTTTATGATATTAATCCTTCAACATAACGATAAAAATCTTCTCTGGCATTAACAAATGTCAACTATCAGAAGTTTTTTCTACTAATTTTATACAATTTCTTGGCCTACCCTATTTAGTCGAGTCCACTAAACGCTTTTTTGATTGTTATCAAATTATTTTGACCGGAATAGTGCTATACCTAAACCAGTCGCTGAAACTCTTTATTGAACAACATCAGGAATACACACTTTGCTTTTTTCATCTTGCATACAGCCATTATTCAACAAGTTTATACTGGGTCTAGTTCTTATCTTTTCAGTTTCAATTCATTGTTTTGGATTAGACTCAGAAACCCTAACCCTGACGGCTAATGACCGCAATATTTCTGTGTGGAAATGGCAAGCGAAAGGTGAAGAAAAAGGCGTCATACTATTTTCCCACGGCGCCCTATCTGCACCTTGGAAGTACGATCCTTTAATCCAACCATGGATTGAGCAAGGTTTGACCGTTTATGCACCTTTACATATTGACTCAACTGACCACCCTGAAAATCATAAATACTCTCGCAATATGTCGTGGCAGGCGAGATTGGAAGACATGCAATTATTAGCAGACACCTTCGGTGGCGAACATTATATCGCTGCGGGCCATAGCTATGGTGCACTAACGGCTCTCGTAAAAGGAGGAGTAAAGGCAACGATTCCTGAAGGTATGAAGCCTTCCCAAGCAGATCCCCGTGTTGTCATGGTGTTAGCATATTCTCCCCCCCCTGCAATGCCCGGGTTGATTGATAAACAAGGTTTTTCAGGATTAGCGGTACCCGCTTTGATTCAAACAGGCACTAATGATATTCCCATGGGCGCTTCATTAGATTGGTCGGCACATCTTGATGCTTATGAGATGGCACCAGCGACAATGGATCATTATGCTTTGGTGTTGGATGATGTAGACCACTATTTTGGCGGGGCAATTTGTCGTCCTGAATTACCAGGTCCCAAACAACTCGACGAACTTAAACAAGTCAGTGATATTTCTGAACTTATTATCAACGGTTATTTTTTCACTGAGCAAGACGCAATCAACCAGCTTAACTCTTTACTTTCCTCTGAAGGGCCTACGATGCTGAGCAGAAAATAGTGCATAACTGAAAATCTGATGGTTTTAACAATCACCTCAAACAATAATTTCCCAAAGTATCGGGGCCAGGTGTCCCCCTTAAATACACTCTGCTAAATTTGAACTCTAATTTGAGCAGCACAAACTGCTCAGTTAGGTTCCTATTCTTAGGGTGCACTGCATATCAGTGCCATTAAAATGTTCCAACATTGATATTTGTCATTGCGTGAATCCCCCCCCTCGCTATTCTGGTTTTCAAATCTTCACGGCTATTAAGACTGATAGAGCCAGTAGTTAGTTAACACTCACTAGTCGCACAAGTTAAGCACCTGAGTTGAGTAAACCTAAGGGGAAAAATTATGAGTTATCGTTTAGGCGTTGATGTCGGGGGCACATTCACTGATTTGCTTCTCATCAATGAAATATCAGGACAAACCTACACAGCCAAAGTACCTTCCACACCCCATGATTCGTCAGAGGGGGTATTAAACGGTATAGCCCGCATCTGCCAAGAATCCGGCGTTGACCCTAAACAAATTCATAGGGTGATGCACGGAACCACAGTAGCAACCAATGCGGTATTAACGGAAAAAGGCGCGAAGGTGGGATTGGTCACAACACAAGGTTACGAACAAACCTTGCAAGTGGCCCGCTCGTTTTGTCCCGGCGGTTTAGGTGGCTGGGTGAGTTTTGTGAAAAAAGCCCTTTTAGCGCCTTTAGAGCTCACTATTGGGGCAAATGAGCGCATCGGCGCAGACGGTAAAGTAGTAACCAAATTAGATAAAGAAGCCTTACGTTCAAGCATGCAAAAATTGGCAGATAAAGGAGAAGTGGAAGCCATCACAATTTGCTTTATAAACTCCTATTTGAATAATGAACATGAAAAACAAGCCAAAGAAATCGCTCAACAAGTTTTTGCTGACATGCCTATTTCCATTTCCAGTGAAGTGGTACCTGAAATGCAGGAATATGAGCGTACAGAAACCACAGTTGTTAACTCCTATGTTCGTCCAGAAGTCGCTAAATACGTTAATAACTTACAAAATGCGTTAATCGACCGCATGGGCGAAGATGTTCAGTTATCGATCCTACGCTCAGATGGTGGCCTTGCATCAGGGCGAGCATCTGCTGATTCCCCCGTAAATCTGCTAATGTCTGGCCCTGCCGGTGGTGTTTCCGGTGCCATTTATTTTTGTAGTCGAGCTGGATATAACGACATACTAACGTTCGACATGGGGGGTACTTCTACTGACGTCGCACTCATTCAAAACGCAAAAGCCAAAGTACGTCGCGAGACTATCGTTGGGGATGTTCGAGTACGTGCGCCCTCGGTAGATGTTCGTACGGTTGGAGCCGGTGGAGGTTCAATTGCGTTTGTTCCTGAACTCACCAAAGCTCTTCGGGTAGGCCCAGAGTCCGCCGGTGCAGTGCCTGGTCCTGCAGCCTATATGAAAGGAGGGGAAGAACCTACAGTATGTGATGCCAATGTGGTGCTTGGTTACCTACCAGCAGACGTACAGCTAGGTGGGGCCATGGCCATTGATCGCGAAGCTGCGGTTAAAGCGGTTCAAAAGGTGGCTGATGGTATGGGCATCGATTTAATGGACGCCGCTGAAGGTATCATCAAAATTGTTAATGAAGCCATGTTTGGAGCCTTGCGTTTAGTGTCTGTGGAGCAAGGTTATGATCCGCGAGATTTTGCCTTGGTTGGTTTTGGTGGTGCAGGTCCTTTACACGCTAATGCCTTAGGAATTCTGACTGAAGCTTGGCCGGTCATTGTGCCACCCGGTCCAGGGGTACTCTGTGCCTATGGTGATGCAACTACGCAAGTACAAGATGAAGCTGCTCGCACCTATTTGACTTTAGCTCAGGATACAGACGCTAAGACCCTTTTGTCTGACCTCAATGATTTAAAAGACCGTGCTTCAGAGTCGTTAATTGCCGATGGCATAAGCAAAGACGATTTAGAAGTGATCTATCAGGCTGACTTACGTTATGCAGGACAGGCATTTGAAATCAGTGTGGAGTTTAGCGAACAACAATTGAAAGATCAGGGTCTAGATGTTTTAACCGGGTTTTTCGACAAAGAACATGAAAAGTTATTTACCTTCAAGCTCGAAAATGGTCATGAGATATTGATGATCCGCGCCGTGGTAAAAGCCCAATCCAGCCCAATTGCAGAGCGTAATATCGGTCAAGCTGATTTTGCTCTGAGTGACTGCAAAATTCAAGACACCCGCTTTTTCTACGATGGTCAATGGCATGACGGGGTGATTTATGACCGCAAAAAGCTACATCAAGAATTAGTTGTGGCAGGTCCCGCCATTGTTAACGAAATGGACTCTACCACTGTCATTTTACCAGGTTATCAAGCCAGCATTGATGGTGTAGGCAACCTATTAATCAATCCGGCTGTTTAAGGGGAATATTCTTATGAGCGCAATTATTTTAGAAACCAACAAAACCCCGTTACAACGAGTTGATGTTGACGGTGTGACTGTCGATATTATTGAAAATGCCTTACGAAATGCCCGCGAAGAAATGGATGCGGTTTTGTTTAGAACCGCCATGTCGCCGGGAATACGAGAACAAGGAGACTGTTTTCCCCTAATAGCAAATCGCGAAGGTAAAATGGTAGTGGGCCAAATGGGCTCATTTATTACGGGTTTTACCGATGCCTACGACGGAACGCTGGAAGAAGGCGATATTATTTTAACCAATGACCCTTACATGTGTAATGCCGCTGTTTCCCACTTAAATGACTGGTTGGTTTTAGTGCCAGTGTTTAAAGAGGGGCGTCACATAGCTTGGGCAGCGATGTTTGGACACATGTCTGATAATGGCGGTATGGTACCCGGCTCGATGCCAATTGAAGCCACCTCAATATTTCAAGAAGGGGTGCGTATCCCGCCGGTTAAACTATATAAAAAAGGGGTGCTACAAGAGGAAATCTTAGAGCTTATTTTACACAACGTACGCACGCCACAATGGAACCGTTTCGACTTAAATGCCCTGGTTGCCGCCTGCAAAACGGCATCCAAGCGTTGTAACGAATTAGCCGAACGATTCAGCGATGACATCTTTGATTCCACAATGCAGATCATGCTTGAACGCAATAAGATGGCAATGGGTCAAATTATTAAGATGTTTATACCCGAGGAGCCACGCGAGTTTGCCGATTATTTATGTGATGACGGCATGGGAATGGGGCCGTACAAAATTAACTGCAAAATGTGGCGTGAAGGCGAGAAAGTCATTTTCGACTTTGCTGGTACTGATCCCCAAGCGCAAAGTTCAGTAAACTTCTATTTGAATGAAGAAATGTTCAAAATGTTTTTTGGTTCATTCACCATTAACGTTGTCGATCCACAAATTATTTTCAACGATGGATTCTACGATTTAGTGGATGTTCGGATCCCAGAAGGCACCTTACTGAAACCTAAATATCCTGCGGCTCTTTCAGGTCGAACCCATGCTCTAGGTCGTATTTTTGATATTCTTGGCGCTTTATTGGGTATGGGAGCCCCACAAGAGCTGCTAAATGCTGCCGGTTTCTCAGACTCTCCCCATTTATTTTATTCGGGTTATGACGACCAAGATGAATGGTTCCAGTTATTTCAAATTGGTTTTGGTGGTATACCAGGGCGCCCCGTTGGAGATGGACCCGATGGGCACTCATTGTGGCCAGGATTCACCAATGTTCCTAATGAATTTATTGAATCTTACTTTCCCATGCGTATTGAAAAATACGAGACCATCGCCGATTCAGGGGGGGCTGGATTGAACCGCGGCGGCAACGGTTTAACGGTAGCTTACCGCTTTTTATGCGATGGGCAAATCGCCATCCATGATGACCGTTGGTTGGTCCATCCCTGGGGAGTAAACGGTGGCGAGCCAGGGATGCGCTCTACTAAACGTATTGTTCGCGTTGACGGTAGTGAAGAGTGGCTGCCAGCGAAATGTGAAAACATTAAAGTGAAAGCTGGTGATGTATTGCACTTCAACACTTGGGGTGGCGGCGGCTGGGGAGACCCTTACGCCCGTGATCCACAAAAGGTCCTTGATGATGTAAACCGCGATTTAGTTACGGTTGAAGGTGCACTACGTTATGGCGTTGTGATCAGCCATAACCAAGTTGATGAACAAGGGACTAGTGCACTTAGAAGTAAACTTCGTGATCAGCGTGGGGAAATTCCGCTGTTCAACCATGGTGGCAGTATCGAAGAAATTAAAGCCCGTTGCTTACAAGAAACTCATCTTCCAGCCCCCATAACACCATCATTTCAACAAATGAAGAATTAACCTAACAACAGTTTAAATTCAGATACGCCGCCAGCTTATAGCTGGCGGTACATTTCAGGCATGTATCTGAATTATAACCAAAACACGAAATTTGGAGAACAGATTACATGGTTACTCAAAATAGCCCTAAAACCCTTTATGACAAACTCTGGGAACGCCGTTGTATCAGTACATCGGAAGATGGAATGTCGTTAATATATATCGACCGACACATTGTCCATGAAGTGTCATCAGCACAAGCCTTTGAAGGTTTACGCGCGGCAAATCGACAACCTTGGCGCCGCGATTCAGTTATCGCCACGCCAGATCACAATGTCCCTACCACCGACCGCGAGTCAGGCATAGAAGGGATCGCTGATGATATATCGCGAATTCAAGTGAAAACTCTCGATGATAACTGCCATGACTTTAATATTCGTCAATTTGATCTGAAGGATAAACGTCAGGGGATCGTACATGTTATCTCTCCCGAACAAGGTCTCACCTTACCAGGCATGACCATCGTCTGCGGTGATTCACATACTGCCACCCATGGAGCATTTGCAGCCTTAGGCGTTGGCATAGGTACCTCAGAAGTTGAACACGTATTAGCCACCCAATGTTTACTGCAACGTAAAGCAAAAAACATGCTGATTGAAGTAAACGGTGAGTTGCACCCAGGGGTGACAGCCAAAGATGTCGTCCTTTACGTAATTGGCCAAATTGGCACTGCTGCGGGTACTGGCTGCACCATTGAGTTTGCCGGTTCAACTATCCGCGGATTGACTATGGAAGGTCGTATGACAGTCTGTAACATGGCCATTGAAGCGGGCGCGCGAGCGGGACTAGTAGCCTATGATCAAGTAACTGAAGATTATATTAAGGGTCGTCCTTTCGCTCCTAAAAACGCGTTATGGGATAAAGCGACCGCCATGTGGAAGGACCTGCATAGTGATCAGGGAGCCCAGTTCGATCTGCAGTATCAATTTAGAGCAGAAGATATTAAACCACAAGTGAGTTGGGGCACGTCGCCAGAGATGGTGATGTCAGTGGATAAACTCATTCCTAACCCGGCATTATTTGAACAAAAATCAGAAGATTATCAAAAAGCCCTTAACTACATGGGTTTAACCGCTGGTCAAGCCATCACAGATGTCACCCTAGATCGGGTGTTCATTGGCTCTTGCACCAATTCCCGCATCGAAGACATTCGCGCCGTTGCACAAATGGTAGAAGGCAAAACAGTTGCTAAAACAATCAAACAAGCATTAGTGGTACCCGGATCAGGTTTAGTGAAACAACAAGCTGAAGATGAGGGTCTGGATAAGATTATTTTAGATGCAGGTTTCGAGTGGCGGGAACCCGGCTGTTCCATGTGCTTAGCAATGAACGCCGACCGTTTAATGTCAGGTGAACACTGTGCTTCCACCTCCAATCGTAATTTTGAAGGCCGCCAAGGTAGTGGTGGACGTACTCATCTAGTCAGTCCTTCAATGGCAGCCGCTGCCGCCATTGCTGGTCACTTTGTCGATATCACTCAAGACGGAGTTCTGTAATGAAAAAATTCTTATCTCACACTGGAAAAGTGTTACCTTTTGATCGTAGTAACGTTGATACTGATGCGATTTTGCCAAAACAATATTTGAAATCCATAAGCAAATTTGGCTTTGGCGATTGGCTATTTGATGACTTGCGTTATTTGGATCCGGGTGATGTTAGAACAGACTGCACAACCCGCAAAATTAACCCAGACTTTGTGCTAAACAAACCCCAATTTGAAAATGCCAATATATTACTTGCCCGTGAGAACTTTGGCTGTGGTTCGAGCAGAGAACACGCTGTTTGGGCGTTAAAGGGTTATGGGATTAGGGTAGTCATTGCCCCTAGCTTTGCGGATATATTTTACAACAACTGCTTCAAAAACGGTGTTTTACCCGTTGTATTGCCGGCCAATGTGGTGGATAGCTTATTCAAGTTAACGGCCCAACATGAAAGTATTCAGCTGACTGTTGATTTAGAGAATTGTAAAGTTAGCTATGGAAATGAACAAAGTTGGTCATTTACAGTAGATGAATCGAGACGCCAAAATTTGTTGCAAGGTCATGATGAGATTTCAATTACTTTATTACAAACAGCGGCCATTCAAGATTTTGAAAACAACTTGAAATCCTCCGAAGAGTGGTTGTTCAGCCAGTAAACTGCAATTACTGCCTTAGCCACAAAACATGAGGTTAAGGCAAGCAAAAAAAAACGGATATTGACTAGTCAATATCCGTTTTTTATTAGCCCAGCGGCTCTAAATAGCGCTACAACACTGCGCAGATGGTTTTCCATTCAAGATAGTTATCCATCGCTTGCTTTCCACTATCACGGCCATAACCAGAACTCTTCATGCCACCAATGGGCATGGCAGGGTCAAACATGGAATGGGTATTAATCCACACAGTGCCAGCTTCAATTTGTCGAGACAATCGATGAGCACTGGATAAATCTTGCGTCCAAACACTGGCCGCCAAACCATATTCGTTATCGTTACTCCATTGCAACGCTTCATTAATATCGTCATACGGTTCTGCCACTAGCACAGGTCCAAAAACTTCCTGGCAATGGATGGGACTGGTGGTTTTCGTACCTGTTACTACTGTGGGTTGAATAAAAGTACCTGCACGACCAAAACGTTCCCCACCGGTTAGAATAGTGGCACCTTCAGCCTTCGCACCTTGAATGTACTGTTCAATTTTCTCCCCTTGCTGGGATGACACAACCGGTCCCATTTGGGTTTCTTGGTTTAAACCATGACCCACTTTCAATCCAGCACCATACGCTGCAATACCCTCAACCACTTGGTCAAAAATAGAGCGGTGAATATAGGTACGGGAATTGGCTACGCATACTTGACCACCATTGAAAAAGATACCATTGGCAATTCCCGGGATAGCTAGATCTAAGTCAGCATCTGGTAGCACTATGGCGGGCGATTTTCCCCCCAGCTCCAAAGTGACACGGGTTAGGTTTTGTTTACTGGCTTCAACAATTGCACGACCTGTGGTCGTTGAACCTGTAAACGCCACTTTATCAACACCTGAATGGCTAGCTAGTACGCTTCCACACTGAGCGCCATCCCCTGTTACTACGTTCATCACACCTGGCGGTACGCCCGCTTCGGTAATTAACTCAGCTAAACGCAACGCAGTTAGGGAGGTTAATTCAGCGGGTTTATGTACAATGGTACAGCCTGCAGCAAGGGCAGGTGCTAGCTTCATGGCAGTTAGAATTAAGGGTGAATTCCATGGCGTGATTGCAGCAACCACACCGACAGGTTCACGAACGGTCCAAGCATGAACTTGTTTACCTTCAGGTTGATAATTAACTGACGGATTTAACGTATTGCCGTCTAAGGTAAGTGCTTGTCCGGCGAAAAATCGAAACTGTCCAGCAACTGCAGGCACTTCTGCCCAACGAGCTACAAACCAAGGTTTACCTTGGTCAAGTACTTCTAATTCGCACAATTCATCCATATGTTGATCAACCAGATCCGCAATACGATTTAAAATCATACTCCGTTCCATGGGTGTCATGGTTGCCCAAGGACCTTTTAATGCTTGTTGCGCTGCGGCGACGGCATGATCCACATCAGCCTGATTTGCATTGGCGATACGCGCGATCACCTTACCTGTAGCAGGGTCGCTGGTTTCTAAATACTGGCCACTTTTGGGAGCGCAATACTCACCGTTAATGAACAGTTGTTTATCCGGTGTTGTCGCAAGCAAATCGCGAACAGCTTGGGTTTGCGGCTCTGGAATCACGTCGTCGTTTAATGTTGCAGTAGTCATAAAAGGCTCCTTATTGGATGTCAAATCGACTTATATTTGGCCAGGAATATGATGGGCTTGCTGATGTTCTAAGTACCAATCAGCAATCTCTTCTCGCGTAGTCCACCACACATCGGGTAACGTTTTTGCGTATTCTATAAACTCACGGATAGCTCTAATGCGATAGGCTCGTCCTGTAACATGTGGATGTAAGCCTACGTTCATAATACGCGCCTGAGTCGCACCTTCTTTATACAATACATTCAACTCTTCAATTAAAATATCTCGGTATTCATCAGTGGTGTGGCCACGTCGGGTGATGATAGTAAAATCGTTGATTTCATTTGAATAAGGCACCGACACTATAGGCCCATTATCTGTGCGGATCATGAAGGGTTGATCATCATTCATAATGTCGCAATAGAACTTATAACCTTCTTTAGCGAGTATCGCCGGCGTATTAAGTGTACCCCGTAGAGATGATGACAACCATCCAACAGGACGACGTCCTACATACTCTTCAAACATACTGATTGAACGGGAAATCACTTCTTGTTCTTTTTCGGGTTCATGGGCGAAGTTAGTCAGCAGTTCGCCTTGTTCGTAATTGTGGGTAATCAGTTCCCATCCGCGGTCCAGGCAGGCTTGTACCATTGCCCCACGACGCTCAAACGTAACCGCGTTAGTCGTGCAACTAGCTTTCACCTTTAACTCATCAAATAATTCGTATAAACGCCAGATACCTACTCGTTGACCGTATTCGCGCCACGTATAATTGGGGAAGTCTGGGGTGTTACCGGGAAGGATGTCGGGTAATACTGCAGGGCCACCCGCATAATATGGCTCATCAGTGTCTTTGGTTAAATCCCAAGTTTCAAGATTAAAGGTTAGGATTAACGCGACTTTTTTACCATCTGGCCATTTCAATTGGCCACGTTCACTAATGGGGACGTAATTATATTCCATCTTAAAATTCCTCTAACAAGCGACCAAAACCAGTCACTTTATCCGTGATCCCGAAGGTGCGTAGTGCATGCCAATAAGTAGCAGTATTAATTGCAATAACAGGTTTACCGAGCTCAAGCTCTAATTTAGGAGCAAGACTGGCCATACATAAATTGGTTCCAACTTGCACAATAGCGTCTACATCATCCCCATTTAGTTTTGCCACAGTTTCCCGGGTTAATGAAAACGGAGTTTCCGCAATGCTCAACCAGCTAGGTCTTTCTAATGGGATATCACGTACCGTTTCGAATCCATGATCACTCAGGTAATTTGCTACCTCTTTATTTGCAACGGGGAAGTATGGCGATAAAAAGGCAACTTTTTTAATCCCACCAATTGCTTGCATAGCAGCAACAACTGACTCAGAGCCCATAGATATTCTTAAGCCCGAGAAAGATTCGATACGATTTTTCCAAGCCTCTGCGCCTTTTGCTCCGCCGTAAAATGTTACAGCCGACATTCCCATTACAAGGTAGTCAGGGGCACAGGTAAGTACGCCTCTTACAGCTTCTTCTGTACCTTGGTCGATTAAATTTGTGCCCGCCATAAAACTCTCATTAGAGACCGCATTGGCGTTTTCAATCACGATACGACTGTAGTGATTTGTCACTCCTGCTGGGCGCATATCATCAAATTCAGGTTGTACAATAGTATTAGTTGATGGACCTAACACACCAAATTTAGCTCGATATCCGAGTGCGTCTTTCATAATTATTCCTATTTGATTTTGTTTGCTTCTTCAAGGCTGGTAAACATGGCTTGTCGTCTAAGGAAAGCTAAACGTTTTTCGTCATCATTACAGATATCGTGCATTTCTTGTAAACGCATAGCATGGTTTTCTTCAGGGCTATGCTCTAACAACTTTTTGTTCTGCATGGTTTGCGCCTGAATAAAACTATGGGTAACTGGACGACGTTGGGCGTCATACAATTCAAAATTAGCGTCATCGTGACCTTCGGTAAGGTTTAACTTAATTTTATCTGCTAAATTCCAACCGTCATGAATACCGCTGTTCATGCCAAAGCCACCTAATGGGTTATTCATGTGACAAGCGTCACCCACTAAACAAACTCGACCATGATTAAATTTCTTGGCAACGCGCTGATGTACCCGATAAATCGTTCGGTGTTCAGTTTCCACATCTTCACGGCCAATAAGATCACGGAAAACTTGGTTTTTCTTTTCGTCTGAAAGTAAGTAATCGTCTGGTTGATCTTCACTCGCAGGTACCAAAATTCGCCATACACTTGGCACACGAAGAAGCACCATCCATTCTTTGGGATCAGAGACATAACTCACGTATGCAAGGTTGTCGATGTAGTCTTTTAGCTCAACTTTAGTAGATAACGTTAGGAACTTCTCAGGATAAGTGAAGCCTTCAAATTCAACCCCTAACCATTTACGAATAATGGAATTACCACCGTCTGCTGCAACCAAATATTTAGCTTTCACTTTTTCGATGGCAAAAGGCCCCTCTAAAGCGACTTCAACGCCATCTTCGGTTTGCTCAAAATGGACTACTCGGTGACTAAATTTCACCTCTGCTTTTGGATGTTTATCTAATTTTTCAGCAACCATGCTGGCTAACACATGCTGCTCGCATTGTAAGCGATAAGGAAACTTCTCTTTACCCTCTAATTCAGATAAATCGAACTCGACAACTTCGCCAGTAGCACGTTCGCGAAAATGATAAATTGGCGCTTTTAAACCACGTTCAATTAATTCATCCGCCATCCCTAATTCATCGAGCATTTCTAATGTTGGTGGATGAAATGTTGAAGCACGCAAATCAACTGCGCAATTTGGACCCGCTTCACATAACATTACATCAAACCCCATACTTGCAAGTCGATAAGCAGTAACGGTTCCCACTGGTCCTGCACCTGCCACAATGATTTGTGTTGATTTCATAGTTACTTAACCTCGTATAATAAGTGAGTGTTCACTTTTTCTATTAATCGCTTTTATAGCTAACATTCATAGGTTAACTCAAAGCAAAATTGCTCTTTATTTGCAGCTCAAATCAGACCAATATTGATGAATGGGAACTTGAGTGTTACCACTCTTAGTTCCCATTTTGCGTGTCACGTATCTTGCAGTCTTTTAACTAGCAAAATTATCCTTCGCTGAACTGGGTTTACAATTCGTAAGACACACTAAGTCGCCAAGTCATTGGGTCAGCCATAAAACGCGGTTGCAATAAACTAAATCCAAAACCAGTAAAGGCGTATTTTTCATTACCTAGATTTTTACCTGATAAAGTGACTTTCCAACCGTCGTAGGCATAGGCCAAATAGGCATCAATTAATGTGACTGGCTCGATATGGCCGATTTCAGAATTGTCTGCAGTTGAATAGTAGTCATCGCGATGGTTAAGGTTGGTCCCCATCATCAAGGTGCCATCACCAATGTCTTTTGTATAATCCAGACCCACGGCATATTGGAACTCAAATACGTTGGTCATTTTATTTCCGACTAAACCACCGTTTGTAGCAACACCATTAACGTTTACCGACGTATATTCGCTATCCTGAGAAACACCGTTAGCCCAGAAATTTAAATTGGAGGTTAAACGCACATAGAGTTCAACTTCCAGACCAGTGTGCTCAGCATCATAGTTTTCAGTAACGAAAGAACCTACTTCGTCCACAGATTGCTGTTGTAAACTTGAGTATTCATTGAAGAATCCCGCAACATTGATTCGTAAACGGTTATTTAACCACTCACTTTTCATACCCGCTTCATAGGCGTCCATCACCTGCATATCAAACGGTGTATTTAAGCCTTCAGCATTGGATGCCAAACTATTATAACCACCCGCTTTAAAGCCTTCGGTAAAGCTAGTGTATAAAAGCAAGTCATCATTCGCCTGGTAATTAAAGGCAATTTTTGGTGTGAATTTTTTAAAGGTGTCTTGGCGTGCTACAGGAGCCGTTTCTAAAGTGGCATCGAGTTCTTTATCATCCCGAGTATAGCGAGCCCCAAGGGTGAGTCCCAACTTATCCGTAAGGCCGATATTGACCTGACCAAAGGCAGCATAACTCTTAGTATCAATATCAAAAGCACCATAGGAAGGTGCAAAAAATACTTCAGAATTGACTATTTGCTCGCCAGATTCAGTGAAATAATACAAGCCTGCTATATAGCTAACTTTGTTGTCATAGGCTTCACCCTGCAATTGCACCTCTTGACTAAAGCTTTTTTGGTCACTTGTTGAGATGCGGGTAAAGAGTTCTGCGTAACCATCAACGGGAACCCCTAGCAAAGCGTAATCCACACCACCACTAAAGCCCGTTGACCAGTCATTTTTTAATTTTGACCAAGAAGTAATAGACAACAGCCTCATGGACTCATTTATCTCTTTAGTCAGGTGTAAACTTGAGCCGTATTGCTTATCGTCAGTGAAAGATTCAAAAGGAGATAAGACTGTATCAAATTCACCTGAAGTAAAGGGTATTTCATCGTATTCGTTATCTAATTGCAGAGGATCAAGTGCCGATGCATAAAGCCCATCACTTTCATAATCGGTGTAAAACAACTTCCAGCGCGCCGTGAAAGTATCACCCTCATAAAACAAATCGCTTTGAAAACCTGAATAGTCTTCTGCGCCAACTTCTTTGTCTAAAGAAGCATTATATTGACGGCCACCATCACGTGTACGGATCATCCCGGTGATGCCGCCTCGCAAGCTTTCGTCGTCATTTAGTGGGCCGCTCACGGTAAATTTATCGTATATTTCGTTCCAACTACCTATTCCAAATTCATTTTTAAATCGAAACAACTCATCGGGTACGCGGGAAATAATTTTCAGGGCACCAGCAGAACTATTTCGGCCATACAGGGTACCTTGAGGACCGCGTAATACTTCTATTCGCTCGAGGTCTAAGGATTCAATAAATGAAGCAGCTAAACGAGGTTGATAGACATCATCAACGTAAATTCCAACTTCGGGTTCTGAGGTAATAAGCGCCCCATCAGTCACCCCTCCACCACGAATAAATGGAGTAATTCCAGCACTTCCCCCTGTTACACCTTTAATCATGACATTTGGCATAACTTGGCTTAGGTCCTTGGTATTATCAATCTGCATTCTCTCAATGTCTTCTGGACCAAGAGCAGAAATAGAAACCGGTGAGTTTTGAATATTTTCAGCTTTGCGCTGGGCAGTAACCGTTATTTTCTCAATAGCCAAATCATCTGCAGATGTCTGTTGAGCTAAGGTTGTACCTGATGTAGCAAGCAAGGAACCTGCCGCTAAACTTGCATAAAGTTTTATTTCAGCTTTTTTCATACTTTTTTCTCCGACCTATTTGTTATAATTTTTTTTATAGTGCTAGTTTTTACTTGGTTGGTTGAAAATCATGTCATTCTAATGTTTAAACTTTAAGCAAAATTCAAATTAACAAAATCCCTCTAACTACATGATTTAACGTGGCTTTTTAAACGTTCAAAGCTATATTTATGCGTCGTCCGCCAGTTAAATCTATCCTTATCCAGCTCACTTCACTATGACATTTATCAATGTCTACTCACTAAATTCGTGACTTTTTAATGGGGTCTCTACATACATCGGTAACAAAATTGCGCCATGTAATTTTTTAACTGCAACGGATTCAGCAAGCACGGTTAACTCCCATACCAGAGGTGTCAAAACTTCCTTGGGAATAGTAATCTTGAGGATTGAGCTTGTTCTGTAATAGTGTTAATTGTAATCGTTCTAACAAAAGCGCAGGACCCGTTGCGTACACCACCACATTGCTAAGTTCCGGGCGCATATTCAAAATAATATCGAGTGTTTCTGTAACTTTTTCCGACAAATTTGCACAGCCAGGTGGCAAGGTTTGAATCACTTCAAATCCACCATAGGTGCTAGTTAAATCCAGGTAGAAATCTTCAGCAGCTTGACCTTGCCAAATGACAGTAACACTGGCGGCTTGCATTGCTTTTGGCAAAGCCTCTAGGGTTGCTAACATTGACAATACGGGAGAAACATTACGGCCATAAATGACAAAAAACACATCACGCTGGCTGACATTTCGTAAGAAAAACGCGCCTTTAGGTCCTTCCAGACTAAGTAGATCTGCAACTTTCGCCTGTTTAAACCAATAGAGGTCCATAGGATCTTGATTATTTGCTAATACATGCAATGCAATTTTTTGTGGTTGGGTGTTGCCATTTAGTTCAGTAACACAATATCGACTTGAAACCCCACCCGCCTGAGATAAGTCTACATACTGACCGGCAAGGTAGGAGAATTTGACTATCAGCGGTAACTGCAAAGTCACTTCTAAAACATCTGGAGTTAACCACTCTAGAGAATCAATAGCACATGGTATGGAGCAGACTTTAGGAACGGAGACTTGTTGCAGTTGGCCAGCATCAATGTGCACATCGGTCAGTGCAGTGTGGCAACAAGTTAAAATCCAATTCTCATCGATTTCTTGTTGTGAAAGTTGTTGGCAACGATAACTCTCAGATTGACCTGTTAGCAACTTCACTTTACAAAAACCACAGCGACCAGCACGACAGCTATGGTTGATTGGATAGCCGGCTTCAATACTGGCATCAAGAATGGTCTGCCCGTCTTTTTGCTGAAAGACCACACCATTTTGAGTGCTAATTTTCATGAATGAAACTTGCTCAGAAACCACATTATGCAACCGCTATCATTGCTCAGTTGCCATTTGAAAACCTTTCGGCAAACCGGCATCTGGAGTGAATCCAAACAATTCTACCTCAGCGGGTAAGCTGTCACGCAGGATCTGTCTAGCCAATAATAAACGTTGATAATTAACCCCAGTTTTTAGGCCCATACCTTCTAGTAAAAACACCAAATCTTCGGTGATGATATTGCCTGATGCACCAGGTGCAAATGGACAGCCACCAATGCCAGCCATCGACGAATCAATTGTTTTGAGGCCGACTTCCAATGCAGCCATTACATTTGCCAGGCCCTGACCACGGGTGTTATGAAGATGTATTCCGGTAAGTTTATCTTTACCCACTAAATCCCATATACCTAGGGTTAACCGTTTAACTTGGGTAGGCGTGCCAAATCCTGTGGTGTCAGAAAGGCCCACTTCATCACAGCCAGCTGCAACCAGTTTATCCGCCATCTCGAAGACTTTAGATTCAGGTACGTTACCTTCCAGGGTGCAGCCAAAAGCGGTAGACAGTCCCCCTTCTAAAGTAATGCTATGGGGATTATCAGACTGATCAATAAGCTCACGTATTTTAACCACTTCTTCAATTACCTGAGCGTGTGTGCGACGCACATTTTTTAAACTATGGGTCTCTGAAACGGAAAGCGGAATGGTAATTTTATGGGCGCCAGCTTTCACAGCATTCTGAGCACCTCTAAAATTAGGAACAAGTACAGCGACATTTAAATTAGGAATTGAACGGGCAAATTCGACTATTTCGGCGGTATCAGCTAATTGCGGAAGAACGCTGGCGGGAACGAAGGAACCCACTTCAATTTCAGGAAGTCCAGCAGCGGCCAAAGCACTGATCCAACGCTTTTTATCAGCCGTTGACATAATCGGTTTAATACTTTGCAGACCATCTCGTGGGCCAACCTCACTAATTTCAACATCAATTTCTGACTTCATTCACTACCACCAACCAAATAAAGATATAACCATATATCATTCTATCTTTTACTTCAACTGTAACACGCTAGAATCAATAGCAATGCCAAATTGAATTGGAGTCTGTAATCGTATCTAATCGAAAATTGAAGCTAAATTCACCCATATCTTAGGGAATCACCTGACGACTTATTGCATCAATGTTATAATAATAGTACATTATTAAATATTGTGTAATTCGGTTGGTTAAAAATTATGTATATTATTGAACCGAACTCATCACTAAACACTGCTATAGAAGTGTAACCAATTATATTTATGGAGAGCGTGTGAATACCAAAAGTAAAGCATCGATTGTTTTAGATAAGTTGGCTGGCATAGTTGGTCAAGACTACGTTTTAACTGATGCCGACTCATGTAGCTTATATGCACAAGACGTCTTTACTAAAGATATACCGGCCCTTGCCGTTGTTCAGCCAAGTTCGACCCTTGAGTTATCTGAAGTCGTGAAAAATGCAACCGCCCACAACTATATAACCATTCCCCGTGGTGGAGGTATGTCTTACACGAGTGGATATGTACCGCAACATGAAAACTCAATCATCATTGATATGAGCCGAATGTCAAAAGTGGTCGAGATCAATAAAGAAGACATGTACGTCACTGTCCAATGTGGTTGCACTTGGAAAGCACTTTATGAAGCGTTAAAGAATACCGGCTTACGTACTCCTTGCTGGGGAACCTTGTCGGGTATATACGCTACTGTGGGTGGCGGTTTATCACAAAATGGTATGTTTTGGGGTTCAGGTCAGTTTGGTGCCATAGCCGACTCAGTAGTGAGTATGGAAGTCGTCCTCGCCGATGGTTCCATATTAGAAACCGGTGCAGCAGCGCAAGTCAATGGAACCCCCTTCTTCCGCCATTTTGGACCTGATTTAACAGGTTTATTCGTAGGTGACACAGGTGCACTCGGCTTTAAAGCGCAAGCGACATTTCGCCTAATGCCAGAATTGACCGCCAGAGAATATATTTCTATGGACTTCAAAACTTCCGATGATGCATTGAGCACCATGAGTGAAATTTCTCGCCGTGGCTTGGCCATGGAGTGTTTCGGATTCGATCCTTTCTTGCAAGCTCAGCGCAAGCAACGTGAAAGCTTAGCCTCAGATGCAAAAGCCTTAGTTGGCTTCATGAAATCAGCAGGATCCATCGGTCAAGCTATTAAACAAGGTTCAAAAATTGCCTTCGCTGGTCGTGGATTTATGGATGATGTTGATTTTTCAATTCATGCATTTATTGAAGAACGCTCAACTCACGGGGCTAAACAATGCTTGGAAGAAATTCGAGCCATTGTGAAAAAGAACAATGGTAAAGAAATAGAAAATACAATACCTAAGATTTTGCGGGCCAATCCTTTTGGCCCAGTCAATAATATGGTTGGCCCACAAGGCGAGCGTTGGGTGCCGGTTCACGGTCAATTCCCTCATTCAAAGGTGATTCCTGCATTTAACGCTGCTGAGTCAATTTTTAATAGCCACAAAAAAGAAATGGAACGATTAAATATTGGTGTTGGTTATTTATTTGCCGTTATCTCTACCAATGCATTCGTAGTGGAGCCGGTATTCTTCTGGCAAGACTGTCTCAATGAACTACATGAAAAGAGCGTAGAGTCTGGGCATTATAATAAATTGAAAAAGTTTGACGAAAACATCGAAGCACGAGATACAGTAACCCGCATTAAAAATGAAATTGCCGCTAAGTTCAGTGAATTGGGAGGCGTACATTTCCAGATTGGAAAAGCTTATGCATATAAAGAAGGTATAAAGCCCACCGCTTTAGATCTTATTAAACGCATCAAAGAGCTTGTTGATCCCAACAGACTTGTTAACCCTGGATCTTTAGGTTTATAAACGACTAAATGCATCAGTATGTTGTAAAGGCATAATCATTGAAAAGGGCAGCGTGAATGACAAATAGTGTTAAAATGTTGGATGGTAGGTCAATACCAAAACTTGGTTTAGGTGTTTGGCAAGCGACGAATGAACAAGTTATCGAAGCAATTACCACGGCTTTCGAAGCTGGTTATCGGTTAATTGATACAGCATCTGTTTATGAGAATGAAACGGGTGTGGGTGAAGCGCTTAAGATGAGTACTTTACCCAGAGAAGAAATGTTCATCACCAGTAAACTTTGGAATCCGGATCAAAGCAACGTTGAACAAGCGCTAGAGGATAGTTTGACTCGTTTGCAACTTGATTATTTGGATTGTTATTTAATTCATTGGCCTGCACCTTCTTTAGGGCAATACACCAACGCCTGGAAAGGATTGATCAAAGCGCAACAAAGTGGCTTGATTAAGTCCATTGGCGTGAGCAACTTTTTACCCGAACATATCGATACATTGATTCAACAAACCGGTGTGACACCTGTTATTAATCAAATCGAAAAACACCCCCTGTTTAGCCAACAATCTCTGTCTGAATGGTGCACACAGAGAGGTATTCTTGTTCAAGCGTGGAGTCCGTTAGCACAAGGTGGAAAAGGTATTTTTGAGCAACCAGAAGTAACCACTATTGCCGCTAAATATGCAAAATCTCCAGCACAAGTCATTTTGCGCTGGCACTTGCAACACAACACCTTAGTGATACCAAAATCAGTGACACAATCTCGTATTGTAGAAAATATTCAAGTTTTTGATTTTACCTTAACACCTGAAGAAATGACGTTAATTGATGGGTTAGACAAGCATCAACGACTTGGACCCGACCCTCTCGAATTTGTTTGAGAAAAATAGATACCTAAAACACAATGACTAACATTGGGAATAATATGAACAAACATTATCCATGGCTCATCGCCTTTATCGCGTGTATCGCATTGCTTGTCAGTAATGGCATGAGTATTTCCGGTTTATCCGTTTTTGATGAATCACTGCTTAACGAATTTGGTTGGTCGCGGGGCTCTCTCAAATTTAGAGATATGATCACCTTTGCCACCAGCGCATTACTCGCGCCTTTTGGCGGTATCATACTCGATAAAATCGGCGTTAAGCGTTCACTATTGTTTGGTTGGTCATTACTTGCCATTGCTTATACTTTGTATAGTCAAATTGAATCACTGCAAGGATTGTACGTGGTCCACGCGATGCTAGGCTTAGTGCTAATATTCTGTGGTCTAAACCCAGCGGTTATTTTGGTATCCAATTGGTTTACTAAAAAACGTGGAGCCGCCATAGGAATAGCGTTAGTGGGAACTAGTCTAGGGGGCGTATTATTTCCCCAGTATGGTTTATATATGAACGAGCTATACGGATGGCGTTCAGCAATGCAATGGGCTGCGCTATTCCCAATTGCCATGTTGGTTATCGTGTTATTTTTTGTGCAAGACAATCCATCTAAAAGAAAACAAAACACTCAATCCAGTGATGAAGCAGAACCAGCCTTACCTCCCACCGGAATGGATTATTTAGACGCTATTCGCACTCGTACTTTTTGGGCGTTAACCTTAGTGGCGATGACAACATTTTATACGGTATTAGGGGTTCAAGCGCACTTATTCCTTTACATGCGCGATCTAGGATTTGAAGCAAGCACTGCTGCTAACGGCATTAGCTTATTTTTCACTTGTGCACTTATTGGGAAGTTTGTATTCGGATTTTTAGCCGACCACATTCACTTCAAAAAAGTGTTTATTGGCAATATTTTAGTGATGTTGAGTGGTTCTTTATTGTTAGCTTTGATGAACAAATCCATTTTATGGGAAGCAATTATTTTGTTCGGTCTTGGTTGGGGTGGCGTTTACACTACAATTCAGTTGTCAGCGGTTAACTGTTTTGGCTTAAAGTCGGCAGGAAAAATACTTGGAACCATCACGGTTTTAGATTGCCTAGGGGGCGGTTTAGGTATTTGGCTTACCGGGGTATTTTATGGAATGAACTCAAGCTACGATTTAGCTTTTTGGGTATTCTTTGGACTTATTTTGATAGCCATTCCGTGTATTACCCAAGTAAAAGAAACTGCCTATACTAAATTAAGTAAAACGGCTGCTTAGCCAACGATATTGAGCTAAGGCCTTAACGTATTTTGTTAGGGTCTTGGCGCCCTCCCCCTTCTCTGATTGATTACATCTTTTTCATCCCACTTGGTTTCTCTTAATACAATTTTGCTACTTTTAAACTAGCACCTTCCTGCAAACATCTTGGAAAATGCTAATAATATTAAGTATTTACCGCAGTCCAACAGGTTTAGATAAATTAAAACACAAAAATCACTTGGTTTTTGACATTTGTTAAGGCGGCGAAAATTTAAGCTGCTTATGCTGGTAGCACATAAGCACAAAGGTTGCGAGTGTCGGTTAACTTTTAAATGTTACAGGTTATTTAAAAAACACAAAAATCACAAAAGAACGTTTCATTTTTCGTAAAAGTTAATCGCTGCCTAGATAAACACTAAAAAAGGAATGGTTATGATCAACTCTAAATTACGCAAATACGTGTATATTGCGGGAACCGCATTCGCGTTATCTCCAATTGCTACAACGCTGGTACACGCTCAAGATGCTGGAGCAGAAACTGAGGTTAACAGTAATTCACTGGAAAGAATTACGGTTAGTGCGCGTAAAACAGATGAATCCATTATAGAAGTACCTCTTTCAATCCAAGCATTTACTAGTGCAGATTTAAAAGAGAAAGGAATTGCAGACTTAGAGACCTTAGCTAATTTTGCCCCTAATTTGGATTTCCAAAACGTGGGTAACTCCCAACCAGGTAGATATAATCCAGGTATTCGCTTTAGAGGAATGGATATCGCTATTACCACACCGACCACACAAACAGGTGGTTTCTTGGTAGACGGTGTTGCCATGCTCGGCGGTGCAAGTTCAGTTTCATTTAGTGATATCGCACAGGTAGAGGTAATCCGTGGGCCACAACCAGTCTATTTTGGCCGTGGTACTTTTGGTGGTGCAATTAATTACACTACAGTCACCCCAACTAGTGATTTTAATGGTGGCGTTTCGGTTAACTACAGTCCTACATTTGGTAGCCAAGAGCTAGAAGGTTATGTGGAAGGTGAAGTTATTGAAAATTTAAATGCTCGCCTAACTGCATTTTCTCGTAAACAAGGGGCCCCTTTTACAGCCAATGATGGCGGTGAACTTGGAGAAGAAAAAACCACAGGTGTTTCGTTAATAGTGTCATTTACACCAACTGATGACTTAAGTATAAAAACACGCTTTGCCTATTCCGAAGATGATGATGGCGCGACAAGTGGTACATTTGTGCCTTTCTCTATTTATAATAATATTTCAGCTGGTGATGGAATTACTATTCCAACCAACAACGGCATTCAGGATGTTACCTTTACCCAGCCTTGGCTTACTGGTTCCCTACCAACAATAGATGTGAGCAACAACGCAACGTTTTACGACCTTGTAGTTGCAGGGCAACCAATGTTTGACCAAATACTTGCCGACGGCACTTACAATACCTTAGATTTACTAAACCAACGCCCCGACTCAGGCGATACTCCAAGCCTTAATAAAATTGGCCTAGCTGCTGAGTTAGTGGTCTTTTCATTAGATGCTGAATACCTAATCTCAGATGACTATACCTTGTCAATATTAGCTGGCTACAATAAAAGAGATACCACGCAAATTCGTGATAGCGACCAAACAGACAGTGAAGCTTGGATAACGGCAACTTGGTTAGAATTAGAGTCTTGGTCAACCGAAGCGCGTTTCACATTCGATAATGCAGGCAAGTTGCGTTGGATGGTAGGTGTAAGTAAATCAGAAATTGACCAAATGGGCGACGTTGACGGCGGTTGGAATGTATTTAACGGTTTGTTTGGTGGTCTAGAATTTGGTTATGGTTCAAGCTCACTTGATGCTACCAACATTGCTTCTACGGGCGTTTTTGGTGCCATTGAATATGATTTTACTGACGAATTTACAGCAGTATTTGAAGGTCGCTATCAAGAAGACACCTCAATTACCCGTGGTGGTGTAAGCGAAGCAACGTTAACTGATGCAGTTGAACAAGACTACGACGCTTTTTTACCTCGAGTGAGCCTTCAATACAAACCAAATGCTGATACCAATGTATTCCTTACTTATTCAGAAGCGCTATTGCCTGGTTCGTATAATGCGCAACTTGACTCTATAGACCAAGACGACGCGGCAGCATTCCTAGCAGAAAACCCGAATGTACAAAAGACCACAGGTGAAGAAAGTTTAGCCAGTTATGAGCTAGGCTTAAAACAGGCTGTATTAGATGGCAGCGTGTGGTACTCATTAGTCGCATTTTATCAAGAATGGGAAGGAATGAAGTCTTCTGGTTTATATACATTTTTTGGTGCAAGTACGGGAACCCCTTATTTCTTAAACCCAACAATGGAAGGTTCAAGTACACAGCAAGGTATCGAAGCTGAAGGTCGTTGGCAGGTTAGCCAAAACCTAAATGTTCAATTTGCTTATGGTTATACAGAATCTGAATACGATAGTTACTACAGTAACTCGTTCCGTAGTGTATTAGGCTTGCCATACGGTACTTTCCTCGAAACTGCTGGCAACACGCTCCCTCGTTCACCAAAACACAGTGGTGCAATAGGTGTTAGCTGGAAAGATACGTTAAATAGCGAGTGGGATTATTCTGCACGTGCAGATTTAACCTACAGAGGTAAAACCTATACTGACGAGCTCAATTTGACCACAATTGATTCATACTCATTAATGAGTCTAAGTTTAGGTTTCCAACATGAGAGTGGTATCGATGTTGAGTTGTACTGTAAAAATTGTACTGACGAAGATGGCTGGGCAACTGGACGTCGAAACACTGACTTTAGTGCAATACCAAACTTCTTCTCGTCACAGGGCGCTGTAGTTGACCCTATAATGCCAAGAGAAGTTGGCGTAAAAGTCGCTTATGCGTTTTAATTAGTAATACTTTTAGAAGGCGCCTACTTTAGGCGCCTTTTTTATTGCTGTTTATAAATATAACTTTAATGGCCAAACCATGAACACAACACAACTACAAAACACCGATTTACATAAAAAACTAATCGTTAGGTTTAGAATCATTCTTATCTTTTTAACATTCGCAGGAATGTCATTTATAGGCAATGCCGAAGATTTACAAACTGTACCGTTTTGGCAGGCGCAACAAGGACACTGGCTCAGCGAAAATACTTATATGGATGGTAAATACAACCGCAAAATTGCGCACTACGGGACTATCTTTTCTATCAATGTCGACGCTGAAGAAGCAACAGTAGTTGAGAGAAAATTTTATCCACCTGGTCACTTTCCTGGTTCTGCGGTAGGTTTAGAAATACCTGAGACTATGGGGGTTCAATTAATTCAAATTACAAAGGCGAAAACTATCGGCAGTGAAGATGCGCCTGGAAGTGTATTGTTTGCGCCACTAAATGCGTACACGGCAAATTCCGAAGATAGAATTCAACCAGTTACTGACAGTGCCGCACTTTTTACCTCTACGAATACATCTAGTAACCAACTCACTTATCAGATGCTTATCACCCTTCCCAGTCCAAATACTCGGATTGTGGTCAATTTAGGTCTTAATCAACAGGATAAGATATATGAATTGGGCCCTTTGCGTGGGGTTTCGGTATTTTCAGCCGTTCGTATTGAGTTAAGTGATGTTGATAAAGAACAAAAACTACTGCGTGAGCGCTATAACACTGGGGTTGTGGTAACAACAGATGAAGATGGTAAATTCAAAGCCACTTGGCTAACTAAACAGTAACCACCTACTAAAATCAAAAAGGCCTTAACACCTACATGTTAAGGCCTTTATAAAATAATATATTGAAAGTCCTAGAAAGGTTTAGTTGCTCCTAAGAACCCAACGCCGGCAATAATAATCCAATATACATAGGCCAGATAGCGAGAGATTCGAATTGAATTTTCCAATTCAGCTTCTAAGGCATCATCTTGTTTTTCTGCTAACTGTCTAAAAATAGTCGTCCACTGACGCATTACGTAGCGCAAATACAAACCAATACATAATAATACTGAGAACAACAGAATCTTGGTTGAGAACCAACGCATTCCTTCAACCGCAATAAAAGGACCATGTCCTAATAGTGACGATACAGCGCAAATAGCAATCACTGGGATCAAGATATAACGTAATTTTTCGTCTATTTTAGTCAGCATCACACCGCGATCAGTTTCGCGGAAATAAAATGCGGACCAGCAAAGTACTAACCAAGCTGCAAATATGCCCCAAACTGTCGCTAACACCCAACCACCATAAGGTTGAATGCCCCAAATATTGCCCATATGGAAACCAAGTGGAAACAACAATAAAATTCCTGTTCGCGCTAAGATATCAATGCGATAGGCGGTTTCTAGATGTCGCTTTCGCTCATCCATAGATAATTTTCTATTTACGACGTTAAATGCGATCTGGAAAACACCCCATTCACCACCTAACCAGTAGACCATGGCAATAATATGTGCCCATTTGAGAACGGAAAGTTCTACTATACCCATTTTGTAAACTCCTTCATGTAAGCTGAGTTTACAATACAGTCTGAAAATTTACCGTCCTTAACAAATATCAAAAAATCGTTAACTAGTTTAAAGCTCGGCTTAATAGTTAATTCTAAGTAGGCGGCCAAGCAGCTATAGTTTAGAGTTGGTGTGCTAGGTCTATGTCGTTTCGTATGCTTAGGTTAACTTGCTATCAGGAACACTCTCAATTATGACAATTATCAAAGTGCATTGCGCCCAAAGCCTTTACACTAAAGTCAAATTTGCTTAGAAAATAATAGAGAAAAAAATGCTTAATACTATTGTGCAATTAAAACAAACCCCAGAAGGTGTACCCGAACCTAGTGACTTTCAATTAGCTAGCGCTGAAGTTGATGCATTGCAAGAGGGTGAAGTGCTTTGCCAAATCATGTATTTGTCTCTAGACCCTTATATGCGAAGTCAAATTTCTGGACTGCATATTTCGGGATCAGTGTTACCTGGCACTATGATGAACGGTGAAACCATAGCGCGGGTGCTAGAAAGTCGTTCAGATGACTTCCAAGCCGGTGAAATGGTTCGAGGCTTCGGCGGATGGCAACAATATGCAATTTTACCTGCAAAAGCATTAACTAAATTACCAGCCGATGCGACTAATTATTCTGCCTATTTGTCTGCTTTGGGTTCAACGGGATTAACCGCTTATGCTGCATTAATACTTAAAGGCGCACCTAAGCAAGGTGACACTGTTGTGATTCCTGCTGCTACAGGCGGTGTGGGTTCAACGGCTGCACAATTGGCGAAAATATATGGTTGCAAAGTGATTGGTATTGCCGGCGGTGAAGAAAAATGTCGAGTGGCTGTTGAAAAGCTGGGATATGATGCCTGCATTGACCGTAAAACAGAAAATGTTGCTGAAAAATTAAAAGAGTTGTGTCCAGATGGCGTCGATATATATCTAGATTTAGTGGGCGGAGAAACCCTAAATATCGTGTCCAGTCAATTAGCCATAGGCGCGCGCGTTATCCTCTGCGGGATCATGTCTGAAGTCAATAAAACTGAGCGTTCTGGTGGCCCAATGCCAGCTATGTGGATCAAGAGTCGAGCAACAGTATTTGGCTTTGTGGTTTATGACTTTGAAGGTCAACGAGCTGACTTTATTAAAGAGTGTCAGGGCTACATTGATGAAAACCGTTTAGTGCCATTTGAAGACGTCACTGAAGGTATTGAAAATGCTGCCGACGCTTTCTGTCGATTAATGGAAGGCAAAAACATCGGTAAAGTATTGGTCAAAGTTTCTGATTAAGTAACAGAGCATGACACGAATGAAAAAACACTATATTGACCTTCCTGAAGGTCAAATTCATTTTGTTGTTGCGGGCCAAGGCCAACCTGTTTTTCTGCTGCATCAATCGCCTATGAGTATTGCCGAGTGGGATGAGATCATTCCAGTATTGGCAAAAGACTTTATGGTATTCGCACCAGATATGCCCGGCCATGGTCAGTCATATGATCCGAGTTATGCCATGCAAGTTGAGGATTTTGCTCAAGTAACCTTGCAGTTAATTAACAAACTAGGCTTTGAGAAGGTTATGTTAGCTGGTAATCATTCAGGCGCGGCTTTGGCAACCTGTATTGCGACCCAAGCTCCCCACAAAGTCTCTAAATTAATTATTTCCTGTGAAATGTTAGCCTCTAAAAAGCAAATCCACGAAATTATGGAAGCCTTTAAGAACAAGCCAATATCTCGGGAAATTCCCTTCGACGATGAAGGACAGTTTATTGCCGATGCATGGAAACGCTATCAGATGCTTGCCCCAACAAGTTCTTTGGATACGCGTTATAAACCTTTTATCATAGGACAAGCAGGTAGATTACGTCCCTATGATATTCATCACTGCGTTTTAGAATGGATGGAAAAACAAGATTGGGTAAGTCAAATAACATGCCCTACTTTGGTATTTGGTGCAGAAAATGACTTGTTTTATTCTCTTTCAGAGCTGCAAAATGCGCTGACGCGTATAAAGCAATGCGAAGTAACCACCATTTCCAATGCTGGCGCCTTATGCACCTTTGAGAACCCTTCAGAAATTAGCAGAAAATTCCACGAATTTTTAACTAAATAGAAATTAATCTACTTGCAATCTCCTGTAGCTCGGTATCTTATCGGGCTAACTTAGTTATCTAAGACGGCTTTTTTCACGCTTATCATTTACTCAACATACCTCAAAAGTGTCAGTTAAACACACAAAAAAACCTCAGAGCATGGTTACAATGCATCTGAGGTTTTTAAGAAGTCGTATTAAATCAATTAATAGGACGCTGATATACTATATTTTAGGTGTAATACGGGTCTTTCATTGGTCCTAAGGACTTAGAACGTACAGGTTGTAATGGTGCTGGAGCTTCTGTTCCAGGATAATCTGGTCCCCAATTCACCGGATCGCCATGCATTTCCATCTTCGCATTATCCGTATACCAATCCACTAATCGGCCGTCGCAACGCAGTAGCCAAGTAGTACCTTCAGGTCCAGCCACAAAATCACCATGGCGAATCAAAGGCGGACGGAAGAAATACACGCCTGGCCATTGTTTACCAAAGTTAAACTCGAAGGTTCCTTCTAATGTATAAGCTTCTTCATACACAGGGTGATGAGCAAGTGGATGTTCTACCCAACCAGGCTTAGCTTTAATAAGGCGGGTATAAAAATCAGTTTTCTCATCACGGAACAATAGTTTAATGAACAACCCAGGAACCGGTGTACCACCAGCTGAGAAATCCATGGGGCTGCCTAACTCTACCGGCACCCATTCCATTAAATTACTGTGCTTAACAACTAATTTCTGATCTTCACGAACACCTTCTTTATCAGCACTCGCTTCTTCAAATTCCCAAGTGCCAAATTCACGGAAATAAAGAATTTCTGTACCTGGTTTCACTTCAATAGCTGGGCACAATACGCCAGGAGGTGTGCACCAATAGCCACCTTCAGTCAGCACTTCGTCGCCAATTTTTACTTCGCCACTGAGTAAGTACCATTCAGTTTGGGCTACGTGAACACCAGCAGGTCTCTTCCAGGTAGTTTCGAATAATATTTTTGCAGATACAGAACCATCTTCTTCATCATAAGATAGGTTACGTTGTTTAGCTGTACCTTCAGTTGCACCGACTAGTTCCGAAGGATGCCAAATCAAGTCCTTTTCGTCGATCATTTCTACATGAGGTCTCATTATTTCTCCAATCAGTTATATTAAGAATGGTTAAAATTATGTTTTCTAAAGAGCTGACGATACCACTGTGCTCTGTCGAAGGTTGCTTAACTTATTCATTCTAAAAATAGGCTAAACAACGCTTAATTCACCAAGCAACTCGCTTGTAATTTAAAAGTCGACAATTTTTATGCCGCAACTTGTGCCATCAAACATGGCTTGTAGTGCATCAGGCGCAGACTCTAACCCTTTAAACACGTCTTCAGTCGACTTAAGCTGACCTGATTTGTACCATTCAATAAGCTCTTTCTCTGCTGCAGGGAATTGATTGAAATAATCCCACACAAAGAAACCTTCGATACGCGCACGTTTATATATGACATTATAGTAGTAACGCGGACCAGGAAGCGGTGGTTCTTGGTATTCAGTTGCAATCATTCCACAGATAACAGCACGACCTTTTAACGCTATATTTTTCAAAGCGAAGTCAAGAATATCTCCGCCAACGTTATCAAAATACACATCAATACCATTTGGACAGTACTCTTTGAATTTTGCTTCTATATCGTCATTTTTATAATCGATAGTTTCATCGACACCAACGAACTCTTCTAGCCACTTGCATTTATCTTCACCACCAGCGATACCGATAACTTTGCAGCCTTTAATTTTTGCGATTTGGCAAACAATAGATCCAACACCGCCCGCCGCTGAAGATACAACTACAGTTTCACCTTTTTGCGGTTTACCAATATCGAGTAAACCGAAATAGGCTGAGAAAGCCGAAGAGCCAAGAATACCCAAATGTAAATACAGGGGTTCTTGAGGGTTATCTACTTTTTGCAGTGTTTTAACCAATAAATCCCCTTGGTCACCACTTTGAACTGAATAGTCCTGCCAGCCAGTAGAACATGCGACTATATCACCCACTTTGTAGTCATCATTATTTGATTTTAAAATCTCACCAACTCCGCGACCACGCATAATGTCGCCAATTTCAATGGGGGTATGAAATCGACTTTCTTCGCCCATAAGATAGGCGCGCTGAGCGGGTGAAAACCCGAGTGCAGTGGTTTTAACTAAAAACTCACCTTCACCTGGCTCAGGGATGGCTGTTTCTTTCATATCGAAAAGTTCAGAAGTGACTGCTTCACCCTGACGAATATTTCGACTCAAACAAAGTTGTCTATTTAGTGTCATTGATTCGACCTTAATTACGCTTGATAGAACCGTCTTTTCATTAATTTTATGGTAAAAAACCGGGTTTTAATAAAATAACCGTTCTGTTAATTTGTTGTATGTTGATAGGGTCTTTTTGCAAACATACGGTCAAACCGAATATGGTGCTTTAAAATTCTATTTGTAGAATTTTAGTTCTACCGTCAACTACGAATATTGACCGTGAATGTTTGGATAAACTTTTATCGCAGACATATCAAGAGAGAATATTTAAGCTATGCTGGATCTCGGTCAATGCTTAAATAATACGTTCGCTAATAGGGGTATTGGAATGATAATTGTCAATAAACCAACTAATTTTTACTAAAAATAAGGAAACTAAGGCAACGTAAAATGATTAAATTTTCAGCTAAACAGAGGGCAATTTCGCTGATAAATTGATCAAATGAATATAAAGTGTAAGTATCTGTTGATTGTTTAATATGCAAGCATAGAATGAAAAGGTATAATGACGTAAACATAATTCTTTTACGAGTTCAATCCGTTAAAAACACACGACGACATAAAGGAAATAAATTTGTCAAAGTTAACAATAATTAAAACCCTTAAACAATATGGTCAGCACATTGGAATGGAATGGAATGGTCCTACACCGCTGTATCACAAATTATATAGTCTGTTAAAAGATCAAATCATCGATGGCACCATCAGTTACGGAGCGCAATTACCCACAGAACAAGAATTGGGTGAGGCATTCAAGCTGTCTAGAATCACAGTAAAGAGAGCTATGGATGAATTGGCAGCAGAAAAATTGGTGGAACGTCGTCGTGGCCGCGGAACATCTGTCACTTATAAATATAAGCCTAAGCCAGCCAAATCTCCGTTAGTAGGTTTACTCGAAAATATCGAAACTATGGGCCGACACACGCTGTCCAGAACCATCGAAATATCACAAACAGTACCACCTGCGGATATTCGAGAAGCCCTGAGTCTAAAAGACACAGAAACCGCCTGTCGTCTACTTCGGGTTAGATTAACTGAAGATGAAAAAATCCCCTACGCTTATTACATTAGTTGGACTTTAACCTCTGCAGATACATTTAATGCGGACGCATTGAATAATCACACGCGGATTGAGCTACTGAGACAAACAGGTATCAATATTTCACGTATTGATCAGATTATTAGTGCTGAAGTGGCTAGTACAGAAGTTGCGAGAGAACTAAATATACGAGAAGGAAGTCCGTTGTTAGTGCTTGAACGTCGCTCTTACGACTCCGATGATAAACTCATTGATATATTGTATTGCCGTTATAATCCGTCCATTTTCCAATATCAAATGACAATGGATTTAGATGGTTATAAAGAAACTGTCTAAAACTTAATTAGACATATCGAATTGCGCCAAACTAATCTAGAAAAGACTAATTTGGCGCCGATTTAGTTTACGATTTTTTAACCGGTGCAGGAGTTTGTTCGTTAGCGTAATGCTCCAAACTAGACCAGCTAGGCTCAACCCACTCAGTTGGCGCTTCAAAATATTTAGGATAGTGTTTTTTCGCGTAGGCTAATACCTTCGGAGACATCATATCCATATTATCGTAACAGCCCATGATACAGTTATAATATGCGTGCCCTTCTGCTTCACCCATTAACATCCAGGGTAACCATGGAGTAATACGATTCCAGCTGCCAGAGAACATTAAGCCAGTCACTTTAGGATCGGCAAGATCTTCTTTATCGAAAACATACGTAAACATTTCAGAAACGCGATTCATCTCACCTGATGATTCACGGGGCCACTTATCCGGTTGCAAAGCATTTTTGTAATATAAGTGCGTATTACTTTGCAACATGACTTTATTATCGCCCACTTCAGTCCAAGGTAGAATCATTGGAATGTCAGGCAGATCAACTTTTTTGTTTAAACCGCCGTATGAAGGTGGTTTGGGATAAAATGGACCAATTTTAAAGTTAAAAGGGTCGTTAGCAATATGGACGACTTTAACAGTTTCATCGGTATAAGGGTTTTCCCATTCTTCAAGAACTTCCCCGGTTTTCAGGTCAGTGTAAAAGCCAACTTCCCGTAGTAGTTTTTCATATACGCCATTACCAGCATCTTTAAGCCTGGCAAAAGAAAACCCTTCAAAACCGCACAATTCTCGGTTCTTCTCACCTTTTTTCACACCGATAACAGTACCGCGATACCAGCCAAACTTTTGCTTACCAAATTCGAGGTCGCCCATGATTCGAGCGAGTGCATCACGATTCCAATAGTTGTCACTGTATTTAAGTGTACCGGAGTCTTTAGGTAATTTTGAACTTACCGTTGGGTCTATAGTAATAGCGTGAGCCCGGCCAACGGCCATGCCAAGACCTGCACTAGCTACGCCTGCACCAATAAGACCTTTGGCAGTCTTACTTAAAAACTCACGACGAGAGCCGGTCTCATCTAAGTCATTTTTTTTCTTATCTTTGTCCATTACTTACCTCGTTCTTAATTAAATATTAACTACTTAAAAAACTATCTTTTTAACAATCAAACTCTTTACGGTCGTTTCGACATTAACTAACTACAAATGTTATTAGTCTTGAGCAACAACAGCACTATATAACCACTAAAGGACTGTCTATAGTTGCTAGCGCTTCAACACCGTCCTTAGTTATTCTTACCAAATCTTCCAAATGACAATTCCCCCATCCCATTTCTAAACTGGGGAAGTCGACGGTTAAGGTCATATTTTCTTCTAGAATTAAATCATCTTTAACCTGAAACGGCAGGTTATCCCTGTATGGCTCATCGGTATGTTGTAGTCCTACAGAGTGAGGTACCACAATTAAGGGCGGCATTTTTAATCCAGAGCTCTTCATGGCGAAACGGGCGGCTTTTTCAATTTCGGAATAACGGACACCGGGTCGCATAATTTCTAGCGCGGCCTGCCAGCCAATTTGTAATAATTTAGTTCGCTCAAGCAGTTCTTTTGAAGGCTCTCCTGCAACCACTGTTCGACCAAAGTCACCGTGGTAATAGTTAATTTCACTGACTGCATCGACTAAAATTGGTTGGTTTTTAATGATTTCGCCATTGGTTAAACCTCCAACGGAACCTGCAGCTAACCAAGTCGCTTTTGCCCCGAGTTTAGCAGCCTCTATAGCAAACAACTGGTCAATATCTGCATTGCTAGCACCAACATCTAACTGCTGAATCATATTCATGGCAGCCTGTTGATTTACCGCAGCAATACACCGCATATGTCGAACTTCAACATCCGATTTCACAACCCGTATTTTTCGAAATATATTGTCGCCATCAACACATTGAGTCGTGTAATGACCTGCACTTTTTAAAATTTCCGTGAGCCTTAAATCGTCTACAGCTACTTTTGCGTGATCTAAGCCCGCTTCTTTTAATGCCATTACCAAAGCATGTTGTGGCGTAGGCATAAATTGCCCTTCAAATCGTTTCTCAATCCCTATCCAATCTAATTCTCTGGGTGTTAGGCCTGCCTCATTAATTTGTAAAATGGATGTCAAACCAGGCGCGGCCTCTAGTCCTGTATCTACAGATTCTTGACCGACAAAATCATGCCAATTAGTCGCGGCAGAATAAGGAATAATCTGTGCGGTTTCACGTAATCCATTTGATATTTGCCATAGATCAGTGCTCCCTACGACTAAGATTGTTGGCTTTTTTTCATCTCGCGGAAAAACCGCAAAACTAGGTTCACGTGTTTGAATTTTCACGTTGAAAGCGACGAAGTTACCAAGATAAAATATGTTTACCGGATTAAAAGCAACCAGCCCATCTAACCCTGCTTCGTCTAAAACTTTATAAGCCTGGGACTTATTCACCAGAGCGCTCCCAACGAATGATGCAGCGCTGTTGTTGTTTCCCAAGCTTTTCACATCAAGCATACTCATCGCCCCACTATCCAGCAGTAAAACTAGTTGTAGTATTGAAGCATTGAGTAACTTGATATAAATGTGTCATTAATCAATCTTACCACTGGCGATATCGTCGATAACTTGATTAAAACGACTTTTACTATCGCGCGCTTTCAGTTCTGCAGACTCCTGATTCATCACACTGAAAAGATTTCCTAAGAAGACTTGGCGTCTAGCTTCGCGCTCTTCCAATGTTGCTTGGTCAGGTGTGTAGCTTTCAATTTCTTCCGCCGTCACTTGATTCTTTTGAGCGGATAATTTTTCTAAAGTATCCAGTCGATCACGTGTTGCTGATAATTCTTGTGCCAGAACCATTACCATATGCATTAGATAATCAGATTCTGGAGCCTCGTAAAACGCTGGGCGTTTACCTTTAATAACTTTATGTTGATTCATTTTTTCACCTATTAGACAATTTTATTGGGATGGAGCTACCAATAGCATTAAACAGCTTTTTGAGCTATCAACACTTCCCATCCACCACCAGGTGCATATTCTCCAGCGGTAAACTCTCGGTCAGTGAGTTCCTGCGCCATATCTTCAGAATAAGATTCACTCTGGCCTATCAACTCCATAATCGCCATTGGAGCAGTATCAAATTTAATATCTTCGCGCTTGAAGCCTGCTTCTACAGCCGTTTCTATTTGGTCCGTATTGCGCATAGCAGTCCAGAATGGTTCGTTGTTATACCAAGTTTCGTTATCTAGAATAAGTTGTGTGTACGGGTCCATATCGTCAAACGGAGGCAAGTCTGCGTGGATCATAATTCCACCAGGCTTAAGTAACCGCATGCACTCTTTGAAGATTTTTGGCATCGCATTTTTAGATGTTTCATGGAGTAAAATGTGAGAAACAATAAGATCAAAACTTTCATCTGGATAATCCGTTTTCTCAGCGTTTGCCAATTTGAAATGTACTGGTAATCCCAAACCTTCGGCACGATAGTGTCCGTAAGTAACACAAGCTTCAGAAACGTCAATTGCGTGTACTTCAGACTCTGGGAAAAGCTCGGCATAAGGCAAAGTGGAGTGGCCAACTGTGCAGCCCATATCCAAAATACTTGTTGGCTTAAAGTCTGGGTAGTTACGACTAATATAATTACAAACCGAACGACCCATGTCGTCGTTGTTTGGTCCCATATAACCCAACGCATAAATATAAACGCCTCTATCGTAAAGTGCGCCAGTATATAATTTACTCACGTCGCTAGGCCCACAGTAACCGCCAGGCATACAGTGAATATCCAGTTCAGAAATATATTTGGGGACAACGAATCCTTCATCAATTTTTAATGTACCGCCAGCCTTTGGCACTGCTTCGGCTTTCTTCTCAAGTTCTGCTATTTCGCCTTCAATTCCATCAATCACCGAGAACCACTGTAATTCCTGGCTTGAACGATTAATACTAAGATACGCTTTAAATATAGGGTCATCGGCAAAGGCTTCTCGGGCTTCTCGATAATCTTTCGGATCATGTTCGTGGGTCTTGTTAAATTTAGCCGTAGCGCGGGTTTGATAAGCATTTTGGACTAAAGGTAATATGTCTTGTTGAATGTAAGTTTTTAAGCTTTTCACAAACTCTTGTCTGGCGCGATCATCTGCATCGCCAACAACCAACATTGGATGTTCGTTTTGTTGAAATGTATTTAGTAAGCTTGATGTCATAATTATTTTTCCGTATATCTTGTTAATGATTTACTGTGACTATTCTGCTGTGCAGTTGAACGGCAATTAAGCTCAACCTCTGTGCTAGCTAAAGCGAAGCGAAATATGACGCTAAATCAGCAATTTCTTGGTCCGTTAACGATGAAGCATACAAATTCATCATGGGATCAATACGCTCTTTACTCCGAAAGAGTTTTAATTGAGCTTCCATATAGGGTCCATGCTGACTTGCTAGATTTGGCCAAACGGGTCCATAACTAATTCCTGCACTACCATGACAACCAACGCAACCTTTGGCCACCGCTAGTTTTTTCCCTGCCTCAACATCTCCGGCAAAAGCACTTAATGCTGGTACGAATGTGAGTAGTAGCACTAAGATAATTCTTACTTTTCTGCGCATAGTTAACTCCAACAATGCCTGTTTGAATATTTAGTCAAAATACGTGGTTAATATGTTTATGCCATACGTGACACAATTTCATTCGCTGCACGTTCACCAGATTCAAGCGCGCCTTCCATTCCTGAAGACCATTGGGCGGTATGCTCTCCAGCGAAATGTAATCGACCAGCGGGTTTAGCCATGGTTTCGCTATAGCGGCTGATTTGACCAGGTTGCCAAACAGCAAACGAGCCTTTTGACATAGGTTGCTGCTGCCAAGAATTTACTTTTACAAATCTCACTGAGCCTTTTGCTTCAGGGAGTGCTTTGTAGAATTCTTTTTGAATAAGTGTACTCGCCTCAGAAATAGACATTTTATCTAGCGCTTCCACTGTTTTGCCGTTTATCCAAACAGTCAAATTAGTGATACGCCCTGTCTGGCTAGGATCAGTTGCCATGATCCTTTCAATAATTGAATCAGACCACACATTTGGTAACACGCCTGAGCCTTCCCAAAATGGTTTTTCAACTTCAAAATACGCTTGATAGACTTGGCTATAAACTAACTTATTGATTGCTTCTGTTTGCAGTGCAGACAAGCTAGGCTGAATGGAAACATCGCGTAATGTGGAAAATGGCATTGCACTAATCACATAACTTGCTTGGTGCTTCGAACCATCAGCACAAGTCACTGTGACTTTATCTTTGCTTTGCACAATTGAAGTAACCACTTTATTCATTAGTATTGGGGCTTTGATGGATTTTGCCATCGCCTCAGGTAAACGTTGATTGCCCTGGTCAACCATCCATACACCACCAGGCGTTTGAATAGATTGATACAACAAAGCGTTAGTTCGATGCTGGAATAATAAAGATGTATCTTGTAGCGTCCGCCCGTAGTTATTACTTACCCCCATCATATCGATTGCTTGCGCGGAGAAACCTTTTTCGCTCAAAAGGTCAGCAACGGGTATATCTAAGTTAAAATTAGATTTTTGAAGCCAATCATCAGGGGAACTCAATGGTGGTTTACCTAACACACTTAACAAGGCATGTTCAGGGGGTAAATGTCGAAACTCTTTGGGAAAAGGATTTAACTTTGAGGTTGCCCAGTCTGCAGGCATTACTTTTTGGTTTTGCGTATAGAATGTTTGACGAATAGGCTCATCGCCTAACATGAAATCAACTTGATTCATTTTAACGCCAAGACGCTTAGCCGTGTAAAGAGTGCGACCATAGTTTGAACCTATTGTTTGGCCACCCGCTTCAGGTTTACCCTGTACGTCATCCATAGTGAATAACCGCCCACCGATTCTATCTCGCCCTTCTAATACAGTAACAGACAAGCCAGCACGCTCTAGTAATTCAGCAGCATTCAAGCCAGATAATCCAGCTCCAATAATTAATACATCAGTTTTTCCATTACCCCACGCTAACGGCGGAAGCATTGCCGCTCCTACTAAGGTCGCGCCGGATTGGAGGAATCGTCTGCGGTTCAATTTCATATTAAAATTCCTTTACATGCGTGCCGTGTATTTATTAGGTGTTTTTTCCTACACTATTGTCTCGAGAGTATCCTAGGGATTGGGGTTGATCATTGACATATGTCAATACGAAAAGAAAAAGGCTTAATAGAAGTTTTGAGCAGGTTTAAGATAGTTTTCTATCCTGAATTGGGGCGCGTCCTTGCCCAATTTCAGAGTTGGATATAGTTAACATTCAGCCAATTCACTTACCGCTGGCAAATTTAAAATTTGTAAATGATTTAACTTTGGAAATGCAACTAATCCATCAGATTTTAGCTTAGCTAAGCAACGACTTACGGTTTCAATGGTTAACCCTAAATAGTCCGCCATATCTTGGCGCGACATGTATAGCTCAACGCGATCTGCACGTGCGCCGGGTAATCGTTCTAATAATTGCATAAACAAGAAACATAGGCGTTCAAGGGCTTTTTTCTGGCCTAAAACATACAGTTGCTCCATTACTCGTGAAAATATGGCCGATTTAATTTGCTCCATATTTTGCTTTAAGTGACCAACCTCTTCGCTCAACGTGTTTAAACGTTTACGACTGAATTTGTAGAATTCAACTTTAGTTAAACAGCGCACCGCACAATCGTAATTAGGTGAATGAGTCAGGCCAATGAAATCGCCAGGGAATAAAAACCCGATGATTTGGCGTCTCCCGTTAGTGAAAATACGCTCAATTGCTACAGAGCCTGAAATGACATTGTAGACAAAATCTGCAGGGGTATCTTGGCGAAACAAGTACTCGCCTTCTTCGCACTTAGATTGCTCAGCATAGTTCTCTAAACGATCCAACTCATGGGGTGTCATATCGTGAAATAACAAGCAATCGTTAAACACCGTATTCGAATAAGTAGGATGTATGTGTTTGGGTATAAATATTGTTGACATAACATTATTCCTTTTTAACAAAAGAATTACATAAATTTTTATTAGTAGCAAGTACTTAGCGTGTATTTTAACATCGATATAATCAAAGCAAACAGCATACCAAAATCTCTGTTTTTGATATTTATCAATATTTTTCAAACACTTATTAATAGCTTTTAGCGCATAAAATGTACAAATGATATAACATTAGTATCAAAATAAGTGAAAATGATTCATTCTGGTGCAGTGATTTTGCTATTTAGAAAGCCCATTTTGGTTAAATGATCGCCACGAAATGTGAATATAAATGGGCGATGAGGATTATTTTAACCAGAAATTGATCATTTTGATCAGCAGATGACAATCAGTTTATTTGCTGGTCATTAATAAATGGTTTTACATTCTGATTGTTCACAGATGTGAATTTACCAACCAAAGTGATTTTTCTGGTTATGCAAACCCTATAGTTTGACATTTGTCATTGTCGATTTTGATAGAACAAGCAACACTATGAATGTTTCATTTCAACCTCGTTTTTAGACACAAATGAAAAGGTAAATTAGCTTATACAACAAGATAAGTACTTTAGTTAGGTAGCAGCAGATGTTTGCACCACATTCTCACTATTTAAATTCGAAAGATGATCAGCAGCCAACAATTTGCTTCTGCTCAAATGAAATCTAAAAGATAACTTAACATTGCGCAGCTTTGATACAAGGGTGATTAAAAGCGGTGCAAAAATTTAAAGTGACAAAGGAGTCGCTCATGAGTACCGTTGAATTCACCACTGCAAACAAAGTCATTTGTAAAATTGGCGCTGTTGAACAAATTTCTGCTCATTGTCGTTCACTGGGTATTAGTCGTCCGCTAATTGTGACGGATCCAGGATTAATTAAAGCGGGACTAATTGAAAGCATAACCACTCCCTTAAATAAAGCGGGTATCACTGCGGTCATTTATAGTGACATACAAGCTGATCCACCGGAATCTTTAGTTTTATCAGCCGCAGATTTTGCAAAACAATTAGAAGTTGATGGCGTTATCGGTTTTGGCGGAGGTAGTAGCCTAGATGTAGCTAAGTTGATCGCAGTGTTGGTGAAAAGCGAGCAAACGTTAAGCGACATGTACGGCATTGATAAAATTACTGGGAAGCGACTTCCGTTAATATTATTGCCAACAACCGCGGGAACGGGATCTGAAGTCACCCCCATTTCAATTATCACCACGGGAGCAACAACTAAGTCAGGCGTTGTGTCTCCCACTTTGTTACCAGATATCGCAATATTGGACGCCACGCTTACCGTGGGTTTACCACCGGCGATTACCGCAGCGACTGGTATTGATGCCATGGTGCATGCCATAGAAGCTTTTACTGGCAAAATTAAGAAAAATACCTACTCAGATATGTTAGCCAAAGAAGCGCTAAGGCTGATGTCGCAAAATTTATTAGAAGTGGTTAAAAATGGCAACAACTTGGAAGCTCGTTCTGACATGCTATTAGGGGCCTTAATGGCAGGGCAAGCCTTTGCCAACTCGCCTGTTGGAGCTGTGCATGCACTAGCCTACCCGTTAGGTGGCAATTACCATATTCCCCACGGTTTGAGTAACTCCTTAGTGTTACCCCATGTTTTGCGGTTTAACGCACCCGATGCAACCGATTTATACGCACAACTACTGCCAAGTGTCAGCGGCGGCCACAAACATGAAACCGGATCCCAAGGTTGTAACCAGTTTATCGATTTTATCGACAATTTAATTACAGATGTCGAATTACCCAAAAACCTGAGAACGTTAAATGTTCCTCAAGAAGATTTAGGTAAGTTGGCAGACGAAGCAATGCAACAACAAAGGTTATTAATAAATAATCCTCGCGAAGTAACTCGCGAACATGCCCTCGGTATATATGAACTCGCTTACTAACAGATAAAGTTGAAACAGCATTCATACACAACGAGATTTTATTGAAACGTGATAGTAAAGAGTTAACAAATGGCTAATCCAATACTTAGAGAAAAATTAGAAAAAGGCGAATTCGTATTTGCCCCCGGAATTCAAGATATGATCACTGCAGTGGTTGCTAACAAGGTTGGATTTGATGTTGTATATGGTACTGGGTATTGGTTAACAGCATCCGCTTATGGCATACCCGATGCGGGTATTGTTACATATACACAAATGGTTGATCGCATGCGAACCTTAGTACAAACCAGTAATTCAGCGGTAATCGCCGATGCAGACACAGGCTATGGTGGTTTACTCAATGTGCATCACACCGTGCGCGGGTATGAAGAAGCGGGAATTACTGCTATCCAAATCGAGGACCAAGAATTTCCGAAGAAATGTGGTCACACGCCAAATCGGAAAGTGATTCCAGTTGAGGATATGATTGAAAAGATAAAAGTCGCTGTTGATGCGCGTACCGATAAAAATATGTTAATAATAGCGCGCACCGATTCTCGTCAGGCGGAAGGATTGGATGCCGCAATTGCAAGAGCTCAAGCATATTATGAAGCGGGTGCTGATATATTATTCGTGGAAGCGTTAGAATCTAAAGATGAAATGCGTAAAGCGTGTAAAGAAGTAAAAGGACCAATGTTTGCCAATATGTCTAATGGTGGCTCTACTCCAATGTTAACCGTGGAAGAAATGAAAGAAATAGGTTATGCCATCGCAATTGCGCCTTCGTTGACGAGTTTAGCGGCCGCTAACGCTGCAGAAAAAGCACTTATTGCAATGAAACAGCAAGGTAGTCCGCAACCAGAGGGCGTACCTATTAATGACTTTGGTGAGTTCTGTTCATTGATCGGCTTTGAAGATGTTTGGGCTTTCGAAAAGAAGTGGGCAAAATAATAATTTAAAGAAAGAGTAATCACATGACTATTAGCGAAAATATCGATCAAAATTATGCAAACGTTTATAACAATAAAGTTGGCTACGGCAAGAAACCAGCGTTAGTACTGATAGACTTTGTTGAAGCCTATTATGATAAATCCTGTGAGTTATATGCAGATGTTGAAGATGCGCTAGCATCTGCTCAGCGTGTACTGGAAGCTGCAAGAAAAGCGGGGATTCTAGTGATTTATACCAATGTGGTGTATCACCCTTCAGGTGTCAACGGTGGCACATTCTTCAAGAAGGCGAAACCTTTACGCTATTTAACGGAAGGTTCGCCAATGGGTGCTTGGGCTGGAACATTAAAACCCAGCGAAGACGAATTAGTGATATCTAAACAATATCCAAGTGCATTTTTTGGCACATCTTTGAGCTCTACGTTAACAGCCTATGGCGTTGATAGTGTGATATTAACCGGCTTGACAACCAGTGGTTGTGTTCGCGCAAGTTGCGTTGATGCCTGCTCTAATGGTTTTATCCCAATTATTGTAGAAGAAGCTTGTGGCGATCGTCATGAAGCTCCACATAAAGCAAACTTATTCGACATGAATGCCAAATATGGTGACGTTGTTACTGAAGCGGATGTCATAACTTACTTGCAATCATTGAATGCCTAAACCCATTGCCAATAAAAAAGTCAATCAACAACAGTTGATTGACTTTTTCTATTTAGAGCGTCATATCAGCGATCGATAATCCCATCTAATTTTGTAAATATAACCAACTATGTTGCTTCTGTGTTTGCTGTTCAAAAGCCTTAATATCCGCTTCATACTGCAGTGTTAAACCAATACTGTCTAAACCGTTAAGCAACATTTCTTTGCTACCAGTTTCTATATCAAACTCAAAGTGAAGCCCCTTCTTGCTGCTCACTTTCTGTTCCTGTAGGTCTATTTCAATTTTCAACTTTTGAGGATCTTGCATTATTTCATCAGATAGTTGCATCACTGCTTCATTACTAAGTACTACCGGAAGAATGCCGTTTCGCATACAGTTCTGATAAAAAATAGCACCAAAACTTGGTGCTATTATGGCGCGAATACCATATTCGGCCAATGCCCAAACGGCATGCTCTCGTGATGAGCCACAGCCAAAATTGTTTCCTGTCAGTAAAATAGTAGTATTGGCGTATTCCGCTTTATTTAATATGAAATCAGGATTAAGTTCACGAGAGTCAGACATGACATAACGAGAAGAAGCGAATAACCCTTCACCTAGGCCTTTTTTAGACACACGCCGCATTTCTCGGCTGGGAATAATCGCATCAGTGTCGATATTGATTCGCAACAACGGGGCTGCAATACCACAATGGGTAGTAAAAGCTTTCATTAATTAGTCCTCATCATAGTGCGGGGGTCAGTAATACAACCATTTAAAGCACTGGCAGCTACGGTTTCTGGGCTGGCTAAATGAGTACGAGTCTCTGGGCCTTGGCGAGATTCAAAATTACGGTTACTTGTGGACAATACTCTTTGTTGCTTACCAAAGTGCTCTCCACCAGCGTAAAAACACATTGAACATCCACTTTCTCGCCATTCAAAACCCGCATCCAAGAAAACCTGATGCAAACCTTCACGCTCTGCCGCCGCTTTGACTTGTTGAGAACCAGGGACACAAATTGCTTTTACATGAGAAGCCACTTTTCGCCCCTTAAGAATAGCTGCGGCTTTGCGTAAATCTTCGATTCTAGAATTAGTACAGGAACCGATAAATGCACAGTCTATCTTTAGATCAAGTAGTTTATCGCCTGGCTGCAAGGCTTGATAAGCTAAGGCCCGTGTGGCGGCAGTGCGGGCATCTTCTGAAGCCAATGATTCCAATTCAGGAACAGTTTGGCTAATTCCACAAGCGTGTTGAGGGCTAGTTCCCCAAGTGATAGTGGGTTCAATCTCAGCCACATCAATCTTAATTTCAGTGTCAAACAAAGCATCATCATCGGTGACTAAGCTGTGCCAATACTCAACTGCTTGGTGCCATTGTTCACCTTTGGGAACGTAAGGACGACCTTCAAGATATTCGATAGTTTTTTGATCGGGCGCGACTAAGCCTGTAAACGCAGCAAACTCTACCGCCATATTACATAGGGTCATACGCGCTTCAATTGACAAGGCTTCAACTGTCGGCCCAGCAAATTCGATAGCATGTCCAGCGCCCCCGTGAGCACCAAACTTACTGATTAAGTGCAAAATCATATCTTTAGCAGTCACGCAGGAATTTAGCTCTCCCTCAAACCACACTCGCATCAATTTAGGTTTATTAATACGTAACGTTTGAGTAGCCATGGCATGTTCGGCTTCAGAAGACCCGATCCCCCACGCAGCAGCGCCTAAAGCGCCTTGTGTACAAGTATGACTATCAGGACAAACTAACGTTAGTCCAGGTTGCACAATACCAAGTTCAGGACTAATGACATGGGCGATACCTTGTTGCTCGTCACCAATATCAAACAGAGTAATGCCTGCAGCTTTGGCTTCTTTGCGGGTAGCTTGAATGAAGTCTTTCCCTGAGGGCATTACGGTATCATCACCACGACCAGGAAAGGTATCGACGATATGATCCATGGTACAAAATACTTGTTCAGGATGACGAACCTTACGCCCAGCTTCTGCCAGACTTTGTAAAGCAATAGAGCCCGTTCTCTCGTGTAAAAAAACCCGATCTATATAAATTAAGTAGGTGCCATCGGGTAAAGATTTTACTTGATGCGCATCCCATATCTTCTGGAAAAGTGTCTTGGACATGCTTAACTCTTGTTTCAAGGATAAGGAGGGTCTGCTTGACCCTTTCTATTTATTGTTGTGATTGCCAGCTTTGATAAATTTCGGAGGCGCTGGCACTCCAAACCCCTTCTTGACTGCTTATGTATTCAAGAACTTTTTCGAAACAGGCAATTCGATGGGGCTGACCAAGCATCCAAGGATGAATGTTCAAAGCTAACATGCGACCGCCTTGCGTTTCCGCTTCACTCAATAAGAGGTCACAAGCATCTTCAATTTGCTCTGCGTAGCTATCTTCACTGTGCAAATTATTTTGTAGAATAAAAAAATCATCCAGTTCGTTGGATAAAGGCATACTGGTGATAAGGCCGGAATCGGTTTTAAAGGAATAAGGCAAATCATCATTAACCCAATCGCACATATATTCGATACCTTGTTGCTGTAATAGCTTCGGGGTATTTGCGGATTGCAGACGGCCAGGACTCAACCAACCTTTAATCGGTTGCTCGAAACGTTCACTCAAAATTTGTACACTATTGGCAATCCACCTTGCTTCATCCTCTGCGGACACTTCTCCATGATGTAACATGTCCATTTGCCAACCGTGGGCAATCACTTCGTTACCTCTGTCTTTGATGACATCCATTAAATAAGGTGCACGTTCAACCATGGCTCCATTAATCGCGATAGTTGGTTGAATATTGAATTTATCTAATGCTTTAAAAAGTCTGAATATGCCAACCCGATTGCCGTAATCACGCAAACTAAAGTGGCGCAAATCAGGGTAAGGCATTTTCATGCCACCGGGCACAGGAACAGGATTTGTACGCTGATTTAAAGGGAAAAACTGCACATTCACATTTACCCATAGCGCTAGCTTTTTATTATTTGGCCAAACAATAGGGTTGCGATCAGATAGCATTGACCAGTCATATAGATCATGGTCCATTCCGTATTGGCGTTTGGGATATTGAAGATAAGAATCATCTAAACTCACGATTATTTTCCTCCTTGCTTGGCAGCTATGTCGGCAACACTATCGTCGTAGCAATGTTGCATGTAGTAGCTGGCTATTTCTCGTCCAGTCGCCACCCAAACATCACTATGTCCAGTGATGTATTCCAATGCTTCTTCGTAGGCTTTTAACCGGTGTGGACAACTCACCTGATAATTATGAGTTGGAATGCACATGATAGTCCCGCTCTCTTCGCCTTCTTGATACAAACGATCAAAATTCGCTTTTAACATTTTACCGTATTGGCGAGGGGTCACTTTATTAGTGACATAAGCAATGGTGTCATTCATTTCTAACGAATAGGGAATGGAAACAAACTTTTTACCAGAACGAGTATGAATCGGTGTGGGTTGATCATCGTGGAACAAGTCACAAGTATAAAAACCAGCCTCGTCACCAAATAGCTCGGTGCCAACTTCTGCGAACAAATCAATAGTGTGATCACTGTGAGATAGTGCAGGCGCTAAATATCCAGCGCATTTCTGTCCGGTATGCTTATAAATCGTTTCAATGGAGTCACGGATCATTTCTCTTTCCTGATCAACGCTCATTCCGTAGGTATAACGAGTGTTATAAATACCATGGCTGAAAAACTCCCAATCACGCTCCTTACATAAACTAATAATTTCTGGATGGTGATCACACAAAGCGGTAGAAAGTGAAATTGAACCACGAATACCGTATTTGTCGAGAAGTTGCATTTGACGCATATGGCCCACGCGATTACCGTAATCGCGAATACCATAGCCCGCAATGGCAGGGTAAGGTTGTGGCCAAGCTTTCCGGGATGGATTAGCTGGGGCATCTAGCTCATAGAACTCAATATTCGGTGCGACCCAAAACGCGACTTTAGCACCGTTGGGCCAAGTTATTTTTGGGCGTTTGTCATATGGCCAATAATCATAGTATCCAGGATCTGTTAACATTAAAAATCTCCTTTTACTCTTTTCCTAACCAATCAAACACTTCTTGTACGGCCAGCACATCAGCATATTTCAATGACAGATCGGTCAGGTTGGCAAAGTGGTAACTTTCGTGTTTATCAGCAACACATTCAATCGGCACAATAGTGCGGTAGCCACGGGACAAACTATCAACTGCAGCGGCCCTAATACAGCCAGAAGTCGAACCACCAGTCAGTATGACGGTGTCGACTTGATGCCAAACACATAAACTCTGTAATTGAGTTTCAAAAAATGGAGAGGGCATTTTTTTGCAATAAAACACATCTTTTTTGCGGTCTAGTTGCAAACGGTCATCAAGCTCTGAACGCTCACTATCAAATTTGATATTTTGTAAACTATCAGGCGTATCTGTGCGCGTTCCCCAGATTCCAGCATCTTCTCCAGAGTCCATATACGCCACGTTCGTCCAGACGACTGGCCAATCTAGAGCTCTAAATTTTTCAGCTAGAGTATTAACATACTCGAGCTGTCGCGGGTCAGTTTCATAGGCAGTTTTAAATAAGTCAGTTCTTGTATATGCTTTTTGCAAATCAATATTGACCAAAATAGCTTTTTTACCGAAGCCAAAACGTTTACGGGCAGGATTTGCCTGAACTTCAGCGAAAATCTGTCGGGCTGTTTTATCAGATAATTCCATTGTCACTCCTATATGCAACACAAAACAATATTTACAATCGGGCTACTTACATTACTTTTTAGACCCCTTCAAAAGATATATTAGCATATCTTTTATACATGACCATCAATACTTTTAATCCACCGCTAAGTATATAATTTACAAGTTTTTTGCGGTTTTAATTTAGTCGACTGTTATTTCTTTTAGAAATCAAACAGGAAAAAAAAGGGCGAAAACGCCCTTCAAAACAACCATATTTCGGAGTAGGTTGAAAACTTATACAGTCTAAATTAGTTAGCTGGAATTGCTTTCACAATATTTAGACTAATCAATTCAGCGATTTGTTTATCGTTATAACCCGCTTCCTGCAGAACACGTATAGTATCTTCACCTTCCTTTGGTAAATCATGATGCAAAGTAGTTCGTTTACCATCTAACTCGATGGGTAAAGATGGTAAATTGGCGATCCCCTGCGGCGTCGTAACAGGTAATAGACCACCACTGTTAAGCTGCGGATCTTCAAACAAATCAGATGGAGTGTTTATTGGCGCAAAAGGTATGCCCGCTCGCTCTAATCGGTCCATCATAGTTTGCTTGTCTAACTCACTAAAAATGGCTTCTATGACTGGGATGATTCTGTCTCGTTGAGTGACCCTATCATTATTTTTGTCTAAGCTGCTATCAGCTAAAAATTCGTTTAACTCGAACTCTTTGCAGAAGTGTTTCCATAAAGTATCGCTAACAACTCCTACAAAAACACGCTCATCATTTTTGCAATTAAAAATCTGATAAACAGACCATGCACTTCGACGCACTGACATTGGCGGAGGTGCTTCACCTAATACAACCTCTTGGGCCATATGCTGGCCAACGAGATAGGCTGTAGTTTCAAATAATGAACTTGTAACATGACGACCTTTTGCAGTTATTTGACGTTCGTGTAAAGCAGACAAAATACCTATCACGCCAAACATTCCACCAGTAATATCAATAACAGATGAGCCAGCACGCATAGGACGATCAGGAAGACCGGTCATGTATGCTAACCCTCCCATCATTTGCGTCACTTCATCTAAGGCAGTACGATTTTCATAAGGGCCGGTTAAAAACCCTTTTAAAGAACAATAAATAAGTCCTGGGTTTAGCTGGCTCATAGCTTCATATCCGAAACCAAGCTTTTCCATTGCTCCTGGCCTAAAATTTTCAATCAACACATCAGCTTCACGTATTAAGTTCAACGCAACTTCTTTACCTTCGGCTGATTTCAAATCGATACACACGCTACGTTTATTGCGGTTATACATTGGAAAATAACCGGCACCAGAACCTTTAAGTCGACGAGTTTTATCACCTTCTAAAGGTTCTATTTTTGTCACCACAGCACCTAAATCAGCGAGAACAACACCAGTAGTCGGCCCCATAACCATATGTGTAAACTCAACAACTTTGAGATCTGCAAGTGGATATGAACTTCCTGATGACATAAATATTAATCCTATAAAAAAGGGGCAGACAAAATGAGCTATTGAGCATATGTTATAGCTTTATACCTTTTATATCAAGCGTTTCTAACCTCTACATAAAAATAATGAAGAGTGCTAATGAGTTAAGAGTTAAAAATCTCAATATTTTAAAGGTGATTTTCTTATTGAAGTAAAAACAATATGAAAACTATGAAGCCAATTATTGTGTTATTTTAAAGAGGCGTAATAAGCTGCAAGCGCTTTGATATCATTGTCACTCAACGGCTTAGCCATTGCTGCCATCGTCGGTTCTTTACGATCACCATTGCGAAATGCTTTAAGCTGCTTTTCTAGATAAGCTGATTTTTGTCCGGCCAAATTAGGCCAGATAGGGCTAAGACTTATGCCAGCGCTGCCATGACAACTGGCGCATATCATAGATTTCGTTTTACCCACCGAAATTAACTTGTCATCGGCTAAAGTCTGCGTGACAAAAACCATGCTGGATATCGCAATCAAAACGTTACGTATTTTGACCATTTTCACATTTACCTATATCAAAAAATCAGGAAGTCGTTATCAATTCGTGTTTGAACAATGGATAACCCTATTTATTCATGAGGTAAAGTGAAGGATGTAACAACAAAATAACCTCAGAGCGTGATTTAAATATACGTTTTATAACGAGGTGATACATTGACTAAAGTCAAAACTCAGTAAGGCACTTTATTTGCTGAAAAGTGACACGTGAATTGATTGGGGTATTGTCTGCGGGAAGCATACAAAATTTTTATGATGCAGCAATTTGAATGGATTTTGACAAAATGCGATATTTTGGTTTTGTCATGACAGAAAATTCTAAGTGCACGCAAGATTGCTGCATTTGCAGCGCTGATTTATCGCTTTTTGGCTAGTAATTTCTCTACTACCATTGCACCAATCGCCATCGAAGCGGTCAATCCAGGAGACTCTATACCGTAGAGATTAATTAGACCCGCAATACCATGTTCAGATTCAGTTTGAATCATAAAATCTTTAGCTTCTTCTCCTTTTGCATGGAGCTTAGGACGAATTCCTGCGTAAGAAGGTTCTAACGAATCGTCTTTAAGATTGGGCCAATATTTTCTAATCTGATGATAAAACGCATCTGCTCGGGAAGGATCCACTGAGTAATCCAATTCATTGACCCATTCAACATCAGGACCGAAACGGACTGAGTTACCTAAATCTAATGTGGAATGCACCCCCAACCCGGCACTTTCAGGAATAGGATAAATTAGATGGCTAAATGGCGCTTTACCAGACAGCGCGTAATAGTTACCTTTTGCATAATGAATTTGAGGTACGCTGTTTTGAGGCAGGCCGTGAAAACGTTTAGCAATGTGCTGGGCGTGTAATCCTGCGCAATTGATTAGATACTTAGTGTTAACTTTTATGTTTTGGGTGCCACCGATATCCAGTAGAAATGCACTTTTAGTACAATCGACTGAGCGCAATTCAGCACCAAGCGCTACTGCGCCGCCAGCACTTTCCAAATCACCTTGTAAATTTAGCATTAACCCATGACTGTCTATAATGCCCGTAGAGGGCGAAAACAAAGCACCGTAGCAAGCAAGTTCTGGTTCCAATGTTAAGACTTTTTGTTTGCTGTAAAATTCGAGATCTAATACGCTATTGGCGACTGCGTTATTTTTAATTTCGGTTAACTTTTGCAGCTGGGATTCGGAAGTAGCGACAATCAGTTTTCCGCATCGCTTATGGTTAATATTACGCTCATCACAATAAGCATAGAGCATTTTATTACCTTGCACACAAAGGCGAGCTTTAAGAGAATTAGGCGGATAATAAATACCGCCGTGAATCACTTCACTATTTCGGGAGCTAATGCCTGTACCAATCTGAGATTGGCTTTCTATGACAATCGTTTCTACACCTTTTTGAGCCATTTGGCGCGCAACCGCTAAACCAACCACGCCAGCGCCAACAACAATGCACTCAACAGACTCAATCAATTAATTATTCCTATATCGTTAAGAAAAGACAGCATAGAGTATAAATCTTAGAGCGTTTCATCTGCTACCGCCTTAAAACACCAGATGAAAACGCTTTCAAACCTTAAACTGCATGAATCGTTATAACTTATCGCGTTTTTTTTCAAATGAGTAGCAAGTAAATCTAGTTTTTCCTCTTGAGACCCTTTAGTGTTAGTAAGTCTAACTTTAATAACAAAGTTAGCTTAAAAACAAAAAATAATAATAAAAATATAAAACCCTACGGAAAAAAAGTTCATGAATACTGAAAAATTAACCAAATATTTAGACAAAAACGGCATTCTTGATGCCACGGAAATCATTCATAATCCATCCTATGAGTTTCTGTTTGAAGAAGAGACGAAAAGCGATTTAGTTGGTTATGAAAAAGGTATTGAAACAGAACTCGGTGCAGTGTCAGTAGACACGGGAATATTTACCGGTCGCTCGCCCAAGGATAAATACATTGTTCGTGATGACACCACCAAAGACACGGTATGGTGGTCTGATCAAGGTACAAACGACAACAAACCTATTAGTTCTGATGTGTGGAGCGATTTAAAACAAACAGTTACTCAACAATTAAGTAGTAAACGTCTATTTGTTGTTGATACTTTTTGCGGTGCAAATGCAGATACTCGTTTGAAAGTGCGGTTTGTCACCGAAGTAGCTTGGCAAGCACACTTTGTGAAAAATATGTTTATCCGTCCAACTGAACAAGAACTCGAAGATTTTGAGCCTGACTTTCTTGTTTTGAACGGTTCTAAAACCGTCAATAAAAAGTGGCAGGAACACGGCTTAAATTCAGAAAATTTTGTGGCCTTCAATCTTACTGAAAAAATCCAAGTCATCGGTGGTACCTGGTACGGCGGCGAAATGAAAAAAGGGATGTTCTCAATGATGAACTACTTTTTGCCCCTAAAAGGAATCGCTTCCATGCATTGCAGCGCCAATGTCGGTAAAGATGACGATGTGGCAATTTTCTTCGGTTTATCTGGAACGGGAAAAACCACGCTTTCTACCGATCCACACAGAAAACTCATTGGCGATGATGAGCATGGCTGGGATGACAACGGTATCTTCAACTTTGAAGGTGGTTGCTACGCAAAAACCATCAACCTAAGCAAAGAACAAGAGCCTGAGATCTATGCTGCAATTCGTCGCAATGCTTTATTAGAAAATGTGACTGTAGACGCTAGTGGCAAAATTGATTTTGACGATAATTCAAAAACCGAAAACACCCGTGTATCTTATCCAATCGATCATATAGAAAACATTGTTCAGCCCATCTCCAAAGCCGGACATGCGACCAAAGTAATTTTCTTAACTGCAGATGCATTCGGTGTGCTTCCTCCCGTTGCTAAATTAACACCACAGCAAGCTGAGTATTATTTCTTATCTGGATTTACGGCCAAATTGGCGGGCACCGAGCGAGGAATTACCGAACCCACGCCAACGTTTTCAAGTTGTTTCGGGGCTGCATTTCTAAGCTTACACCCAACTAAGTATGCAGCCGTACTGCGTAAACGCATGCATGCCGTTGGTGCAGAAGCTTACTTGGTAAATACAGGTTGGAATGGCACAGGCAAACGTATTTCGATTAAAGCCACACGTGCAATTATTGATGCCATCTTAGACGGTTCGATTAATCAGGCGGAAATGGACCAATTGCCTATTTTCAACTTGTCGATACCTAAACATTTACATGATGTTGAAGACAACATATTAGATCCTCGTGATACATATGAACAAGCCGAACAATGGACTGAAAAAGCCACTAATCTAGCCACTTTATTCACTCAGAATTTCGTGAAGTTCACTGACAATGACGAAGGCAAAGAAATTTCAAACTCTGGACCTAAGTTATAGCCTATTAATTTTACTCCGGCAGTTTAAGTTGAACTGCCGATGCTGAAATGAACAAAGCGAGCATTGCTAACAAAAGCAGTAACTTGAGTGGATCAAGTTGCTGCTTTGTTTTAACTGGATTAGGTGACGCTCGCAGAATAATGAAAGGCGAAGTTTATAGCTTATTAATCACCGACAGACGCTCAATAAGCTTAGGCTCGAATACTCTTTGAATATCGTTATCAGACTCTTTATAAACGTATTTGAGTACCCATTGTGCCGCCATTCGGCCCATTTCTAATACAGGGTTATCAATGGTAGTTAACTTGGGAAACATATGCTTTGCAAATAACACATCGTCAAAACCAATTACCGACAAATCTTCCGGTAAAGTTAAGCCATGCTCTCTGGCACAACTCATCGCCCCCGACGCCATTTCATCATTAGAGCAGGCTAACGCGCTAAAATTTTCACCTGAATTAAGTAGATAATTCATGCCAGCGATACCACCAGTTTCTAAATAGTCACCCACATAATGAAGCTTTTCATTAAAGGCAACACCATACTCTTGCAACGCGCGTTTATGACCGATTAAGCGCTGATTAGTATCATCTTTATAGGTAGGCCCGCTTATATATGCGATGTCTCTATGACCATGTTCCAATAACGTCTTAGCCGCCATATAACCGCCCGCTTGGTTATTCACGATGAAACACTGCTGTTGCATGCTATCGACCACGCGATTCATTACCAGAATGGGAAGTTTGTTGTTATTTAACGCTATTAAATATTCATCAGAAATGGCTTCTGAGTGAACGATTAATGCGTCACATTGGCGACTAATTAAAAAATCTATTCCGTCTTTCTCTTCGGCTTCTTCGTCATGTCCAGCTGAAATGATGACGTGCTTGCCCGCCGCTCTCAACTCAGTTTCAACACCACTCATCATTTGCCCAAAAAAAGAGCTATGCAGGTTAGACACTAAAAGACCAATGCTATTTGCTTTGTTAGTCGCGAGGGAACGTGCAAAGTTATTGGGCACATAACCGAGCTCTTTCATTGCATTCATGACTTTATCGCTCGTGCTTTGCCGAACTTTTACATTACCATTCATGACTCTAGAAACTGTTGCCAGAGACACGCCTGCATGTTTCGCCACTTCGTAAATCGTTGCCATAAATTTTGCTATTTTTTGCCCAAAAACTAGAGGATAGCTAGCCTACTATACAATCGTCACCTTGTAATGGTTATTTGCTTGGCATGTCAAAACATCCGATGTGTATTGCAAAGGTAAATATAAAAGGGATAGCGCCTTACCTCTCGCCCTAAGCCACAGCTCTTTGTCCCTTAAGTTCTAAGGTGATTTGTTGCTGTTGTTTGTCGCTAATAGGATAAAACAACATCAAAATTGCTGCAGCGACGCCAAAAATAGCAGGTATCCAACTCATCAATAATTTAATGCCAGGTAAGGTATCTGCAACAGTGCTGGGATCCATACCGTCGTACCCATAGCTAGACAACACAACCAATACTAATGCACCAGCAAAACCTCCCCCGGTTTTTTGCACAAAAGTGCCAGCGGAATAGACTAAACCTGTCGCTCTTCGTCCATTTTTCCATTCAGAATAATCGGCGGAATCCCCTAACATTGAAAAGAATAGTGTGGGAAAAATGGCCGCAAAAAACTCCGCTGCGCAGCCCAACACAAAGACTAAGGTAACATTCCCCTCTGGAATCCAATAAAAGCAGGCAGTAAAACCGCTACCAAACAACAAGGAACCAATAAACAGTAGTCTGCGACCAAAAACCCGAGTTAAGTAAGACGTACTTAGCGCACCAAAAATAGAGACCACCAGCAAGGCCACAAAAAACTGGCCAGTCATTAATTCATCACCAATAACATACTTAAAGTAATAGGCAATCACGCCATATTTAATGCCGTTGAACATCATAGTTAAGAAACCCATGCCCAATAGAATTAGCCAGGGTTTGTTGGTTATTAGATCGATCATATCCTGTTGAGTCGAGCTTATTTGCGATCTCGGTTTAGCCAAGAAGCGGTTGATTAAAAGCCAAGTCCCTCCTATGACAACAATAAATATGATCCCTGTGGTTAAATTTCGATAATAGAAAAATAACGTCATACTCATTAGGGGTACTAAAATAAACGGCAGATTTTTGGTTAGATCCGATAATTCAGCTTTCAATCCAGAACGGGTATTCATAACCGGTTTCACACGTTCTTTAGTCGATAAGAAAGTAAAGACCATAAGGGCAACTAATAATCCGGCAAACAGATACATAGTCGATTGGTAGCCTTGTACATCATTACCCTGACCAAATAAGTCAACAAAATAGGGTAGAAAGCCCATCACTAACAAACCACCTAGAAATGCCCCGGCGAATCGATAGGCAGATAAACTGGTGCGTTCAACATCGCATTCGGTCATTACCCCCATTAACGCTGAGTAAGGTACATTATTGAGGGTATAGCACAGAGTTAACCCGATATAGGTCACATAAGCATAAATTAATTTGTTACTCGCGGACCATTCTGGAGTGGTGAAACATAGCACCATAAACAGACCCAGTAAGGGCGTAGAGAATAAAATCCATGGTCTGAACTTGCCCCATCGGGTATCTGTTCGATCAGCAATCATGCCCATGATGATATCGGTTACACCATCGGACAATCTTACCACTAGGAACAACAGAGCTGCCGCAGCAGCGGTCAATCCAAATGTATCGGTATAAAATACTGCCAAATACGCAAGGGCTCCTCGCCATACTAAATTGGCTGCCGCATCCCCCATGGCATAACCAACTTTCTCGATTATCGGCAACCTGCTTACTTGGCTTTGCATAATTTACGACCTACTGGTGATGAGTTGCTTGTATGCCCGTCCACTATCTTTAATAATGCGATTCTGAGTGAGATAGTCTACATAAACAATACCGAAGCGCTTTTCGTAACCTTTCGCCCATTCGAAGTTATCCATTAAACTCCAGGCAAAATAGCCGGCAATATCAACTCCTTGCTGGGCAGCATAATCAACAGCATTAAGGTGGGACTGAAAATAATCGATTCTATCTTGATCATGCACCTTGCCTTGTTTAATTTCATCTTGCATAGCTGCTCCATTTTCAGTGATGTAAATAGGTGGCAGTGTATAACGCTGATGGAGTGATAGTAATAAATCAGATAGTGCTTCGGGATAGATTTCCCATCCCATATCAGTAGTTAAAACATTGTTGGGTTGCAACTCTTGAAACCAACCTTTGCCATCACAACGGTATTTTAAACGGGTATAAAAGTTAACTCCTAAAAAGTCTAACCTTTGACTAATTAAGTCCATATCACCCGGTAAAATATCGGGGCGATTTTGTGGTTCAATGAGTTCAACCACATCTGGATATAAACCTTCCATTACAGGACGCATGTACCACTGGTTAATATAGTCATCGGCTATTTTAGTGGCTTTTATATCCTTATCAGCCTGAGTCTCGGGATAACAAGGAGTAAAATTAAGTACAATACCGGCCAAAGCCTGAGGACAATTTCTACGTAAAGTACGTATTCCTAGACCATGGGCTAACAACAGGTGATGTGCGGATTTTCGGCCGTTGCCTTGGCCCGTTTTACCCGGTGCATGCTCGCCGCTTTCGTAACCTAAATAAGCTGAGCAAAACGGTTCATTTAAGGTAGCGTAAGCATAAACTCGATCACCCAAAGCTTTTGAGACTAAATTCACATAATTTTCAAAATGGAAAGCGGTTTCACGATTTAACCAGCCCCCGAGTTCTTCTAGGTGCTGGGGTAAATCCCAATGATATAAAGTGACAAAGGGTTTAATATTTCGCTTAAGCAACTCGTCTACCAAGTCAATGTAAAACTGTATACCTTTTTGGTTTAATGTCCCATCTTTCTTGATCACCCGTGGCCAAGAGATAGAAAATCGATAGGCATCCACGCCTAAAGAGTCAATCAACTCTACATCTTCTCGCCAAAACTTAACATGCTCACAGGCCACCAGCCCATTTGAACCATCGGAAATTTTCCCTGGTGTGGCACAAAAAGTGTCCCAAATAGACGCTAATCGGTTATCCGCATCCCCTTCAATTTGGAATGAAGATGTAGCAACACCGAACACGAAGTCTCGGTTCAATAATTTTGATGAAGATGGTAAAGATAGGTTGTTCATGATTGATAATTACTAATTCGGTTAATGGTTAATCGGTTTCTTTTTGGCGTTTTGATACTGCTAAATCGCGAAAAATATCATTAAAACCCATAAAATGAAAGCGCTTTCATTTAGAGGTTAGTTGGAACAGTATCAAAAAGCAATGATTAAGGTTAAAAAAATGTAAATGCCTGCTTCAAAAAGTCCTAAACTTCTAATTTAGCTAGTATTATTGCCTAGTCGTCATGATGGTTTCGGTTGTCGACAATACTCTTGAATAAAGTCTTGATGAGTCGGTAAATGGGATACGCCTTTGGCTATTGATTGTTCCAATGAAGATAGGAACTTTTCTAACTCGTTCACAGGCATTCCCTGAACACTAGGGTGATATTGTTTAGGTTGAATTCCCTGGCCAAGCATAACTTGGGTCCAAGAATCCACTCTAAATAATTCACCATCGGCTTGAAATGCATGGGCGTGATCAGCGAACAGCCTGATTCTATGGGCTAAACTATCAGGTACTTCCATGTTTTTGCAATGTCGCCAAAACTCACTGTCTTGGCGTTGGGTAACATGATAATGCAACACAATAAAGTCGCGGATTTTTTCGATTTCATCAGTGGCTTGTTGATTATATTCATTGATTACTGAGTCGGATATTTCACCACAGGGGAAAAGCCTCAGTAAGCGAATAATTCCCATCATTATTAAATGGATGCTTGTTGATTCAAGGGGCTCAACAAAACCACTCGCTAAACCAAGAGCCACACAATTTTTGTTCCAATGTTTACGTCGTCGACCAGTTCGATATTTGATCACTCTTGGTTGCGTAATCGCTTCCCCTTGGATATTTGCCAAAAGATGATTTTTTGCCTGTTCGTCACTCATAAACTTACTGCAATAAACTATTCCATTCCCCACCCTGTGCTGTAAGGGGATCCGCCATTGCCAGCCACTTTGATGGGCAATTGATCGAGTAATAGGAGAGATTTCCCCCATTGATTCAGTTTGTACTGCAATAGCACTGTCACAAGGCAACCAATGAGACCAATCTTCATATCCAGTATGCAATGCTTGCTCAATTAGTAGGCCTCGAAAACCTGTACAGTCAATGAACAAATCACCTTCAATTAGCTGTCCAGAATCCAGCTTTAAACTAGAAATAAAACCGTTTTTCGGGTTTTTATTTACTTCTGCAATTTTCCCTTCAAGCCGCTTAACCCCTCGAGATTCACTAAACTTACGTAAAAAGGCCGCATATTTACTTGAATCTAAATGGTATGCATAATTGATTGATAAGTTGTCTGATAACGCAAATTTGTTAGCCCTGGCGGCTTCCAATTCAAAGCAATACTTACCAAAGTCTTTAGCCACCCCCTGCTCTTTCCCATACAGCCAGAAGTGATGAAACGGCGCGATAAAACTCTCTTTACCTGTCATTCCAAAGGAATGGATGTAGCTATCGCCTTGCTTACCCCAATTATCAAACTGTATACCTAGTTTAAAGGTAGCTGACGTTTCCCGCATAAACTGAGATTCATCTATGCCCAAGAGTTTATTAAACACGCGCATGGGTGGAATGGTGGCTTCTCCGACACCGACGGTACCAATTTCATCCGACTCCACCAAGGTCACATTTATCACCGAGGACATCTGTTTAGCCAATGCAGCTGCCGCTATCCATCCAGCTGTGCCACCTCCCGCGATGACGACATTATTGATTTTTCTATTCACGTTTAAGGTCCATTTATCTGTTTAGTTTGTTAATTAACATGCTGCGAAGCTGGCGAGACATTATTTCATTCATTGGCCCTAGGAACCCTTGTGCTTCGGGGGGTAAGTGCTCAGTAGGCTGTTCACCTTCACCAAAAATATAGTAATCAAATACGTGCTTCCAACCGGCTTTCTCATGAGCCGGTTTATCGCGAAGACTTAACATGGCGTGATACAGTACATTCATTGCGGCCCCCATGTATTTTTCAGCATCACTCCACCAATAATTCACTAAGATATTATATGGGCTTAATGCTTCAACTTGGTGCCACCACATACTTGGAATATAAATAGCATCGCCAGGTTCTAATTCCGCTACTTGTCCGTGGGCTAAGGCTTCTTTGATTTTTGGATATTTTTCAAAATCAGGATTGTGCAAGTCCACCATGGTAATAACTGGACCTCCTGGTGTAGGCGCTAGCGGACCAGGATATAAATTAGCAATTTGATCTGGTGGAAAAGTGATAAAACGGCGCTTTCCTGAAACTACGCACGCAATGTTATCGGAGGCATCATAATGACATCTGGCAATAGACTTATTACCTATCCAGATACTCGCCACTGGTGGTTCGGTAGCAACCTGTTTTTTAGCCACTGGTATGTGTAAGTTGTTTTCCTGAGTCAATCCAGGAAAGTTTGTATCGATAACATTTGATGCGATGTAATAACTAGGTGGTTGCGGCTCATAAAGGTGCTGGATTATGAGTTCAAGAACCTCATCAACTTTTGCCTTTTTAGACTCATAATTTAGCTTAGTCGCATTTTCGTTGTACGCGTATTTGCCTTCTATTTCGGGCGCACCAAAATACGCGAATACGGGTTTTCCATTATAGAATGATTTTAAATAATCAACGCTTTTTTGCGCGGATTCCAAGCCAATTTCAACTAATTCCCAGTGCTTAACCAAACCTTTAAGCACAACAGGATGGGAATACTGATGGATATCCGTAGGTATTTTCCCTGGTTGGCAATCGGTTATGATTTCAGTTTGTTGTTTTATACTTAACATGTTTATTCTGAACTCGACTGGTAAGACGAATAATGCACTGATTAAGTTAGCAGGGCATTTTTGCGCTCTACCAACTTTCTAATATTAGTAACAGAAGCGATTGCTGCGTATGCAAACTGCAGGTAACCCAATTGATTGAGTTCAAAAAGCTGTTCGGCTGACAAGGCTCTTAATTTCTCTTCATTAATAGTGAAATTACCAGTTAATTTGCACTTCTCTCCGTTGATTAAATCAAATTCGATATTAACCGGCTCTATCAAATCGCATGCTTGGAAGCAGTCAAACATCTTATCTTGGATTGCCATGCCTTCATGAATGGCCTGTAGGCGTGTGGCCACATGATTCAAATAGGGACTGTTGCCACCATGTTCGAGAAACAAGGGCTGTCCTTTTTCATTGGACACTTTGGGATGCTGCATATCAATATGAATAACCGGTGAGGGATCTGAAAGGGGATCCTGTTGCTGAAAGCCAATAAGAAAAGGCCCACGCTCCATCATCGCGGGTATGTAATCAGCATGCCAACCTAAAGGGCTCAGATTGTTTAAGAAAAGGTTTTCGTCTTTTTGCAAACCCAGTATTGCAACACATTGATATTTAATAGTTTGTTTGTCTAATTGAAAGAATATCGGATACTCTTTTTGCAACTCCACAAATTCGGGTGGGAAAACCAATACACTGGCTACATCATCGGCAAACTCTTTAGCGTAATGGGCTAGCACCCTCACATTTTTATGATGCACATTATTTAAAAGCACGTGTTTCGCCATTGTCTTCCCTCGACCTACAATTACTCATTTGTTAACTCAAACCAACAATTTAAAAATGAAATTATTCATATTTAATAAAGCTAAGTGTGCAAAACCAGTGTGCAACATCTTCAAATTCTATTCAAATATAGTCGCGTGGTTGCGCTCTTCGACAAAGGCAACAACACTTGATGTGTTGTTGCCTATTTCGCGCATAGTTAGAACTTGTAGCGAGCTCCCAATTGATAGCGTGCACCTAAATCTGTTGCATACCATAGCTGGGTTTCGTTACGAGCGTGTTCACGTATGTCTTCTTCAGTAATATTTAAACCTTCAAAAAATACCGTGAATTGATCGTTAATATCATAGCTGACGTTGACATCGAGTTGCGTATAAGACTCTACATAACGAGGGTTATTGGAACTACCTTTGTTCACCTCAGCCAAATATTTATCTCGCCAATTAAGGGCAAGGCGAGCTTGGAAGCCGTCTTTTTCATACATCGCCACAAGGTTAGCAGTATCACTTAACCCCACTAAAGCAAATTGCGATTGATTTGGATCAGCTTCATTATCAAAGCCCACATCTCCACGTACCACCGTATAATTTGCCTGCACACCAAATCCACTATCACCAAAGAAATGTTGTACCGCGAATTCAGCCCCATAGATTTTTGCTGCGCGATTATTATCGGGGGTGTTGGTGCGGAAAATGACTTCTGGGTCATCTTCATTGGCAAGCAAGTCCCAACCATCTGTTTCAGCTAGTTGTTGAATTTGCTCTGGTGTACCCGTGTAATCATCCGCACCGCCAGGAAACGCTTCCGGTTGACTGAGTAACACCATCATCGCGTAAAGAGAAGTATCATCTAGTGCGATATTACGATCAGCTAACGCTTGCGCTGCCGCTTCGGCACGGGGTCCACCGGTGACATCACGAATACCCAATAACGGTTGGTCAACTTGGCGGCTACCTAAGAAATTAACCACATCTTTTTGGAACAATCCAGCTGACACATAACTCGTTTCATCGTAGTACCACTCTAAGGATAAATCGACGTTAGATGATTCCAGTGGTAATAAAGCAGGATTTGACGCATCCGCCGTAGGTTGCGCGCCCAATAGTGTTGAACCGCCACCACCAGCAAAGTTTGAAGCAGAGACCCCTAAACTACCAAAACCTGCTCGAGCAATCGTTTTGCTATAAGAGAAACGACCAATTAAGTCATCCTGGATTTCCAATCTTAAATCTAAACTAGGTAATAAAAAGTCATAATCGCTATCCGCTGAAACATAACTTGTTTCCGAACCATCAACATAGGCAACTACGTCATTATTGTCTTCCCATTGGAAATAGTTACGACTAATCAATGATGTGGAAGTAACATCCGTAGTTTCATAACGAATACCGGTAAGGATGCTAAAGGGCATTTTGCCAATTTCACCTTCCAAGGATACCTGCACGTACGCAGCTAATGTATCTTCTTGAATCGTATCATCGAATGACAACGCATCTTCTACACCGCTTGGGATCCCTGGATAGAGGGCTTCAGCTGCCGTATATAAATCAGCGGCATTGGCAATAAATCCGTATCCACCAGATCGAGTGGTAAAGTCATCAAACTCACCAGGCAAATCAAAAGGTTGGATCAAATCACCGAACTCACCCGGATTCGCCACCCCCCAATTCCCCAAGGCAATATTGTTACCTGCGGTTTGGAATGAACGAGACTCCATCTCGCGAGCTTCTAAACCGAAATCGAAATGACCACTGTCGAGGAAGTAAGTAGCATCAAGTTTATATTGAGTAATACTCGACTTTTGGCTGGCGTTTCTAATACGGGCAATTGACGATCCGACGTCTCCTGCATCCACCTGACCGTTATTGTTAGCGCCGCGAATACTGTCATCATAAACATTGCTATAAGTGGGTAAATCAGCATCCCAAAACCATTCTCTAGAGACGACGGTTGGCGCGCCTAAACCCACGGCTAACTCGCCAGATCCTCTAGGTCCGGTGCCGCGACTGTGCATGGTTGAATCGTGAGCATCAAAAACTATTTTGAAATCATCATTCACGTTGTATTCGAAATTGACCCCAACCGAATCAAGAGTATTGGTTTGTTCACGCCATTGCTGCTCATAGCCTTCATCAACGCCTCCGGCATAACTCTCGGAAATATAAATAGGCGTTTTTACGGCAGAGTTATCGAACTCAACGGTGCCCGTATTGGTTCCAATTTGTAGCCAGTTACCAATTTCTCCGCGCTGTTCGACAATTTCATTTTCGGCAAAGGTGTAATCAACTGATGCCTTAAAATCATCGGTGGGGGCGAACTGCAAAGTGAGTTGCATATTGTCGCGAGTTCTTTGAGTATTTGAAAAAGCATAGCGGATATCATTAGGGCGAGCATACAACTGCCCTTGTTCTGGAGCATTAACATAATTGGCGTCAGCGTTGTTCCACATTCTATCTGGGTCTGCAATGTCATCCCAATAGTCAATATTCCAATTATTTACTGTTGCCCCTGTATAACCTGAGTCACGTTCTTGATGAACAGCCGACAAACTAACACCAAAGGTTTTGTCGTCATTGGCGTAACTCATAATGGCTGAAAGCTCCGGGGTTAAATCATCGCCGGTTCGATTAGTTGTATCATGCACGGCTTTTGCACCTACAGTGGCAACAAAACCTTCTTGGTCCATAGGTTTAGCGGTGATGATATTAATGGTTGCACCTATTCCACCAGTAGCGATATTGGCTTTCCCCGTTTTGTATACTTCAACGGCCCTAATACTCTCTGAGGCAAGGTTTGCAAAATCAAATGAACGAGTGTTTCCACCTTTGGTGGTTCCGTCAGCCCCTGTGCCTGCTCCATAGGTTATCGCCGCCGGCATAGTTCGACCATTCAAGGTGATCATGTTGTTTCCGCCACCAAAACCACGAACCGTCACTTCAGACCCTTCACCATTGGTGCGACTGATGGAGACCCCCGTAATACGTTGTAACGATTCTGCTAGGTTTGTATCTGGGAATTTACCGATATCTTCAGCAGAAATAGCGTCAACAACCCCCGCTGATGAGCGTTTTATTGCAGCAGCCTCTTGTAAACTACCGCGTAATCCCGTTACTTGTATTACCTCTAAGTCTTCAGCTTCTTGCGCAACAAGTGGTGCACACATTGAAGCTCCTAAAACGAGCGACAGACTCTTTGCTAGATGGGTTTTTGCAAACCTTATTTTAGTCATGTTGTTTTCTCCCAAAAAACTAACTTGATAGTACTCATTACTACACTTTTACCCGCGCACTTCCTGCTCTTGCCACCCAAAGGTTGTAAAATTATTGTAATAACAAGCAAATGTAAGCGCTTTCATTAGGATAGAGTACGAAAAAGAGACCGTCAACTCATAATCATCCAATTCTGAAAAATTATTAACTAACCGTTTACAACTAAATCGATATAGCAACAATGCTTGAAAACCAAAAAACCCATTAGAAACATCAACTAAAGATTGTAATTAAGCATTTATTATTTACTCGCCCGTCTGTAAAAATTAAATTTACCAAATCGAAAAAAGCAATAATTTTAACTAATAGTTAACATCAATCCCTGTTTCTTTGATATTTAGTATTTCTTTTTTATAGATTCGTTTGTTAACTATTTGTATGCCAATGTTTGATAGCTAATGCTATAAATTCAAGCTGGGAAGGAATTAAAATTTACTCACAAAGTCAAAATATACTATTCAACTGACCTGGATCAATGTGGCTTTTTCAATACCTGATTAAATATCGCAAAAGGGTTTTGAACAATAAGAGGCAACCTTCATGACTAACACCAAGGTAATGACATTGCTTAAAATGGTCATGTTCACGGGGTTGGGGTTAATTATGCTTGGGGTTTATTTACACCTTTTTAGTCAAACCATTGAAGAAATGGGAATACAAGGAATTATAATTAGTGCAGCCTGCGTTGCAGTGGGGATGGTTATGTCACTTCCGACTAAAATGATCATTACATTTATATTGGTTAAACGGGAATCAGAAGGGGTAAACCGTATTTTGAATAGCAAAGGTTAAACACAATGACATTTTAAAAGAATTTATGTGTCTATCTATTGACTAATTTTCATTCGATTATATACTGTATATGTATACAGTTAAAATAGAGAGGATGTTATGACAAATGAATTAGTTAACCTGCACGATTCAATATGTGAGTCCGCTCGTTGTCAAATACAACAACAAAGAGTCAGTCAAAAAAACCAAGATAAAGCGACACGCGACAAACAATTCGAGAGCTTTATCAATCGCTTAGATAATCTACGAATGTTGGCGAAATCAAAAAATAAAAACACCAATACAGGGCGCAGAGTGCAGACTAGCTTCGCTTTTTAAATTGGGCTTTTAGGTTGGCTTTGTAGACTTGGTGTATAAGATTACTTAAAAAGTATAAATGCTAAATAGAGCTGGATTACCCAGCTCTTAGATTTTCAATACGCTTTTCCAGCGGTGGATGGCTTGCAAATAGTTTTTGTATTTTCCCCGCGTTAATGGCAAAAGCGGCCATTTCATCAGGCATATCAGGGGTTCCTTGGAAGCTCTTCAACTTCCCTAAAGCAGCAATCATATTTGCCTTTCCTGCGAGTTTTGCACCACCTTCATCGGCTCTGAACTCTCTGTACCGAGAAAACCACATCACTAGGGTCATCGCTAAAAAGCCAAGAATAATTTCAGCAATAATAGAGACAATCCAAAAAGCCGGTCCATGACCTCTCTCTACTTTGAATACGACTCGATCAACAATGTGTCCTATAACCCGAGATAAGAAAACCACAAAGGTGTTCACAACCCCTTGAATTAACGTCATGGTTACCATATCACCGTTTGCTACGTGGCTAACTTCGTGAGCCAATACCGCTTCCACTTCATTTTTACTCATCTGCGCAAGGAGTCCGGTACTAACTGCGACTAACGCATTATTTCGATTCCAGCCAGTAGCAAAAGCATTAGGCGATGGGCTATTGAAAAGACCAACCTCAGGCATGCCTATTCCAGCCATTTCAGCTTGTCTACGCACGGTATCGACTAGCCAACGCTGGGTAGTATCGGACGGCTGTTCAATAACATGAACGCCCATAGACCGCTTAGCCATAAACTTAGATAAGAACAAAGAAATGAACGCGCCGCTAAAACCGATAACACCTGAATAGATCATTAACGCAGTTAGATCTAAATCAACCCCATTTTCTGCTAGTAAGCCTTGGAAACCAAAAAGGCTAAATGTCAGACTTAATAATGCAATAATGGCTATATTTGTGCCTAGAAATAGAAATATTCTTAACATTCAGTACTCCTTTAATACAGAGGGAATTCCCAACTGAATTTAGTTACCAGTAGTCACGGTTAGAAAAGTTAAGAAACAAATCCACCGATTGCTCTTAATATGGGTCTTTAACTAAGTTGTGCAATATATATTAATACTATTTTTTAAAATTTTTAGATGCTTATTCATGTAAACTTAGACGAAATATTAGTTTTGCTTCAATTCATACAAACTAGCGTATCTACAAATATGGGAAATTTGTTATTATTTGACCTAGAATTGTCACTTATTGTTAGTTAGAACAGACTAAAAAGAGTTAAACTCTCTAAATAAGTCAGATTACAGCGAAGATAAATAACAATTACAAAGTAAATTGTTGTTCAGTATCAATAACTCGCTATAATTTGTTATTCTTTATTGAGCGTTAGAATTTAAATTTAGATCGTTGGAGATTATTGTGAAATTAAAAGCGTTGTTGAGCGTGTTAGTAGGAAGTTTGTTGATGTTTGCCGTACAAGCGCAAAACATGTCTGAGGAAGATATCAAATCCCGCATCGAACCTGTAGGTTCAGTTCATGTTGCAGGTGCGAAAGCCGACTCAGCAGCTGCTTCAGGCCCTCGCTCCGGTGAAGACATTTATAATACCGCTTGTTTCGCTTGTCATGCATCTGGCGTGCTAAACGCTCCCAAACTTCACGATGCTGCAGATTGGTCACCGCGTTTAGAAAAAGGGTTAGATGAAGTTTTGCATAACGCATTAAACGGACTCGGTTCTATGCCTCCAAGAGGAACCTGTGGCGATTGCTCAGATGATGATATTAAAGCAGCAATTGAATACATGATTGAAGGTGTCTAACTTTAGTTGGTTGTATTAGTGCAGGGTTCTTTGAAGTTAATCTTTTATCGGATTAAATGTATTGTCTAAAGACTTTGATACAGACCAATTAACTGTTGAGGAACTGCGGGAAATAATCCCACAACTTCAGCAGTTAACAGAAAAATATAAGCGCTCTGAGCACATTCAAAGAGCGCTTTTTGACATATCTGAATTAGCGGGTTCTATCAGCGAACTTTCAAGCCTATATGCGGCTATTCACGAAATCATCGGTCAATTCATGAATGCCCAAAACTTTTTTGTTGCACTCTACGAAAAAGATGATGAATTTGTAGAATTCCCATACTTTGTTGACCAATTCGATGAAAGTGTCATTAAGCAAATTCCAGCTAAAGATTTACTCGGTGGTATTGCAGGTTATATCCTAAAAACTGGCCAGCATTTATTTTTAAGCGAAGAAAACTTCGAAGCAGAATCAAAAAAACGTAACTTCAAAACCATTGGGAAAACCCCCGTAGATCTGATTGGTGTCCCCCTAAAACGTGGCAATAAAGTCATTGGCGCAATGGTGGTTCAAAGTTACGACAAAGCGGTTCGATATGTAAAAGACGAACTAGATTTGCTGTTATTTGTATCGCAGCATATTGTAAATGCTCTAGATAGAGTCAAAAGCAGGGAATTAACAGAGCAAACAATTCGCGAAAGAACTAAACAACTTCGTGAAATTAACGATGAACTTCAAGATGAGATTTTAGAACGACAAAAAGTTGAATCTTTGCAACAAGCCCTTTTCGAAATTTCCGAAATCGCCGCTTCGGTGGAGGGGGAAATGTCTGATTTCTATGCTAGTTTACACGATATTCTAGCCAGACTACTGAGCGCTCCGAACTGTTATGTGGCGATAATTAACGAAAAAAATAACACCTTAGAGTTTCCCTATTACAGCGATGAATTAAATGATTTTATCAAGTCAAGACCAATGAGTAATGGCCTCACTGAGTTTGTCTTGCGTTCGGGTAAAGCAGAATTAATAGACGCCGAACGAGTCACTGATTTAGCGGTTGAAAACCAACTAGATCACACCACAGTCAATAACATGATTAAACATAACAACTCATGGATAGGCTCTCCTCTTTATGTGGATGGGGTTATCTCTGGGGTTATCGCGGTTCAAACCTACAGTAAAGATTCGAAGTACACCCTTAGAGATCTAGAGTTATTAAAATTCGTTTCTCACCATATTGCTGTTGCTATCGAGCGTAAACAAACGGCAGAAGCCATTCAAAAGTACAACGTACAACTCAGTCGCAAAGTCCGTGAACGCACAGACGAATTACACCAAACTAATTTGTATCTAAAGAAGCAAATTGAAGAGCGTAAAGAAATCGAATTAAAACTTATTCATGATGCACATCATGATGCACTCACTGGCCTCCCAAATAGAGTCATGTTTAACAGTCGACTGGAGTTAGCTGTTGCGAATAAAAACAGATATCCTGAACATCAATTTGCGGTTTTATTCATAGATTTAGATAGATTCAAACAAATCAATGATAGCTTAGGTCACCATACTGGCGATCAGTTCTTAATTGAAGTATCTAAACGTATCTCTAAATGCATCCGCGCTCACGACCTATTAGCGAGATTAGGCGGTGATGAGTTTGTTATTCTGTTAGATAGTTTTGACGACTTTAGTGATGTTGAGGAAGTCGCCAGTCGTATCATTCAAACTCTGTCTATTCCTTTCACCTTTGATAATAAAGAAATGTTCTCTGGTGCCAGTATTGGAATAGCAAATATTGAAAAGGGTTATGAAACCGCTGATGAATTGCTCCGGGATGCGGACGCGGCTATGTACCAGGCTAAAGCACTTGGTAGAGGGCGTTATGTGATATTCGATACGAGCATGCGTCAAAAATTACTGGAAGAACTGGAGTTAGAGAACGAATTCAGGAAAACCCTGAATGAAGAGAACTTCGATTCTCAAATTCAACCCATTGTAAATTTTCAAACGAATTCAGTGTTGTATCACGAATTTTTCGTGCGCTGGATCCATCCAACAATGGGTAAAATTAAACGCGAGAAGTTCTGGAAAGTTGCCCAAGGTAGCGGATTAACGGTAGAGATCGATAACTTTATGTTAGACCAAGCGGTTAAGATTCTACAGCACTGGAAGAAAGTCGGCGATAACGAAACACACCGCAAAATCGCCATTAATTTATCAATAAATCATTTATCCCAAACTCGATTAGTGAATCAAATAATTGAAAGAGTAAAATCAACTAATATTGACCCTTCTAATTTAGTTTTTGAGTTTGATGAAAATGAACTTAATCTTCGCTCAACTTTTATGCTTCCAGCGATTAAAAAACTGAAACGTTCAGGTGTTACTCTGGTGTTAGATAACTTCGGGAGCGGCCTTGCTTCTTTAAGCTACTTATATAGCTATCCATTTGATTACGTTAAGATTGATCATAAATTCGTCAAATCAATCACTCGCTCAAAGCGGAATTACAATTTAATTCGCTCAGTACTAGCCATATCCAGCCAGTTATCCTTTAAGCTTATTGCTGAAGGGATTGAAAATGAAGAACAATATAACGCGTTAGTGGATGCAGGATGCACTTTAGGTCAGGGCCACTTTATCGAGTCTCCCGTTAGCATGACGTCAGTTTTACAACAAAATTCACTTCCCGCTAGCTAAAATATTTCGTAAATTCGCGATACCAGTCTGACCTTTCTGTTGGCGAACTTCAGCACTATCTTTGACCTTTTTATGTTCCCAAATAATATCATCTTGAGGTAGCTCATATAGGAAACGACTTGGCTCAGGCTGAATCACCTCTCCGAATTGCCGACGTTCTTTACTCAAGGTAAAAAATAGCTCCTTTTGTGCTCGGGTAATACCGACATAAGTTAGCCGACGTTCCTCTTCGATATTATTTTCATCAATACTACTTTGATGTGGCAATAAGCCCTCTTCCATACCAACCATGAAAACATAAGGAAACTCGAGCCCTTTGGATGCATGTAATGTCATCAGTTGCACTTGATCTGATTCTTCGGCATCTTCATTACGCTCCATCATATCTCGCAATATTAGTCGATTCACAACCTCAGACAAAGTCATTGGCGGATCTAACTCGTTTCCTTCGAGCATATCGCTTATCCAGCCAAAAAGAGTACTGATATTCGCCATTGCCATTTCAGCAGCTTTAGGACTGGTGCTCGACTCATATAGCCACTCTTCATACTGCATGGCCTTGATCATGCCACGAATCGCGGCAATACCGTCGCCACGAATAGCATTGTCTGAAGCCTCAACAATCCAGCGACTAAATGCCTCTATATTTTGCTGAGCTTTTCCACTTAAAACACTGTGCAACTGTGGGTGGCAAGCCGCTTCAAAAATAGAGCACCCCAACTGATTCGCGAAACTCCCCAACTTTTCTAAGCTAACACGTCCAATGCCACGAGTTGGTGTATTGATAACCCGTAGTAGCGCGTTGTCATCATCCTGGTTGACTAGCAATCTTAGGTAAGCCATCAAATCTTTTACTTCAGTTCGACCGAAAAATGACATACCTCCATTTATTTTGTATGGAATACGATTACTCATTAGAATTTTTTCAAATAAGCGAGATTGGTGGTTTCCCCGATACAGAATTGCATAATCCTTGAATTGGGTATTTTTCATAAACTTATGGGCGAGTAGTTCGGCAACCACCCGTTCTGCTTCATGCTCTTCATTTTTGGCAATCAACACTTTAAGAGGCTCACCATAACCTAATTCTGAGAACAATCGTTTTTCAAAAACATGGGGGTTATTTTGAATAAGAATATTTGCTGTATGTAGGATCCGTTCTGAAGAGCGATAATTTTGTTCTAGTTTTACCAACTTTAAGTTGGGAAAGTCTTGTTGTAAAAGGGCCAGATTTTGTGGTCTAGCTCCACGCCACGAATAAATAGATTGATCATCATCACCCACAACCGTAAACCTAGCGCGTTCTCCAACTAACAACCTGACTAATTCATACTGACTAGTATTGGTATCTTGGTATTCATCAACCAACAGGTATTTAATTTTGTTTTGCCATTTTTGCCGCACCTCTTGGTTATTTTGCAATAACAAGGTTGGCATCAGTATCAAATCATCAAAGTCTAAGGCGTTATAGGCTTTAAGGTGGGTCTGATACTCATGGTAAACTTTTGCGAACTCTACTTCTCCAGGAGATAGCGCCCGCTTTTGCAACTGCTCAGGCAAAATTAAGTCGTTTTTCCAATTGGAAATACACGACTGCAATAAATTCAGCTGCTCTTTATCACCATCTAAAGAGTCTTCAGTTAGGTCTTTTAACAACGCCATAGTGTCTTTGTCATCAAACAAAGAAAAGCCAGGTTTAATTCCCAAGCTACGGAACTCTGACTTTATGATATTCAGCCCCATGGTGTGGAAAGTAGAAACTTTGAGGCCCCGAGCATCTTTTTTGCCCATGGTTTGAGCTACACGTTCCTTCATTTCTCTAGCAGCTTTATTAGTAAAGGTTACCGCTGCAATTTGACGGGCAGGAATACCACATTCTTGTACCAAATAAGCGATTTTATTGGTAATAACTCGGGTTTTACCACTGCCCGCGCCGGCAAGCACTAAGCAGGGTCCAGAGATAAATTTAACAGCTTGATTTTGACCGTCGTTGAGTTTCATGGGAGCGTCTTTTAAATATGGCCGGGAATTGTAAAAAAATAACAGTGGAATTACTAGCCTCGTCAGTCCAAATCAGCTGTTTTACTGCAAATGCAGCAACTTCAACACACCTCTGATACAATCATATTTTTATATGGAGACTCTACCCATGTTGGACCCAAAAAAACTGGAAGATATTGCGAAGCAAATCACCGATTCAATTCCACCAGGTGTAAAAACTATGGCTGAAGGGGCTGAAGCCAAGGTCAAACAAGTACTTCAATCCCAATTGAGCCGACTAGAATTTGTTAGCAGAGAGGAATTTGATGTACAAAGTCAGGTTCTTATTCGCACGCGGGAAAAGCTTGAAGCCTTAGAAGCTCGCCTAGAAAAATTAGAAAATCCGGCTCATTCTGCTGACGAAAATTAAGATATTTTCAACCGGAAGTTACAGCCAATAGTGGCAAAGCATGCCTATCGCGACAATCATTCCAGCATAGTGATTGTTTAGGAATGCTTGAAAACAATTGGCTCTGATTCGGTCTTTTATTAAATACTGTTGATAAATAAAAAGTCCAGCCATAACCAAAAGCGACATATACATTGGCCAAGTCATATTTAAGGTGTAGGCAACAAATCCAAGTAACACTAAGGTAACCAGTTGCGTAATGCCTATGGCTAATTTATCAGCTTGAGCAAATAACACTGCAGTAGACTTCACCCCAATCTGCAAATCATCATCTCGGTCTACCATGGCATATTCAGTATCATATCCCACTGTCCAAATAACATTGATAAAGAAAAGTACCCAGCCAATCCAATGAATTTGTTCATTTACTGCCATAAATGCCATAGGAATTGCCCAACTAAATGCTGCTCCAAGCACCACCTGTGGAAGATTGGTAAACCGCTTCATAAAGGGATAAATAGAAGCGAGTGCTAACGCACCAAATGACAAAAGTATGGTTTGGTAATTTAGAGTTAATACAAGTAAAAAGGAAATAAAGACAAGCACAGAAAAAAATAATAACGCCTCTTTCTCTGTCACTTCTCCACTAACTAACGGACGAGACTTAGTACGTTCAACTTTCCCGTCAACGTGGCGATCGGCGTAATCATTAATAACGCAACCTGCGCTGCGCATGGCAAAAACACCCGCAATAAACACGACCACTATTTCCAATGGAGGATAGCCCTCACCAGCGATTAACAACGCCCATAATGTTGGCCATAGCAATAAATAGCTGCCTATGGGTTTGTCCATTCGAGCTAATCTAACAAAAGCGTTAAATTTACTTTTTGTCATATTGAACTCTGTTTGGAATAGGCTGGACAATCTGGTAAAAAAATCTCAGCCACCATTAACTGCAATTGGTTAAAGTCAAACAACGAACGACGCCCCCAAAGAGGTTGTTCTTCAGTTGCCCTAATGAAATCTGTAAAGTGTAACGTATTAGGCAGCTTCAACAATTGAAAGGGACTACGTGAAAATCGGCTATCATTGAAAATAATTTTGCCCAATGGTTTGTTACCTAATTCCGCCAAATCCATTTCGCACAATTGTTGCGGTAAGACTGACCGTGCAAATACCCAAGGCTGGCCGTTACCATATAAAATCACTTCTCTGACTTGCCACTGCAGATCTTGAGAGTGAGGATTATGGGAAGTTAATTGCGTTAACTCCTCAGGTTCAGGCCGCATCTGCCGTTGCCCAATTAATTCAACCTTAAAATCTGCACAGTGTGATTGCAAACGTTCGGTAAGAGAACCTGTATCTAAAAGCCAGTTTTTCAAATAGGGATCTGCCACAGGTAAGTCATCTGCGGACACCCAATTTGCTGGAATTGAAACGGGAAAGTGAGTTTGTTGAATCAAAATTGCGCTAAGTCTATGAAAATGTGACGCTATCATACCAATAGCTGTTAACATACTGAAGACAATAGAGTGAGAAGATCTATAGTCACAGTGTAAAGATTGTAATTTTCACTTTGTAACTAACAAATGCGTTAGATTAATTCTCAACACTTGTTAAACTAAAGTTATCTGCATTGGCTGTTAATGTCGCCAATGAATTTGATAATTATAAAATTCGAGACAACAATATGAAATCTGTGTTTTTTGCGTGTATTTTAGCGATTACTTCAAGTCAATTTATCGGTTCAGCTCAAGCTCAATCGAATTTTGCGTACTATGGCTTGGAACCAGATATTGTCACCAATTTTTTAGGTTCGAATGCGACCAATTTAGGTTTTGTTCGCACTACCATAGAGCTAATGTTAGAAGATGCTGATTACATTGAAGCTATTGAACATCATTCTCCATTATTACGCGCGACTGTAATTGACATACTTGGTAGGCAACCTAAAGATAAAGTAAAGTCTCTTACTGGTAGAGAGGATTTCCGCAGAAGCAGTCTAGAGCAACTAAGAGAATTGATGGAGAAAGAAACCGGCAAGCCTATGATAAAAGACATCATCATCACTAAGTTTATTGTTCAAGGCGGATAAATGATCCCCCGATACACGAATGGATTAGCGACGTTTTAGGGTGTTTTGGGTAAAAAACACATAGCACCAGGCAATAGCACAACCACAGACTAATCCTAATGTATGGGCAGTATTGGCAACCGACACCCACAATAAATCAACATAGCCTAAAACCAACCATATTAGCGAAAAACCTATAATATAGTTAGGCAAAGCAAGTCCCCATTGAGGTCTAAGCCAACCACACCACCAAACAAAGCCGATAATTCCGTAAACAACACCAGACAATCCACCAAAATCAGGGCCTGACATTAACAATTGACCAATGTTAGGAATAATTGCGGTTACAATGAAAATCAATAGTAACGTACTAGAACCAAACTTTTGTTCGATGCCTTTACCAGCCAGCCACCACCAAAGCAGATTAAAGATAATGTGCATTTCATCAAAGTGAATAAATGCAGGGGTGATGGTGCGCCACCATTGTCCAGTTTCAACGAGTAAAGACCATGGCAGCAACATCATGTTTTCTCTTACCCAAATAAAGCCACCAGCGATTGAACTAAGGTAAACGAGTACACAAATCCCCATGATCAACCACGTAACCGGAGTTTGCTGAAACATACTCCAACTTATTTTTGGAAATACCGATTGCCGAGCTTCTCGTGCCTCACGAAAAATTTGCTGTTCCGTTTCCCAAGCTCGTTGCTGATATTTAGGATCAGTTGGATTATCAACAAACTCTTTAACGATAAAAGCGGCTTCCTGGAGACAAGAAGGGTCATCTAACAAAACTTGATGATTGAGATCACCTTCCGTGTAAGCATAGCTAGCTGGAATATTCTGACTGATTAAATAAGTAACCAACAGCAATGCTGGACTTTCATGGCCAAAACTAACTAATTCAAGTGATTTGCTCAAAATTTTATTCTGCGTCCCCGGTTACGAAAGGTAAGCTAGCTCTCCAGGCCTCGAAACCACCATCCATACTATAAACTTGTTCAAAGCCCTGATGGATCAAGAATTGTGCGGCTTGCTGACTACTAATACCGTGATAACAACAAACGATAACAGGCGTTTCGAACTCCGTTTCTGACATAAATTGCTGCAAACTACCATTAGTTAAATGTACTGCACCTTCAACATGACCAGCTGCAAATGATTGCTCATCACGAATATCGACTAATCGCGCTTTTTTATCAGCCAAAAGCCCTTGCGTTTGCTCTACGGAAATATGTTCAAACTGCTCCAAATCGCCCCCTTATCTACTTTTATTGTTTATGCTTACCAATTTAAAATTACTTTACCCGATTTGCCCGATTCCATTGCATCAAAACCTTGTTGAAAGTCATCGATATCAAACTGATGGGTAATTATGGGATCTAAGTTCAGTCCGGACTGCAATAGACTTGCCATTTTATACCAAGTTTCGAACATTTCACGACCATAAACACCTTTTATGATTAGGCCTTTAAAAATCACTTGGTTCCAATCTATCGCCACATCCTTTGGTGGGATACCTAACATCGCAACTTTACCACCATTGTTCATTTTAGCTAGCATATCTCGTAATGCGGAAGGGACACCTGACATTTCAAGACCAACGTCAAACCCTTCAGACATCCCTAGCTCTTGCATCACCTCTTCTAAGCTTTGATTGGCAACATTCACCGCGCGTGTTGCCCCCATTTTATTAGCTAAGTCTAAGCGATAATCATTGATATCGGTAATAACCACGTGCCGTGCACCAACATGTTTAGCCACAGCAGCAGCCATAATACCAATGGGGCCAGCGCCGGTAATCAACACATCTTCGCCGACTAAATCAAATGACAAAGCGGTATGAACTGCGTTGCCAAAAGGGTCGAAAATCGACGCCAGTTCGTCACTAATGTTGTCGGGGATTTTAAATGCATTAAATGCAGGGATCACCAGATATTCCGCAAAAGCACCTGGACGATTGACACCCACACCTTCGGTATTGCGACAAAGGTGGCGTCTACCAGCACGACAGTTTCGACAGTGACCACAAGTTATGTGCCCCTCTCCTGAAACTCTGTCCCCTGGTTTAAAACCCCGAACTTCTTGCCCCATTTCAACCACAACACCCACATACTCATGACCAACAATCATAGGCACAGGGATCGTTTTTTGTGACCAATCGTCCCACTGATAAATATGCATGTCCGTGCCGCAAATTGCGGTTTTATTAATTTTGATTAAAAGATCATTGTGACCGACCTCAGGTACCGGAGCATCGTTCATCCAAATCCCTTTTTCAGGGTAAAGTTTAGCTAATGATTTCATTGGATCACCTTTAATTCCCTGCCTACATCGATAAAGGCATCAATTGCCTGATCAACTTGTTCGATTGTATGAGCGGCAGACATTTGAGTGCGAATTCTAGCTTGCCCTTTAGGCACAACCGGAAAAGAAAATCCAACTACATACACGCCACGTTCTAACATTTTATCCGCCATTTCACTGGCCAATTTGGCATCGCCCAACATTACAGGAATAATTGCATGGTCTTTGCCTGACAAGGTGAATCCCGCTTTTTCCATACGAGTGCGGAAGTGCTTAGCATTTCGATTAAGCTGTTGACGCAATTCATGACCTTGCTCAAGCATTGAAAACACTTTGAGTGACGCTGCGACAATCGGAGGCGCAACAGAATTAGAAAAAAGATAAGGACGAGAGCGTTGACGTAGCCAATCAATCACTTCCTTTTTACCTGAGGTGTAACCTCCAGATGCACCACCTAGTGCTTTTCCGAGGGTGCCGGTAATAATATCGACTCGTCCCATAACATCGTTATATTCATGGCTCCCACGTCCATTTTCTCCGACAAAGCCAGTAGCATGGCAATCATCCACCATAACCATTGCATCGTATTTGTCAGCCAAATCGCAAATACTATGTAAATCAGCTATCACACCATCCATAGAGAAAACGCCATCAGTGGCAATAAGTTTGAAACGAGCGCCGTCTTTTTCAGCTTGGATTAATTGCGCTTCTAATGCTTGCATATCGTTATTAGCGTAACGATAGCGCTTAGCTTTGCATAGGCGCACGCCATCAATGATACTGGCGTGATTCAAAGCATCTGAGATAATGGCATCTTCAGGGCCCATGATAGTCTCGAATAGTCCCCCATTCGCATCAAAACACGATGGATACAAGATGGTATCTTGCATTCCTAAAAAATCACTGATTTTTTGTTCCAACTGCTTATGAATATCTTGAGTTCCGCAGATAAAACGCACTGAAGCCATGCCAAAACCATGTTCATCTAATCCCACCTTTGCCGCGTCAATTAAAGACTGATGATTGGCTAAACCAAGATAATTATTGGCACAAAAATTAAGTACATGCTTGTCATTTTGCACCACAATATCAGCCTTCTGAGCAGAAGTGATAACACGTTCGGATTTGTACAGCCCGTCGTGTTTAACTTGTTCGATTTGCTGACTTAGATGTTGATAAAATGCTTGGCTCATGATGCCCCCAAATGAATTAGATGGCGCTATATTAAAAGATATTTTCTTAAGATAATATGGTTCATCACTGCTTTAATGTTAATTATTAGATAAACCGTTGTGTAATGTTTTAATTACATAATCAGGAGAAGGGATTAGATTCAAGATGGGAGCTAACGACTTTCACCGTCTAAGGCAAGTATTATTCAGACTGGCCATATTGCCAGATTCCATTTTTACAATACTTTTGTAATTCCTCAAACAACAAATCCTCGGGAATAGGTTTAGCAATATAAAAACCTTGAGCCATATTACAATCAAACTGCTTAAGCAGATCTATTTGCAATTGCTCTTCAATTCCTTCAGCTATCACTTTCATTTTTAAGTTTTGCACCATGGATACCGTAGAAGACACAATCTGCCTGTCAGAATCATTGGTAAGCATGCCATCAATAAAAGCGCGATCTATTTTAATAAAAGTCGCAGGCATAGTTTTTAAATAACTTAATGATGAATAGCCAGTGCCGAAGTCATCAATAGAGATTAAAAAGCCTTTATCTATTAATGATTGCATAATATCGGTGGTACGTTGAATATCGTTTACCAACGTCCGTTCAGTTAACTCCAATTCAATCAAACTGGGTTTTAATCCGGAACTATTAATCTTCTCTTCCAAATACGGGACTAAATCAGGATCGAGGAATTGAATACCTGCTAAGTTGATGGCTATTTTAAGCTCAGGATATCCGTTTTGTCTAAACCCTTGAAGAAGATCAAAGGCATTTTCAATACACCAATACCCTAAAGTAAGCATAAACTCGGTATTTTCCAAAATAGGGATAAAGTATCCTGGTGAAACAGGCCCCCTGTCAGGATGATTCCATCGCAACAATGCCTCAAAGCCCATTAAACGCCCAGTTTTCAATTCTATTTGTGGTTGCAACGAAAAACTAAAATTATCATTTATTAAGGCTATTCTAGCTTCATCTTCTAGGGCGACCTTATCGATAGCGTTTTTCGACATGGATTCAATATACAACTTAATGCAATTCCCACCATCACCTTTAGCATGGTACATTGCAATGTCTGCACAACGAATCAGCTCATTAACATTGGTTTCAGCCGAGCTTGTATGGGCGAATCCAACACTAGTAGACACATAAAAACGTAACTGAGCTACATTAATTGGGGCTCTGAAGCGGTCGAGGAGTTTCTCGGCCACTTTGATAGCACTTTTTATGTCTTCTACATTATTCAATAATATGGCAAATTCATCCCCACCAAGGCGACACACGATACCGTTATCATCAACAACGCTTTGAAAGCGACTTGCCGCTTCCCTTAATAGTTCATCACCAATAGTATGTCCGTAACTATCATTAACTTTCTTAAAATCATCTAGGTCGAACATCATTAGTACTATGAATTTTTCACTCTCAACTAACTTTGCTAAGGCCTCCTTGATTTTGATAACCAACATATTTCGATTCGGCAAATTTGTTAGTTGATCATACATGGCCATTTTTTCAAGTTCGTTGGTTTTAGTGGACACTTCTTCATCAAGCTGCTCAAGGCGATCAGCTAATTTATTGGCGGATTCATTAAGGGTATCGAGTTCATCTTCATAATAGTGTTCAGTCACTCGGCTTTTGAGTCTAAATTGTTGATAATCTCGCAATGCTAACAATGGTAAGCGCTCAGTAAAATCAACTAAGCGTTTGCGAACATTGTTACTAATCAGATAAAACAACAACATGGCCAAAACAAAAACAATGGATGCAACTATGATTATGGTTTGTTTATAGGCCAAATGAGCCACCATCATTGGCGTAATGTCATAAGCAGCTAAAATGTAATCGTCATCCGCACTGGTTGTCGACATGGGTATGACGACTACAAAATAATGATTATCTTCAAGGGTTAGTGGTGCGCCTTTAACAAGAAGCTCATCGATAGTTAAATCGTTAGGAAATGCATTAATCAACGATTTAAATAAAGCTTGATGTTTACCTGCTAGGGGCTCTCTTATTTCAATATCTTGCGCGTTTTTAGTCTGGCGATTAAAAGGAATATATGAAAGGGCAAGGGTGGCATCTGTTGACTGATTGAGAAAGGCTAAGGTATCGATAAGACTTAAACTTAATGTAATAACAGCGGTGTTTCCATCAGCCTGAAGCAGAGGAATAGATAAAATTTGTGAACAAAGACGCTCACAAAACGTACTTTCCTTAGAGACCTGATTTTCGAAAACATATTCAGTATTTTTTTGTATGTGCTGCGGTACTTGGGATACAGAAGAGAAAATTATATTTTTTTGATGATCAAAAAGCCAACCTTGTTCAACTTGCATGTTCAATTGCAAAAATTCAAACCGGGAAGAAAAGGTATTGCCTAACGCCCTAATCGGTTGAGACTCGTTCTGGTGCAGTTGAACCAATATTTCAACCCAAGATTCAATGCGGCTGAGAGACATTTTATTCAGTAGTAGATATTGGCTTTGGTTTTGATGCTTAATTTCTTGTTGTTTGAGTAAAAAATCCTGGTTGGTTTTCTGTAACCACAGAAAAGACATGGATATTCCTAATGTTAAAAGAAATATTAACAATAACAGTAGCATTTTGTTTGTGAGGCTAAGAAAAGGCTTCATAATTAGAACCAATGGGCGAGTTGCACACCCCAAATATTCCAATATTTACGGTCATTTTGCATTGTATTAGGCATAAAAACAGGTGCTAAACGACCTGTCCCTTTAACCCGGTGAAATTCAGCTTGTAGCTGCCAATCATCTGCAAATGTCCAACTCACTCCTAAAGTAAATTGGTCTTGAAATCCAAAGTATGCGGGGACTTCACCATTAGATTCTGCTGCTCGGACTTCGCCATCCCGGTCATTCCTATCTAAATCAAATATGTCTAATCGAGTGGTTAAAGCCAGATCCTTATTGATAAAATAGCGCCCTTGGATGTAGCCCCCCTCAGCTTGAGTGTTAGTGTTAAATCCTGCAAAAATCAAATTAGAATATACGCTTCTTTCTCTAAACAATTCGACTGCCAATAACCAATTTTGGGTCTCATAGGTTCCCTGCAGAATTAGCCGTTGAATTTGTCCTTCACCATTGATAAAAAAATCTTCATCACCACTATTATATTCGAATTTAGAATCCAACAAACCAGCACTCAATCTCAAAGCCTGATCATGCCAAACCAAGTTACCTTGATGTACGAATTTTTGCTCAATGTCGCCTGTGGCAATAGGTGCGATTAAATTTTTAGTTTGCTCTTCGCTAATTGGCGAGCTTCCATAGCTCCAATTAAACTCCCAATCCCCCCAGGCATTGCTTGTGTTGGCAACAACAGCCGCCCCATCCACACCTAAGGCAACATCTCGAAATGCGTCAAAATAGATAGATTGAGGCAATATGATGGTAGGTCTTGTATGGGGTACATCTCGCGTGGACGAATATAGCCAGTGATAATTTTTCACTCGACCTAGATGCACATTAACTTGCCAATCTAAATTGGTAATAGCTCGCCAATCAAGAAAAAGATAATCGACACGTAAACCTTCTGGATAACGGTTACCGCCATTTAAATAGACAACCTGTCCTGCCAATCGAAAGTTAGAGTTTTCTAAGGTATATGAGCCATTTAGGCCCACCTCCGTTAGTTTGAGGGTAAAATCGCCATCATCATCAATATAGTTAGAATGTTCTCCTTGAATAATTCCCTGTGCAACAAACCCTCGCCAATTGAAATTATCTGAACTTTTCGCAGCAAACGAAGCTGTCAAAAGGATAAACCCCAGTAGAACTAGCAAATTAACCGATATTTTCATTTGCTATTCTCCATAATCCGTATTGTTTTAACGCTTTCAGTACTAGAGCCGTCAAGCATATACCCTATAGCACCGGGTGTGGTACTCACTTTTTTTAGCATTTCTTGGACGTTGTCTAGCTCAATAGGTTTATCTCCTAACCCTGAGTAAGCTAGCTTATTCCAAAGCCTTTCGATTTGATAAGGGAACATTCTAAGCACATTTTTACAAAGAGCTTGATGAGTAGGGTTTTCGGTTTTCAACACGAACACAGTAATAGCCTGGCCATCAGGCCAAACCGTTTGTCTCATGGAAAATATTTTGCGCAATTGAGCAGGAGTTAATTCTTCAGTCTTAACATCAATGTTCACAATAACATTGACTGTCCTGTCTTCTGCAAAAGCCGCAGTTGCTAACATGGTCATTAAAATAAAAGTGACGTTAGCCAATCTACTTAACAATCCTTTCCCCTTTCCTCTAAAAGCAGGATTTCTCCTGAGAAATTAAGATTAGTTTATGTTTTTAGAACTTGCGCATGCTTTTTTAGGTTAATATTAGTTTTGACTACTTTTTTTAACCCTTTCGGCTAAAAAGTAATAGTTAACAGTAAAATAACGACTTTATATAAACATATTCTACTAGAGTATAATATTTACCAGCATGACTCAATCACCGATGCCGCAATCTATCAAGCTAAAAATTAGCCGTTGGCTCTATTCTTTAATCTTGTCCTGCGCCACTCCTATTTTATTTATACACTGGTTAATCAAATTTAGTTTTCGCAAAAAACATTTTAATTTGCATCGTTTAAATCGCTTCGCTATTTATCCTCAAAAAGTTAGACAAAGCGAAATTTTAATTCATTGTGTTTCCGTGGGAGAAGTAGCTGTAGCTGCTCGCTTAATCGATACCTTGTTAATTGCCAGCCCCACACTAAGTGTAACTGTTACTACCACCACCCCAACGGGTGCGGCTAACGTGAAGAACTTATTAGGTGAGAAAGTACAGCACCTGTATTTACCCATTGACCTAGGGTGGATGATGAGTCGGTTGTTCAATCAAGTCCGCCCTAAAAAAGTGCTGGTTGTGGAAGTAGAGTTATGGCCAAATATGATAAGACAGTGTGCTAAAAAGCATATCCCAATATTGTTAGTCAACGGCAGAATGACCGATCGCTCTGTTCGCGGTTACCAGAAACTGTCACTTTTGATTGTGCCTATGCTGCAATCCATCAACCATGTGTGCGTCCAGTCCCAGAGAGATTACGATAATTACTTGAGCTTGGGCGTTCCTGCCCATAAACTGACAATTACTGGCAATATCAAGTTTGAATTAGACAATAGCATTAGCGGGATTGCTGAACCTTTAGTTTCTCAGTTTAAGGCTGAAAATAGAAAAATACTGATTGCTGGGAGTACCCACGACCCTGAGGAAAAGATTCTACTCGATGCAGCGAAATCCCTCATTGGTCAGTTTCCTGAATTGTTATTAATGATAGTTCCGCGCCACCCTCAACGTTTTGACAAAGTCTATGAACTACTCAAAAACGCCGGTTTAAATATCATGAGAACATCACAAAAAAGCCTGCCTCAGGAGCAAAACTTACAGCCTCATATTGACATTGTTTTAGTCGACCAAATGGGAGTTTTAACTGACCTATATCATTACGCAGACTTCGCATTTATCGGCGGCAGCATAGCAGTAAGGGGTGGACACAATCCACTGGAAGCGGCTGTAGCGGGTATTCCGACAATGATGGGAAATAGCACCCATAATAACCCCGTTATATGTGAAGCGCTGAAAACCAGTGGTAATCTATTTTCTGTAAATAGTAGTGAAGATGTTGTGCAAACCGTGCGTCACTGGTTGATTGATGAAAACGCACGTATTGCCGCCGGTCAGAAAGGGTATGATGTGGTCAAAGCTAACAAAGGTGCGCTGCAAAGAACCATTGCATTAATCGATGCTCATTAACCTTGAAGCGACAAGAGTTCATCCACTTTCGCTTTAACCCTTTCCACTTCGATGAATTTCATTAAATCTTGACCTTTTGCCCGAGTCCCCCAAGGTAGCTGCTGCCAGGTTTTTCCTGTTTGTTGTAAAATCATCTCATCATAAACAGATACCACGTATTGCAAACTCGAATAAGGGCCGGTTCTGCGCGGGTTACTATGTGCGTAAAGCCCAATTACCTGGGTACCCACAGCCGTGGCCATGTGTGCAGGACCGGTATCAGGAGCAACAACTAAATTCGCATATTTAAGCACTGCAAGCATCTGCTTTAAGGACGTTTTGCCGATCAGGTTGGTCACTTTGTGCTGACAATGGGATGTTATTTGCTCACCTAGGCTTTTATCTAAATCAGCTGGTCCGCCACACAATACAACTTGCATTCCTTTTTGAGTTAAATAATCAGCGATAGCCGCGTAGCGCTCTGGCAACCAATTTCTTTCAGCTTTGCTAGCCGCGGGACTGATCACTGCATAAGATTTTAGCTCAGCATGTAAATCTTGAGCCATGGCTTGCTCGTCTGCACTCATTGGAATAGACCAACTCAATTGGTTAGTTGCTGGTACTCCAATGCTATCGGCAAAGCCCATAAACCCTTCTAATACATGGGCATGCTGCTGAGGGGCAATACGCTGATTAGCAAATAACCAATGTAATTCTTTGCTTCGCGCCCAATCAAAACCTATCTTTGTTTTTGCATTAATGAGTCTAGCCGCCCAGTTAGCTCTAAAGGCCACCTGCATCAAAAACAAAGCGTCAAACTTTTCCCCATTCAGATCATCTTTTAATTTGGAATAAGCTTCTTTACCCATTTTTTTATCAAAAATGATGAAACGGACGTTTGGCATATCTTTCAACAACTGATATTCCACCTTACCGATAATCCAAGTAATTTGAATATTAGGAGCATGTTTGACGATACGATCAACCATAGCTACGGCATGGCAGACATCACCAATTGCGGATAGACGCAGTAGACAGAGTTTTTGGACATTCACAATAGTAAATTCGATTGCTGCTGTAATATGGGTGCAATTTCATTACAATTCATACCATTACACAAGGGCGAATCAGAATTTATATGACAGATTTAAAGCAAACCAATGAAAAAGGGGAAATAATCCAGTTTAATCCTGAGTTTTTGCCTAATTGTCAGTCAAATTACTTTTCCCCCGAGTTTTGGCAACAACGAAACGCGATTATTGGCTCGGCGACGGGTAGAGGTACCACGTATTTTATCCAAACCCAGCATCACCAGTTAGTGCTCAGGCACTATCGTCGTGGAGGCATGATTGGTAAATTACTCAGCGATCAGTATCTGTATTTAGGTATTGAATCTACTCGCGCAGTCAAAGAGTTTAATTTATTAGACAAGATGAATAACATGGGTTTACCTGCCCCCACACCTGTTGCCTACCGAGTACGTAAAACAGGGATTTACTACCAAGCTGATTTAATTAGCCTGAAAATTGAAAATGCCAAAGATGTACACCACATTTTGCAAACGCGGCCATTAACGGAGTCAGAATGGACAGAGATAGGTAAAACCATAGGGCTGTTTCACCAGCATCAAATTTATCATCACGATTTAAATATTCACAACATCATGCTGGATGACATGGGAAAAGTGTGGCTAATTGATTTCGATAAATGTGCAGAACAAAGCGGGAATGCTTGGAAGCAGCAAAATTTAGACAGGCTACTAAGATCGTTGAAAAAAGAAAAAAATAAAATTGTTAACTTTCATTTTGAACAGCAAGACTGGTCATTTTTGATAAACAGTTACCAAGCAGATTAACGACTTCAGCTTTCAGTTATTTGTTGCGTTTATGCTTTTCAATAAAATGTAACTCATGAAGTTTTGCTTCTTTTAAAAAGCCGTACATAGCCGAAATATAAGCATGCACTAACCCTCTTCTACCAGAGAGAAACATGCCCTCAATAACATAAGCTTTCACAAACATTAATGGGAAAACCAAACACAGTTTCAACCAAGATGGCTTCTTCCCTTTATTAAATTTTTCTTGGGCTTTCAGAGAAGAATACTTATTCTGCTTCTCCATTAACATTTCAGTGCTGTGATAGCCATGATGGGTAACCAAACCAGCAACATCTTTTTCTTTTGCTCCTTTGGCCAGCTTTACGTTTTCATGCACTAAGCGGTCGGTTGGAAATTGCACTTTATTTTTATTGTAGAGTCGAACAATAGAACGTTTTTTCGAATTAGCAGACATTGGCATATGCCAAAACACATCCTCAAAATACAATCGATAAGCATCAGCCCTTTGTTCATCCACAGATGACTGTATAATATCGGCAAGTTCTGCTCCAAGAATCTCATCACCATCAATGTTTAATACCCAGTCGTTCTTACACAGAGACATAGCATGGGACTTTTGTTTGGCGAATCCTAACCAGTCTTGATGATACACTTTGGCACCATATTGTTTAGCAATCTCAACGGTATTGTCAGTGCTACCTGAATCCACGAGCACAATCTCATCAAAATTTTGAAGGCATTCCAATACTTGTTTCAGGTATTTTTCTTCGTTGAGCGTAATGATAAAAACACTAATGGGAATATGAGACATGCTTATTTATCTTCTTCGGCGGAACCGTTTTCTTGGTTGAGAGCCCACAATGCAGCGTATTTATGAAATCCATACTGCCCAAGGATTACGGCCATCAAAAAACCTCTCTTGCCATCTAAAAATCCCAATCGAAAGAGATATTGCTGCAAAAAATCCACAAAGAAGCGCAGTACCGCAAAGCTCAATGACGACTTTTTATTTTTCTTAGCTTTATCTCCCGCCCCTAAAACTGCATATTTAAGATGCTTTTCTTGCACATGATAATAATCTCGCCAACTATAATGCAGTAAAGGCGATTTTAGTATTCGAACATTTTCAACAGGCATTTCTAAAGATTCATGCACACTTCGATGCTTAAAATTAGCCCCCTCTTTGAGAAACAGCTTTCCTTGTGGCGAAGCATAACGGCCATGTTTAAGGGTTTTACCAAACAAAAATGTATGCCACGGAAATTTAATAAAAGTAGCGTCTAGGTTTGGTTCACTGAGCACATCATCAATTTCTTGTTTAAGCTCTGCTGTAATCACTTCATCAGCATCAATATTCAGTACCCAATCATGCTCACAGTAAGTGAGAGCGCGATTGCGCTGTGCGCCAAAGCCCGGCCAATCGGTTTGATACACTGAATCTGTGTATTTCTTGGCAAGCTCAACCGTGCCATCAGTGCTGCCCGAATCGAGTACAACGAGTTGATCAACCCAACCCGCTAGCGGCGCTAAACTTGCCTCGATTCTATCTGCTTCATTACAAACAATCATAAAGCAGGAAATTTTTCGTCTAGTCATTGGTGACTCTCAGTTATGCTATTTTAAATGGTTACAGGCTGTATTTTATTTCAGAAAACACCGTCACATCATTTTCGGTTCCCTGCTGATTCACTTTACTAGCGTCAATAACAGCCCCTACTTTAACCTGCCAATGTCCCCATACTGTCTGGTAGTACCCGCTTAGCTGGGTTATTTTTTCGGTTAGGCCCACAACCTCTTCATTTTCATTTGCATCGTCAATTTTTATATACCGAATAGCAGCTTCAAATACATCACCATCGGCAAAGTGTTTCAATACACCCAAAGAGGTCATTCGGGCATCGGTATGTCGGTCTTCTCCTAGCTCTCGATTGTAATATCGGTAGCCAGATGAATAAGTACCACTCTCATAATAGCAGTGAGTTACATCTACAATTGCATCGTCACAAGACACATTAGTATCGCTATTTTCCATATAGACCTTGGCATTCCACACATAACTAGATATACCAAAACTGCGAGTTTGATTGCTGACGTTGAATTCGCTTGACTTACCTTCATCTGCGTATTGAGCGTAAATATTCACGGGGCGTTCCATCAAGCGAAATGTATATTTCGCATCAATACCCGCCAAATGGTTACCAATATGGGTTTCCATCGAAGGGTCACATTCATCGGCTCCATCAGCACAGCGCTTTTGAAAGCTAAGCACTCTGAAAAAGTCATTCATACGATCTGGTTGACCGTCTCCCCCCCAAACAGCCAGCCAAGATAGGCCAACTTCTAACCCAGGAATAGGACGGGAAGTGAAACGACTGGCCCATATTTTTGCATCGGGTACATCGCGACTGTCTTCTAACTGCCCAACCTGTGCGGTGACATACCAAGGTCCTAAAAATGACAACCATTTAGAATCAGATTGATTGGTACGAGAACGGGATAACGCCAATGTCGGAATTGGACGAGCATTATTGGACAAAATTAAACTATTTGCGTGAGACGGCCCCCACCACTGATCAATGGAGCCCAAGCGTAAATTCCAATCACCAAGTTGATAAGCCAAATAGCTTTGGTCTAAGTTTTGTTCGCCATTGGGCTCAAAATTAACTGATAGCTTGCCAGCTAGTCTACCAACTCGTGTTTCCGAATTAATATTAAAGCGTCCTTTCTCACCCTGCTGACCATCAAAGCTGGCATATCGTGTTCGCTCACTGGCACCATATGCGGTAACCGACGAAAACGTATCTTTGTGTTGTTGCAGGGTCAAGTAATGTTTTAAGCGTTTGGCTGCTGTGGCAGCCGCGGGAGGCATAGCAGCGGTATCAAGCTGTAATAACTGCTCAGAAATGCCTTTCCAAGGCATAGGAAATGTAGTGGTTACGCTATCTAAATAACCAAATTCGTTGAGAATTTGTACATCATAGTGAAGTTGAGGATCGGTTGTACCAACCCAAGGCGACGCCAAACTTGGTCCGGAAAAAATCAAAAACAACAAGCAAAACTGAATGCACTTAGGCACTAAAAACGCTCCATAATTAAAGTAACCTTAACACCAGTTAAGTACCTACAAAATACAAAAGGGTAAAAAAACCTCATGTATTCCGTTAGTTGATGAATACTCATCATAAATAACGATGATGAGTTAGGGCTATTCACCCTTGGATTTATGCTTACGTCTATTATAAGCTGTGTGTTTTAATTATTGAACTTCATTGAGTTGTTAATATGAACACAAAAGCCATTTATCCAGGCACGTTTGATCCTATCACTAATGGCCACGCTGACCTAATTGAAAGAGCAGCCCGAATGTTCACATCAGTGACCGTAGCTATTGCAGCAAATCCAAGCAAAGCCCCTCTTTTTACCTTAGAAGAGCGAGTAAACTTAATAAAACAAGTAACCGCCCATTTAGAGAATGTAAACGTTGTTGGATTTACAGGGTTGCTAGCGGATTTTGCAGATAGTTTAGATACCGCAATATTAATTCGTGGTTTGCGAGCGGTTTCAGATTTTGAGTATGAATTTCAATTGGCGAATATGAACAGGCGCCTAAATCCAAAGTTAGAAAGTGTATTTTTAACCCCAGCAGAGGAAAACTCTTTCATCTCCTCAACATTGGTCAAAGAAGTGGCTAAGCATCGCGGTAAAGTGGATGGTTTTTGTCATCCTGTTGTACAAAGAGCCTTATCTGAAAAATTCCATACCCACGCACAATAATCTGTAAGCGGGTATTTTCTCCGCGCGAAGACAATCATCATTCCACGGGATAAATCCCGTGCTACAACTTTGAGATAAAAACCCACGGCTTGTAGGCGGGTGCTTTAGCCCCGTAGGTATGTCGTTGGTATGCGCAACCTTTCATGGTCTAAAGACCATGCTACAGCCCATTGAGGCGAGATTTTATCGCTGACAGGTTGGGCAATAGAAGGTATTACGTTGGCCAATAACCACTGACTTTATGGGGCTTTCACAGGCTACGCAAGGCTGCTTAGCACGGCCATAAACCCGTAATTCTTGAGCAAAATATCCAGGACTACCATCGGCTTGAGCAAAATCTTTTAAGGTGGTTCCACCCTGTTCAATGGCTTTTGTTAAAACATCTTTAATAATAGGGGTTAAGGCTAAATATCGCTTTTTACTCACTTTTCCGGCCTGACGACGAGGGTCTATTCCAGCTAAAAATAAAGATTCATTGGCATATATGTTACCCACTCCAACAACTACCTTGTTATCCATAATAAAGCTCTTTACCGGAACCAGCTTTCCTCGCGACATATCAACAAGTCGCTGGGCGTCAAAGTCATCCGTTAAAGGCTCTGGTCCTAAGTTGCGAAACAAGCTGTGGGATTCGTCACTTTTATCTAACCATAAACACGCACCAAATCGACGGGCATCATTCAAGCGTAAACACAATCCATCGGTAAGTTGAATATCCACATGATCATGCTTTTGCAGTGGCGTATTAATAGGCACAACGCGTAACCGACCTGACATGCCCAAGTGCAGAATAATACTACCGGCCAGCGTATCAATTAACAGGTACTTGGCACGACGGCGGATAGTTTCAATCACCAACCCGTGTGTTAGATGTACTTCATCGGGTATTGGCCAACGCAGTTGTTTGTGGCGAACAACTACTTGGCTAATTGTCTTGCCAATCATATGGGGGGAAATACCTAGACGGCTTACTTCAACTTCTGGCAACTCTGGCATCAGTAACTCTCAAGTAACAATGATTGAATAGACATATCACGAATTTCAAATAGCTGTTGTTGATGTAAAACTAGGGTGTTATTGCCGTCTTCATAAAGCTGAAACACACGACCACTATTTTCACCCGCCAACCAAGCAATGGCTATTTTCGGCATTTGTTCAGGGAGGTCGCTGTCAGAAGGCGTCATTTTTGCCATCTCCCAGTTTTTCGCAACCGTTAACATCTGCGCTTCAGTTATCTTTCCTGATGGTCTGGCTCGCCAGCCCTGCCCTATACGCTCAATGGTGACTAACGGCATTTGCAATGTCATCAATCTAGAACCGCTTGGCAGCATACTGGCCTGTAGTTCAGCATCTCCGCCACCAGTAAGAATATTATTAGTGGAATTGAATAAAAAAATCATTAGCACCATGCTGATGATAATGACATTGTTCCAAGCTTTTCGTGATAAACGCATTTTTAATTTAGACTCGGGGAATAAGAAATATCAATAAAGCACGAATTATAGGGATTATTCAAAAGGTTATTTAATAAATAGCCAAATAACGCAAAAAACCCGGCAAAATACCGGGTTTTTCGGGAGACAAAAACAAGCAGGTTTACTTGATTTTGGCTTCCTTGAACATAACGTGTTGGCGAATTTTAGGATCAAACTTTTTGATCTCCATTTTGCCAGGCATATTACGTTTATTTTTATCAGTGGTGTAGTAGTAGCCAGTACCCGCTGAAGAAACTAATTTAATTTTATCACGCATGGTCGGGCTCCTTAAATTTTCTCGCCACGGGCACGGATATCAGTAAGAACTGAATCAATACCTTTTTTATCGATGATACGCATGCCTTTTGGCGTTAGACGTAATTTAACGAAACGGTTTTCACTTTCAACCCAAAAACGGTGGGTTTGAAGATTTGGCAAAAAGCGACGACGGGTCGCATTTTTCGCGTGAGAGCGGTTGTTTCCTACCGCTGGGCGCTTACCAGTTACTTGACATACTCTGGACATCGTATTTGTCTCCAAAACAACTTTTAACAATTAGCTTCGCTATATTAAAGAAAAGCAATAAATCACACTAAACGCATAGCGGTAGTGACAAGAGGGCGCATTTTATACAGCATATACCAACTACGATCAAGGTTTTTGTGTGAAAAAGATCTTGTCTTTACTCGCTAATCCCCGTGTTTTTGCCAATAATTCACCAATAAAATCATGAGATACTAGCCACTTATCTCGTTAGTAGGGCTTATCACCGCCAATTGTAACGCGATAGCCAGAACGGGTTTCTGGGAAATAGTCCCACACCGCGAAATGTTGGGTACATCGGTTATCCCATAAAGCTATTGAATGAGGCTGCCAACTAAAACGCACTTGGAAATTGGGATCTTTAGCCAATTCAAATAACATATTAAGAATACCATCACTTTCCGTTTTCGACAGTCCGACGATGCGAGTGGTATAAGATGCATTCACAAATATACCTTTTCTACCGGTCACTGGATGGGTTCTCACTACCGGATGTCGACTACATGGATAAGCCGTACCATAGTCTCCGTAAATGCTGTGATAAACGGGATTAGCATCATGTTCAGCTTCAAGGCCGCTTAAATATGTTTGCATAGCAGGTGAAAGCGACTCGTAAGCAGCGTACATGGACGAGAACAGCGTATCTCCTCCAATGGATGGCAAAGTATGTAAATACAACATCGACCCCATGGGAGGCTCTGGGTTGCAACTTAAATCAGAGTGCCAGTTATCGCCTGCAACATATTTAGAGTCTTTATCGGCATGAATCGCGACAATATCTTTATAACCTTCAATACCTGGCGCACCTGGATGAATGATAAGGTCACCAAAAACTTGCCCTACTTCACGATGCTGGTCGTGACTCAAAGGTTGATCACGAAAAAAGATAACTTGATGATCCATCAATGCCTGATTTAAATCCGCTCGCTGTTGCTCAGATAAAGGCTTGGTTAAATCCACATTGCCGATAATCGCGCCAATATTTTTTGTCATTGGTGTGACAGTGATGCTACTCATATTGTTACCTTTAAATTGAATTCTAATATGCTCACATACCGTATTGATACGTTTTGTAATCTGCCACTTGGCTATTTCTAACTGCACTTAACGCGCTAGCGTATTCAGTTAGCAAACTTAGAGAATGCTGTAAACGAGTGCGAATATAAATATCGTCTTGGTTCTCGGGTGGATTGGTATCATTCATACAAAGCTTTACGTTGCGCACGATAATATGATCAGGTATCCAACAAATTCGATTGTTTTTATAACTGCTAATGCGCAATTCAGCCACTGGTAAGTAACCCCCCACGGATGCCGATATGGCGACTATCAAGCCAGGTTTATTCGCCATTTCTTGTGCACTGCTGAATAAAAAGAAGTTTTTTAAACAACTTGGAACCATGCCATGCCAATCCGGTGTCAACACGATAAACCCATCACAACTTTGTAACTCTTTAGCAATAGGTTGCCAAGCGGTTTGTAGTCGCCCTTCTTTTTCATACCAAAAACTATCGTCAAAGTTCTCTAAGGGTTGCTTACCTAAATCCAATACGAAAGTGTCAACATTTTGGGAATTTAAGTTTTGTTGAATAAACCAACCTACTTTACTGGTTTGAGACTTAGCTCGTTGACTACCGCAGATAATACCTATTTTCATGTTTATGTCTTCATTCGCTATGTTTTAGTCAAATTTAAACAAGCTCGACCAGAACTTCTTGATGTTTTACGCCCGATAAATTGAGTCAGCCTAAGAAAGTTGAGGGGGTTCGCTTTGCAGTGGTGCGCAGGCGCACAATTTCGGTGCAACCAGTCCACTCTAAAACTGAATCAAGCATTGTAAAAGACGTCTTTTTACAACTTGTTTGACGGATATGTCCAAGATAGCCCGCCATGAAATTTTTATACTAGGGTCAGTTTGGAAGCAAACAATTTCTAATCCATAGAAGTTGTTTCGAGATTAAATTCCACAAAATATAACTAAATAACGATAAAAATAGCATTGGGAAATAGCGCATGATGAAAAAAGTGTTCGATGAAGAGTTTTTTGCCAGTTTGGCCAGCTCCACATTAGAAGTAGAGCAAGCGGAAACCTTACCGCCAGAATGTTATGCCGACCAAGATTTTTTTGAATTCGAAAAAGAAGCCCTATTTAATCACGAGTGGCTTTGTGTTGGACGCGAGTCGTTAATTCCCAAAGTAGGTGACTTCTTCACGGTTACGCATGTTAATGAGCCTTTAATTATCTGCAGGGATAGAACCCAAGAAATTCATGCGTTGTCAGCCGTATGTCAACACCGAGCCATGTTGGTTGCAGAAGGGCATGGTAATGCTCAAGCCTTTTTATGTCCCTATCATCATTGGGGTTACCGTTTAGATGGCACCCTATCTGGTGCGCCAGCAATGAATAAAACCTGTGACTTCAGTCGTGATGACATTGCCTTACCCAAGCTTAAAGTGGAAGTTTGGTTAGGTTTTATTTTTGTTAACTTTGACCTCAATGCAGCGCCGCTGGCATCAAGATTAACGGAAGTCACCAAATACCTGAAAAACTACGACTTGGAAAAAGCCGAAGGCCCAAGGCCCATGGATCCAGAGAAATACAACTGGAACTGGAAAGTGATGATGGAAAACAATAATGATGGATACCACGCCACTAAACTTCATAAAGGACCGCTGCACGATTTTATTCCCAGTGAAAAATCGGTATTCCCGGAAATGCCCGAAGGCGAAGCTGGCTATATTCGATTAAATGGGACGAATCATCCCGATGCAGCCTTCAACCCGCTGCAAAAAGCAATTCTACCCATTTTTCCTAATTTAACTGACGAAGACCGTCACCAAGCGGTGTTTGCTAACTTACCTCCCTCTTTGTCGTTAGTCATTACCAGCGATATGATTATTTACCTGATTCTGCATGCCGAATCTGCCGACAGTCATAGTATGACCATTGGCTACTTGGTTGCCCCAGGCGCAATGAAAGATCCTTTATTTGAAGACAAAATTGATTTTAATATGAAAGCTGCCATGGAAATTACCGAACAAGACTTGCACGTAGATGAACTGGTGCAAGTGGGCTTACAGTCTAGATTTGCCCCCAGAGGGAGATACTCTTGGCAAGAAAAAGCACAACAATTATTAAATGAATGGTTAGTTGAGCGTTATCAATCTTGTTGGGATAAATCCAAGCACATCATCCCCATTAAACAGAGCGCATAATCATTATCTTAATTTATAGCGCAGGCAAAAATCTTTTCGTCATATACCCTTTAGCCGGTATATGACTTTTTCGTAGGTAAAGCATATGCAAACTCAAACTGATAACCAGTCAAACGCTACCATGCCAGCTATTTTCTTCGGCCATGGAAGCCCTGGCAATATTCTCGAAGATAATCAAGCAACACGAATGTGGCAAAGCCTGGGACAAGAATTTCCAAACCCTAAAGGCATAATATGTATTTCAGCCCACTGGTACACACAAGGTGTGGGTGTTACATCAATGGCTAACCCTCGCACTATTCATGATTTTGGGGGCTTTCCACCAGCCATGTATGAAATGCAATATCCCGCTCCAGGTTCACCAGAGTTAGCCGCAAAACTAGTCGATATTTTGGCTGCAGAAGGCGCAGCATTAGATGATAGTTGGGGCTTTGACCACGGTGCTTGGTGTGTGCTGGCAAAAGCGTATCCAAAGGCCAACATTCCGGTAGTGCAGTTGTCCATAAACCGTCAACAACCAGCGGAGTTTCACTTCAAAATCGGCCGAAAACTAGCCCAGCTTCGTAGCGAAGGATACTTGGTCATGGGCAGTGGCAATATAGTCCACAATTTACCCGCTATGGATTGGGGCGGTCGAGACAAAACCTATCCTTGGGCCAAACGTTTTGGTGATGCGATGCGTTCTGCGATGGTCGAGAATACTCCCGAAAAAGTAGTGCAGTATAGCTCCCTTGGTGCCGACGCCGTAGAGTCGGTACCAAATCCTGACCACTTTTTACCGATACTTTATATTTTGGGTGCGCGCCTGCCTAAAGATACATTGCGCTTTGAAACCGCCTATGTTGAATACGGTTCGTTAGACATGACAACTGTGGTCTTTAGCTGAAAGGTGGTTTCACACAACTAAGCTGGCGTAAACAGTCAAGTAATAGACTTCCTCAGCCTTTAATCTGGAAAAATACGATTTTCATTAATACCAAATAAATAATTGAAAGGAGAGTTTATGTCACTGTTGAAAACTGACGATTTGTCAGAACAGGATCGTTGTCAAGCAAGCGCTATGCACACCTTAAAAGCCACAGTGGAAAACTGTCACTGGGGTTATTTTTCTGCCACCGAAGCCCCCGCATTAAAGGTGAAAAGTGGCGATATCATTCAAGCAGAAGCCATTACACATCACGCTGGCGATGCACCAGACTTGATGATGGACGATAGTGTCAAAGCCATTTGGGATGGTATTCCAGAAGCAGACAGAAACCCAGGTGTCCACCTCATGACAGGGCCAATATTTGTCGAAGGTGCTCAACCTGGTGATATCCTAGAGGTTCGTTATTTGTCGATGCGTCCGCGCTTTTCTTATGGTTCAAACTTAGCAGCTAACTGGGGACACTTATATGATGAATTCGAACAAAAAGAACGAGTCACCATTTACCGTTTAGACATGGCGAGTATGCAAGCTCATGGTCACTATGCTTATGACTTTAAGGGAAAATATTTAACGCCTGGAACGATAACTAAGTGTCCTGAATGTGAACGAGAAACGACTTTAAATGGCGTCCGAGTGCCTGTTCGCCCTCACTTAGGCACTGCTGGAGTGGCACCGGATGTCAGTGGCAGAGTGAGCACTATTCCACCTGGTAAACATGGTGGTAACATTGATAACTGGCGGATTGGTGCAGGTTCTACCATGTATTATCCGGTGCAGGTAGAAGGTGGATTATTTTCTATTGGCGACCCCCACGTATCACAAGGTGATGGTGAAATCAGTGGCACTGCAATTGAAGCCTCATTGGATGTCACCATGCAAATCATTGTGCGCAAAGACTTTGTATTCCCTTCCCCGCTGTTAGAAACACCAAATTATTTTGTGGTACATGGCTTTGACGAAGATCTCAATGTCGCTATGAAAAATGCCTCAATCGATATGCTTGAATTGCTTTCAGAACATCGAGGTTTGAGCCGCGACGACGCCTACTCTTTGATGAGTGTTGCCAGTGATTTCGGGGTAACTCAAGTGGTAGATAGTGTACAGGGTGTTCACGTTAAAATACCACGTAGTATCGTAGACACCGGTGAGCCTGATTCAGACTAAAGGCTGTTGAATCCTCACACTGAACGCATACTCTTTGAGCGTGCGTTTTTTATAATCATTCTCATTTCATGCTTTGCTTCACAACTCCCCTGCTGTGGTATGTAACTTGCTTTGCTACCTAACCTTAAAGAAAAAGTTTTCCTAGTAACACCAATCCGTTACGTAAAAATACAAATTGCTATCCGTGCAGTCACGAGAATTTGAAGAGAGAAAATTATGCTTAGTCGAAGTTGGGAATATTCCACCGATGCCCATTCTAAAATTGAACGACTTCCTAGTTGGCAGGGGGCGTTAGAAAAACTCGGTTTATTTTGTGAATATAAGGGCAAGTTAGAGGATTTTTATGCTGTGATGCATAATTTAACCACGCCTAACGGGATTGAATTCACTCGAATTAGTTCGGCATCGCAGAATATTATTGCTAAAAAAGAAAATACCAATAATGGTGTTTGGGTTGCTTTCCCCCTCGAAGGGCGAATGACAATTAGAGAGGGGAATCGGTCTTTTGAGGTTTTACCTGGTGATATTGTATTTGGCGCTATGGGTTCCAAAACCTCACTAACCTTACATTCTGATTTCAGACAATTATTCGTGACCGTACCAAATATCGCATTCAATGCACGTTTAATCGCTCCTCTTCCTTCACACATGCTGCATTTACCGGGGCATTCAGGTCCTGCTCAAACATTAGCCGCGATGCTAGTTTCAGTGGCTAATAATTTGGAAAAAATGACTGAAGATCAGCTACGTCCACTAGAAATGGCTATTCCTGAATTTCTAATCGCAGCGCTATTTCCAGAAGCAGATACCCGCTCTCTCGGCGGTTCGGCTGGAGTAAAAGCCGCTTTATTACATCGAATTTGCCAAAGTATAGAAGTCCGACTATCCAATCCAGATTTGAACTTAAATGAAGTAGCCAGTGAACATAAAGTGTCTCCCCGATACTTGCAGAAATTATTTGAATCGGTAGATCAGAGCTTCAGCCGCTACATTCGAAATCGGCGTTTAGAGCGCTGTAAAGATGACTTCGATAGTCCAGTGCATGCGCAATTATCTATTTCTGAAATTTGTTTCCGCTGGGGATTTAACGATTCAGCTTATTTTAGTCGTTCTTTTCGTGATTACGTAAAAATGTCTCCCAGAGAATATCGTAAACGTTCTAAACAGAAGGCCGCGAAAGAGCATGAATTAAAGCAGAGCAGAGGCCGCCCCATAGGTGTGAGTACCACCGAAAACCGCGAAGACACCGGCAATAAGCCTCAAGTTGATGTGGCGGCAATGGCCAAACAGTCGCAAGCGCTTAAATTAGCCCAAGACAAAGCATCTTCGGTTCATCATTACATTCCAGTCAATAAAGATACTATTCACTGGGGCTTTTTCGACCGTGAACTGACTCCAGTGCTGTATATGAATTCCCATGAAAAGGTAACAATAGAGACCCTCACCCACCACGCCTACGACGACTATGAACGGATGATAAAAGATGATCCCGGTGCCGAGAGTGTTTTTAAATGGACATCTAAACAGAAAAATGTTGATCGCAGAGGTGCAGGTCCCATGGATGCCTCCATTTACGGTCGAGGCGCGGGGGAAGGATTTGGAGTCCACGTTTGTACTGGCCCCATATACATAAATGAAGCCATGCCTGGGGATGTAATCGAGCTACGAATATTAGATATTCATACTCGACACAATCACAGTGACCAGTTCAAAGGCCGCAGTTTTGGCTCTAACGCCGCTACTTTCTGGGGATTTCATTACAATGATTTGCTCACTGAACCTAAGCCTAGAGAAGTGGTTACTATCTACGAAATTGACGAATCAGACAAACCCAGCTGTGCGCACGCTGTGTATAATTATCGTTGGATACCGCAAACAGATCCATTTGGGGTTACCCATGAGCGCATAGATTATCCAGGTGTACCAGTTGACCATAGTAAGACCCAAAAAAACTTCGACATTTTACAAAATGTAGAAATACCTCTTAGGCCACATTTTGGTACTATTGGGTTAGCACCTAATCATGCTGACTTGGTCGATTCTGTTCCACCATCTAATCAAGGTGGCAATTTAGACAATTGGCGTTTAGGCAAAGGCTCCAGAGTATTTTTACCTGTGGCCGTTAAGGGAGGTATACTGTCAGTGGGTGATCCTCATGCGAGTCAAGGAGACTCTGAGCTATGCGGAACGGCGATAGAGTGCTCATTAACGGGAGAATTCCAAGTTATTTTGCACAAACAAGCCGACTTACCCGGACAATATTTTGATATGGACTTCCCGTTAATCGAAACTGACGATGAATGGGTTGTTTTAGGGTTCAGTCACCCTAATTATTTAAAAGAACTGGGCAGCAATGCCCAAAGTGAAATTTATAACCAATCAACAATTGACTTGGCTATGCGAGACGCGTTTAGAAAAGCGCGTCGATTTTTAATGAATTCGCAAAACCTAAGTGAAGATGAAGCTATTTCGTTATTGTCTGTTGCTGTGGACTTTGGCGTGACTCAGGTGGTTGATGGTAATTGGGGAGTGCATGCAGCTATCCCGAAAGGAATATTCACGAATTTGGCTGAAAACACAGATTAGGTTGATAAATTTACCAACGTTAAAAGGATAAAGCGTCGAGTTACACAAATAGTCAAGTACTTAGACGGATAACTACAAAAGTGATGACACGTAAGTTGTTAGTGTAATACCCAGCAGCAAAAACGAAAATAAAAACAGAAGGGTTCACACTATGTTCAAATTGAATAAGCTCTTTACATCAGTTTCGTTAGCTGTAGTTGCGATGCATGGCGCTAGCACTAAGTTAATGGCAGAAGAGTTAACAACAACAAATACAAACGACTCAAACGCTGATTCTATCGAAGTAGTTTCAGTTGTCGCTCAACGAGATATCGCCGGTTTCCTTGAAAACCAACCCAGTGGATTGTTATTTGGGTTCGAAAAATCCTTGCTAGAAACTCCCCGTTCAGCAACCTTTGTAAGTGATGAGACATTAAAAGCATTTGGAGTGACTACGGTTGATGATTTAACCGCTGTAGCCCCTGGTACTTTTACCGCATCATTCTACGGTGTTGAAGGTGCCTTAAACGTTAGAGGAACCTTAGCAGAGACTTACTTTCATGGTTTTAAACGCATCGAAAATCGCGGTACCTACCAAACTCCAATTGGTTCTACATCGAGAGTAGACATTCTTCGAGGTCCACCTACAGCCAACTTTGGTCCAGGTAAAATTGGCGGACTACTTAATCTTGAACCCAAAACGGCTAGATTGAGTCAAAGTGGTGGTTACTTACCTGAAGCCGTGGGTGAAATGCAGGTAACACTAGGTTCATATGACAAAAAGAACGCCAGTTTTCAATTCGGATTGCCAGTGAATGTGGGCGATGCTGAAGGTGGGATCTATACCTATATTGAGGTGGAAGACTCTGGCAGTTATTACAATGATATAGAACCTGAACATCAAATGCTTCAAGTTACCGCAGATTTTGAGTTAGCCAATGATTGGAAGCTGGTTGCAGGTATAATGGCATACAATGCTGAAGGTTATGTGCAAACGCCAGGATGGAATCGGGTCACCCAAGAATTAATTGATGATGGGACCTATATTACCGGACGCGATACTGACTTAGTCGACACCAACGGTAATGGACAAATGGAATGGGCGGAGTTGTCTGCACAAGATCCCACTTATTTTGCTAAGTTGACGTCTTATCCTGACTATTATTTGTATGCCGATCCTAATGTAGCTGCATTAGACACTAACGTAGGAACGACCCAGTTGTCGCGCCACGATGTGTATACAAGTGATAGTGATTTTTCAGATACTTCGACTTTTACCGGTTTCGTCGATTTGATCAAAACCTATGAAGATGACAGCCAATTAAAACTGCAATTGTTTGCTGACTACCTCGATAATCAACGCTTTGTTAGTTACGGCTTCCCAGCTGATTACTTAGCCAAAACTGCGGAATTACGCGTTTCTTATATTAGTGCTTTTGGAAACAGCAGCGACGCGATACAAGGTTCCTACAATGTGGGTATCAGTAGTCGTTATTATGATGCTCGCCGCAAAGAGTCTTATAATGGTGGCCAAATTGCTATCAACCGTAGAGATATCTCAGTTGGTGCAATGCCGAACGACATCATGGGTTCGCCATTCAATTCTGATTTTTTCTGGGATCTAGATACCGAATCGAAGTGGAGTTATAACTCTGCATTTGCCATGGTTGATCTAACCGCAATGGAGGTTTGGAATCTGTCATTGAGCGGCCGTTATGACTACTACGATGTAGAATCCACTGAAAATGGCGATCCAACCTACTCCTATGCAACGGAAACATACGCTGAAGATAGCGAAGGTGAGTTTACTTTTAGTGCGATGTTACTGTTGGACTTAGAGTCAGGTATTCGCCCCTACGTAAGTTACGCTGAATCTTCCGCTATCGAGTTTAGCCAAGCCGGAGATGTTTCTCCTGATTTGATTGCTAACGGAGAATGGTTGTCTGAAGGTGAGTTGCTTGAAGGTGGTATAAAGCTCGAACTATTTGACGGCGTGTTAACTGGTTCTTTATCTGGCTACAGACAAGAAAGAACCGAGTTGAGTACCGTTGGAGGAAGTACTGTTAGTCGCACAAGAAGCGAAGGTACAGAATTAGAACTGCGCATTCTTGCCAGTGAAAATCTGAGCTTTAGCATTACTAGCAATAAGCAAAAAACCGAATACATCGATGGCTTTGCTGGTTACTACATAGTTAATCCAAGAGATATTGGTTTGAACGATATCGACAACTATGGCGTTTCGATAGCGGCATTGAGTTTTGCCAGCAGCATGTATTCAGCCACGGGTAGCGACTACTACCTGGGTGAATTAGAAGACACTCGTATTCCTGACGCGGTAACCAGTATTTACGCGACTTATGCCAGTGAAGCAGGCGTGTTCGATAGCATTGGCTCAACTTGGGGAGTTCGTCATGTATCGGAGACTTCAGGCTTAGTCGAAAATTCGGTGAAATACCCTAGTTATTGGACAGTACAGGGATCTTTCTTCGCCCATTATGGTGATTGGTCGTTGATGTTGAATATTGACAATGTATTTGACGAAACCTACTTTACATCGCTTCAGGACCTATATGGCGACGTTGCTGTATTGCCTGGTAAGGGACGTGAATGGCGAGTCACTGTCAATTACGCGTTTTAAATAAAAACATCTGTGTGCAGCTGAAAAATAGTTGTATTCACACTGCACACTTTGAGGATCATTATGGGAAAGTTAAGCGCTGATAAACAAGCATGGTTTGTTTTATGCACCTTCAGTTTAAGCTTTTTTGTTGTTACTGCCGCAACCTTTACTTCTCTGGGGGTTATTCTTCCAGCCATGGTAACTGAGTTAGGCTGGGATTGGACCACTGCAGGCCTTGGGTTTACGTTCTTAGGCGTAGCTTGTGGCTTGAGTGGGTACTTACCTACAGTGACAATTAGAAGGTGGGGCGTTGCGACAACGCTCATTATTGGCCTGCTGTTACTCGCTATCGGTTTTATTGTGTTGTATTTAACAATTGAACCTATTACTTATTTTCTAGGATGTATTCTCACTGGAACTGGGTATACCTTTGTAGGTTCAGTTCCGGGCACCTATATCATTACTCACTTTTTCAAACGACGTTCAACGGCTTTTGGTTTTTATTATACCGTTGGAGGTTTAGGCGGTGTTGTTGGACCAATCGTGGTTTGGATGGCAACCAATGTGCTAGGAAACTGGCGTTTACACTGGTTAGTTATGCTAGCGGCTATTGTAATATCAGTGGGATTAATGCTGTTAGCGCTGTTATTCACAGATGCCAACCGATTAAGAACGCCTCCTAAACAAGAAAAAGTGGATACCGAAAAACAACGGGTTTATGAAACGGAACAAACTTGGACATTTAAACAAGCAGTTCGTACCCCCCAATATATTTTGTTACTCGTCGCTTATTCCACGGTGCTATTTGTGGGAATTACAGTGAACAGTTTTTCCGTCGCGCATATGACTGAAGTCGGGATCACTTTTGCCTTAGCCAGCACTTTATTGTCTGCTGAGGCATTCTGCAATGCCATATCTCGTGTTGTAGGTGGCTTTATTGGTGAATTCTTTGATCCAAAAGTCATGTTGCAGATAGCGTTACTGTTACTGGCCGGCGGAATGTTTGCCTTAAGTTTCGGACAGTCTTTAGTCACCTTAGGCTTCTTCGCTTTTGCCATTGGTTTTGGGTTTGGTTTAACCTTTTTATCCTGCACAGTGTTACTTGTAAGATATTTTGGTACAGGGCCATATTTACCCTTGTTTTCGTTAATGAATATTGGTGCAACTATCGCTTCTGCAGCGCCTATTATTAGTGGCCGCATGCGCGATATATCAGGGACATTCGTTCCTCCATTCGTTTTGATTGGAATACTTCCCATGTTGGTGTTAGTTGGAATAGCATTCATGCGACCACCTAGACTCAAGCAGCAAAAAGTATCCGAACCAACCCCATCAGACCCATCAATAAATAATATGCTTGCAGCTAAAGTAGCTAGTAAGTAGTTGTTATTCAGGAGTTTTTAATATGACAACCAACAGTAAAGAATTTGGCGTGTTTTTACCCATCGCAAATGGCGGTTGGATAGTTTCAGAGAACACCCCTACTTTAGATGCTTCCTATCAGCAAAATAAAACCGCAGCCGTCATTGCAGACAGCTATAAAATGGACTTCATCATGTCCATGGCAAAATGGCGTGGGTATGGCGGTAAAACCGAACATTGGGGTACCTCTTTAGAATCCATCACTATGATGGCGGGATTAGCCGAAGCCACCAGTCACGCAAAAATTATCGCGACTGTGCATACTCTAATGATGAACCCTGGTGCGGTTGCCAAAATGATGAGCACCTTAGACCAGATTTCCGGTGGTCGAGCAGGGTTAAATATTGTTTCAGGTTCATTTCGCGATGAGCTTAACCAAATGGGTGCGTGGCGTGATGACATTGACCACGACGAGCGATATGTGTATGCCCAGGAATGGAGTGATTTGGTGCATAAACTGTGGCAAGAAGACCACGTAGATTATGATGGAAAGTACTTCAAGTTTGAAGACTGTGTGTCACAGCCTAAACCACTTAACAAGCCATTCACTGTCTGTGCAGGCCAATCAGAACGCGGCTTACGCTTCTCAGTAAAAAATACAGATGCATGTTTTGTAGGCGGTAAAGACGATGAAGAGACCCTTAAAATAACTCGCATGGCTCGCAAGATAGCCGATGAACTCGATACGCCAGTGAAGTGCTTTTGTATGGCAACACTGATTATTGAAGACACCGAAGAAGAAGCCCAAGCTAAAGCAGACTATTACCGCGAAGGTAAAGATTTAGGTGCGATTGAGGGCATGATGCGTTCATACGGAATTGACCCGGCATTAAAAGACAATGCCATGGTCATTCGAGCACAAGGTGCATTTATGAGTCGTGAATTAGTTGGCACTGCAGAATCAGTGAAACAACAGCTGATCGAGATGATTGATAACACTGAAATGGACGGCGTCATGGTGATTTTCGACGATTACGAAAAAGGGCTACACAAATTCGGCAAAGAAATTTTGCCGGCGGTAAGAGCCCATTATGGCTGATGCTGATTTAATAGAACTAAAATCCGATTGGATAACATCCAATCGCAGCGCTTTGTGCATCGTTGATGTACAAAACGACTTTGCCAGTCCAGATGGTCTGTTAGGACAGTTTGGACTCGACATGAGCGTGGTGCAACCCGCTGTTGAAAACATTAAAAAATTAGTCGCAAGCGCGCGCAAGAATGATATTCCAATTATCTTTGTAGGTTTAAAAACCACGGAACAAGACGACTCTGCTGCATGGCAAGAGTGGATGAGTAGACAAGGTAGAGATGCTAAAGCTGAAAGCGCTATTTGTCGTGCAGATACCGCTGGTATGACGTTTTATGGCACAGAGCCGCAAGACGGTGATTGGGTAATTTATAAAACACGTTATAGCGCCTTTTATGAAACACAACTGAATGACCTGTTGAAACAAAAGCAACTAGACACATTAGTGTTTTGCGGTATCACCACTGAATGTTGTGTAGAGTCTAGCGTCAGAGATGCGTTCCACCGTGATTATCATTGTATTGTGGTGAGTGATGGGTGTGCAGCTTACGATATAGAATTACATGACGCCAGTCTTCGAGCTATGGCTATCAATTTCGCTCTACTAAGCGATACCCAGTCCATCATTAAACATTGGGAGGCAGCATGAGCAGTCCTTTGTACCCATCTGATACTCAAGTAAACTACTCGGTAACAGACGATGATATTGCAGCGATTAAAGCGGCTATCAGCATAGACGAAATAACCGAACTAGCTCTCACTTTGGGTAATATTCCCAGCCAATCCGGTTATGAAGCCGAATCGGGGAAATTTGTCTTCGACTGGTTGCAAACTAACGGTTTCAAAACCCGTCAATGTGGCGCTACACCAGAACGTCAAAACATCATTGGCGAATATGGCGGTAAAGGCGTTGGTAAAAACCTATTATTTACTGCTCACTTAGATACCGAAAGCCCAAGCGATAATCCACATATTAATCAACACAAGTTTTCGCAAAAGACCTTAGAGAATCCAGAGTGGGATAAGTGTTGGTTGGAAGACGGTAAGTTTCACGGTTTCCCCATCAGTAATGATCGCGGCCCGATGAGTTGTTTTTTAATTGCTGCCAAAGCATTAAAAGCAGCAGGGATTGAATTAGCTGGAAAGTTATATTTGACGGCCTGCCCAGGAGAAATTGGTCCTGAGCCAATGGAACAGTGGCAAGGCGTTGATTATATGGGGAAAGATATAGGTGCTCACTATCTGTTTCACCACGGTGGTGTAGTTGCAGATTACGCCATTGCTGCAGAAGGCTGTGATTGGGGCGTAACTTGGCAAGGTAATGGCTATGCCTTATTTCGCATTCAGTTATTTGGTGAAGGAGTTTTTACACCAATATTGGAAGCGCCAGTAGAAACTCATAAGCATCCCAACCCGATATACAAATTAGGCACGGTGATCGATGCATTACACACTTGGTCACAACAATATGAAGCGGAAAACCAGTATGTTACTACCGGTGGCGTCTCTGTTCCCAAAGTGCAAATTGATTCGATTAAAGCTGGTTCACCATTAACCTTTGGCGCCGGCACGGATGTGTGCTCTGTTTATATTGAAGTTGGTCTGACTGCGCAGCAAACGGCAGCACAACCATACCACCAGCTGAAGCAGGTAATGGCATCCTTAGATATCGATGAGTACGATATAGAACCAATGGTTGTAAGAAATGGTTTCGAGGCAGATGCAAATGCTGTCGCTCCCTTGGTGAAGTCTCTGTGTGATGCCACCAAAGCAACCCGAAATGCGCCCATTGAGTTAGCCCACCCTGCTTATTCTAGTATGTGGCGCGACCACAACGTATTTAATATGCAACGCATACCAGCAGTGACCTCCGGCATGCCTAGATGGCGCTCAACGCCACAAGATTTAGTTGATAGTGCATTAATTTATGCACTAACTGCTTTATCAGTGTGTGGCAAACGTGAATCTTAAAAATAGTGAACCAAATTATGAATACGTCACCATCTAAACCCTCTGAAGAATTAACCATAGAGCACTTAAAAGGCGACTTTGGTGCGCAAATAGTCGATGTGGATTTACAATCAGCAGATCAAGAGACCTTAGGAAAAGTCGTGGCTGCATTTCATCAACATGGTGCAATTTTATTGCGCAATCAAACCATGGAGCCCGATGACCTAATGCGCTTTATTAATGCTTTCGGTGAGCCAGAGTTACATACTCAAACTAAGTTTTGCTTACCTAACTATCCGCATATTTTTAAAATTTCGAATATGCTCGGTGAAAAAGGTGAACCCATTGGTGCCCATAACGATGGTTTAGGTTGGCATACAGATTATTCTTATAAAGAAGAGCCTGTCATGTGCACTATGTTGTACGCTGTAACCGTCCCTGATGAAGGCGGAGATACATTATTAGCAGACCAAGTTGCGGCCTATGAAGATTTATCGGAAGAAAAAAAGGCACAATTAGATCCCTTAAAGATTCATCACTCCCTCGTGCATTTTATTCAAAATCGAGAATTCAATAGTTATGAAATAACCGATGAGCTGCGCCGTGAAAACCCAGACGTTATTCACCCGATGATACGGGTCCATCCCGCTGATGGCCGCAAGGCCTTGTGGGTTAGTACAGGTACGGTAAAACATATTTTAGGAATGGAAGACGACGAAGCCATGGCCTTGGTGGATGAGCTAGTAGAATATATAACCCAACCGAAATATGTGTATGCACACAAGTGGCAAAAAGGTGATGTGTTAATGTGGGACAACCGCTGCACATTGCACACTGGCACCGTTTACGATGATAAAAAATACCAACGTATGGCCCATCGATTATGGGTTAAAGGCGAAAAGCCCATATCAGTAGGTGATGTATAGGCTGGTATTGATGCCAGCGCAATTCAAATAGATTTCAGGGACTGAAGTCCCTGCTACAGGTTATCTTATGGGCTGGTATTGATGCTAGCGCACGTTAAATAGATCCCAGGGGCTAAGGCCCCTGCTACAGGTTATAGATGTAAATTACTCTTGGGTAAAGTGGGCTGGAATTTGCGGTGAATCACCACCTTTCACCCACAATATAATTTCATTTCCCCAAGGATCTTGGAAAGCGGCATTTATACCGTTAAATTCAGCCCAAAAATGGTCTTTCCACAAAATACTTGCCCCTCTCGTTTCTGCTCGCTCTAAAATAGCATCAATGCTGTCATCATCGCTGACCAGAATCCAAACCCTTGGTTTGCGCCCTTCAGTTGCAATAGAGCGAGGCTCAACGCCTTCTCGGTTTGGATGAGGACGTGCATTTTCAGCTTTATGTATGCCAAGGTGAAAGTTTCCAATAGTGGTTTCATTTCCGTCACTATCATGCATAACACCGCCCGGAACCATGCGGTGATATATGCCCATTGGACGTGGGTCATTCTCCCAACCAAAAACTTCGGCGTAAAACTCGCCAGCGGCTGCAGGGTCATCAGCACTAAGATCGACAAAAATAAGAGTATTGGGGTAAGTCATTATACTTTCCTGTGTTTTTAATGAAGTTCCCCTTATGATGAATCAATGATTTATCAATACTTTCATATATATGCCTTTTTAATTGATTTCAGTAAGCAATAAAACTATACCAAACCTCGCTCAGCAAAAGACACACAGTCGCCATCCCCCACAATAATGTGATCCAGTACAGTGACGTCAATTAACTCCAAAGCATGTTTGATACGCTGAGTAATATGTTGATCTGCCTGACTGGGTTCTGCGATACCCGAAGGGTGGTTGTGACTTAAAATGATTGCCGCAGCATTAACCCCTAAGGCTTGTTGAACAATCACTCGGGGGTAAACACTGGCAGCGTTAATCGTCCCAAAAAACAATTTTTTAAAGGAAATTAAGCGATGTTGACTGTCGAGTAATAATACGGCAAATACCTCGTTAGGTTCATCTCTTAACTGACTGAGAAGATATTGTTTAGTGCGATTGGCACTATCGAAAGTGTGCTTTCGAGTAAGTGATTGCGCAAAGTAACGTTTCGACATTTCCAAGGTTGCTTGAAGCTGCACATATTTTACTTCTCCTAGACCTTTTCCCAAACAAAATTGGCTTTTGCTGGCATTTAATAAACTGCGTAAAGATCCAAACTGAATCAACAGTTCTCGGGCCAAATCAACTGCACTTGAGCCCTGTACGCCCGTTCTTAAAAAAATGGCGAGAAGTTCTGCGTCTGATAGGGCTTCACTGCCCATGGATAGGAGCTTTTCTCTAGGCCGCTCCATTTTTGGCCATTCTGATAGTTTCATGCGTCCGTGCCTGAATTAAGGTTAAAATAACGAGCTATTAGTCGTATACCACCAATTAAACCTAGCAAATGATCGCTGATCAGGCCAATATTAAGTCATATCAAATACCTAAGTGTTTTGTCTAACTTGTATATTAGGTAGAATACTGGACAGATTTTCAGTGAATATGTAGACACATGGCCATTCAAAAAGACAAGGTTTTACTTGGGGTTACAGGCGGCATTGCTGCTTATAAAACCCCTGATTTAGTGCGTAAGCTAACTGCAAAAAATACAGAGGTTCGAGCTGTTCTAACGGCTTCAGCAGAACACTTTGTTAGTCCTTTAGCACTGCAAGCAGTTTCCGGCAATCCAGTTTCTAATGACTTACTCGATCCTGCGGCAGAGGCAGCTATGGGGCATATTGAATTAGCCAAATGGGCTGATACCATTCTGATTGCGCCCGCTACTGCAAATTTCATTGCGAAACTTGCCCATGGCATGGCCGATGATTTGTTATCTACTTTGTGTTTAGCCAGCAGCGCAAAAATATTTGTTGCTCCAGCCATGAACCAACAAATGTGGAAAGCAGAAGCAACACAGGCAAACCTTGCTATTTTAGCTAAGCGCGGTATCACTATAATTCCCCCCGACTCTGGTGAACAAGCTTGTGGAGATGTTGGGCAAGGTCGTATGCCCGAACCGCAATACTTGGCTGAAATAATCACCCAACCCAAACCTCTTCAACTTTTAGCGGGTAAAAAAATGGTGATTACCGCAGGGCCTACTCGAGAAGCGATAGATCCTGTTCGCTATATTAGTAATCATAGTTCTGGAAAAATGGGTTATGCACTTGCAAATGCGGCAATAGCAATGGGCGCTAAAGTGACTTTGGTTAGTGGTCCAGTCAATATAACGGCTCCTGATCAAGCAACCCTAGTTAAGGTTGAAAGCGCGCTACAGATGCATGACGCAGTAATGGGCAATATACAGGGCGCGGATATTTTTATTGGTTGTGCGGCCGTCGCTGACTATCGTCCTTCACAAGCGGTAAATCAAAAAATCAAGAAGAACAATCAAGAGTTAACCCTTACTTTTACTAAAAACCCTGATATTCTTGCAGATGTCGCAAAACAACAACGGTCAGTGTTCACTGTCGGCTTTGCTGCCGAAACGCAAGACGTTAGTCGTTATGCAAAAGATAAATTACAGCGTAAGCAGCTCGATATGATTGCCGCCAATGATGTATCAAATAGCGACATTGGATTTAACAGCGAACAAAATGCTTTGACTGTTTTTTGGAAAGAGGGTGAAAAATCTCTAGAAGTTGCCGATAAAAGACAACTTGCTTTTAAATTGATGCAATTAGTATCCGAAAGATATAAAGATAAACATGCAACACAATAATTCTAAAAATAATAATATAGTCCTACAGACAGGGAGACATATTGATGCCCGCGAATAAACGTCCAAACCGCAGAGCGCAAATTTTGCAGTGTCTGGCAAGTATGCTAGAAAGTAATCCTGGACAGCGCATTACGACGGCTAAGTTGGCAACAGAAGTGGGCGTTTCAGAGGCTGCTTTATACCGTCACTTTCCCAGTAAAGCGCGGATGTTTGAAGGTTTGATTGAATTTATTGAAGAAACGTTATTTTCTCGCATTAATAAAATCATTAATGAAGAAAAAGACAGTGCAGTGCGTATTCAGCTTATTATTCATTTAATTTTAGGATTCTCAGAAAAAAATCCAGGTATTACCCGAATTTTAAATGGCGATGCCTTAATGGGTGAACAAGAACGTTTACGCAGTAGAATTGCACAAATTTTTGAGCGGCTTGAAACCCAAATCAAACAGGTTTTGAGAGAGCGTAAACTCCGCGAAGGTAAATCTTTACCTGCGGATGAAGCTGTAATTGCAAATATGCTGATTTGCTATACCGACGGCCGTATTAATTTATTTATTCGTAGTGATTTCAAACGTCGCCCCACCGAAGATTTTAAAGAGACCTGGCAGTTCATTAACAAGCAGTTTTTTTCATAGGTTCGTTTCAATAGTTTTGTTATTTCTGTTGGTATCTATTCCAGCGTAATTCAAATGGATTTCAGGGACTCAAGTCCCTGCTACAAATTACCTTGTAAGCTGGTATTGATGCTAGCGTAATTTAAATAGATTTCAGGGACTAAAGTCCCTGCTACAAATTGCCTTGTAGGCTGGTTTTGATGCCTGCACAATTCAAATAGACCTCAGGGACTCAAGTCCCTGCTACAAATTACCTTGTAGGCTGGTATTGATGCTAGCGCAATTCAAATAGACCTCAGGGACTAAAGTCCCTGCTACGGTTTATCTGTTTACGTTCCCATAAGAAGATTCCTTGACACTAATAATTTCTCAGCTAGTCTATAAAGAACACCTATTCTTTATTATTTGAGCAAATTAATATGCCCCGCAAGGCCTTATACAATGTAGAAGAAGTGCTTGAGCAAGCAATTGCTGTGTTCTTGGAACATGGTTATCACGGTGCGGCTATGGATGAAATTATCGCTAGAACCGATTTCAATCGTCGTGGGTTTTATATTGAATTTGGTTCTAAACAGCAGTTCTTATACATCGTACTTGCCCATTATCAAGAGCAACATTTGGCAAAAGCCATTTCACACTTAGAGCACAATCAAGGCATGCTCTCTATTCATGGTTTTTTTACAGATTACATCGATTTGGTTAAAGGTCGAGGTTGCTTGTTAATCAACATTATCACCGAGTTGGGATTTGATGATTTAAAAATTCGAGATATTGGCAGGCATTATCTAGATCGCTTACAGATTGATTTTATTGGATGCTTGGAAAAAGCTCAAAAGCTCGGCGAGATTAGACAAGATATCAACATTGAGTCTACCGGGTTGCAACTATGCAGCTACGTGCAAGGGTTTGCAGTTAACGGAATTCTAGCCGGTGACACAGATGAACTCATGCTAGCAACACAAGCTATTTTGGGCCCCCTAAAACCTTAATGAGTGTCTGTCTGGCTGACTTATTGGATTAATCCGTAAGAACCTTAATAGTTTTGTGATTAGGGGGCGGATTTCACTTGGCGATTGTCTCAGTTATCGTTAGAATTCAGGCCGGTTTTAACATCTTAAAGTGAGTAATATGACAGCCAAAAATCCTTTATTTCGTGTACAGTTTGTTAGTAATGGTGAACGTTATGAAGTTTACGTACGAGAAGTCAGTCAGGGCAGTATGTTTGGTTTTGTGGAGATTGGCGATTTTGTCTGGGATACCCATACAACACTGGTATTAGATCCAAGTCATGAAAAGTTAAAAACTGAATTTGCCGATGTAAAGCACACCTATATCCCAATGCACAGTGTGTTAAGAATTGATGAAGTGAAGAAACAAGGCACGGCAAAGATTACTGAACTATCAGATAAAGTAACGGCCTTTCCTAGTCCCATTTATACTCCTAAAAATTAGTACTTTTCTGTACCCCATACAGTAAGCTGTAAATTGATAGTTTCAGTACAATTTGTGTTAGAAACGTTATAGTTGTGGGCGTTGCCCAAATAAATAGGAAAGAACCCCAAATGCATATCCCGTTGAGCAGAATGACGATATTTTTCTTGCTGTTTTTATGCCTTCCAGCAACGGCATCCGAACAACAAAAATTGACCAAATTAATGGACAATATTTGGCAATACGAACTCTCCATATCTCCTGTTTATGCTAGCTCTCAAGGCGTACATGACTTCGATGATCAACTTGCCGACATTTCCCCTGAAGGGCTCGCCAGGCAAAATGATCAGTTCGAAAGTTTCTTACATAAACTAGATAACATAAACCAAGAACAGTTACCGCGAACAGATCAAATTAACCTGCTGATGCAACGTTATCGGATACAAAATTATGTCGATGAATATCACTTCAAAGCACATTATGTTCCGCTAACCTCAGAGTATGGGTTTCATAGTGCAATGGCTGGACTTCCACGCTCGAGTCGATTCGCTAATGTGAAGGACTATCAAAATTACCTCACTAGGCTTGATCAAATCCCAGCTTATTTCGCCCAGCAAATTGCGTGGATGAAAAAAGGAATGGAAGTGGGAATGGTGCAACCTAAAGCGGTTATGCTAGGTTTTGAAAAGTCTGTTGAAAGTTTTTTCAGTGGGAAAGTTGAAGATAATACTTTTTATAGTCCATTCTTAAAAATCGATGATAGCAATGCCACTGAAGCTCAGAAGCGAGCATTAATAATAGAAGCCAAGGAAGTTATCAAACGAGATGTGATGGGCGCTTATCAAAGCTTTTACGACTTTTTGGTCACCGATTATATTCCTAATGCTAAATCAGATGTTGCTTCTAAAACCTGGCCTAACGGCGAAAAGATGTATCAAAATCGTGCCCAATACTATACCACTACAGATCTTTCAGTGGATGATATCCACCAGCTAGGGTTAACCGAAGTGGCGCGCATACGCGCTCAAATGCAGGACATTGTTGATGAGCTAGACTTTCAGGGGAGTATCAATGAGTTTATTGAATTCTTACGTACAGATCCGCAATTTTATGCTAAAACTCCTGAAGAATTGTTGAAGCACGCGTCTTATGTAGCTAAACGCATGGATGCAAAGTTACCCAAGCTGTTTTACAAACTCCCTCGCACACCTTACGGTGTTGCACCGGTTCCCGATGCCATTGCACCGAAATACACTACTGGTAGGTATGTTTCACCTAGGCGTGATGATGAGCCAGGTTATTATTGGGTAAACACCTACGCATTAGATAAACGACCTTTATATGCTATTCCCGCCTTAACAATGCATGAAGCGGTTCCCGGCCACCATTTACAAATTTCACTCGCGTCAGAGATGCAGAACTTACCTAATGTACGCCGTTACACCTATATTTCGGCATTTGGTGAAGGCTGGGGTTTGTATTCTGAATTTTTGGGTAAAGAAGTGGGTATTTATCAAACTCCTTATGAAGAATTTGGACGCTTAAGTTATGAAATGTGGCGCGCGTGTCGTTTAGTGGTTGATACTGGGATGCACATGAAGGGTTGGACACGACAGCAGGCTTTGGACTATATGCTAGAAAATACAGCATTGTCAGAGCACAATGTGACCACGGAAATCGATCGTTATATCTCTTGGCCGGCACAGGCCCTAGCCTATAAAATTGGCGAGTTGGAGATTAAAAAGTTACGAGCTGAAGCAGAAGAAGCCCTTGGGGATAAGTTTGATTTACGCGCTTTTCATGATGCGGTGTTGGAATATGGCTCTATTCCATTGTCAGTTCTTAGAGAAAATATCGCTCTATTTATTGAACAACAAAAAGCATTATAAATAGCAAAATATGCAGAGCTTCAATGCTCTGCAATCAATTTTGGATTAAAGCTTGTTACACTCTTTAAGCAAATAAGCAAATTCCTCTGGATCCACTGGCATAATAGACAAGCGATGGCCTTTTTTGACCAGACCAATCTGTTGTATTTGCGGCATTGCTTTTATGCTTTTTAAACTCAGTACATGTTTGAATTTTTTGACGAATTTAACATCGACCATATACCATCTGGGATTTTCAGGGTCTGATTTGGGATCATAATATTTTGACTCTGGGTCAAACTGGGTATGATCGGGATAAGACTCTTTTACCACTTCAGCTAAACCTGCGATTCCAACGTTTTTACAGCTAGAGTGATATATGAATACCTGATCACCGAGTTGCACTTTATCCCGTAAAAAATTACGCGCCTGATAATTTCGAATACCATCCCAATGCTCTGTTTGATTAGGTTTATTCGCTAAATCATCGATGCTAAATGCATCCGGCTCACTCTTAAATAACCAATAATTCATAACCTACCTTTTATGCTTTTCGGTATTACCGGGGTTCATCATACTAACTATTCCCTCAAGTTACCGCAAAACTTGCATCTCTGAAATTGATCAATATACTGTACATAAATACAGTATATTATCTGCTCATTTATTCGGCGCGAATTATCCGGAGTTTAGGTTATTTATGAATACACTATTGGAACACTTAAAAAATAAACGCTTAGTCTGGCAAGGTAATCAACAAGAACACTGCCTAACCTCTAATAGTACCGGTTATGTTGAACTTGATGATGCACTTCAAGGTGGTTTCCCACAATCGGGAATGATTGATATCCATACTCCCATAGGGATTGGCGAGTTACGCTTGTTATTGCCTGCTTTGCGATATCGTCAGCAACACAAACGCTTGTTGGTATTTATTGCAGCCCCAATGCAAATTAACGGTGAAATGTTAGCGCACTTTGGGCTCAGCCTTGAGCAAGTGTTAATTGTACAACCTAATTCTGCAGAGCACGCCCTTTGGAGCGCCGAACAGTGCCTTAAAAGCGGCTGCTGTCATAGTGTGCTAATGTGGCATCAACAGCTTGAAATAGCCCAAACCAAACGTTTGCAACTGGCTGCAGAACAAGGTGACGCTTTGCATTTTGTGCTGCGGCAAAGTCGACAAGTAAGCTTATCATTGCCCGTCAGCTTAGCAATGAAACTCAATGCCCATGAACAGGGAGTTGCAGTACAAATAACCAAACGTAAGGGCGGTTGGCCAGCCCAGCCCTTCAATATCAATATGACTCACACTTGGCCCGAATTGGCCCTCAGTCAACGCGCCAGTAATGTGCTGTCATTCCCGCAGGCGAAAGTCAGTTAATATGCAGCCCCTTTGGTTATATTTACACTTTCCGCATTTGCAGTTGGACAGCCTATGTCATGGGATCTCCTTGTCTCAGGAACCGTCTGCTGAAGGCACTAACCCGCAAATGAGCACTCAACATGCACTAGTTATATTGCATCATCAGTCAAATTGCGTATTGCAGTTAAATCAAGCTGCTATTGATGCAGGTATCCGCATGGGAATGGGATTGGGAACTGCCGCCGCACTAGATCAACATTTACAGGTATTGCCTTATAAAAGAGATGTTGAACAAAAAAAATTAGTTGAGATAGCCGAACATTTGTACTTAGTGACCTCAGATATCAGTCTTTTTCCACCGAATGGTCTGTTGTTACGGATCCACAATATGCTGATGCTATATAATGGGCTAAATGGTTACTGGCGGGTTATTAAGAACCAACTAAAAGACTTTCAGGTAACCTATTATTACGCCAGCGGACAATCCCCTTATGCAGCGAGGATCCTCGCCCGTACAGCATGGAATCAGGTCAGTGATCATCTGCCTATGCTGCAACATCAAATTGGTATACGACAACTAACGGACTCTGAGCTAGATAAGAAAAGCGTTAGCAAATTAGCCCGAGTGGGTATCCATAATCTTGCAGATTTGATGGCGTTGCCCCTAAAAGATGTCGCCAAACGGTTTGACATAGATTTAGTGACATACTTGGGTAGGCTAAGTGGTGAATTTCACCATTCAGTGGATTTTTATCACCCCCAATCGAAGTTTCAACGTTATCTAGAGCTACTCTACGAAATAAGTCACACAGACACTCTGCTATCGCCAATGAGACAGTTGTTAGCAGCATTAGAACAGTTTTTAAAAATCCGCGATTTACTTACTCAAAAAATTATTTTTACATTATATCAAAGGGATAATAGAACACTGACACTAGAAGTAGGATCAGCCCAAGGAGAGTATCTCGCCGACAAATGGACGAATCTCAGCACCTTAAAATTAGACAACTTGGTTTTACAGGCTCCCATATTTGCCCTGGAGCTAAGTGCTCCTGACACCCAATTACGTAGTCCCGATAAAGCTGATTTATTTAGTGCCAGTAAAGGTACTCTCACCTATTTACAGTTAATTTCATTACTCCAGGCCAAACTAGGGGAGGAAGCGATTTCGCAGGTGGTATTAGATGACGACTTTCGTCCCGAGAAAGTGAATAAATATGTACCACCACACCTAGAGGTAACACCAAAGTCGATTTCAACCTATCCATTACGACCTAGCTTTATGCTACAAACTCCTCAGCCATTAACGGAAAAAGTATCTATCATACATGGCCCAGAGCGCATAAGTACTGGATGGTGGGACAACCAACAAATCACCCGCGATTATTTCATCGCTCGTAATCAACATGGCCAGTGGCTATGGATATATCGCACCACTAAAAGCCTGTGGTTTGCCCATGGTTTTTTTAGCTAAGCTGTGAGTGAAGAAGATTAATTCGAGAGCAACCTATGGCCTACGCTGAGTTATTCTGCCAATCTAATTTTAGCTTTTTGCATGGTGCTTCACATCCTCAAGAGCTGGTTCAACAAGCCCATTTTTTAGGCTATGAAGCCATTGCAATTACCGATGAATGCTCAGTTTCGGGAGTAGTAAGGGCTTACACCGAAATAAAAGATCATCAACTGGCAATTAAACTTATCGTTGGAAGTTACTTTAAGCTCGATAACAGCTTAGAGTGCGTTTTGTTATGCCCTAATCGAGAGGCTTATGCGGAACTATGCCGGATCATTACGAATGCCCGAAGACGCTCACCTAAGGGGGAATATAGCTTAGCTAAGTGGGATCTTAAAACCATCAAACATTGCTTACTATTATGGTTGCCCAAAGGAGTATTAAGTGTTGACGAGCCATGGGCGAGCTGGTTAAAAAAGCACTATAAAAACCGTTTGTGGATCGCTGCACAACGTCACCTTACCGCCAATGAGCATGTGATGCTCGCACATTATGAGAAGCTTAGTCAGCTATTTGACCTTCCAATCTGTGCTTGCGGTGGTGTATTGATGCACAATCCAAGTCGCCTTCCCTTACAACATATACTCAATGCTATTCAGCACCGAACTACGGTTGCAGAGCTTGGGCGCGACTTAGTCTCCAATAGTGAGCGGAGTTTACGAAGTCAGGAAAAGCTCAATAAGCTATTCAAACGAACTTGGTTAGATAACGCTGTAGAGATTGCACGTAAGTGCGACTTTAATTTACGAGAATTACGTTATGAATATCCAGCAGAGTTGATCCCAGAAGGAAAAACACCCAAACAGCATCTCCGAGATCTGGTAGAAGTAGGTATTAGGAAACGTTTTCCAGAAGGCATCAAACCTGAGATCCGGCATATTATTGAGAAAGAACTAGTGCTTATTGAGGAACAAGAATATGAATTCTTTTTTCTCACTATTTACGATGTCGTGCAATTTGCTCAATCTCAACACATTTTGTATCAAGGTCGCGGGTCAGCCGCCAATTCAGTAGTGTGTTACTGTTTAGAAATTACTTCTGTCGATCCTCGCCAAATTAATGTGTTATTTGAACGTTTCATTTCTAAAGAACGAGATGAACCCCCAGATATTGATGTGGACTTTGAGCATCAACGGCGTGAAGAGGTCATTCAATATATTTACTCTAAATACGGACGAGAGCGCACGGCCATAGCGGCAACAGTATCCTGCTATCGATTTAAAAGTGCATTGCGAGAAGTAGGTAAGGCGCTAGGTATAAATGAAACCCAGTTAGATTTTTTTATTAAGAACATTAACCGTCGAGATAGTGGCCTCAATTGGCAAGCACAAATTGCCGAACTAGGCTTAGATCCAGCCTCGATAAAAGGTAAGCACTTTATCACATTGGTAAATGAGATAATGGGCTTTCCCAGGCATCTATCTCAACATGTAGGCGGGTTTATTATTTCATCAGGACCTTTATATCAGCTTGTACCTATTGAAAATGCCGCTATGGCAGACAGAAGCGTTATACAGTGGGATAAGGATGATTTAGAAAGTCTTGGCCTGTTGAAAGTTGATGTATTGGCATTAGGCATGCTCACCGCCATTCGTAAATCTTTCCAATTAATCGAACAACACTACGGACACGCTCTTAGCATCGCGCAAATAACCAAACTCGAAGATGATCCACAAGTGTATAAAATGATTCAACAAGCCGATACCGTAGGCGTTTTTCAAATCGAGTCTCGTGCTCAAATGAGTATGTTGCCTCGTCTCAAACCGAAGACCTATTATGATTTGGTTATTCAAATTGCCATCGTTAGACCAGGACCTATTCAGGGCGATATGGTGCATCCATTTTTACGTAGGCGTGATGGCAAAGAGCCCATCGAATACCCCTCGGAAGAGGTAGCAGGTGTATTGAGCCGCACCATGGGAGTACCCATTTTTCAGGAGCAGGTTATCCAGCTAGCCATGGTGGCAGCCGGTTTTAGCGGTGGCGAAGCCGACCAATTAAGGCGGGCAATGGCCAGTTGGAAAAAAAATGGACAGCTGATGCAGTTCCAACACAAACTCATCAATGGCATGCTTGAGCGAGGTTATACTCAAGATTATGCGCAGCGCATATTCAATCAAATATGTGGTTTTGGCGAATATGGATTTCCAGAATCTCATTCTGCTTCTTTTGCGGTACTTGCCTATGTTTCATCCTGGCTAAAGTACTATTACCCTCAGGCGTTTTATGTCGGCCTATTAAACAGTTGGCCCATGGGCTTTTATCCCCCAGCGCAGTTAATTCAGGATGCAAAGCGACATCACATCAAGATACTCCCCATTTGTATCAATCAATCTGATTATGAACATATTTTACAAGCAAATGGGGGGACCTTTGCCATACGTTTAGGGTTACGTATGGTTAAAGGGCTGCCCAAAGGGGCTGCAGAGTTAATGGTTAAACAGCGTCCTGCCACTGGCTATAAGTCTGTTGTTGAACTAAAGCACCTAGCTCTCCAGCGAGATCACATGGAAGCCCTAGCCAGCGCAAATGCCCTAGCAGCCTTAGCTGAAAATCGTTATAAAGCACGCTGGGCATTAATGGAAACCGAGTCCGAGCTACCCTTGTTTAGAGAACAGGAACAATCATTCTTATTTGATGTTACTCCCTCAGATGTGGAAGAAATGGTTGAAGACTATGCCGCCACAAGTTTGTCATTAACGCATCATCCAATTAAGTTATTACGCAACGCAGGGAAATTAGGTAAATACACAGCGGCAAAACAGTTAGCTGGCAAGCAGCATAAATCCGTCGTAAATGTGATTGGTGTTGTCATCGGAAGGCAAGCGCCAGGTACTGCAGCAGGAGTCACCTTTATGACCTTAGAAGATGATACCGGCTGTAGTAATGTAGTGGTATGGCAAGCCACCGCCCGGGCGCAAAAAAAAGCCTTTTTAAAATCGAAAATACTGAAAGTCAGTGGTATTTTGGAACGCGGTGACGGTGATGTGACCCACATCATTGCAGGGAAAATTACTGATTTAAGTCACTTACTCGAAGATTTGAATACGACCTCCAGGGATTTCCACTAAGCCCTTAATAAAACGCAAGGTTTATTGAATCTGAAGCCGTTTCAATGCATCTAGGATATTACTAGGAATAGCAGTACTCTGGTTACTTTGCTTATCAACAAACACATGTACAAAATAACCTTGGGCAGAAGGAGCGCTCTCCCCTTCTACAAAAATCCCTATTTCATAGGTCACAGAACGGCTACCTAAACGAGAAACCCGTAAACCAAGGTGTAACTCTTGGGGGTAAGCAATGGGTGAGAAATACTGACACTGTGATTCAACCACAAAGCCCACCACGCCATCATTATGGATATTCAAACCACCCTCTTCGATTAAGTAGCGGTTCACTGCACTGTCGAAATATGCGTAGTATTGGACATTATTCACATGTCCATATATATCGTTATCCCCCCAGCGAGTTTGCATGGAATAAAAAGCGTTATAATCGTCCCGAGTAAATTTTGTTGACATGTTCAAACCTAAAAACACTAGTAAGACTAGCCCCTACATTTTCACCGAGCTCTATATGCAGGGACTATCGCTTTTGTTAATCGTAAAATGGAGCTCTAACTTCCGTTAAACTTCTAAGCTCAACAGGACGTTGTAACATTTGCCCACCATCACGACCAATGGGAACCCATGGGATCTTTCCTCGTCCTTTAGCTGGTGCCAACGAAAACAAATCAAATGGTATGGAAATATAGAAACCTTTAGTAAAGCTTCCTTCTCCGTACTCTTCCGCTGAAACATTGGTAAAGGCAGCGTAGGCTCCAACAATAATGCCACTATCGAACCGTTTAGCAATATCGATATTAACCCCCTTATCTTTCGCCAAGAACTGACCAGCTTTTACAGTAAGTTGCATATCTGGTAGAAACTCAGGGGTCCAATAAACGCCCGCATGACCGGTAAAGGCTTTGTAGTCGAAGAAACCTGTTTCGTTATTAAAATCACGCTGTTGAACGTAATTGAGGTCAATACCGAAAGACAAGTTACTATCCACTGGACGATATAAAATTTCGGTACCAATACCACCAAACATGGTTTCCAAATATCCGCCATACACTTGAGCATAAGTATCTTCTGCGATTTGATCGAACCAATGCAAGTAAGCATTTTCCATAGTCACGTTACCGCGAGTCACATACTCTCGAACTTGGGTACGTACTCTAGGTAATACTGCAGTTTCAGAATCGACTAAGAAATTAAACTTATCGAAGTTTTCAAGCAGGGTTACTTTTAATCCCCCCCGTATAGAGAAGTTTGGATTGAATTGATAACCGCTATTTAAATATGCTCCACCTTGATAAAGATAGAAATCTTCTGGATTACCGAAGGTTTGGATCCAAAATGTCTCCATACTGAAAAATCCCCCGGAGTAATCTTTAGGTTCATAATTATCAAACGTGGACTGATTGGGGTTTTGACGCACATAGGTAGAATGAATATCCGTATCTAACCCCTGGTAATTTGCTGCAATTTTAAACTGCTCGGCATCAATTTTTGTTTCTAACATTGGAATATTAGCCAGTGTATCCACCAACTTGTAGGTCTTAATAGAATCAGGTAACTCAGAGGCTAGAATTCTACCAACTCGTTCAGTGGCTTCTTTGTGATCACGATAACCTAATTGTGATCCATAAAAGGTCATTTCGTCTTCGCTAGTATGGGTAGCATTGATGATAAAACTACCTTCGTTAACTAAGTCGGCGTAAAGACGATCACGATTGAGCGTCGCTATCGAATCTGCAGGTTTGGCATTCGTTAATTCTCTAGGAGAGCGGTCAAATTTATGCTGCTTCACCGTATGCATATTAAAATTATATGACACACCAAAACCAAAAGTATTTCCCCTTTGGTAACTCAAATTAAAGTCCCAGTTATTATATTTATAAACCGCTCCAAAATTCCATTCGCTGTCTTGTTCTAGGGTTCCAGCACGATCATTTACATAATCATTGCCGTCATATTCAAGTTTGAGCGTTAACCCTTCCAATGGCGTTTTATATTCTATTCCGCCAAAAACGGACGCCGGCCCCTTAAAAAATTCGTTATAGTCGATTTTTCCGCCGCGGCCACCAAACCCACCAGGGCGCTCACAAAACGAATCTTTAAGTTCACAAAAAGGATTAGTGATATTTCCTCCAGCACCTAAATACCCCGTACCTATCCCAAGGTGTATATCAAAAGGGCCTAAATTTTTACTAAAGTTTAGAAATTCGCTACTAAAGAAACCTGTTCCCCCTATGTCCATTAATCCAAAAGACACATCTGGTAAGTAATAGCCCTCTTTGATCAATCGAAACTTAACATCTATCCCTTTATCTTTAAGGGTTTGATCACCGCTAAAGCTTGCATCTTGACTGTAGAGTTGAGTTCTTACGTCAGTATAACGAACGGTAGATTCCATCCAAGGAAAAAGCTGTAAACTTGCTGACCAGAATCGATATTCATCTATATCGTTGTAATTTAGCGTAAACGAGCCTTCTTTAGCCATTCTGGCGGTGGGAGTCTGTATTAGGCCGGTACCACCGCGAACCATTTGCGATAGGTTACCGTTATCGTCGTCAAAAGGTTGCTCTGCAGCTGATACTGTTGTTGTAACTAGCGCACCTAACGCAAGGTTAGCGATTGCTGCAGAACCCCACATTTTTTTAATTCTAATCATTCAATTACTGTCCTATTTACTGCCAGTTCAGCAATAAGCTGGTTAAGCTGGGTATTATCCGAAAACCATTGAGATTCGGCTAACGGAACATAAATTTGGCTGCCAGGCATGACTTGTTGGCAATCATGGTTCCAATAGGCAATAGGTAATTTACGAATGACCCCGTCAGGTTGGATGGCATAAATAAAACTGCTCTCTGCAGAATCTAATTTACGAATATTTGCCACAATATTTTCAATACATTGATTGTTTTCATATGTTAGCACTTTGGGCTGTGGTACTGCCCCAAAGAGATATAAGGAAGGATTTCGCTGACGAAATATTAAGCTGTACCTACCATCATCAAATAAGGGATTATAACGAAGTACAAACCTAGCAAAATCATAATCAATAGTAATGTTGATACGTTGAGCGAGTTTCCAGCTTTTTATTTGCTCGATAAGTTTCTTTTGGGTAGATGAATCAAGGTCTTGGGAGAGGTTTTCAAGTTTTTGGATAAGCTCGATTCTTTTATTTTCCGCTAAATCGCTATCTAATTTGAATAATTGAGTATTAGGCCAATACCAATTAGGTTTCAAATCTATGGATTCTAGCACTTCGGTCAATCTAGGGTTTTCTGCAAAATTCAACACCCTATTATTAACGGTTACTTCCACTTGAGAATGTGCATAACTTGAAATACAAAATGTTAACAGGGTAACTTTAAAAAGATCAATTAATCTAGTCATTAGCCGTCTCCAACAAGCGCATAGCTCTGCTAACATATTGCATATCATAACGCTCAGTTAAGCCTGAAAACTGTTGTGATGAGCGCAACAACTGTCCACTTTGCATATGATACCAATACTCATTCTGCCAATTTTCAGTATTCCCTAACGCGTCTTGGGTAGTCACATATTCTGTTATTTTTATGGTCAAAAATTGCTGTTCTAATATTGCCAGAGGAATATTACTTTCACGGCTAAAGCTAGAATGGAGTTTAACTCCATACTGTTGGGGATCTAAGTCTAAATAACTATTCCAAGTCGCATTTTCCGTAATATTGCTTTTGGACGCCATAGGATCATTATCCAAATTATCAACATAAATTAAGTTATTATCTAAACCTAGAGTACGCACTAACCTGCCATTTTGCGTAATCATTACAGCATCATCTGCAGACACCCATTTGTATTGGCTGTTTTCAATAAAGGCTAATGCCAAAGTCACATAGGGGCGTTCGCCCGCTTTTATATAAAGAAGATCGACCGGGCTTGTTAAGACAGATTCTTTGTTTAACGTCACATTGTCTTTACTACTAAAATACAATTTTATATTTTGTTGATAAGCTCTTTGAGTAGACGAGCAAGCCGACAGAAAAACTAAGCTACAGATTAGTAAGCTAAATATTATTTTCATTGTTATCCAGAATAGATATTTACAACCAATAAAAAAGCCGCCAAAAAGGCGGCTTTAAATCTTTAACCAAACTTAGATCGAAGGCGAATAAGTATAGGTAACAGGAACAGTAATAGTTGATGTACTAGTTGCAGTTCCAGTAGTAGTGACGGTAATGGTAGTACCAATACATACACCATCTACTAAATCATCATCACCTTCACACGTAGGAGTTGGAGTCGGTGTAGGAGTAACAGGACGCTCTGGAGCATCGCCATTTGAATTTGAAACAACAGCGCCTAAAATTGTAGCGCCAACTGCACCAGCAGCGATAGTACCTGCTGTTAAACCACCTAAAGCACCGCCGCCAGCACCAGCACCGCCAGTTTGTTCTTGCTGAGCTTGTACACTAACAGAAGCTACAGCTGTAGCTACGGCTAATCCAATTAAACTTTTTCTCATCACTTTTCCTTGAAAGTATTTGACACCTGATGCTGGATATTAAAGTATCCGTGCAACGATCTCAATGGCTAATTTACGATCAGCTACGAATTTAAAGAACTTTTTAATCTTAATTTGAGTAAAACCATTTATCTGTGTTTTAAAACAGACATAAAACGTCTTTTAATTAACACTTTTGCAACATAATTCCGTTATATTTCAATACCTTTAACTGTTTAAATATACCCAAATCCACCTATTTATTGGCCTTCAGACCAGACAGCAAATTCATTGCCGCTAGGCTCCTCGAAATGAAAACGGCGTCCCCCAGGAAACGAAAAAATAGGACGTGTAATCCTACCGTTGTTGACTTTAATCTTGGTTAAGGTTTGTTCAATGTTAGCACTATAAAAAACCAGTAATGCCCCCCCTTTTTCACTGAGATTACACAAATCAGCCTTATAAAAACCACCATCTAATCCTTGATCAGAAAAAGAAGTGTAATCGGGACCATAATCAACGAACTTCCAATTGAATACAGATTCAAAAAATTGTTTTGTACCATTGAGATCCTTTGCAGCAAACTCTACATAATTTAACTTTTCATGGGTATTCATTGGTCTTCCTATTAGTTATTTAATAACGCGTTATTTTGGCGAAATTAATGTTTTTGCTGAACTTAAATAGATCCGTCAATTAAACTTGATTGCTTTCTTACTTACACTTAACTCTTTTTAATGTAGTTTATAAGGAGTTTAAGTGTGTTGGAAAATATAATGCTCAATAAGAAGTTTTTGATATGTATTCTGGTGTTGAATCTAACCTGTGTATTTTCGCCAGCTTCCCTAGCAAAAAATGACCAGAACAGGATCGAAGTTAAAGTCTTTGTCGCTGCCATGTTTGAAATAGGTAAAAACAGTGGGGATAAAGCAGGGGAGTTCCAACATTGGTACAAGCGCTACTTTAAAGACAGCACGCCGTTGCACGTTAAAGGCGCTCAGAGCCCAGTTTTTTGTAATTCAGATGGCGTATGTGGTTCAGTGTTAGGAATGGGCAAAGTCGCCTCTTCAGCATCCATGCAAGCTATTTTACTTTCCCCTCATTTCGATTTCACACAGGCCTATTACGTGCTTAGTGGAGTAGGTGGCACACCCCCTTCGAAAGGTACTATTGGCGATGTAAGCTGGGCAACCTGGTTAATTGACTATGATCTGGGACATCGATGGAAAGCAAACGAAGGAAAGAAAGGTGAGCCCACTTTTATGCCACGTAAGGGGTATGAAGACATTCGACGCTACCAACTTAATGCAAAATTAGTCCAGTGGTGCTTATCCTTAAGTCAATCCGTCGAATTAACAGATTCACACTCAGCCCTGACGTATCGCATGCGCTACCCTCAAACAGAAGCTAGACGCAGTCCGTCTATCACCACCGGAACCCATGTGACCGGAGATACATTCTTTCACGGTCCTGGACTTTCCCAGCAAGCACAATACATTTCCAAGTTATATGGGGCTGATGATTATATCATTACTGAAATGGAAGCCACTGCTTTAGCGCAAGTTCTATCAAGAACCGTGGGAACAAATCGAGTAATGAGTCTTCGAGGAGCGGTAAATTTTGACCAGGGTAATCCCAACGAAAGCACTCTTGAACACTTGGATCCGGCACCAGGCGAAACAGCCGGTGGTTTTGAAGAGACAGTCGAAAACATAGTATTGGTAGGCAGTAAAGTGGTTGATACTATCGTAGAAAATTGGTCTGAATGGCAGGTTGGCGTTCCTGATTTAACAAAACAATAATTAGCTAATAAAATCTTGGATGAGTTAAATCACTCATCCAAGATGATAGTGTCAATTAACGCTGAACTGTAATACGTACAACTTTGTCATATTGACGGTGATCGAACTCACCTGTAGCAGCACCAGTTTCATCAGTCACAGGGAAAACATACCGAGGAGTCATAACAACCTCATAATTATAATCGCCAGAAGGACGCACCTCGACTTCTAAGAAACCATAATGCTTACCGCCAGAAATTAACTGCTCTCCGTCCCAAACTTCTGGAGCATCTCCATGTGCACTCCAATGAGTTAATTGAGCTTCAAGGGGCAGTAAATCAAATGGTACGTACTCAGTCGTCGGTGGATAACCTGGTCCTCTAAGACCATCACCAGCAAAACCTACATCCCAATAACTAACGCCATTGATATTTACATATTCAAGTAATTCGTCATGCCCTGATAAAACAGCAGTTACATCATATTGTTCGAAAAGCTGTTGATAAATTCTCATGGGCACACCAGATTGACTATCTTCACCATTAGCAATACCAGCACTTCCCGATGGAAGGCTATGTACGCCTGTACCAAAAGCGGTATGATGGAATTGAACAAAAATCACTTGTCCTTCAGCTTGAGCTGTAGACAACTCTCGTACCGCCCAGTTCCACTGTTCACTACCTTGATTAAAATCTGGAACACGGGACTCTTCGCCATTGATATATAGATTGGTGTCTTGGCTTGGGTCGTCATCGTTACCATTTGAAGAATCAAGGGTAATTAAGGTTACAGGACCGTAATCAACACGATAATATCGCTTCTCGTAGCGTTCATCTGATGCGTCGTTGTTCGGTAAGTCCCAATAAGTATTCCATTTATCGTATGACAACATTGAGGCTTCTGCGTTATAACCTGGGGCTTCTGGGTGCCAATAATTTTCATGGTTACCTAATGCAGGAAATATTGGTGTGGTAGAAGCAAGAGTTCCCCATTCTCCTGCGCTATGTCTCCAAAACTCATCCCAATCCAGTTGACGTCCACCCTTCTCGACGAGATCTCCAGCGATAACCCAAAAATCGGGGCTCCTTTGAGCAGCATAAACCAAATTAGCCTTATAGCCGGTGGTTTGGTCGACAGGATATTGACGAGTATAAGTATCTGGATCAGTTCCTAATTTATCTCCCCCAATAGCTAAAGCACTCGCTGTCCAACGAACAGTTTTTTCTGTTGATTCTGGCTCAGTTTCCATATCTGACATAGTGATAAATCTAATTGTTTCACGACTTCCTTGAGCTGGCGCAGAAGTTAGGGTTGACGTAAATGCACTTTCATCTGGTTGTTCAACGGTGTAGTCGTAAGTTGTATTAGCCTCAAGTCCAGTTACCCTAACACTATGTTTGTAGCTAGATGCCGGAGTTTCTCCCTCAGCAACGTCGCTATGGGTTTCACCAAAGTTAGTGTCGCCATGTATATACTCAATTTCAGAGGTTCCATAAGTCAAAGAGTCTGCTATCTCTACGTCAGAAACAAATGAACCAACACCTTCAATTGTTACCGTTCCAGGCTGTTCAGAATTACTTATCCAACTAACTGTTATTTCCGTTGTCGTTGGATTTTGCAAATATGGTAGGACAGTAAAGTTGATATACGACGTAGGTGTAACTTCAACTTCACTGTCAGGCGAAGAATCATTATCACCGTTGCACCCGGCAAGTGAAAGGATACTAACTGCTATTGTCGTTTTAAAAAAATGTGGAAATTTAGAGGTAGACTTCATTAACTAAAACCCTGTTTAATTTGTTTTTGGTAACAATCCTATTTGAAAGAACAAAACTGCTTCTCGTAGACCGCGCGCAAGGTTAGGTATAGTTGGTTTCATTTTGATTACCGTTTTGTGATGCATACAAGTCACTTTCACGAAATAAATATGACAGAGTTGAATTAGGAGACTCTGCAAATGACATCACCGACCAAAGCCCGAGCTACACCATTAAGAATGTAGGCTGGTATTTATTCCAGTCCGACTTTTTCACGGGCTAAAGCCCGAGCTACACCGTTAAGATTGTAGGCTGGAATTTATGCCAGTACGCCTTTCCCACGGGCTAAAGCCCGAGCTACACCATTAAGAATGTAGGCTGGTATTTATGCCAGCACGCCTTTTTCACGGGCTAAAGCCCGAGCTACACCATTAAGAATGTAGGCTGGAATTTATGCCAGCGCGCCTTTTCCAAGGACTGAAGCCCGCGCTACACCGTTAAGAATGTAGGCTGGAATTTATGCCAGTGCGCCTTTTCCACGGGCTAAAGCCCGAGCTACATTCATTATATATGCTCTCACATGGGGGTGAGCGAGGATGTTTTAGGAACGCAGTTCCGCCCGAGCGCACGACCGACATGGATGTCGGGCTGGAGGTAGCACCAGGG